>JAUZSF010000029.1 GCA_030949705.1 Robiginitomaculum sp. | reverse complement strand
GGATGCCATCAATACATGGCCACGACCGGTTGCCAGTGGCGGATGATCCCCAATGATTTTCCGCCGATGTCGACCGTACAAGGGTATTTCTATGAGTGGCGAGAGCGTGGTTTGTACCATGAAATCAATCATGCCCTTGTGATGACGGCGCGTGAGAAAGAAGGCCGTAAAGCCTCACCAAGTGCCGGTGTAATTGACAGCCAGAGCGTTAAAACCACAGAAAGCGGCGGGGTTTGCGGCTATGATGCTGGCAAGAAGATTAAAGGTCGCAAGCGCCATATCATTACCGACACCATTGGCCTGCTGATCGGGTTTGTCATTCATGGCGCTGATATTCAGGATCGCGATGGCGCGGTTCAGGTGCTCAAATCCATCCGCTTCACGCACCCGTGGCTGCGCCATGTTTTTGCTGATGGGGGCTACGCAGGCCCCAAACTGCGGGGCAGGCTGGAGAAAATCGGCTGCTGGACAATGGAAATTGTCAAACGCTCTGACAAGGCCAAAGGCTTTGAAATCATTCCCCGCCGCTGGGTGGTGGAACGCACCTTCGCATGGCTGGGCCGCTGCCGCAGACTGGCTAAAGACTGGGAAAAATCTATCCTCTCTGCCGAAAGCTGGCTCCTCATCGCCCATATCAAAATGGTCACAAGGCGATTGGCAAGGAATTGATTCTTAAGGGTGGTTTTCGGTCAGACTCTCAGATCGTGATGGATGTTTGTCGATAGATGAATGGAAGGCGCGTATTGAGGTTATGGGTCGGGGATGTATGTCTTGATGAAAATAATCAAATTTCATGACATATAAGCATTTTTTCATGAAGCTAATTTCTCGCTCATCACGTTGGCAATAAAATCGGTGAAGGGCGTGATGTTCTGATCTACGCTGGCGGCTTCCAGAGCCGACATATAGTCGGCGCGGCTTTCGACGGGGATGACCGTCCAAGGGTATCCACCTGCGGCCATCATCACATTCATCAAGAAACGACCCGTCCGGCCATTGCCATCAATGTAGGGATGGATATAGACGAAGATAAAATGCCCGAGCACTATGCGAACACTGGCATCTTTTTCTGATTCCAACAGCTCAAATAGAACCGGCATGGCATCGCGCACCGCTTCGGAAGCTGGCGGAACGTGCATTGAGCGGCGAATATATACGGGAGCATTCCTGTAACCAGCCAGATCAGACAGCTTTAACAGGCCTGCTGTTACGCTTGGCGCGAACAGCTCTCTGTACCAAATGGCATGATCTTGGTCAGTAACCCGACCAGCATTTTGTCCTTCAAGACATTTTTTTACGCTTTTGCGGACGGCCTGAAAGGCAAGCCAATACCCTCGTGCGGCGAGGGCATCTTTGTGTTTCTTATCAGCCTCAATTGTATCCGGATTCCAATCGCCGCTACGCACGCGCTCTATGAGCGCAGGGCTTACCCTATAGCCTTCAATTGAAAGAGAGTGATAGGCATCCGTTACATAAATATCATCCACTTGTGCCAGATAGGCTTCGATATCATTTACGGGTGTTGGCACCGGAAGTTTACCAATTATGTCTTCGCGCATCTTCTGCCACATCAGTTTGATGCGCATGGCAAGCGGGGAGGTTTCTCGCATGTCGCCAATGGGGGGCAGTTTTTCTTCAAAGGGATCAATCTCTCTGACATCAAAGTCAGCCGCTTTCATCGTTGCCAGAATTTCATCAGCGATACGATCTCGCCCGATATTGCGAAAGGCACCGGCTAGCCGCCCAGCTACTTTGCTGTGCTCGCCCTCCAAGAGAGGCCCAAGTATGTCTGCGGAGCTTTTTACAAGGGCAAGCGCTGTGCGCAATTCGGTTGGGCATTGCCGATAATAGGTTGGCGAGCAGGCAATAAGTGAAGCGGGTAGAGGAAAAATCCGCAAGCCTTCTTTGATCTCTATGTCTTTCGCTTTTGGCATGGTTGTTTTGACACTGTAGAGCGAGGTGCCGTGGGGGAGGTTAGTGATATCCTTTCCGGCTTTTGATGAGCGCACCAAAAGCTGCTTTGGCACTTGCATATTGCCTGCATGAATCTGTAGTGATTGTTCTGGCGAAAGACACCAGTCATCTTTGAATCTGGATGTAAGGTATGAGGCGCAAAAACCCCAATACGAGGCATACCAAGCCGTGCTTTCGCCAGCCACATCATCAGGCCGTGCAGGAATATACCAGCCTTTCATCACTTCTTGTAGAAACCCATGTTTCAGGAGACGTTCGCGGTGGGTACGTGTTAAGTCAGCAGAACGTATGGCTATGACTCCTGTATCCTGGAGCGCCTTTAATGCCTCTAATGAGCGTGCGAGTTTTTCAGATGGTGCTGCCATAGCGCATTCGCTTTCTAGGTTTTAGCTTGTTTTATATTTCGGTTATTCAGTTGTACCATATATCGGATATTATGTCGACCAATATTTAGGGCATTATGTTGCATCCTTGAGTTATGCCCTCTAATTCTTCAAGGGCATATGGGTTGAGGAATTGGCGGTGCCAGAATAATTTGCGGTCAATTTCGCTTAAATTAGCCTCATCGCATACTTTGTCCCAGTTATCTTCAATGACCGTCTTTTGATGTGTAATGATCGCCATGAGCGTCTTCCTTCAGACAATCTGAAGTTGATGGGCTGCTTCCAAGACAGGTCTTGATTTGGCTATAGCGGTTATTCCCAGTGATCAGCATGGCTTGGGTTGCTTCTCCTCCGGCCCGGCCTTGTGGGCAAATATCATAGGCTGGGGTAAGGGTGAGTGATTTGCCATCCCAAAACGCGGCATGGTTTCTGGCGTGATCATCGGTATTGCCACAAAGAATATTGAACACCATACGGGCGAACAGCTCTTTGAGAGTACCTGTCGGTGTTGTAAATCTGTGGCGAATAACCTCTTAGCCAGTTTTTCATAGCTGGCATAACGAGCCATCAGCCTCATCAAGCTCAAAGAGAGTTAGGAAGCAGAAACTATGGCTTTACGGTGCCACCCTTGTTTTGCCAGTAAGCGGTCCAAGCGCTCAACTCAGCAAAACGTCCTTTTGAGCAGCCTCTACCATTTTTCACCGGCGCCACGTTCAATCCGGCCAGATGTGACAAGCGCATAGCGATGAATTCAGCCTTGACGACGCCGCTGTAGGTGTCATTGCTGGCGGAAAACTTGGCGATGTATTTTTGTTTCCATCCTGGATCAGTGCTTGAATGGGGCGCGCACCGCCGATCCGAGCTGCCATGGAATAAGGCCTGGTCCAATTCTGGTGAGAAGCGGCACGCCTTTTTCTCCACCCGTTCGGCGGAATTCATAAGCTCTTCAAGGGTTGCGCCTTGTGATTGCCGGGGCACATATTCAGTGGGAGAGGCTTGAAAATCCAAGGCACCAATCCACGGTCAGGATTGCCGATCGCTACAAAGATAAGCAAGCTCCGTTTTCGTGGGCAGCACCTTGTAGGCGGTTGATAATAACCCGCCGCCCCCATGCAGCATCCACGGTGATGCATCACGGATACAGCTTGAAGCACATTCAAGCCGGTTAGTGGTAGGCAGGGTGCCAGATTTCAAGGGTAGCGTTCAGGCTCATATATTGAGATAGCGTTTTTCGTTCAAAGATAGCTTTTGCCATAGGTGAAGAGCAGATTTTCACCATCTTGCTCTAATTTGCCCGCGACGACTGGTTGGAGTAGCGATCCTGGAAGCTTCACATCCAAACATACGCTTCTTGGTAATTGCTCTTAGAAATCATCACTGATCACCTTTTTCTTTTTATGTATGGTCTTTGGCAAAAGGGTCAGCTTTTGTCTTCAATTTGTTTGATATGGCTTGGCCAGTCTGTCTGGTTCGGCATCAAAGAGTGGAATGCCTACGATGTGGGCTATTTCAAAAACAATGCCTATGCCACAGCTCACTTATCGCTCCCCTTTCCACGCGCTGAATAAAGCTGCGGGCAACGCCTGCGCGTTCAGCCAGTTCTTGCTGAGACATTTTTTTGGTTTGCGTTCAGCTTTAATGGCAACGCCCAACAGACGCATAGCTTGCGTGCTATAAGCAGAATATGTGCGCTTGGCAGGCTTTGGCATTTTGCACCCCTTGGTTTGATCTCTTGAGCTTTACTTTATCAGCATCCCTTGCCCATGTAACCCGCAGTCGAGTCGATGTATAGAGCATAATAATGGCAAGCAGACCTATAAAGCATTCATAATGATACTGTTCTGTTTTAGCCTACTGTGTTGTGCGGCGTTGTTTTTACCGTTCAAAATTACGGCTCTTGCTTTTCTGTGGTATGTAGAAAATTTTCTTGAAAAATAATTTAAAATGCATTATATTGCATATTAAAGCATATAGTGTGCATTAACCTGCGCATTAAAAAGGAGGCGATATGAGTAACAAGGCAAAGCTACCAATACCTGTTCAAAAGGCAATGCGGAAGTGCTGGGCAGCGATATAAAGGCAGCTCGCCGCCGCCGCCGTAATCACAGCAGCGCTTATGGCATGAACGCGCAGATATATCGCCGAGAACGCTAGCAAAAGTTGAAAAAAGGGGCAAGCAAGCGTTGCTATAGCATCATATGCTTCTATCCTTTTGTTTGGGTATGACGGATCGTTTGGAAGATTTAGTGGATGCGCGTCATGATATAACGGGGCGAGAGCTTTAGAGGAAAATCTTCCTCAGCGGATTCACTTGCCAAAGATTAAAAAGCAAAGTGATCGCCATGAGCAGTAAGCACGTTTTGTATCTATCATGCTTGGTGAAAAAAGCCATTTAATTGAGACTCGTTTGTGGTGCCATCAATAAAGGGCGCGAAAGCGCTTTCTTTTGAGATATGATGAAAGCTGGCTGAAACATGAAGCATTTCATCTTGGGCCCGCCTTGCAACTAACACGAGGTTCTTTTCATACGAAGGCCAATCAAATCTTGTTCGGTGCAATCGGCGATTCAGCGCCAGATCGTTGGGGACGGGTTTTGATGCGCCGCGCAGAAACTAGGAGAGCCGAAGAAAATAATGAAACAGCACGAACGCTGGGCGAGATTGATTATCTCCCTTGGTGTTAATGATGAAGCTCGCCAAGGTGCATTACGTTTTCTGGGAAATCAGTGGTCCTTATTTAACCCCAAAAGGCAAAACTACCATTCCGCCACTCATGGGCCTTCCACGGTTATTATCTGCCACTGAACGTTTTGGATAATGATGAAACAGCGGAAGATTTAAGGCTGTTATTGGTTCCAGGGTCCTCTCTTGGTGGAGCAAGGCCAAAAGCAACGCTCAGAGACAAGACGGTAGCCTGGCAATTGTAAAGTTTCCACGCAAAGACGACGAGTTTAATATTGTCGTTTGGGAAACTGTCGCTTTAAGGCTTGCCAAACAAGCGGGCATTAATGTGCCAGAATGGCGATTAGAAGTAATCCTTGAAAAACCTGTTCTGATCATGAGGCGCTTTGACCGTGATGGGGATAAAAGGGTGCCGTTTCTCTCTGCTATGAGCATGCTGGATGCAAAGGATAATGAGCAACGTAGTTATTTGGAAATCGCCTACGCTTTAGTGCAAGTGGCGGTAATCCAGATGCAGATATGGCTGAGTTATGGCGCAGGATTGTCTTTAGTATTTTGATTTCAATACTGATGATCACTTGCGCAATCATGGATTTATCTATGAGCGCAACACGCGCAGTTGGCGCTTATCTCCTGCTTATGACATGAACCCAACACCAGCAGGGATTAAACCGCGAATTCTTTTCAGCGGCTATTGATTTTGAAGACAGTACAGCATCGCTGGATATTGCCCTCTCTGTAATTGATACCTTTAGACTGTCTAGGACGGAAGCGCATAACATCATCAAAGAAGTTTTACGCCGCTGTAAAACAATGGAGGAAAGTTGCCAAGGGTTTCGGGTTAAGCAAAAGAGAGATCGACCGTATGGCTTCTGCCTTTAAGCATGATGATTTTGAAAAAGCGAAGATTTAAGGTTTTATCACCGATCAAATCCGTGCCCCTTATCAGGGTAGGTGATGCAATATATAATATATCATATTGGTTGATTATTATGCATTAGCATATAAATTCTTGCATGCGTGTATGATATGTAGTAGCTTATAACCGATTATATTGAATGAGACGCAGGAGATTATCAAGTAGCTCGGTTACCCTTGAATATATTTCTCTGGCCTTGAAAAGAGCCAACGGCAGGAAAAAGGGCTTAAGCCAAAGGGCATTTAGAGCACCATTACGGGTTTGCCGCCAAAGCCATTTTATCAAAGTGAGGAACGCGGTGAAACCAACCTTACCACCAAGAGCTTGATTGAGTTGGCGCGAGCTTTGGATTTGGAATTGGTGCTGGTGCCAAAACAGCATATAGCCAGCTATAAAAGGCCTTAAAGAAAGCGGTAATGGAAAAGTCGGCTCGTTTATGGAGCGCGTTCTGCCTATCGGTTAGATGGGGAGGATGATCATGGCTAGTCCTCTGATTTTGAATGTTAGCCTATCATGGTAAGCAGATTGGCACGCTGACCCTTCTTCCTGGTGGTGCCAACGCTTTTTTGCTTTTGATAGAGTCATATGTGGAAGATGGCGGAACGCCCAGTCCCTTGGATTTAAGTTACAAAGATGCTTATGGCGGTTTAATTACTGAGAGCCGTCCAGTGCGGACTAGCTTGCCGCCATTCTTTTCAAATCTGCTGCCCGAAAGGCGCTTTGCGTCATTATCTGGCAGGCCGTGCAGGTGTCAAAAGAGTCGCGAGTTCTAGTTCTATTTGCTTGCAGCGCTTGGGCAGGATTTGCCGGGAGCCGTGGCCGGTTGTGGCCCCGTTGGTGGGGGTGATTGGCCGTTTGCCTTGCCTGCAAAAAGGAGATGCCGAGCAGAAGGATAAGAAAAAGTCAGGACCATTTTTTGCGGTTCTCGCTAGCTGGCGCGCAGTTAAAATTTTCTGGTATCATGGAAACCCATGGAGGCATGACTATTCCTGCACAAGGTAGTGGTGGGGATTGGATCGTAAAATTGCCTTCTGCCAGTTATGCTGGTGTGCCAGAAAAATGAATATTCAATGATGAGTTATTGGCTCGTGCAATTGGTATTGACGTGCCTGAGGTAAAACTCATTCCGGTAAGTGCCATCACAAATCTGCCAGAAGGCATAGATAAAATTGAGGCACAAGCTTTTGCAATTCGCCGTTTTGACCGTGCCGATTCAGGCGAGCGAATTCATATGGAAGATTTTGCTCAGGTTTTTGGTGTGTTAAGGCCGGATGATAAATATGAGCGAGCCGGTTATCGTAGCATGGCCAGTAATATGGACTGAAATTGGCGCAGAGGCCATTCAGGAATTTGTGCGCCGTTTGGTCTTTAATGCCCTGATCAGGAAATGCGGATAGCCACCTCAAAAGCTGGGTCTTTGATATATCCTGATCCAGCGTCAGGCAGCGCTTGCGCCAGCCTATGATTTTGTTTCAACCATTGCCTATCTACCTGATGATTCTATGGCTTTAAGCCTTGCTGGTCGCTCAAAAAGATTTATCGATCTGAGCGAACAGGCATTTAAGCGCTTTGCTGCCAAAGCAAGGCTTCCAGAAAAATTGGTTCTTGATACGGTCTTACATACAAAAGAGCAGTTTGAAGCAATATGGCAAAATGAAAAGAAACACCTGCCACTAAGCAAGGAATGTCATAGAGGTCATCGAGAAGCATAAGGCCAACGTTCTGGACGATATTTAGGTTTTTGCTTTGGCTGAGGCATTCTTTGCAAATCAGCCATGCCCCTTATCAGGCGTTTTGCTGACCAGCGGTTTGAATTCTTTTTTTAGATCACCAGCTTTGCCAAGGGCAAAACGCTTGCTTGGTTTTGGTGGTTTAGGGGCTTGGCCTACCGGCATGCGGGATTTGTCTATTGACGGAGAAGGCTTGATCCCGCTCATTCCAGGCGGCGCAAAACCTCTTGGTGCAATATTCACATTGCGAGGTGGTTTAATTCTGGGCATGGCATTGTCTTTATCGCGCAGGTTTTTCTTTTCAAAATCCGACATAGGATTCTCCGTAATTTAGGGGAAAAAGGAGCAGGGGCGTTCAAGCCCCTGCCTGAGTTTCTGGCTTCCTCTCTCTGCCCAATCTTACAGCACTCTTGCCGAGGTTTTTCAGTTCAGGGTCTTTGAACCAGGGCAGCTTTTGTCCTGAGATTGGATTGAGGCTTCCAACCAGATATAAGCCGCGTTTGAATGATGCAGGCGCATCAGCTCATCGGCATAGGCCAGCTTTCTTTGCGCAGAAGAAGCTGTCGTTGTTTGGCTGAACGAGCTGGACGATCCTTGCCCGCTATGGCCAAACACTTTCCCGAAAGCATAAGATAGATTCCAGACCGTGGTTACACCGCACAAAGCCGAGAAATAATCGGCAGTGATCCGGTCGCGGCTGCCAAAATACTGGATCACCCCGGAATTGCCGATAAAGGTTTCCCAGCCATCGCCATAAATGCGCTTGAGCTGGCTTAAATCTTGAACAGCTCGCCCCAAAGCTGAATGCCAAATCCGGCCATCAGCCCGTAGGCTTGCTCAACCATGGATAACCTTCCCAAGGCGGGCATTTCATCGAGCAGAAATAAAACCGGCTTGGCAGGTTTAAGCTCGATATTGCGGGCATTGACGGTGATGGCTTGCTGGATCAACAGGCGAAGCCAGCGGCTAAAGGCATTCAGCCCGTCCGAAGGCAAGACCAGATAAATTGTATTGGTCATGGCTTTGGTTTCAAATCCTCAAACTTGAAAGTCCGAGGCTGACAGGTTTTCCCGAGAATGCGCGCACTATCCAAAAAGTGCGTTTGTGCCTGCGCCGAGGCAATCACATTGGCCAGCAGCTTTTCTTCCTTTTGCAAACAGCGAGCGCCGGTGCTGCACACAATATGATGCGCAGAATTGGCCATGCGCTGAAACAGCTCAGGCATATCCTCACCATCAAGCAGAAGTAAGTCACGGACACGGCCAAGATGGCGCTGTCCGGCTTCACTTTCTTCGGTGGCGACATAGAGGATAAAACCTTGCAATAAGGCCTTGGCCTCTTCGATCCAGAACTGATCGCCTTCTGCTGTTTTACAACAAGGGCATCAGCCAACAACATGGCGTTTTCAGTGATATCGACATCGCCTTTTTCCAGCCAATCCAGAGGATTAAAGCGGGCTATTTAATCCGGCATCACTGTGGCAATCAGCCACGGATCAACAATATGGACTTCTTGTCCCATTGTTTCGCGTTCTTTCCGCCGTGATCAGGGCATTTTCGCCCTTGGGATCAATGACCAGACACGATCCTTCATAGGTCAACAGGTTTGGGATAATGGCCGTTGTGCCTTTACCAGAACGGGTAGGCGCAACGGTGAGCAAATGCCGATCCCGTTTATAGCTAAGCTGGACGCTTTCTTTCTTGGTGGCAAAGCCGCCAAGGCGAAAGCCGTCTGTGCCAATCAAATCGTTTTCCTTGATATGCTCCATATCCGCCCATTCGGCAGAGCCAAAAGTCGTGGGCTTGCCGAACAGGGATTTGGCAATGGTACCAAAGCCAAGGCTCATACCGATAAAGAAGGCAACCATAGTCACCAAAGCAGACAGACCATGAGAGACAAAGCTTTGGCTGGTCAGCATATTGAGCACCAATCAGTGCCAATATGGCCAGTCCGACATATTTGCGAAACGTCTTGCCCTTGTCTGAAAATAGCCAGCCAATGCCAAAGCCGATACCAAAGGTAAGGGCAATACTCAAAAGGCGCAGGAAATCCAGACCAATTTGATCGCCTATGGCTTCCATGCTGGGAGCCGCCAAGGCCGGGGTTGATAATAGGCTCGCAAGCAAAGTGCTGGCGATCAGTCGATTTAATTTAGTACCCATAATAATTCTCCATCATGGTTCAGGGGTGAGAGAAGGAGGGCGTTTGCGCTCCGGTTTATGCGGCAGGTCTGCTTTCAGCATTTCATCATAACGTTCCTGCCAGCGTCTTTTTGCGTCTGCTCATGCGCACATACCGGCTGACCTCTCTTGCGAGCAGGCGGTGGTTTTGCACATGGCGTTTGCGAATTTTGGCGATCTTGTTTTGAAGCGGTTGGCGCTCTTTGAGCTGGGCAAAAACCAGCTCATCGCGCTGGGCACGATCACGCATATAGGCCTGATAGGCGGCCTCCAGCCTCATTGTCTTTTTGAATGCGCCGGGATTTGCCGCTGATCTTTTGCCAAAGACCGCGCAAACCCTTATTCAGTTTGGCAAGGCGGACGGCGTTTTCTTTTTTCCAGCGTGTTTCCTGTTTGAGTGCAAGCTGTTTGCGCTCCATCCTATGCGCCTCGGCCATGGCCTGCCTGTCTTTGAATAGAGGGCGCAGTTCCTCATCATGGCGTGCCTTCACATCACGCATCAGCGTTTTGACTTTATCGGTAAGCTTGCTGGCTAAATCGGCACGAGCCTGATCCAGTGGGGGCAGGTCGTTTTCTTTGCCAAGTCTGGCGCGGACTTCCTTGGTCTTTACCCCAACCCATTTGGGGATTGAAAAGACTTCGCCTTCGATATTAAGCGCAACAAAGCCGCGCCGATCTCCGCGAGGCAGATAATAGCCCCGCTCCTCCAGCGCATTTTTGAAGGCCTTGCCATTATCGGCCTGGCTCCATGCTTCTTGAAACACTTGCTTGATTTCACGCGGATCAAGCTTGAGGCGTTTGGCCTGTTGCCATTCTGCCAAGGTAAAATTGAGCGGGCTTTTAACGCCGTCACGGCGCAAGCCATTTGGCAGTTTCCAGCCATGGTCGAGATACAGCTCACGCGATAGATCGGTCAGCTTTTGCTTGAAATGGGGAAGATTGATCGCCCGCATTTTGCTTGCATCAATGCGCGACCAAACCACATGGGCATGTCTGCGCCCTTCCTTTTCGTGAAAGACGATGGCGCGGGGCTGGTTTTTCAGACCAAGGCGTTCTTCGGCCTGATCGGCAGCTTTGATTAAATCAGCTTC
Source organism: Robiginitomaculum sp. (assembly GCA_030949705.1). Lineage (GTDB taxonomy): Bacteria > Pseudomonadota > Alphaproteobacteria > Caulobacterales > Maricaulaceae > Robiginitomaculum_B. The sequence goes on along the minus strand of JAUZSF010000029.1, from coordinate 26,988 downwards.
ACTGACTTCCGCGTTTTGGGGCGGGTTAAGGCTGAGGCTGAACATGTATTGCTGGCACTTGGTGCCTTTGGCCACAGCCTTCGCTTTCGGCCAGTGCGCCCGGCAAATCATCGGAGACAAAGCTCCGCAGCTCATAGACCGTGACATGCTCATTCTCTTTGTCATTGAGCAAATGCGCCGCAAGCTGTTTTGCCCCGCTTCTTTGTGAGCCCTTGAGGATCATAAGCGATACCTCCGCTCATCAAGCGAGACACGGGCAAAGCTTTGTGAAGTGCTTTCATCGCGTTTGTGCTTTTCATCTGTGCGCATCCCCAAGGCCCGCATTAGAAGCAGGCGCATATTGCGGATATCATCACAGGCGCGGGTAATGTCGCGCTTGGTTTCAAAGTCAAAATATAGCGTGCCGGAATTGGCTGATTTGGCGAGCTGGTTCAGATTATTAGACAGGCGCGAAGCACCAAGGCAGGCCAGCAATTCAGCCAGCGCCTTATGGTCTTTTACCGGGGCTTTACCGCGTTTGTGCTTGGGCTTGTATCCAGCGCCAAACAGGCGGGATTTGATAAACGCCCCCATAGGCATGCCAGCGGCAGCACGCTCCAGCCATGTGCGTTCCTCAAAGCTCAATCTCAGCGAAAACGGTGCTTCTCTTTTTCCGTAGCTTTTTCTATCCATCGTCTGCTTCTCCAGCCGACGAAAAAACCTGATAGCCCATGCGAAAGCGTCCTGATTTATTTAACTAAATCAGTGGCTTGCGCATTTATGCGGCTATGGGTTAAATCGTAGGCGTTGAAAAGCAGGCTCAGTTGGCTCGTAGCCCCCGCAACCAATTTAGTAAAACAAATAGTTGGATGGCGACAAAAATAGTCGTGTATAAACGTTGGCGTTTTACATCAACGCCACCTCAACGCTTGGTGCGCCCTACAGCACAAACATGAGTCGTTCATGGTTGGTACGTCATGACAACACCGCTCAGCCGGGTCTTTCGCGGGCCCAGTCTAGTGCATTATTGTTGTTCGGGTGAGGGAAGGTGGGGCTAACGCACCTATTGCCGTCTTGGGCCGCCGGCACCGCCTGGCAGGTTCTGGCTGTCGCCAAGGGCACCTTGGGGAAGGCGGCCAACACCGCCTAGCAATTGCTGGATGATGGAAAGCTCGCGGCCCCGGGTCGGGGTTTTGCGCCCGACCAGTGAGACCACATGGCCATCCTTGATGGTATAGATGGATACATCGTCCACTACCCCATCCTTAAAGGCCACCGCCGTTATGGTGCGGGTCTTGGTGCGCGGGCGCAAATAGCCCAATTGCTCGCGCAATTCAGACATATAGTACCATTTGTCCTTCTCAAATACGCCAGTGGTCGAAGGGTTGCCGAATTTGGACAGCACCGTGGTTTTGGTGTCGACCCCGGCTTCGATATCGCCAGGGGATTCCTTGGAGGTCACGTACCCATGGTTACGGGATATTGGCATGCAGGCGCTCGCCAGCAGCAGGGCACAGCCCGCGATCACCACTCTGGTAGAAGAAAACTGCATGGATTTGTCCTTGGCAATGGTATGCCCGGTTGACCTAACCGGCCTTACGCATAAGTTCAAGTCTAAGCCGCAATCCGGGCAATAATGTGACTGTTGATGATGTTGTTTTCACGATTATTTGGGAAAAAAAGCGCACGCGCCAAAGGGCAGTGGCTGTATGAGCAGGCTTTGAGCGCATCCCGTAACCCGGATTTATATGTCAAAGGGGCCGTGCCCGACACGGTGGATGGCCGCTTTGATCTATTGGTGATCCATGTCTGGATGTTGATTCGGCGGCTCAATGCGCTGGAGGCCCAAACCATTGGCCAGGATGTGTTTGATGCCATGTTTGCCGATATGGACAATGCCTTGCGTGAACTGGGCATTAGCGATACTTCGGTTGGCAAGCGCATCAAGGATATGGCCAAGGTATTTTACGGTCGTGCCGAGGTCTATAATACGGCCCTGGATGAGAACGATATAAAGGCGCTGAGCACCGCTTTGGCGCGTAATTTGTTTGAAAATATTGATGATACAACCGCTCACAGTGCCGCATTGGCAGCGTATATGCAGGGCATAGAACAGTCGTTGGCCGCACAAGAGCTTGAAAACCTTCTCAAAAACGGTCCCTGTTATCCCCCGTTTGCATAATCGCTGATGTCGGTTATCGTCCCGCGCTTAAACGGGACGAAGATCCCGTTATCAAATGTTTGGGAAGAACATGCCAAGACATGTAGTAATATCAATCGATGCCATGGGGGGCGATCATGCACCGGCCATTGTGGTCGAGGGTGTTGAATTACTGGCCAAGGCCTTTGATGATGGCTCGCTGGAGGTGTTGTTGCATGGCAAAGCCTCAGCCATAGAGCCGTTATTGACCAAATACCCGGCCGCGGCGCGCATCAGCAAGCTGTGCCATAGCGATACCCACGTTTCCATGACAGATAAGCCCAGCCAGGCCATTCGCAAGGCCCGGGGCTCCAGCATGTGGAATGCCATTGAGGCGGTAAAGTCTGGCGAAGCCCATGCGTGTGTCTCGGCGGGCAATACCGGGGCACTGATGGTGCTCTCCAAGGTGTTGTTGCACATGGCACCCAATGCACACCGGCCGGTGATTGCGGCCAGCTGGCCTACGATGACTGGGGCCTCTGTGGTGCTGGATGTGGGGGCCAATGTAGAATGCGCACCCTCGCAATTGGTGGAATTCGCCATTATGGGGGAGGCGTTTTACACGGCACTGCATGGTAAAACCTTGCCCTCCGTGGGGCTGTTGAATGTGGGGACCGAAGATCTGAAGGGTAACGGTATCGTTCGCGAGGCCGATATGCTGATCCGCCAGGCCGATCTGGATATGAATTACCAAGGCTTTATTGAGGGGGATGGCATTTCCCTGGGGGCTGCTGATGTGGTGGTTACGGACGGCTTTACCGGTAATGTGGCGCTGAAAACCGCCGAGGGTACGGCCAAGCTGGCTGCCGAATTTTTGCGTCAGAGCATGAAGCGTTCTCCTTTGACCATGCTGGGGGCATTGTTGTCGCGCAGTGCTTTTGCGGAATTGCGTTCTCGTATGGATCCGCGAAAATTTAATGGTGGTGTTTTTCTTGGCCTTGGTGGTGTTGTGGTCAAAAGCCATGGCGGCACTGATGGCTATGGATTTTCCAATGCACTACGGGTGGCGCTAAACATGGCGCGCTCTAACTATGCACAGAGTATCGCGGTGAACCTTGAAAAGCTGGCTAAAAGCATTGAAACAACCAATCAGCTCAAACGGGAAAAACAGGAAAGTACAAACGCATGAGTCGCTTTCGTTCAGTAGTTGCCGGGATCGGCTCTTATCTGCCTGAAAAAATCCTGAGCAATGATGATCTGGAAAAAATGGTGGATACCTCGGATGAATGGATCCGCCAGCGCACCGGCATAAAACGTCGCCATATTGCTGCCAAGGGGGAAACTACAGGGGATCTGGGGACCGAGGCTGCCAAAAATGCACTAAAGTCTGCGGGTATGGAGGCTGGTGATATTGATCTGATCATTTTGGCTACGGCCACGCCGGACCTGACCTTTCCGGCAACCGCTACCATCATCCAGGCCAATATTGGCATGGTGCGTGGCTTTGCCTTTGATCTGAATGCGGTGTGTTCGGGATTTTTATATGCCTTGGCCACCGCCGACAGTTTTATTGCCCGGGGCCAGGCACGAAACGCTCTGGTGATTGGCGCGGAAACCTTTTCCCGCATTCTGGATTGGGAAGATCGCACCACCTGTGTGCTGTTTGGCGATGGGGCCGGTGCCGTTGTCCTGACCGGCGAGCCGGGTGCCCCCGGTATGGGCGAACGCGGGATTATCCACAGTTATCTGCGCTCGGATGGACGTTTTACGGACCTTTTGTACGTGGACGGTGGGCCATCAAAAACCCAAACGGTCGGCCATTTACGCATGAGTGGTAATCAGGTTTTTCGCCACGCCATTACCAATATTGCTGCCTCTATCGCCAAAGTGCTTGATGATGCGGGCCTGACGGTCAGTGATGTAGACTGGTTTGTGCCTCATCAAGCCAACCAGCGCATTCTGGAGGGAATTTCACGTCGCTTGGGCCTGCCGGAAGAGCGCGTGGTATCCACCGTAGCCGAACAAGGCAATACGTCTGCCGCTTCTATTCCGCTGGCGCTGGATACAGCCTCTCGGGATGGTCGTATCAAGAAAGGCGATCTGGTGCTGATGGAGGCCTTGGGTGGTGGATTTACATGGGGTGCCGCTTTGGTGCGGATGTAGATTGATTATATTCGTAAAATGCACTTAATCGCGATTTCTTCTAAGACGCTGTATTGACGGCGTTTCCTTTGCCTCTTAGCTTAAGCATAAGGGAGATCAAGAACAGATGAATAATAAAACACTTACTCGGGTGGACCTTGCCAGCGCAGTTGTAAGAGAAGTGGGGCTGTCGCGTCAGGACTCAGCAGAATTTGTTGATACCATCCTGAATAAAATTGCTGACGCCTTGGTGCGTGGCGAAAGTGTCAAACTTTCCTCATTTGGCGCGTTTCACGTTCGCGATAAGAACGAACGCATGGGCAGAAACCCTAAAACGGGTGAGGAGGTTCCCATTTCTGCTCGCCGGGTGGTGGTGTTCAAGGCTTCACAGGTTCTCAAAGACCGTGTGGATGCCCACAACGGCTCTTGAATAAGGGCTTGAAAACAGGAGTATAAGCTGGTTCGCAAGAAACCCAATGCCTATCGTACCATCAGCGAAGCTGCGCAGGAGGTTGGCGTTCCGGCGCATGTGTTACGGTTTTGGGAAAGCCGGTTTTCTCAGATCAGCCCCATGAAAAAAGGCGGTGGTCGCCGTTATTACCGTCCTGAAGATATAGCCCTTTTATCGGGTATTCGCGCCTTGTTATATGATGATGGCCTGTCCATCAAACAGGTTCAGGCAGAACTGAAGGTGCAGGGTGTCCCTGCCATTGCTGCCCGTGGCCGAAAAGAAAACATGTCGAGAGCAACACCAGAGGTGGTGGGTGCGAATGATGTTCAGACCAGGCCCTCTCTTGAAAGCTCATCAGAAGATCAAGATTTGGTCCACCAGCGTGTGGACGAGGATGAATCGCGCGCCGAAACGGCAAAAGAGCGGGAAAATCATGACGAAACGCAAGAACGGCTTTCTGATGCGTTGCAAAAACTGCTAAACGCCCGTGAACGGCTCAACGAAACACTTCAAAAGCACTGAATGGCATTGCCAGCTTGCGGTGCGCCTCTTATAAAACGCGCTCCGCAATATCTCGGTATGCGCGGAGTGTCGGAGCGTGGCGCAGCTCGGTTAGCGCACCGGTCTGGGGGACCGGGGGTCGTAGGTTCAAATCCTATCGCTCCGACCACTTTTTCCTCAAGAAAACCCCGGAATAAAATCTTATATTCAGCGAGGCGCGGCAACACCGACAAACAGGGTTGAGGCTTCGTTGATGCGGTAATGGCCGTTTTCGTCCCGGCGCATGGTGATGGGCCGCGAGGAGGGCTGGCCAGAGGTGTAAACCTTGACCCTATATTGCCCTTTGCCAAGGTCAAAGCGTTGGTCTCGGGTGAAGCGGATAACCCACGGACCATTTGGCAGGCTGTAGCCATTATCGGGTACAGCACCATCAACATAGGATCGTGCAATTTCCGCATGGCGATCAATGCCAACTTCAATCAGGTATTCAAGATCGTGGCTCAACTTTCCATTGCTGAGATAATTGTTATCTACGATTCGGGCCATGCAATTGCGGGCTATGGTCTTGTCGTGCTGATAGGTGATCAGGGCTGCAATAAATACAGTGGCGGCAGCTTCGGGGGATTGTGCTCCGGCCCAGGCGCTTTCACATGCCTTTGCACTGGGCAGAGCGCCTGGAATGGTCATGGTTTGATCGGCCTGAGCCGTTGCCGATATGGCCAAAAAGGCCGCGGCCAACATGGTTGTGCGTTTCATCATCATATCCCCCTTGTGTCCGTGAACAGTATAGGGGGCCAATGCGCCTGCCCACAAGAGAAATGGGATGTCGGGGCAAAGTAAGCATAGTGTGCCATGCCGATCTGTAGGAAAATGCATCGCTTTCTTGACTTTGTCCGGCGTGCATTCTCAAAAGACGGCATGTCTGATCAATCACAACCCACCGCCTATTTGGTTGCCCCTTCGGTTTCACGCCCCATTGCGCTCTGGCTGTTTATGGTTACGGCCTTTCTGGTGGGTATGATTGTGGTGGGCGGTGCAACGCGCCTTACCGATTCCGGTCTGTCGATTACCGAGTGGAAGCCGGTCACCGGGGCCATCCCCCCCCTAAGCGAAGCCGCCTGGCAGGCGGAATTTGAAAAATATCAGCAAATTCCCGAATATCGTCTGCAAAATCGTGGCATGAGCCTGTCTGAATTCAAGTCCATTTACCGGTGGGAATGGGGACATCGGCTGCTTGGTCGCCTGATCGGCTTTGTGGTGCTGATTCCCATGCTGGTGTTTGCCATCAAGGGCCAGATTACCCGTCGTCTGGGGCGTCGTTTGTTGCTGTTGCTGGGCTTTGGCGCCTTTCAGGGGGCGCTGGGCTGGTGGATGGTCAGTTCTGGTCTGGGCGGGCTGGATGATCGTCTGGATGTCAGCGCCTATCGTTTGGCGACGCATATGGGCATGGCGCTGCTTATCCTGGGGTTTGCCTTCTGGACGGCACTGGATGTGCATCAGGGGGAGCGTTTGACAAACACGGACAAGCGTTTTGCTCGCATTGCCCTAGGGTTTATGGCCCTGGTATGGGTGCAGGCCATATTGGGGGCTTTTGTTGCGGGAACCGATGGTGGTTTTATCAATAATACCTGGCCAATGATGGATGGTGGGTTTTTGCCCGAGGCCTATGGTCGTCTGTCACCATTCTGGCGTAATTTTTTTGAAAATCCGGCGGCGGCACAATTTGATCATCGCATGGGCGCCTATTTGGTCCTGGCCAGCGCCATTGCCACCAGTATTATTGCATGGAAACAGTCCAATCCCGCTATCAGGCAGGCCGCCGGATTGGTGCTGGTGCTGGTCTGTGCCCAGGTCTTGCTGGGGATATGGACCTTGTTGGCGGTAACGCCGGTGCCATTGGGCATTGCCCACCAGGCCCTGGGGGCGCTGGTGTTTCTAAGTGCGGTGCGTTTGGCCCATAACAGCCGTTAAGAGCCAGATTTGGCCGGTGCTCCGCTAAGCGGGATGGTGTCCAGCACCACCAAGGCAATACGGTTGGTGCTATCATCGGCTACGGCAATCAGGCCCGCAGAAAATCCGGTTCCCCCAAAGGAATGGGTGGAAACCGCCAGGGCACCTGGATTGGCCGCCCCGGGCGTGCTCAGTGCCTTGGGTGTTTTCAGATTATAGAGCGCCAGCAAATTTTCGTCATAGGCATGCAAATTACCGGCGGCCGGGTCTGAAATCAGGATGATTTTCTTGTCCTTGGTAGTCAGGGCCGCCACCTTGCCGGGAGCACTTTCCACGCCTTGCAGCATACGCACATCATCGCCATTCAGGGACAGGCTGAACAGGCCGCCTTTTGAGCCGGTGGCCACTGCATCATCGCCCGAGGCGGCACAATTGCTGATAGCAATGGCCAGTTTGCCATCCATGGTTTTCTGGGCGCTCAGCGTTGCTTCGCCTTTGTCGCTAATGCGCCAGACGGCCAGGGTTTTGTCCGCTTTGCCGATCAGAAACGCCGGGTCGTCTGTTTCGGTCTTTACGGTGCACAGAGCGGTAATGCCTTCGGTAGGCAGTCCCGAAACCGGCAGTTCGATTAATTGACCACGGGCATCATCCACAAGGAATGACTTTAAGGTGCCATCGGCCTTGATCGCCAGAATAATGCTGGCGCTAAGGCCGCGCAGGTTAAAGCCCGGCTGTGAAGCCAGGGCGGTAATGGTATCGCCTTCCCAGGCACTGTCTTCTTCGCCTTCAATATCAACCACCTTCAGCCCGCCGGTGCTGGAGGCAATAACCAGACGTCCTTCCCAGGGTACCGTGGCCACCGGGGCAAAGGTGATGGCATTGATATGGGCATCAAACGGGCCAAGAGAGGCCGATGTGGAAACTTCGGCGCTGGGACGGTTCGCACCATTGGGCGCATTGCCCCCCTGGGGTTCACAGGCGGCCAGGGCCAGAACACTCAGGCCTAGGAGGCCGCCAAATGCCAGGGGCCGCGCACCGCGAGGGTCAGGCCGCTTTGTTGCAGGTTGAAATACAGGGTTTTTCCGTCGGGTCCAAAACATGCGCCAGTAAACTCATTATGTTGTTTCAGCGCGGAACGCGCCAAAGTGTAAATGCGGCCCCAGGGGGTAATGCCGCGTAAAAAATTATCGCCCTTGCCGTCTTCACAGGTAATAATGTCTCCCCAGGGGGCGATGGTGATATTATCTGCGTATTCCATCACAGATGCATCGGGGGACTCAACAAAAAGCTGCAGTCGACCGGGCTGATGGCTTTCCAGCGCGGTGCCTTCCACGGGGGAGGGGATATAGCGCCAGATCTGGCCGATTTTGGCCGCGCCGCCATTGGTGCAGGCAAAATACATCTCATCCTTGCCAAACCACATGCCTTCGCCGCGGGTGAAGCGCGCTGCACCCTTATCCAATCCGCGCAATTCGATGTCGTTATTTGGGTTTTCTACGTCATCCAAATCCACCCACTCCGTATACATCCACCGGCCGGTATCAACGGGGGTATCCTTGCTGGATGGCCAATTGCGCATATCGCGTGAGGGCTCGCCAACAATGGCCAGCGCCTGTAATTTTCCGCCCATGGCCAGCTTGCCAGGTACGTCCGGCAAGAAGCGATACAGCAGGCTGGCTTTCGAGCCATTATCCTGGGTCATATAGACAATGGACGAGCGTGGATCGACGCAGGCAGCCTCGTGTTGAAAACGTCCCATGGCCCGCAGGGGCACGGCCTGTTGCAGCCCACGTTCAGGATCGGCCATTACCTCAAAGGCATAGCCATGGTCCTGCATAATGCCTGCCTTGGGCTTGGCACGCCGTGTGGTTTCCTCGCAGGTGATCCAGCTGCCCCAGGGGGTAAGCCCCCCGGCGCAATTGTTATAGGTACCGCCCAGGGCCAGATATTGGCCGGTTACCCGCATCGAGCCTGCATCGACCAGCATGCCGGTAACCCCGCCGGATAACTGACGACCTTTGCCGCTTTGATCATAGAGCTTTGATGAATCAATATTGCCCAGGCGTTTATCACCTCTGCCAAAGGCGCTGATGGATTGGTTGGACGGCGGCAATTCACGTTTCAGATCGCCGGGAGATATTTCATGATTGCGCAACAGCAGGGTTTTGCCATCTTTCATGGCAAAGGTAGCCATGCCGTCCGGGTCCGCCGGTACCAGCAATCCATCGCTCATCAAATCGCCAGCGCGAGATAATACGCGATATTCGAACCCCTTGGGCAGGTCCAATATGCCTTCTGGATCACTCTTAAGGGGGCCATATTTGTCGGTTTCAATGGGAAATGCCGGCCCTTTGTTTTTGGGCGTACAGGCGGCCAGCGCCGCATAACCGGTAAAGGCGGCGGATATGCTGGCCCCGGAGAGAAAGGTGCGGCGGGAAAATCTCATAATACGACTCAGCTGTTGAATTCCATCTCGGGTTTATATGCCATGCCGAGCGTGACAAGAATATGGCAAGACGACATCAGAGGTATGTTTTGACCCCATGTCCTGAACCCGGTAACACTGACCAGATTGTGACGATCACGGCACAAATCAAGGGATCAAAGGGGATCATCATGGGCACAGGCCTCAAGACCATAATGGCGGCAGTTTTACTGGGCCTGCTGTTTATCCATCCGGCCTTTGCCGGGGATGCCAAGGCGGACAAGGATAAAAAAAGCAAAGACGAAAACAGTAAATCCATCCCTGACCCGACGCAGTTTATCACCAAGCATAAAGGGCGTTTTAACGGTCAGGTGATTGAATATACGGCGACCGCCGGGGAGACGTATCTGCGCGATAAGGATGGCAAGCCCAAGGCCAGCATTTTCACCTTTGCCTATACCAAAACCAATCTGGCCAAGGGCGAAGTGCGCCCGGTGACCTTTTTGTGGAATGGCGGGCCGGGCTCTGCCTCTACCTGGTTGCATATGGGCACGTTTGGACCAAAGCGCGTCGCGGTACCCAGCGATGCCAGCTATCCCGGGCCACCACCTTATCCCATTCTGGATGCGCCCGGCACCATTTTGGACGTGACGGATCTGGTGTTTGTAGACCCGGTAGGCACCGGCTTTTCCCGTGCGCTGGGCAAACATGAAAACAAGGAATTTTGGGGCCTGAACGAGGACGCCCGTTCCATGGCGGAATTCATCCGCACCTGGGTTACCAAAAACGGCCGCTGGAATTCGCCGCGCTTTTTACTGGGCGAAAGCTATGGCACCACCCGCGCCGCCGCGGTTTCCAAACTGCTGGAAGGCGAATTTATGATGAGCTTGAATGGTATCATCTTTGTTTCACAGGCGCTCGATTATCAGGGATCATCGCCCTATGTGGACAACAATCTGATCGCCCATGTTACTTATCTGCCGACCATGGCGGCGGCGGCCTGGTATCACCACAAAGTCAATCCGCGGCCGGATAATCTGGAAGATTTTCTGGCCGAGGCGCGCGCCTTTGCTACGGATGAGCTGTTACCGGCCTTATTCAAAGGCACATCGCTGGATGATAAAACCCATGCCCATATTCGTGACCGGCTGGCCTGGTTTACCGGGCTTACCCCGGAATATATCGAGCGCGCCAATTTGCGCATAAACGGCTTTCGCTTTGCCAAGGAGTTGTTCCGCAAAGAAGGGCTGGCCGTTGGTCTGCTGGATGCGCGCTATACCACTGATGACATAGATGATCTGACAGCGGACCCGGCCGGGGATGCGGCCAGCATTGCCATTTCCAGTGCGTTTAAATCGGCGCAAATGGAATATATGCACAATGATCTGGGTGTGAACTGGGACCGCACCTATCAGGTGCCGGCCGATGATGCCCTGAACAATGAATGGAATTGGCGCACCGTGCCGGACGGCCAAGCCTATGAGCCGGTCTATGTGAATACGGCTGATGACCTATCGGTGGCGCTGCGCCACAATCCAATGCTTAAAGTGCTGGTGGCCTCTGGCTATTATGACCTGGTCACCCCGTTTTTTGATGCGGAATACACCCTTGGCCGCCATGGCATCAAACCCGAACAGATCATCTATAAATACTATGGTGGCGGCCATATGATGTATGTGAACGAGGCATCACGGGCGACATTGCTGAAGAACACCCGTGCCTTTATTCAGCAGCAATTAAAGCCCTAGCATCATAGGGGGATGTTTGATTTTTCATCCAGCAATTTTCCATCATCTTTCATCACTATATAAATGGCGGGGATGACCAGAACGGTCAGCAGAGTTGAGGACAAGAGGCCAAAGAGCAGCGATATAGCCAGCCCCTGAAAGATCGGATCAAACAGGATCACCACTGCCCCAATCATGGCGGCAACGGCGGTCAGCAGGATTGGTTTGAAACGGATCGCCCCGGCCATCAACAGGGTTTTGCGCAAGGGCTGTCCCGGTTCATGCTGGTGACGGATGAAATCAACGAGCAGGATGGAGTTGCGCACAATAATCCCCGCCAGTGCAATAAAGCCGATCATCGAGGTGGCCGAAAACGGCGCGCCAAACAGCCAGTGACCGATCATGATGCCAATGAAGGTCAGCGGTACTGGCGAGAGCACCACCAGCGGCACACGGAACGAGCCAAACTGCGCCACCACCAGAAAATAGATGCCCATCAGGGCCACCATAAAGGCAGCGCCCATATCGCGGAAGGTGACATAGGTTACCTCCCATTCGCCATCCCAGAGCACCGTGGTTTTGCTTTCATCCTCGGGCTGGCCATGCAGGCTGACATCGGGCACGGCCCCGCCGGTTATGGCGCTCCAGTCATAGGCTTTGATCTTGTCGCCAATCGCGGCCATGCCGTAAATGGGGGCCTCGAACTGTCCGGCCAGTTCCCCCATGACCATTTCGGCAAAAGCGGCCATTATGGCGAAAAATGGGATAACTGCCCAACTCTTGGGTAATGCGGACCACATCACCCAGCTCGGCAATGCCGCGATCCCCCGGTATGGCATTGGAGGGAACCGGGGTAGACAAAATGCGCTCGGACGGGGTCAGGTCCCGCCGGGGCTGGCGGATGGTAATTTCCGCCGGATCGCGGCCTTCCCCACGATAGGAATAGCCAACCGTGCGTCCATTCAGTAACAGGCCGATCGTGTCGTAAACATCACGCTGTTCCACCTTGAAATATTCCAGATTGTCTTCATCAATGCTGACATGCAGGCGTGGCGCACGCGTACCCATGCTGTCATCCACATCAACAATATAGGGGACACCACGATACATTTGCGCCACCACACGGGCCACCGCGCGCCGGGTGTCGGCATCGGGACCATAGACCTCGGCCAGCAAGGTGGAGATCACTGGTGGGCCGGGGGGGATTTCTACAACCTTGACTGAAGAGCCCGGTGGCAGGTCCAGGTCTTTCAGCTTTTCGCGTGCTTCCAGGGCAATGTCATGGCTGACGCGTTTGCGTTCTCCCTTGGGGGTCAGGTTGATTTGCAGATCACCCAGTTCCGGGCTTTGGCGCAAATAATAATGGCGCACCAGACCGTTAAAGTTAAACGGCGCGGCGGTGCCGGCATAGGCCTGCATAGAGGTCAGCTCGGGAATGTCTTTAAGGCGTTGAGCGGCGGCAAAAAGAACCCGTTCGGTGCGTTCCAGCGAGGTGCCTTCGGGCAGATCCACCACCACCTGAAATTCGGATTTATTATCAAATGGCAACAGCTTTACCGTGACCGATTTGGTGGCAAACAGCATTAATGATGACAGGGTCAGCACGCCAATGACGCTCAGGAAAATTACCGATACTCGCTTTGGCCCCATGAGCGGCCGGGCAACCCGCAGATACAACCGGCCCAGAGGGCCAACGCCCACATCATGGGCCAGTTCATTGGCGCTTTCCCGGCTGGCTACTTTGCGCATCAGCCATGGCGTAATGGTCATGGCGACAAAGAAGGAAAATACCATGGCCGCCGAGGCAACGGCGGGGATTGGCGCCATATAGGGGCCCATCAGGCCCGACACAAACAGCATGGGCAATAGCGCGGCCACCACGGTCAAGGTGGCGATGATGGTGGGGTTGCCCACTTCGGCCACCGCTTCGATGGCCGCTTTGGTACGGTTGCGGCCATCTTTCATGGCCCAATGACGGGCAATATTTTCAATCACCACAATGGCGTCATCCACCAGAATGCCGATCGAGAAGATCAGCGCAAACAGACTGACCCGGTTAATGGTATAGCCCAGCATTTTGGCGGCAAACAGGGTCAGCAATATGGTGGTAGGGATCACCACAAACACCACTACGCCTTCACGCCAGCCAATCACAATGGTCACCAGAATGACGATGGATACGGTTGCCAGTGCCAGATGGAAGAGCAGCTCATTGGCCTTTTCATTGGCGGTTTCGCCATAATCGCGGGTGACGGTGGCCACCACGCCTTCGGGAACCAGATCACCGCGCAATACTTCCAGGCGGTGGCGCACCTGTTCGGCGACCACGACCGCATTGGCACCCTTGCGCTTGGCAATGGCAATGGAAACGGCGGGGCGTGCGGAAAAATCACTCGTGCGTTCGAATGTCCAGACCCGCTCGTCTTTAAGCTGTCCGCCGACAACGATATTGGCCACATCCTTGACATAGACCGGGCGGCCATCGCGGGCGGTGACCAGTAACAGGCCAATGTCGGGAATACCTTTCAGGGATTGACCAACCTCGACTGTCAGGCTGCGATCATTCAGGCGGGCTTTGCCAGCCATAAACGAACGGTTTGCCCCCTCTATCTTGGCGATCAGTTGTTGCAGGGTGATACCATAAAGCGACAGCTTTTCCGGGGCCGGTTCGATACGGATCTGGTCGGCACGGCCGCCGGTAATAAAGCTGAGCCCGACATTTTCGGTCTTGACCAATTGCGAACGCAGCTCGTCGGCAATTTTGTAAAGTGCATTATCATCCCATTTGTCTTCTTCACCGGGTTTGGCTGACAAGGTAATGACAATGATGGGCACATCATTAATGCCGCGCCCGACAATCAGGGGTTCGGGAATGGAAACCGGGATCTGGTCAATATTGGCGCGAATTTTTTCATGTACCCGCAAAATGGCGGCATCGGCATCGGTGCCCACCAAAAAGCGCGCGGTGACCAGCACATTATTATCCTGGGTACTGGAATAGACATGTTCTACCCCGTCTATACCCTTGATAATGGTTTCCAGGGGCTTGGTGACCAGTTCGACCGCATCGGGGGCCTTCAGGCCGGCGGCCTGTACATGTACATCCACCAGCGGCACACTGATTTGTGGTTCTTCCTCGCGCGAAATGGTTGCCAGCGCGATCAAGCCCAGCACAATCGAGGCGAAAAGAATAAGCGGGGTTAAGGGAGAGCGAATAAACTGTGCCGTTAAATTGCCCGAAAGCCCTCTTTTGTGTTTGGTGCTCATGGGGCTACCAACTCATCACCATCGGCCAGACCGGTGAGAATTTCCAGCGCCGGGACCGTGTCATCACCTACCTTGATGGTATTTTGTATGCCGCGTTGCACCACCACATCTCGTGGCTCGCCATTGTCCAGTACCCGTACATAGTCTACGCCAAAACGGGTAGAGACATAACTGGCCGGGATCAGTATACGTTTGCGTTTGGCGGTAGAGACCCAAACCCGCACCCGTTCGCCGACAAAATAATCGCCAAGCCCTTTAACCATTGCATCGGCCAATACCCGGCCATCGGAAATTTGTGGATAGACCTTGGTGATGGTGCCGGTGCGGCTGGCAGAGCCATCCACCAAAGAGGCATCCACCCGGATTTGATCACCCGTATGGACAAACCGGGCATGACGTTCAGGCAGGGCCAGACGCAGGATGTAATTTTCAGCCGCTATGGTGGCCAAAGGCTCGCCCGGTAAAATAACCTCGCCAGTCGTTACCGGCACGGTAAGCACCCGACCAGAGGCCGGGGCCAATACCTTGCCCTCGCGCACCTGCTGGGAAAGTACACTGCGGTCGGCACGTGCGGATTTCAACTGGTTGGAAATGACATTGGCATTGGTTAGCGCCGCATCATAGCGCGATTTGGGAATGATGCCCCGACCAAACAGATCCTTGGCGCGTTTCAGTTCGGTATCGGCATTTTTCTTTTGTGCCACCAGGGCCTTGATGCGGGCATTGACCGACTGAATACGCAAGGCCAGCTTGTCGTCGGTAATGACCGCCAAGACTTGACCCTGGGTAACCAGATCGCCTTCGCTGACGGTCAGCTCGGCCAGTGTGCCCGATAACCGCGCCCGCGCCGGCGTGACTTTCAGGCTTTCCACCGTGCCAAAAACCGCCTTTTGATCCGCAATCTGTGTGACGGAAACGTGAAAGGTTTTTGTATCCGGCGCGGCGATAATCGTGCCAGGGCTTGCCGACAGACCCAGAAGGGTTCCCAGGACTAGTCGTAATATCGTTTTAACGGGTTTCATGGCTGAACCTTTCACGAGGGGTATGCACTTGTCTTATCGGATTCGGCTGTGGTGTGCACTATATTAGTAATGACTAATGTATATTCAAGGCTAAGGCTTGAAACGGTATGAGGTATTATATTACCTATCTGTAATTCGCTGGTTTTTATACAGAAATTTTGCTCCAATGGGTTTGACGCTAGGGTATCCTGAGGCTATACGGCCCACTCGCTTGCATGAGCCAAAGAGAGTTCATGCGGGAACATGATAGGATTGTACCATGAAAACCTTTTCCGCAAAGCCGGCGGAAGTCGTAAAGAAGTGGATCATTATTGATGCAGAAGGGGCCATTGTTGGCCGTCTGGCATCTTTTGTAGCTTCACGCCTTCGCGGCAAGCACCGCCCGGATTATACGCCACACGTTGATTGTGGCGACAATGTCATCATCATCAATGCAGACAAGGTGGTGTTCACCGGACGCAAGATGGATGATAAAAAGTATTACTGGCACACCGGTCACCCTGGTGGCATCAAGGAACGTACGGCTTCAGCCATTATGAATGGCCGCTTCCCCGAGCGGATCGTCAAAAAGGCGGTACAGCGCATGCTGCCCAAAGAAAGCCCCTTGGCACGTCAACAATTGTCCAACCTGAAAGTTTATGCCGGCAGTGCGCATCCTCATGAAGCGCAAAAGCCCGAAGTCATAGATTTTGCCGCGTTGAACCCAAAAAACAGCAGGAGTGCCTGATATGGCCGATGAAATCCGTTCGCTGGAAGACCTCAAAGCAGGTATGGCCGATGCCGGCGTAGAAGCCAGCGCAGACGCCGGTAACGATGCCGCCGAGGCCGTTGCCGAAGTGGTTCTGCCTGAACCTAAAATCGATGATCTGGGCCGTGCCTATGCAACCGGCAAGCGCAAGGATGCGGTGGCCCGTGTCTGGATCAAACCCGGTTCCGGCAAGATCACCATTAATGGTCGTGACCAGGAAACCTATTTTGCTCGTCCGGTTTTGCGCATGATGCTGCAACAGCCTTTTGAAGCCGCCGAGCGTAAAGACCAGTATGATGTGGTGGCTACCGCCAAGGGTGGTGGCCTTTCCGGTCAGGCTGGCGCCGTGCGCCATGGGATCTCCAAGGCTCTGGTTTTCTTTGAACCGGCTTTGCGCCCTGCCTTGAAAAAAAGGTGGTTTCCTGACCCGCGATTCACGGGTTGTGGAACGTAAAAAATACGGTCGTGCCAAAGCGCGCAAGAGCTTCCAGTTCTCCAAGCGTTAAACACATATACAAAGATCTGCAAAAGGCGGGCGCCCCACAGGGCGCCCGTTTTTTTATGGCATTTTTCAGGCCGCAAAAATATTTTTGGCATGCAGGGTGCTGGGCGGCACCGGTACGGTACTGGCCTGACCGATACAGGGGCCAATGAAAAAACGAACGCCGGCCTTTTTAAGGGGGGGGGAATATAGTGAAGATTGTCCACATCAGTGGCATAGACCATGGCATTTTGTTTATGGGCATGGGTGCAGAAAACTGAAATTCTATTCTCATTTTCCGGACTGAGCCTGTTGTCATGATGCACCAGATCCAACAGCGAAAACCCAAACAGTTTTACCCCACAGGCCTGAAAAGACTCAAAGCGAATGGCGCTGGGGGAGGTATGAGACAAGGTGGCCCCACACAGGGCTTCCAAGGGTCTGAAAATTTCAATCAGTTTGCCCTGAGGGGCCCCTTGCGGAATTTGATCAACGCAAACAAAGAAGAATTTTCGTAAAGGTTTGGGCGTTTTTGAAAGTTGGTTGAAATACGCAACCTGACCGGCACGATCTCTCAGGGTCTTATAATTGACGGTAACCGTGATGACACGTGGACGATCATTTTTGATAATATTGCTGAATAAGGCTTGCGAACGCCTTAGCATGAGCAAATCCAGATGGTGCAATAAATCCAAGGAGTCATTGCCAATTAAAACCTCGCGACCATACAGCTTTTCCCCATTGGCATCGAGCTGTGGAATGCAGGAATTTGACGAAATGATTTCATTATGGCTGTCCCAGATCGGGCGATAAAAAAGGCTCAGCCGGTCCAGAATGTCTGTCTGCCAATAGGGCATGTCATGTTGGGGAGACATTGCCGCCACGCCGTTTTCAGCGGAGGCGTTCTTGATGGCAGATATTCTTTTGTCCAGCTCTTCAATCGTGACCGGGGCGTGTCGGGAGGTCACCAATAAATCTCTAAAGTTTTCATCGCCAACAAAAAAGCGGGTGATTTCATCACTCAGCTGTTTGCCCAGCGCCATGGCCTGTTTGCTGTCAATGTGTGCGAAAACCAGCAAAAACCCATCGTTGAGCCGAATGATAAGGTCCTCAGGGGACAGGCGTTTTTCTAAAAAATTTTCACTGGTATCAAAGACTTTTTGGCGCAAGCCCGGCCAGGATTTCCCCGTGACGCGCGCCACCAGGTCAAGGCTGATGAAATGAAAACTGTGCAGGTCAATGTGCCCGGTTTCAGAGGCCAGTGTTTTAAGTTTCTCGAGTTTTGCAATATGCAATATATTTCCCCAATAAAATTGGATCGTGTCTTCCTATACTGTATGGTAATAATGTTTATGTAAGGATTAATTGCAATGTGACGTTTTGTCATGGCTAAAGGTGCCGTTTATTTAGTCATATACAATTGCTAGCTTTTAACTTTGACATAGCGCCCGGGTGCATCTTCGATGACCTTTAACTCACCTTCACCCGGAGTCCGGGCCGGTATTTTTTTCCCTGATTTGGCTTTCAGCCATTTATGCCAGTCGGGCCACCAGGAACCAGGGTGTTCGGTGGCCCCCTCCAGCCACTCTTCCACGGTTTCGGGCAGGGCGGTATTGGTCCAGTGCTGGTATTTTTTGGCGACCGGCGGGTTGATGACCCCGGCAATATGGCCGGAACCGGACATCATAAAGCGCACCTTTCCTTTCGCCGCACTGCCATAAAGCCGTGCACCGCGATAAACCGAAGGATAGGGGGCAATATGGTCATCCCGCGATGATTGCACATAGATCGGAATGTTGACCTTGCCCGGATCCAGCCGGACCCCGCCCAGCACCATTTGCCCCTTGGCAAAAGCGTTTTTGCGATAAAAGGTGTGCAGATATTCCAGATGCAGGGCCTTGGGCATGCGGGTGGAATCCGCGTTCCAGAATAGCAAATCAAAGGCACGGGGGCTTTTACCCAACATGTAATTGGATATGACATTGGACCAGATCAGGTCGTTGGAACGCAACATGTTGAAGGTTTCGGCCATGGTGGCTCCGTCCAGCACGCCGCCGGCCTCGTCCATGCGTTTTGCAACGGCGGCAAGGCCGGCTTCGTCGCAAAACACCTGCAAATCGCCGGCTTCTTCAAAATCGGCCTGGGCGGCAAAAAACGTGGCCGAGGCAATGCGCGTATCCTTTTGCTCCGCCATATAGGCCAGCGTTGCCGAGAGCAGCGTGCCGCCTATGCAATAGCCAACCGTGTTGATTTTCTTCTCGCCGGTTGCCTTTTCCACTGCGGTGAGTGCGGCAAAAATGCCATCGCGCATATAGTCTTCAAAGGTTTTGTCTTTGAGAGATTTGTCCGGATTGACCCAGGAAACCAGGAAGACCGTGTAGCCCTTGTCTACCAGCCAGCGGATCATGGATTGTTCGGGGCGCAGGTCCAGAATGTAATATTTGTTGATCCAGGGCGGAAAAATCACCAGCGGGCGTGCATAGGTCGTTTCGGTCGTGGGCGAGAACTGCAAGAGCTGCATGATCTCGTTCTCATAGACCACCTTGCCCGGCGCGGTGGCAATATTACGGCCTATCTCGAAGGCTTCGGTATCGGTCTGACTGATTTTCAGGGTACCATGACCGCGTTTCAGGTCATGGACAAAGTTCTCCATCCCTTTTTTCAGGTTTTCGCCCTGGCTTTCTATGGTCGTGCGCAAAACCTCAGGGTTGGTCATGGCAAAATTGGTGGGGGCGAAGGCATCGGTCATTTGCCGAGTAAAAAAGGACACTTTTTTACGGGTTTTGGGGTCCACGCCTTCGGCACTGGCCACCAGGTCATTCAGCCAATTGGCGCTGAGCAAATAGGATTGCTTGATCAGATCAAAGGCGAGATTTTTTGACCACTCTTCGTCTTTCCAGCGCCGGTCACCGGGGGCCGGTTTGATGGCGTCTTCGGTAGTTTTACCGGCGGCGCGAGCAATGGCATTTGCCCACAAGGCACTATAGCCCTGCCACAGGGATTGTTGTGCCTTCAGAATATGTTCCGGATTGCTGGCAATTTTGCCAAATACATTGGCAAAATCCGGGGCCAGACCCAATGGATCCGGATCCGGGGGGTCCGTCTGCGCGCTCATATCCGGGATGACCTCGCCCAAAAGGTCTTGCGATTGGGTGCTGGCTTCAAACAAGGCCTTGGAAAATTTCTCAAAAGCAGCAAAACCCTGGTTCAACATATCCTGTTGATCCGCATTAGCGGCCGTCTGGGTGTCGGTTTTGTGTATTTTGTCTGTTTTTGATGCCATGGCACTGTCCTATCACGGTTTGGATGGTGACATAACGGGGCGCTCAAGTGTAGTAAGAAACGATATGTTATTTCGACTCTAGCAGTGAAACCCCCGCCATGAACGCTCGTGTCCTGATTTGTGCCTTTGCCGTGCTGATTTCATCCTGTCAAAGTGCAATTCCTTTTTATACCAAAAGTACCGAAGAACCCGAATGGTTCAAGGCCAAGGCGGCCGAAGCCGACGCCAAGGGGTTTCCGGCAACCCGGGCGGTGCCACCGCGCCCAAAAGGCATTACACCACCGGCCCAGCGTGATGCTCAATTAAAGGCGCTGGAAAAAGCCGGTGAAGAGGTACGTAACAACCCGCGTGCCGCCTTGGACAATCAGGAAACCGTAGATCCCGACGCCTTTGTTAAAAAGGCACAGGAAGAAACCAAGGTACCGCCTTTGGTGGGCGATCAAGAGCGGCCTCAATAGGTCGAGACAGGCATGAATAACCAGTTTCATCGTATCCGGCGCTTGCCGCCTTATGTTTTTGAAACCGTCAATACCTTGAAGGCCAAATTGCGCGGCCAAGGCGTCGACATTATTGATTTTGGCTTTGGCAATCCGGATATGGAAACGCCGCCGCATATTATCGAAAAGCTGGTGGAAACGGCGCGCAAGCCTCGCACCAACCGCTATTCGGCCTCTCGGGGTATCCCCGGCCTGCGGGCCGCCCAGGCGCGCTATTACGAACGCCGTTTTGGGGTCAGGCTGGACCCGGATACCCAAGTGATCGCCACCTTGGGATCCAAGGAAGGTTTTGCCAATCTGGCGCAGGCCATATCGGCACCGGGGGATGTGATCCTGTCGCCCAATCCATCTTACCCCATTCACCCATTTGGATTTATTATTGCCGGGGCCAGTATTCGCCATATCGCGGCCATGGATGCCGAAGAATATTTGCGCGCGGTGGATACGGCGGCGCGCCACAGCGTGCCCAGCCCACTGGCCGTGGTGACCTGTTTTCCCTCCAATCCCACGGCACAGACCTGTGATCTGAAATTTTATGAAGAAATCGTGGCGTTGGCGCGGCGCTATGAAATGTTTGTACTTTCCGATCTGGCCTATGCCGAGATTTATTTTGGCGATCCGCCGCCCTCCGTGCTTCAGGTCGAGGGGGCCATGGATATTTGCATCGAGATGACCTCGCTTTCCAAAACCTATGCCATGGCCGGGTGGCGCATGGGGTTTGCGGTGGGCGCACCGCGTCTGGTGGCGGCGCTGACCCGGGTAAAATCCTATCTGGACTATGGGGCCTATACGCCCATACAGGTTGCCGCCTGTGCGGCGCTGGACGGGCCACAGGATTGTGTGGCCGAGATGCGCGAAACCTATCGCAAGCGCCGCGATGTGATGGTGCAAAGCTTTGCCCGTGCGGGCTGGGATATACCGCCGCCGGAGGCCTCTATGTTTGCCTGGGCACCTTTGCCGGCAAAATTTGCGGGCCTTGGTTCGCTGGAATTTTCAAAACGACTGATGAGCGAAGCCGGGGTGGCCGTTGCGCCCGGTGTTGGGTTTGGTGAATATGGCGAAGGCTATGTTCGCCTGGCCCTGGTGGAAAACGAACAGCGCATTCGTCAGGCAGCCAGAAAGCTGAAAGTCTTTCTGGATGACGCCAATAATGCAGAACAATAAAAACAAAGGTGGGGAACCGATGAGCAATACGAATAACGGATTGGACCGCAGCATGGTTTTTGCCGCGGCCAATGTGGCAGAAAAGGCGGCGATTGCCGCCTATGACTGGATTGGCCGAGGCGACAAGGAGGCGGCTGATCAGGCCGCGGTGGATGCCATGCGCACGGCATTAAACGCCTTGCCCATGAAAGGCCGGATCGTCATTGGCGAGGGCGAGCGCGACGAAGCGCCGATGCTCTATATTGGCGAAGAGGTGGGCAATGGTAAGGGGCCGGAAATCGATATTGCCCTGGACCCGCTGGAAGGCACCACGCCCACCGCCAATGGCATGACCAATTCGCTGGCCGTACTGGCTATGGCGCCGCGCGGTGGTCTGTTGCATGCCCCCGACACCTATATGGAAAAGATCGCGGTGGGGCCAGGCATGAAAGCCGGGGTGGTAGACCTGGATGCCCCGATCGAGGATAATTTGACCGCCCTGGCGCGCGCCAAGGGCATGCCGGTTTGCGACCTGACCGTGTGCGTATTATTGCGCCCGCGCCATGAAGACATGGTGGCGCGTATTCGTAAAACCGGGGCGCGGGTTTCCTTTATTACAGATGGCGATGTGGCCGGGGTGATCAGTACCACCGATCCCATGACCGGCATTGATCTTTATGTGGGCTCTGGCGGCGCGCCTGAAGGAGTGCTGGCAGCGGCAGCCTTGCGCTGTGTTGGTGGCCAGATGCAGGGGCGGTTGTTGTTCCGCAATGATGACGAACGGGCACGGGCCGAACGCACCGGCATTACCGATTTTGATCGCAAATATGATCTGCACGATCTGGCCGGTGGCGAAGATATTGTCTTTACCGCCACCGGGGTCACCTCGGGCGCTTTGGTTGATGGAGTGCGCAAAAACGGCAATATTGCCCAGACCCATACCCTGCTGCTCAGCACCATGGAAGATGCTTGGCGGCGCATGCGTGGCCGCTTTACAGTATAATGGATGAGGTGCCACATCAGCCGTTTTTAGGGGTCACACGATCCCTTAGCGGCAAGGCATGGCAGGCACGTTCTCACGACGCGGCGCTGGCACGGCGTTTTAGCCAGCAATTGGGGGTGCCAGAGGCGCTGGGGCAAATTTTGGCCTCGCGCAAGGTACCGCTGGAAGACGGGACCAAATTTCTCAACCCAAAATTACGGGATTATTTTCCTGATCCTTCCACCTTCAAGGACATGGACAAGGCCGCCGGGATTATTCTGGATGCGCTGGCCAACCAAAAACGCATCAGCATTTTTGCCGATTACGATGTGGACGGGGCCACCTCGTCGGCCATGTTGCGCCGCTGGTTTCGTGCCATGGGGGTCGAGGCGGGGCTGTACGTCCCGGACCGTATCAAAGAAGGCTATGGCCCCACCATTGGTGCCTTTGAAACCTTAAAGGCCGAAGGGGTGGACCTGGTCATCACCGTGGATTGTGGTGCTGTCTCCACAGGCCCGCTGACCGCCGCCCATGAAATGGGGCTGGGGGCGATTGTGCTGGATCACCATTTGATGCCCAGGGATATGCCCATGCCGCCAACCCTGGCGCTGGTGAACCCCAACCGGCCCGATGACACTTCGGGACAGGGGATGCTGGCCGCCGCCGGGGTGGTGTTTGTTCTTATGGCGGCTCTGAACCGCGAAGGGCGCAAGCGGGGCCTGTTCAAAGACCGTACCGAGCCGGACTTGATCGCCATGGCCGATATTGCGGCGCTGGGCACCATTTGTGATGTGGCGAGCCTGACCGGCTTTAACCGGGCGCTGGTGGCGCAGGGGCTGAAAGTCATGTCGCGAACCGATCATGCCGGCATTTTGGCCCTGGCCGAAGTCGCCAATGCCGAGCCGCCTTTTGGCACCTATCATGCGGGCTTTGTGCTGGGGCCACGGATCAATGCCGGCGGCCGGGTGGGGCAGGCCGATCTGGGCGCGCGATTGTTGGCCAGTGATGATCCGGCGGAATGCGCGGCCATGGCGGCGTCGCTTGATCGTTTTAATGCGGAACGCCGCGATATTGAACAGGGGGTTCAGGAGGCCGCGATTGCCGCCATTGAGGCCCGCGGCAATGATGAACCAGTGATCGTGGTGGCGGGGCAGGGGTGGCACCCGGGCGTCATCGGCATTGTCTCCGGACGATTGAAAGAACGCTACGGCGTGCCCGCCATCGTCATTGCGCTGGATGCAAACACCGGCGAGGGCAAAGGCTCCGGTCGTTCGGTCAGCGGTATCAATCTGGGTGAAGCCATTGGCGCGGCGGTGGCCGCGGGGGTAATTGAAAAAGGCGGCGGCCATGCCATGGCGGGCGGGTTATCGCTGCGCGCCGATCAGGTGGATGATTTTCGGGACTTTCTGATCAAAACCATTGGGGAGGCGGCGCGGCGGCTGGCCACTACACGGACTTTAAAGATTGATGCCTTGATGAGTGCACGCGGTGCAGACCGGACCTTTGTAGACGAACTGCAAAGCGCCGCGCCCTTTGGCATGGGCAACCCCGAACCGATGTTTGCCTTTGGCAATCTGCGGGTGCGATGGGCGCAGGCGCTGAAAGGCGGGCATGTGCGCTGCACGCTGGAGGATGCCAGCGGCGGGGGCAGTCTGAATGCCATTGCCTTTCGCGCTGAAGACAACGGCTTTGCTGATATATTGCTGGCACAGGATGGTGCCATCATTCATGTGGCCGGCAAGCTGAAGGCCGATAACTATCGCGGGCGGAACAGCGTGGACCTGCGTATTGAAGATGTTGCTATTGCCGACAATGCAGAATCTGCGCCCGAGTGAAAAAAAATCATCAAAAGCGTGTACCCGGGTCTTGCGAAATGGGGTTAGCGCCGATATAGCTCGCGCCTCAAACGTGTGGGCCCTTCGTCTATCGGTTAGGACGCCAGGTTTTCAACCTGGAAAGAGGGGTTCGATTCCCCTAGGGCCTACCACGTTTGCTTTCCATACATTCTACTTGCTTTGCAAATTGGCCAAACAACGGGTCACTATGCCAGGGTATGCTGTGCGCAAAAGCTTGCTTACCAGGCGCAGGCCTAAACGTGTATACTTTTCCATAGAGTCGGGGGGGCATCATCGAAATGCAAAAATTTAAATTTAGAATGGTTATAAATTAATAATTAATTGGTCAATAGTACAAATAATAAATGTAATAATGCGAATATATGGGTAAAAAAATATATAAAACTTTTCACCATTTGATATTTACAATTCATTAAGGCATTCAAACTCACAATGTGTAGTGAGATGTTCACCAGTACTTCGCTGGTGAAGCATATTCGGGGACGCATTATGACACGGAACACCAGCCTGACTGGCCGAGAAGTCTATTTCAATGATGATGATATAATCGTCAGCAAGACGGACCTTAAAGGGCGTCTGACCTATTGTAATGACGTATTTCTAAGCATTGCCGGGTATACCGAAGATGAGTGCCTGGGGCAGCAGCACAGCATGATCCGCCATCCGGATATGCCGCGTTGTATATTTAAACTGTTGTGGGATACGATTCAGAACGGCGATGAAATCTTCGCCTATGTGGTCAATCGTTGCAAAAATGGCGATCATTACTGGGTTTATGCCCATGTCACGCCAAGTTTTGATACGGCAGGAAAAATTATCGGGTTCCATTCCAATCGCCGCATCCCAAACAAGCAGGTTCTGAAAGATACCATTATCCCGCTCTATGAAAAGCTGAAAAGCGAAGAGGACAGGGCCGGGAATCGTAAGGAAGGTTTGCAGCGCTCATCGCAAATGATTGAATCCATGCTGGAAGAACAGGGCATGGAATATGATGAGTGGATACTAACGCTGGGGAAGAACAGCACACGTTTGGCCGCTTAATCTTTGCGACCGGGGACACAAGATAAACGAGGCAGAAATGTTTGCTAATCAATCAAAAAAATCAATTACCAAGGCATTGGAAGTCTGTAGAGCCGTTGCCGATGGTGATTTTGAAAAGCGTATTTTGAATATAACCGAGAAGGGGGAGATCGGTGAGTTAATGCATTCCATTAACCGGTTGATCGATCGCACCGACGCTTATATGCGCGAATCAAAAGCCTCCCTGCAATATCTGAGCAAGAATAAAACCTATCGCAGAATCGCTGAAAACGGTATGGTAGGCAGCTTTCTGGAGGCTTCGCAAACCATTAATAATGCAGTGGATTTTGTAGACCAGAAGAACGCGCAGTTTATGCAAATGGGCACTTCTTGCGAAAGTCAGATGAAACAGGTTGTGGATTCCATTACTGAATCTGTGGAAGCGTTGAATGCAGCGACCAACACGTTGGGGATTGCCTCAGATACTGCCAATGATCAGTCGGTAACGGTGGCTGCCGGTGCTGAAGAGGCCTCGGTCAATATGAACGGCGTGGCGGGCGCCACCGAAGAGCTGACCAGTGCTATTAGTGAGATCAGCCGACAGGTGGCGCAATCTTCCGAGGTGACGGCCGAGGCCGTGCAAAAGGCCAAGAAAATGGGCGAACAAATCAGTTTTCTGGCTGAAGCCTCTTCAAAGATATCTCAAGTGGTCCAACTGATCACTGATATTGCCGGCCAAACCAATTTATTGGCACTGAACGCGACCATAGAATCCGCCCGGGCCGGTGAGGCGGGCAAGGGATTTGCCGTGGTGGCTTCCGAAGTCAAAGCACTGGCAGCACAAACGGAAAAGGCAACGGAAGATATCATTTCACAAATCACAGCCATTCAGGAGGCTACCGAAATTGCGGTAAGTTCTAATCAGGAAATCAGTGACACCATTGCTCAGGTCAATGAAATTTCAACCTCCATTGCTTCGGCAGTTGAACAACAAGGTTCGGCTACGCAGGAAATCTCCCGCAATGTTCAGGAGGCCGCCACGGGCACGACCGAGGTAAGCTCCAGTATCAGCCTGGTGCAAAATTCCACACACGAGACCCAGGAAGCAACCAAGCAGGTGTTGCAATCTTCCGAAGAATTAGCCGTTCAGGGCGAGGCTTTGCGCGAAATGCAGGAAAGAATGTGCGAGTTTCTTAGTGGTATGCGAAGGGCAGGTTGAGGCAAAGTTTACCGTAGTTTCAAAGCCATATTATGCAGAATATGGCTGTCTATGTTGAGTTTATCCATTAAATTATACTGTAATATCAATGCTATGGACCTGAAATTGCATAGTGTTAGAGAAAAATATTCGATACAATTCACTTCCGTGAACCC
>JAUZSF010000028.1 GCA_030949705.1 Robiginitomaculum sp. | reverse complement strand
TTCCGAGCGCAATTGCCCACAGGCTGCATCAATATCGCGGCCCCGGGGGGTACGGATCGGCGAGGCATAGCCCGCCTTGTTGACAATCTCGGCAAAGGTTTCAATGCGTTCCCAGCTAGAGCACTCATACGGCGCACCGGGCCACGGGTTGAACGGAATGAGATTGATCTTGGCTGGAATGCCCCTTAGCAACCGCACCAGTTCGCGTGCCTCGGCATCGGAATCATTCACGCCTTTGAGCATTACATATTCAAAGGTGATGCGCCGCGCATTTGAGGCCCCGGGATAGGTGCGGCAGGCGTTTAGCAATTCTTTCAAGGGGTAAGCCTTGTTGATCGGCACCAGCTCATTGCGCAGCTCGTCATTCACCGCATGCAGGGAAATGGCCAGCATGGCCTGGGTCTTCTCGCCCAGTTCGTGCATTTTGGGCACCACGCCCGAGGTGGAAACTGTGATGCGGCGGCGCGAAATGGCAATGCCCTCGCCATCGCTCAAAATCGCCATGGCGGCGGCCACACTGCCCAGATTATAGAGCGGCTCGCCCATACCCATAAAGACAATATTGGTAATGGCGCGGCTCTCTTGGTCCTTGGGTGATTTTGGCCAGTCATCCAGATCATCGCGAGCGATCATAATCTGGGTAACGATCTCGGCGGCGGTCAGATTGCGCACCAAAGCCTGGGTGCCGGTATGGCAGAAGGTACAGTTCAACGTGCAGCCCACCTGCGAAGAAATGCACAAGGCACCCGAACGCCCAACGCCTGGAATGTAGACCGCCTCTACCTCAATGCCGGAGCCAAGTTTGATCAGATATTTACGCGTACCGTCCTTGGAGACCTGCCGTTCGCTAAGTGCCGGACGGTCCAGCGTATAGCCCTCGGCCAGTGCAGCCCGCAAAGGCTTGGCAATGTCGGTCATGGCCTCAAAATCGGTCACGCCGGTATAATAAATCCAGCGCCAGAGCTGGTTCACGCGCATGCGCACCTGTTTTTCCGGCACGCCCGCCGCCAGCACCGCCTGGCGCAGGGCATCGCGGTCCATGCCCGCCAGCGAGGGTTTTACAATCGTTTCAGTCATGAGCGCCTTATAGCGCTATTTACACAGCGCGTCAGCTTTTTGCAGTGCCGCCGTGATGCCCGAAAGCGAAAATTCATAGGTGGTGGCGGTGCCGCGTTTGGATCGCGCTTCGACCCGCAAAAGCGAGCCTTTTTTCATGGCATTGATCAGCTTTCGTTCGTCGCTGGTTTCCTCGACAAAGGCTTCATTGCCATCGGTATACATGGTGATCCGCGTCGAGCCGACCCGCGCCTTTGGCGGCGGTGTGGCCTTTAGGGTATAGCCGGTCATCAGGCTGGGCTGATGCTTGTCGGTCCCGGATTTCCATGAGCTTACGAAAAAAATTACATCCCCATGATCCACATTCTTGGGGGCCTTGTCCTGGGCAAAGCTGCGGACATAACACAGGGTATCGCCGCCGCTTTCAACGGTGAAAACCGCCCAGTCCTTGTAGGTCTGGTGCAGTTTTGGCGCATTGGCAGCCTGGGCACCAGTGGTACCGGATACAACCAATAACAGGGGTATTACAAAAGAAAATAACGGGCGCATAATCCATCCTTCAAGCGCTCTATAAAAGCCTATGCTGGCTTAACCCAGCCTTAACGAAACACCATAACGGTGATATTTCCCGCCCCGTCACAGGCCGCCCGGCGCATGCCGTGGGAAATGAACGGCATGGCGATCCGTCCCGCCGCATCCACCGCAATCAAACCGCCATCGCCGCCCTGGCGTTCCATATCGGCCAGCGCCCCGGCGGCGGCGGCATCCACACTCATCCCCGCATATTTCATGCGCGCTGACACATCGGCGGCGGCGGCAGCCCGGATGAAATATTCACCCTGTCCGGTACACGAAATGGCCACACGTTCATCCGCCCAGGTGCCGGCCCCGATCAGTGGCGTATCGCCCACCCGGCCCGGCATTTTGTTCAACACCCCGCCGGTGGACGTTCCGGCGCACAAGGCCCCGGCGCGGTCCAGCGCCACACACCCCACGGTGCCATGACTGAGCGCATCGGTAGCGGCCTGCGAGCGAACTGCCGGTGTGTAATAGGATTGCGGATCGTCCACAGGCTCCAGACCGGCTTCGGCACAAAACCGGGCCGCCCCGGCCCCGGCCAGCAACACATGGGGCGTTTTGTCCATCACCGCGCGGGCGGCGGTAATGGGAGAACGAAAGCCAGAGAGGGCGCACACCGCCCCGGCACGGCGTTTTTTGCCATCCATAATGGCAGCATCCAGTTCGAACACCCCATCGCGATTGGGCGCGGCCCCTTTGCCGGCAATGTAATAGCCGGCCTCTTCCAGACCACGGATCATCGTCACCACCACCTCGACAGCATCCGCCCCCTTGGCCAGCATGACGCGGCCTTCATCCAGAAGCGCGCCCATATTGGCTTCTTCGCGAGACTGGTCCGAATTGCGGATCGGCCCGGCACCGCCATGCAGGGCCAGGGCAAAGGGCGCGCTCAATCTGTGCTGACCTTGACCGGGCGACGCAACAAGGCGCGCGCTGCTTCACTGTGATGAGGTTTGATATGCACACTGACCATGCCCATGGCCGTAGCCAGTACCGTGGCATCATCGGTAAAGCCAAGCCCGGCAATGAAATCCGGGATCAGATCGGTGGGCAGCACAAAATAGGCCAGCGCCGCAAACAGCACGCCTTTGACCCGGGTTGGGGTTTGCCCATCGGTGGCGCAATAATAGGCGGCGCCCAGTTCCTCGGAAAAGGGAATTTTGCCCAAGGTCGCCCAGAACTTTGGCCAGAACCGGCGCGGCGGCCGCCGTTTTGGCGTTTCCAGCACCAACGGCAGATTTTTAATCATTTCGGCCTCAAAACCTGCATCAAGGCTGTTGGGTTCTTCGGTCATTGCGATAACATGCCTCCATAGGGTCCATCAGGATATGTCCCCGATATGACCAATTGATTACGGCAAAGAGAAGGCACAGTTATGAAAATCAATTCAGAAATTTCCGCTATTGTTACCGGCGGCGCCTCCGGGCTGGGCGAAGCCACCGCCCGGGTTTTGGCGGCCAAAGGGGCCAAGGTTACCCTGTTTGACCTGAATGAAGAGCGCGGTCAAAAGGTCGCCGGTGAAATCGGCGGCGCGTTTGCCAAGGTTAATGTGGCCGACGAGGCCAGCGTCGATGCCGGCTTTGCGCTGGCCCGTGAAAAACATGGGCAAGAACGCATTATGATCAATTGCGCCGGCATTGGCTGGGCCGCCAAAACCGCCGGGCGCAACCGTAAAACCGGGGAAATCAAGGCGCACCCCATCCAGGATTTCCAATTGGTGATCAATATCAATCTGGTCGGCACGTTCATGTGCCTGTCCAAATCCGCCGCCGGGATGATGACCCTGGACCCGCTGGGTGATTCGGGACGCGGCGTGATCGTCAACACCGCTTCGGTGGCGGCCCAAGACGGCCAGATCGGCCAGGTGGCCTATTCGGCCTCCAAGGGCGGCATTGTCGGCATGACGCTGCCCATTGCCCGGGATCTGGCCCGCGAAGGTATACGCTGTAACGTTATTCTGCCGGGTTTTTTTCGACACCCCGATCTATGAAAGCCTGCCCCCCGAGGTCAAAGACAGCCTGCGCTCTCATGTACAATTCCCGGCGCGCTTTGGCCGCCCCGAAGAATATGGCGAGTTTGCTGCCTGCCTCGTTGAAAACGATTACATCAATGCCGAAAACATTCGGCTGGATGCTGGCGCTCGCATGCCCCCGCGCTAATTCACATCCAAATAGAACCATTATAACCCTCGCCTTTACGGCGGGGGTTTTTTTGGTTTTATCCCCGTCTTTTCTAGGGGTAATCAGGGGTAAATGAGGAGCGTTTCAGGGTCGGTTTTGCGCGGTTAAGGGGCATTTATGGGGTAAAACAGGGTGGCCGAGGGGTAAGGCTTGCCCCTTATGGACCCTTGATGACGCTATGTGGGGGATAAGTTCATCCGTTTCTCTTGTCGTCATCCTCCGACTTGATCGGAGGATCCATCTAAAAAGCCCATGCGCGTTGATACTCAGGGCTGGATCCCGGCTCGGGGGCCGGGATGACACGGCGGGTTTGGGGATGGGGATAGTGCGAACTTATCCCATATGGGCGCTGGTGGGGTATCGTATTGGTGTCGGCCCTATAATGATAAAAGGTTAAACTGCGACCTTGGCGGCAATATGGTCGTGCGGCTCATACCCTCTCAGTTCAAAATCGTCATAGGTGAAATCAAAAAGATTATGCACGTCCGGGTTCAGAGCCATGGTGGGCAGAGCCCGGGGCGTGCGCGATAATTGCTCGGCAGCCTGGTCCAGATGATTGAGATAAAGATGCAAATCACCAAAACTGTGCACAAATTCGCCAGCCTTGAGGCCCGTCACCTGGGCCATCATCATGGTCAGCAGCGCATAGGAAGCAATATTAAACGGCACGCCCAGAAAAATATCGGCCGAACGCTGATAAAGCTGGCAGGACAGCTTGCCGTCCGCGACAAAAAACTGAAACAGGCAATGGCAAGGCGGCAGCGCCATATCATCCACATCGGCGGGGTTCCAAGCCGAAACCATAATGCGCCGCGAGTACGGATTATCACGAATCTGGGCGATGGCCTTGCTGATCTGGTCGATCACGCGCCCATCCGGGGCGGCCCAAGAACGCCATTGCTTGCCATACACCGGGCCCAGTTCACCATTTTCGTCGGCCCAGTCATCCCAGATACGCACGCCGTTATCACGCAGATAGGCCACATTGGTGCTGCCTTGTAAAAACCACAAAAGCTCGTGCACGATGGATTTCAGATGCAGTTTTTTGGTGGTCAGCACCGGGAAACCGGCCCCCAGATCAAAACGGATTTGCCGGCCAAACACGCCGCGCGTCCCCACGCCGGTACGATCGCTGCGCTCTACCCCGTGGTCATAAACGTCGCGCAATAAATCCAGATAAGCCTGCATGATCACTCTCCCGCGCATTTGATAGACTGATTCCGATCACCCTATCCAGACGGCCGCGCTTGTTCGGGACCATAAATGGCCATACACTCACGGTCAGCAGGTTAGGACTTTATGACAATTCACCTAGACGATCTGGCCGCTTATGGCTGGAATCCTTTTTTCAGCGCTCAACTTGATCCGGATGACTTTTCAAAGGCCGTGGCGGTACGGGTCATTGCGGTGCACCGCAATGCGCTGGAAGTGGCCGGCCCCGATCTTGCTAAGAAAGTCCCGCCCTATTTTTCAGATGAAAACGGCAATCCAGATAACGCCACCGTTGGCGACTGGCTGCTGCTGGACCCGGACACCTTGCACCCCTTTCAGCGCCTGCAACGCAAAAGTCTGTTCCAACGCCGGGCCGCCGGCACCCAGAACAAGTCACAGCTCATCGCCGCCAACATTGATACTTTGTTTATCGTCACCTCCTGTAATCAGGATTTTAACATTGCCCGGCTGGAGCGGTATCTGGTGATGGCCCGCGAGGCCGATGTCACCCCGGTGGTCACCATCACCAAGGCCGACCAGGTAGATAACGCGCAAGACTATGTACAGGCCGCGGCAAAATTATCGCCAGGTTTGTTGGTTGAAGCCCTGAACGCCCGCGATCCGAAATGCATTGAGCATCTGGCCCCCTGGTGCGCCAAGGGCCAGACCGTGGCCATGATCGGTTCGTCCGGGGTGGGCAAATCCACCCTGATCAATACCTTGTCCGGCACCCGGAAAATCACCACACAGGGCATTCGCGAAGACGATGCCAAAGGGCGGCACACCACGTCGGGGCGCACCTTGTATCGCCTGCCGGGCGGCGGCTGGATCATCGACACACCGGGCATGCGCGAATTGCAATTAACCGATGTCAAAGCCGGCATTGAAACGGTTTTTGCCGATATTCTTGACCTGCAAGGCCAGTGCAAATTCAATGATTGCCAGCACGAGGCCGAACCCGGCTGTGCCGTATTGGCGGCGCTGGAAAAAGGCGATCTGGAGGCAGAACGCTATAAGCGCTGGAAAAAGCTGGCCACCGAGGAGGCGTTGAATACCTCAACCCAGAGCGAACGTCGAAACCGGGACCGGGCCTTTGGGAAAACCATCAAAACAGCCATAAAAAACAAACGCCGATAAAGGCAAACTGGACAGAAATCATCAAAACGCCGCCTTGTTGCCCCATGACACACCCGTTTGCATCCGATACTCTGTACCTCTGGGACAAGGTGTCAGGACGCAGGCCATGACAGATCAGAAAAGAGAAACCGCCTCACGCCAGCCCTTTGGGGGAATAGAATATCTGGTGCTGGCCATCATCGGTGCGCTTTGCGGGGCCGCCTTATGGTTCATTTTCGGGCATGACGTTATCACGGATCTGCAAAAACCCACTTTGGCTGCCTTTGTGCTTTCCCTTGCCATTGGATTTACCCTGATCTGGCGTTTGGAAAATACGTTTGTTCGGTTTGGTTTTATTCTGCTCCAAGCCCTATTGATCACGGCCCTGACCTTTCAGTTCATTCCTATTGGCATCAAGCCCGGCGCCAACAGCTTTGTCTTCTGGATGGTGGTGGGGGCACCCTTGCTGGTCTTTCTGCTCAGCGCCTTTGCCCGGGCCAGCCTGCGCGAACGTCGCCTTTTTTGGCCCTATAAGGCCTTGTGGCAATCCGGGGCCAGCCTTCTGGCCGATGGCCTGATTGCCGGTGGTGTCGGACTGGCGGCGGTCCTTTTTGTGGCGCTTTGGGGTGCCGCGTTCAAGGCCTTTGACATGGATTGGACCGCCAAGATTGTGCACAGCCCGGCCTTTTTGCTGCCCCTTGGCGGTGCCGCCGCGGCGCTGGCAGGCGGCTTGGCGCGCAGTAATGAAAAACTGGGTGAGGCGGTGCGCAGTATCTTGCTGATTGGCTGCCGGATCGGCCTGCCGTTGGCCGCCCTGTTCTCGCTGGTGTTTGCCTTGGGACTGCTGAGCGGCGGTGTGGACAGTCTTGAAAAAGTCCCCCTCACCCCAACGGGTCTATTGCTGGCGCTGGCATTGATTTCCGAACTGATTTTTAATGGCGTTTATCAGGATGGGGTGCGCAAGCCCCCAAACTGGCTGCGCGGGTTTTCCTGGGTGGCACTGGCCATCTTGCCAATCTATGCCGTAGCCGCCGCAATGGCCCTGTGGATGCGGGTCGATGCCTATGGCCTGACCCCACCCAGGATGATTGCCCTGATCGCGCTGACACTGACGGCGGCCTATACCTTGCTCTTGCTTATCGGGCTTGTCAGTGAGTTTTTCACCAAACGCCTCAGCGTGTGGATGCCGCCGGTGGCCAAGCTCAACACCGCCATGGCGCTGGTATGGATTGCCACGCTGGTACTGATGCATACGCCGTTTTTGGATCCGGTTGTCGTCTCGGCCAAGAATCAGGAAATGCGACTGATCAACGGCAAAACGCCACCTGAGAAATTTGATTATGGCTTTTTGTATTTTGAACTTGGCCGCCCGGGCCGCGCCGCCATTGCCCGGCTGGAAACTCAAAATGATTCCCAAATTCTGGCCGGGATCAACCGCGCCAAAGCGGCCAGTGATTATTGGAGTTATAAATTCCCGATAGCCGACAAAGCTCAACCCGGCGAAGATGCTGAACAGCAGGCATTATCGCAAATTAATGCGCTTCTTGCGCCAACGGGCATGACCATGGAAGACGCCGCCCAGTTTGATTATGGCGCTTTACTGTACGCCAAAGGCGATGCCGGCAAAAAGGCATTTGAAGATCTGGCGCAATGGGTCGAAAATTCAGCACCGGCTGACAGCGGTCGCCTTCAGGTTTTACGCAAGCGTGTTGGACAGGGCATCATTGCTGCCCGGCTGGCAAATTCATTACCGGAATGGCAAAGCGCCAGGGAGGCCGCGAAGGCCTCTATGGAAACCTTTACCCGCAACGTTCAAGATATTGATTATATTGTGGGAAAATTGGGGGAAATGGCGGCAAAGGACCGGGCGGCCCGGGCATTATTTGAAAAACAAACCCGCAATCAAGAAGGCATTCCTTCTGCGCAGGCCATGCTGGTACTGTTACATGCCGGTGCCTTTGTTGATCAAATGGATGCCGAGCATTTAGCGGAGCTGAAAAGACTGCTGAACGGCAAAACATGGTTTGATGTCAACAAAATCGGCCGTGCCGCCGAACAGGATGCCTGGCTGATTGTATTGCATGCCAATCATGATCTGGATTTCCAGGAACAGGTGCTGGCCGCGATTGAACCGCGGGCCTTGGCCGGCCAGTTTGATGGCCGCCGTTATGCGCATCTTTATGACATCGTGGCCCGGGCCCGCGGCAAACCACAGCGTTATGGCACCAAATCCCTGTGCGAGGAGGGCCGCTGGGTTGCCGATGTCACCGAAGACCCGGAACGGGTAGACGAACGACGCGCCCAAATGGGCCTGCCGCCATTGGCACAAACCCTGGCGCAAGAGAATGCACGCTTTGGCGAATGTCATAATTAGGCACCGGCGCTTGACCCACCCGCGCGGCATGGTACCCAGCGCATGACTTTTGGAGATCGTCATGATGCAGCTGAACGAACTTGCCCTTTCCGCCAAGGCCTGGCCCTTTGAACAGGCTCGCGCCCTCTATAAACGCCTTGAGCAAATGGAAAAGGCCGGCAAGCCCAAAGACGGTCCCGTGGTATTTGAAACCGGTTATGGCCCCTCGGGCCTGCCCCATATCGGCACCTTTGGCGAAGTGGTGCGCACCTCCATGGTGCGTCATGCCTTTCATGTGCTGACCAATCATCAAATCCCCACCCGGATGATCTGTGTTTCGGACGATATGGATGGCATGCGCAAAGTGCCCTCCAACGTGCCCAATCAGGAAACCCTGGCCACCCATCTGGGCAAGCCGCTAAGCGCGGTGCCAGACCCGTTTTCCAATGAATATGAGAGCTTTGCGCACCATAATAATGCGCGCCTGCGCGCCTTTCTGGACGGCTTTGGTTTTGAGTATGAATTCCTCTCGGCGACCGAGCTTTATAAATCCGGTGCCTATGATGCCATGCTGCTACGGGCGTTGGAAAAATTTGATGAGATCATGGCAGTGATGCTGCCTACTTTGGGGGCCGAGCGTCAGGCCACCTACAGCCCGTTTTTGCCCATCTCACCCAAAACCGGCAAGGTGCTGTATGTGCCGATGAAAAGCGTCAACGCCCAGGACGGCACCATCACCTTTGATGATGAGGACGGGACGGAGACCACCATCCCGGTCACCGGCGGCCACGCCAAATTGCAATGGAAGCCCGATTTTGGCATGCGCTGGGCAGCATTGGGCGTGGATTTTGAAATGTTCGGCAAAGATCATCAGGACAATGCGCCGATCTATTCCAAAATCTGTAAAATTCTGGGGGTGCGTCCACCCACCCAGTATGTGTACGAACTGTTTTTGGACGAGAAGGGCGAAAAGATTTCCAAGTCCAAGGGCAATGGCATTTCGGTGGAAGAATGGCTGGCCTACGCCCCCGCAGAAAGCCTTTCTCTGTATCAGTTTCAAAAGCCCCGAGTGGCCAAAAAGCTGTATTTCGATGTGATCCCCAAAACCGTGGATGAATATCTGCAGCACCTGGCCGCTTTTCCTTCGCAGGACGAGGCCCAGCAAATGGCCAATCCGGTCTGGCATATCCATGAAGGCGATGTGCCCGCGGTGGACATGCCGGTTACCTTCGCCCTATTGCTCAATCTGGTCAGTGCTGCCAATGCCGCCGAGAAAGAAACCCTGTGGGGCTTTATTTCGCGCTACGCCCCCGAGGCCTCTGCCGATACACACCCCCTGCTGGATCGCCTGGTGGGCTATGCCATTCGCTATTATCAGGACTTTGTAAAACCCCATAAAACCTATCGCGCCCCCGACGAGAAAGAGCGCGCGGCGCTATCCGATCTGGCGGCACGCCTTGGTGAAAATGTCGATGAAACCGATGCCAAAGAGCTGCAAAATCTGGTCTTTGCCGTGGGCAAGGATCATGAATTTGAGCCTCTGCGGGCCTGGTTTGGCACCCTTTACGAAGTGCTGTTGGGCCAAAAACAGGGACCGCGTTTTGGCTCCTTCATTGCCATTTACGGAGTGGCGGAAACCATTTCCCTGATCGAGCGCGCCTTGGCGGGAGAACTGGTAAAGACCTGAACACAACCTCGTCACAAGTACGCGAGGGGCACTGCCTATGTTAACGTATAAGCGTTATAGGGCCATAAGCGATAGTTTCGGAGCACACCATGCGTATATTTCTGGCCCCCCTTATGGCCCTTGCCCTTTTACTTCTGGGTTATGGGCAAGCCAATGCCAGCACCGCCAAAACCGATAATGTCGCCGCCCGATTAGAGGCCGATGTTACCACTATCGCGCCGGGTGAAACGTTCAATGCCGTCCTGAAAATGGACATACGCAAACACTGGCACACCTATTGGCTGAACCCCGGCGATGCGGGCGAGCCGACACGGATCAATTGGACCCTGCCTGAAGGCGTCACCGCGGGGGACATCATCTGGCCGGTACCCCAGACCATCGCCCTCGGCCCCCTGATCAATTATGGCTATAAGGACGAGGCGGTTTATGTCGTCCCGATCCGGACCACGGCGGACCTGCCCCCCGGACAGACCTTGAACTTTGCCGCCCATATCACCTGGCTGGTCTGCGAAGATATCTGCATTCCCGAGGACGGGCAGTTTTCTTTCAGTGTGCAGACCGGGGCGCAAACCGTGCCCAGTCCTGTCTGGAGCAAGATTGCGCAAAAGGCGTTGGCTGAAACCGCCAAACCTGATGACAGCATCATGACCGGCGCGGCCCTGAAGGGCGAAACCCTGACCTACAACTTTGCCGGACCGGGCCTTGGCAAAGCCAAAACCGCTTACTTTTTCCCCGTGGATACCGGCGCGGTACGCCATGCAGAGCCGCAATTATTATCCCGCGGGACCAATGGATTCACCCTGTGGACCAAGCCCGGCTTTCGCGCCAAACGGGGCTTGAATGACCCGATAGAGGGCATTTTGACCGTTGATGGCAAAGCCATTTCCCTGACCATACAGCCCGGCCCCGCCCCGGCAGAGACCGGCGCAGACACCCCGCCCGGTGCCAAACCCGCCGCCACTGGCCCGGGAGCCTTGTTGCAAGCCCTGCTGTTTGCCTTCATTGGCGGGGTGATTTTGAACCTGATGCCGTGCGTGTTCCCGGTGCTCTCGATGAAGGCCATGGGCTTTGTGAAACGCGCTCATGAGGAAGCCGCCGAAATTCGCCGCCATGGGGTTCTGTTTCTGGTTGGCGTCATGGTGTCCTTCCTTGCCCTTGGCGGGCTGTTGATTGCGCTGAAGGCCTCGGGCCAGCAAATCGGTTGGGGTTTTCAATTGCAATCTCCGCCCTTTGTGGCGGCGCTGGCGCTTCTCTTCTTTGTGCTGGGCCTGATGCTGTTGGGCTTTATGCATTTTGGCGGCCGCTTTATGGGACTGGGCAGCGAGCTGACCCAGTCTGGCGGCAATTCCGGTGCATTTTTTACCGGCGTATTGGCCGTTGTGGTGGCCTCGCCCTGCACCGCCCCGGCCATGGGCTTTGCCCTGGGCTTCACCCTGACGCAAGGCGCGGGCGTAACGCTGGCGGTGTTTGCCGCGCTGGGCCTTGGCTTTGCCGCGCCGTTTTTCGCCCTTAGTTTTTTCCCATCCCTGTTACGCCTGCTTCCCAAACCCGGCGACTGGATGGTGCGTTTTAGCCAGTTAATGGCCTTTCCCATGTTTGCCGCCGCCGTCTGGCTGGTCTGGGTATTGGATGGACAAGCCGGCTCCATTGGCGTGGCCGCGGTGCTGGCCGCGATGACCCTGATCGCCTTTGCCATCTGGGCCGCCAAGGGCGAACGGGCCGGCAAAATAGCGGCCGCCATCGCCATGCTGGCCACCGTCTGGGTGCTCTGGTCCGGCCTGAACGGCAAGGATGCCAGCGGTCTGGAGCCACAGGTCTGGAGCCCCACCATTGTGCAAACTCTGCTGGCCGAAGATCATGTGGTCTTTGTGGATTTCACCGCCGACTGGTGCGTCACCTGTCAGGTCAATGAGCGGTTGGCGCTATCCAGCAAAAAGGTCCAGCGCGCCTTTAAAAAAGCAGATGCCGTATATGTGGTCGGCGACTGGACCAACCGCAATGATGATATCGCCCGCGAGCTGGCCAAACATGGCCGCGCCGGGGTGCCGCTGTATCTGGTTTATCATCCGGACCAAAAGGAACCACAGGTATTGCCGCAGATCTTGAGCGAAGGCATGGTCATCAACGCCATCAAGCGGAAATAACCACACTTTTTGGCGCGTTAATGCGCCGCATGGTCAGGGTGGAGAGGGTGTGAGAGCATGCCTTTATGCATGGACCGACACATCGTCAAATGCTGATGTTACTGCGCTTTGTTCTGGCGGCGGCACTGGCCGCCGCTGCACTTATTTTATCCACCATCGGGGCGACCTGACCTCTCTTTATGGCAGACTTTTAATCACCTGATCCGGGGCGGCCTGACACTGGCCACCATCACCATCATGACGATCAGCAAAGGCGGCCTTGTCCTTTGGGGTGATCTCGCTGGCATCCATGAAAAGCGCGTCCATATCCTTGAGCACCGCCGCCTGTTCGCCGGCATTTTTGGCATGATGCAATGCCGTCAGGCGCTTTTTGGCATCCTCGGCCATGCCCCGGTAAATACAGCGCAAATCCTTGGGCCCGCCCATGGCATCAATCCGCGCGCTCAGCGCCGCAGCATGGGTACTGAAAGCATCAATACGGCGGGCAAATTCACCAGAAAGCGCAAAGCCTTCGGGCGGAGCAAAGGGATGTGCACTGGCTTTCTTGGCCGCCTGTTCAGACAAAACCTGCAAGGCCTGTGCCTCGGCATCAAAGGCCTGAAAGTCAGCTAATATATCGGTGGCACTGGCCAGCCCGCCAATGCCCATAAAGGCCAGCACCAGAAATGCACCAAAGCGTCTTTGCCACCCGAAAAACCGCGGCCACCGCCGGGACAGCCCTTGCATTGCGCGGCCCGGCGGGCAAAAAGGGCATATGTCTGAAAAAACCATCATCAATACATTATCCGAACTGGCAGCGACCTCGTCATCTTTATCCCTGATAAGGCTTTTTGATGACGAACCACAGCGCCTAGAGCGCCTGAGCATTCAGGCCCCCGGGCTATACGCTGATTTTTCAAAACAAAAGGTTGACGAAAAAACCCTTGATGCGCTTCTTGCCTATGCAGAGGCGCAAAATCTTGGCGAGTTTTTTGACGCCATGCGCGCTGGCGAGGCGGTCAACACAACCGAGCACCGCGCCGCCCAGCATATGGCTTTGCGCGCCCCCGAGGATGAAAATTTTCAGGCCCTTGGCACCAATATCTCCAACACGATTGCCAAAGAGCGCGCCCGCCTGCGCGCCTTTGCCAATGATATTCGCGGTGGAAAACGCCAAGGCGTAACTGGGCGCGCC
The DNA here is from genome assembly GCA_030949705.1 of Robiginitomaculum sp. Taxonomy (GTDB): domain Bacteria; phylum Pseudomonadota; class Alphaproteobacteria; order Caulobacterales; family Maricaulaceae; genus Robiginitomaculum_B. The sequence continues at coordinate 36,770 of JAUZSF010000028.1, read as the reverse complement.
CTTCGCACGCTGGTACATATCGGCATTGGTGGGTCGGACCTGGGGCCGCGCCTGTTGATGCAGGCGCTAAAGCGTTATCACGCGCCCGGCATGGATGTGCGCTTTGCCGCCAATCTGGATGCGGCAGATATTAATGACGCCCTTAGCGGTTGTGATCCTGAAACCACCTTGGTGATCGTCGTTTCCAAATCCTTCTCAACGGCGGAAACCCTGGCCAATGCCCGGGTGGCGCGGGCCTGGCTGGTGCAGCATCTGGGCGAAGACGCCCCGACGCTGCACATGGCAGCGGTTTCCACCAATTTGGCCGCCACCGCCGATTTTGGCATTCAGGATGAAAACGTCTTTGCCATGCATGACTGGGTGGGCGGGCGCTATTCGCTCTGGTCCTCGGTGGGGCTTAGCGTCATGGCGACATTAAAAGAAGATGCCTTTGAAGACATGCTGGCCGGGGCGGCGGCCATGGATGATCATGCGTTGAACACACCGGTGGCACAAAACGCGCCGCTCTTGTCCGGCCTCATTCAGTTCTGGAACCGTAATTTCCTAAATATGAAAGCGCGGGCCATTGTGCCGTATGCGGCGCGATTGTCTTTGCTGCCCGCTTATTTGCAACAATTGATCATGGAATCAAACGGCAAGAGCGTGCGCGCCGATGGCACGCCAGCGGATCTGGTGGCTTCGCCGGTGATTTTCGGGGCCGAAGGCACCAATGCCCAGCACGCGTTTTTTCAACAATTACACCAGGGGCCAGACCCGGTGCCCGTGGACTTTATCGGCTTTACCCAGGATCAGGAACATAACCCTGGCCATCACCGGGGCGTATTGGCCAACATGCTGGCCCAGGCCCGCGCCTTGATGAGCGGCGCGCCCGCGCCCAAGGAGGCGCCCTATAAACACTTTCCCGGCAATCGCCCTTCAACCATTTTGCTGATGGATGCCCTGTCCCCCTTCTCTTTGGGTGCCTTGCTGGCCTTTTACGAACACGAAACGGTTGCCCAGGCGGTGCTGTGCGGCATCAACCCGTTTGATCAATGGGGGGTGGAATTGGGCAAGCATGTGGCCGTGGAGGTGCTAAGCCATCTTGAGAAAAGCACCACACAGGGTATGGACCCTTCCACCGCAGCCCTTATTGAACGAATTGCAAAACCATGACGCAGAAAAAGACAAAAACCTTTCGCCCCAAAGCTCGTCGCCCCAAAGGCTTTGAGGATCGTTTTGGCGCGCTGGCCAATGCGGAAAATGCGCTGATTGCGGCGGCCGCCGGAGTATATCACGCCCACGGCTTTGAGGCGCTTTCGACCTCGGCGCTGGAATATGCAGACTGTCTGGGCAAGTTTTTGCCCGACGATGACCGTCCCAATGAAGGGGTGTTTGCCTTCACCGATGATGATGAGCAGTGGATGGCCCTGCGCTATGATCTGACCGCCCCCTTGGCGCGCTTTGTCGCCGAAAATTATGACCCGCTGCCCAAGCCCTTGCGCCGTTTTGCCGTGGGGCCGGTCTGGCGCAATGAAAAGCCGGGGCCGGGGCGGTTTCGCGAATTTATTCAAGTTGATGCCGATACTGTGGGCGCCCCCGGCGCCGCGGCGGATGCGGAAATGATCATGCTGGCCGCCGATGTGATGGATGCAGCAGGGCTGGCGCGCGGTGAATATGTCATCCGCATCAATAATCGCAAATTGCTGGACGCGGTGCTTGGCGGCATTGGCGTGCCGGAAACCGATGAAGGGGCGGTGCAACTTCTGCGGGTGTTGCGCGCTATCGACAAGCTGGACCGCCTTGGCCCGGATGCCGTGGCCTACCTTTTGGGCAAGGGGCGCAAGGATGAGTCCGGCGATTTTACCCAAGGCGCTGGCCTCGATGCCAGGGGTATAGAGGCCGTTCTGGCCTTTACCCGGGCGGGGACCGATTCGCTGGACAAGACGCTAAGCGCCCTTGATCCTCTGATGGGGGTATCGAGCATTGGCAAGGACGGTATGGACGAGCTGCGCGCCATTGCCGATCTGTTGCAGGCCGCCGGTTATGATGATGGGCGGGCCATGATTGATCCCTCCATCGTGCGCGGGCTTGGCTATTATACCGGCCCGGTGTTTGAGGCCGATTTGCGCATTGAAACGGTGAACGACAAGGGCGAGCCAGCGCGCTTTGGCTCGGCAGGCGGCGGCGGGCGTTATGACGATTTGATTGCCCGCTTTCGAGGCCAGCCCGTACCCGCCACCGGCTTTTCCTTTGGGGTGTCGCGCTTTGCCGCCGCTTTGCACGCCCTTGGTCGCCTGGGCGGTAAGGCCGATGGCCCGGTGGTGGTGTTGGCGCTGGAGGCCGACCAGATGGCCAGCTATTTCGCCATGGCATCCGAATTGCGCGCCGCCGGCATTCGCGCCGAAGTGTATATGGGCGGCAGCGGCATGAAGGCGCAAATGAAATACGCCGACAAACGCGGTGCCCCCGCCGTGGTCATTGTCGGCGAGGATGAGCGCACCAAAGGCGAGGTGACGGTAAAAAATCTGGTGCTGGGGCAGCAAATGTCCGGACAGATCAAGGACAATAAGGAATGGCGCGAAGGACGCCCGGCGCAAACCAGTGGCCCCCGGGCGTCTTGGTGACTTTGGTGCAAGACGCCGTGCAAAACGATCAATAACGGCCAGAGACTTGACTCTGCGCCCCTGACCGCCAAAGATGTAATCAGATGGAGCGCTAGGCGCTTCGTTCGGCGTTTTCGGGGAGGAAACGCCCCTCATTGACCGACCTAAAAAGGGCTGGTGCCTTGCGCACCAGCCCTCTTTTTTGTTGGCATTTCAAATGATTTCTCAATGGATCGTGATGCATGTGTGGTTCAGTTTGAACACAAATTGCGGTAGAGTGGTTTATGCGTGCCTTTATGCTCAGTATTGCTCTTTGCCTGTGGCTGACCGGATGTGTCGCCACCCCGGACCCGCTGCCCGCCGCCGCTCCAAGGGGTGACTATACCCTGGATAAAAATCATGCCAGCCTGATTTTACGCCTTAGCCATGGTGGTGGGCTTTCCCTGTTTACCGCCCGCTTTGATGATTTTGATGCAACCCTGGATTTCAACCCGGATAGCCCGGAACAAAGCCATCTCAGCGTGGTCATTGAAACCGCATCGATCAATACCGGCATGGCGGATTTTGACCGCAAGCTGGCGGCCACCAAAAACCTGTTGGATGCCAGCGCCCATCCGCAAATTCGCTTTGTCTCAACCACCATCACCCGCACCGGGCCGCAAAACGGCGAGGTAACTGGTATTTTGACCTTGCGCGGGGTGTCGCAACCGATCACACTCAATGTACATTTTAACGGCACTGCACACGACCCATTGCGTGGTGCACAGGTCATCGGGTTTTCCGCTGATGGTCATTTTTCCCGCCAGGCCTTTGGGGCAAACGCCTGGTCAGCCTTCGGGGTTGGTGATGAGATTATGGTGCATATCGAGGCCGAGTTTCTAAAAACATGAAATCCCCCATACCATTCCACAAAAGGAAAATGACATGAAAACCCTGATTCTGGCGGCCAGCCTGTCTCTTGCCAGCCCGGCCTTTGCCCTGGCGGCCAACAATGCCCCGGCCATGTCTTCGGTGTTCAACGGCACTTATGAAATGGACAAAACCCATGCCAGCCTGACCTGGAAAGTGCAGCATATGGGGCTGGCCTATTATACTGCGCGCTTTACCGATTTTGATATTGATCTGAACTTTGATGCAGCTCATCCGGAAAAAAGCACCCTGAGTGCCACGATCAACCCAGCATCGGTGCGCACCGATTACCCCTATCCGGAAAAAGAGGATTTCGACAAGGTATTGGCCAATGATGCCAAATGGTTCAATGCGGGCGCCTTTCCCAAAATCACCTTCACCGCCACCAGCATCACCCTGACCGGAGATCACACCGGGACCGTCACCGGGGATTTGAACTTTCTGGGGGTGACCAAACCGGTGACCCTGGAGGTTACTCTGGATGGCAGCCATGAAAAACGCCCCTTTGCCGGGGTTCCCACGCTGGGATTTTCCGCCAAAACCACCATCAAACGATCCGATTGGGGGTTTAATACCTATGCTCCCAAAATTGTTGGTGATGAGGTTCAGATCATCATCGAAGCCGAATTCATAAAACCAAAGGACTGAGTACAATGGAGCGTTACAATCGCGTCGCCATCACCCTGCACTGGCTGATTGCCGGCTTTATTATTGCCCTGGTGCCGGTAGGCCTGTTTATGGAGGATACCCCCAAGGCCATCCAGGTTGCCGTTTATCAAATGCATAAAAGTTTTGGCCTGATGGTGTTGTTTTTATCGCTGGCCAGTGTTGGCTGGCGGGCGCTGAACCCGCCGCCGCCTTTGCCCGATACGATGAAGCCTTGGGAAAAATTCCTGGCAAAGGCGACCCACCTTACCTTTTTTGTACTCATCCTCGCCATCCCCCTGTCCGGCTGGATGATGGTTTCGGCATCACCCAAAAACATTCCCACCATGTTTCTGATGCTGTTTAACTGGCCGCATATCTGGTTTCTGGCGCAAATGGCCGTGGAGCAGAAAAAAGCCATTGTCGGCGATCTGCACGAAGTGCACGAAATCCTGGCCTTTGGCACCATGGGCTTGCTGGCCCTGCATATCGGCGCCGCTCTAAAACACCAATATATGGACAAGGATAATGCCATGGCCCGCATGCTGCCCAAATTGGGCGAGGTGCAACCGCCATCACGAAAACCCCGCGGGGCAGCACTGGTTTTTGGCGGCACCCTGGTTTTGTTTGTGTTGATCGCCCTGTTGGGCAATACGCCCGGCAATGCCGCCCCGGCACCAGCGGCCAGCACCACTACAGAGCAGAGCGGCAATTGGATCGTCGATCCGGATACCAGCTTGCTGAGTTTTACCTTTAACCATGCGGGCAACACCGTTGAGGGAAAATTCACACGCTGGAACGCTGACATATCGCTGGACCCGGCGGATATAGATGAGGCGCATATCATGGCGGTTATTGATCTTGGTTCCGCCCATACCGGTGATGCCACCTATGACACCGCCCTGCCCGAGGCAGACTGGTTTGATATAGCCGGCAAACGTGCCGCCGTTTTTGAAAGCAAAGACGTCCGCGCCATCCAAAATGGCAGTTATGTCATTGATGGACAGCTTAGCCTGCGCGGGCTGAGTCTGCCGGTATCCTTTCCCTTCGAATTGCAAATCACCGGGGATCACGCCCATGCCGAAGGCGCGGCGGTGCTGGACCGGCTGGATTTTGGCATAGGGGCGAATGCCGATCCCGGTGCCGAATATGTGGACCGCGCGGTACAGGTAAAACTGTCCCTAAATGCCACCCGGCGCAAAGCCTCTTGAGGCGAGGCCCGCAAGGCGTTCTAATGCGCCAGTGATGGCCATATACCAACCCCCTGCCCATACCCCGTCCGACGCCTTGATCGCCTTGCGCAATGGTGGAGTAATCATTGTGCCCACAGAAACCGTTTACGGGCTGGCCGCCGATGCCAGCAATGCCATCGCCATAAAGCGCCTATATGCCTTAAAAGAGCGCCCCCATAACCAGCCCTTCAGCCTGTTGGTTGCCGATCTTTGCATGGCAAGGCGTTATGGAAAATTTGACGAACGGGCACAAAATCTTGCCGAGGCATTCTGGCCGGGGCCATTGACCCTGATTGTGCCGCTCAAAGCCGATGCGCCCTTGTGCCCGCTGGTACTGGCGGGCGGTAAAACCGTCGGCCTGCGGGTACCGGATCATGAAAGCACCCGGGCACTGATTTCGCAATTTGGTGGCGCGCTGGCCGCCCCCAGTGCCAATCGCGCCGGGGCCCCCGCCCCCACGAAGGCCAAAGATATTGCACCCGATATTCGCGCCGGCGCGGCCATCTGCCTTGACGACGGCCCGTGCCAGCGCGGCATTGCCTCTACCCTGGTGGATGTCAGCAATGATGACATTAAAATCCTGCGCCAGGGCGACCTGGCCCGTGATGCCATCATGAAGACCTGGCCGCGCCCATGACCTTGGCCGCCCATCATATTGACCAGATCAAAACCCTGCTTGGCCCCAAGGGCTGGAAAGACAGTGATGATGACCTAGTGCCCTATTTGCAGGAATGGCGTGATCGCTGGACCGGCACAACACCGTTATTGGCCTTGCCGGACAGTGCAGAGCAATGCGCAAAACTGGTGGCCTATTGCGCCGCGAGCCAGATTGCCATCACCCCCCAGGGCGGCAATACCGGCCTGGTGGGCGCACAAATTCCAAAGGGCGAAGTGCTGGTCAGCACACAGCGCCTGAACCGCCTGCGCGATCTGGATACGCAAAATGCCACCCTGACCGTTGAGGCCGGCATGACCCTCAGCACGGCCAAGGCGGCAGCCCGAAAAGAAGGCCTGCTTTTCCCCTTGTCAATTGCCAGCGAAGGCAGTGCCACCATTGGCGGCGTGCTCTCCACCAATGCCGGCGGCATGGAGGTTTTGCGCTATGGCACCGCCCGGGATCTGTGTCTGGGGCTGGAGGTCATCACCCCCAAGGGCACGGCGCTGAGCACGCTAAAAGGCTTGCGCAAGGATAATAGCGGTTATGACCTGAAACAGCTTTTTATCGGGGCCGAAGGCACGCTGGGCATCATCACCGCCGCGGTTTTAAAACTATACCCCGTGCCCCCCATCCGGCGCACCATCTGGTGCATGCTCGACACCGTTAAGGACGCCATCGCCCTGTTGGCATATTTGCGCGCCCATTATGGTGACGCCCTTGGCAAGTTCGAACTGGTCAGCCAGATCGCCGTGGATTATGCCATCAAAAACATCCCCGGCACCCGCGCGCCTCTGCCCGGTTCCAGCCCCTGGCATGTGCTGGCCGAATTTGGATTTTTCACCGCACCGGCGGCCAAAACCGAACTGGAAAGCGTCCTTGGCGAGGCCATGCAGAGCGGCCTGATCAGCGATGCCGCCATCGCCCAGTCAGACAGCCAGGCAGAGGATTTTTTACACTTGCGTGAATCCCTCTCGGCGGCGCAAAAGGGCGAAGGGGCGGCCCTCAAGCACGACATATCCGTACCGGTCTCGGCCATGGCCGATTTTATTGAGACGGCTTCAAAGGAGGCCGAACGCCTTGCCCCGGATTGCCGCGTCTTTGCCTTTGGCCATGTGGGCGATGGCAATGTGCATTTTAATATCTTGCAGCCGCGCGCCATGAGCGGCGATCAGTTTTTGGCCCTTGCGCCCACCATCACCGCCATGATTTACGATCGAACCCTGGCCCTTGGTGGCTCCATATCGGCCGAACACGGCATTGGCATTATGAAAAATGAACCCTTGCGGGCGCAAAAAACTGATGTGGAAATGGCCATGATGCGCGCCATCAAAACCGCGCTGGACCCGGACAATATCATGAACCCGCGGGTGTTGTTTTAGTTATTTCGCCGGACCAAAACGCGCGGCAATTTTTTTATCTAGAAAATTACGGCAATCCCGATAGGCCTGAATACGCAAATCCCGCGGACCAAACATTTCGTCGGTCGGGTTTGGGGTGTCCCAGAACTCCAGCGCCACGGCACTGTCTTTGAGAAACTCGCGGGCATTTTCCTCGGCATCACGGGTCAGCACAATCACCAGATCAAAGCTGGACGGGGCCAGATGGGAAAAGCTTTTGGGCTCGTGATCCGCCAGATCCACGCCCCATTCCTCCATCACCTGCACCATAAAGGGATCCAGATAGCCTTCATAAACACCACAGGAATCGGCGCCGATAGCGGTACCAAAGCGCCGCCGCAACAGCGCCGCCGCCATGGGTGAGCGGATGGAGTTCATGGTGCAGGAAAACAGCACGGATTTGGGCGTAGGCGTCTTGGTCATAATGATCGGTCTCTAGTTTCTTACGTGCAGGGCGCTGATCAGGGTGAACAGCCTGCGCGCCGTATCAAAATCCATTTCCACTTTGTCTTTCAAGCGCTCTTCCAGCAATTCAGAGCCTTCATTGTGAATCCCCCGCCGACCCATATCGATGGCCTCGATCTGTGCCGGGGCGGCCGTGCGAATGGCATCATAATAGCTTTCGCAGATCATGAAATAGTCGCGCACAATGCGCCGAAACGGGGTCAGCGACAAAATCAGACGGCGCACCGGCGGGCCATCCAGTACGGCAATATCAAACACCAGCTTGCGATCCACAATGGAGAGGTCCACCGCATAGGGCCCATCCGGCGCGCCGACGGGGCGAAAGGTGTTTTCTTCCAGCAGATCAAAAATGGCCACCCGGCGCTCGTGCTCTGAATCCGCCGACAGTGCCGACAGGGACCGCTCGTCCAAATGCAATTTGGCAATGCGGTCTTTGCGCCCCTCAGTCATCGATCTCGTGGTCCGGCACCCGCCGGGTTCCCCAGGTCTTGCTGACGTCCGCCAGAGTGACGTCTATGCATTCCACATCCAGTTCAATCAGGCCGCCACCGGCCAGAAAAACGCGTAAAGTTCCCGCCGGCGGATTGTCCTCGTCCGGGGTAAATTCCAACGATAAGATATCCACCACCGCATCCGGGTTCCCCCGGTTGAGGTTTTGCGTACGCACCGCATTGACCCCCTCGATCATCAGACCAGAGCGCACGCGGGCGGGCTGTTTGCCCTCGCTTACCACTTCCCAGCGAAACCGGTTCAGCCCAATGGTAAAACGCCGCGCCGCCGCTTCGCGTTGTAAATCACGAATGCGGGCGATGCCGTCCTGTACCAATGCCGAAACCACCAGAAGATCATCCGCACTGGCTGCCATTAATTGCATATTCTGTCTCTCCGGGTCGCAACGTATATGCCCTGTGCAATCGTTAGGCGAAAGCCCCCCAACGGGCAATAGCCCCAAATGCCATATTCAGAACACATAACCACCCCATCAGCGCCACATTTACATTCATCATCAATGTAAATTACAGGCATACCTTATCCTTAAACTGATTTGGATTGATTATATAATGCCTGAGATACGTATATAATAAACAGGTGCAGGTTTTATGAAAATTTATATTGCCATTGCGGCAGCTTTTATACTTCTTCTTGGGGGCTTTTATCTGGGTAGGAAGACGACCCCTTCCACACAGAACAATGTGGATACCTCCCAGACCCTGTTGCCAAACGACGTCATTACCGGCCTGCAAGACAAAGAAAAACGCGCCGCCTTTATTTCTTTATGGCGCCAGGTCGGGGATAAGCCTGCATCAATGATCATTGCAACATTCGAAGACAATGCGCCCCCGGTCCCTGTTGAGCTTCCCCAAGGCATTCCCAATCCACCAGACGAAATTACCTTGTTTGAACCAGCCAAAACAGCCAAATGGATTTCCAGCTCTCATGTTACTGGAGGCGAGGGGTTGGACGCCGCCAAAGAAGGCTGGACGGTGATCAATCTGTGGGCCAGCTGGTGTCTGCCCTGTATTTCAGAACTGCCCGATATTGATGCCACCGCCAACGCGCTGGCCGATGCGCCAATCAAGTTCTTTACCGTCAATGCGGATACATTGGGTCGTGACACCCTGCAAAGCGCCCGGGCCATTTTTGATGAACGCGGTGTGCAAACCCTTGCCCTGATCATGCCCAGAAACAAGGAAGAAATCCGCGCCTTTCTGACCGAGGTTGGCATGCCCCCAGATCACATTGGCCTGCCATACAGCATTATCTACGCCCCCGGCGGCATACCGTATGCAACTTTCAGTGGCGGGGCCGTGGATGGCGAAGCCCACTGGTCCTCACCCGAGGGGTTGGCCTTTTTCAGGGCGCTGGCAGCGTCTCAATAAACTTGCGCCTATTTTCTTCTTTCCCGGAAAAACGCCTTCAGGAGACCTGCACTTTCATCGGCCAAAATGCCCTCCGTCACTTGCGGTTTCCAATGGCAGGTAGGTTGGTCAAAAAACCGGGTGCCGGATATGACCGCCCCGCCCTTTGGATCGCTGGCCCCAAAGATCAGCCGTTCAATACGCGCATGCGCAACCGCGCCGGCGCACATGGCGCAGGGCTCCAGCGATACATAGAGCCACAATCCCCCAAGGCGGTAATTGCCAAGGCGTTCGCCCGCCGCACGCATGGCCAGAATTTCGGCATGCGCGGTGGGGTCATGGCTGGCAATGGGCGCATTGGCCGCTTCGGCAATGATGGTTTCACGCGCCGGATCATAGATCAGCGCGCCGACCGGTACTTCGCCAGCCGTTTTTGCCCCTTGCGCAAGCTGTAAGGTGCGTGACATTAAGCGCAGATCAAGTTTCTCTGTATCCATATCTATTGATCCGATGTCATAGAAGGGCCGTCAAGTGAACGCCAAGCCACAAAACACCGATAAAATGCGGATCGCTAAATATATTGCCCGCGCCGGGATTGCCTCGCGCCGCGAAGCCGAACGCCTGATCGAGGCGGGCCGGGTCAGTGTGGATGGCATGGTGCTGACCACCCCGGCCTTTCTGGTCGATGGGTCCGAGGACATCCGCGTTGATGGCGAGACGGTGGGCACCCCGCCCGCGCCGCGTTTGTGGCGTTATCACAAGCCCCTGGGCCTGATCACCAGCCACATGGACGAACAGGACCGGCCCACGGTGTTTGAGCGCCTGCCCGAAACCATGCCCCGGGTGATCTCGGTCGGGCGGCTGGATCTGAACTCCGAAGGTTTATTATTGCTGACCAATGACGGGGGGCTGGCCCGCACGCTGGAGCTGCCCAAGACCGGCTGGACCCGACGATACCGGGTGCGCGCCTGGGGCCGGGTAACACAGGATCAGTTGGACCGGCTGAAAAAGGGCGTGATGCTGGACGGGCGGCGCAGCGGCCCCATTGAGGCCAAAATCGAGAGCGTAAAAGGCGATAATGCGTGGATCGAGGTGCGCCTGAAAGAGGGCCGCAATCGCGAAGTGCGCCGGGCGCTGGAAACCCTGAATTTGAAGGTCAATCGGCTGATCCGCATTTCCTATGGCCCATTTATTCTGGGTAATCTGGCCCGCGGCGCGGTGGATGAGGTGCGGCCCAAGCAAATGCGCGAGCAATTAGGCGGCATGTTGCCGAAAAGCAAATAATGCGTATTGGCGGCGGAGAATATCGGGGCCGTGTGCTGGCAACACCGCCGGGCAAAAATACCCGGCCCACGGCGGCGCGCACCCGCGAATCCATCTTTAATATTCTGGATCACAATGACTGGTGCACATTATCCGGCGCTCGGGTGATTGACCTGTTTGCCGGATCCGGCGCACTGGGCTTTGAGGCCCTTTCCCGGGGGGCCGCGTTCTGTCTGTTCGTGGAAACCCATGCCACCGCGCGGGGGGTATTGCGCGATAATATCGAAAGCCTTGGGCTTTTTGGCACCACCCGCATTCACCGGCGCGACGCCACGGACCTTGGCAAAAAACCGGCCCCGCTGGGCGATGTCTTTGATCTGGTATTTCTTGATCCGCCCTATCATCAGGGGCTGGGGGAAAAGGCGCTGGCCGAGCTGATCAAGGGGGGATGGCTTGCCGAAAATACGCTGGCGGTTTTTGAATGCGCCGCCGATGAAGAGCCACAAACGCCCGGCTGGGCGGTGCTGGATAATCGCACCTATGGGGCCGCAAAAGTTTTATTCTTGCGCAAGACCTGACGCTATTCAAAATTTAAAAATCCACTAGAATCACCATGGAAATCACAGGGGAAAAGGATGAACGCTCAGGATCTACTGAACGCCGAAGCCATTAGCGCCTTATGGCAGCGCGCCATTGAGGCAGGTACCAGTGTGGTGCTGGCCGCTTTGATCTTTATCGTTGGCATGATGGTGGCCAGCACCGTACGCCGCGCCGCGCAAAGGGCCGCCCAAAAAAGCAAACGCATTGACACGACGCTGGGCAATTTCTTCTCGTCGCTCGCCTATTACGGCATTATGGCCATAGTGCTGATCGCGGTACTGGACCGCTTTGGGGTGGAGACCACCTCCCTGGTTGCCGCCCTTGGTGCGGCCACCCTGGCCATCGGTCTGGCGCTGCAAGGCACGTTATCCAACCTCGCCGCCGGGGTGATGATCATATTCTTCCGGCCCTATTCTTTGGGAGATTTTGTCGAGATTGCCGGCCAGGCCGGATCGGTAAAAGACATCAATCTTTTTACCACCATTTTGGCCACCGGCGACAATAAACGCATCATCGTGCCCAATGGCAGCGCCTGGGGCAGCGTCATCACCAATTATTCGGTGAACGGCACACGGCGGGTGGATTTCACCTTTTCCATTGATTATGGCGACGATATCGGCAAGGCGATGCGCATTATTCAGGACACCCTGCGCGCCGATACCCGCGTGCACAAAGACCCGGAGATTTTCACCGGGGTAGCCGCCCATGGCGGCTCGTCGGTGGATATTGTCACCAAGGTCTGGTGCGATGCGGGCGATTATTGGGGCGTGTACCACGACGCCATGAAAAACGTCAAAGAAGCCTTTGACGCGGGCGGCATCTCCATCCCCTACCCCCATCAGGTCAATATCAACCGCAAGGGGTGAGCGGCTACATCCGTTCCGGGGTTTCCAGGCCCAAAAGGCCAAGCGCGGTTTCAAGCTGGCGCAGGGTGAGTTCAGCGAGGCTGAGGCGCGAGGCCCGAATGGCGTCGTCTTTTTCGGGCAGGATCGGGCAGGCCGCATAAAAACGTGAAAAGGCCTGGGCCAGTTCAAATACGTGTTCGCACAAAATATGCGGCGCACGTTTGGACCAGGCACCATGCACTGCGCCATCAAAGCCATCCAGCGCCAGAACCAACGCCTTTTCTTCGGCGCTGTGGGGCAGGATTTTGCCCCCCGACAGGCCCTTGTCAGCGGCCTTGCGCAAAATGGATTTGATCCGCACGGCGGCATAAAGAAGATATGGCCCGGTCTTGCCCTCAAAGGCGGTAAAACGGTCCATATCAAACACATAATTCGTCAGACGCTGATTGCGCAGATCGGCAAATTTGATCGCCGCCAGGCCGACCATGCGGGCGACATCGCTGCGGGTCGCTTCGTCCATATCCTGCCCGATGCCGGCTTCGTCCATGCGCGCCCGCGCCGCGGTTTTGGCCATGGTCATGAGATCAGAGAGCCGCATCACACCCCCTTCGCGGGTCTTGAACGGCTTGCCATCCTTGCCATTGACCGTACCAAAGCCGATATGTTCCAGCCGATCTTCGGCCATCAGGCCCGCCTTGGCGGCGGCACGAAACACCTGTTCGAAATGCTGGCTCTGGCGCTGGTCCACCACATAGAGAATGCGGTCCTGGCCGATATTCTGGTTGCGATCAACAATGGTCGCCAGATCCGTGGTGCCGTACAGCGCCGAACCTTCGGAGGAGACCAGGATCAGCGGCGGCTGTTCCTTTTTGTCATCTTCGCGGGCTACCCGGATGATCAGCGCGCCCTGGCTTTCTTCGGTCACGCCGCGTTTTTTAAAATCCTCGATCATGGCCGGGATCAGCGGGTTGACGTCCGATTCGCCCTTCCACAGATCAAAATGCACGCCCAAAGCGTCAAAATCCTGTTCCAGGGCTTTGCGCGAAACGGCAATAAAATGACGCAGAAGCACCAGATACCCCTCGCGCCCGGCCTGCAGCTCGGCGGTGGCCCGGCGCGAACGCTTCATGCGCGCCTCGTCGGCCTTGGCGGCGGCAGCGGCGGCAGGATACATGCGCGACAGATCGTCGATATTTACCGGCGGCTCGGTGGGCCAGGGGCCGCTATACCTTTCGTCAAAATAGCAAAGGTCCGGCTGTTCATCCTGCAACTGGGTGATCAGATGTCCCATTTGCAGACCCCAATCGCCCAAATGAATATCGCTGATCACCTCATGGCCAACAAAGCGCCCCAGCCGTTGCAGTGCATCGCCAATGACGGACGAGCGCAAATGGCCCACATGCATGGGCTTGGCCACATTGGGACCGCCAAAATCGATCACCAGTTTTTCCGGTGTTTGCACCGCGCCCGCACCGGTGCGCGCATCATCCATCAGGGCATTGGCCTGATCCGCATACGCCGCCGCAGAGGGGATGAGGTTCAAAAATCCCGGCCCGGCAATACTGGTACTGGCGATCAACGGATCCCCATCCAGATCAGCGGCAATCTGGGCGGCAATATCGCGGGGGTTCTTTTTGGCCAGCCGAGCCGCCGCCAGTGCACCATTGCATTGAAACGGGGCCAGGTCGGGGCGGTCCGAGCCCTGCACCTGTCCCAGATGTTCAGGCAGGCCATGAGCGGCAAAGGCCGCCCCCAGACGGGTGCTCAGCTTTTGTGCAAGTGCAGCCATGGATAAGAACTCTTTGCCTTAATGGATCCGGAACCGCTTGCCCGAACGGGCAAAGGCCAATTCCTGTGGTGTCAGTTCCAGCCCGACAATAATTTCGAAATTGGAGCCCGAAGTGTTTTCCTTGGCCCGCGGGATGACAATTTTGCTGAACTTCTCTGAACGCCTGACAATCGATTGACCGGGTTTGAAATGTACCTTTACCGAAAAAAACTGTTTGTCGATCACCGCCATATCTTTCCTGACCACGGCAATAAAATATTTGTATTCCTTGGTATCGCCAACCGCCGCCGGGCCACGCCCAAAGGCCATATCGATTTTCAAATCAGCCGTAATCGGACGGTCATCGAAATATTTACAGAACGACCGCGTGCCCAGGATTTCGGCGGTAAAGCCAACATTGTTATACTTTTCTGCACCATGGATTTCGACCTTGCGGGCTGCATCCCACAGGACCAGCGCCGCCGGACACGGGCCAATATTTTTCTTTTCTTCAAAGGTCTTGCTAACGGTCTTGCAACCGGAAAGGACAAGCGGAAGGGCGAGGAGCAACAGCAGCGTTTGTGATCGTGACATGAACGGTAAACTTCCCATATAGTTAGGGTCTGGACTAAACCCTGGGGTCTGGACTAGGCCCTGGCCGTTGACCAAAGCGCAGGGTTTGATAGACCGTCGCGACGCCAACGGCAACGAAAGATATCTGCAATTCATGCCTGATACAGATGCACGCCAGCCCTCTCCTCGTCCTTTAACCATCCTGCTTGCAGCACCGCGGGGGTTTTGTGCCGGGGTGGACCGGGCCATCCAGATCGTAGAACGCGCCATCCAAAAGTTTGGTGCCCCGGTCTATGTGCGCCATGAAATTGTTCATAATCGTCATGTGGTCAAACATCTGGAACGTCTGGGGGCGGTCTTCATTGATGAACTGGACGAATGCCCCGGCGACCGCCCGGTGGTGTTTTCTGCCCACGGCGTTCCCAAATCCGTGCCCCGCGAAGCGATACGCCGCCAACTGATTTATGTGGATGCCACCTGTCCGCTGGTATCCAAAGTGCATGTGGAGGCCGAACGCCATCACAGTGTGGGTCGACATGTTCTCCTCATCGGGCACCGGGGCCACCCCGAAGTGATCGGCACCATGGGCCAATTGCCCAAAGGGGCGGTGACCCTGATCGAAACCTGCGATGATGTAGCGGCCTTTGAACCCGAGGATGCAGACAAGCTGGCCTTTGTCACCCAGACCACGCTCAGCGTGGATGACACCGCCGACATTGTGGCCGCGCTGCAAACTCGTTTCAGCAAAATTGCCGCCCCCCACCGCGAAGACATTTGCTATGCCACCACCAACCGGCAAACCGCGGTCAAGGCCATTGCCCCCAAATGCGAGTTGGTACTGGTCATTGGTGCGCCCAATTCCTCCAATTCCATGCGGCTGGTCGAAGTGGCCCGTCGCGCTGGTGCCGCCAGAGCCCGTTTGATCGAAAGCGCTGACGATGTGGCACTGGACTGGTTGGATGATGTCTCCACACTGGGAATTTCCGCCGGCGCCTCGGCACCGGAAACCCTGGTCACGGATTTGTTGAAATCCCTAAAAAACCGCTTTGATATTACTGTTAAAAATCAGGTCACGGCCCGCGAAGACGTGGTCTTTAAACTCCCCCCTGTGTTACGCTTCACCGAAGACGAACAGAGCGCACAAGGAGAGTAAAATCGTGAGTATGGACCCCATGGGCGACCCGGTCTGGTTTATCAAGGTCAAAGAGACTGTTTACGGGCCATATAACGAAGCGCGCCTGCGCACCTTTGCCAGCGAAGGTCGTCTGAACCGCCGCTCTATGGTCAGCCAGAACAAAGACGGTCCGTTTCAAAGCGCTGGTGAGGATGATTTTTTTGCCTCGTTTTTGCCGCTCACTTCCCCGGACAAGACGGTACAAAGCACCCCCGCACAAGCGCGCCGCTTTGTTGTTTTTGCCAGAATCAGCGAAATCTCCCGCCCCGCTTTTATCGAAACCCTAAGCGGTTTTGGCATTGCCATCGAAGCCATGCCCGATGTCTGGCTGCTGAGCGCCCATGCCAGCGCCGCCACCTTGCGCAATGCCATGTCCCAGGTCTTGGAGGCCGAAGATTCCCTTTTCATTGCCGACGCCACCAAGGGCAGTTCGGCCTGGTTTAATGTGGGGCAAGATACGGACAATCGCATCCGCCAATTCTGGCAGGAAAGCGAATGAGCAAGGCCAAAAACGCGCCCTTTATCACCCATTTGCTGGTGGCGGTTTTGGTATCCTATGGCCTGTCGGTGATGTTCTGGCTGGGGCTGGGCGTTTTTAACCTGATGGGCTTTATGCTGATTTCTGCTCTGGCCGCCGCTGTGGGACTGGGAGCGGGGTGGTTGATGGGCAAGCACCTGTGGGTGACCCTGTTGGCCAGCCTGCTTGCCCGTCTGATGCTCTATGTGCTGATGACTCGCGGCTTATAAAGCCTCTTTCAGCCCCGACGCATAACGTTTCCAGTTTTGCACATAATGATCCGCCGACGCCTTCAACATGGCCACATCATCATCCCCCAAAGTGCGCACCACCCGGGCCGGGGTGCCGACAATCAGGGAATTATCCGGAAATTCCTTGCCCTCGGTAACCAACGCATGGGCCCCGACCAGCGAATTGTTGCCAATGCGCGCCCCGTTCAACACCGTCGCCCCAATACCGATCAGAGAGGTATTGCCAATGGTACAGCCATGCAACATGGCCATATGCCCGATGGTTACATCCTCCCCGATGGTCAGCGGAAAGCCCATATCGGTGTGCATCACACTGCCATCCTGAACATTGGAGCGTGCCCCAATACGGATCAGTTCATTATCACCGCGCGCCACCACATTAAACCAGACCGAAGCCTCGGATTTAAGCTCTACCTTGCCAATCAGATTGGCATTGGGGGCCACCCAGTATTGCCCCTCAGGGGGCGTGATGGCCGATACGCCATCCAGTTCAAAAATTGCCATACTCATCCCTCATCTGTTGGCTGTGCATAAACGGCGGCCTTGCACTTTGCAAGAAATGTCCGGTCATCAACGCGTTCAGGCGCTTCCTCCTTCGACAGGCTCAGGGTGAGGGGAGCCACTTCTGTCATTACCCGGTTTATCCGGGATATCCAGTTCTGCGTTACTCCTGTTCTAGATTGCCGGGACAAGCCCGGCAATGACAGGCGACACTATACCTTAGCCACACCGTTGTGGGACAAGGTTTTTTATCCACCATGTCCAAGCCGTGGCCCCGGCATAGAAACAATCTCTTTCCTCTCCCGGGTGGGAGAGGAATAAGGTGAGGGATCAGGAGCTTAAAGAAAGTGCTCTATCTTTGCTTCACAAGCCCCTCACCCCGGCCCTCTCCCCAGGGAGAGGGAGAAATCCCCCGCATAGCTAACTTGAGGGTCAAAGAAGGTCACCTCTTACCCCTCGGCATGCCCGCTCTTACCCCTTATCAGCCCTAAAGTTTACATAACAGACCCTGAAATGTCCCTCATTTATCCCTTTTTACCCCTATGTGTCCCTCAGATAAGCGGGGATACAGTGACGTTATCCCCCCTCGGAAACGGCGCGATAAAATGGGGTAATTTAGGCCTGTGCCAATAGAGCCTGTACACAGGTTTTGGCCCCTTCGCGCCAGTTCGCCATGGTGATACCAAAAGCTTTATAGGCTTTGTCACATTGCAGGCAGGAATTGGCCGGGCGCGGCGCCGGGGTTGGATATTCCGCACTGGGGATTGGCGTTACGCTGGCATGGGGGCCACCCAGGGCAGCCGAGGTCGCAAAGACCTCTTTGGCAAAGTCTGCCCAATTGGTACGGCCGGTTCCGGCAAGGTGATAAATGCCCCAGCCGGTAAAGTCCTCATCGCCGAGGATGTGGGTTGCCATTTGCAACAGGGCCGCCGCCAGATGGGGCGCATAGGTGGGGTTGCCATATTGGTCATCCACCACACGGATATCATCGCGATCGCGGGCCAGATGCAGCATGGTTTTGACAAAGTTTTTGCCAATGGGACTGTGCACCCAGGCGGTACGCACAATGATGTGCCGCGGATTATGCTGGCAAACGGCCTCTTCACCGGCCCGTTTGGTGCGCCCATATACCCCCAAAGGGGATGGCACATCCTCTTCCCGGTAAGACTGATCGCGGGCCCCATCAAAAACATAGTCGGTGGAAATATGGATCAGTGGCACGTCCCGCTTAGCGCAAAGTGCAGCCAAATTGGCCGGGCCGGTGGTATTGAGCGCCTGCGCCGCGGCCTCGTCCCTTTCGGCGGCATCCACCGCCGTATAGGCCGCCGCATTGATGACCAAAGCGGGCCGATACTGCGCCAACGCCGCCTTTATGCTGTCTGTATTGGTAAGATCGACCTCCGGGCGTCCAAGAGCTGTAACATGATCACCACCGGCCTGCATCAGCGCCCGGGCCAGCTGTCCCGTGCGGCCAATGACCAGCAATGACGGCTGTTGGGTCATTGATCTTTTGGGGAATATTCGAAAAAGGTTGGCAGCGCCGATAAGGGCGGATGGGCCTGATCCTTGTCAGAAAGAACCGGCGTGACACCATTTTGCAGCGGCCAGTCAATGCCCAAAGCCGGGTCATCCCAGGCCAGCCCCTTATCATGGTCCGGGGCGTAATATTGCGAGACCTTGTAGAGCACCTCGGTATCGGATTCCAGCGTGCAAAACCCGTGGGCGAAACCTTCGGGCACCCAAAGCTGGTGTCCGTTCTGGGCGCTTAAGGTCACCCCAACCTGCTGGCCAAAGGTGGGGGAGCCATGGCGGATATCTACGCAGACATCCCAAATGGCACCGCGAAGCACCCGGATCAGCTTGATTTGCGCAAAGGGCGGGATCTGGAAATGCAGCCCCCGCAGCGTACCCGCCTGGGCGGACAGGGACTGGTTATCCTGTACAAAATCCGCGTTCAGGCCGGCACTCTCAAAGGTCCGACGGTTATAGGTTTCGCTGAAATAACCGCGCGCATCGCCATGGCGTTTTGGCACCAGCAGGGTCAATCCCGGCAAAGAAAGCGGCGTGACCTTTAGGGAGGGAACGGACACGGGTTCAGGCTTGCTCATAGACGATTGCGCGCACTGGCAATGCCGTCCCAACGCTGCATATCCGGAGCCTCCAGACCAAACTGGTCCAGTATCCGCCCCACCGCATGATCCACCAGATCATCCACGCTTTGCGGGCGGATATACATGGCCGGCATGGGCGGCGCGACAATGGCCCCCAGCGCACAAACCTTGCTCAGCAATTCGCAATGCCCGGCATGAAGCGGGGTTTCGCGAGGCATCAGCACCAGGGGGCGGCGTTCCTTGAGCACCACATCGGCGGCCCGCACCAGCAGGTCATCGGCATAGGAATTGGCAATGGCAGAAAGGGTTTTCATGGCGCAAGCGGCCACAATCATGCCATCGGTTTTATAGGATCCACTGGCAATGGCGGCCCCCAAATCATTATTATGATAGGTTTTATCCGCCAATGCCTCAACGTTCTTGACGGTCCAGTCAGTCTCGATCGGAATGTTCATCCGGGCAGTTTTGGTCAGCACCAGATGGGTTTGCACATCCGGCATGGCCTTTAAGTATTCCAGCAATCTGATCCCGTAAATTACGCCGCTGGCTCCGGCAATGCCGACAATGATGCGCATGGTCAATGGCTCCGTCAAAACAAGCTTCCATAGACCACAGCTTGCCTTCGTATTCAATGTCTGCAGGGTGCAGAAACCGGGCAAAACCGGACGGGAATACCGTAATCGGCGGAGTTAACCGCTTATTCAGTGCAAGCAGGGCATAATGACCAAAAGCAAATGAACCGATCGAGAAACGACCGGACTATTATGGTGGATGGAAACCTGTGAACGCACAATTTAACCCCTCAGAGTCGAATACCCACCGTGCGTATTTGCACGCCGTTCTGGATAACATTCCGCAAGGCATCATTATATTTGATTCCGGTGGTAAGGTTACCAAAATCAATAATCAGGCCATTGAATTTTTGGGCATTGACAGCAATACCGATTTGATTTCAATGTCATTTTCCCAATTTGCAGAATATCTTTTCCCGGGCAATTCCGCCGATACGATCGAGCAAAAAACCCAGTTGGTCCGCCAGCACAAAAAGGGCATGCTGGAATTTCAACTGCCATCAGAAAAGGTATTCGAAGCCAGATTTGGCCCCGTAGACGGCGATGGCATGATGATCTCGTTATGTGATGTCACCCAGAACAAGGCCATGCAACGCCGGGCCGAAGCGGCAAGACGGGCCGCCGAAGAGGCCAACAAGGCCAAGTCCGAATTTTTGGCAATGATGAGCCATGAGTTGCGCACGCCAATGAATGCGGTGCTGGGCATGGCTGGCTTGCTGGCCAAATCTGATCTGGATGATGAACAGAGCGAAAATGTCAAAACCCTGCTGGATGCCGGCGACGTTTTGATGTCGGTTCTGAATGATATTCTGGATTTGAGCAAAATCGAAGCCGGCAAATTGCAGGTTGAAAATATCGATGTTGATATTCGTCATGTCATGCGCAAGCTGGAACGGTTGTGGCGCCCCAATATTGAAGACAAGGGGCTGAATTTTCAGGTCAAAATTGATGATGACGTGCCCTCGGCCATCAAAGGTGATCCGGTTCGCATTCGACAGATTTTGTTCAACCTGTTGTCCAATGCCACCAAATTTACCGATCAGGGCGAAGTGACCATCAATGTCAGCGCCAAATCAGTCTCGACCAGCGACACCCAAATTATTATCGAGGTTCGCGATACCGGCATCGGCATGTCAGAAGAAGAGCAGGGCCGGTTGTTTTCCACCTTCGAACAGGCTGATGGTTCAATCACACGCCGCTTTGGCGGCACCGGACTGGGTCTGGCCATTTCGCGCCAACTGGCTCATTTGATGAAGGGTGATATTACCGTACGCTCGACGCCGAATGTGGGCACCATATTCACCCTGATGCTGAATACCCAAACCGCCACGGCACAGGTTCAGAAAAAACCACAAAGCAATGCCAAAGGCAAAGCCCTAAGCAAGGGTGTGCGCATATTGGCGGTTGAAGATAACCCCATTAATCAAAGAGTTCTGGCCTCTTTCCTGCGCCCGGTAGGCGGCGAAGTTTCCTGGGCCGGCCATGGCGAAGAAGCCTTGAAAATGGCCGCGGTTGCGCAATTCGATGTCATCTTGATGGACATCCAGATGCCCGTTATGGACGGTTTGACCGCGACCAAGGCCCTGCGGGCCGGGACCAGCCAGAATGCCGATACGCCGATTATTGCCATGACCGCCAATGCCATGCTGGGGGACCGCGAAACCTGTCTGGCGGCTGGAATGTATGATTATATCTCCAAGCCGATTGATCCACGAGCGCTCTATACAGCAATTGCCCGGGCCGCCAGTGTTTCACGGGCCCGGCACAAAGAACCCAAGCAACACATCGCCTGAACCAACCGGCCTCTTCATTTCCGCCTCTTTCTCACCCAGCGCCCTTCACGGCGCAGACGTTCCGCGTTAGACAGAGACAGGACACCCCCGGGAACATGTGACCGGGCTAATGAGGAGATATCGATGTCTGATACGCCAGATCGCGTAACTATTTTGGCCAAAAGCTTTTCCGAAGCTGCCATGGAGTTTCACCGCTCTAAAATGGCGGCCCGCGGATACCGCATGGAAGGCCGGATCCAGCCTCATGTTTTTCAGATTATCGATGGCATGGAACCGCCAAAGGATTTGTTTGAAGGCAAACCATATTTTGCGGTTACGTTTGTCAAAAAAGAAGATTGAGCGAATATGGGTATGTCATCAACGGAGGCTGCACAGCGTGCCGCGCAATGCGTTGATACGCTGACAAAGCATTATACGGCTTCGGTTGAACGGTTGCGCATTGCCCTCAAAGCCTATCTTGAACATGGTCAAATCCCCGATAATGCCGCGCGCACCCAAGGGGCCTTTTCCTATCCGGAACTGAAAATCATCTATAACCCGGATGGTCCACCACCCCATATTTCGCGCAGCTATGGCAAATTTTCGACCGCCGGCATCTATGCCACCACCATTACCAACCCGGAACTGTTTCGCGGCTATCTGATTGAACAGCTTGAGCTGTTATTTACTGATTATGATGTGGAAACCCGCATCGGCCCATCGGATCAGGAAATCCCGTATTCCTATGTGCTGGATGGGGCTGCGGACCTGGATATGGGCAAGGCATCTCCCAGCGAACTGGCCGGCGTATTTCCCTATGCAGACCTGGTTTCGGTAGGTGACGAGCTGGCCGACGGAGAAATGGAAAACGACGGCCTGACCTTGCCATTATCCCTGTTTGATGCGCCCCGCACAGATTATTCCCTGTTTCGGCTGCGCCATTATACCGGCACGCCGTACGAAGATTTTCAGCAATTCATCCTCTTTACCAATTACCACCGTTATGTGGACGAGTTCGTCAAATGGGCGGTGGATGAAGTGCAAAAGGATGACAGCGAATACAGCTCTTTTTCGGCCGCCGGCTTTATCACCATTGATAAAAACACCTCCGATGCGGTTAAACGCATTAGCGAGGCCCCATGGCGAAAATATCAAATGCCGGCCTATCACCTGAAGACCGCGGGCGGACGCGGCGTCACCCTGGTCAATATTGGCGTGGGGCCATCCAATGCCAAAACCGCCACCGATCATCTGGCCGTATTGCGCCCGCAATGCTGGTTGATGATTGGTCATTGTGGCGGCCTGCGCCAATCCCAGCGCCTGGGCGATTATGTGTTGGCGCATGCGTATTTGCGCGACGATCACGTGCTGGACACCTGTTTGCCACTGGAAATTCCCATTCCGCCGCTGGCGGAAATCCAGACCGCCTTGCAAGTGGCCACCGGGCGGGTTTCCGGCGAGGGCCCCGAAAAGATCAAATCACGCCTGCGCACCGGCACGGTAGTAACCAAGGATGATCGCAACTGGGAACTCAGATACAGCGCCGAAGCGCGCCTGTTCAACAAATCCCGTGCCATCGCCGTCGATATGGAATCGGCCACCATAGCCGCCAACGGTTTTCGCCTTCGCGTGCCCTATGGCACCTTGTTGTGTGTTTCCGACAAACCATTACACGGCGAAATCAAACTGCCCGGCGCGGCCAATATTTTCTATGAGCGTTCCATCAACGAGCATTTGCGTATTGGTCTTGAAACCATCAACATCTTGAAAACCGACGTGACCAACGCCTTGCACAGCCGCAAATTGCGCGCCTTTAACGAGCCACCCTTTCGATGAGCCACCCACGATTTATGGCGCTGGAAGGCGTACACAATTTTCGCGACTTTGGCGGCTGGACGACCCCGGGGGGGCAAAAGGTCAAAACCGGCCTGCTCTTTCGTTCGGGACATTTGTCACGGGCAACCAAAGCTGATCAGGCCAAGATCAATGCCCTGGGTCTGAACACCCTGGCCGATCTGCGCCAGCCCAGCGAGCGCAAACGCGAGCCCAATATACTGCCCGACCCCGCCCCGGTTCATGTGTTTGAAACCGCCCATGGCGGCTATGATGAAGCCCCGCATTTACAGTTTTTGCGCGAAGGCAATCTCAGCGTGAAATCAGTGCAGGACTATATGATCAGCGCCTATCAGCGCATTCCCATGGAGCCGCACCACCAGCACATATTTTCCCAGGTTTTCAAGCAATTGCGCCATGGTGACCCGGTATTGATCCATTGCGCCGCCGGCAAGGACCGCACGGGCATTTTGGCGGCCCTGATCCTGTTGGCAGTGGGCGTAGAGTACGATCAAGCATTTGAAGATTATCTGTTGACCAATGTGGCCGTGGATATTGATGCATTATTGCCCTCGATCGCCAAGCGCATTTCCGAACAGACCGGCGAAAATGTAGAACCACAGGCCCTGCGCCCCATGCTGGGTGTGGAGGCCGATTTTCTGCACGCTGCCTTCGAGGTGATCGGCCCGCTGGATGCCTATTTTGAAAATGCATTGGGGGTAACAGATGCTGACCGGCAGGCCCTGTGCGACACCCTTCTGGTCCCGTGAAGGCGCGTACTTGCGTTTGCATACCCTTGCCCTGGCGCGAGCCATTATCGGCCTTCGCGCCCCTTAGCACAGCGCCTTATGCGCTGTTGCTGGGACCGGGATATGACCATGAAAAAAATGGCCGATGGTCCATCATTCTGGCCCACCCAGATGAGGTATTTGAGCGCAGCGGACCAGAAGCGCTAAGCGCCCTGCCCCCCTTGCCGCCCATCGAAAACGCACCGCCCTTGCCCTTTGTCGGCGGCTATGCAGGTCTGGCCAGTTACGAGCTGGGGGCCGCGCTGGACCGGGTACCCCGCCACGGGAATGGTCCCTGGCCAGACCTGGCCTTTGGCTATTATGCTTGTGCCGCACTTTTTGACCATCACACCCGGTCACTTTGGGTGGTTGGCCCCGACAAGGCCAGTGCCAACCGGTTTGCAGAACAATTGACCGAAGCCCCCTTGCCCCCCCTGAGGCCCAAAGAAGAAACCGCCATCAATTTTCAGCTGAGCCGTGCCCAATGCATGGATCAGGTGCAAGAGGTGATCGGGCTGATCCATGCCGGCGATATATTTCAGGCCAATATCAGTCAGGGATTTCATATCGATCTTGGGCAGCATCAGGATGCGTATTCCTATTATCGCCGCCTGTGTGCCCAAAGCCCCGCCCCCTATGGCGCCTTTTTTCGCCGCACCGCCAATCAGGTATTGATCTCTAATTCTCCCGAACAGTTCTTCTCTCTGGATGAACACGGCGTGGTGCAAACCTCACCCATCAAGGGAACACGCCCCCGGGCCAAAGATCCACAGGCGGATCAGGCCCTGGCCCAGGAACTTTTGGCCAGCCCCAAAGATCGTTCTGAAAACCTGATGATTGTAGATCTGATGCGCAATGATTTATCGCGGGTATGCAAGGCCGGTTCGGTCAAGGTTTCCAAACACTGTGCCTTGCAATCCTTTGCCAATGTGCACCATCTGGTCTCGACCGTTGAAGGGCAATTGGATCATGGAAAAACCGCAATTGATGTTCTGGCCGCCTGTTTTCCGGCAGGCTCTATAACCGGCGCCCCCAAAATACGGGCCATGGAAATCATCGCCCGGATGGAAGGCACGGCCCGGGGGCCTTATTGTGGTTCGCTGGGCTATATCAGCAGCCATGGCCGGGCTGAGTTTAATGTGCTGATCCGCTCTGCAGAACATACCCAAGATCAGGATGGCAACCATTTGCGCTTTCGGACCGGGGGCGGCATAGTGGCGGACTCTGATCCGGCCATGGAGGCCCAGGAAATGCTGGACAAGGCCCGCGCCCTGGCCCGCGCTGCCGGGGCCACACTATGAGAAAACCGGCAAACAAAATCTGGATCAATGACCAGATATACCCCGCAGACACACCGGCATTTACCGCCACCGATCGTGGCGTCCTGTTGGGGGATGGCCTGTTTGAAACCATCAAAATCCTGGACGGGCGGCCCCGTCACTTTGACGATCATTGGGCGCGCCTTTACGCCTCTGCCAAATACCTGCACTTGCCGGTCCCCTATGAAAAAGGCGCTGTATTACAAGGCTTGAATGCGTTGACGCAAAACCATGGCATTGCAGAAGGCGTGGCCCGACTTACCCTGTCGCGAGGCACGGGACCAAGGGGGCTGGACCTGCCACCACATCCAAAACCGGTGATGATGATAACCATCGCCAATGGATTGCCCCGTTATGAGGCTGCCCCCGTTTTGGGCCTGTCGCAGATCCGCCGTAATGCCAATGCGGTTTCCTGCCATCATAAAACCCTGTCTTATATCGACAATGTCGCCGCGCGCCTGCACCAAAAGAGCCACCAGAGCCGCAAAGAAGTGGTGATGCTGGACACCGATGGCAACCTTGCCAGCGCCAGTGTCGCCAATCTCTTTTGGTGGGATGAAAAGGCGCTGTTCACCCCGGTGCTTGGCGGGGCTGTGCTGCCCGGCACCATGCGAGCCAGAGTGCTGGCAAGGGCCCAGGATCTGGGCCTGAAAATTCACGAAGGATATTATCCGCCCACCGCCCTGCTGGCTGCCAAAGGGGCCTTTATGACCAATGCGCTTATAGGAGTGCAATTGATTTTGGGGCTGGATTTTGGGCCATTGGGGACGGTGCGTTTTACGACCATCCCTCCCCCGGACTTTATGGCCCCTTTACTTTCAACGCCCGACGGGGACGCAGATAAAACGTTTCCCCCAGCTTGATCGGCGTCGATAAAAACGTACCCAGCGTCGAGGTATAATTGTAACTGACTTCGGCCATGATGACGCTGGTATTCGTCTGTAATATCCCTGCCGGTACACTCACCACCGAACCGGGGGCCCGCGGTGACATATTGCGGCCCTCGCTCCAGTCCACGGCGACCTTGCCCTTGTCATCCATCACCACACTGCTTACGCGCATTTGCAGACCCGCAGTGTCATAGGGCTGCATAATCGCCCCGGAGGCCGTAAAAATATCCGTCATTTCATCGGCGGTAATAATGTCATCCTGCGCCACCAGATCCGCCACCGTGCTGGTGGTGCGGGTCACCTTGCGATCCGCCGCAAATAGCTGGCTGATTTCAATCACGCCAAACAGGATCACAATCATCACCGGCGCAATCAGGGCAAATTCCACGGCGCTAACACCGCGCTCATCACGGTGCAGGCGCTTTGCCGCTTTGCGCAGAGCCATTAAGGCGCGCCAGATTTGTCGCGTGCCCATCTCAACCCCCGAACGGTTCATTGCGAAACGCCAGCGAGGACACAATCAGGCGCCGGTTACCGGAAAGATTGGAAAAAACATTACCGATCAGCGGCGTGCTCAGCTTCCAGCTGTAAAACACCCGTACCAGAACAATGTCGCCTGCATCACCCGGGTCAAACTCAAAGGCATCCTTGTCCAGATTACCATTTGCATCAATCGGGTCATTGACCACGACATCACCAAAGTCTTCGAATGTGCGAATATCCACACTGACATTGCCATTACAGGCAATCAGGCTGTTCATTTTGGCGCAAACCTGGTCAACAAAATCCGAAGTGGACGCCCCGGCGGTCTGAAATTCGCCCGTGCGGACCTTGCGGGCCACCTCCATGCTGGCCTGATCCAGGGCCGTAGAGGTAAAAAAACACCATGGTGATTTCCACAATGGCAAACAATAAGAAAAAAAATGGTGAGGCAATCAGAGCGAATTCCACTGCGGTCGCGCCCTTTTTGGCACGCCTAAAACGCCCCAAAAACCTGCGCAACGGTGGGCATGCCCAATTCAACTTCATCACATACAAACCTAAAATATCAAAGGCACCATGCACTTGATACCGATCCGTCATTAGAGCAAAGAAGCCTTAAAGGCCGCATAATGTACAGGGTTAACACTTGGCAAACCCCACCCCTTGAACACTTGAGCAAACAAGCAATGACTGCGCCCTGCGTGCCCTTCACGCTTGCCAGTTGTGGCGCTGGCCGCTAGCTTGCCTCGCCCGATGTGGAGAGGTGCCAGAGTGGTCGAATGGGGCGGTCTCGAAAACCGTTGAGCGTTTGCGCGTTCCCAGGGTTCGAATCCCTGTCTCTCCGCCACCCAACTCTTTGTTTTATATATATAATTATACGCTCCGTTTATTCCCCCCGACATTGCGGGGGTTAGCGGGTTTTGGAGTTTCTGAGACCGCGTATCAGGGATGTTTTTAGCGACATTTTGGCCATACGGGCATTGTCAGAGGAAAACGGCTTGAATGTGGAATCGTGATTTCGTAGCTTCATTCAATGACAAACCCCTTCCGTTATTTCAAAACATCGCCTGAGATCATTCGCCTTGCGGTGATGATGTATATCCGTTTTCCACTTTCACTTCGAAATGTTGAAGATTTGCTGCATGAACGTGGTATCGACATCACGTACGAGACGGTGAGGTTCTGGTGGAACCGGTTTGGGCCGATGTTCGCAAGAGAAATTAGAAAACGGCGTATTCAGAACCAAAATTACTCAAACTGGGCCTGGCACTTGGACGAGGTTTTCGTAAAAATTAATGGTGAGCTTCATTACCTCTGGCGGGCTGTTGATCAGGAAGGCGAAGTTCTTGAAGCCTATGTCTCAAAACGTCGAGACCGAAAGGCTGCCTTGAAGTTTTTGAAGAAAACCATGAAACGATATGGCAAGCCTAAAAGCCGTTGTGACAGATCGCCTGAAATCATATCGGGCTGCCATGAAAAACATCGGCAATGAATCCTGCCAACAGACCAAACGCTGGCTCAATAACCGAGCAGAAAACTCCCACCAAACTTTTCGTAGACGAGAGCGGGCGATGCTCAAATTCAGAAGTTTTGCAACCTTGCAAAAGTTCGTTTCGATCCACTCATCCATCCACAACCATTTCAACCACGACAGACAATTAAACCCAAGAGCCACATTCAAGGAAAACCGAGCAAAGGCGCTGGCTGAATGGACCCAAGTCGCAGCCTGAAGCCCGCACAATCTGCAACTTCAGAGACCACTTCGCTTTTGTCTGACAGCACCTGCTGGCGGGCCTGCACCGGGTTATTGGGGAAGCGGCGGGCGCCATCCCAGCCATAGCGATTTTATTGCCCGAAATTGTTCGGCGCCGCACACTGGCGGGCAATGAAGCTTTCATGATCGGGCATGGCATCGACGGCACGGGTGATCAGGGTATTCAGATTGCCTAGAAACTCGGCCAGCTCTTCTTTGCTCAGCCCATCGGCAAGGTGATGATAGGAGGTGGGCAATACGCCCTGCCCCACCAGCACCTGTAACCAGCCGGTTTCGGTAAATAATTCCTCGTGTTCCCGAAAAATGCGCCCGGACTGGCGAAATAATTCCATCTTGCGAATTAAGGTGTCGGGGATTTCCATATGGCGGCAGGCATCCCAGAAGGCTTCGCCTTTTCGCCCATTGGCAGCATAATGCAGAATAATGAAATCGCGGATGCGTTCAAATTCAAACACGGTCTGGCGGTTATATTCATCGATCAGAGCGGGATCAAAATGCTGGTCCGGGAACATGGCCAACAGGCGACTGACACTGGATTGAAACAAGTGAATGCTGGTAGATTCCAACGGTTCCATAAACCCACTGGATAACCCGATGGCGACACAGTTTTTATGCCAGAATTTTTCCCGCCGCCCGGTGGTGAATTTCACCAAACGCGGCTCGTCCAAAGCCTCACTCTCCAGGCCTTGCATCAAAATAGAGACCGCTTCGTCATCACTCATATGCGCACTGCAATAGACATGCCCATTGCCAGTACGGTGTTGCAACGGAATACGCCACTGCCACCCTGCTTTTCGGGCCATGGATTGGGTATAAGGGCGCATGGGCGATGTTCGTTTGCACGGTACCGCCTGGGCCCGATCACATGGCAACCAGTGAGACCAGTCCACATAGCCAACGCCCAGTGCACCCTCGATCAGCAAAGCCCGAAAGCCTGAGCAATCGATAAATAAATCACCGGCGATTTGGGTGCCATCCTCCATCTTTACCGACTGAATGAAGCCATCTTCACCGTTCAGCTCTACATCAACCACCTTTCCCTCAAGGCGCTGCACCCCCTGGGCCTCGGCCCAGTTGCGCAAATAAATGGCATAAAGATTGGCATCAAAATGAAAGGCATATTTGATGCCGCCCAGCCGGGATTGCCCCACATGGTCCAGACGGGCAAAGCGATTTTTCTTTGCGGCCTGAGCATTCAGAGAATAATCCCATAAGGAAGTATCGCTGCCATTAGCCCGGGCCCGCAGCCAATAATGATGAAAGGGGGTCAGCCCCAAAGGCATGCCAAGATCGCCAAAAGCATGCAGATAGCGCTCGCCCGGCTGCTTCCAGCCATCAAATTGTATGCCTAGTTTAAAACTGGCCTGGGTATGGCGGATAAAATCATCCTCATCAAAGCCCAGAAATCTGTTGATATTATGGATCTGTGGGATGGTGGCTTCGCCAACCCCGATACGGCCAATAGCCTCGGATTCAATCAGGCAAATGCGCAAATTTGGACCAAAGGCCCGGGCCAGCACCGCGGCGCTCATCCACCCCGCCGTACCCCCACCGACAATGACGACCTGTTTTATCGGTGCGTTTGTCATTCATGCCTCCGGTCTGTGTCTGAAACGGCATTATCACAGACCGTTTCTTACTGCCACAAAGTAAAAACCCCGCCAGCATGATACTGGCGGGGTCCCTCTGTTTGCTCGCGCACGAACAAACCCTAGTAGGTGTAGGACGCGCCAAAGAGGAAGGATCGCCCAAAGGACTGATGATCGATCACCTGACGTGGGTCCGGGTTCTGATAGGTTACAAATGGTTCGTTAGAAATATTGTTGGCCTGCAGAACAATGGTCAGCCCCTCCAACGACCCTTCTTTGAAGGCATAGCCGATTTGCGCATCAAAGATGGATTCCGATTTACCTGAACGCAATACGCGCGTGGCACTGATCCCGGAAACTTCGGCCAGGAATTTGGCCCGGTAACGATGACTGATCCGCGCCTGATAACCGCCTTTTTCATAATAAACGGTCGAGTTCACTACCCATTTTGACAGGCCGGGAACCGTAACCGGCGTTGTTGAATCTCCCAGTTTGACCGAGCTGTCCGTATAGGAACCACTGGTCAGGAAACCAAAGCCGTCCAGCGCAGGGGCAACGAGATCCAACGGCACCGAGAGGGATACCTCAACCCCTTTCAGGGTCCCTTTACCGCGATTGGATGGACCAGAAACAATCCCCAATGGCGTGCCCAGCTGGGCCTGTTGGGCGGTGGTCAAGGAGCTGTCGATAAAGGCAGAGAAGTCCGCCAGTACCGCATCATTGGGATTCACAAAGCGTTCAAAGTCCTTATAGAACCCCGCCACCGAGATATAGCCGGCACCATTGCCAAAATAATGTTCAAGTGAGGCATCCACGGAATTTGAAATGGTGGGTTTCAACTTTGCATTACCACCCGAGGCACCAAAGAAGCCCTGGTTAGGATCCGGTGATGTCAGGCGAGTAAAATTGGTGCTCAGTGAACGACTGGCATTCAACTGATCCATACGGGCGCGGGCCAATGTCCGAGCCGTGCCCAGACGGAACAGAGTATTATCGTCCAGATCAAAGATCAGGTTCAAGCTGGGCAGGAAGTCCGTATAGGTTGCCCCGTCGCTGAAGGGA
Organism: Robiginitomaculum sp.; assembly: GCA_030949705.1. Classification (GTDB taxonomy): domain Bacteria; phylum Pseudomonadota; class Alphaproteobacteria; order Caulobacterales; family Maricaulaceae; genus Robiginitomaculum_B. The sequence goes on along the minus strand of JAUZSF010000028.1, from coordinate 5,338 downwards.
ACCAGCTCTGGATTGAGCACCCCAGCGGCCGCATTGGGCGGCTGCACACCGGAACCGTTTGAGCTCTGATCCGTATACACCACCTGCAAGCCAACATTACCGCTGACCGGAATATTGCCAACCTGACTGTCAATATTGCCCCGGATATAGCCGAGGAAAACATTTTCCTTCACATCAAAGCCCTGAGGCACCGCAAAGGAAGACAGGGAAACATCCACGGGGACATAGAAATTGCTGTTCAACAGAACCAACGGATCATAAGTGACCTGCTCGGGAATCCCCAGGAAACCAAGACCGGTATTGGTGGATAATAGCGCCTCTTGTGGAATCGCTGCTTCCGTGGCACCGCCGGGCAGTGTCAGGAATTGCTGGCCGATGGCCCTTTGTTTGGTGCGGTGGCCATAATCGACGCCAACTTCAACGTCGCTGAAAATGCCGGCCTTAAAGTCCCGCTGTACACTGGCGCGCAAATGCGTCAGCTCATCCTTGGTGTTGGGCGAGTTGATAAACCCGGCCTGGACCAGCGGATTGCCCGTATTGGGGTCTGTATTACCAGCGCCCCACCCCTGTGGGTCCGTCAAGACGAAAAGATTAGGGTCTGCATAATTCAGGGACGGGTTAAAGAAGGTCCGCCCATCGGGGCCCAGCGCAAAGCCAAGGCTGTCTTTGGGGCCGGACTGGGCATAACCAGTACCGGAATAAGACTCGATCAATTGGTCTTTGCGATCCGCACGGGAATAACTGATATCCCCCTCGATCGACCAACTTTCATTAAACCGGTATTTGCCGTTCCAGGCCGCGCCGAACAGCTCGGCATTGCGGATATTGATGTCGTTACGCATAACGCCAACCACACCATCAAACACCCCTTCGGTCACCAGGCCATTAGCCGTGGAAAAACCGGGACGCAATTGAGCTGCGGACCATTGCAGCGGAAATTCGATGCCGCGCAAACGCTGATTCTCATCAAAGTTTGAATAATAGAGATCAACCGAAGAACTGGCATTATCATTGGGTTCATATTCCAGCGTACCGATCAAGCCATAGCGTTCCAGCTTGCTGGTTTCCACAAAGGGCTTGGCACCACCAACAATCAGATTGCCGGTGCTTTCGGTTGGATAGCCCCAGGCATTAAACCGTTCGATCTGGGTTGGCGTATTCTGATAAGCTGCCCCCAACGCAATACCAACCGTATCATTGGCAAACTGATCCACATAAGTGGCACTGAACCGACCACCGGTACGGCTGTTATCTGGGTTCAAAGACTTGCGATTATTATATTCATAACGGGCATTGGCCGAAAGAATGCGGTCCTTGTGATCCAGCGGGCGAATGGTACGCAGATCCACGGTGCCGGCCAGCCCCTGACCGATCAGGCCTGCATAAGGCGTTTTGTAAACCACCGCACTGGCCAAAAGCTCGGCCGGGTACTGATCAAATTCTACGCCGCGGTTATCGCTGGTCGAGACCTGTTCACGCCCATTCAACAGGGCGGTGGAAAGATCCGGGCCCAGCCCACGGATGGAAAGCACCTGTGCGCGACCATCCAGGCGCTGGGTGGTCAAACCTGGCAAACGGGCCAGCGATTCAGCAATGGATACATCCGGGAGCTTACCAATATCCTCGGCGGTCACCACTTCGACGATCGATTTTTCGTCCCGCTTGGTCTTAATTGATGAAGCCAGCGAATTACGAAAACCGGTAACGATCACTTCGTCTTCGGTTTTAGCCTCTTCCTGCGCCTGTGCGCTGTTAGAAACCGCCAGCAAAAGCGCGACCCCTGTGGCAACACTACCTAATAGCCGCGACTTTTGCAGCCCAAAATTCGATTTCATCCTGTCCTCCCAGACGTGTCTATCTCACCGTTTTTCACGAGAGCTCTTCATGATCATTGCAAAATCGTGCAAACTTTACAAGTTATGTCGTAAATTATTTTTATATGTGTGATATTTTTAGCATGATACCGCACTTAATGACTCATCAAATATTGGCATACCTGTTTGTATTTTAATGAATTTATGGAATGCGCGCAGGCACCGTGATCTCCATGAGATTTATTTGCAATATTATGCAAATAAACGCAAATCATGCAATTATAGCGTTATCAATTCGCAGACACCCCCAGAGCGAGTTATTTCAAACCCATGGCATGTATTCGAATCGCCGCCCCACCACCGGGCGCCAACCACAATCGCAACGGCTGCCCTCTGGTCAACGGAACCTCCTCGACAATCATGGCATAAGGATTGGTTTTCCAGTCTGCCTGGGGACCGTCGCGATAAATCTGTGCCACATAACGGGTCTGCGCATCCAGGAAATTCGTCGGCAAGACAACGGTGCGAGCCTGCTCGTCCGTCAGAGCGCCAACATACCAGTCATTCCCATTACGAGCCTTACGGGCAATGGCCACATAATCACCAATTTCACCGGCCAGCGCGATACTGTCCTCCCAATCAGTGGGTACATCCTTGATAAACTGAAAGGCTCCGGGGCGTTTTTCATAGTTTTTGGGCAAATCCGCGGCCATCTGGATCGGGCTGTAGATCACCACATAGAGCGCCAATTGCTTGGCAAGGGTGGTTTGTACCCGGGTGGCAGCCTCCAGTCCTTGGCCAAAATCCAGATCAAAGATACCGGGGGTAAAGTCCATGGGACCGGCCAGCATACGCGTAAAGGGCAAGATGGCGGTATGCTCTGGTGAATTTGGCGGCACGCCCCAGGCATTATACTCTTGGCCCCGCGCCCCTTCCCGGCTGATCCAGTTGGGATAAGTGCGCCGCAGCCCGGTATCCTTGACCGGCTCGTGGGCATTAACGCTGATAAGATGACGCGCAGCGGCCTTGACGACCCGCAAATGGTGATTGACCATAAACTGACCATCATGCCACTCATAGCGGCGTATGCCGTTTTCATCCACGCGCTGAATGCCGCCGCCATCGGCGACATAACCGGTTTTGACGATACGCATGCCGCGCTTTTCATAAAGCGCGAAAGCATCCTCCATCTGCGCTTCATAATTGCTCACATCCCCCGAGGTTTCATGGTGACCAATCAGCCGCACTCCATGGGCACGCCCATAATCCGTAACTTCACGAAGATCAAAATCTGGATAGGGCTGGGTAAAACTGAACAAGGATCCATTGTTAAACCAATCCCCATCCCAGCCTACATTCCAGCCTTCGATCAACACCCCGGAAAACCCGTTCTTGGCCGCAAAGTCCATATAGTATTTTGCATTCTTGGTGGTGGCCCCATGCTTTGGCCCCGACCCCCCATGTATAGGTCTTGATGGCATGCCCCACCAGATGCCGACATACTTGCCCTTCTCCACCCAGGACACGTCGCCCAGCGCGTTTGGCTCATTCAGGTTCAAGATCAGGTCAGAATTGATCAGGCCCGGTGCATCTGGCGCAATCTGAACCGTGCGCCATGGCGAATGAAAAGGAGCTTCGGCCTTGACCAGCACCCCATCGGACCAGGGCGCCAGATCAGCCTTTAATAACCCCGGGCGCTTTTGATCCAGTGACATGCCCGCATAATCAACCAGCGCCGCTTCATGCAGGCTGAGATAAACGCCATCCGGCGTTTTTAGGGTAATCGGCGTATTGGCCCGCCCCACTTCTGCAAGGGGCGTGATCTTGTAAAGATATTCATAACGGTTCCACCCGCGCGCCGGAATCCACCAGGTGGTTGAGGCCGGATCCATGGCAAATTCGGTCAACTCGTCGACAATTTCCAGATGCGTTTGGCCATCTTGCGGTGGAATTTCATAACGAAAGCCCAGCCCGTCGTTAAATACCCGAAAGCGCACGGCAAAGCCATTCACCACGCCATCCTTGTTTGCCGGTCCTGTAAAATGCACCAGCATTTCATTATAATGCTCGCGCATGTGTCGACGCTCACCCCAGGGTTGCTCCCAGCGCCGGTCCAGACTGGACCGCTCTACCCTGCCAAGACGCAAGCCCTCATCCAGTGGAGCGGCCCGCTTAAATCGCATACCCAAACGCGACGGCATCAGCACCGGCTTGTCGCCATAAGTGACCGCATAGTGCGGCACTCCGCGCTCCACCCCCACCTTGAGTACAATCTGCCCATCAGGCGATTCAAGAGCCACCTCTTTGGCCGCAACGGAACCCGCTATCATCAGGGAATAAACAAGAGTGAACATCACCATAGCCACATGCCAACTGCGACCATTGGCTGAACGCAACCATGGAACATACATCTCGTAACGGCTCATAACCTTCCCCTGATTCAATAGCGGGCCCCCTTGCACGGACTTTCATGGTGATAAGCTTTTCATTCAAATGCAAGTTTTTTGAAATCTTTCTTGGACATTTAACACCTTATCGATTTTCACCCGTAGGATCATGGTTATAAATTTACACATAACGTCATATTTTTTATGATAATTTTCCACTCTCTCAAAGGCATGCAACCCCACCACAACTCCTTATTATTTTTGCATTATTATGCAATATTTTATCAATGTTCTTGCAAATTTGGCAAATATGGTGTCACCTGCCTCAAAACAAGCATGTCGGTTATGGCCGACAGCATAATTGCCAACCTTTCTGGATTGGTCGTTGGAGGGAAAATGACATGACTTACCGCACCGCCATCATTGCGCTTGCTCTGGGTGCGACATCCTGTTCGGCGCTGGGCAATGGCACAACTTCCGAGGCCCCTCACGCGGAAGCCATTAAGCCCTATGCCCAGCGCCTACCTCAGGATGAAGTGATCTATTTCCTTCTTCCGGACCGGTTTGAAAACGGGGATCGCGCAAACGATACTGGCGGCGTGAAAGGTGGTCGGCTGGTCAATGGCTTTGATCCAACCAACAAAGGCTTTTTCCACGGCGGAGATCTGAAAGGCCTTACGCAGCGCCTGGATTATATTCAGGGTCTGGGGGCGACCGCTATATGGCTGGCACCAATATACCAGAACAAGGCCGTACAGGGCGCACCGGGCGCTGAATCTGCTGGTTATCACGGTTATTGGATCACCGATTTTACCAAGGTGGATTCGCATTTTGGCACCAATGACGATATGCGCACCTTTGTGGATGCCGCCCACAAACGCGGCATAAAAGTCTATATGGATATCGTCACCAATCACACCGCCGACGTGATTGCCTATCGCGAATGCCATAACACTGAATATGATCCCGCCAAGAGGGCCGCCAATGCCTGTACATATCGCTCGAAAGCAGATTATCCCTTCACGACGCGTGGCAGTGTCAATGGCGAGCCAATCAATCAGAACTTTATGGGTGATCGGCCACCCTATCAGACCAAAGAAAACTTTGAGGCCCTGACCAGAGCGGACTTCGCCTACA
>JAUZSF010000027.1 GCA_030949705.1 Robiginitomaculum sp. | reverse complement strand
CAGGCGCGCATGTCGCGTTCACTTTGATCGCCGGATGATCCTGCTGTGCGGCCGATGGTTGCCCAGCGGCTGGCAATCATGGCGGCGAACATACGGTTGGCAAATGGCGGCGACGATTTGTGAGGGACCGTGTGCAGGTTTGTCGGACGAGTATCGCCCGGGCCGACCGCGCACGGTGGCTCGAGCTTAACAAGTGGCGAAGGCATTTGAGCGCACGCTGCACAGCACACCCAAAGATGCCACCCACTGGTCGCATCCGCTCGATGTCAAAGATCGGTCTTCGCATACCACCATCCGGCGCATCTGAATGCCTTTTGGCCTGCAAATCCGAAGTGGTAACTCTCGCTTCCTCGACCGACCCTTTGTTTGTTGACAAGGTGTGGACATTATTGGTCTTTATGCCACGCCCAAATCGGCGATTGTGCTGGTGTGACGAAAGTCCTGTGTTCCGAAGTGCTGATCGCGAATGTCGTTCGCCAATGATGCCTGGGTGGCAGAGCGACAAACTCACACCTATCCGCCATGGCAATGATCCCTGTTTGCCGCCCTTGATGAGCTGCCGTGGTGCGGATCGGTGCTACAAACGCCACCGCTCACAAGAATTTCTGGGCTTCAAACAGATTGATGAGTGTCTGCCAAAGCGCACCGGACTTTAATCTGGTGATGGATAACTACGCGACCCACAAGACCAAAGAAGTCAGCGCGTGGTTAACCGGGCGGCTCACTTTGGCATGGTCACTTCACGCCCACCTCCGCCTCCTGGATCAATCAGGTCGAACGTTGGTTTGCCGAGTTGGAGCTTCAAAGAACTAACGCGTGTTCACCGATCGTGTCGCGAACTGGAATGTTGACATTCTCAGCTTTCATTGAGACCCACATAATGAAAACCCAAAACCATACAGATGGGTCAAATCCGCTGATGAAATCCTTGCCTCCGTCAAATGCTTCTTTCCACAAACACAGCAAACCTTATGCACCGAACTTTAGATTATGTGCCGAACTTGATTTGGGTGACTAGGGGCAGGCCCCTATGCCTGCTTAGCCAACAATCTCTTCATCGCTGAAGAAAAATGGAATTTCTTCGGCAGCGGTTTCCGGGGCGTCGGAACCGTGTACGGAATTGGCTTCGATGCTTTCGGCAAATTCCTTGCGGATGGTGCCTTCATCGGCGTCTGCCGGGTTGGTCGCACCCATGACCTTACGGTAGGTGGCAATGGCATCTTCGCCCTCCAGGGCCTGAACCACCACCGGGCCGGACATCATGAAATTGATCAGATCGGCAAAGAACGGGCGTTCTTTGTGCACGGCGTAAAAGCCTTCGGCCTGTTCGCGGGAAAGGCGGATACGCTTTTGCGCGATAATGCGCAGACCGGCGGCCTCAATCTTGGCATTAATGGCGCCGGTAAGATTACGTTTGGTGGCGTCGGGCTTGATGATGGAAAAAGTGCGTTGAATAGCCATGGGGCGTTTCCTTAGGGTTGGGTTTGAAACTTGATTTGGCGCGCCTATAGCAGTGTGCCTGTGCGCTGTGAAGGCCATATGGCCAAACCTTTTACAGCTGTGCCTTTTCTTCATGGGAGCAAACCCGCTATATCCGACGAACCTTTGTTTGCGGACTTCAGTGCTGGACCTGTTATGCTTCATATCAACAACCTGGTTTGCAGGGTCGAAGGACGCCTATTGATCAATAATGCCAGCTTTGCCCTGCGCCCACGTACCCGTTTGGGGCTGGTGGGACGCAATGGCACGGGCAAATCCACCCTGATACGCATTATCAAGGGGGAACTGGACCCGATCTCCGGCGAAGCGCGCATCCGCAAGGGCGCGCGTCTTGGCTCGGTGGATCAGGAAGCCCCCGGCGGGCCGCAAACTATTATGGATTTTGTGTTGAGCGCAGATACCGAGCGCGAAGCTTTGCTTGAAGCCGCGAAAACCGAAACTGAACCGCATAAAATCGCCGAAATTCAAACCCGGCTGGCCGATATAAACGCCTATTCCGCCGAAGCCCGCGCTGGCGCGATCCTGCATGGGCTTGGATTTTCTACCGAAGAACAACGCCATCCCTGTTCCAGTTTTTCCGGTGGTTGGCGTATGCGTGCTTCACTGGCCTCCATGCTGTTTGCCGCGCCGGATTTATTGTTGCTGGACGAGCCCACCAACTATCTGGATCTGGAAGGGGCCATCTGGCTGGAAACTCATCTCAAGAAGTTTCCGGGCGCGGTTCTGGTGGTCTCTCATGATCGGGACTTGCTGAACACGGCGGTGCATCAAATTGCCCATTTGCGTGCCGGCAAAATCACGATTTTTGAAGGCGGGTACGACTCGTTTGAAAAACAGCTGGCCGAGCGCCAGCGGCTGGATATGGCCCTGCGCAGCCGCCAGGAAGAAGAACGCCGCCATTTGCAGGCCTTTGTGGATCGTTTCCGGTATAAGGCATCCAAGGCCAAACAGGCGCAAAGCCGGGTTAAACGGCTGGAAAAAATGCGTCCCATTGCCACCATTGTGGAAAACCCGGTGGCCCCTTTTGATTTGCCCAGCCCCAAACGAGCGATGGCGCCGCCAATGATCCGGTTTGAAAACGCCAGTGTGGGCTATGAGCCGGGCAAGCCGATCCTGAGCAATCTTAACCTGGCGCTGGATCCGGATGACCGCATCGCCCTGTTGGGGCGCAATGGACAGGGCAAGTCCACCTTTGCCAAGCTGATCGCCGGCAAACTGGAGGTCATGAGCGGTCGCATGAAACACCATAAACGTATGCAGGTGGCCTATTTTGCCCAGCATCAGCTGGATGTGCTGGACCCGGCTGAAACGCCGTACACCCATGTTAAGGCCCGTATGGAAGAGGCCACCGAAGCCCAGCGGCGGGCGCGGCTGGCCCGCTTCGGGCTGGGGGCCGAGCATGCCGAAACCCCGGTCGGGGATCTCTCTGGCGGGGAAAAGGCGCGGTTATTGTTGAACCTGATAGCCTTTGAGGGGCCGCATTTGCTGATTTTGGATGAACCGACCAACCATTTGGACATGGATAGCCGCGCCGCCCTTGCCGATGCACTGGATGCTTATGAGGGGGCCGTTTTGCTGATCAGTCATGATCGGTTTCTCATTGAACGCAGTATTGACCGGTTGTGGATTGTGCAAGGGGGCACCGTGCGCACTTATGACGGGGATATGGATGATTATCGCCGCCAAATGGGCGAAAAGGAACGCAAAGCCCCCACTGAGGTCAAGATTCAGGCAGGACAGGCCAAGCGGCAGGCCAAGGCGGAACGGCGCGAATCTCTGGCGCCAATGCGGCGCAATATTGCGCGGCTGGAGGCCGAACTGGAACGGTTACGGATGGGGGTTGAACAGATCGATGCAGCCCTGTCAAAACCAGAGCTGTATGAGCGCGATCCTGAACAGGCTACCACGTTAAATGTCAAACGCACCCGTGCCTTAAAGCGCATAGACGAGATTGAAGACCTATGGCTGGAAGCGCAAGAAACGTATGAGCACGCCCGCAATCAGCCATAGTGCCATGACTTATGGGGCGGTATTGGGCCAGGCGGCTCTTCCAATACTGCTGGCGCTGAGGGAACTGATATAGAGCCAGCCATCGCCGGGCTCGAACGCGCCCGTGGTGAGCGGGTAGGTGCCCTTGGGATCCTGCAACACATTCAGCACATGACCATCCAGGCCGAAGTTTAAGACAAATCCATAATTTTCGGCTTTGGGCCGAAAGGCGGCGGGCAGGCGTTGTACGATTTTGCGCATGAATGGCTTGGCGGACAATTGATCCAGGGGTGCAGAACGCGGGCTGGTCAGTCCAAGCCAGAAGGAACCGTCCGGGGCGCGGTTCAGATTGTCAGGAAAGCCAGGCAGGTTTTCAACCAGTGTATCAATTTTACCCGCATTGCTGCCTTGTAACCAGATGCGTTTAACCGAATAGCTGCCGGTTTCGGCGACCAGTATACAGCGATCGTCCGGGCAGATGGCGATGCCATTGGGAAAGGTAAAGCCATCTTGCAAAACAGAAACGCTTTTATCGGCGGGGTTATAGACCAGAATGCGGCCATCATTGCTGTGTTCCATCAAGGCCAGCAAGCTGCCTTCCAGAGTGCCGCCAGAGGCCTTGGCCCCAAAACGGGTGCTGGCATCGGAAAAGAAGATGCGGCCATCGCTGGCCACATCCAGATCATCGGCATAACGAATGGGGCTGCCATCGCTTACCTTGTCTGCCAAAACGGTGACATCACCGGCGGGATTGATGGACAGCAATCCACGATAGGCATCGGCGACGATCAGATTGCCAGCGGCGTCAAATTCCAAGCCCAAGGGGCGACCGCCTGTATTGGCAAAAAGCGATACCTCTTTGGTGACCGGGTCTACCTTTACAATGGAACCATCATGCAGGGCGGTGAAGATAACCAGAGAGCCATCAATGACCCGCCCGGTAATGTCCTCTGGGCCGGCATGGTCACCTAGCGCAATGGTGTCCAGATGCGCCAGCCTGGTATTGGGTGCCCATTTGCCAACATACCCTGGCGGGGTGGGGGCCTGCCAGGATGTGGGGTGAATTGGCACTGGCCATAAGAGCAAATAACCAAGACCTAATGCCAATAAAAATCCCAACAGTTTGAGCACTGCACTCATGATTTATACTCCCCATACAATACGCCGGCAGATTAAATCGCCACGCGACCAGTTAGCACAGGGGATCATTTTTGCCCTGAGAAGGCAAGGATGGATTTTGCAGGCAAACCCAATGTATGTGCTTGGGCCTAGTCACCCGAATCTAAAGTTCGGCACATAATCTAAAGTTCGGTGCATAAGGTTTGCTGTGTTTTGTGGCAGAAGCGTTTGACGGAGGCAAGGATTTCATCGGCGGATTTGACCCATCTGTATGGTTTTGGGTTTTCATTGTGGGTCTCAATGAAGGCGAGAATGTCAGCTTCCAGTTCGCGGGTTGATCGGTGAACACCGCGTTTAAGTTTCTTTCGGCTCAACTCGGCAAACCAGCGTTCGACCTGATTGATCCAGGAGGCGGAGGTGGGCGTGAAGTGAACATGCCAGTGAGGCCGCCGGACCAACCACGCCTTGACTTCTTTGGTCTTGTGGGTCGCGTAGTTATCCATCACCAGATGCACGTCCGGTCCTTTAGGCAGACACTCATCAATCTGTTTGAGAAAGCCCAGAAATTCTTGTGAGCGGTGGCGTTTGTAGCACTTGCCGATCACCGCACCGGTGGCAATATCAAGGGCGGCAAACAGGGAAGTCGTGCCATGGCGGATATAGGTGTGAGTTTGTCGCTCTGCCACCCCAGGCATCATTGGCAGAACCGGCTGTTCGCGATCCAGCGCCTGAATTTGGGACTTTTCGTCTACACAAAGCACAATCGCCCGGTTGGGCGGTGACATATAGAGACCAACAATGTCCCGCACCTTGTCAACAAACAAAGGGTCGGTCGAGAGCTTGAAGGTCTCACGCCGATGTGGTTGCAGGCCAAAGGCATTCCAGATGCGCCGGATGGTGGTATGCGAAAGACCGACCTCTTTGGCCATCGAGCGGATCGACCAGTGGGTGGCATCTTTGGGTGTGCTGTGCAGCGTGCGCTCAATCACCTTCGCCACTTGTGCATCAGACACCGTGCGCGGTCGGCCCGGGCGATACTTCGTCCGACAAACCCCTGCACACGGTCCCCTCACAAATCGTCGCCGCCATTTGCCAACCGTATGTTCATGCACGCCCATGGTGCTGGCCACTTCCTTGCTGGGCAACCCATCGGCGCACAGCAGGATCATCCGGCAGCGATCCGAAAGTGAACGCGGTGCCTTGTGCCGCCTGACCTGACTTTCCAGAAAAGAACGTTCTTCAACACTCAATACAACAACACCAGCAACACGACCCACCAAAACCTCCAAATCAATAGCATCATAATGATATCAATTACAGTTCCAGATGACTAGGGTCCAGACTCATTCAGATGATTGATTTCACGAGGAGAGTTTTTTTGCTTAAACAGGAAAAAGGGTGCCGGAAATATGGTATATTTTCAAGGCCTTTTGACGTCTTTAAGCGAAAAAGAACCCTCGCCGTTCCGGTGCTTTTAGGAAACGCCGTCTGTCGAAGTCCAGCCTTGCAAAGACCTATAAGTCTTTGCTGCATTGCCCTTCTTCCATTCGGCATTCCCTAAAAGCATGAAATTAAACCATTTGAATGAGTTTGGACCCTAGCTGTCTTCGGCTAAGGCCGCATCCAGCAAGGATTGCAGTTTTTGTGTGTCAGCACCGGTAATGAAGGTGTCGCCACTAATAAAAGCCGGCGTGCCATCAATGCCCAGACTTCTGGCCAGACTCATATTGCTTTCGATGAGGGCGTTAAACGCTTTTTTGTTGGCTTTCATATCGGCTCGCAAACGCGTCACGTCCAAGCCGCTATTAGCAGCAATTTCATCAATGCGCTGGCTGTCAAAACCACCGCGGGCATCCATCAGGGCAAAGTGAAAGGCTTCGTATTTATCTTTACCCTGCAATCGTGCCGCCCAGGCGGCTTCGGAAGATTCGCGGGAGCCTTTTGAGCGTCCTTCCAAAATAGGAAAGTCCTTTAGAATAATTTTGATTTTGCCAGGGTTTTCATCAAGGGCAGTGCGCAACCATTTTGAGGCAAGTTTGCAATAGCCACAGTTGTAATCAAAGAACTCAACCAGAACAAACGGCGCATCATCTGGGCCGATAACCGGGTCATTCTTGTCGTTAAACAAAGCCCCTTTCAGATTGCCCAAGGCTCCTTTTTTGGCGGCCTCGGCTTCGGCCTGGCGCTTTGCCTGAAGGGCATAAAAGGCTTCTTCTACGATTTCCGGCTGGGCCAGGATTGCTTCACGCAAGGCATCAGGGTCGATCAGCTGGCTGGATGCGCCTTTGCCAGCTTTCAGGTTTTGAATTTGCTCGAACGTGGCTAAATACCCCGCCGTGCCGCCCGCAACCAGACTAACGGAAATGGGTAAAAGAAGGGGAATAAGTAGATTTTTGGACACAGAGGGCTCCTGATTGGCAATGCGGGTACAGCTATGGCTGTTTCATGCCGGGTTTTCATGAAGAAGGAAAGTCAAGATCGCGTGTTTAACGGCGTTTTCGTCTTTGGGCCATTTGTTTGCGAATTCTGGGGTCCGCGGCAATAACCAGCGTTATATCATTGGCCCGGCGCCAGTCTGGTGTTCCCTGGGGTAATTCCATTAATGCCCGCTGGGCAAATGATCTCGCCCGCATATAATCGCCCATGGCATAGGCCTGTTCGGCGGTTGCCAGTTTTGCTAGGGCGGTCTTGTCCTGACGCTCATAGGCAATGGAAAGTTCATACCAGGCAAAGCCGTTATCGGGCTCCCTGGCCAGTACTTTTTTCAATTCTTTAACTGCCTTGTTGACATTTTCTGGGGTGTCAGTGGCAATCAGAGCCTGTGCCAAGTTAAGGCGTAAAAGTGGTGAATCCGGACGTAAATCAACGGCGCGTTGATGGTAGGGCAGGGCCTTTTGTGCCTGGGCACTTTCAAAAAGTATCTGGCCGTAAAACTCGTTAAAATAGGGGTTGTCGGGTTCCTCTTTGAGCAAGTCCCCCATCTCTTTTAACGCTATTTTGGTCGAGGCGGCTTGGTGATGAGCAATGGCGCGTGCATAGCGTGCCGGCTCGCTGGTGTCGGATTCAGGATACAAATTAAACGTTGTTTCCGGTGGTTTCAGAAAGCCAATAATTTTGGCTTTGATCATATCCAGCTTATGTTGATCTTCTGGGCTGTCCACAACATCCTTATAGGGTGAGGCCTCAACTCTGGCTTGCAGGGCGTTAATACGTTGTGAAGACAAAGGGTGGCTTAGAAAGTAGGGGTATTTGGTGGCACCAGAGAACACTTCGTTATAACGAAAGCGTTGGAAAAAATCGAGAAGCCCCTTGCCGGATTGACCAGTGGCTTCCAGAAAGTTTTCGGCGGCCTGATCCGTCGAGGCCTCCAGAACTCTGGTATAGGCAAAAAAGGTAACGGTGCCGTTTTTCTGGGCGCTGCTCATAATGGCGGCCCCTGCATCCGGTGCCCCGGCAATGGCCGCCAGAATGCCCAGCCCCATGGTCAGGATCATCGGACGCATGGCTTTGCTCATGGCGTCATCAGAGCGGGCAAGATGGCCGCCCGCCATATGACCGGTTTCGTGGGCAATCACACCAATCAATTCATTGGGAGTTTCGGCGTTGAGAATAATGCCTGTGTGCAGGAACATATTTTGCCCCCGCGTTACAAAGGCATTCATACTGCCATCATTGATAATATGGATATTGATATCTTCGGCGCGCAGCCCCGCCGCCTTGAAAATCGGATCCGACCAGTCGCGGATGACAGCCTCGATTTCGGCATCACGAATAATACCTTGCGCCCAGGATTTTTGGGGGTGGGAAAAAATAAGAAGAGTTACTGCAAACAGAACACCAAATAGGCGCATAGGCCAATCTCCTTCTGCCCCCTTAAATCTTATTCTAGCTCATATTCAAACGGGTGCAATGGTGATCCCCATTTACGCGAGCATTGCCGGGAGGCTTTGCCTTAAAAACAAAGCCTCCCGCGCTGTTTATGCGTTAAATCGGCGTGCCCACCAGCTCTTTTTACCTTTGTCAGATGTCCCATCTTCGGTTGAGGTGGTCGGGTTTTCATCCGTTGCGATAACCTCTGGTGCCTTTTGAGACTCTGCGGCCTTGGTTTTGCGCGGACGAACCGCGCGGCGCTTTGGTTTGCTTTCCTCAACTGGCGGTGCATCATTTTGCGTTTGTGCCGGGGCCTGCGCAGCCACGGTTGGTGCAGCGTCTCCAGCTGGTTTGCGCCGACGGCGAACCGGACGCTTTGGCTTCTCATCCGTCTTCGCCAAGGCTGGGACGGGGGCCTCTATGTGCTCGGCCGGGGTGGCTTCGGTTTTACCACTATCTGGCTTGCGCCGCCGCCTTACCGGGCGTTTGGGCTTATCATCTGTTTCAGACGTGGTGGCCACCGCAACCGGTGCCGTCGGAGCCGGTGTGGTTGCTTCTGTTTCGGTATCTGCACTGCGTACCTTGCGCCGGCGACGCACGGGGCGTTTGGGTTTTTCCTCTGTTGGGGTACTGGCCTCAACTGTGGCTTCCGGCGTTTCCTTTACCGGCGTCGGCGCGGTTTCAGCATCTGTATCTGCACTGCGCGCCTTGCGCCGACGACGCACGGGGCGCTTGGGCTTTTCATCAGATTCAGGCTTGGTATCCACCGTGGTCGGTACCACTGTATCTTCTGCAGCAACAGGTTCTGCCGTTACTTCTGTATCCTGAGCCTTGCGGCGGCGGCGAACCGGGCGCTTGGGCTTGGTCCCATCACTGGCCTCGGGGGCCTCTGTCCTTACCGGTTCCACAGAAGGTTGTGCGGTTTCCACGGCGACATCTGTATTGGCAGTATCGCCATTGCGAGTTCTGCGCCGACGGCGCCGGGGCTTGCTGGGGCTGTGGCTGCTCTCGGTCACTGTATCCTCGGCAGAGGTGTTTTTCCGCCACTGCACCGGAGTCGGCCGGGGCCTCAGTACCATTTTGCGCATTGATGGTGGCATCTGTATTGGCCGCATTTTTACGACGTCCCCTGCCACCGCGTCTGCCACGACGGCGTTTTTTCGGCGTTTCTTCGGTATTGTCTGTTGTTCTGTCTGGTGAAGAGGTCGTGTTTTCAACCTCTTCCTCTGCTTCCGTTTCCGCAATTTCAGTGCGTTGATGATTGCGTCCTCTATGACCTTTTTCTGCCTCATCACCATCTTTTGATGATTTCAACATTCTGGCCGCTTTGGATTTGTTTTTACGCCTTTCCAGGGTTTCAATTTCAAACTTGGGTGGATGCATGGTGGGATCTGCATCGATGATCAGGCGTAGATCCAGATCATTTTCCATATTGGCCAGGAACTCGCGTTTTTCGTTCAGTAAATAAAGCGCCACTTTGGTAGGAATGGTAAGACGTGCCTTGGCAATCATGCCCTTCATGGCTTCGCCTTCCAAGGCTTGCAGGGCCGATAGCGCGGCTGATTCCACCGAACGAACAACCCCAATACCGGCACAGGTCGGACAGACTTGTGAGGAGCCCTCAATCACACTGGCGCGGCGTCGTTGGCGGGAAATTTCCATTAGACCAAAGCTGGAAATCCGCCCCATCTGCACACGCGCACGGTCACGCTTTAAGGCGTCTTTCATGCGTTTTTCAACGGCCCGTATATTTTTGTTTTCATCCATGTCGATGAAATCAATAACCAGCAACCCGGCCAGGTCGCGCAGGCGCATTTGCCGACAGGCCTCATCCGCGGCTTCCAGGTTGGTTTTCAAGGCTGTGGCTTCAATATTACGTTCCTTGGTCGAGCGACCAGAGTTCACATCAATCGCCACCAGGGCTTCGGTTTGGTGAATGACCAGATAGCCACCGGATTTCAGGCGAACATTGGGGTCGTAAATGGCTTCCAGTTGTTCCTCGACCTGATGTTTGAGAAAAATGGGGAAGGGGCCTTTATATTGTTTAACCCGGGGCGCATGGCTGGGCATCAGCATTTTCATAAAGGCATGGGCCTCATGATAGGCCTGTTCGCCCTCGACATAGATGGCCTCGATATCTTTGTCATAAAGATCACGTACGGCACGCCTTACCAGCCCGCCTTCTTCATGAACCAGAGCGGGGGCCACGGAAGACAATGTGTTTTCGCGAATAATGCTCCACAAGCGCCCCAGATATTCATAGTCGCGCTTGATTTCCACCTTGGTCCGTTTTGAGCCGGCAGTGCGGATAATCAGGCCAACCCCTTTGGGCAGGTCCAGACTTTCGGTCACGGATTTAAGGCGTTTGCGGTCGGAGGCATTGCTGATTTTGCGGGAAATGCCGCCCCCACGGGCCGTGTTGGGCATCAATACGCAATAGCGTCCGGCCAAAGACAAATAAGTGGTCAGGGCAGCGCCTTTATTACCGCGTTCTTCCTTGGAAACCTGAACCAGTAAAACTTGCCCCGGCTTGATGACTTCCTGGATTTTATAGCGCCTTAACTCACGCACCCGGCGTCGGCGTCGGCGCTCGGCGGCCTCGGCGGCAATGGCGGCTTCTTCGGCAGCATCGGTGTCTTCTTCCAGATCCTCATCGCTGTCCTCATCAAGGTCAGCGTGCATGTCGTCTTCCAGATTATCATCGTCATTGTCGTCGACAACGGACTTCGCGTCCTGAGCCGCCGCTTCAGCGGCCTCTGCAGCCTCTGCTGCTTCTTCCTCTTCCGCTTCCAGTCTTAGCAGTTCTTCGCGGTCTTTGACCGGAATCTGATAATAGTCTGGATGAATTTCATTGAAGGCCAAAAAGCCATGACGATTGCCGCCATAGTCCACGAAGGCGGCTTGAAGCGAAGCTTCGACACGGGTGATTTTGGCTAGGTAGATATTACCGCGAAGCTGTTTTTTGCTTTGCGATTCGAAATCAAATTCTTCTACTCGGTTTCCGTCTACTACCGCGACCCGGGTCTGTTCCGGGTGTGCGGCGTCGATTAACATACGTTTGCTCATAAATTTTCTCATCTACACCTCTTCTGTGCCATGAGAGGCCAGAGGGTGTTGTTTCTGTGCATATGCGCATCAAATTGCGCGCCGTTGGAGCGTTCTTTATGTGCGTAAAACGGTGCAGCAATGTGTGCATAGCGGGTAAATCCAAAATGGTGCCATGTTGGCACCTTTGCGGTTAAGGGCAGCAGTCCATGCGCCCTGGCGCGTTGTTCATGTGTCAAAGTGCGGTAATCCACACTTCGTACTTGTACACCATGCACCAATGTCCTGATAAAGGGAAGTGCCATTATGGATACAAGACAGCGTCAACCAAACGTCAACGCAAATGGTGTAGACACTATAAGACCACAATATGTTAGGCCATGCTTTGATATGGTGGCATATTCACGGTCGGGTGAAAAAGGTGTAAAACGAATGCACGGCATTTTGTTCAGGGTCCTATATGGCATAGGCGCCATAGTGTTATTGGCGGCGCAAGCATCTGCCAATGCTCCTGTGGCCGATGTCACCAAAGTGCGATTCAGTGGCAATACCGAACAAACTCGCATCGTCATCGAAACCCGTGAAAAACTGGATTATCGCTGGTTTTCCCTGGCGCAAAACGGATTACGCCTCGTGTTGGATATGCCGGTGGTTAAATGGCAGATCGATGGAACCAGTAAACCTATCCTTTCCGGCAGTGGTGAGGGCTATGGCGCGGTAAGTCGCTATCGGTTCGGGCAATACTCGCCAACCACGTCGCGATTGGTCTTTGACCTGCGCGAACCTATGGAAGTGGAGAAGGACTTTTTCCTGAAACCGGCTACCAAGGGGGCGCCATATCGCTTGGTGCTGGACTTGCGAAAAACTGACCCCATTACCTTTGCTGCCGAGGCCGGTTTTCGTGAACCCTTCACGCCGCGTCCGGTTAATATCAGTTATGCATCCACCCCGAAGAACACTTCCGGGGTACCGTCGCGTAAAAAATATTCCGGGTTGCGCCATGGGCGCAAAGTCATCGTGATTGATGCCGGGCATGGGGGCAAAGATCCTGGGACATTGGGCAAACGCCAACGAGAAAAGAATGTAAATTTGCGCGCCGCCAAGGCACTGAAAAAAATACTGGAAAAAAGAGGTAATTATACGGTCAGGCTCACCCGTTCTACAGATGTTTATGTGCCTTTGGTGGATCGGGTTAAATTCGCACGCAGCCAGGAAGCCGATTTGCTGATTTCCCTGCATTCTGATGCAGCCGCCAATAAAAAAGCCCGCGGTGCCTCAGTCTACACCCGCATTGAATGGGCCGGCAAACGGACCAAAAAAGAGATCATGCGCGGCGATCGCTCGATTATTGGGGTGGACATTGCCAGTGCTCGTCCCGGTGTGGATGATATTCTGCTGAACCTTTCGCAACGCCAGACGCAAAACGAATCGGCCATTTTTGCTGAAATCCTGACCCCCAGACTGGCACGGGTTGGCCCCATGCTGGCCAATTCACACCGTGATAAAAACCTGTTTGTGCTGTTGGCCCCGGATGTACCATCGGTGCTGATTGAAATGGGTTTTTTATCCAATCGATATGATGAGGCCAATCTTGGGTCTGACCGGTATATCCGCAAATTAATGGGGGCCGTTGGTGATGCTGTTGATGCCTATTTTAAGCAATCTGCCAGATTACACGCGGCGCGGTGATCTGTGATTTTGTAAAATGTAACGCAGAGCCTTACTATTATGGTCGCCTTTTGATCACGCTCTTGCCATAATAACACAGCATATTTGGTGAGGATGGTTGCCAGATAGCGTATGTATTTAACGGGATAGTACTTAACAGACCATGCAATTGAAAACACTATGGTTTTGGGGTGCCCGACTGTTTGGTCTGGGGGTCATTTTGCTGTTTGCCGGTTTTTTGGCGGTGACTGTGTATGTGATTCGGGTGTCTGCTGATCTTCCCGGTTATGAAGTTCTTGAAAATTACCAGCCCCCCGTAATGAGCCGGGTTCATGCCGGCGATGGTAAGTTAATTGCCGAATATGCCCGCGAACACAGGGTTTTCGTGCCTCGTGCGGGCATTCCCGATTATGTGATTCAGGCGTTTATTTCTGCTGAGGACAAAAACTTCTACATCCATAATGGCCTGGATGTGCGCGGCATTTTGCGGGCCATACTGGCCAATGTGAAAAACAAGATACAGGGGCGCCGGCTGGAAGGGGCTTCGACGCTCACCCAACAGGTGGCAGAAAATTTCCTGCTAAGCACGGATCAGCAATTCAGCGCCAAAGTACGCAAAATGGTGATTGCCGTGCGTATGGAAAAAGTCTTTACAAAAGACAAGATTCTGGAGCTTTACCTAAACGAAATTTACCTGGGCAATCGCGCCTATGGAGTGGCGGCGGCGGCGCTCAATTATTTTGGTAAACCTTTGGATCAATTATCATTGGCGCAAATTGCTTATCTGGCAGCCTTGCCCAAAGGGCCGGCCAACTATGATCCCATTCGCCACAAGGCCCGGGCCGTGGCACGGCGCAATTGGGTGCTGAGCCGCATGGCCGCCAATGGGTATATTACCGAAGACATGGCCGCCGAGGCCAAGAAAGAAGACCTGGTGGTGTCCAAACGCTTGTCCGGGGCGACTTATCTGGCGGCAGAATATTTTGTTGAGGAAGTGCGTCGCAAAGTCTTTTCCATGTATGGCGAAGACCAGTTGTATGACGGTGGATTATCCATTCGCACCACCCTGGATACGCGTCTGCAATTGGCGGCACGCAAGGCCTTGCGGAAGGGGCTGGAGGATTATGATCGACGTCATGGCTATCGGGGGCCGATTACCAGGCTGGAAGACCTGTCAAACTGGCAAACTCAACTGACCGAAGTCAAAACCAAGCCAGATATTGATAAAACCTGGCGCCTCGCTGTGGTTTTGGAGACCACACCCGAGGCAGCCCGCATTGGTTTGTTTTCCGGTGACGAGGCTCAAATTCCACTCAGCGCCTTGTCCTGGGCCAGAAAGCCGCGGCCCGAGGCCAAGCTTGGCCCCAAAATCGAAAAGCCATCAGACGTGCTAAGTCAGGGCGATGTGGTTTATGTAGAGCCTATTAAAGACACGCAGAACGACTATGATCTGCGTCAACCGCCAAAGGTGAATGGGGCGATTATGGCCATGGACCCCCATACAGGGCGGGTGTTGGCACTGGTTGGTGGTTACAGTTTTCAGCAAAGCCAGTTTGATCGGGTAATGCAGGCCTACCGGCAAATCGGCTCTGCTTTTAAGCCTTTTGTCTATGCGGCAGCTCTGGATCTTGGTTATACCCCGGTCAGCCTGGTGCTGGATGCGCCGTTTATTGCGGATGGTGGTAATCAGACACGGTTTTATAAACCCAGCAATTATGCGCAGGGGCGGTTTTATGGTCTGTCTACCTTGCGTCTCGGCATTGAAAAGTCACGCAATGTCATGACCGTTCGCCTCGCCCAACAGATTGGCATGGCCCCCATTGTGGATATCGGGGTACGCACCGGCATTTATGATGAACTTTCTCCCGTGCTGGCCATGGCGTTGGGAGCTGGTGAAAGCACGCCTTGGCGCATGGTTGGCGCCTATGCCAGTTTCATCAATGGTGGAAAAAAGGTGGAACCCACCATCATCGACCGTGTGCAGGATCGAAATGGCAAAACGATTTATCGTTATGATCAGCGTGAATGCACCGGCTGTAATCCGGATAAGGCATCAAGCGAGGCAGAGCTGGTGGAACCGCATTTGCCTGATAACCGCCCGCAAGTGCTGGACCCAATAACGGCCTACCAGATCACCTCCATAATGGAAGGCGTGGTTCAACGGGGGACCGCCACACGTCTGCGCGTTATCGGCAAACCGGTTGCGGGCAAAACCGGCACCACCAATGATTATAAAGACGCCTGGTTCATGGGCATGTCGCCAGACTTGGTGGTGGGGGTTTATGTGGGGTTTGACAATCCGAAAACCCTGGGACGCGGTGAAGCCGGCGGTCGGGTTGCCGCTCCCATTGCTCGTGATTTCTTGTTAGATGCGCTTAAAAATGCGCCCAATGCGCCGTTTCGTATTCCCGAGGGCGTGCGGCTGGTTCGGGTGAACGGGCGCACCGGCGAATTGGCCCGTCCCGGTGATCCGGGATCCATTTTAGAGGCCTTTCGTTCGGGTACGGAGCCAAAGCGGGGCGAAAAGGGCGTACGGCTGGTGATTGGTCGGGGAAAGCCGGGTGATGCCATTGTGGACCAGCCTGAGGAAGAAGATGATCTGGGCGGCTTGTATTGATCCGGTGCTGTCGCTAAATCCTTTGGTCTATACTCATTGATGATTCAACGCCTTGTAACGGACGAGAACAGCCATGCGCGCCGAACTGCAAACCCATGCCGATAACATCAAGCAGTCGATTGAGCTGCTGAGGAGGCGTCTTTGACTGGGATAACGCCCAAAAACGTCTTGATGAATTAAACGCACGGGCCGAAGAACCTGGCTTTTGGGATAGTCCTGCCGCCGCCCAAAAGCTGATGCGGGAACGCAACCGGCTGGAAAAAGCCATGGAAGACGTCATGGCGATCCAGAATGATCTGGAAGATGCGGTTGAATTGGCGCAAATGGCCGAAGACGAAAATGACGAAGAACTGGAAGCCGAAGTGGCACAGTCCTTTGATGAACTGGCCCTGCGTGCGCGTACTGCCGAATTGGAAGCGCTGTTGTCTGGCGAGGCCGATGCCAATGATGCTTTCATCGAAATTCATGCCGGGGCGGGGGGGACCGAAAGTCAGGACTGGGCCTCGATGTTGCAACGCATGTATATGCGCTGGGCTGGGTCGCGTGGCTATAAGGTTGAACTGATTGAAGAACAGCCCGGTGAAGAGGCCGGTATCAAATCCTGTACCATGTTGATCAAGGGCGACAATGCCTTTGGCTGGGCCAAGACCGAATCCGGGGTGCACCGTTTGGTACGCATATCTCCCTATGATTCCAGCGCGCGTCGCCATACCAGCTTTGCTTCGGTCTGGGTTTATCCTCTGGTGGATGATACCATCGATATTCAAATCGAAGACAAGGATGTGCGCACCGATACCTATCGTGCCAGCGGGGCCGGCGGCCAGCACATCAATAAAACCGACAGTGCCATTCGCCTGACCCACATTCCCACGGGCATTGTGGTGCAGTGCCAGAATGACCGCTCGCAACATAAAAACCGCGCCACGGCGTGGGATATGCTGAGGGCCAGATTATACGAGCGTGAACTGGAAGAACGCGAAGCGGCGGCACAGGCCGAGGCCGATTCCAAATCGGAAATCGGTTGGGGGCATCAAATCCGCTCCTATGTCTTGCAGCCCTATCAAATGGTCAAGGATTTGCGCACCAATGTGGAAACCTCCAATACCGGGGCGGTGCTGGATGGGGATCTGGATGCCTTTATGGCCGCGGCCCTGTCACAACGGGTTGGCGGCGAGGATACGGCGACCGACGCATGACGAGCCGCCTGCGCCCGGCCATTTTTATAACCAGTCCGGTTTTTCGCCAGCCTGCCTGGGGCAGCAATCACCCTTTGGCCATTCCGCGCCAAACCGCCATGCTGGATTTGTGCGACATGCTAGGCTGGATGCCTGCGGATGAACTTCGACCAACCAAAGCGGCCAGCGTTCAAACCTTGTTGCGTTTTCATCATGCAGACTATCTGAGCGCCTTCAGGAACGCCTGTATTGATGGCAAGGTCAGCCGTGATGTGCGTGAGCGCTATCATATTGGCACGATGGAAAACCCCATTTTTCCCGGCCTGTTTGAGCGCGCGGCCACCACCGTGGGCGGTGCCGTTCTGGCGGCAGAATGCGCCCTGAAAGGGGGGGTGGCCTATCATCCATCCGGGGGTACCCATCATGGAAGGCCAGACAAGGCCAGCGGGTTTTGTTATTTTAATGACCCGGTATTTTCCATTCTGACCCTGTTGGAAGGTGGTATCGATAAAGTGCTGTATGTGGATCTGGATGCCCACCATGGGGATGGGGTGCAAGATGCCTTTGCCAATGATGCGCGGGTGATGACGGTTTCGATTCATGAAGAAAACCGATGGCCGTATTCCGGGGCGCTGGATGACCGGGGGGAGGATGGCTATGCCCGTAACACCCCTGTGCCCAAAGGATTTAATGACAGTGAGCTAGCTTATCTGATGGACGAAGCCGTTTTGCCTTTGGCGGCAAAGTTTATGCCTGAAGCCGTGGTGATCACGTGCGGAGCTGATGCCCTTGCAGGCGATCCGCTTTCGGGTATGAGCCTGAGCAATGGGGTGCTTTGGCAAGCCGTGGAGGCACTAGTGGGATTAAGCAAGGTATCGGTGGTGCTGGGCGGCGGCGGGTATAACCCATGGACGGTGGCCCGGTGCTGGGCAGGTTTGTGGGGTGTCCTTAGCGGGCGCAAACTGCCTGCAGTGCTACCTGATAAGGCACAGGCAATGCTGCGCGGTCTGGAAAGCGATCTTGTAGATGAAGACGAGGTGGAAGCAGACTGGATCAGCACGTTGCGTGATCAGCCCAACACCGGTGCTGTGCGTGAACACATTAAGGCGAACGTCAAAACCCTGCTGGCTTAAAGCCCGCGTTTTTTCAGGGCGCGTTCGTTCTTGCCAATAAAATCACGGGTGATCGGCACGTCATCGCGAAGGTGCGACAAGATTAGCTGGAAGTTCATGTTGGTGCCGTATTTAAAGCCAAGGGCGACCCCGGTCAGGTAAAACTCCCACATGCGGCAAAAACGCTCATCATAAAGTTTCAACGCTTCATCCCAATGGGCCAAAAAACGCTCCCGCCAGTGCATGATGGTGTAGTAATAGTGTAGGCGCCAAACCTCGCAGTCATCCACCCACAGGCCCACCCGTTCGACCGAGGCAAAGGCCTCGGATATGGAGGGGGAATAGCCGCCCGGGAAGATGTATTTGCGAATAAAGGCATTGGTGGTACCGGGCGGATTTTGCCGCCCGATGGAATGGATCACCGCCCGCCCGCCAGGTTTCAGCAGCTTTTGTACCGAGCGGAAATACTCGTCCAGGTGTTGGGCACCCACATGCTCGATCATACCCACCGAAACGATACGGTCATATTTTTCCGTCACCTCGCGATAATCCTGATATTCAAAACTGACCCGGCCGGTCAGCTTCATTTCTTCGGCGCGGGCATTGGCAACGCGCAATTGCTCTTTGGCTAGGGCAATGCCGGTGACTTTTACATCGGCAAGCTGTGCCAGATACAAGCCCATGCCGCCCCAGCCACAACCAATATCCAGTACGCTCATGCCATCTTTAAGGTCCAGCTTGGCGGCAATGCGGCGTTTTTTTGGCGATTTGTGCTTCTTCCAGCGTATCCTTTTCCGGATTGATAAAATAGCCACAGGAATATTGCATGTCGTCATCCAGAAACATGCGATACAACTCTTCGGTCAAATCGTAGTGATGCGAGGCATTTTCGCGCGATTTGGCAATCGGATTGAATTCGTGCAAACGCTTTAGGGATTTGCGCACCCGTCGCACCAGGTTTTGCACCGGGTGCTTGGTCATGTTTTTGGTGTTCATCACCATCAGGGTGAGAAAATCCAACAGGCTGGCCCCGTCTTCGAATGTCAGCGTGCCGTCCATATAGGCTTCTGCGGCGGCAATATCGGGCTTGAGCACCAAACGGTTATACAGTTTGGGGTCATGGATGTGGATGGTGACTTTTGGTTCGGCTGGTTTGCCGGCAAAAGTATGCAGCTTGCCTTTGTGGTCAATTACACACAGCGTTCCCTGTGAGATCAGTTTATTTAATAACGTGGAAAGTAAACGCATGTTTGGCCCCATTCGTCATTGCGCGGGCACTCTAAACACATGCGCCCCGTTTGTGCAGGGGGGGCACGCATTTGTGATGTTCATTTTTTCATGGTGCAAGCCTGAATGATGGCTTTTGCAAAATCATCAGGGGCGGCGCTCAGCATGCCGGCCTTGGCGTGCTCGAAAAACTGCTGAATATGCGCCTGAACCTCACTTACGGGAACGCGGCGCAGGGAGGCCTCCAAGTCATAAATGATCCGCGGCGGAGTGACGAAAAAATCCCCGCTGATCAGCACTTCGCGCAAGCGTTCGTTGCGCGCGCCCTCAAGACGTACAAAGGCATTGACCGTGCCACCAAGGCCCGTATGGCTGCCCGCCAGTACGTCGGTCTCTCGGGCAGGATCATCAATTTCGGTCACAAAATCGTCGGTACCAATCTCTTCCTCATAAAGAGTTTTGGCGCGCTTCTCTTCGGCTTCGCTGATCTCCCCCCATACGGGATAAATGCCAAGATGTTTCGCGAAACCAGAGATTAAGGCTTCTTCCAGCTCCGGCATAGAGGGGGTTTGATCGCCCAACAGGGTTCGCAGACAGGTTACCCGGTCGGCGGCACTGTCCAGTGATTTTCGTTCCAGCTTGGCCTTGGCCACATTCAGGGCCGCAAACATTTTTTCCGGGTTTAGATCCACCAGTACGGTGCCTTGGTAAATCAGCGTATCACCATCAAAAAAGCCGCCCGTGCCAGATATTTTGCGCCCCTCCACCTCTATATCATTGCGGGGGCGAAAGCGGGCATTGATGCCCAGTTCCGACAGCCCCAAGGCGGCGGCCTCACAGATGGCGGTCGCCGTTTTGCCAAGGTCGCCAAGATTTAGCGTCTTGCGGCGCATGATCAGTGCCCAGCCAAGCTGGCCCTGATCCAGATAAATAGCGCCGCCACCGGTAATACGTCGGCCAATTTCGATTCCACGGGCAGTACATTCATCCTGATGCACTTCCTGGGATAACGCCTGATGACGCCCCAGCAAGGCCACGGGCTTGAAATGGATAAAGCGAATGGTATCGGGGATTTCGCCGTCTCTGTGTGCATCTATCATGGCCTGATCAAAGGCGATATTTTCCCGGCCCGATCGCAAGCCCGTATCAATAACGCGGAATTGAGGCGATGGCGTCGCTGTGTCTGGCATAAATAGATTCCTCAATCAGTGTGTATGGCGACCATTTCCAGAAATCAGACGCGTGACCGCCATCATGATCAATGGGCCGGACAGGCTGGACTGGATGGCCAGATAACGAGGATGCCAGCTGGGGTGAAATTTGGCCTTGTATTCGCAAAGGCCCTCAAAATTATAAAACTCATCCCCCAGGTCGAAGATGGCGGTTCCGATCTTATGCCATAATGGGGCCAGAGGCCGTCGTTCCAGTCCGTATAACGGGGCCATGCCTAGCGAGAAGGTGGCAAACCCCTGTTCCTTGCCCCATAACAAAAGTTCAGCAAATAAATAGTCCATAATGCGGCGCGGGCTTTGGGTGTCATAGCGCATGATGTCGATCGACAATTCTTCCTTGCCAGCGGTTTCCCATAAATTGGCAAAGGCCATGATTTTGCCCTGGCTATCCCGAGCAACGGCAATGCGGGTACGTTGCAGATAGGCTTCATCGAAAAAGCCAAGAGAAAAGCCTTTTTCCTTGGCGTTCTTTTTTTGCATCCAGGCATTGGAAACGGCTTTGAGCCGGGGCAGGTTTTGCTGAACTTGATCCAGCTCCAATACGTCAAAACTATAATCCAGACGCATGAGCCGATTGCGTCCGCCTCTAAGGTTCTCCCGCGCTTTGCCATGCATGGAAAATTCTTTCAGGTCTATGCGCGCTTCCTCCCCCATTTTGAACAGTGCCAGGCCCAGATCCAGATAAAACGGCAAGTGTTTGTCGGTAATCTGGTAAAAAACAGCCTGCGCCCCATACTGATACGCATTTTCTTTGAAGCGCCAGAGCAGTTCTTCAAATGAGTTCTTGTCACCAACCGGGTCGCTCATGGCAATCCAGTATTTCGAAGTGCAGGCAAACATGATGAAGGCTTTGCGGTCATCACTCCACAGCAAATGTTTATCCCCCAGCAGTGCCAAAAACCCTTTGGTATCATCTTTTTGCCTGACCAGAGCGGCGGCCTCGTCCAGCTCGTCTTTATCGGGCAGGGAATGGATGGTGGGCCGCGCCACCGTAAAAAGCCGGTAGACCGCAAAGCTGGTTATCACAACGGTGAGAACCAGCTGGGCCCGTAAAAAGCGGGGGGCATCCCCTTGGTACGAAAACTGCCACCATAAATCCTGTGAATATTCCACATGACGATAGGCAAAAAATCCCAGCCATGAAGAGCCAATCAGAATGGTGAAAATCATCATCAGCCAGGGAGCGCTGAACGAGACGCTAAAGAGTGAGGATTGACGGTGAAAATAGCCTTTTGCAAAGCTCATCAGCACCAGCAACAGTACCAGTAAAGCCGTTTCCTGCCAGTTCTGATCCTGCAATTGGGCAACAATAATCCCCAGTCCCAGAAAAAGGATGCTGGCATACCAGGCCGCGTCCAGGCGCAAACGAATGCCACGGGCCAGAAACAAGAGCAGCAGGCCGGTCAGGCTGCCAAGCAAGTGAGAGATTTCAAAGATGGGCAGAGGAATAACGTCGCGCAGCCACTCAACGTGACTAGGCAGGTTTGGAGTGGCGCCATAAACCAGAAGTACGCCGCCGGTGAAAAGCAGCAATAAAGAAAAGATCTGGGGGACCGAGCTGGATATTGCCTGGTGTATTACGCCGCCGCTTTTGATCAGGGTTTTTCGTCGACTATAGGCCTCATAAGCCAACAGGCTGATTCCGGCAAAGAGAAGAGGAATAAAAAAGTAAACAATACGATAGAGGATGAGAGCCCCAACAACCGCCAAATGCTGTTCTGGCACCATCATGGCCGTCATAAGCCATAAAAAGGCGCTTTCAAAAACGCCAATGCCGCCAGGGACCTGACTGATCAGACCGGCAACCTGGGCAATGACAAAAACAACCAAAAAGGTCATGAAATTCAGATCTGTATGGTCTTTCAGCAAAACCCAGAGCACCAGAGAAGACAAAATGACATCAATACTGGATACCAACGTCTGGCTGAGGGTCATGGAAACTGAGGGCAGCCGAAACTCAAACCCCTTGAACACCAGCGGTTTTCGCCAAAACACAACCAGGAGCCAGTAAAATGCCAGGGTCAGACTGCTGGCGATGGCGATCCACACAATCAGTTCGGGGTTTTTGATATTAAAACGAATGCCCGCCGGCAGCATCAAGGTGCCGGCCAGCCCCAAGGTCAGCACCCCCAGCATATAAGTGACGCCCAGGAAAAACGATATTTTCAGGACATCCCAACCCGGTACGCCCCAAGCGGTATAAAAGCGATAACGTACCGAGCCGCCAGTGGCCAAGGCATGGCCCGTATTATTGCTGATGGCGTAGCCAATTAACGAAGCCAGGGCGATTTTATGGAGGGGGACTTTGTGGCCCGTATAGCGAAGAGCCAGATAATCATAACCAGCCAGAATGATATAATTAAAAACCGTCAGCCCAATCGCTAATAACACAAGGTGCAAAGGAACCGATTTAAGGGCATCCAGAATATCAGAAACCTGATGGCCTTTTATTTCGTGGCGGACCACAATCAGCGCAGCCAAAAACAAAACCAGCGGCAGAAAATGCGCGGCTTTACCAATAATGCTCAGGGTTTTTGTGCGTGTGGCAGATGTCATGGTTATCTTCTAATGACACCCGCGCCCAACAACAAGCCTCAATAATCCTCCAGATCATCTCCGTCTTCATAGGTCTGCCCGGGTTTGAGCATATCCAGTTGTGAGCGAATGCGACGAATATCGACATCGGCAGGCTGGAAAGGGTAGGAGGCAATATCAGAGGGCGGGCTATCGCCATAGGGGCGGTCACAAGCCGAAATATCTTCGGCAAATTTGCCAGGACATCCCGAGGTGCGAAACGCCGTGCCAGCATCAATGATGCTATCCAGTTCGGCTTGTGCCAGACCAAAATCAATTACCCGGCCCTGGTCATCAAATTTCATTTGTTCGACGCGAATCCCATAATAATCAATCATATAGCGGGCCAATTGTACGCGGCGCCATTGATCGCGCGGGGTGGCGGGCAAATGATCCATCAGGGAACCTTGTTCCGGGTAGAAACAGAACATATGGCTGTGCCCACCAAGGTCGACGAGCTGTTGCACCAGTTCCAGAATTTCAAATTCGGTTTCGCCCATGCCAACAATAATATGCGCGCCAAATTTTTGCGGTCCAAAAATATCGCGGGCATCCATCAGGATTTCCCAGTATTTTTTCCAGCTGTGGGGCGATTGAACGCCCTTGCCGCGGGTGCGGTCAAAAATCTCGGGCGTGGCTGCATCCAGCGCCACCGTGAAAATGTCTGATCCCATATCGCGCAGGGTCTGTACGTCCTGACGCTCCATGGTGGTAGGGTTGGAAAGAATCGAAATCGGAATGGCGTCCGGGTCCACATGATCAGTCCAGGTTTTCAGGACGCTGACCGTATCTTCATCGGAGCGAGGATGGGTGATCATCGATATGCACATGCGATGAAACGGACTGGCATCCGGGTCTTCACCAACGATCTGGGCAATTTTGGCCATGGGCACGCTGGGCCAGTCCACGCGAATAAAGTTGCGGTCTGCATAATCCCGGTCGGCTTCGCGGTGGCGAGCCAGCCCACAATAGGCGCAATTGGCGCGGCAACCCTCGGGATAGGTGAGCAGGATGTTCAGGCACCGTGTGCAACCGCAACGGTGCATTTTGCCCGGCATGATGCCCAAGGTAATGGCCGCGGCGGTAGATAGCTGTACATATTCCGGCGAGACCATATTGGGCGTCTGAATATTGTTGTTGGGCAGATAAAGTCCTTCGGGGCGAACATCAGCTGCTTTTACCCGGCCACCATTGCGTGCCTCTTTTGGCGGCATGGTCGGCGTGCGAGGCTCCATGATATCAAAGGGATTAAAATCCAGGCCATTGGGGCCGGTGGTGGCAGGCCCAGCATTCTCAGGCTTTAAACAGGTCATTTCTGGCGACTCCTCATCACGGGATACATGGTATCATGCGGCCCAGTATTCTGCATAGGAAATCCAGCTGGCACGCAGCTCAGCCGGGGTTGGCATGTTGTTGTTGGCATAGGTGCCGAGCAAGGTGCGACGGCGTTCCAGCGCGCGCTCCAGCGAAGCTCCAAACAGATCGATTAAATCCTGATGATAGTTTTGCGGGGCATCCAGATCCCCCGCCAGCCAGTCCGCGGCGGCCTCGCCGGCCAGGTGCCCGGACATGACGGCAGCATTAATGCCGGCCCCGGTGATGGGGTTGGTTAGCCCTGCCGCATCGCCGGCCAGCAAAACCAGGGTTTCGCCAAGCATGCCGTGGGGGATGCCCATGCCGCCGGCCGGTATGGCACCGCCGGTATGGCTCAGGATTTCCGAGCCTATGCGGCCTTCATCAACCAGCTTTGCCTGGATGGTTTCCAATATGGGCTTCAGGCGGGCCTTGTCCTTGGCAATCACCCCAACCCCGAGATTGGCCGTTTCTCCCTTCGGAAACAGCCAGGCATAGCCACCACGAATATCGGCATTCAGGAAGATGTCTGTGGATTGAAAGGGTTCCAGCAGGGGAACGCTGATCTGACGGGTCTCCAATATTTCGTCATTAATACAGCCAATGGCTTTACCAGCCATAGAATGAGGCCCGTCACCACCGATAATGACCTTGGGTTTGATTTTGCTGCCATTGGCAAGAATGACCATGCCGTCTTGGGTGATTTCGCGAACGCTCTGCCCGTAATGACATTGTGCGCCGGCGTTTTGTGCCTCTTGTGCCAATGCAGCATCAAAAGTGGCACGGTCGATCATTCGTCCCGGAAAGTCTTCCATGATATCGGGAGGGGAGGATTCAACCTGTGTATGCATGGAGGTGATATTTTGCACGCGACTGGTGCGCAAGTTATTAACCATATTTCCCATGAGGGCAGGGATGAACTCGGCGCATTGGACCGGTGTGCCGGGTGTTTTTTTCCGCTCTACCCCTATGGTTAAGAAATTATTCTTTGCGGCTTCATAAGCAGCACAAGACCCCGCGGGCCCCAGGCCAATGACGCATATGTCTGGCATCGTAATCATCAGGCCGCACAGGTTGCCGAAACTTGTGCCGATTCGCTGCCACCGATTTTAATGGCGCAACAGGCATGTTCCTGGTGGAAGGGGCGGCCAATGGCGTCCGAGACCGCCACCGCGCCATCGGCGGGAAAGGCAATTCCATCCAGCCCTGCCATGACCGCATAGGCATCGGTGATGCGTTTGTGCATACCCGGCGGGCGGGCGCAGCCCAGCAATACCTGACGATCAGGAAGGCGTTTGCGGGCCTCCAGAAAAATGCGCCCCACATCAGTGGTGGAGGGCGTTTTGAAAGTGCCGGGCTTGGCATAAAATGGCATGATGACCACCAGAACCAACGCGTGCACGTCATAACGGCTGACAATGTCCAGCGCATTTTCCTCACCCAGAATTTCCCCATAATGCAGGCCCACCACGATATGCGGTGTGACTTTCAGCTTGGTTGAGGTGAGGGCGGCCAGCGTAGCTTCAAAATCAGCCACGGGGCGGTCGAGCTTATAGACTTGCTCGATGGTCTCCTGCGCGCCGATAACGTCCATCATGGCCGAATCAACCCCGGCCGATTCCATGCGCTTGGCGGCGGCCTCGTCCAGAAGGGCGGTATGAATCGCAATCTGTAGGTGTGGAAAGTCGGTTTTTAGTTTTTCTACCACGGGCAGATAACGCTCGTATTTGATTTCGTTACGTTTGTTCGAACCACCAGAAAGCAAAAAGCCTTGCAGGTTTTGCAGCACAACCATATCGCGTACCTGCTGGTCCAGATGTTCTGGCTTTACGGCCGGGATCATCGGTTCCAGGATTTTTTTCTGACAATGATCACAATTTAATGCGCACCCCCCCGCGGTGATGGAAAAGGCCGGAAAGGAATTTTTGCCACAACCAGAAAGTTCAGATGATTCGTATTCTTTAAATGTTGGCGTGGAAAAGCGGATGGGGCGGGCCAGCGATTGCGCGGCGTTTTTCTCGAAGGCCTTGATCAGCTCAGAATCAAGCTCTGCATCTTCCAGCGCTTCAATATCCAGTACGCTTTGCTGCCAATTCATTGCCTGCCCCTTGCTGTGGTGGTCAATATGCGAATTATCTAATATACAGTCTGACAGCATGTTTCCAACTCTGCAAGAGGTTTGCAATTTTCATGAAATATCTCTCCGTCATCCAGCACACATCTGCGGAATATCTAGGCCTGATGGAGGACCATCTGGAAGGGCGGCGCATCCGTTTTAATTATGCACGCCCCTTTACTGAAAAGGGAAAGCCCCCAGATATTAATACCATTGGCGATGGTCTGGTTCTGCTGGGCGGTGGGCCATGGGGCAGTGCCGGGGAGCGCGATGTGCCCACCCTGGCCGATGAAATTACGCTCACCCGGGCCGCGCTGATGACGGGCTTGCCGATACTGGCCTTTGGTCTGGGGGCACAAATCCTCAGCCTGGCGGCCGATGGTGAGGTACAAAGCACCCCTTTGGAATTTAAGGCCGGGATTGCGCACCGTGTGGATGATAATGCTCTGAACGGCTATCTGCCCGAAACCTTTCCCCACGTTACGTATATGCGTGACCGTCCAGTGCCGCCTGCCTATGCCAAGATTTTGGCCAATGACGAGGCCGGCCATCCGGCGGTGTTTCAAATCGGCGACAATGCCTTTGGCTTTACCGGGCATCCAGGGTTCAAACTGGCCATGGCCGAAGACCTGATCATGGAGTTTGAGGAAGGGCCCGTGGGCGATACCAAAGAGGCCTTTGCCAATTTACGCCGCATGAAAACCGAAATTGAGGATGCCCTGGTTCCCATCATGACCGGCATTATTCAAATGACCGGCTGGATGCAATAATCGGAATTTACCAGGTAAAACAATTGTCTTTGTGCGCTACACCAAAAAGGTGCAAAATCCCGCTTGCATTAATTAGAATGTTCTAATATTCTACCCTCAACGAGGCAAAGTGCCGCAGTGGATTCGTCCCAAGAGCACAGCCCAATTTTGGTCACGCACAAAGCGGACCGCCGGAGGGAGATACAGACGATGTCTGAAAAGCTAATGATCATCATGGCCAATACGGATCCACGTAATGGCGAAGAACTGGGCGCACCTATATTTCAGGCCACCGTGGCGGCGGCCATGGAATATGAAGTTGAGGTGATTTGCACCGCTACGTCCGGTCGTTTGATGAAAAAAGGCGAGGCGGAAAAGCTGTTCGTCAAGGAAGGTTCCCCCAAAAGCGTTTATGATTTTATCAAGGATGCTCATGACGCCGGCGTAAAATTTTATTGCTGCTCTCCCAATCTCGATCTGTTCGATATGACCACCGATGACCTGATCCCCGAATGCGAAGGCATTGTCGGTGGGGCCTATCTCATTGAAGAGGTCATGGAAGAAGATATCAAAGTTCTGACATACTAAGGAAGACGCTATGTCTCATTCTGCCAGCACCCGCGTTCAGGAATTCATTGGCGATCCGTTTGCCGATGAATCGCTTTTGCCGCAGGAGAAACTGGAAGAAATTTTTACCGACATTCAGTCGGACATGCGTTTTGATCATGAACTGAACGGATGTCTGAATTGCGGCATTTGTACCGCGACCTGTCCCGCCGCCCACTATTATGACTTCTCCCCGCGCGAGATTGTTCAACTGTTATGGACGGAAAATCTGGATGGCATTTACGATGCCATGCAGGAAAAAATCTGGGCCTGTGCCCAATGTTATACCTGTGCGGCGCGCTGTCCGTTTGGCAATTCGCCCGGCGGCCTGATTATGATCATGCGCGAAACGGCCATCAAGCATGGCATGGAAAGCGCCAAGAATGTGCTGCGCCCGTTCAGCCGGGTGATGTTGAAACTGATTTCCACGGGCAATCAGCTGTCACCAGATATGATCAACCCCGAACACTTTGCCGACTGGGGGCCCAATATTTCAAAGGTTGAAGGGTCGTTGAAAACCTTGCGCAAAGCTATCCCTATGCCCACGCTGAATACCACGGAAACGGCCTGGGAAGTGAATTTGAAGACATCTGTGGAGCTTTACACCATCTGGGAAGAAACCGGCGTTTTGGACCAACTGGAAACCATAGATGAAAACCTGTTCGATGTGATCTTGGACATTATGGACGAGAAGCGTGAGGACTGGGAAGACTGGCAAGACGAGCAGGACGATGACGACTGATCGTCAAACCCGATAAGGAGACCAATATGGCCACCAAAGACACAAATAACGGCGAACGCTTTACCGGACATGGATCCGAATGGCGCGATTCAGACCTTTCCAAAGAGGATGCTCTGGTGGCGACAGCATGGATCGAACAAAAAATCGACAAGCGTTCCATGCTGACCAACAAGGATCGCGTGCATGATATTCGCGATGTTATGTGGCAGTTGGAAAAAGATGGCGAGATTTTAGTCCATCGCATCCATGACGAGCACGAGCCAGTGATGGCCAAAACGCTTTATGGCTGGGACAAGAAAATTCCCACCAATCAGCTTTGGCACCATAAATCCTGTGGCCAGTGCGGCAATATTCCAGGCTATCCGGCATCGCTTTTATGGCTGATGAACATGATGGATATCCGTTATCTGGATGAAACCGACCAGACGTCTTGCACGGCATGGAATTATCATGGCTCCGGCATCGGCAATATCGAAAGCCTGGCCGCCGTATTCTTGCGTAATTTCCATCAGGCCTATGTTTCGGCCAAGGCTGAAGGCAAGCCAGAGGGGTATTATTACCCATTGGTCCATTGCGGCACCTCGTTTGGGAATTACAAGGAAGTGCGCGAATATTTACTGCTGTCGGCAGAATTGCGGGAACGGGTCAAAAAGATCCTGGGCAAGCTGGACCGTCTGATTGATGGCAAATTGCTGATCCCTGAAGAAGTGGTGCATTATTCTGAATGGACCCATGTGATGCGTCATCGCATCAAAGAGCATCAGGTGATTGATTGTTCGAACATTCGGGCCACCATTCACCCGGCCTGCCATGTCTATAAAATGGTGCCGCAAGATGTCATTTATGATGATGATGTGCTGAACGGCGACCGGGTGGCGGTATCTACCGGCATTATTGAAGCTCTGGGTGCGCAAGCCATTGATTATTCAACCTGGTATGATTGCTGTGGCTTTGGCTTTCGCCATATTATCTCGGAACGTGAATTTACCCGTTCTTTGTCTATTGACCGCAAGATCAAGGTGGCCGTCGAGGAGGCCAATTCTGATGTGATGATCGGTCATGATACGGGCTGTATCACCACCTTGGACAAAAACCAGTGGATTGGTCAGGCCGATGGTAAAAATTATGACCTGCCGGTGATTGCCGATGTGCAATTTGCCGCGCTGGTATGCGGTGCACATCCCTATAAGGTTGTGCAGTCGCATTGGCATGCCTCTTCTACCGAAAAACTGTTTGAAAAGCTCGGTATCGACTGGCAGGCCAAAAAAGCCGAATTCGAAGGCTATCTGAAGCAGATCGAAGCCGGCGGTGAAC
>JAUZSF010000026.1 GCA_030949705.1 Robiginitomaculum sp. | reverse complement strand
TATGTGGCTTATATCATTGAATACGATACAGATGATGTTCTTATTCTCTCTATTTTACATGACTCAATGGATTTTGCCCGGCATTTAAGGCATGCAAGCCGCTAGTCACCCGAATCTAAAGTTCGGCACATAATCTAAAGTTCGGTGCATAAGGTTTGCTGTGTTTTGTGGCAGAAAGCGTTTGACGGAGGCAAGGATTTCATCGGCGGATTTGACCCATCTGTATGGTTTTGGGTTTTCATTGTGGGTCTCAATGAAGGCGAGAATGTCAGCTTCCAGTTCGCGGGTTGATCGGTGAACACCGCGTTTAAGTTTCTTTCGGCTCAACTCGGCAAACCAGCGTTCGACCTGATTGATCCAGGAGGCGGAGGTGGGCGTGAAGTGAACATGCCAGTGAGGCCGCCGGACCAACCACGCCTTGACTTCTTTGGTCTTGTGGGTCGCGTAGTTATCCATCACCAGATGCACGTCCGGTCCTTTAGGCAGACACTCATCAATCTGTTTGAGAAAGCCCAGAAATTCTTGTGAGCGGTGGCGTTTGTAGCACTTGCCGATCACCGCACCGGTGGCAATATCAAGGGCGGCAAACAGGGAAGTCGTGCCATGGCGGATATAGGTGTGAGTTTGTCGCTCTGCCACCCCAGGCATCATTGGCAGAACCGGCTGTTCGCGATCCAGCGCCTGAATTTGGGACTTTTCGTCTACACAAAGCACAATCGCCCGGTTGGGCGGTGACATATAGAGACCAACAATGTCCCGCACCTTGTCAACAAACAAAGGGTCGGTCGAGAGCTTGAAGGTCTCACGCCGATGTGGTTGCAGGCCAAAGGCATTCCAGATGCGCCGGATGGTGGTATGCGAAAGACCGACCTCTTTGGCCATCGAGCGGATCGACCAGTGGGTGGCATCTTTGGGTGTGCTGTGCAGCGTGCGCTCAATCACCTTCGCCACTTGTGCATCAGACACCGTGCGCGGTCGGCCCGGGCGATACTCGTCCGACAAACCCTGCACACGGTCCCTCACAAATCGTCGCCGCCATTTGCCAACCGTATGTTCATGCACGCCCATGGTGCTGGCCACTTCCTTGCTGGGCAACCCATCGGCGCACAGCAGGATCATCCGGCAGCGATCCGAAAGTGAACGCGGTGCCTTGTGCCGCCTGACCTGACTTTCCAGAAAAGAACGTTCTTCAACACTCAATACAACAACACCAGCAACACGACCCACCAAAACCTCCAAATCAATAGCATCATAATGATATCAATTACAGTTCCAGATGACTAGCGACCGGAGCCAGTTTCGGAAAAACTAAATGCAAAGAAAATATCATGACCTCCGTTTTTTTTCGTGTTTTAATGACCCTTGCCATTATCGTATTTGTCGCCTCGTGCGGCCCATCCACACCTGATAAGCCCGCCGGGGCACCGATCACCGTTTATGTGGCCAAAACCATTATTACCATGGAGCCGGACCAACCCAAGGCACAATGGGTGGCCGTAGCAGATGGTAAAATTGTGGCGTTAGGAGATGGGTCTCCCCCTAAAATGCTAGATAATCGCCACACGCAGATAGAAAAGCGTTTTGCCGACAAGGTTTTAATGCCGGGGTTTATTGATCCGCATTTACACCCGATGATCGCGGCGGTGTTGCTGCCCACCCATTTTATCACGCCTGAGGACTGGAACCTGCCTCGCGGTTTTGAAGCCGGGGTGAAAACCCGCCAAGCCTATCTGGAAAAGCTGAAAAAAGAGCTGGCGGCCGCACCGCCGGATCAACCCTTTATCACCTGGGGTTGGCATGCATTATGGCACGGCCCCATGAGCCGCGCCGATCTGGATGCACTGGACAATACCAAACCGGTCTTTATCTGGCAGCGCTCTTTTCATGAAATTGTGACCAACACAAAGGGTATGGAATATCTGGGCGTTGGGCAAAAAGCTGATTTTGAAGCCCTGATCGACCATCCGGGGATTGACCCGGCGCACGCCGATTTTGAACGGGGGTATTTTTCCGAAACCGCGCTGGCGGCGGCCTTTCGCCGCCTGGCTCCGGCGGTAATGGCCCCTAAATGGCTGGGGCGGGGCCTTGGCGAAATGAACGCCCTGTTGCTGCAAAACGGCGTGACCACGGTATCGGACATGGCCACCGGTATTTTTGGCTCTTTTCCCATGGAGGCCGGCCTGATCCAAAAAACCTATGCCAGATCAGACATTCCCCTGCGAGTGATGCTGATGCCTTATGCGAGCGAGGTGACCGCACGCGCGGGCTCCTTGGCCGCGGCCCCGGCATTGATCAAAAAAGACGAAGCAGGTTTTGAAGGTAACCGCGTCTTTATAAACAACCGTGTTAAATTGCTGGCCGATGGTGCCTTTTTTGTGCCGGCAATGAAGCTGCATAGCCCCGCTTATCTGGATGGGCGGCCCGGCAAATGGATTACCAAACCGGACCTGTTGCGCCAACAGGCGCAAACCTTTTGGGATGCAGGGTTTAACCTGCATATACACGTCAATGGCGACGGCGGGCTGGACGTGGTGTTGGATACCCTGGCCAGACTACCGCGCGATGGCGTTCATGCGGACCAACGCATTATTCTTGAACATTTGGGCATTTCCCGCCAGGATCAGATTGCCCGGATTGCCGATCTTGGCCTGATGGTCTCGGCCCAGCCCAATTATCTTTATGTGCTTGGCGGCAAATATGCGGACAAATTGCTGGAGAAAGATCAGGCCGAACACATGGTTCGCCTTGGCTCGCTGGAGCGCGCCGGCGTGCCACTGGCGCTGCATTCCGACATGACCATGGCGCCGGCGGACCCGCTATTTCTGGCCTGGATTGGGGTCAATCGTGTCAATATGGACGGCCAACTGATGGCCCCCGAAGAGCGTCTTTCAGTGGATGCCGCCATGCGTGCCATTACCATTGAGGCCGCGCGCATGATTGGTCTGGAGGACCGGATTGGCTCGCTGGCCCGAGGCAAAACCGCCGACTTTACGGTGTTGGATGAAAACCCCTATGCCGTAGAGCCCATGCGCTTAAGGGACATTCATGTGGATGGCGTGGTTTTTGAGGGTAAATGGTATGACGCAAAAAAAGGGGCCTCTGATAACTGAGACCCCTTTTCGCAGTGCTTATCTATTAACCAGCTTTAATACCGATAAGCATCCGATTTGAACGGCCCATTGATCGGAACGCCAATATAGTCGGCCTGATCAGGTCTTAGTTCCGTCAGGTCTGCATTCAGTTTGGCCAAATGCAAGCGCGCAACCTTCTCGTCCAGATGCTTGGGCAGGGTATAGACCTTGTTTTCATATTTGCTGCCATTTTTCCAAAGCTCGATCTGGGCCAGAGTCTGGTTGGTAAAACTGGCCGACATGACAAAGCTGGGGTGGCCCGTGGCATTACCCAGATTGACCAGACGCCCTTCGGACAACAAGATCATGCGATTGCCTGATGGCAGATCAATCATATCCACCTGAGGCTTAATATTGGTCCATTTATAGTTTTTCATGTCGGCAACGGCAATTTCATTATCGAAATGGCCAATATTACAGACAATTGCCATGTCTTTGAGTGCCCGCATATGGTCGGCAGTGACGATATCCTTGTTGCCCGTGGTGGTGACGATGATATCAACATTGGAAACCACATCATCCAGACGACGCACCTCAAAACCATCCATAGCAGCCTGCAAGGCGCAAATGGGGTCAATTTCGGTGACGATCACCCGGGCGCCCGCCCCGGCCAGACTTTGGGCCGAGCCCTTGCCCACATCGCCATAACCACAAACCACGGCAACCTTGCCAGCCATCATCACGTCAGTGCCACGGCGAATCGCGTCCACCAGACTTTCCCGGCACCCGTATTTGTTATCAAATTTGGATTTGGTAACGCTGTCATTGACGTTAATGGCGGGAATTTTCAATGTGCCGGCCTTGGCCATTTCATAAAGACGGTGCACGCCGGTGGTGGTCTCCTCGGATACGCCGACAACATCGTCCAGTAATTCGGGGTATTTTTCATGCATGAGCAGGGTCAGGTCACCGCCATCATCCAGCAGAATATTGGGCGTCCAACCATCCGGGCCTTTAATTGTTTGCTCAATGCACCATTCATATTCTTCTTCGGTCTCGCCCTTCCAGGCAAATACCGGCACCCCGGAGGCGGCAATCGCCGCAGCAGCCTGATCCTGGGTCGAGAAAATATTACATGATGACCAGCGCACTTCGGCACCCAGTGCCGTCAGGGTTTCTATCAATACCGCCGTTTGAATGGTCATGTGCAAACAGCCGGTGATGCGCGCGCCCTTTAAAGGCTGTTCCTCGGCAAATTCCTCACGGGTCGACATGAGGCCGGGCATTTCCACTTCAGCAATGTCGATTTCTTTGCGGCCCCATTCGGCCAGACTGATATCTTTGACTTTATAATCATTTTGCGCAGTCATTGTTTTTGCGTCCTAATTCTCTCGGCATAAAAGCGATTGCGGTCAGGAAAGCCGTCATCCTGGCACGCGGGCAGGGACATGGAATTGCCCGGTTCTGTGCTGCCTATATCAACGGCAACAGGTCCTGACAAGATGATATAAAGATATCTTTATATCGTTAACACACCTCGAAGGAGGAGCGGCCTGATGGCCATGATCTTTTTTACAAATATAAACAGGGTTTAGGCCGGGTCTAATCTCTTTAAAGATTCCCCTCTTAGGAGACCTTCGTTTTATAAACGTGTTCAAACCTGTATATCTTTTCTTTGGAGATATCATGAGCGGGCTTTCACAACATATAAGCGAACAAAGGTTTGGTCGCCGTAAAGTACGCTACGCTTTGCGTGATGGGGTTGTGGCGGCCCCCACTGTGGATGCACAGGGCCAAAACGACGAAGCCAAGACACTGGAATTGCGGTTTAAGGATGGCTCTGTTTGTGTCGCCGATGCGGCACAATGGAATATTGATTGTCATCCTGGCGATGTTATTACGCAGGTTTTGCTCAGCCGGGGCAAAAACAAGCCTGAAACCCTGGCTGCCGTGATCAACCGCACCCGGCGAGAGCGCCAGCGCGTAGAGCCTCTACAGATCTTGCTGAGACAGGCCGGAATTTGCCGCTCTTTATATTGGTGGGTCAGCTTTGTATTTCTCAGCATTGCCGCCATTATAACCGAGCGCGGCTATTTCGCCCGTCAGATCGCCAGCTTTATATCCGATACAGAGGCGCGCCTGTTTTCGCCACTGCGTCCCCTATGGGAGATGATTTCCCCCCTCCCTGAATGCGGCATTTGGCTGGCTGCCAATGCCCGCCTGGACGGTTCAAACATCGGCCTCGTTTGGCTCGCTGCAAGACCATGGGGCCATTTTATATGTGGCAGCCTTTATTCTGGTCCTGATTTTATGGTCCCGGTCTTTGCGTTTTATAACCGTGCCACTGTTTGCTTTGTTACTGTTTATTTTAAAGACCCGCCTGTTCGGATTTGGCAGCGCTCATGGAGCCGTTTTATGCTGGTATGCACCGGTCTTGGTTTTGCTGGTATTTACCGGGCTGATAAACCGTTACCGGGACCGGTGGCGCATGGGGGCCCGGCTTTCGGCAATCTGTAAAAGCCAGATCGCACAGCCCCTTTCTCAGGACGTTAAAGAGGACAAGCCTTCACCAAGCGGAACACCTGCCAACCCGTTTGACAATCACGACCCTGTGGACGAGGCGCCGGCCTTACAGGCCGCAAACAGCCCATAATACCTCCAGACAAAAACTAAATCAGAATTTGATGGAAGATTCGATCCGGATCGCCGAATCCTTTTCGCTGGAAAGCGAGGGCAGTACCCGATCATTAGGTGTGGAGATGCGAAGATCCCCCGGCGCCCCAAAGCTGAGGCTGCCACCAAGACGAATACGGGGGCTAAGATCAAAATAGGCACCGGCGCTCATGCGGTCCATGTTTTCATAAGCGCTGTCTTTGATATCAAAGTTTACCGTTACGCCCCATTTGCTGCTGGCGGGAATGGCAACCCCCGGCGTACGGATTGGTACAACCGAGCGATTATCATCGCGGCTTTCATCCCGAACGGTAAAGGCGCGGTTCCAGGGCAATGACGAATCCGCAGCACGCACACCGGTAACTTCGCTGGACATCACGGGTCCGGCGAAAACCGAAAAGGCCAAAACGGCCAATATGGGCTGCATGCGCTTCATGCTTTGTCAGATCCCTGCTCGTCCTTTGGGCACCGCCATAATCAATATTGGTGCATTCTAACTGGATTCCCTCAAGATTACATTAATGCCCGAAAGAACCTTACTTAATTTAGTGCCTGCTCACATAGATGCCTAGAGGTGAGCTGCGATCCGGTCACAGCGCCATAATCCTCTGATTACGAACTGACTGTGACCGGCCGCGAGCAGCCCCATCCCCCGGACGCCAGCATTTTCCATGAACGATGGGACAATCAGGGTCAAGAAAAAACAGGGCCTCAGCTTGTGCTTCTTTGATATTGTGGCCCAAGAGCAACAAGCGATTTTGTAAAAATGCCCGAAAAATACGCCCCGGGCCTGTAAAGCAAGACTGGCCTAGACGGATCAGCATGGTATACACGCGGTCGAATTATGTTCACGGCGAACCTGCCGTCTCATGCGGAGAAAATCTATGCGTGCCAATGTTCGC
Source organism: Robiginitomaculum sp. (assembly GCA_030949705.1). Taxonomy (GTDB): domain Bacteria; phylum Pseudomonadota; class Alphaproteobacteria; order Caulobacterales; family Maricaulaceae; genus Robiginitomaculum_B. The sequence continues at coordinate 226,597 of JAUZSF010000026.1, read as the reverse complement.
ATCGCCATTATCATTTTGGCGACCACTGCCATTGCCTCATGCTCTACTTTTGGCGGGAAAGGCCGGTCAGATACCGGCGCCAAGCGCTCTGGCGGATTGTTTAGCAAGTCCAAATCTGTATCCGGTATTGGTGTAAACAGCTTTTTATGGCGGGCGGCGCTGGAAACGATCGAGTTTATGCCGCTTAACTCTGCGGACCCTTATGGGGGCGTTATCATTACCGGCTGGCACAGCGAGGCCACCGCCCCCAAAGAGCGCTTCAAGGCGACGGTCTATATTCTGGATACCCGCTTGCGGGCCGATGCGATCAAGGTTTCTGTGTTCAAGCAAAAACTGAACGATGATGGTCATTGGGTGGATGCTGATGTGGATCCGGATACGGAAATTCAGATTGAAAATGCCATTCTTACCCGTGCCAGGGAATTGAAAATTTCCACCTTGGGATAAACCGTAAGTGTTTGAAAGTTATGGTTTATTATGATATCTTACGATCATTCGACCAGCGAAAAAAAATGGCAAAAAGCCTGGGACGACGCCGAAACCTTTAAGGCTGCCTCAGACAATCGCCACCAAAAAAAGGCCTATGTGCTGGAAATGTTTCCCTACCCCTCGGGGCGGATTCATATGGGCCATGTGCGCAATTACTCCATGGGTGATGTCATCGCCCGCTATCGTCTGGCGAACGGCTTTTCAGTCTTACACCCCATGGGCTGGGATGCTTTTGGCATGCCCGCGGAAAATGCCGCCATGGCGCGGAAAATCCATCCCAAATCCTGGACCTATGAAAATATTGATGCCATGCGCGAACAAATGCAGCGCCTTGGCTTTGCCCTGGACTGGAGCCGGGAATTTGCCACTTGTGATCCGGAATATTATGGCCAGCAGCAAAAAATCTTTCTGGCTTTCTGGAAAGCCGGCCTGGTGTATCGCAAGTCCTCGAAGGTCAATTGGGATCCGGTGGATCAAACGGTTTTGGCCAATGAACAGGTTATCGATGGTCGTGGCTGGCGCTCGGGCGCGCTGGTGGAAACCCGCGAGCTGACTCAATGGTTTTTCAAAATTACCGACTATGCCGAAGACCTGTTGCGCGGCCTGGACGAGCTGGATCGCTGGCCAAACAAGGTCAAGATGATGCAGGCCAACTGGATTGGCCGATCCGAAGGGCTGCAGTTCAGCTTTGCCCTGGATGAAAGCACGCCCTGTGAAGGCATCGATGGCATTGAGGTCTATACCACGCGCCCGGACACACTCTATGGGGCCAGCTTTCTAGCCCTGGCCCCGGACCATCCGGTAATTCAGCGTCTGGCCAACTCCAGACCCGACCTAAAAGCCTTTGCCGAGAAATGTGCCCGCCTGGGCACCACCGAGGAAGCCGTCGAGCGCGCTGAAAAAGAAGGCATTGATACTGGCCTTCGGGTCAAGCACCCCTTTATTGAGGGCAAGACCCTGCCCGTGTGGACGGCCAATTTCGTCTTGATGAATTATGGTACCGGGGCGATTTTTGCCTGTCCGGCTGGCGATCAACGCGACCTGGACTTTGCCCGCAAATATAGCCTGCCCGTATTGGCCGTGGTCTGCCCGGAAGGCAAAACACCTGAAGAAGCCGAAATTGGCGATACCGCCTATACCGGCAGCGGCACCTTGATGAATTCTGGTTTTCTGAACGGCCTGCCGGTTGAAGAGGCCATAACCAAGGCCTGTGATGCAATCGAGGCCGCTGGTCAGGGCACCCGCACCATTAATTATCGCCTGCGCGATTGGGGGGTTTCCCGCCAGCGTTATTGGGGGTGTCCGATCCCGGCGGTACATTGCGAAAAATGTGGTGTCGTGCCCGTGGCCGAGGAAAGCCTGCCGGTGACCCTGCCCGAGGAGGTCAGCTTTGATCAGCCCGGCAACCCGCTGGAACGGGCTGAGGAATGGAAGCAAACCCAATGCCCGACCTGTGGCGGCAAGGCCGTTCGGGAAACCGACACATTGGATACCTTTGTGGACTCGTCCTGGTATTTTGCACGCTTTTGCTCGCCCCATGCGGAAGAGCCGGTTGATCTGGAATCTTCAAAATACTATCTGCCCGTGGACCAGTATATTGGCGGCGTTGAACACGCGGTTTTGCATTTGCTCTATGCGCGGTTTTTCACCCGCGCCATGAAAGATTGCGGCTTGTTGGATATAGAGGGCAATGAACCCTTCGCCGGCCTGTTCACCCAAGGCATGGTGACCCACCAGACCTATAAAAATGATCAGGGTGAATGGCTGCCCCCCACGGCGGTGGAGCGCCAGGGCGAGAACTGGATTGAACGCAGCACCGGCAAACCTGTCACCGCCGGTGCCATTGAGAAAATGTCCAAATCCCGGCTCAACACCGTTGATCCCAATGATATTATTGCCAAATATGGGGCTGATGTTGCCCGCTGGTTTGTCCTTTCGGATTCGCCCCCTGAACGGGATGTGGAATGGACCAATGCCGGCGTTGAAGGGGCCAACCGCTTTGTCCAAAGGGTGTGGACCAGCACCTGCACCGCCGCGGCCAAAACCGGCACAGACGCCCCCGATGAAACCATGGAACGCCTGCGCCACAAAACCATTCGCGCCGTGGGCGAAGATATTGAAGGCTTTCGCTTTAACCGGGCGATTGCACGGCTTTATGATTTTCTGAATGCCATTCGCAAAGCCCCGGAAAGTACCAATGTAAATTCGCTCATGCGCACCTTTGCCCAATTGTTGGCACCTTTTGCACCACATCTGGCAGAAAGCTGTTGGGAAAAACTGGGCGGCGACGGCCTGGTCGCCGAAGCCCCCTGGCCGGTCTATGACAAGGCCCTGTCAGAAGATGAAGAAATCATCATTCCGGTGCAGGTCAACGGTAAACGCCGGGGCGAGTATTCGGCGCCGCGCGGTCTTCCCAAGGACGAAGCGGAAAAACGCGCTCTTGCCAATGAGGGGGCAATTCGGGCACTTAAGGGCCTTACCGTGCGCAAAGTCATTGTTGTGCCCGACCGGATCGTCAACATAGTGGCCAATTGATATGAGATTTTTTCAATACAGCTTGTCTGCCTGCCTGCTGGTTTTGCTTTCTGCCTGCGCCGGATTTCAACCCTTATATGGGGAAAATACCGCCGTACGGCGCAGTTTTGAAAACCTGAGCCTGGCCCCCATTGAAGGCCGGGCCGGCTTTTTGTTTGCCCAGGCATTGCAGGATCGCGGCGGCATTCAGGCAGGCCAGTCCGGGGTCTATGTATTGGAAACGAATTTACGAAAAACCCAGGCCAATGTCGGCGTGCGGGTTGATGATGTTTCCACCCGGGCCCGGCTGACCTTGCGCGCCCGCTATACGGTTCGCGATCGTGACGGCAAAATTGCCTATAAGGGCAATGCCATTAGCGAAACAGCCTTTGATATTCCTGACCAGCCCTATGGTGCAATAGCCGCGGAACAATATGCAGAAGAAACCGCGGCAACCGTTCTGGCAGAAAAGGTCATGAATGATCTGGCAGTGTTCTTTGCCAGCCAGCCGGAAATACGTTGAAACTCTCTGGCGCAAACATAAACCGGTTTATTAAAAACCCCGATCCAGCCATTCCTGTTATCCTTCTTTATGGCCCCGATCACGGTCTGGTGGCAGAGCGCGCCCAAACGCTGGAAACCTCTTATCTTGGCAAGGATGCAGGACCCTTTGCCCAAACGGGCCTTAGCCAGTCCGATGTAAAATCAGACCCGGCCATTTTACAGGATAGCGTCTGTGCCATGGCACTGGGTGGTGGCAAACGGGTGGTTCGCCTAAAAACCAGTGCCGATCAATCAGCCAAGGCGGTTAAAGACCTGCTAGACGCCTTAAGCGCCAAAGAAATCACGCCCGCCGCCCTGTTGCTGATCGAGGCTGGGGATCTCAGCCCCCGATCGGCTTTGCGCAAATCAATAGAACAGGACAAAACCCTGGCCATGGCCATTCCCTGTTATGCCCCGGGCTTGGCTGATTTGCGTGAACAGGCCATGGAAATGGCGCAACACCATAAATTGCAATATGACGATGGGGCCCTGGATCATTTACTGGCCCGCTTGCCGTCTGATCGTGCTTTGGCCAATAGCGAGCTGAACAAACTCACCCTTTATGCCAGCCAGAACGAAGACGGCCTGATTCACATTGAAGATGTTATGGCCATTATAACAGACACGCAGGCGCAAAACCTTGATGCCTTTACCTATGCTGTTGCCGATAGCGATACCAGAAAGGCAGACCAGCAACTGGTCCGTGCTACCGAGGCCGGCCAATCCCCCATTGCCCTGTTGCGGGCCTTGCAACGTCATTTTATGCGTCTTGCCGAAGCCAAAACAGCCATTGAAGCCGGCCGTGATGTAAAATCAGCCATGGCAAGCCTGCGCCCGCCAGTGTTTTTCACGTTTCAATCGCGTTTTTCACGCCAGCTTGGCCAATGGCCGGCCCCGGCGCTGGTACGTGTGTTGGAACACTGTCTGGCGACCGAACGGGCAATGAAAAGAAGCGGGGCCCAACCTCATAATCTGCTGGCGCGACTGGTCATAAAAATCAGTGCCGGCAAACCTTAAACTCACTCAGTTTATCAGTCCTGGGTCAGACGTCGGCACAAATCATCCAGCTGTTCCAGCGTGCTGAAATTAATCTGTAACTGGCCAGAGCCATTGGCGCGCGAACTTATCGACACCGCCAAGCCCAGGTGCCGGGTCAGGTCTTCTTCCAGTGCCAGTGTATCGGGGTCTTTACCATGGGCAGGCTTGCTCGACCGGCCTTTGGTTTCCGGGGCGGCACTGGCCTGGCGGGCCAATTCTTCGGTCTGGCGGACATTAAGGCCCTGAGCGGCGACCCGGGCCGCCATTTCTTCGGGGTTTGGGGTGTTAATCAACGCGCGTCCATGACCGGCACTTAGCCGTCCATCGCAAATCATCTCCTGTACAGATGAAGGCAAAGCAAGCAGGCGAATGGCGTTGGCAATGGCAGCCCGGCTTTTACCAACCACCCGGGCAATGTCTTCCTGGGTATGGTTGAACTGTTCAGACAGCACCGAAAACCCGCGGGCCTCTTCGATCGGGTCCAAATCGGTCCGCTGGATGTTTTCCACCAGTGCAATTTCCATAACTTCGCGATCAGACAGATCCCGGGCCACCACGGGCACTTCGTGCAGACCTGCCCGCTGAGCGGCGCGCCAACGACGCTCGCCGGCAACGATCTGATAGCCGCCACCGCCAGGAATGGGGCGAACGATAATGGGTTGCAACACCCCCTTTTCTGCAATCGAGCGCGCCAGCTCTTCCATGGCTTCTTCATCAAAGCGCCGCCGGGGCTGGTCTGGATTGCGGCTTAGGGATTCAATGGGAACGCGATTGTCCTGATTCATGTTCGGCGCCACATTTTCTGCCGGCTCCGTTTCCCCCAGCAGAGCGGACAGGCCGCGCCCTAATCGTTGACCCTTGGGATGCTCACTCATAATGCTCTCACTTTATTTTCGCGGCGGATTACTTCGCTGGCCAGTTTCATATAGGCCTGACTGCCGGCACACATATGATCATAAATCAGGGCTGGCTTGCCATAGGACGGCGCTTCGGAAACCCGGACATTGCGCGGAATCACGGTTTCATAAACCTTGTCCCCAAAATGCTTGCGCACATCTTCGGACACCTGTTTGGATAAATTATTGCGCGGATCATACATGGTCAGCACCAGCCCCTGGATTTCCAGGCGGGGGTTAAGATTAACCTTGACCAGATCCACGGTGCGCAAAAGCTGGCTGAGTCCTTCCAGGGCAAAAAACTCGCATTGCAAAGGCACCAGCAAGGCATCGGCGGCCGTCAGGGCATTGACCGTCAGCACGTTTAGCGAGGGCGGGCAATCAATCAGCACATATTCATAATTGCTGTTTTTCTTCAAATCTTCCAGCGCGTCTTTAAGCCGGTGCGAACGCCGCGAAACATTGGCCAGCTCCAGCTCTGCCCCGGCCAGATCGGCCTCGGCAGGCGCAATATGAAGTCCCGGCACCTTGGTATGGATAATGGATTTTAATAGCGGCACCTTGCCGACCACCACGTCATAGGTGGTGGTGTGGCGCTCTGCATGGCCCACCCCCAGGCCGGTAGAGGCATTGCCCTGGGGGTCCAGATCCAAAATCAGGGTTTTTTTGCCAATGGCACACAGGGCCGTAGCCAGGTTGATCGTGGTGGTGGTTTTACCCACCCCGCCCTTTTGGTTGGCAACGGCAATAATGCGAAGACCTGTTGGCGAATTAGACACGATGGGCTTTCCTGATTTTCAAAATACTGGCGGCCTTTTCCGTCATGCTTGGTATGGTTTCATAGGCCAGCGTCCAGTCTTTACACGCTTCGCTTATTTCTGTTTTTACCTCGGCGCCCTTGGGAAACAATTGCACGGTTTGTGGCCCGACAAAGGGCGCACTCAGGGCCAGCAATCGTGGTAATGGCGCCAACGCTCTGGCCGTTATGACATCATAGACCTGTGGGGGCAATGATTCAGAGCGGGCACAGATCACTTCGGCCGGTGCGCCGGTTTCCTCGATACAAACCCGCAAAAAGGCTGCCTTTTTGGCATTTGATTCTACCAGAGTTACATGCACCGGGTCGTTTTCCATGCGCATCAGCGCGATGGCCAGGCCGGGAAACCCCGCGCCGGAACCAAGGTCGATCAACCTTTTGACCTCTTTGGGTACAAGTGCGGCCAATTGGGCGCTGTCCAAGGCATGGCGGGTCCAAAAGGCGGGCAAGGTGCCCGGCGCCACCAGGTTGATTTTTTTGGACCATTTACACAAAAGCTCATGCCAGCAAGAAAACCGCGCCAGTGTTTCACGTGAAACATCCATCTGGCGGGCAAAATCATCGCGGCCTTTTGAGTTTGGAATTTGGGTATCCGACATGGCCCGCTCAGGCCCGCGCTTTTTGCTGATTGGTGCGTTTTACATAATGCGACAAAAGCGCAATGGCCCCGGGTGAAACCCCTTCCAGACGACCCGCCTGACCAAGGGTTTCCGGCTGGGCCTGGATCAGCTTTTCCTTGGCCTCATTGGAAAGCCCGGATATCTGGCGATAATCAATGCCTTCGGGCAGGCGCTGATGCTCTTCGCGTTTAAAACGTTTTACGTCCCGTTGCTGGCGTTCCAGATAGCCGGCATAGCGGGCATCAATGGCCAGTTGTTCGGCTATTTTCGGATCAATCGACCCCATGGATGGCCAGGCCCGGATCACATCATCCCAACCCTTGTCCGGATAGGCCAAAATGTCCAAGGGTGTGCGCCGCGCCCCGTCCTGATTGACCTTGATGCCAACCTTTGCCAGCTCCTGCGGGGTTTTCTGGCACTGCCTGGCCAAGGTACGCGCCGCGTTTAGGGCTTTGCTTTTATGTTCAAAGGCGGTTTGGCGTTCTTTGCCAATACATCCCAGCACCAGCCCCATGGGCGTCAGCCGCTGATCCGCATTATCGGCCCGCAGACTGAGACGATATTCGGCACGCGAGGTGTACATGCGATAGGGCTCACTAACCCCGTGACTGGTCAAATCATCCACCATTACCCCCAGATATGCCTCGCTGCGATCGGGCACAAAGGCGGGCGATCCTCCGGCATAAAGCGCTGCATTCAGACCGGCAAGCAGACCTTGCGCCGCGGCCTCTTCATAACCGGTGGTGCCATTGATCTGTCCGGCCAGATAAAGCCCGGCAACCGATTTTACCTGCAGGCTGGCCTTTAAGGCCCGCGGGTCCACATAGTCATATTCAATGGCATAGCCATAACGATGCACCCGTACGTTTTTCATGCCGTCCATAGTGCGTAAAAACTGATCCTGCACCTCAGCCGGCAGAGAGGTGGAAATGCCGTTGGGGTAAACCAGCGGACTGTCCAGTCCTTCGGGTTCTAAAAACACCTGGTGGCCGGACTTGTCGGCAAAGCGGGAGATTTTATCCTCAATCGAGGGGCAATAGCGCGGGCCCGTACCGCTAATATTGCCCGCATGCATGGCCGAAAGAGCAAGGTTATCAGCAATAATCTTGTGGGTTTGGGGATTAGTCCAGCTAATCCCACAGGCGATTTGCGGCACGGTGATCGCTTCGGTCATAAAGGATAGCGGCACCGGATGTTCGTCCGCCGCCTGCATTTCCAGCGCATCCCAGTCTATGCTGTCTTTCTCCAACCGGGCCGGCGTGCCGGTTTTTAGGCGGCCCATGGGCAAGTGCAGTGCCGCCAGAGTTTTTGCCAGACCAATGGACGGTGCCTCGCCATAACGGCCCGCCGCCTCTTGCTCTGCACCGCGGTGAATAACACCGTTTAAGAAGGTGCCGGTAGTCAGCACCAGGGCAGCGCACGCATATCGCGCGCCGCTGGCGCACAAGACGGCCCCAACTTCATTGTTTCTGATCTCTATATCTTCGACCCGGTCTTCACAAATGCTCAGCCCTTCTTGTTCCGCAATCAGCTTGGCCATGGCGGCTTGATAAAGTTTACGGTCCGATTGGGTGCGCGGTCCCTGCACGGCCGGGCCCTTGCTGCGATTAAGCAGGCGAAACTGTATACCCGAGGCATCTGCCGCCTTGCCCATCAGGCCATCCAGCGCATCCACTTCGCGCACCAAATGCCCTTTGCCAATGCCACCAATGGCCGGATTGCACGACATTTGGCCAAAATTATCACGGCTGGGACTGATCAACAGCGTGGATGCCCCCAGGCGCGCCGCGGCGGCGGCCGCTTCACAGCCCGCATGACCGCCACCAATGACAATCACATCCCAGATTTTATTCGTGTTTTCCATATTGGGGCCATCATTTTCCAAGGCGCGCTGCATAACCCTATCGACTTCAAATGTCGAATCTTTGGACCACCATCATGCACATTGTTTCACGTGAAACATAGCCTGCCGATGCTTGGCCCTATTTACCAATACAAAAGGCGCTGAAGATTTTGCCCAACACCTCTTCGGTACCGGCCTCGCCGGTAATTTGTCCCAGCGCCGCCGCGGCCTCGCGCAAATGTTCGCCCGCCAATTCCGGGCTGTCCTTCAGGCGATCCATGCATAATGCCAAAGCGCGCTTGGTATCTTTCAGTGCCAGGCGATGGCGGGCGCGGGTCAGGCTGGGGCTTTCCTGCGCCCCCAAGAGCGAAACCACCCGTGCTTCCAATGCTTTCAAGAATTCATCCACGCCTTTGCCTTCGCGCGCAGACAGGATATGAACGGAAACATTTACCGGAAAATCATCGTTCGCCGGCACGGCTTGCGCCTCTGATATATCGCTCTTGTTATAGACGACCACATCGCCTTCACGCAGCAGCGATTGGACATCATCTTCAATACTTTCGGAGGCCGAAGCATCGATAACCAGAATGCGAATATCAGCATCCTTGGCCGCCTGTTTGGCCCGTTTAATGCCCTCAATTTCAATGCTCTGGTCCGAAATACGCAGGCCCGCCGTATCGGCCAACTCGACCAGAAAGCCGCCCAGATCAAGCCGCATCCGCACCACATCGCGGGTGGTGCCCGGCTCGTCCGAAACAATGGCGGCCTCTTCACCGGCCAGGCGGTTCATCAAGGTTGATTTGCCCGCATTGACCTTGCCAATCAGCGCGATCCGCAGGCCTTCGCGCACCCGCTCACCGCGATGATGGTCCTGTAAATGCGCATCGATTTGCGTCATCAGGGTTGAAACCTTTGGCCCCAGCGCCGCCAGCGCGTCCTCCATCACATCGTCTTCTTCGGGAAAGTCGATACAGGCCTCAACCTGTGCACGGATCATGGTCAGGTCTTCGCGCCACGCGCCATATAATGCGCCCAGATCGCCCCTTAGCTGTCTTTGCGCCTGTTCCAACTGGCCGCGGGTTTGCGCATCGATAAGGTCGGCCACTGCCTCAGCCTGCACCAGGTCCAGCTTGGCATTTTCAAAGGCGCGCCGGGTAAAGGCCCCCGGCCCGGCCGGTTCTGCGCCCAGGGATGATAACGCCTCGCTCGCCGCCTCTATAATGGCCGGACCACCATGCAGATGCAGTTCGAACACATCTTCACCGGTAAAGCTGGCCGGCCCTTTGAACCAGAGCACCAGTGCCTGATCGAAGGGCTTGTCGATATTTTTTTCGTATAAATTACAAAGTGTTGCCATGCGTTCCGAGCAAGGCTTTCCCCGTGTCAGAGCGGATAGCATGACGCCTGCCTTTGTGCCACTGACACGCATAACCGCCAACCCGGATTTACCGGGCGGGGTGGCCAGCGCAAAGATGGTGGGTCGGTTGACGTTCACGATTTATCGGTCGGCTCGCCTTTTACCATGCCCGACATCAGGCCCATAAACTGTTCACCCATTTTACCTCCCAGAGACATCCACTGACCCATCATGGCTTCGGGGGACAGTTCGGACAAGTTTTCCTGCAGGCGTTTGGTCATTTCCTCCGTCAGGGTTTCGTTCAAGGCGCGTACATCCGGCAGGCCAAAAAAGGCGCGGGCTTCTTCGGGGCTACAGGAAATGTCGATTTTGACCTTCATGGCGTTTCCCTTCATACTGATACGGATACTCTAATTCATACAGATGTGTCTTTACACCCTTTCCTGATCAAGAGGCAGCGTTCTTTCATGTCTAATACTTTTCAAATCCAAGTCCCCGACGGGACCTTTACCGGTTATCTGGCCTTGCCATCACAAACCCCGGCACCCGGCATTGTGGTAATACAGGAAATTTTTGGCGTTAATGCCTCCATGCGGGCGATTTGCGACTGGCTGGCCAGCGAGGGCTATTGCGCGCTGTGTCCGGATCTTTTCTGGCGCATTGAACCGGGCATCGATATTACTGATAAAACTGATGAGGAAATGAAGCGCGCCTTCGAACTTTACGGCCTTTTCGATACCCCGTCCGGTATGACCGACATCGCTGCCAGTATAACTGCCTTGCGAAATCACCCGGCCTGTAATGGTCAGGTAGGTACATTGGGGTTTTGCCTGGGTGGCAATCTGGCTTATCTGGCCGCTACACAAACCGACACCGATGTATCGGTTTCTTATTACGGTGTCGGCATAGACCAGCATTTGGATGAAGCCAAAAACATCACCAAACCACTCTTGCTGCATCTTGCCGGCAAGGATGAATTTGTGCCGTCAAGTGCACAGGAAAGCATCATAAAAACCTTTGAAAATCATCCTCTGGTCAAGACATATCGCTATCCCGATCGGGATCATGCCTTTGCCCGCCCCGATGGCACGCATTATCACAAAGAAGATGCCGATCTGGCCAATGCACGCTCGCTGGTCTTTCTAAAGGCGGCTTTTTCGGCTTAAACCCGCTGGGCGCGATGCTGTATTGCCGCTTTTCACCGGGGGAGGCTTTGGGTCATACCGGGTATGGCTGGCGCCGCGGGTTTAAGCCGCAACTTAAAGAGAAATGGCGCGTTTCCAGGCGGGGCGCTCTTTGAGGCCTTCCCAGTATTGCAGGACATTTTTGGGTGCAATTTCTTCCAGAGCGCCGATCATGTCGATCACAAAAAGAACATAGCCCACCGAAATATCAGCGGCGGAAAACCCGCGATCCAGAATACTGTGTTGCTGTTTCAAGCTGTTACCCAGCAGCGCACAGGCGCTTTGCAGATTATCCGCCGCCCACTTGGCAATGTCGGGATTACGCTGCTCTTCTGGCAACAACAAACGATGCCCAATGAATAGCGACATATACATGCCAAAATGCGACTCACCCGCCTGCAACCATTGCAGATAGGGGCCATATTCCGGATCCTCTGGTCCACAGCATAGGTCTGTAGGCCCATAGCGGCCCATCAGATATTCCATAATGGCCACGGATTCGAGCACTGTTTGGCCATCATCAACCAGGGCCGGCACTTTTTGCAGCGGATTGATTTGCGCAAACTCTTCCCCGCCGGTGGCCCCCATTTTAAACGCCAGTGACTTTAACTCATAAGCAAGACCCATTTCCTCCATCACCCATAAAGGACGAAGCGAACGGGTGCGGCGCGCGTGGTATAAAACAAGGCTCATGGCGGCTTACCGTGGTGGTTTTAAGTATTCATGCTTTCGAAAAACTCATCATTGTTTTTGGTTTGACGCAGTTTTTCCAAAAGGAATTCAATGGCATCGGTGGTCCCCATGGGATTAAGGATACGGCGCAGCACAAACATTTTCTGCAATACATCTTTGGGTACCAACAATTCTTCCTTGCGGGTGCCAGACTTGGTGACATCGATGGCCGGGAAAACCCGTTTGTCAGAAACCTTGCGATCCAGCACAATTTCCGAATTGCCGGTGCCTTTAAACTCTTCAAAGATCACTTCGTCCATGCGCGATCCGGTTTCCACCAGGGCGGTGGAGATAATGCTCAGCGAGCCACCGTTTTCGATATTCCGGGCCGCCCCAAAAAAGCGTTTCGGCCGCTGCAAGGCATTGGCATCCACGCCGCCGGTCAGCACCTTGCCCGAGGACGGCACCACGGTATTATAGGCGCGGCCAAGCCGGGTGATGGAATCGAGCAAAATCACCACATCACGACCATGTTCAACCAGGCGTTTGGCCTTTTCAATAACCATTTCGGCCACTTGTACGTGGCGGGTGGCCGGCTCATCAAAGGTCGAGGAAATCACCTCGCCCTTAACCGAGCGCTGCATGTCGGTCACCTCTTCAGGGCGCTCATCAATCAGCAGCACAATCAAGAAACATTCCGGGTGATTGGCCTCAATGGCGTGAGCAATATTCTGCAAAAGAACGGTTTTCCCGGTGCGTGGCGGGGCCACAATCAGGGCCCGTTGTCCCTTGCCCAAAGGCGCCACAATGTCGATAACCCGGCCCGAGCGATCCTTGATCGTCGGGTCTTCGGTTTCCATCTTCATTTGTTCTTCGGGGTATAGCGGCGTCAGGTTATCGAACAGAATTTTATGACGGGCTTTTTCCGGCGCTTCAAAATTGATCGCCAGGGTTTTGACCAGCGCAAAATAGCGTTCGCCGTCCCGAGGGCTGCGAATTTCGCCCTCGACCGTATCACCGGTGCGCAGGCCCAGCTTCCTGATTTGCGACGGACTGACATAAATATCGTCCGGTCCGGCCAGATAATTGGATTCCGGCGCGCGCAAAAAGCCAAATCCATCCTGCAGGGTTTCCAGCACCCCGCCGCCATGAATTTCCACACCCCGTTCTGCCAGATCCTTCAGGATGGCGAACATCATGTCCTGCTTACGCATGGTGGAGGCGTTTTCGATCTCCAGAGATTCTGCCAGTTTCAAAAGATCCTTGGGGTCTTTTTCCTTCAGCTCCTGCAAGGTCATGCGGGTCATGCCTTTGGGCGGTTCTTTTTTTACCGGTTCTTCAAGAGGCATATCTTCGCATTCTTCTTTGTCTTCAACAGTCATCGTCTGGGGGAGCTCCTGCAAGGTTTTCCATATTTTCCTGAAAATACACGCACAGGCGTACCAGTTCAGGCGGAAAAATAATCTGTGTTTTGGGTGTGTGGTGGCGTACAGAAACGTGGCCACCTCTTGGGAATGCTTTTAAAAGCATGTGTTGGCGGCAAGGTCAAGCGGTGCAATACCTTAGCGAATATACACAACCGCCGTAATAACTATCAGGATGGCCAAAATCGCGGGAACTTCGTTGATAAATCGCCATTTTTTTTCGCTCAAGGGCCGTTCTCCGGCGGCAAAGCGCTTTCTGATCAGGGCAAAATAATGGTGCAGGCCTGTCATAATGGTAATCAGGGTGAATTTGATCATCCATGGCCAGGCCAGAAAAAGGCTCCACCCCCCGGCGCGACCAGCATTGGAAAAAATCAGCAAAATGCCAAACACCCAGGTCAGTACAAAGGCCGGGTTCATAATGATCCGCAGCAACTTTTGTTCCTGGATAACCAGAGAGGCCTCCAGCTCGCCGCCTCTTTTGGCCTTGAAATGATAGATGAAAAGGCGCGGTAGGTATAAAAGCCCGGCCATCCAGCCAATAACGCTGAGGATATGACCGGCTCGCCAGATATCATAATGTTCGGCCATAAAGTTCATCTGGCGCTTTCCTTCAGCTTTTCAATCACCAATTCCCCCAAGGCACGAACATAATCCGGCTCTACACCCAATGTCGGGACGCGGATATAGGTTTTAACGCCCATAGTCTCTGCCTGTTGCCGGTAGTCTATATCCAGTTCCACCAGGGTTTCCACATGCTCTGACACAAAAGCGACCGGCACAATCATCACCGCTTTTTTATCACTGGCGGCCCGTTTGATCTCGTCCAGCGTGGCCGGTCCAATCCATTGCAAGGGACCCACCCGGCTTTGATAGGCGATTTGCATGTCCTGCAACGGTCGTGGCAGTGCTTTGGCAATGGCAGCACAGGTTTTTTCTATCTGCTGCTGATAAGGATCCCCGGCCTCAATGATTTTTTCCGGTAAGCCATGAGCCGACATGATCAGGCGCAGATTTTTGGGCGATCCCTTGGCCTCATACGTCGATATAATTTTGCTCACATGGGCAGAAATAAAATCATTATTATCTTCGTATGATATTATTTTAATGCAGTTATTTAGTTTTTTATGTTTATCCCAGGCGGTAAAAAACGTCCCCGTCGTGGTGGTGGAAAACTGTGGGTAGAGGGGCATTAACACCGTTTTATCTGCTCCCCAATTTTTGATCTGGTCCTGTACGAAATCAATTCGCGGTGCCCAATAGCGCATGGCAACAAAGCATTTTATCTTCGCTTTTGGAAAGTGTTCCCCCAGATAGGCTTCCACCGCACTGGCCTGTTTTTCACTTTCGTCTACGATCGGAGATTTACCACCCATATGAGCATAGTTTTTCTGTGCCTCTTTTTCCCGCCCCCGGCTGATCATTTCTGCCAACAGGTAACGAAACGGATTGGGCATATTGATAATGGCTCTATCGGCAAACAAATTGCGTAAAAACGGGCGCACTGCCTGCAGACTATCCGGCCCGCCCATATTAAACAGCACAACCGCTATCTTTTCGCTCATGAGGTGTTTTTAACCAGATCAATCAATAATTTTACGTTTTCGGGCGGCGTATCCGGGGTAATTCCATGACCCAGGTTAAAAATATGGGGCCGCCCGGCAAAACTTTGTTTTATCCGTGCCACTTCGCTTTGCAATGCAGTCCCGCCGACCCGTAATACCGCCGGATCCAGGTTTCCCTGTACCACCATGGTTGGGTCCAGATGATCATTAAACCATTGGCCGTCTTGGGCCTGATCCAGCGCAATGGCGGTTATCCCGGTCTTTTTCGCATAGCGAGCAGCCAATATGCCACAGCCCCGGGGAAAGCCAATGATCGGCAGATCCACGCCGCGTTTTCGCAGACCCGTTACGATATTTCTGGCCGGGCGAATGATAAAGCGATCAAAAAACGGCTCCGGCAGGCCCTCGGCCCAGGATTCAAAAAGTTTTAACACCTCTGCCCCGGCCTTGGCCTGCATGTGCAGATATTCGATGCTGGCTTCGGTCAGGATATCCAACAGGGCATCAAATTGCGCTGGTTCCTGCCAGGCCCATACCCGCGATTGCCATTTGTCTTTTGAGCCGCCGCCTTCCACCATATAGGTGGCCACGGTCCAGGGGGCCCCGGCAAAGCCGATCAGGGTTACGTTTTCCGGCAATTTAGCGCGCACCCTTTGCAGGGTTTCGCCGATGGCATCGACTTTTCCCAAAGACCAGGCTTTTTCCAGTTGCGATAACGGCTCTTGGCGATCTAAGGGGCGCATTTTTGGACCCTCACCGGCAACAAAATGCACATCGCGGTCCATGGCATAGGGAATGAGAAGGATGTCGGCAAAAACAATGGCCGCATCCAGATTAAATCGGGATATGGGTTGCAAGGTAGCTTCGCTGGCCATTTGCGGGTTTAAACAAAATTCCACAAAAGAGGCAGCGCCTTTTCGCAAGGCCCTGTACTCGGGAAGATATCGCCCGGCCTGACGCATAATCCAAACCGGAGGCACCGTGCTGGTTTGCCCCGCCAGCGTTTGTAAAATTGGTTTTACCGCAATACCCATGGCCATACTTTTTCCAATTATCTTTATATTTTTATTGTGATTGTTTTTAGGCTGTGAACAGCCGTGACAAAACCTGTTATTCACAGTCAGAACATAAATTTACAGGTGGAAAAAGAGATTTATGAACATCAAATACCGGAAAAACCACGCATAAAAAATATTGGATGAAAGGAAATATTCATTAAAATACAAAAAGATATATGTAAAATCTGCCAAGAAAAAATCATAAAATTCAGATTTATCCACATTCTCAACAAAAATGGGAAAGACAGGGAAAAGTGTGAAAAACCTTGCCTTAAAATACAGTCAAAATACGGTAATACCATCAAGCACTACCAAGTCGGCGAAGATAGCCAAACTTATTAACACTTTATTAACGAATTCCAGAGGAGGGCGGCTTGGGTGAACGAGGCACACAACCGGGATATTATGTTCATGTGCATCTGGTCTCAGACGCAACGGGTGAAACGCTGGCGGGTATTATGCGAGCCGCCAGCGCACAATTTCGTATGTTGATCCCGATCGAGCATATCCACGTGTTGACCCGTTCTGAAAAACAGTTGGAAATGGCGCTGGAGGAAATCAGCGCCGCCCCCGGGGTGGTGATGTATACCATGGCCAATGTGGCGCAGCGCAAACGGCTGGTCAGTTTTTGTGAAAAGCACGATTTTCCCTGTATCGATGTCCTGGGGCCAACCCTGCATACCCTTAGCCAGTATCTGGGTACGCCGGTCAGTCATGAAACCGGCGCACAACATATACAGGATGAAGAATATCATCATAGAATCAATGCATTGAACTTTGCCATGGCTCATGATGATGGCTTGTCTCCCGAGCGGATCAGCCAGGCCGATGTGATTCTGCTCGGGGTTAGTCGCACTTCAAAAACCCCGACCTGTGTGTATCTGGCCAATCGCGGGATTAAGGCGGCCAATGTGCCCATTGTGGGCAAGGCAGAGCTGCAAAAATCATTGACCGAAACCACCAACAAGCCCTTGATTGTTGGTCTGACCATCAGTCCCCGGCGATTGGTACAGATTCGGCGAAATCGTTTGCTTAGTCTGAACGAGCACCGCCCCAGCGATTATATCAATGAAGACGCGGTGCGCGACGAGATCATACACGCCAAACGGCTGTTTGCCCGGCATCACTGGCCGGTAATTGATGTCACCCGGCGATCCATCGAAGAAACTTCAGCCAAAATCATGTCTTTGCTGGCGGCGCAAAAAAACGAAAGCCTGGGTAATGAGCATTGAAGAAAAGCAAAAACCCGCATTGGTTTTGGCTTCGGCAAGCGCTATTCGCCAAACCATTTTGAAAAATGCCGGTATCGTTTTTGATGTTTGTCCTTCCCCTGTAGATGAAAATCGCCTCAAGGCGGATAATCATGGTCTTGATGCCAAGGACATGAGCACCTTGTTGGCAAAGGAAAAAGCCTTGCAGGTCTCGGCCCATGATGATCGGTTGATCCTGGGTGCTGACCAAATACTGGAATTTCAAAACCGGCAATATGACAAGGTCAATACTCTGGAAGAGGCAAAAGACCGCCTGCAAACCCTGTCCGGTCAATGCCATGATCTGGTGGGTGCGCTGGTCTTGGTGCAAGAGGGCAAAACCATCTGGCAACACCAAAGCCGCGCTCATATGCATATGCGAAGCTTAAGCGATGCCGCCATAGATGCTTATTTGCGACGCGCCGGAACCGGCATTTTGGCCAGCGTAGGCTGTTATGAAATCGAAGGTCTGGGCATTACCTTGTTTGAGCGTATAGAGGGAGATCATTTTTCCATACTCGGCCTGTCTTTATTGCCGCTCTTAAAAGAATTGCGCCGCCGGGAAATTATTTTGCCATGACATCAACGAACGCCCAGATCAAAACGGCTTGTGTCATTGGAGACCCCATTGATCATTCCTTATCACCGCTTTTGCACAATTACTGGATCAAGGCATTGGGTCTTCAGGCCCATTATAACCGGGTTATGATCAAAGCCGACAGGTTCAATGTCGATGTAACCAATTGTTTTAAAGACCGTAATTTTATGGGTATGAATATTACTCTGCCCCACAAACAAGCCGCACTGGCCCTGGCGTCAGATGCCAGCACGGAAGCTAAAAAAGCCGGTGCCGCCAATTTGTTGATCCGGCGCAAAGGTAAATTATGGGCACACAACACCGATATCGAAGGTTTTACCGGTCCTCTGATCAAGGCGCGGGGATCAAAGGGGTGGGAAGCCAGCACAATTATAATCATTGGTGCCGGCGGGGCCGCGCGCGCGGCCCTGATCGGAGCGCTAAAACTAAGACCGTATAAAATTATTTTGCTAAACCGTACCGATGCAAAGGCACAGGCATTGGCCAAGGCCTTTGGCAAACCGGTGCTGGCACTGCCGTGGTCAGATCGCCAGAACGCTTTGCGCGGGGCCGATCTGCTGGTCAATGCCAGCGCCGCAGGCATGGCAGGAAAGCCTGCACTGGATTTGCGCTGCGAAGGCCTGGCCCCGGATGCGTTGGTCTATGACCTGATCTACACGCCATTGGAAACGCCATTGCTGGCCGCCGCCAACACTGCTGGCTATGGGGTATTAAATGGGCTGGATATGCTGATCGGACAGGCGCGACCCTCGTTTGAGGCATTCTTTGGGGTGCCACCACCAGCAGATGAAGGGGTAAAGGCGATCCTGGTAAAAACCCTAGAGGTACAACCATGATCATTTTGGGCCTAACGGGATCTATTGGCATGGGCAAAAGCACCACCGCCGACCTTTTTGCCAAAGAGGGGGTGCCTGTTTTTGATGTGGATGCAGTCATTCATCAGTTATACGAGGAAGATCAGGAACTTATCGATAAAATCGCGCAGGTGTTTCCAGTGGCAAAACAGAATGGAAAAATAGACCGCAGCGTGCTTGCCGAACTGGTCCGGGGGCACAAGGATGCTCTTTCAGCTTTGGAAAGCATTGTTCATCCAGCCATTGCCAGGGTGCGGGCTGACTGGTTACAAGCGGCCAAGAATCGAAATGAAGCCTTTGTGCTCTTTGATATCCCGCTATTATTTGAAACCGGTGGTGAAAGCAAAGTCGATAAAATTATTGTGGTCAGTACGTCTCCGGAAGAGCAAAAACGTCGTGTGCTGGCGCGCCCCGGCATGACAGAGGCCCGCTTTGAGCACTTTTTATCGCGTCAAATGCCTGATGAAGAAAAGCGCCGTCACGCAGATTTTGTAATTAACACTTCAAAGGGTCTTGAAGATGCGGCCCAGCAGGTGCAAAGCATACTGCGCCAATTAAAAACCTGAACCCCCGACCGGCCAAGGCTGGTCTTGAAAGGCCCGAATGTCACGAGAGATCGTATTTGATACCGAAACCACAGGCTTAAAGCCCTTCAAGGGCGACCGGATCACCGAAATCGGCTGTGTAGAGGTGATCGACCTTCTTCCCACCGGCAAAACATTTCGCCGTTATGTAAACCCGGAACGCGAGGTTCCCGAAGAGGTCGTCAAAATTACCGGCCTGACCACCGAATTTCTGGCCGACAAACCCCTGTTTGCAGAAATCGTTGAAGATTTTCTAGAATTTGTCGGTGATAGTAAAATGGTTGCCCATAATGCCCGGTTTGACCGCGACTTTTTGAATGTGGAGCTGACCAAACTCGACCGTCAACCCTTTGAGGACAAACGATTTATCGACACATTGGTAATTGCCCGCAAAAAATTTCCGGGGGCTTATAATTCACTGGATGCCTTGTGCAAACGCTTTTCCGTCAGTCTGTCGGAGCGGGCGCTGCACGGCGCTTTGCTGGACGCCAAACTGCTGGCCGAGGTTTATCTGGAGCTTAATGGGGGGCGTGAACGGCGCTTGGATCTGGATCAACGCCCTCGTTCCAACGCCAAGAACGGACAGATCCCCATTCTCCGTTCAGAAATCAAGGCACACACCGCACCGCTCACCAAAGAACAACGCGAAGAGCACCTTAAATTTCTGAACGAGATTGGCGGCAAACCGCTCTGGAATAAATATCTTTAACCGTTGGTTTCAGACCTAGGCATTGCCAGTGGCATCATCGCCTGTGCCGTCGCCATTGGCCTGTAAAGCCCCTTCCTGGGCGGCGCGCTGTTCCAGACCTGCCCGATATACGGCTGCAAAATCAATCAGCTCCAAAGGCAGGGCCGGGAAGCCGCCATCCTGGGTAAGATCAGAAACAATGCGGCGCGCGAACGGAAAGAGCAGGCGCGTGCACTCGATATGCAGCACCGGGCCCAGATTGTCTTCCGGAATGCCCTGAACTGCAAACAGGCCACAATAAACCAGTTCCAGCAAAAACACCGTTGCGTTATCGCGGGTGGCCTTGATGGTGATCGACAGGGTGACTTCGTAAATATCTTCCTGTGCAGATTGTACGCCAACGCCAATTTCCATCTCAATGGCTGGGGTTTGACCGGCCTGCAGACTGGCCGGGGCATTAGGGTTTTCAAAGGAAAGGTCTTTTATGTATTGCGTCAACAGCCGCAATTGAGGCCCTTGGTCGGCCTGATCTGTAGCTTCGGGGGTTTGTGTGTCTTCGCTCATTTTTCAAACTCATGTATAATCAAGTGTGCGGGCTGCTAACACGTGGTGTGATTTGCGGCAAGGTTCGGGCTGACTTCCTTGACCAAAACCCATTATACTGGGGCCATATCAAACAGGACAGGAAAATGGTTTTGATGCAGATTCTGATTTTTGCGGCGATTGCCGGCTTTGTTCTCATCAAGCTTTATAATGTGTTGGGCAAAGATGTCGGCGCGCCGCCGCCGCCAAAGCCTGCCCGGCTGGGGCCGACCGCCCAGGGCACTTCCAAATCATCCACCGTCACGCCTTTACGTCCGGCCTATACCGGCCCAGCGGCAGCCGGGTTGGAGGCCATTAACGCTGCAGATAACCAGTTTGATCCAAAACACTTTCTGGAAGGTGCAAAAATAGCTTACGAGCAAATCGTGGAGGCCTATTCCCGGGGGGATAAAAAAACCCTCAAAGCCTTGTTGCAAAACGATGTTTATACACGATATGCCGAAGCCATTGATGCCAGAAAGGAAAAAGGCACCCATCTGGATACAGAAATCATCCGGATCATCAAGGCCGAAATCAAAGAGGCGGCCCTGGAAAACAAAACGGCCAGAATTGTGGTTGAGTTTGCGGCCGAAATTTCCACCCGCGAGGTCAGTGAAGACGATCCAGATGAGATCCAGGTTCAAAATGCCAAAACCACCGAAGAATGGACTTTTGTTCGCGAAGTTCGTTCCCGTGACCCAAACTGGAAACTGGCCGGCGTTGCGACGCTCGCATGAGACGCTCCATGCTCAAGCCATGGTTATCCTCGGCCCTGTGTGTCGTGCTGATAGGGTGCGCCAGCACCGCCACGCCGCCCATCACCGAACCGCAACGTGCGGTTCCGGTCACACCACCTGTGGAAACCCCGGTCTTGCCGAACGCCCAAGAAAAAACACCGTCCCAGGCAAAGGCAGAGACCGGTTCTGACCAAATGCCGGCTTTGCCGTCGGCTATCTTGGATTTTAAAGACCTTCCCGGCTGGCAGGAAGGGGACCAACGTGCCGCTTTGGGGGCGTTTGTGCGCTCTTGTGTTGTTTTTGCCAAAGGTTGGGCCAAAAATGACAAGGAGGCGCTGGCCTGGAAGCCCGCCTGCGAAGCGGCCCGTCAGGTTGATAACCGTGCAGAGGCAGCCCGGACCTTTTTTGAAACTTATTTTGTACCACAGGAAACCGTTCGCCCAAAAGGCGGCGAGGGTTTGCTGACTGCTTATTATGAACCAGAGCTGGAGGTGCGTGCTGAACCGGCCCCGGGCTATGACGAACCCATTTTTTCCCGTCCTGAAGATCTGGTTACGGTGGATCCGAAAAAGTTTGCAGCCACCGGCTTTCGCGGCCGCAAGCTGATGGGCCGGGTGGATGAAGGCTCGCTGGTTCCGTATTACACCCGAGGTGAAATCAAAAAGAAGGGCGGCAAGGCCCTGGCCTGGGGATCGCCGGCGGACGTTTTCTTTTTACAGGTTCAGGGGTCAGGACGGCTGCATTTCAAGGATGGCCGCATCATGCGGGCGGCCTTTGCCGGCCATAATGGCCATGCCTATACCTCAATCGGGCGTATCCTGATCAAAGAGGGCGAGTTGGACCCGGGCAAAGCGTCCAAGGGAGGCATTGAAAAGTGGATGGCCGCCGCAGGCCCTGAAAAAACCAGCGCCCTGATGAACCGTAATGCCCGCTATGTGTTTTTCAAGGCCAAGCCTGTGCTGGACACAAGTCTGGGACCCATCGGCACCCAGGGCGCCCCCTTGACCGCCGGGGCATCCCTGGCGGTGGATCCGGGGTTTTATCCATTGGGGACACCCATTTGGGTGGCAACCCGTCTGCCGCAAAATGATCGGGACTGGAAGGGTCAGGAAACCCGCTTTTTGGCCATTGCCCAGGACACAGGCGGGGCCATTAATGGGCCCATGCGTGGGGATCTTTTTCTGGGCTCGGGGGCCAAGGCCGGGCGTCTGGCCGGGATTGTCAAACACGCGGCGCATTGGTGGGTTTTGGTGCCACGCACAAAGGCTAGCGAGGCCATGGGGCCAAAAACGTGAGCCGCCGCCCCGATGATGACGAAGATGAAACGGGGCAATTCCTGTGGGAGCAGGTGAAGGCCAGCGTTTCGCCTCTGGCGCGCCGAAAACCATCGGGTCCGGCGCATAAAACCGCAGGCCCGGTAAGGTACCAAAGGGCGGCACCGGCGCTTCGACCTCGTGATTTTATAGACCGGCCCGTGATGGCGCGGCCCCGGCACACATCAGCAATAAAATCTCCGGCGCCGCCCGAAGATCGCTCTTCCCACAAAAAGGTGCGTCGTGGTCAGGTGCAGGCCCAGGCCCGCATTGATCTGCACGGCAAGCGCCATGACGAGGCTCGCGCCTATCTGCTGCGCCGTTTGGAAGAATGCGCCTATGAGCACATACGCTGTGTGCTGGTGATTACTGGGCGGGGGATCCGCGATGAGGGAGTGTTGCGTACCGGCCTGCCCAACTGGATGGGCGAGGGGGTGTTTCGCACCCTGGTTTCAGGCTATGCCCCGGCCCATACGCGCCATGGCGGCAAGGGGGCCTGGTACATATTTTTGCGTAAAACGCCGTAATTACAGGATAAATTTGGAAAGATCGGTATTACGTGAGAGCGATTCCAGCCGTTCCATCACATAGCCCTTGTCTATGGCAATGGTTTTTCCCTGATTTTCCGAGGCGGTAAAGCTGATCTCTTCGAGCAGTTTTTCCATCACCGTTTGCAACCGCCGGGCACCAATGTTTTCAACACTGGCATTTACCGAGGCAGAGATATCGGCAATCGCCTCAATGGCTTCGTCCTTGAAGTCCAGCGTCACGCCTTCGGTTTCCATCAAGGCAATATATTGCGAGATCAAGGAGGCTTCTGGCTCGGTCAGTATGCGGGCGAAATCTTCACGGGTCAGGGCGCGCAGTTCGACCCGGATAGGCAAGCGACCCTGTAGTTCGGGCAACATGTCGGATGGCTTGGCCACATGAAAAGCCCCCGAAGCAATAAACAAAATATGGTCTGTTTTTACCGGGCCGTGTTTGGTGGTCACCGTGGTGCCTTCGATCAGGGGCAACAGGTCACGCTGAACCCCCCTCGCGGGAAACATCGCCGCCCTGGCGTTCGGACCGGGCGGTAATTTTGTCGATCTCGTCCAGAAAGACGATGCCGTCATTTTCAACGGCGGCAATGGCTTCGGCGGTAATCTGGGTTTCATCCAACAGGCGGTCACATTCTTCCTCGACCAAAGGCGCATAGGCATCTTTAACACGCAGACGGCGGGTTTTGGTTTTGGCGCCCAAACCCTTGCCCAGCATTTCACCCAGATCCAGCATGCCCATACTGCCACCGGGCATGCCTGGTATTTCAAAGGCCTGAAACGGCGATGTGTTGTCGGGAAGATCAATATCCACTTCCTTATCGTCCACATCGCCGGCGCGCAGACGGGTACGAAAGGATTCGCGCGTGGCGACGCTGGCGTTTTCGCCCACCAAAGCATCCAGAACACGCTCTTCGGCGGCAGCCTCGGCCCGAGCGCGCACGGCGGCGCGTTTGTCTTCGCGCACCATGATCAGCGCCATTTCAACCAGATCGCGGACAATCTGTTCCACATCGCGGCCCACATAACCAACTTCGGTAAACTTGGTGGCTTCGATCTTGATAAACGGCGCTCCGGCCAATTTGGCCAGACGGCGGGCAATCTCGGTTTTACCAACGCCGGTGGGACCAATCATCAAAATATTCTTGGGGGTGATTTCGGCCTTTAAATGATCGGCAACGCGGCGACGACGCCAACGATTGCGCAAGGCCACGGCCACGGCGCGCTTGGCACCGCTTTGGGCAACAATATGTCGGTCTAGTTCGGCAACGATTTGCCGGGGGGTAAACTCGGTCATGGGATTTCTGATTTAATCCGTCTGGGACAGAACTTCTACGGTCAGATTACGATTGGTATATACGCAAATATCGGCGGCAATATCCATGGCGCGCCGGGCAATGGTTTCGGCATCGTCTTCATAGGTGTAAAGGGCCATGGCTGCACTCAGGGCATAATTGCCCCCCGAACCAATGGCGGCAATATCATTTTCCGGCTCCAACACATCGCCGGCCCCGGTCAGCAGATAAAAGGACCTGGCGTCGGCAACAATCAGCATGGCCTCCAGACGGCGCAAAAACCGGTCGGTGCGCCAATCCTTGGCCAGTTCGACACAGGCCCGCGCCAATTGCGAGGGATATTGTTCCAGCTTGGCCTCCAGGCGTTCAAACAGGGCCAGGGCATCAGCAGTGGAGCCGGCAAAGCCCGCAACCACCCCTGACGTGCCAAGGGGGCGTACCTTTTGGGCATTGCCCTTCATAATGGTTTGACCGATAGAGACCTGGCCATCGCCGGCAATGACGGTTTTGCCGTTTTTGCGCACCGCCAAAATGGTGGTGCCACGCCAACCGGGAAAGGTGGTTTTCTCTGCACTGGTATTCACAAGCAACCTCACAAGATGTTGTGTCGACCATATGGCCCTTTATCCGCAATGGTTCAAGGGTGCTTTTCAGGCCCTTTGCTTATATGGCCTCGGCAAAGCTTGGTAATTCAGCGCGTGTCAGGTTCTCTTTTTCAGCGGCCAGCATGCTCACCAGATCGGCCTCGACCATGGGTTTGGCAAAATAATAACCCTGTACATAATCACAGCAATGTAATTGCAGAAAGGCAAAGTGCTCGCGGGTTTCCACCCCTTCGGCCACGGTGCGATAGCCCAGGCTTTCGGCCATGGCCAACACGGTCTGGACAATCACCCGGGCATGCTTGTCCTCGGTCATGGATTGTACAAAGGACTGGTCGATCTTGAAGACATCGAAAGGCAGACGGGTCAGATAGGCCAGACTGGAATGGCCGGTCCCAAAGTCATCAATGGCAAAGCGCACGCCTTTTTCCCGCAAGGGGCCGATCTGTTCCAACATACGTTCCGGATTGGTCATGGCCACGCTTTCGGTCAGCTCCAGCTCCAGTTTGGCAGGAGGCAAATCCGCCTTGTCCAATGCACTGAACACCGCTTGGGTAAAGTCATTGCTGGCAAATTGCAGTGCCGACACATTTACCGCCACACCGCAATTATAACCTTCCTTGGCCCAGCGCGCTGCGGCCTGGCAGCTCTCTTCGAGTACAAAATCACCAATTTCCCGGATCAGGCCGGACTCTTCGGCAGCCTCGATAAATTCGCCCGGTCCCACCAGCTTGCCCGAAGGCTGTTGCCAGCGTACCAGCGCCTCGCAGCCCGCAATGGTACCCTCGCGGACATCAATCTTGGGCTGATAATGCACCACAAATTCGTTTTCCCGCATGGCCCGGCGCAGCTCGTTTTGCAGGGTCATGCGACGAATGGCCTTTTGCGACATAGAGGGTTCGAAAAAGCACCAGGTACCCCCGCCGTTTTTCTTGGCCTCATCAATGGCAAAGTTCACGCTGGTCAAAAGGTTGCGTGCGTCCCCCGCATCATGGGGGTATAGCGCAATGCCAATGCGTGCTGACAGACAGGCGTTGTGACCAGACAGATCAATCGGCGCAGCAATTTCATCCAGAATGGCATTGGCCATGCTTTGAATCTCCGGGGCCGAACGGGCGCCCGGGATCAAAATACCAAATTCATCACCGGAAAGTCGTGCCAATAAAGGGCGCGCCTTGCCGGCGGCCGCCGCAAATTTGGGGGCATAGGCCGCCAGTACCTTGCGCAACCGCTGGGCAATAATGGTCAGGATGCGGTCGCCCTCCTCTTGACCATAGGCATCATTAAAGCGTTTGAAACCATCCAGATCGATCAACAACAAAGCCCCGGGAGGACGATCCAGCCGGACATATTTCTGCAATTGTTCGTTAAAGGCGGTTTTATTGGCCAGCCGGGTCAGACTATCGCCATAAGCCAGCCAGCGAGTGCGGTCAAAATTGGATTTTAAGCGTTCCAGCATGGTGTTGAAGTTGGAGGACAGCTCGCCCAATTCATCATTATTGGTAATTTCCAGACGCACACTCAGATCACCGGCGGCCGCTTGCGCGGCGGCCCGGTTCAACGCCGCCAGTGGCGACATCAGGCGAATGAAAACCAGCAACCCTCCTGGCACTGCCACCCCCAACAGGATCAAACCCCGCCAGGTGTTTTTGATGATCAAGGCCAACAGGCTGGCCTGGTTGAGCGTCAGATCATAGGCATGATGAATAACCGCGCTCAGATGACCATCTTCAAACAGGGGCACGGAGCTATGAAGCACCCCGCCCCGCACCTGAATACTGGCATGGCCGGTTCGCACGGCCCGGGTAAAACTTGTGTCTTTGTAGCGGCTTTGGCTTTTCGTTTTTGGAAAAAGGATCCGCCCGTCCGGATTAAGGATACGAAGGTTCAATACGCCGGTTTGTTCGGTCAGGCGTTGCCGGGTTTGTTCAACCACCGCATCGTCTTTGGACAACAGCGCCGGGGTCAGGGCCGCCGCACTGGCATTGGCCAGGGCCAGTCCCTGGGCCTGGGCATGGGCATTGCGGTCATAACGTTCCAGAACCGCACTCAGCACCACCACCACGATAGATGCCAAAAGTGCCGCCAGGCCAATGAGCAGTAATGCCTTGAAAACCAGGCTGGAACAAATGCGACGGGTACGATTCACTAAACGGCCTCGGGTTATGGTCTTAACCCTAATGCAATATCAACAAAGCCGTTTCCGGGGTGTTAACCGTGATCAGAAAGTCCACACAAGTGTTGCAGATTTTTTCGTGCCCGGGCGCCGTAATGGGATATAATTTCAGCCGCCGCTACTGAGCCAAGACGGCCACACTCTGCCAGGGGCAAACTGCGGGACAGGCCATACAGAACCCCGGCGGCATAAAGATCACCCGCACCGGTGGTATCAACAATCTTTTCAATAGGTTCGGCCTTGATAAGGGCGGTTTCATCGGCGCTGATCAATACCGATCCTTTTTCGCTGCGCGTGACCGCGGCAAAGGCACAGTCGCGGCGTACCTGATCCAGGGCATGATCAAAATCATCGGTTTCATAAAGCGCCAGCAATTCAGCCTCATTGGCAAACAAAATATCAATATGACCGCGCACCAGGTGTAAAAACGATGATCTGTGTCGATCCACGCAAAAAAGGTCCGATAGAGTCAGGGCCGTTTTGCGTCCTGCCGCGGCGGCAATTTCGGCGGCGTGGATAAACGCCTCTTTGGCTTCATCCTTGTCAAACAAATAGCCTTCCATATAGGTGATGGCGGCATCCTGTATGACGGCTTCGTCCAGATCACCAATGCCAAACAGCGATGACGCCCCCAGATAGGTGGACATGGATCGTTGCGCATCCGGGGTAACCGCAATCAGGCATCGGGCGGTGCCGGGTCCGTCAATAAGGGGACTTGTCTCAAAACGGGCTCCCGTGGCACGCAAGTCATGGGAAAAGGTTTTGCCCAGGGTGTCATCGGCCACCTTGCCAAAATAGGCCGTACGCGCGCCCAGGCTGGCCAGGCCGGCAATGGTATTTGCCGCCGATCCGCCTGAGGTTTCACTGGCCGGGGGAAAGGCGTCATAAAGGCTTTGTGCCCGATCCTCGTCGATCAGCGTCATCGAGGCCTTGGTAATGGTCTGTTCCGCCAAAAAGGCATCTTCCACGGGGGCAATCACATCCACAATGGCATTGCCGATCCCTAAAACGTCATACTTTGCCGGATTGGCCATATTCTTTTCCTTTAAAATTATTCTGAAGAGGCGGGTTCAGACCCTAAACGGCAAACCAGCACCCGTGGATCAAACACACCGCCCATCAAAAGCATATGGCCAGCATGAGCGCCCACAGAGGCCCCGGAAAGCGGATCACCAAGGGAAAGATAAATCTCGCGTATGGTCTTGTCTCGGGGATCAATTTTTATGATTTGCGACGGGCTGCGTTTGGCCCCGTCTTTGGCATGTTTGGAAAAGGTCAGCAATTTGGGATGACCAGCCACCCACAAAACGCCGTCCTCATCCACATCAATGTTATCGACACCTGTATGTAAATTGATCTTATCGCGCAAAGTCAGCGCCCCGGTTTTCAGGTCGCGGTCATAAAAGCGCACGGATTGATCAATTATGGCCCCAAGGTAAAGCTTTGAGCCGTCATGGCTGAGAGCGACACCATTGGCATAGCCAATATGATCTGCCGCCATCTGGGCTTTCTGTCCGTCAAAATAGACCAGATTGCCTTTTTGCTGGCGCAGGAGAACTTCAAGCAATTCCCGCTTGTCCCCATAGGGTACGCCCAGATCATTGCTGGTATAAAATGCGTTTTCACCGGCGGCGGCCACATCGTTTGGCCGCTGGATCAGGGGATCGGTAACCGCATGGTCAAAAACCAGAACGCCGTTTTCAATCCGAAAAATAATGATCCGGCTTTGCG
This sequence comes from Robiginitomaculum sp., assembly GCA_030949705.1. Classification (GTDB taxonomy): domain Bacteria; phylum Pseudomonadota; class Alphaproteobacteria; order Caulobacterales; family Maricaulaceae; genus Robiginitomaculum_B. The sequence goes on along the minus strand of JAUZSF010000026.1, from coordinate 197,625 downwards.
ACCAATCGCCATGTTCGATCACAAACAGACGGCGCACACCGTCCTTGCCAATCCATAAATCAATGCCATGGGGGGCGAAAAGGTCCGCATCATAGCCGGTTATTTTCATTTTGTGGGCGCTTTGTGGATCGCCCAGCGCCATTACCCAGATGGCACCATGGGTTTCGGGGTTTCGCCGGTCATGGCTGGAGATATAGGCCAGCGCCTGTTCACGATCGATGACAATATCTTCGGCCCCGACAATGCCTTCAACGCTTTGGCACTGGCCGTTGAAATGCGGGCGCAGACTGGTCATCTCGCCGGTCCATTTCAGGGTGGTCCACCAGAAATAAGACACCCCGACGGCCAGCACAATCACGGCTGTGATAATCAATTGCGTTAATCGTCCCATGATCATCTCCCCTTTATAAACCAGTAGCGTTGCGGCTAGCGCGAAAGGCGCCCCATTGCAAGCGTCGCGCGCTCTTTGCTTTTCTTTATGGTTATGGCGCGCTAGAAGGGCGGCATGTTTTTGATGGACCTTTGGTATTTTGGCGCGCTCTCTTCGCAGGTAAAAACCGGCGCGCCAATCTCTGTGCAAATTGCGGGTCAGCCGGTGCTGATAGGCCGCGATGAGGCCGGCCGGGTGTTTGCCCTGCGCGATATCTGTCCACACCGGGCCATGCCCTTATCCCAGGGCCGGCAGGTCACCAACACAGACGGGCAGACCCGCATTGAATGCCCCTATCATGGCTGGCGCTTTGGCGTGGACGGGGTCTGCAAGGCGATCCCTTCACTTACCGATACACAAAAACAGGCCATGGACCTTGGTAAAATCCGCACCAGAGCTTTTCCGGCGGATGAGGCTCAGGGGTTGATCTGGATTTATTTTGGCGAAGACGAGACCGCCGCGCCTCTATTGCCCGCGCCGCGCCTGGATCATGTGGGCGAAACCGCACCGGGCCTGCATGTGTCCATGACTTTTGATTGTCCGCTGGATCATGCGGTCATCGGCCTGATGGACCCGGCGCATATTGCCTATATTCATCGCCAGTGGTGGTGGCGTACCGCGAAATCAGTACATAATAAGGAAAAGCGCTTTGGCCCGATCCCGCGTGGCTTTTCCATGCTGCCTCATGTGCCTTCCTCCAATTCATTCTTGTATAAATTGCTGGGTTCAAAGCCGGAAACCGAAATTCGTTTTGAACTGCCGGGTCTGCGCACCGAATATGTGCTGGTGGGGGGCCGACAGGTCACCGGGTTTACCGCGGTGACTCCGGTGGACGCGCACAAGACCCAGATCACCATTGCGCTTTACTGGAACCACCCTTTGTTGAGCCTGATTCCCAATTTTTTGTTACGCAACGCCATCACCACCTTTGCTGGCCAGGACCGCGATGCGGTGCAGGCCCAGCAAAAAGGCTTAGGCTTTGATCCCAAACTGATGCTGATTCATGATGCAGATGTGCAGGCCATGTGGTATTTCAAACTGAAGAAAGAGTGGGCCGCGGCCTGTGCCGAAGGTCGTCCCTTTGAAAACCCGGTTAAACCTGCCACCTTGCGCTGGCGCAGCTAGAAGAGAGTATAGCCATGCTGATGTTTATCAATATTGTCATTGGTCTGGCGGTGATTTCCGTCGTGTTGGTGCTCATTTATGGGGTAATTACTATGGCCAAGGGTGGCGAAGGCGCCCACGCCAAAAGCAATGTCCTGATGCGCTGGCGCGTCGGGATACAGGCTTTTGCCATATTGGCCATTCTGGTTGGGTTTTATGTAAAAAACAAAATGCGCGGCGGCTAACGCCTTGGTTAAACTCAATAAAATTTACACTCGTACCGGCGATGGCGGCGACACCCATTTGGTCGGCGGTGGCCGAACCAGCAAGGCCGATTTGCGCGTTATCGCCTTTGGCGATGTGGATGAAACCAATAGTGCCTTAGGTCTGGCCATTTGTGCAATAGAGGATGACGGGCTGAAAACCGCGCTGTTGCGCGTGCAAAACGATTTGTTTGATCTGGGGGCGGATCTGGCCAATCCGGGGCCGGATACGGCGGATGGGCCAGCCCCCTTGCGCCTGACGGCCGATCAAGCGACCTGGCTGGAGGGTCGGATCGACCATTATAATGCCGATCTGGCCGCCTTGCGCAGTTTTGTTTTGCCTGGTGGCGAAGAGGCCAGCGCCCGCTTGCATTTGGCCCGGGCCATTTGTCGCCGCGCGGAACGCAAGGCGGTGGCCTTGGCGCAAGGCGGCCCGGTCAACACCCACGCGCTGGTTTATCTGAACCGTTTGTCGGACTTTCTTTTTGTCGCCGCGCGCTGGTGTAATCAACAGGGTGCCGGTGATGTGTTGTGGGTGCCCGGCGGCGGTCGTTAAAATCACTGAAAATATTGCGGTGCAGCACTGGACGTTGTGCCGATCAATGGCGATATTGCCGCCAGAATGTTAATGAGGAGCGTGACCATGAAGGTTCTCGTACCCGTAAAACGGGTGATCGACTATAACGTCAAGGCGCGGGTCAAACCCGATGGTTCCGGCGTGGATCTGGCCAATGTAAAAATGTCCATGAATCCCTTTGGTGAAATTGCCGTTGAAGAAGCGGTTCGCCTGAAAGAAAAGGGTGTGGTCAGTGAAATTGTGGTGGTCTCCATTGGACCAACCCAGGCTCAGGAAACCATTCGCACCGCGTTGGCCATGGGGGCCGATCGGGGCATTTTGATCCAGACAGACGAAGCCGTAGAACCTTTAAGCGTTGCCAAACTGCTAAAAGCCGTGGTCGAAGAGGAAAAACCGGAACTGGCCATTTTGGGCAAACAGGCTATTGATGATGATGCCAACCAGACCGGCCAGATGCTGGCGGCGCTTCTGGACTGGCCACAAGGCACCTTCGCTTCCGAGCTGGAAATTGCCGACGGCAAGGCTAAAATCACCCGGGAAATCGATGGCGGTCTGCAAACCCTTGCGGTTGAGCTGCCCGCGGTGATTACCACGGATTTGCGCCTGAACGAGCCTCGTTATGCCAGCCTGCCCAACATTATGAAGGCCAAGCGAAAACCCATTGATATGAAAACACCCGATGATTACGGCGTGGCGCTGGAAACCCGCCTGGAACAGATCAAGGTGGAAGAGCCACCCAAACGCCAGGCCGGGGTAATCGTCGAAAGCGTTACCGAACTGGTGGACAAACTGAAAAATGAAGCGGGGGTAATCTGATGGCCATTCTGGTTGTTGCCGAACATGATAATGCACACCTTAGCGATGCCACCAACAAAACGGTGACCGCCGCGTTGAAAATGGGTGGTGATGTAGACGTTCTGGTGGCCGGTGAAAATGCTGGCGATGTGGCGGCGGAAGCCGCCAAAATAGAGGGGGTGCGCACGGTTCTTCATGCGGATGGACCCACACTGGCCAAGCAATTGGCCGAAGCCATGCAGGCGCTGATTGTACCTTTGATGGGCGATTATGACGCGGTGCTGGCCCCGGCCACCACCAGCGGCAAAAACTTTATGCCCCGGGTGGCGGCTGCCTTGGACGTGATGCAAATTTCCGAAATTGTCTCCGTCCTGGCCCCGGATACCTTTGTGCGCCCCATTTATGCGGGCAATGCCATGCAGACGGTTAAATCCACAGACAAGATCAAGGTCATCACCGTGCGTCCCACCGCTTTTGATGCGGCCGGCAATGGTGGCTCTGCCAGTGTAAAAAGCATTGATGCACCCGCCGGGCCGTTTAAATCCGCCTTTGTTTCCGAAGAGCTGACCCAGTCTGATCGTCCGGAACTGACTGCTGCCAAGATCGTTATCTCCGGCGGACGCGGCATGGGCTCTGGCGAAAACTTTGCCATGATCGAACGCATTGCCGACAAGCTGGGCGCCGCCGTTGGTGCGTCCCGGGCTGCCGTAGATGCGGGCTTTGTGCCCAATGATTATCAGGTTGGCCAAACCGGCAAGGTTGTGGCGCCAGAGCTGTATATCGCCGTTGGTATCTCCGGGGCCATTCAGCATTTGGCCGGGATGAAAGATTCCAAGGTCATTGTGGCCATCAACAAGGACGAGGATGCGCCGATCTTCCAAGTGGCGGATTATGGTCTGGTGGCGGATCTCTTCAAGGCCCTGCCAGAACTGGAAGAGGCGCTATAAACTCACATGCCGGTCATGGATGGCACAGACCTTGCGAAACGACATGGGCTTTGTCCAAAAAGGGGACACCTCATGTCTGAACATACGTCTGATTACAAACCCATCGTGCCGCGCAAGTTTTTTACTTGTCTGGCCTTGGCCGGCATTGCCGGTGCTTCCTTTGCGCTCACCCGCTGGAGCGACGGCATTATGGAGCTGGTCGCCTGGATCATTCTGGCCTTTTGCGCCGGGGGCCTGGTATCTATTTTTCAGCGCCGCCGCGATTAGGTCCAGACCCTGGGCGTTAATCGCGCACGGCAGCAATCAACGCCCGCGCCTCTTCGCCATTCCAGTCTGCGCCGCCGGAAAGCCGTGCCCGCTCTATGCCGTTCTTGTCATAAAGCACGGTAATGGGCAGGCCAGACGGCAGGCCCGGCACGGACAGGTTTTGCGCCAGGGCAAAGCGGTTATCGTGATATAGCAGCAGGTTTTTAATCCCGGCCTTGGTCAAAAACGCTTCGGCATCGGCTTTGGAGCGATCCATATCCACCGCCAGCACCATAAAGTCATCACTGCCCAGCTCGCCCTGCAGGCGGTCCAGCGAGGGCAGCTCCTCTACGCATGGCCCGCACCAGCTGGCCCAGAGGTTCAACAATACGGTTTTCCCTCGAAAATCTGCCAACGTCACCTTGCCATCGGGGCCGTCAAACTCGGCCATGGGCTGTTTTGGCGGCGTTTTTAACAGCACCAATTCCTGCATTTCCCCCACCGCATAAGCGGCCAAAGGGTTGCGCGCGGCCTTTGGGGTCGATAGCGATTGCACGATAACGTATAAAACAAACGCCGCACCGGTGGCGGCAAGAATGATAAATGCTGTTTTTCTGAATGTGGACATGGATTGATTTTAGGCTGAAATTACCGCGATGACAAAAGACAATAACACTGCCAAAGACCGTGCCGCGAACGCCTTGTGGGGCGGCCGTTTTGACGGGGCGCCCTCTTCGATTATGGAGGCCATCAACGCCTCGATTGATGTCGACAAACGCATGGCAGCACAAGATCTGGCCGGCTCCTCCGCCCATGCGGCCCATGCTGGCGGCCTGTGGCATTATCAGTCAGGAAGATGAAGCCGCCATCCAAAAGGGCCTGAAAGAAATCGGCGTGGAAATCCGCGAGGGTAAGTTCACCTTCTCCACCGCGCTGGAAGATATTCATATGAATGTCGAATCTCGCCTGGCCGAGCTGATCGGCGAGGCTGCTGGCCGGTTACACACGGCGCGTTCGCGCAATGATCAGGTGGCCACGGATTTGCGTTTATGGCTGCGCGATGCCCTTGGCGATATTGATGCCCTGATCGCCGCCTTTCAAAAGGCTCTGCTGGGCCTGGCCGAAAAAGAAGCCGAGACCATCATGCCGGGCTTTACCCATTTGCAAAGTGCCCAGCCGGTCAGTTTTGGTCATCACATGCTGGCCTATGTGGAAATGATGGGGCGGGATCGCGGTCGCTTTGCCGATGCGCGGGCGCGCCTGAACGAAAGTCCGCTGGGCGCCGCGGCCCTGGCGGGCACGGCCTATCCCGTTGATCGCAACATGACCGCCAAGGCGCTGGGGTTTGATGGCCCCATGGCCAATTCGCTGGATGCGGTCTCGGCACGCGATTTTGCGCTGGAATTTTTGGGCGCGGCCAGCATTTGTGCCGGTGCATCTGTCTCGCCTTGCCGAAGAATTGGTGATCTGGACCTCTGCCCGGCTTTGCCTTTGTGCGTCGCTTGTGACCAGTTTTCCACCGGCTCGTCCATTATGCCGCAAAAGCGCAATCCAGATGCCGCCGAACTGGTACGTGCCAAAATCGGGGCGCATTGTCGGTGATCTGAATACCTTGCTGATGGTGATGAAGGGGCTTCCGCTGGCCTATTCCAAAGACATGCAGGAAGACAAGGAACCGGTGTTTGATGCCTATGGTGCCCTGTGCCTGTCGCTGTCGGCCATGACCGGCATGATGGCCGATCTGGGCATTAACCGGGATGCACTGGCGGGTGCCGCCGGGGCGGCCTATTCCACCGCCACCGATCTTGCCGACTGGCTGGTCCGCGAAGCAAATGTGCCGTTTCGCGAGGCGCACCACATTACCGGCCAGATCGTCAAGCTCGCCGAAACCAAGGGCCTGGCGCTATCGGCGCTTTCCTTGGCCGACATGCAGGCCATCTCGCCAAAACTGGATGAAACCGTATTTTCGATATTAACGCCCGCCGCTTCGGCGGCCAGCCGCACCAGCTATGGCGGTACTGCGCCAGACAATGTAAAAACACAGGTCAAACTCTGGAAGGAAAAATTATCATGAAGATGAAACGCATTGCCGTTTTGGCGATAACCCTGTTGACGCTGGCGGCCTGTGGCCTTCGTGATAACCCTGCCATTCCGCCGGCCCATAATGCCCCGGCCCCGGCGTCTTCGGATTAGGGCAGGCTTGGGTAATCATTAGCCCCGAAAGATCAGGCCGATGTGAACCACCTTCTCCCTCGTCACCCTCTGGCTTGACCAGAGGGTCCATAGGGAAGCGCGGTGCGCATAGCTCTGCCTAATGGATGCTCCGGTTGTATCTGGTTTTTGCCTGCGCGGGTGGTCAAGCCGGAGCATGACGACAAAAGTTTGGATTTCTACACAGGATGAGCCCAAAGGGTCAAAGAGGGGCCGTTTTGTCCCTCGGCCTACCCTCTCTTATCCCTTAATGGACAAAAAACGGACCTGATTGTCCTAAAATTACCCCTTGAATGATACTGATTACCCCTTTTTTTACCCCTTGCCAGAGGCGGGGATAAAACCGCGGTGTGCGCGCCCGCGCCAGGCGCGGTACAATTCTACATTTTAGGGCAGCTCGCCTTGCAGTAAATTAGGCAGCACGCCCACGCCGCCGCCGGCCTCGCGGGCAAAAAAAAGCGCCGCGCCGGGCCGATCTTGTCGACTGCCGCCATACCCAGCCCGCGGAGCAGACGAATGGGGGCAATATCGTTGGAAAAGAGGCGCACAAAGCCTTCGGTGGCGGCCAAAAGCGCTGTATTATCAAAGCGCCGCCATTGCTCATATCGTTCCAGCGCGATGGGATCCGCAATGTCTAGCCCGGCGCGTACCGTCTCGGCCATCACATCGGCCAGCGCCGCCGCATCGCGAATGCCGGCGTTAAAGCCCTGACCCGCAATGGGATGCATGCCATGGGCCGCATCACCCACCAGCGCCAGACGCGGCGCGGTATATTTCTCGACCACCATCAGGGTCAGTGGATAGGCCCAGCGGGGACCCTCCGGGGATAAGTCACCCAAAAAGTGGCCAAAGCGTCGCTCCAGCTCGGCCTGAAAAAAGTCTTCGGGGGCGGTTTTAAGGTATTTTGCCGCCGCCGGGGTTTCGGTCCACACCAAAGATGCGCGATTGCCGGGCAGTGGCAAAATGGCAAACGGGCCATGGGGCAGAAAATATTCGTGGGCAATGCCGTGGTGGGGCTTTTCATGGGCGACGGTGGCCACCACGCCCCATTGGCCATACCCCCAGCCGTGGGACCGGATGCCCGCGGCCTGGCGCGCCGGGGAATTGCGACCCTCGGCGCCGACAACCAACGGCGCGCTTAACACCTGCCCGTCACTGAGGGTAATGTTGGCTTTTGTCTCTTTAAAATCAAAGCTTTGTGCGCGTACGGGCGCGATCAGGGTAATGCCCTTTCGGTCCCGGGCCTCGGCCAACAGCGCCATGCGCATATGGCGGTTTTCCACCATCCAGCCCAGCGGTTCGCCCGCATCATCGCCCGAAAACTCATCGGCATCAAAATGCAACATAAACGGCCCTGGGCCGCCCGGGCGCAGGCCATCATGGGGCCGGCCATCAGAAACCAGTATCTGGTTGATCGGGCCTTTGTTTTCGCCCAGCCGGTCCGCCACCCCCAAGGCGCGCAACATGCGCATATTGGCAAAGGCAATGGCCGAAGAGCGCCCATCAAAAGTATCGGCCAACTGGGTTTCAAAGGGCAGGGCATCGACCACGCACACATTTAAGCCCGCGCTGTTCAGCGCTAACGCCGTGGTCAGGCCGACCAGACCGCCGCCGGAAATAATTGCATCAAAATCGTCATCATGATTATGCATGACGTTATCATAGTACGCTCTGGCGCGTTGGCCAGTATGGCAGATGCGTCTTTTTGAAACGCAGAACCCTGGAACATTGATCTTTTGAGTCATCGCAGGCACAAGAGCCGTGCGTCCAAAAGGAAGAGATAATGTCAAAACCCCGTACCGATATGCTTGCGAACACCTTGGCCTTCGAAGAAGAGGCCCTGATTGCGCCAACTGGTTTTCGCGAATATGACGCGCGCTGGTGGTTTGGGCGACTGGACAGCGAAAAGGCGCCGCAAATCAATCTGTTGGGGATACAGGCTTTGGGCTTTGGTTTGGGCACCTTGATCTATGAAATGGGCAAAACCCCGGCCATTGTGGTGGGGCATGATTACCGGTCTTATTCTCTGTCGATCAAACAGGCGCTGAGCCTGGGCCTGATACGCGCCGGGGTGCGGGTGCATGATATTGGGCTGGCCCTGTCGCCGACGGCCTATTTTGCACAGTTTGATCTGGATATTCCTTGTGTGGCCATGGTGACCGCCAGCCATAATGAAAACGGCTGGACCGGGGTAAAAATGGGGGTGGAGCGCCCGCTGACCTTTGGGCCGGAAGAAATGGGGCGTTTGAAAGATATTGTGCTGAACGATGATGGTATAGAGCGTGCGGGCGGGGCGCTGATCACCGAACATGGTGTGCGCGAGCGCTATTTGGCTGATTTAGCACAAGGCGACAAATTAAAGCGTAAAATCAAGGTCGTGGCCGCTTGTGGCAACGGCACGGCGGCAGCCTTCGCGGTGCAGGCGCTGGAAAATATTGGCGCCGAAGTGGTGCCCATGGACTGCACGTTGGATTACACTTTTCCGCGCTATAATCCCAATCCGGAAGACATGAAAATGTTGCACGCCATGGCCGATGCGGTGCGCGAACATGGTGCCGATCTGGCACTGGGCTTTGATGGGGATGGCGATCGTTGCGGGGTGGTGGACAATACCGGTGAAGAAATATTTGCCGACAAGGTCGGGGTCATGCTGGCGCGGGATCTGTCGACCCGGTTTGAAAATGCGGTGTTTGTCGCCGATGTAAAATCCACCGGCATTTATGCCATGGACCCGGTGCTGGCGGCCAATGGGGCCAAAACCGATTATTGGAAAACCGGCCATTCCTATATCAAGCGGCGTACCCATGACCTGGGTGCGCTGGCGGGCTTTGAAAAATCGGGTCATTATTTTTTTCGCGCACCCTTGGGCCGCGGTTATGATGACGGCCTGGTCACCGGCATTGCCATTTTGCGCATGCTGGATCGCAATGCGGATATGAGCATGGCAGATCTGAAAGAGGCCTTGCCCAAAACCTGGGGCAGCCCCACCATGTCGCCGGCCTGTGCCGATGAAGAAAAATACGATGTGGTGGCCAAAATCACCGCCGAATATGAGGCCGCCCATAAAGCCGGTGAGAAAATACTGGGCCAGAACATAGCCAGCATTGTTACCGTCAATGGCGTGCGGGTCACTTTGCAGGACGGCACCTGGGGCCTGGTGCGGGCCTCATCCAACACGCCCAATCTGGTGGTGGTGGTGGAAAGCCCGGCCAGTGAGGCCAATTTGCGGGCCATGTTTGCTGATATTGAAAAACGTTTGGCCAAGCACCCCCAAGTGGGCGCGTTTGATCAAAAACTATAAGTTTTCACATAAGGAAAAACGCTCATGCGTGTGGCAATGATCGGGACGGGATATGTTGGCTTGGTATCGGGGGTGTGTTTTGCCGATTTTGGCCACCAGGTCGTTTGTATCGATAAGGATGAGGCAAAAATAGGCCTGCTTAAAGGCGGTGGTATCCCCATTTTTGAACCGGGTCTGGAGGATCTGGTTACCAAAAATGTTGCCGAGAACCGGCTGGAATTTTCAACGGATTTGAAATCTGCGGTGGCAGAGGCCGATGCCGTGTTTATTGCGGTGGGAACGCCGTCCCGCCGCGGTGATGGATTTGCTGATTTGTCCTATGTCTATGCCGCCGTTGAGGAAATTGCCGCCGCTATGGACGGGTTTACCGTGGTGGTGACCAAGTCCACTGTGCCTGTGGGCACGGGCGATGAAGTAGAAGCCATTATTCACAAGGTTCGCCCCGATGCCGATTTTGCTGTGGTTTCCAACCCGGAATTTTTGCGTGAAGGGGCGGCGATTACCGATTTCAAGCGTCCGGACCGGGTGGTGGTTGGAACCCAAGACGCGCGCGCTCAGGAGGTCATGCGGGCCCTCTATCGCCCCTTGTTCCTGAACGAAACGCCCATAGTGTTTACCTCAAGGCGTTCATCAGAACTGATCAAATATGCGGCCAATGCCTTTTTGGCCACCAAGATCACCTTTATCAACGAAATGGCCGATCTGTGCGAACGCACCGGCGCGGATGTACAGGCGGTATCGCGGGGCATTGGTCTGGACAAACGCATCGGGTCCAAATTTTTGCATGCCGGGCCGGGCTATGGTGGCTCGTGTTTTCCCAAAGATACGCTGGCGCTGGTGCGCACGGCGAACGAGGCCGGCACGCCGCTGCAATTGGTGGAGGCGGTGGTGGCGGTCAATGCCGCGCGCAAAAAGGCCATGGCGCAAAAGATAATCGCCGCCTGCGGTGGTGATGTTGCAGGCAAAACCATTGGCATATTGGGGTTGGCGTTCAAGCCAAACACTGACGATATGCGTGATGCGCCCAGCCTGGATATTATACCGGCTCTGATTGATGCCGGGGCAAAGATTAGGGCTTATGATCCAGAGAGTATGGACGAGGCCAAAACCCTATTGCCGGATATTGATTATTGCGAAGGTCCCTATGACGTTGCCCAAGGGGCACAGGCACTGGTAATTGTCACCGAATGGGATCAGTTCCGGGCGCTGGACTTTGCCCGCATCAAGGCATGCATGGCCACGCCGGTCATGGTGGATTTGCGCAATATCTATACCCATGCGGAAATGGCCGACCTTGGATTTGAATACGAAAGTGTTGGGCGGCCTCCTTCGGCCTAGGTGCGGCTCAGTCAGCCAAGAGCGCCCAACGCATCGGTCACCAGTTTGATGGCCTGGCGGGCCGTGTGGGGGTTGTCACATTCGGCCATTACCCGCACCAGAGGTTCCGTACCCGAGGGGCGCACCAACAACCGGCCCGTATCACCCAAAACGCCTTCGGCCTGTTGGCAAGCCTTTATAATGGTGGGATTGTCCATGGGGTCGGGGCCATCGGGCCGGGCAACATTGTGCATGAATTGCGGCAAAGGCGAAAATGGCCGCAAAGCCATACTCGCGGGTTTGGAGGCGGTCCCCAATACCCGCAGGGCCGCCACGGCGGCAATCAGGCCATCGCCGGACGGGCACAAATCGGGCATGCGTAAATGCCCCGATTGCTCGCCGCCAAGATTGGCCCCAAGGGTATTCAGCTTTGCGGCCACATAACGATCCCCCACCTGGGTGCGTTCCAGTTTCAGGCCAATGTCCTGTAAATAGACCTCAAGCCCCAGATTGGACATATGGGTGGCCACCACGGCTTCGCCGCGCAACAGACCGCGTTCGGCCCAATCCCGGGCAATGCTGGCCAGCAATAAATCACCATCAATCAGGCCGCCTTTTTCATCGACCAGCAATACCCGGTCTGCATCACCATCAAAGGCAATGCCGGCATCGGCCCCAAGGGCGGTTACCCGTTGTTGCAATATCTGTGGTGCGGTTGATCCACATTCCAGATTGATATTTTTGCCATCCGGGTTGGCGTGCAGCACATCAAGTTTGGCCCCCATGGCGCGCAAAATTTCCGGGGCCAGAAACGAGGCCGCCCCATGGGCGCAATCCAGCACCAGATGCATGCCTTTTAGGGGCGTGCCGGGGGCCGAGGCGCGCACTGCCTGGGCATAGAGCTCCTGCACCGCCGAGGTTTGATCAATGCGGCCAATATTAATGCCAGGATCCGGAGCCTGGTTGGCATTGATCCGGTCTTGCAGCTCGTCTTGCTCTTTTTCATCCAGCTTGTCACCGGAACGGCCAAAAAACTTTATGCCGTTATCTTCGGCAGGGTTGTGTGAGGCCGTCAGCATAACGCCCATAGCCGCGCCGCGTTCGCGTACGGCCAGCCCAACCGCTGCGGTTGGCACCACACCGGCCAGCAAGACATTGGCCCCGCCCGAGGCCAGTCCGGCGGTTAGGGCGGCCTCTAACATGGGGCCGGATGCGCGGGTATCGCGGCCCACAAAGACCAGCGCCCCCGGGCCAACCAGACCCGCGGCAGCCTGGCCAATACGGCACATGCTCAGGGCATCTATGGGGGCGACATTGGCCTTGCCACGAACGCCATCGGTGCCAAATTTGATTGTATGCATGGCTAGGCCCTGTTTAAGAATTAGCCCCTTAGTATTGCCTTGATCTCTTCAATTGCCTAGAGGAACACGCAGAAGTTTTCATTATGGGGGTGGGGTATGAAACCGCTACGCAAGGCTGTTCTTCCGGTGGCGGGTCTGGGCACACGTGTGCTGCCGGCCACCAAATCCATCCCCAAGGAAATGCTGCCCGTGGTGGACCGTCCCGCGGTGCAATATGTGGTGGATGAAGCCCGTGAAGCGGGGATTGAACACATTGTTTTTGTTACCGGGCGGGCCAAAAGCGCCATTGAAGATTATTTTGACCGGGCATTCGAGCTGGAAACCATTTTGCGAGGCAAGGGCAAGCAGGATGTTCTTCAGGCCTTGACCGACGCCTTGCCCGAACCCGGCTCGATGAGCTTTGTGCGCCAACAGGCCCCTTTGGGTCTGGGTCATGCCATCTGGTGCGCCCGCGACATCATTGGGGACGAGCCGTTTGCCGTCTTGCTGCCTGATGTATTGATTCAGGGAAAACCCGGTTGTCTCAGTCAGATGGTCAGCGCCTATAATGAAAGTGGCGGCAATATAATTGCCGTTGATGAAGTGCCCCGCAAAGATGTCAGCAAATATGGCGTTATTGATCCCAAGGACGTGGTGGGCAAACTTATTGAAATGCGCGGTATGGTGGAAAAACCAAAAATTGATGAGGCCCCGTCCAATTTGAAAATCACCGGGCGTTATATTTTGCAGCCAGAAATTCTGGGCCTTCTGGAAACCCAGCAAAGCGGGGCCGGCGGCGAAATTCAGCTTACCGACGCCATGGCCAGATTAATGCAGACCCAGCCGTTTTATGCCTTACCCTATGAGGGGGTGGATTTTGATTGTGGTGACCGCTTGGGCTATTTGCGGGCGATTACCCACTTTGCGCTTCATCATGAAACCTTGGGGGATCGGGCGCGGGCCATGTTTGAAGAGGCCTTGCGCGGCTAAGGCTTAGCGTTTGCCGTCAAAAGCCCCGGCGCGGTTTAACCGCTCCAGGCGTTTTAACGTTGCCCGGGCGGTATGCCATTTCCACCAGACAAAGGCGATTTTGGGGCCTTCGACCAGATAGCGTTTCCACATGCGTTTTGGCTCGCTGAGCAGGCGAAACAACCATTCCAGCCGCATTGCCTGCATCCATGATGGAGCGCGGCGTACCGCTCCGGCCAGAAAGTCCAGCGAGGCGCCAACGCACAATCCTGTACCTTCACAATCGCCCCGGCGCAAACAGGCCCGTGCCACCATTTCCTGTTGTGGTGAACCGACACAGAAAAAGATAAAGCGCGCCGGGTTCTTGGCCACAAATTCAGCACATTGTTCAATCGCCAGCAGGTTTTTAGCCAGCCCCATGGGTGGCTCGTACCAGCGTACATCCTGCAAGCCGTAACGCGCGGTAATGGCCTCTATGGTTTGCTGATTGGCGCCAATAATGGTGACCGGTTCGGCGGGATCAATCTTGCTCTCAAACAGGGCCTTGGTCAGGTCAGAGCCGGGGGTGACCGCAATTTTTTCGCCGCTGATGGCGGCAATCAGTTCCAATATGCGAGAATCACAAACCGTCAGCCAGGCCTGGGCATAAAGCTTTTTTACCCAATTGGGTTCGGTTTGCAGTCGCACCAGATGGTCCACATTGGGGGTAACCACAAATTTGAACGGCGCGCCGGGGGGGCGCTCATCAATGCGTTCTATGGTCTGGTTAAAGTCAATACGGTCAAAGGTGGCGTTCAAAAACCAGACATGGCGGCTTTGCTGGCGCCGGTCGGGGCCGCCGCGCTTTTTGCGACGTCGATCTGGTCGCGAAGCCGGAATTTGATCCATAACACTCAAGGAACGGGCACCTTTATTCTGGAAGTCCCTTCATAGCGCAAAGCCCTTAACGGAGCCCTTAAGACGTACAGAAATTGCGCAATATCCGGGTGGCGTGCCAAAGAATAACCGCTAGGGTCGCGTTATGAGTACGCACACCAATGATTATCAGCATGTGACCCGGGCGCTGGCCTTTTTGGATGAACACTGGAAAGAGCGACCGGATCTGCAAACCATTGCCGACCATGTCGGGCTGAGCGCGGCGCATTTCCACCGTCTGTTTTCCCGCTGGACCGGCACTAGCCCCAAACGCTTTATGGATGCGCTGGCGCATTCTTCGGCGCGGGCCTCTCTGTTGGAGGGGTTAAGTGTGCTGGATGCCAGTTACGAGGCGGGGCTTTCCTCGCCGGGGCGATTGCACGATCTTTTTATTGCCTATGAGGCCACCACGCCGGGCGAGGCCAAGGCCCGGGGTCAGGGTCTGAATTTTATCTGGGGGGTGGCGCCCTGTCCCTTTGGATTGGCGGTAATGCTGATTTCGCCGCGGGGGCTGTCGGCGCTGGGCTTTGCCGATGCAGGCGAGGAGATCAGGGTTTTTGAAGATCTGCGCGGGCGATACCCGGCGGCCACTTTTTCGCGTGATGACGAGGCGGCTGTTGCCTTGTGTGCCGATATCTTCAAAGACGGCAAACCGGTGCCGCTGGCGCTTTATGGCACCAAATGGCAACGTCAGGTCTGGCGGGCTCTGTTGGCCATACCGCCGGGTAAAACCACACGCTATGGTGATCTTGCCCGAACCGTGTGTTCGGCCAAGGCAGCGCGCGCGGTGGGGGCCGCCGTGGGGCGCAACCCCATATCCTGGATCATTCCCTGTCACCGGGTGCTGGGGGCTGATGGTCGCCTTACCGGTTATCATTGGGGTGTAGAACGTAAGCGATCCATGCTGGTCTACGAGGCGATAAACGCTTAAACTGGCATCATGAATACTGGACCTTTGATCGCCATAGCCTTGTTTGTGTTGCTTTTTGTGGTTACCGCCTTGCGCGCGGCCCTGGGCTATCGCGTGGTACATCGCGATGCTCGCGAAGAATGGCCGGATTGTCAAAAGAACCAGCCCGGGCTGGTCAAGGGGCTTAATGAAGAGCAATATGTCCAGGCTTATGTACGTGCCCATGGGCCGCGCGGGGCGCTTTATGGGGCGGTAATGCTAATTGCGGCCGCGGTACTGACGCCGGTGATCATGCTGATGCTGACGGCGCTGTATGGATTTTTAATTGCCGAACCGGTCACCACCACCAGTGCGGCCAGCGCCGGCCTGGCCGGCGAGGTGAGCCGCCAGTTTCGTCTGGACGGGCCGCTGGTTTATGCATTTTTTCTGTTTTTTGGCCTGATTGCCTCGTGGGGCGGGGTGGCGTTTGTGGTGGCTCATCGTTTTCATCGCAACCGGCCGGGCTCGCTGGAAGACGAGCTGCGCCTCGCCCGCGGCGAAGGCGATCTGCCGGATGCCCCCAAACAACGCCAGCGGCCAAAATGGTCGCCTTTGGTGCAAACCGAAGATGGTCTGAAATTGCCGGAAAAAACCAACCCAAATCCAGACAAGGATTAGCCAAATGGAATTTTTGCACACCATGGTTCGCATTAGCGATGTAGACGAATCCTTGCGATTTTATGTTCAGGGCCTGGGGCTGAAACAATTGCGTCGCATCGATAATGAAGCCGGGCGATTTTCCCTGATCTTTTTGGCTTCACCCGAGGACATAGAGCGCAATGCCCCCCCATGAAGGCACCGGCTTTGTCGGTGGTCTGCCCATGGTCGAACTGACCTGGAACTGGGATGAAAAGGGCTATGAGGGGGGGGCGCAATTTTGGCCATCTGGCATTTCAGGTTGATGATCTATATGCCCTTTGCGCGCATTTGCAGGATATGGGCGTGGTGATCAACCGCCCGCCCCGGGATGGCCATATGGCGTTTGTGCGCTCGCCCGATGGGATCTCCATTGAGTTATTGCAAAAGGGGGCGGCGCTGGCCCCAACGGAGCCCTGGAAAAGCATGGAAAATCAGGGCGAGTGGTAAGGGCCTAAAACCGTTCCAGCAAGCGATCTAGATAATTCAGCTCTTCATCGGTGCGTCCCTGTTCGGCGGCCCGGTCACGCAACAATTGCAAAATTTCCCGGGCGCGCTGGGCATTAATGACATCAGGAACCTGGGTGCCATCGGCGGCTTGTGCACCGCCACCGCGGGTTTGCCGGCCAAAGGGATCACGGTTCTCGCCAGCCCCTTTACCATTTTGTTTCTGGATATGATCCAACAGGTCAGAGGCCAAAGCTTCGGAACCCTCACGCAAGGCGGCCAGGGCGTCCTTTTGTGCGCTTAGAGCTTCGTCCAGATCACCTTCTTTTAACGCTCCGGCGGCCTGGCCCATTTCATCGGCCCCTTCTTTTAAGGTCCCCATCGCGCCACCACGGCCCTGTTCTTCCTCTTCTTCGGCCAGTGCGCGCAGGCGCTCACCTAACCCCTTTTGTTCCCCGGCCAGCCCCTGATCATCGGATTTTTCGCCGGGGGATTGTTGTTGCTGGCGAAAGGCTTCATCCAGAATTTCACGTTGTTCGGCGGTAATATCGCCCAATTCCTCCAACGCCTTGCGCATGGCCTCGCTGACCGGGTCGTCGCCACCCCCGGATCCGGCGGCCAATTGCATTTTCATTTTTTCCAAAAGTTCGGACAAAGCCTGCAATAATTTACGCGCATCACCGCGCGCGCCGGTCTCCGACAGCGCTTTCAGGGCGTCCAGCATTTCCTGCAAGGTATTGCCATCCATGGTGGCGCTCATACCAGCGTCGTTTTTGGCGGTTTGACCATTGCGCAGGGCTTCTTCGGCCAGGGCCTCAAGATAACGCTTTACCGAGCGCTCGTAATTATGCATCAGGCGCGCCAATTCGTCTGCTGGCGCGCCGCGGGCCAAGGCCCGGCGAAAGGCGCGTTCGGCCGCCTTCATGGCGGCCCGGGCATCAGCCAATGCCCCGCCCTCGGCCCACAGCGCCAAGGCCCACAACTCATCATCCAGATCTTTATAATCGGCAGGGCGACGCGCCAGGCGCAGGTTTTCAGCGGCATAGCGCAAGCCAACATAAACCAGCGGATCATCAAAAAACATTTCCGGTGCCCGCAGGCTGGCCCGCATCAAGGCGGCGGCACGCTGAACCTCTTTGGGGGCGCGGCCCAATCGTTCTGCCGGATTGTCCTGGGCAAAGGGCGGGCGGGCGCGCACGTCTTCGGCGCTTAAAGCGGGGCGCGGCGGCATGGGGGCATAGGGTTCATCGGTCCGGATCAGCAAGGTGCGTTGTTCGGCAATGGCCTTGGCCATGGGGTTTACGAATAATTTGTCTGGCAGGGTGAGACTATAGGACCGCGAGCGACCTTTCTGCCCGGCCCCGTCATGGGCGATCAGGGTCACAGTGACCGGCAGACCGGCCCAGCGATGACGGGTAAAATCCAGCATGGTTTTTTCGTCCAGCGCCTTGGCATTTTTGGCTGGCAGATCCAACAAGGTGCTGTCTGTTTTTTTGGTTTTGCCCTCGGGGCGCTCCAACACCAGTTCCAAGGCGGCAATGCCCACATCGTCACGGGCCGCATAGGAAAAGCTGAGCGAATCCGATGTGTCCCCATGGGGAACCTTGGTAAACAGCACTCTTGGGGGGGTGTCGGTCTGGGCCTTGATCTGCCAAAGCCGGGACAGTGGCCGGTCTAGTTCCAGCACGCTGTTTTGATCAATACGCACCCTGGCGTCATAGCTTTGCGGCCCGGTTTTGGTGAATTTGATCCGGCGCTTTTTGCCATTCATGCGTAAGCGCAGCACCGGCGTTTTACGAGTGCCGCTGATTTTGAGGTGGAAATCTGAACCGGTCAGGGCTTCTATGGGCCCGTCATGATCGGCGCTTAGAAACTTGGGGGCTAATTGGGCGTAGTCAGGCCCGGTGATCCAGGCCTCGCTTTTGGCGCTGGTGGAAACCTGGCTGAGAAACCGGGGGGCAAAGGCCTCGTCCAGCCGTGCCCCGGCGTGCGGTCCGGCGATCACAAAGCCCGCAAAGATCAGCACCATGGCGGCGGCGCGCAGACCATACACATCAAGACGGGCCAGGGCGGCGCGGGGTTTTTTCGGGCCAAGGCGTTTAAGGGCTGCCCGGGCGCGCCTTTGCTGTGCCTGCCAGAGGGCCGCGCTTTGCGGGTTATTGTTTTGGGCCGGATGGTCATTCAATAATTCCAGCGGACGACCTGCCAGCGCCGCATCCTGTTCCATCCGTCGGGCCTGGGCCTCTATGGATGGCCAGTGAAAGGCCCGCACGCCCCGATAAAGATAATAAAAACAAAGCCCCAGGCTGGTGATCAAGGCGAAAAATCGCCACGGATCACCAAAGCGCTCCCATGCCCCGAACAAAGATAGCGCTATATACAGGGCTGGAAACAATACGGCCGGGAAAAATACCGGCACGCTGCGTTCCCACAACAGCGCCAGCCACACGGAAAATCGCGTTAACAACAGCCGGACATGAAAAGCAATCGACATATACTATGACCCTTAAGGGAGCCATTATAATTAAATCTCACGCAGGTCGAAGCCTTAATGGCATTACATATTGATTAGGTTTACTTTTGGTCCGATGCCTTAAGGCGGCGTTCCAAGACCCGGGCAGGGTGCATGGCCTGGGCGGCAAGGCGCTCCAGCGGGGTTGGCTCGCCCAGGGCTTCGGCGGCAATGGCTTCGCCCAGTATCGGCGCCAGGGCAAAGCCGCGCGAGCCAAGCCCCATCAACACAAAGAGATTATCCAGCGTTTGTGCTTTGCCCACTTTGGGGTCCAAAAATCCATGCCGGTACGCGCCAAAGCGTTGCAGAAAATCATCCACATCAATCAGCGGGCCAGCATAGGGCATTTGATCCGGTGTGGTGGCGCGCACTGAAACCCGGCTGGTGACTTGGTTTTTCTTAAGATGACCATAGAGCGTCGGGGACAGCGTGTTTAAGGATGTCAGATTACGCTCCTGATCCTTGGCTGTGGGATGAAGAGCACCATCAGGGTGCTCAATTTCATCAAAAGTGGCTCCAAACACCAGCGATCCGTTATCCAGCCCCAAGGCATAACTTTCCGCCAATAAAGCCGGGCCCCCATAAGGTGCGTCCAACATGCCCTGACTGACCTGTCCCTTCAGATATTGAAAACTGAGCCATGAGACGGGGCCCAATGTACCGCTGCCCAGCGCCAGTACAGCGATATCCGCGCTGGCAATCGGCTGGTTTTGCTGACCCCACGCTGTCCAGCGGCCGTTCTTCTGGCGAACAGAGCTGATCTGAGCCTTAATGATCTGGGCGCCATCCGAAAGGGCAGCGATGGCCGGTTTCGGCAATACCATGCCCGCCCCGGGCAGAGATATTCCCGGCCCACCTTTATCGGCGCAAAGTGCCGTTTCAGGCAGGGCGCGGGCCGCCACCAGGCGGGAAAACTTTTGTACGTCCGATGGATGGGCCGGGCGGCGGATCAGGCCACACGGGATCCAGATCTGATCGCCCAGGGATTGATAGGTTTTGGCGGCATGGTGAAAGGCTGTGCGAAAAAACCGTGCCTGTGGTGTGTCTTCCAGATCAAGACGGGGGGAAACCAGGGCTGCCGGATTGCCGCTGGCCTCATCGCCCGGCCCGGCTTTGCAGATCATGGTAACGCTTAAACCCCGCCGCAAAAAGGCGTGGCTTATGCTGGCTCCGGCAATGCCGCCGCCTATGACCAGTACCGATTTTGCCTCGCGGTTGCCGGGCGCATGGGGGCGGCTGGGCCGTCGCAATGGGGGTGGGGGCGTGCCTTCAAAGGCGGCTTCCAGACGTTCACGTTTGCGCCCATGGCCGGCTTCTTTGGTGACCGCAAATCCGGCCTTTTGCAGGCCCCGGCGCACCGAGCCGGCGACACTGAACGTGGCAGCCCGGGTGCCGGGCCGGCTCAGCCGGGCCAGATGGGTAAACACCTCTTCCGACCACATGGCGGCATTGCGCGACGGGGCAAACCCATCCAGAAACCAGCTATCGGCAGGGCTTTCCATTTGTGGCAGGGCTTCGTCCACATCCATAAAATACAGGGTCAGGGTTAGGCCGTCTTCATCAAAAAAAAGTCGGTGTACCCCCTTTATGGGATCGGGCCATCTGGTACGCAGTTTTTCGGCCAGTTCCTGAAGGGGGGCAAAGGCCCCATGGGCGCGGCCCAGATCATCGCGGTTAAAGGGTGCCCCTTCGATGGATATAAAATGCAGGCGCGCACCATCGGAACGGGTTTTGCGCCACAAATCCCAGGTTTGCAGAAAATTCAGGCCCGTGCCAAAGCCCAGCTCGGCAATGGTAAAACGGGCCTTGTCCTGCCAGATATCGGGTAAATGACAACCCTTTAGAAACACCGTGCAGGTCTCGGCTAGACCATCGTGATCAGAAAAATAACCATCCGCGTAATCAAGATTGTGCGGCACGCCGTCTTTGGACCAGCTAAGATGGGGCACGGGCAGGCCTAGGAAAAGATCAGACATGGATCACCGGCAAATAACAAAAGCCGCTCCCCATGGAGCGGCTTTTGATAAAGGTCAAGTCGGCAAATGGTCCAGAATTTAGGCCGCCTCGATATTCTCCAGCGCATCTTCAAGCTCGTTAAAGCTGGGTTGTGACGGACTGGGTACCACACCGCGGCCGATCTCGATGGAGATCTGGGCGGCATTGCCGTGCAGGTGTGCGACCAAAACCGCCTGAATGATTTTGTAAAAGGCGGCTTCTTCATCAACAATCTGTTGCAGGCGCGAGCCAACGGCCCCACAATACCATAGGCCAGAAAAATCCCCAGAAACGTACCCACCAAGGCTGCCCCGATGGAGCGACCCAGATATTCCGGCGGCTCGGTGATGGCCCCCATGGTTTTCACAATCCCCAGCACCGCCGCCACAATGCCCAATGCCGGCAGGCCGTCGGCCATGGTTTGCAGAGCGTGCGCCGGGGCCCCGGCCTCGTGGTGATGTTTTTCCAGTTGCGCTTCCATATTGTCTTCCACCTGGTGCGGATCTTCCAGATTCATGGTCATCATGCGCAAGGTGTCGCAGATAAAGTCAGTGGCAAAATGATCTTTGAGAATTTTGGGGTATTGCGTAAAAATGGCGCTTTCGCCTGAATTCTCGATATGGGTTTCCAGGGCGATCACCCCTTTGGTTTTCATGGTTTTGGTCAGGGTAAACAGCAAGGCCAGAAGATCAGCATAATCTTTCTTTTTCCATTTGGGGCCGGCCAGGGTTTTTCCCAGACCTTTTAGCACATCCATCAGGATTTTGCCGGAATTACCCATCATCATGGCGCCAACGGCGCCGCCCATGATCATCATCAATTCGAAAGGTGCCGCATGTAAGATTGGTGCCAAATCCCCTTCTTCAAGGACGTAGCCGCCAAAAATCATCACAAAGATGACTATAAGACCTATAATCTGAAGCATGGTTTTACCCGCCTGTTCACCATAATTGCCCAATTGGGCCGTTTTTCGGTTGTCCCGAATTGAGACCATTATGACGTGGAATGCTTAATGCACTGTTGCCATTTAAGTGAGTTTTTGCGTTTCATTGCGGGACGGTCGGTGCAGTGATAAAGAAGCGCTGGGCCATAAAGTATAAAAGCGAGGGACGGCGCAGGCTTTTAGCGTTAGGGACCAGGAGTTGTGTATGTATAAATTATTGGTAGCAGGATTGCTGGTGGCATCGGTTTTCCCCGCCCAGGCCCAAACGGCATCCGATTGTGTGGCGCCAATAAAGCCCGACCTGCCCATAAACGGGGCTATCCTTAGCGCCCAGGAACTGGATGCGGCCGCCGATCAGGTAACGCGCTATTCCAAGGCATCCAGAACCTATCAGATCTGCCTGGACGAGGTGATCACCAAACCGGAAAAGCATTCCAGAGATGAATGGCGTGCGGCATTGAAAGCCTATAATGCGACGGCTCCCAGCGTGGAAGAGGTTTGGGACACCTACCAGAAACTTTCCGAGGACTGGGTGGCGGCACACCATGCCACCAAGACCAAAGCACAAAAATAAAGCCGGGCCGGCGCCTCAAACAGTTCGTCTTAAATGGGGATAGATGTCATGAAAATGTACCAGATACTTTTTGCCAGTATTGCTATGGCGGCTTTGGCTACACCGGGGGTGGCGGAATCCGTAAAAGATGGATACCGGCCGCAAAATGCCGCCCAGCGGAACTATAAGGCCTGCAAGGCCGAGGCAATTACCCAGGGCCTGCAAACCGTGGTGCCATTTTGTGGTGCCTTGCCGGAACGGCCAAAATTTCCCTCTTATGACGAAGCCTGGAACCGGACTTCAAAAGCAGAACTGGATATTTATGCGCAAAAACTGGCCCGTTTTGAAAGCGATGTAGTCCGTTACCAAACCTGCATCACCAACCGGGTGATGGCCGATGGCTCCCTGCCAACCATAACACTGGATTATGCGGCTTGTGCCGATCAGGGGGCTGTGGATCAGCTGGCGCAGTCCACCGAGGAATGGGGCATGTCCTGCATGGCCTATAACGATAGCCAAACGAACGGCAAAACCTACCCCAAGTCCTGTTTTCCAACGCAATGAGGTTTTGACAAGTCTTGGCGGCGCTGCCATCTGGTAAACACTGTTTACGTTTTGTTGGGCCAGACCTGTTGTGAACCATCCCGATCGCCGCCGTGCTTTTCGCCTGCTTTTTGCGGCCCTCTTTGTCATGGGCGCCAGCAATTCCATGCTGTTTGTGATCCTGCCCATGGTGACGCGCGCTATGGGCACGGGTGAGATTTATGTGGGCCTGATTTTTGCCGGCTCGTCTCTCTTTTATATGGGGTTCAGCCCGTTTTGGGGTAATTTGAGCGACAGCAAGGGCCGCCGCCCGATTTTACTGGTGGGGCTGGCGGGCAACACTCTGTCACTAACGGCCATCGCCCTGGTCGCCGGCTCGGCATTGTCTGGCGCGCTGGCCCCCATGGTGGCCATGGCCCTGTTTGCGTTTTCGCGCATGCTTTATGGCTCTATTGGTTCAGCCATTCAGCCCGCCTCACAGGCCTATATTGCGGATCGCACCGGGATGCACGAACGCACGCGTCTGATGTCGGCGCTAACCGCCGGATCGGGGCTTGGCACGGCCTTTGGGCCACCTTTGGCGGCCTGGGCCGGGGGGCTGATCAGTGTGGAAGGGTTTGTGCTGGCGCTGGCCGGGGTGTCCTTTGCGGTTTTTATCATGATCGCGCTGGCGCTGCCCGAACACCGCGCCCCCACCCCCAGAAAACCCGGATCACAACATTTATGGCGTTTGGCGCGCGACCCCCGCCTGTGGCCCTATCTGGTTGTCGGGGTGGCGGGCTGGACGGCACAGGGTGTGTTTTTGCAAACCTTGTTGTTTTACCTGCTGGACAAGGCCCATCTGGCCATTGAACAGGCCGCCCTGGTCTCGGGCAGTATTCTGGCTGGCGGTGCCTTTTTAGTCTTTGGGGCGCAATTCATTCTTATTCCCCTGCTGCGCCTGTCCCCGCGAGTGTTGATGATTACCGGCATGATCCTGACCGGCATTGGGGCCTTGACCATGATGTTGGGGGCCGAGGTGTGGAGCATTGGCTTTGCCTTTTTGCTGACTTCCATGGGGACCGGGCTATCAAGGCCGGGTGTGGTCAGTGGCGCCTCTTTGAGCGTTGAGCCAAGGGAACAGGGTGGCGCGGCGGGCCTGGCTACGGCCACGGCAGGCGCCGGGTTTTTTTTCTGGCGCCCTTTACCGGTCTTGCGCTTTATCAGTTTGTACGCCCCGAAGCCGCCTATGGGGCGGTGGCCACGCTGGTCTTATTAACCGCCGTTTTGGCCATCACCAACCGGCGCATTCGACTGGTTGGCTAGTTTTTCCTGTATCACCTCAAAAACGGTGCGATCCAGAAAACCATCGGGGATCAGACCATTGGCCGCCTGAAAGGCGCGCAAGGCCCGCCGCGTATTTGGCCCCGCGACCCCATCGGGTTTGCCTGCACTATATCCGGCTTTGCCAAGGGCGCTTTGCAGGGCTTTGATCTGGGCGCGCGATAAAGGCGGTGTGGCATCAGGCCATGGCGCCCGCACGGCGGTGCGCCCGGCCAGCACCTCGGATAACAACCCAACCCCCAGGGCGTAAGCGGTTGAGTTATTGTATTTTTTTGAACACCTGAAAGTTTTTGGAAACCAGAAAGGCCGGGCCTTTATATCCGGCGGGCAGGATCAGCCAGGCGGGGCGGCCCTGTTCTTTCATGGACCAGATCGCATGATCAGCGCGTACGGCGCTGCGCACACTCCACGAGCCTATGCTCAGCACCGTGTCCTCGGCCAGGGCATAGGGAAAATCCGTTGGCAGTTCGACTTCGACACCCCATGGCTCGTCCGCGCGCCAACCATTTCGGCTGAGATAATTGGCGGTCGAGGCCAGCGCATCGGCGCTGGAGGCCCAGATGTCCTTGTGGCCGTCATGGTCCCAGTCAACCGCATAGGCCAGATAGGAGGAAGGCAAAAACTGGGTTTGTCCCATGGCCCCGGCCCAGGCCCCTTTCATTTCATTCCGGCTGGCATGACCATTGGTCAGAATTTGTAAAACGGCAAACAATTCGCCTTCGGCCCATTTCTGGCGCCGCCCGTCATGGGCCAGGGTGGCCAGCGAACGGATCACATCAAAGTTTCCCTGAATGCGGCCATAGGCGCTTTCCAGCCCCCAAACCGCGACCAACACCTCGGGCGGTATATGATAAAAGGTCGAAATTTTCTCAAACACATCCGCATTGTTGGCCAGCATTTTGCGCCCCTGCGCAATGCGCCCTTCGGACAAAACGCCTTTTAGATAATCGGCAATGGTGCGGGTAAATTCGGGCTGGGTGCCATCGCGTTTCAATACTTCGGGGTCCGGGGTAAGGTTGGCAAAGGTACCCCTGACCAGATCGGCATCAAAGCCTTTGGCGATGGCACGTTCCATAAAACCAGTGCGCCAGTCTTCAAAGCTTTGCTCATTGGCCCGCACCGGGGCGCCGAACACAAAAAAACTGATCAAAATGAACAGCAAAATCCTCATGGTCGCATTCCATTGCCAATGGCACTGTGGGGGGTATTATCGGCTATTTCCAAAATCATTTTGCGCAATACCGCCTTTTTAAAATCATCAAAATCCCGGGCCGGGATGACAAAGGCCCCGGGGCCCGCAATCACCTGATTACGATAGTAATTATCAATTTTTACTTTAACCCGGGGTCGCCATGGATCTTGTGTCTCCGATATGATCGGCAAGCCGTTAATAACAATATCCCGCTCCGCCGCCCGTTGGCGCGCGGTTTCCAGACTGGTGCCCTGATTTTGCGGCCCGTCCCCGGAAATATCAATCACCTGGCGAAGGCCGTCGGCATGATTGATATCAAACAGAACCATCGCCCGTTCTACCATGCTGCCAATGGCAGTGTAATGGCCCTGTACAAAGGGGGCGTCATGCACCTGTTTGGCAAAGGCATTGGCATCGGCTTTGCTGGCGATAATGGTCCAGGGGGCGACAATGCGCTGCATGGCACTGTCGGCCCATTCCACATAGATAACCGCAATGCGACCATGGGGGCCTGAGCGAATGGCGTCCACCACTTCTTTGCTTTGCAGAGCGGCCACATAGCCATCGCGCTGTTTGCGGGCCTCATCCTCATCCACGGAATAGGAAATATCCACCGCCAGGACCAGTTCCAGATCCACTTCTAAATTTTTGGCAAGATCTTTGGCATAGGCTGGCGCGCAAAGCCCATACAGGCATGTGGCAAGGGTAAGGAAATAAAAGCGTTTCATGGACCGACCATGCCGGTGTTTTTCGTGCAAATCAATTTACAGATTGTTTGGTTGACACCGGCGATCCTTGCCCATAAATTCCGCGCCTTGATGAAACCCGCCCATTTTGGCGCGGGGTTTTTTTACGAAATATGGTCCGATGAAAGTCAGAAGCTCACTTAAATCTTTGAAAAACCGCCACCGCGATTGCAAAGTTGTGCGCCGCAAGGGCCGGGTCTATGTGATCAACAAAACTGATCCGCGTTTCAAAGCCCGCCAAGGCTAAGACGTATGGGCGACACTTACGCCCAAAGCCTTCACAATAAAACTTTTCTTTTTGATATCGGCAATGTGCTTATGCGTTGGTCGCCGCGTAACCTGTACGCGCGACGATTTGATGATGAAAAAGAAATGCAGCGGTTTTTTGAAACCTGTTGCACCCAGAGCTGGCATGAAGAGCATGATCGCGGTGTGCCCATGTCTCAAAACGCTGTCCCACTGATTGAAAAATTTCCCCATTGGGCCGATCACATTCGGGCCTGGCATGATGAATGGGATCAAATGTTTGATGGGCCAATGCCCGGTGCCGCCGCCCTGTTAAGCGATTTAACCGCTTTAGGCGTACCGCTGTACGCACTGACCAATATGCCAGCTGAGGTAATGCCGGGCCTATTACGCATGTTTCCGTTTTTCTCCTGCTTTATCGACATTATCGTGTCTGGTGAAGAGGGTGTAATAAAGCCGGATTTAAAGATTTTTGAGATAACGGCCAGGCGTTTAGGCAAAGACCCAAAAGACATCTTTTTTATAGATGACAGCGTTGCTAATGTCCGTGCGGCACAGGGTATAGGCTTTGATGCCATGATTTTTACGAGCATGGGTGCACTAAGGCAAACCATAAAATCGCGCGGTATTATGTGCTAAAGCGTGCTACTCTTCACGCCCGTATTTATAGCTTTTCATTTTTTCCATTACCCGGCCGATTTCCGCATCAGACAGAATGGCCGGCGTGCCGATTTGCAGGGCACCCCAATATTGCCGGGCCAGGGTTTCCACCTCGGTGGCCAGCCATAACGCCTTGTCCAGCGATGTACCACAGGCAATCATGCCATGCTGGGTCATCAGACAGGCAAAGCGATCTTTCAAGGCTTCCAGCACATAGTTGCTCAATTCCTGTGTGCCAAAGGTGGCATAGGGGCAACAACGAATATCGGTGCCACCGGCCACGGCAACCATGTAATGCACCGCGGGGATGGATTTGCCCAGCAACGCCAATGTGGTGCAATGGATGGCGTGGGTATGCACCACGGCATTGATGTCTGGCCGGGTGTTCAATATGTCCCGGTGAAAACGCCATTCGCTGGAGGGGTTGTGCGGCCCCTGGGCGCGACCATCCATATCCATAAACATAATGTCTTTTGGGCGCATATGATCATAGGGCATGGACGAGGGAGTGATCAAAAACCCGTCCTCAAAGCGCACGCTGACATTGCCCGATGTGCCTTGATTCAGCCCGGAGGCATTCATGGAAAGGCAGGTATCGATCACCTGTTTTCGTAAATCTTGTTCACTCATCGTTTTCACCAGTTTGGGCCGCTGAGCATGCCGCCATCCACAATCAGGTTTTCCCCGCTGACCCAGCTCGCCATGGGCGAGCAAAGATACAGCACCGCATTGGCCACATCATCCGACGTGCCCAAGCGGCCAAGGGGGGCATTGGCTTTCCAGCGTGCCACGCCGTCTGGCCAGTCTTTATCCAGGCCGGGCCGGTTGATCAGACCCGGCGAGACGGCGTTGACGCGGATATGATGCGGGCCATATTCCAGCGCCGCTGCGCGGGTAAAATGCAATAATGCCGCCTTGGCGCTGGCATAATGGGCATGGCCCGCCGCCGCGGCCAGTCCTTCGATGGAGGCAATATTGACCACCGCGCCGGGTTTGCCTTGCCTGATCAGCGCGCCGCATACCGCGCTACTTAGCGCAAAGGCGCTGTGCAGCGTGGCATCAAACATGGCACGCCAGTCCGCCTCGGTCATCTCGCCAAGGGCCACCACATCCTGCCTTGCCGCATTATTGACCAGAATCTCCGGGGCAAAGTCGTTTTTTTGTGCGTCTGCAATCAACGCCTTGGCGGCTTCTGGCTCGGCAAGGTCGGCCATCAGGACCAGCGCTTGTCCACCATTTTGACGAACGTCATCGGCCAGCGCCTCGGCGGCATCGCGGTTTTTATGGCCATGCAAAACCAGCTTCGCCCCGGCACCGGCCAGGGTGCGGGCGATCTGCTGGCCGATATGGCCGCTGGCCCCGCTGATCAGTGCGGTTTGCCCGTTCAGGTTTAATAAGGTGGCGGCATTGGTCTTCATACGTGCAAATCGGGACCCTTATGTTTGACGGGATCGGGCAAAACCCGATATGGCTTTGTTCATGAGGAAACCTGCACCCTTTCACACAAACGGACAAGAGTTTTGGACCGATGAGCGCTGTTTCATCACCGAACTGGTCAATCACGAGGCCTGCCCGGATTTTTCTTTGGCGCTGGGCCGGGTTGAAGCGGGGGTAACTACGCAATTACACGCGCTGGGGGTTGAGGAAATTTACACCGTCAAGGATGGTACGGGCCTGTTGGAGGTGGATGGCGAGACGGCAAGTCTTGGGGCGGGCGACAGCGTACGCATTGCCGCCGGGCAGGCCCAGCGCATCACCAATACCGGCACGTGTGATCTGGTCTTTTACCTGACCTGTCGCCCGCGCTTTACGCCCGATGCTTACAAAAATCTGGAAGAAGAGACATGAAAGTCAACGGCAAACCCATGCGCACCATCTGGTTGAACGATGATGGCTGGTCGGTGGAAATTATTGATCAGACCATATTTCCGTTCTGCTTTGAAACGGTGACCTTGCGCACCGTACCTGATTGCGCCCGTGCCATTACCGATATGCTGGTGCGCGGCGCGCCGCTGATCGGGGCCACGGCGGCCTATGGTATGGCGCTGGCCATGCGCGCCGATGCCTCCGATGCCGGGTTAAATCAGGCCTATGACGTGCTGCACGCCACCCGGCCCACCGCGATCAATCTGAAATGGGCGCTGGACCAGGTGCGCGCGGTTCTGTCCCCATTGCTCCAAAGCGAGCGCAGGACCGCGGCTTATGCCGAAGCGGCGCGCCTGTGTGATGAAGATGTGGCGGTCAACAGCGCCCTTGGCGATCATGGTCTGGAACTGATCAAGGCCATTGCCAAAACCAAGGCAGATGGCAAGCCGGTCAATATCCTCACCCATTGTAATGCCGGCTGGCTGGCTACGGTGGACTGGGGTACCGCCACCGCACCCATATACAAGGCCCATGATCTGGGGCTGAACGTTCATGTCTGGGTGGATGAAACCCGCCCGCGCAATCAGGGCGATGCCCTGACCGCGTGGGAATTGGGCCAGCACGGCGTGCCCCACCATGTGATTGTCGATAATGCCGGGGGGCATTTGATGCAGCATGGCAAGGTGGATCTGGTCATTGTGGGCACCGACCGCACCTGCGCCAATGGGGATGTGTGCAACAAGATCGGCACGTATTTAAAGGCGCTGGCCGCTCACGATAATAATGTGCCGTTTTATGTGACCCTGCCCTCCTCCACCATTGATTTTACGCTGTCGGACGGCTTTCAAATCCCCATTGAAGAACGCGATGGTGCCGAGGTTTCGCACGTTTTGGGACGGGCCGAAGATGGCTCGATGCATACGGTGCAGCTTACCCCCGATGGCTCGCCTTTGGCCAACCCGGCCTTTGATGTGACCCCGGCGCGACTGGTAACGGGCCTGATTACCGAACGGGGGATCGTGGCCCCCAATACGGCGGCCCTGGCTGCGCTTTTTCCCGAACGTGCTGGCCAAGCGGCCTAAGGGAACCTAAAATGGCCTGATGACCCGTTGGCTTATCCTTGTTTTTACGCTGTTTCTCAGTGTGCCTGCCTTGGCGCAGGGCAATGCCTCATCCTCATTGGATGATCTATTGTCACGCCTGTCGCAATCTCCCAATGAGAGCGAGGCCGAACAGATCACTGAAGAGGTCTGGGCGCTTTTTTTTGATAGTGGTAGCCCCACGGTGGATTTGTTGCTGCAACGGGGCATTACCGCGCAAAAGGCCGGCATGCTGGATCTGGCCAGTGATTTTTTTGGAGATGTGGTCGAGTTCGCCCCCGATTTTGCCGAAGGCTATAACCGCCGCGCCGGGCTGGAATATAAACGTGGCCAGTTCAGCGAGGCATTGGAAGACCTGAATAGGGCACTGGAATTACAGCCGCGCCATTTTGGCGCGCTGACCGGGTTAGGTCTCGTGTTGGAACGTCTGGGGGCCAAGGCGGCGGCGTATCAGGCCTATAGCGATGCATTGGCCATCAACCCGTTTGAAAAAACCGCCAAAGCCGGTGCCGACCGTCTGGCCGCAGCGGTCAAAGGGCGCTCGCTCTAGGGTCAGGCCCTAACCCAGGTGGGCCCGTAAATTACTGACATTATAGCCTGCTTTGGCAGCGGCGGCGATGATCTCGTCGGCGGGCATTTTGCCGGCTTGGGACAGCGCCCAGAGAATGCTGGACCGGGTGCCGGTATTGCAAAAGGCCAGTACCGGGCCTGTGGCGGCCTCTTGTGCGGCAACCATCTGGCTCACCTGTTCGGGGGCCAGGCCCCGTAAATTCACCGGAATATGGGTATAGGTCAGGCCGTGGGCCTCGGCCTCGGCCTCAATATCGGCACTTTTTGGCTGTCCCCAGCCCTCACCGTCGGGGCGGTTGTTGATAATGGAGGTATAGCCTTGGGCCGCCGCAATGGCGACATCGGCCGTTCGAATTTGTGGCGAAACCGCAAAGGTTTCCGTCAGGGGGCGAATTTTCATTCCCATAATGGTTTTCCGTTTTGGAGGTTAAATCGTGTTCAGGGGCAGTTTCAGGTAAGACCGGCCATTGTCTTCAGGTTCGGGCATGGCCCCGGCGCGTATGTTGATCTGGATCGAAGGCAGGATCAGGCGTGGCACACACAGGGTTTTATCCTTGGCGGTGCGCATGGCAACAAAGTCGTCCTCTGTGATGCCATCATGGATGTGCACATTATTTTTTCGTTGTTCGGCGACACTGGTCACCCAGGCAAATTCATCGCGCCCGGGGGCTTTGTAATCATGGCACATATACAGCGTGGTATCTTCGGGCAGCGCTAAGATGCGCTTGATCGAATGATACAGGGTTTTGGCATCGCCGCCCGGAAAATCTGCCCGTGCGGTACCAAAATCAGGCATGAAGAGCGTATCGCCAACAAAGGCATTTTTGCCCACAATATAGGTCACACAGCCCGGTGTGTGCCCGGGGGTGGCCATGACG
Source organism: Robiginitomaculum sp. (assembly GCA_030949705.1). Taxonomy (GTDB): domain Bacteria; phylum Pseudomonadota; class Alphaproteobacteria; order Caulobacterales; family Maricaulaceae; genus Robiginitomaculum_B. The sequence continues at coordinate 166,051 of JAUZSF010000026.1, read as the reverse complement.
CTGATTTGCAAATCGCCAAGGGCAATGGTTTCGCCATCTTCAAACAAGTGATCAAACTGGGTGCCATCACAGGCAAAGCTCTCGCCCAGATTGAAAATCCCGGCAAACACCTGTTGCACCTGGGTAATGGCACCGCCAATGCACACCTTGGCGCCTAGTTTTTCCTTTAGGTATTGTGCCGCGCTGAGGTGGTCGGCGTGGGCATGGGTTTCCAATATCCAGTCAACATTCAGGTCGTGATGCCGGATATGGTCCAGGATTTTATCGGCGCTTTCGGTGCTGGTGCGTCCCGAGGCGGGATCAAAATCCAGCACCGAATCCAAAATGGCCGCCGTTTTGCTGACCGGATCGCTGATGACGTAGCTGATGGTATAGGTGTTTTCATCAAAAAACGCAGTTATTTGTGGTTTTACACCCATGGAAACCTCATAATCTTCTTCGACTTTTAACCTGGGCACGGTAAAACACCGTGGATGAACTTGCAATTATATATGAGTAAACGCTAATATGGCCAGCATGGCACTGGAAGAAATGGAAAACAATGTTGGCAGGGCTTCGGCGCTGCTGCAAGCAATGAGTAACCCTAAACGGTTATTGGTTTTGTGCCTGTTGGCAGAGGGTGAGCGCTCTGTGGGCGCCCTGGCCGAGCGCGTGGGGCTCAGCCAATCGGCCTTGTCGCAACATTTGGCGCGACTTCGTGAAGACGGGTTCGTAAAAAACCCGGCGCGAGGCACAAACCGTTTATTATGGCGTTGAGGGCGGCGAAGTGATTACTGTGCTGGAGGCCCTGCACGGCCTTTATTGCTCTAAGGCTTAAACCTGAGAATTACATTTTTGCGCCCGTCCCCGGCATACTGATAACCGGCCTGGGTGGCCAGGGCGATGCAATCTACCGCCCAGTCCTCATTGCGCTCGATAATCATCAGTTTGGGCAGGCGTTCCGGTGGGCAGGTCTCAAAAAAGGCTGGTAAAACCTGATCTTCGGCGCCTTCAATATCAATTTTGATGGCATCGGCCCGGGTAATGGCGTGTTTGTCCATCAAGGCCAATAAGGCCATGGTGGGTACGGTGATGCTTTCATCGCCGCTGCGATTGCCGCGTGGGGTAAAGCCACTGGCCCCACGATTTTTATGAACAATGGTCAATACCGCTTCGCCGGGCCCTGCGGCCAAGGCGGTATTCTCATGCAAAATATTTGTAAATCCGCCTGCCTTGGCATTAAGCGTAAACGGCGGGCCATTTCGGCCTGTGGTTCCACCGCAATGATTTTAGCGGATTTGCCAGCATTTTGTGCCACAAACAGTGAATAAAATCCCGCATTGGCGCCAATATCGATAAAGATAAAACCCTTATGCAGGATCGCCAACAGGGCGGTGCGTTCCTCAGGGTCAAAAAACTGTGGCATGAAGGCGACACGCTTTTCCGTCAGATTATCATAGGGGTGAAAGCGCGCCGGTGCGTCAAACACCTTTAAATCCAGCGGGCCGCGCCCCGCCAGCAAAACCAGTTTTCTGAAAAACCCGGCCATCAGGCGGCCAATACTGTTAGGTGGCATGGCGCGCGCTAGATTAATCAGACCGGCGTTTATGCCTTTGGGGGCGTAGGTGCCCCAGGGCGGTTCAGATGGGTGTGGGCTCATCTTTTAAGTATCCACGCTTATCAAAGGCAAGGCCATAGGTTTTGTGAAAAGAGGCGGCGGTCAGCACGGCGCCGGGCGGTCCATCCTCTTTTACCCCGCCATTGTCCAGAAATACCAGTCGGTCGCCATAGCGCGCCGCCAACGGTAAATCGTGAATAGCACAGATCACGCAAACGCCCGCCTTGGCGCGGGTTTGCAAAATGCCCATAATGCGGTGCTGTTGCGCTGGGTCCAGCGCATTGGTCGGCTCGTCCACCAGTAAAATCGGGGTTTGAGCCGCCAGCGCCCGGGCCAGCAAAACCCGGCTGCGCTCGCCCCCGGAAAGGGTATTGATGGTTCGGGCGGCAAATTCCTCAATGGCGCAGGCCTGCATGGCGTCCTGCACCGCTTTTTCGTCTTCTTCTTGTGTCGCGGTGCTGGAAAACCGGCCCAGCCGTACCAGATCATGAACGCGCATGGCCCAATGCACCGGCCCGTTTTGCGGTAAATAGGCAATCTGTTGCGCCCGCTGGCGCAGGCTAAGGGTGTTTAAGGGCTTATTGCCCAGGCTAACCGTGCCCGCATCGGGGAGAATCAGCCCCATCATGGTTTTCAGCAAAGTGGTTTTGCCCGCTCCATTGGGACCGATCAGGCCGGTCAGCCCCGGTCCAAAATCAAGACTGATATTGTTAAGGATAAGGTTGTGATCCGGGCCGCCGGTGACATTTTTCAGACTGAGCATGCTCATGGAAAGGCCCGCCGGTTTTTGATCACCAGATACAGAAAAAATGGCGCGCCCAGTAAGGCCGTGGTTACCCCCAGATAAAGCGGTATTCCCGGGCCGCTAAGCGCCCGGGCCAATATGTCCGCGGCCAGTAATAATATGCCGCCGATCAAAGCCGATGGCAGGATCAAGGCCCCTGGCCGCGCCCCAAAAAACGGGCGTACCAGATGGGGTGCCACCAGGCCGATAAAGCCAATGGCCCCGGCCACCGCCACCCCGGCCCCGACACACAGTAACGTCCCAAACACCACCAATTGCCCGGTCCGGTTCAGCGACACTCCCATGCTGTGCGCCGCCTCTTCGCCAAGGCCCAGGGCGTTCAGGGCTGGGGCACTGAGCATCAAAACGGCAATGCCGCCAAAGATTAAAGGCGCGGCAAAGGCCAGTTCGGCAAAGCTGCGATCGGTCACCGACCCCATCAGCCAATAGGCAATTTCCGACAAGGCCCAGGGATTGGGCGACAGGTTCATCAACAATGCGGTCAGGGCCACCGAGAGGGAGGACAGCGCCACGCCACCAAGGATTACGCTGGTGATCGAGGCCCGCCCCCGCGCCAATATCATCAATATGGCGGCGGCCAGGCCCGCCCCCACCATGGCCGCAGCGGGCAATACCCAGATCGAAATGGCGGTCAGGCCAAAATAAAGCGCCATCACCGCCCCCAGCCCGGCGCTGGCCGAAATGCCGACAATGCCGGGATCGGCCAAAGGATTGCGCAAATATCCCTGTAAGGCGGCCCCCGATGCTCCCAGGCCCGCCCCAACCATGATGGCCAGCAAGGTGCGCGGTAGGCGGATTTGCCACAGGATCAAATGGCGGGCCGCATCGCCGTGTTGGAACAGGGCATCCAGCACTTGCGCCGGGCTGTAAGGCAAATCCCCCAGCATTAGGGAGAGAAGGATCAGGATAACCAGTCCCGCCCCGGCGATGATGAAAAACCGGCTCATGAGGCTGTTGCCTGTGGTGCCAGCGCATCCATGGCCTTAGCAATCTCTTCGGCGGCATTGATCAGACGCGGTCCGGCGCAGATCCAGTTTTTGGCGGCAATGCGCACGGTGGGTGTGTTTTGCATAACCCTTTGCATAAGGGGGTGGCGACTGCGCAAATTGGCAATGCTGGGATAGGCCTCGTTAAAAAAACTGGTGATGATCAGGTCTGGCGGGTTCAGGGTCAGTTTTTCCAGCGGCACCCGGCCCCAACCCTTTATGCCCAATGTTGCCCCATGATTAATGCCCCCGGCAGCAAGAATGGCGGCATCCACAAACACCCCTGCCCCGGCGCTATTGCCACTGGGGGTGAGGTATAAAACCCGCACTGGGCCTTTGGGCACGCGGTTCTTCAGGGCGGCAAGGCGCGCCTTGATGGTCTTGATTTTGGTACTGGCGGTTTGGGTCTGGCCACTAATACCACCCAGGGCGCGCAGATTATCAAAAACCCCTTCAAAGTCTTCGGTCCAGTTCAGGGAAAGTACTTTTGCCCCGGCTTTTTGTACGACTTTGGCGGCGCGCCGGGGATCGCCCGGCCCTAAAACCACCAGATCCGGGTGCAGGCGGGCCAGCCGTTCGGCGCTGGCCATGCCTTTGTCTTTGTGCCGTAAAAATGCGGGCGCCGCAGAGAGTTTTGTATCGGCCTGCCAGGACAAGGCGGTGATGCGTTGTGGCGGCACCAGGGCCAGCACGTAAGAATCCCCGCACAGACTGGTGGAAACCACATGTTCGGGGGCCGCCTTTGCGGGGGCGGCAAAGCCAACTCCCGCAAAAACTAGCAGGCCAATCAGGACTGAAACGAGCTTAAAACTGTGCACGGATGCCGCCATAAACGCCTCTTTTTTGTCCGGCAAAGCCAAACACATCGCTGTATTTCTCATTCAGCAGATTATCGCCGCGCACATAAAACTGTACCCGTTCGCCCAGATCATAACTGATGGTGCCATGGACCAGGGTATAGGCCTTCAGGGTTACTGTGGAAAAGGTGCCAAAATCGGTATCGGTCATGGCGCCATTATGGTCGGCCCCCAAAGAAATGCCGATGGGCTGGCCTGACGGTTGCCAGTGAAAGGCCGCCGAAGCCAGAAATTTGGGACGGCGGATTTCGCGCACCGTATTTTGTGTGGTCCGTTGAAATGTGGCCGATCCGGTCAGGCGCAGGGCCTCATTTACCGGCCAATTGCCTTCGATCTCAATGCCTTTGCGATGGCTGGTACCGGTGCGGTTGCGGGCGGTGGCCGGAAAGGTGCCAAAATCGGTGAAGATTTCGTTTTTCAGGCGCGAGGTATAACCACTGATCGAGACTTTGGCCGGGCCGATCTGTTGATCCCATCCCAGTTCATACCCGGTGGAGCGTTCGGCCTTCAAATTCGGATTGCCGGTAAAAAAGGCGGGGAAAAACCCGAACAGTTCGAAAAAGCCTGGGTTTTTCACCCCTTGGCCCGCCGAGGCACGCAAACGACCGCCAAGGCTCTCAAAGGCATAGGCCCCGCCCACGCGCCAGGTATCGGCGTCGGCAAACAGCGAATGGGTATCGCGCCGCGCCGAGGCGTTCAGCACCAGATCGCCGCTGACCAGACGATAATCGGCGGCCAGGGCATAGCCGGTATTGCGCTGTTTCTGGTTCTGAAAGGCTCCGGGGCCACCATCGTTTTTATAGATCTCCCGCGTGCCTTCGGCGAGCAAAGTCAGATGGTGGGCGATGGTGCCGGTGTCCCAATTGCCGGCCAGTTGATAAGAGCCCTGGGTGCGAAAGCCGATGGACCGGCTGGTGCCGCCAAGGTCTTCGGTATTGGTATAGGTGGTTTTCAGCTCGTGGTTCAGATGACCGTCCATGCTCTGGGCGCTGATTTGCGCCAGGGCATCAAACTGGCTTTGTTGCAGGGACAGGGGCGCATCGTTTAACCGCCCGTCAAAATCCGTATCGGCATCAAATTGACTGTGCGCCCGGGTATAACGGGTGCGGGTTTTCAGGCTGGCAACATCTCCCAGCGGTGCATCAAAGCCGCCATGGGCGGTGAAGTTATCATAGCCGTCTTTGTCGCCGCCGGTGGCCGAGACATCATAACCGGTGCTGTCCCCATAACTGAGATTACCAAACAGGCGGGTGTCTCCCGACACAAACTGGCCATTGGCCCCGGTGCGTACCGTGCCAAAGGAGCCATATTCGGCAAAAGCGCCAAATGTGTTGCCGCGTTTTGTGGGTGTGGTGATAAAATTGATCACCCCGCCAATGGCGTCACTGCCCCACAGCGCCGATTGTTCCCCGCGCAACACTTCGATGCGGCTAATGCCGTCGGCAGGCAAAGTGGAAAAAGAAAACTCGCCGCTAAACGGGTTCGAGGCTTCGATACCATCCACTAGTACCAGCACATGATTGGCCTCGGATCCGCGCAGGCGCACCTGGGTCAGCGATCCGGCCGGTCCGGACCGGTTTACCGAAACCCCGGGAATAGCGCGCAAGGCATCGGCGGCAAAGACATTGCCCAGATCGGTAACGTCCGGTCCTTCAATGATGCTGATGGCGGCGGTCATCTCGGCCATGGGGATGGGGGTGTGTGAGCCGATAATGATGATTTCGGATTCTCTTGAAGTCTCTTCTTCTGAGAATGCGGGAAAGGCAAAGGTGGATAAAATGGCAATAGATGCCAATAGGGTCAGTTTTTTAGGCACGGTCGTTCTCCTGTGCGACAAATCCCCGCGCACCAGAGCACGCGGGTGGGTTGAGGGTTGTCGCCACAACGGAAAACCTTTCCATGCCACGACCCTGGTCCCGGGGTATGGACGGACGAACATTATCGGCAGGTCTTCCGACTCACGGCTCAGATGCTTTGGTGCGCCTTCCCGGAAATCCACATTGGTTTTCCAGTGGCTGTATGCACCAAAGCTCGCCGTTTACGGCTGCGGGCACAGTCGCGGCATTGGGGGCATCCCCGCACCGCGTTCCCTTTTACCTTGTGAAAATCACAAGGACCGATGGCTGCTTGATAGTCGCTGCCCCGGTGAAGGGCAAGACGAAAGGGGTGCAATTTTGTCGCAGGGGCGCGTGCGGGCGCTAAGCCGGATTGGCCAGATCCAGGGCTTCCCCCGCCGCGGGCATGGGGTATTTGAGGCCGGTGGCACAGTTAAACAGCACTGCCCGTTCATCCTTGCTGACTTGCCCGGTTTCGCGCGCCGTCAGATAGGCCGCATAGGTGGCCGCTCCTTCGGGGCAGAGCAACAGGCCTTCTTGGCGGGCGACGGATGTGCGCGCCGCCTCGATGGCGTCATCATCCACGGCAATGGCAAAGCCGCCGCTGTCACGCACCGCATCCAGGATCAGAAAATCCCCCACCGCGGCGGGTACGCGAATGCCGGCGGCAAAGGTGTGGGCATCCTCCCAGGCGCGCGCAAAACGCTCTCCTGCATCATAGGCACGCACAATCGGGGCACAGCCTGATGCCTGCACCGCCGCCATGCGCGGCAAATCCTCTTTTTCCAGCCAGCCAAGTTCGATCAGCTCATTAAAGGCCTTCCACATGCCAATCAGGCCGGTGCCGCCGCCGGTGGGATAAAAAATCACATCGGGCAGGGTCCAGCCCATTTGTGCGGCCAGTTCCAACCCCATGGTTTTCTTGCCTTCGATCCGGTACGGCTCTTTCAGGGTGGACAGATCGAACCACAATCCCTTGTCGGCTCCGGCCTTGACCCAGGCCCCACAGGCATTGATCAGGCCATTGGCCTTGTACACCTTGGCGCCTTGCAGCTCAGTTTCTTCGATATTGATCGCCGGGGTATCATCCGGGCAGACGATGGTGGTCTGTATGCCAACCCGGCTGGCATAGGCGGCCAGCGCCGATCCGGCATTGCCGTTTGTTGGCATGGCCAGATGATCAAGACCCAGCTCTTTGGCCATGGCCACGGCCAGCGCCAGACCCCGTGCCTTGAACGACCCGGTGGGCAGGCGGCCTTCGTCTTTGACAATCACCGTGCCCTTTGCGTGCAGATTATCCAGCGTAATCAACGGCGTATCCACCTCGCCCAGCGCACAGACGTTTTTGGTCTGGGCCACGGGCAACAGCTCGCGCCATTTCCAAAATCCGTTTGTCCGCGCCCACACGGCATCGCGATCAACACCGGATTTAATGGCCCCCAGATCATAGCGCGCCAATAAAGGCTTGCCGGCATTTGACAGGCCATGGACCTGCCCGGCCTCATGGCGATCACCGGTCAGGCCGCATTCCAGATGGGTTAGATAATTGGCAAATTCATCACGCATAATGGGTACCTTGTTTTAATCTGTTGCCCGCATAATGGGCCTTGAAAAGAAAAGCGCAAGCGTTGGCGCGGGATGTAAACCATGGATGATGCACAGATCAAAAAGACCCTGTTGGCCCTGCGTGCCGATCTGGAAAATTTGCGTCATGCGGCGCAAGGGGATCAAAAACCCGTGGCGCTGGATCAGCAATCCGTGGGGCGGCTTTCGCGCATGGACAGTTTGCAGGTCCAGGCCATGGCGCAGGCTGATGATGCACGCCGGGTGCAGGAACTGCGCAAAGTCGAGGCGGCCCTGGCTCGCCTCGCCGCTGATGAATATGGCGATTGCGTGCGTTGCGGCAATGAGATTGCAAAGGCGCGGCTGGACAAGGATCCGGCCACGCCGTTTTGCGTCAATTGTGCGGGTTAAGGCAGGTTGATGATTTTATCCATCATCTCTTTGTCATCAGGTAACAGGCCGGAGGCCGGCAGGCGTTTGGTCAGCTCGCGCCATTTTGGCCAGACCTTGAAGGCGCGCTGAAATAGCGGCAGCGCCTCGTCCACCCGGCCAATACTGGCCAAAGTCACCGCATGCCAGTAAAGCGCCTCGTGATTATCGGGGGCCAGTTTTTCCGCCGCGGTGTAAGATGCCAGCGCTGCCTCGACATTGCCGGCAGTCATGTATTCATCCCCTTCGCCCATCAGGGCATAGGTGCGCGCCACGCCGACCAGACGGCGCAGTTCTTTTAATGGTTCCGGGCTGTCCTCAACCCGCAGATCAAATACCCGGCCGGACCATGGTGGCAGGGTTGCACCGTCCCTGACGATCAACATGGCGGCAGATTGTTTGCCGCGAATATCACCGCCTTCGCCCTGGGCCGCATCCAGCGCTGCCATAAAGCGGGCGGCCAGATCCCCATCGGTATTTTCAAAGGCTTCGGCCATGGCGGCGCAAACGGTGTCGCGCTCCATCAGATTGGCCTGTACTGCATAGCCGTCGCCGGTAATTTTGCAATGGGCAATAATGGCCTTGCTGCCGGTGTGATTGGCCACCCGGCCCTTGGCATCCACCATGCCGACCTGGCGCACTTCTTCGTGCTCATCGGTGGCAAGCAGGCCTTTTAGGGTCTCCGGCGCGCTTTTGCCAGCGCGCATTAATTTCAGGCCCAGCGGACCATAACTGGGGTCCACAAAGGATTGTGTGGCCACGGCCCCCACGCCAGGCTCGGCCCAGATCACCCCGCTGCCTACGGAAAACCAGTGTGATTGCACCGCCGCGCCCAATTGGCCGGTTTTGGCATCGCGGGCGACAATGGAAAAGGTATGTGCCGGGCGCATGGCGCGGCCCTCAACAGGGGTTTGCCCTTTGGGGCTGGATGCAGCCAGAGCGGCTAAAGCCGCCATAGCGATCAGGGGGGTGCTCATGAGGTTTCCTCCGATTATTATATCCGCATACCATAACGCGATTATTCCGGTTATGACCAGATAATCGCAGGTATGTGCTTGCGCCGGTTCCGGCCCGTGCCTATAGCTTCGCGACGCCATTTTACCAGTTTGTGGAGAAAGCAAGTGTCAGAAGATATGGGCCAGACCGCCCGTGAAAAACTGAAAAGCGCCATCCAGCGCATTGAACGCCTGGAAGAAGAAAAAAAGGCGCTGATGGCCGATATGAAAGAGGTTTATGACGAGGCCAAGGCCTTTGGTCTGGATACCAAAATCCTGCGCCAGGTGATCCGTATCCGCAAAATGGACGTGCACGAACGCACCGAACAGGAAGCCATTTTGGCCCTGTATCTGGATGCCATTGGCGAAATCTGATAGTCCTTTTGCCCATGGGCAAGAAAACCGACGATAAGAAAACCAGAAAGGCGCTGGCCCGGGTGCGCCGTACCTTGCGTAAAAAAGAAACGCTGGAAGGGGATGCAGCCTTAAGCGAGTGGGAAGATGAATTTATCGACTCGCTGGAAGAGCGCCTGGAAAAATTCGGCTCGGCCTTTGCGGATCCGGAAAAGGGCGATGCCGCCGAGGCGCTTTCTTACCGACAGGCAGCCAAGCTGCGCGAGGTGGAAAAAAAGGCAAAGGGCAAGGGGCGCAAACCCATGAAGCGCTCGTCCTTCAAGCCTAAAAAGCCAGCCTTTCGCAAACCGCTTTATGAACGCGACGATACGCTGGATGAGGACGGGGCAGATACACATTCGCGCTCAAATAGCGAGGCTTGCTGTCGCGATAGCGCACAAAAAAACCTACGCTCAAATAGCGAGGCTTGCCGTCGCGATAGCGCTAAAAAACACGTGCCGCCAAAATTGACCGTTATTACGGGCGGAAAGAAAAAACCTTAACCCGCAGCCTTTTCGCCGCGCACATCCAGATCGTGTTCGCGCACTTTGCGATACAGCGTCGAGCGACCAATGCCCAGACGACGGGCAATTTCTGACATCTGCCCGGCATAGGTGCCAATGGCAAATTCAATCAAATCGCGTTCGATTTCTTCGAGCGCCCGCACATGACCCTCGCCGGTCATGATGCGAATGGGCAGATCGGGTTCCGGGCTGGCCGTCTCGTTTGAGGGTGCAGAAGATTCAATCACCAAGGGGGCGTCTTCGGCATTTTCCACTATATCATGGCTGACGCCGGAAATATGGGGGAAATCTTCGGGGGTCAGCTCATTGCCCTCACACAGAACCACGGCACGAAAAATGGCATTTTCCAGCTGGCGCACATTGCCCGGCCAGTCAAAGCCCTTCAAGAGCGCCATGGTTTGTGCCGTTGCACCCAGAATTTGCGTGCCCTCCTGGGCATTAAAGCGCGAAATGAAATGACTGGTCAGGGCTGGCAGGTCTTCCATACGCTCGCGCAGTGGGGGCAATTCAATGGGAAAGACATTCAGGCGATAGAACAGATCTTCGCGAAAGGCACCCACTTTGACCTCTTGGGCCAGATCACGATTGGTGGCCGAAATAATGCGCACATCCACTTTGACGGCCTTTTTGGCCCCCACCGGGTCAATCTCACCTTCTTGCAAAGCGCGCAGCAGTTTTACCTGCATGTCGGGGGGCAGTTCGCCCACCTCATCCAGAAACAGTGTGCCGCCATCGGCTTCGCGAAACTTGCCCAAATGCTTGTCGGTGGCCCCAGTGAACGAGCCTTTTTCATGGCCAAAGAGAATGGATTCCACCAGGTTTTCCGGCAAGGCACCGCAATTGACCGTAATCATCGGTTTGCCGGTGCGTGCCGAGGCTCCGTGAATGGCCTGGGCGATCAATTCCTTGCCCACCCCGCTTTCGCCTAAAATAAGCACGGGAATATTGGATTTGGCCGCCCGCTGGCCCAGGCGTACCACCTGGCGCATGCAGGGCGCATCGGCGATCATATCGCCAAAGCTGAGCGCCCCGCTTTTGGTTTTTTGCAGGCGTACCACTTCGCCTTGTAATTCCTGAACTTTCAGGGCGTTTTTTATGCATACGGCAATGCGTTCGGGGCTGGCTGGCTTGACCAGAAAATCCATGGCTCCGGCCTGCATGGCCTTGACCACCGTGTCGATGCTGCCCGAGGCAGTCAGCACGATTACCGGCAATTGCACGGCGCGGGCACGCATTTCCTCTAATGCTTTCATTCCCCCCATGCCTGGCATGACCAGATCCAGCAATACCACATCAATGCGGCCGCCGGCGGTGATGGCCTCGATCGCTTCCTCGCCACTGCTGGCATGGGCGGCAATCATGCCGCTTTTTTCCACCACCGCCTGCATCAGGCGGCGCTGGGTCGGATCGTCATCAACAATAAGAACGGTTTTCGCCATCTTAATTCACCCCTTTATCGCGCCTTTTTTATGCCGATCCACGTGTCGGCTCAGACGTCGTTGAGGCAACCATGCCACAATCAGGTAAAGGCGAGGTTTAAATGCGCCAAATCGGCACAGTTATTGTGCAACCATACGGTTATGGGCAATTGACGCCCGCGCAGAGGAGGGATACCGCTCATTTATGAGCAATTCTGAACCCGATAAAAAAGACGCGCCCAAGCGTCGGCCCAAAAATCTCCCCCTTGCCCCCTTTGCCGGGGCCAAACCCCCGGCGCCGGACTGGTTCCAGACCTGTCTGGACATGCCTTTTGAGCGCGGCACGACAACCGTGACGGGGGCTAATATTGTTTACAAGGCATGGGGCGAGCGGGGCAAGCCGGGTCTGTTGCTGGTCCATGGGGGCGTTGCCCACAAGGGCTGGTGGGATTTTATCGGCCCATGGTTTGCCAAGCACCGCCGCGTGGTGGCCATGGATTTGTCTGGCATGGGCGATTCCGACTGGCGCGATGAATATGACATGCCGCTTTATGCGGACGAGGTGCTGGCGGCCGGCGAGGCCGGCGGTGCCTTTGATCATGAACGCAAGCCGGTGCTGGCCGGTCATTCTTTTGGCGGCTTTGTTACCATGGGCTCGGCAGTGCGCCATGGAGAGCGCTATGAACGCGCCATTGTGATGGACAGCCCGGTACGTCCGGCGGAAAAACAGCGTCGTACCCCCCCGCCCAGCCGTGGGGGGCGCACCTATGACACCCGCGAAGAAATTCTGGGTCGGTTCCGGTTGTTGCCCGACCAGGCCTGTGAAAACGTGTTTTTGCTGGACCATATTGCCCGCGAAGGCATGAAAGAGGTCAAGCGTGAGGATGGCACCATGGGTTGGGCCTGGAAATTCGATCCGAACCTGTGGGCCAAAATGCAATATGACATGCGCGCCGCGGTGGAAACCATTGCTGAATTTCGTTGTCCTGTGGCGTTGATCCGCGGGGAAAAGTCCCTGTTGGTTTCCGACGAGGTCTGGGCCTATATGTGCAAGGCCTTTCCGGGCCGCACGCCGCGCTTTTCCATTCCCGAAGCCCATCATCATGTGATGCTGGACCAGCCTCTGGCCCTGGTCAGCTCTCTTCGGGCGCTGATTTCCTGTGCCGGGGATAAATAATTTCGATACATTACTTGTATGTGCTGTGCTTGCGTTTTTGCCCCTGTCCTGTTAGGCGCTGGGGTACGAGAATTTGAGGGAGAGACCGCCAATGAGCGCCTATGAACATGGAACCCAGGATATTAGCAATCACCGGGAAACGTATGGGGCCATTTTACGCCTGTTTATGTGGAGTGGTGTACTGATCGGGCTTTCCACCTTGTATATTTCCATGGTGTTCGCCGGTGGTATGAACTGGTTTACGTCCCTGATCATTGTGTACGGGCTTGGCCTGGCGGTTGGCTTTGGCCTGAAACGCGGCGGTACCTGGTATGCGGTAATGACGGGCATGGCGGTGATGACCACCATTATTGGCTGGGCGGCGACGCTGATTGCCTCGATGATCTGAGCCTTGCGCTCACACCCGATGGGGCGTTTATGAGTACACCTGTTTTTGCGCTTAAAGATGTCTCAAAGACGTTTTCGGGCAAGCCAGCCGTTCAGAATTTAAGTTTTTCTGTAAATACGGGCACCATTACGGGTTTTCTGGGCCCCAATGGGGCTGGCAAATCCACTTCTTTGCGGATTGGGCTAGGCATTTTGGCCCCCGATTCCGGCGAGGCGGAACTGTTTGGGGCGCCCCCCAATTTTAACGTGCTGGACCGGGTCGGCTTTTTGCCTGAAGAGCGCGGCCTTTATCGTAAAATGAATACGCTGGCAGTGATCGTGTTTTTTGGCCGCCTGAAAGGCATGACCGCCAAAAAGGCCAAAAAGCGGGGATTGGCGCTCCTGAAACAGTTTGGTCTGGGTGATGTGGCCTATAAAAAGGTCAAAACCCTGTCCAAGGGCATGGCGCAAAAAGTACAGATCATTGCCGCCATTGTGCATGAACCGGAACTGGTCATTCTGGACGAACCTTTTTCCGGCCTGGACCCGGTCAATCAGCGTACCCTGGAAGAACTGATCCGCACGCTGGCCGATCAGGGCACGACCATCCTCTTCTCCACCCATGTGATGGAACACGCCGAACGCCTGTGTGACCGCATCGTGCTGTTGGCGGCGGGGCGCAAAATCTTTGACGGTAATGTGGATGAGGCCCTGCAAACCCTGCCCCGGGCCGTGCTGATGCAAACGGGGGATGGTGCCGATCCGGCACAGGCGCTGGACGGGCTGGTGCAAAGCATTACCCCGGAAGGTGGTGTCGAGGATGAACGCCAAAACTGGCGGGTCGAGCTGGCCGCCGGGGCCGATGCCCAGGATGTGTTGCGCGCCTGCGTCGAAAATGGCGTGAACCTGACGGCGTTCGAGCCGCAAAAGCGGCATTTGCACGATGTGTTTGTACATCTGGTGGACCAGGATGAAAGCAGGGGGGCGTCCTAATGCGTCATACGTATCTCATTGCCCGCCGGGAATACCTTTCTTATGTGGCCACGCCGGGGTTCTGGCTGTCACTGGCCATGGTGCCGGTTTTCATGTTGTTGGGCATTGCGGTGCCGGTGTTTCTGGATCGTTCTACCCCGACGCGATATTTTACGGTGGTGGATCATGATGGCCGTTATGAACAGGTGATCGCCGATAAAATAAATCGGGAATATGATGCGCAGGTGCGTTCCATATTGCGGGGCCTTGCCAAGGTCCCGGGTCAGGAGGCCGGGGCCCTAAAGGCGCTGGAGGCGCTGGATGAGGGCCAGGACGTGGCCTCGGCCTCGGTCCATTTGGGGCTACAGGGAAAAACAGCGCTTAGCGCCATCAAGCAGACATATATACTGGTGCCGCCGCCCGCCGATACCGAAGATGGCTTACGGCCCTATTTGCTGGGCAAGAAACAAATCACTACGCCTGATGGGCCAAAGGAACTGTACGCCGCCGCCTTTATAGAGCGCGGCGCAGATGGTTCGGTCAGTATTGATTACTGGAGCAAGGCCATTACCGCGGAGCGCCTGAAGAGCACCATACGCCGGGCCGTTCGTGATGAAATGCGTACCGAAGCCTTTGCCCGTGCCGGTCTGGAAACCGAAATTGTGCGCACCATTAATGCCATGCATCCCGTTATATCCACCCTGTCGCCTGAAAAGGCCGATGGCGAAGCCGAAGTTACGGCCAGCGATCGGGCTCCCTATTTCGCCGCGGTCATGTTTGCCTTTATTTTGTGGATGATCGTGTTTTCCGTAGCCAATATGTTGCTGACCAGCACCATTGAGGAAAAATCCGGCAAAGTACTGGACAGCCTGTTGTGTGCGGCCCCGGTGCGGGCGCTGTTGACCGGCAAGTTGTTGGGTGTGGCCGCGGTCAGCTTTACCTTGCTGGCCGGTTGGGCGGTGGCCGGTGCGATTGCCACCAGCATGGGTACCCAGTTCTTGCCCGAAGGGGGCAGCAATAATATTGCCTCAATCATCGGGGCGGTGCTGAACCCCGGGTTGATCCTGCCGTTTCTGGGCTATTTCGTCTTTGGTTATTTGATGTTTGGCTCCATCTTTTTGGCGCTGGGCTCGCTTTGCGAAACCTTGCAAGAGGCACAAACCCTGATGAGTCCGATTATTTTTACCCTGATGATTCCCATGCTGGCGCTCAGCTTTGCCTTGCAGGATCCGGATTCTCCGATACTGGCAATCATATCGTGGATACCGCTCTTTACCCCCTATATCATGCTGGCGCGCCTGCCCGCCGATCCACCCATGATGGATATTATCGGCACCACTTTGGTGATGGTGATCACCACCATGATCGTGCTGTGGGCCGCCGGAAGGGTGTTCCGGGCCGGGGCCATGCACGGCGCGGGGGGTGGATTATTTCAAGAAACTGGTGGGGTTGGGCAAGGCCAAACCGGCCAGGAACTAGGGCCAAATCTAAGGCTCAGGCACACAAAAACCGCCGCGTCAAAACTGACCGGCGGTTTTTTTGAATTTGGGACAAAGGCCCAAAATCAGATTATTTGCCTGCGATCAGGCCTTCACGGATAGCGCGTTTGCGCGCCAGCTTGCGGGCACGGCGCAGCGCTTCGGCCTTTTGACGGGCGCGCTTTTCCGATGGTTTTTCATAATAATTGCGGCGCTTCATTTCGCGGAAAGTACCTTCGCGCTGCATTTTTTTTCTTGAGTGCCTTCAATGCCTGATCGACATTGTTGTCGCGCACAAATATCTGAACGATGGCTCAGTCCTCCAGCCGGTATGGTCGTAAACGGTGTTAAATTATGGCAGTTACTGCCTCTCACAGGGTCCGCAGACCTCATGAGGCGCCGCACATACCAAACACGGCAGGCTCTGTCCAGCGCCAGGAATGCGAAAAGAAGCGAGAGTCACGATGAATCATCTGTCTGATCAGCCCCATCTGGATAAAATCCGTGCGGTATTGCTGGATGCCATGCTGTCACGGGCTGCCTTTGAGGGCTGGACAGCGGCCGCCTTACAAAGCGCGGCGCAGGAAATCAAGACCGATCCGGGGGCGGTGGAGCTCGCCTGCCCGCGCGGGGTTGTCGATCTTTTGCGCTATTGGTCCCGCGAACTGGATCGCAATATGTTGGCCACGCTGGAAGGGGCCGACCTGAGCACCATGCGGGTGCGCGAGCGGGTAACCTTTGCGGTGCGTACCCGTCTTGATGTCATTGGCGAAGAGAACCGCGAGGCCGCCAGCCGCGCCGCCGCCCGTCTGGCCACCCCCGATGCCCTGATGGTTGGCAAACGGCTGCTCTGGCAAAGTGCTGATGCCATCTGGCGGGCGCTGGGCGATCCGTCCACCGATTATAACTATTATACCAAGCGGGCGATTTTATCGGCGGTACTGGGCTCGACCATGATGGTGTGGTTCGAAGGTGATGACGAACGCACAGACCGGTTTCTGGACCGGCGCATTGAAAACGTCATGCAGTTTGAACGCTTCAAGGGCAAGGTGCGCAAGGCCAAGGAAAAATGGCCAGACCCCCTGGCCGTCTTGTCCCGCTTTCGCTATGGCACTGGCAAGGCTCGCCCCCGGCGGATGTAAGGTAAACCACAACCCTGTCATTGCCGGGCTTGTCCCAACAATCCAGTGCCGCCTATTTATCCTTCTGGATTACCCGAATAAATCGGGTAATGACACCACGAGTATTTATTTTTGCTTCAATCCACCGGAAATTCGCGGGCGTTTTTCACCATGTCATCACGCCAGGCCTGCAGGCGCGCGTGCAGGGCATCATCCGTGGTGGCCAGCATGGCCGCGGCCAATAGGGCCGCATTTTTTGCGCCCGCTGCGCCAATACCCAGACAGCCGACGGGAATGCCGCCCGGCATTTGCACGATGGAATAAAGCGCATCCGCGCCGCTCAAAGATTTGCCCAACACCGGCACGCCAAGCACGGGCAGCAAGGTCATCGAAGCGGTAACACCGGGCAAATGTGCCGCGCCGCCGGCCCCGGCGATAATCACCTTGAACCCGGCATCCTTGGCGCCCATGGCGAAGTCACGCAGTTTTTCCGGGGTGCGATGGGCCGAGATAATGCGCGCCTCATTGGAAATGCCCAGCATATCCAGCATATCGGCGGCCTCTTTCATGATCGGCCAATCCGATTGCGAGCCCATCAATATGGCGACATCAAAAGTTTGATTTTGGGAGATGGTTTTGGTTGTCATGGCGGTTCCTCACCGTCTGGCAATGGCGGGGTCAGGCCCCTTGCGTCTGGATAAATCTGGACCCGGATGCTGTCAATGGCTATGGTTGACGCTTTCTTAACCGCATCTGCGCACAGTATGCGTCAATTGTTCTTTGTGCGATGGGCATGCCATGAGAGCCGACAGTAAAAACACAGTCAAATCCGAAAAATCAGCACCCTTGCGTCCTGCAAAGGGCGCGACGAAAGCGCAACAGCAAACCCCGGTGCGGGCCAGTACGGCCCTTGGCGGGCTGGATCAGGCCGATCTTAGCCCCGATGTGCGCAATGCCGTCTTGCGCCTGATCGGCGAAGTGGACCGGCTGAACAATGAAGCCGGCAATCTGCAAACCCGTATATCCGAGCTGGAATCCCTGGCCGATACCGACCCGTTATTGCCGGTCTATAACCGCCGGGCCTTCAAGCGAGAGCTTAAACGCTCTATGGCGTTGGCAAAGCGGCATTCGCTGGCTGGGGCGCTGGTGCTGATTGATCTGGATGATTTCAAGGCCATTAACGACACCTATGGCCACCCGGCAGGGGATGCGGTGTTGCACGCCGTGGCCAAGTCACTGAACAACCATGTGCGCGAAACCGATATTGTCGGCCGCCTGGGCGGTGATGAATTTGGCGTGCTGCTGGCCGCCGCCGACAGGGCCGGGGCCGCCGCCAAAGCGGCCTCTCTGGTGGAGATGATCCGCGAGCAGGATTTTGAACTGGATGGTCGCCCCATGCGCATTGGGGCCAGCGCCGGAGTACAACCCTTTGAAAGCGGCCTAAGCGCGGATGAACTGATCAAACGGGCTGACGAAGCGCTTTATGCCTGCAAAAAAGCCAAAGGCCGGGCGGCATAAATCCTAAAGAAGTGCCCTGAGCATTAGCCCTGTTTATGGAGTCACGGCCTAGGCGTCCAGGTCTGCCAGAACCCCGGACAGGGCATTCAGGTCAGCGGGAATGTCCTGGACACGCATCGACATATCCTTGATCGCGGCCAACGCCGGGCTGGGGGCAATGTCATGACCCACCAATGGTTCCACGATTTCGCGAAACTTATAGGGATGCGCGGTGGCGACAATCACCCATGGATCGGCTTTTTCGTCTTCTCCCAACTGGTCATAGGCATAGGCGGCCACGGCGCTGTGTGGGCACCAGTCATGGTTGTTTTCCTGCGCGTCTTTACGGATTTGCGCCCTTATGGTGGCATCATCCACGGAAAGCGCGCGCACATCATGGTTCAGCGCCGCCAGCCCCGCATCAAAGCGTTCAAAGTTGGAAGGGTTGCCCACATCCATGGCATTGGCGATGGTGGCAATGGACGGCGCCGGGGCATATTGCCCTTCGTCAAAAAAGCGCACCATGGCCCGGTTGGCATTTTGTGCCAGCACCACCTTGCCAATGGGCAGGCCACAGGCCCGCGCCCAGAGGCACGCCATGCCATTGCCCAGATTGCCGGTGGGGATGACATAATTGGCCTTTTGGCCGTTCTGGCGATAAATGGCCAGCGAACTGGCCGCGTAATAGACCATTTGCGGCAACAGGCGACCAATATTGATCGAGTTTGCCGAACTGAGCCCATAACGTTCTTTTAGTGCCGGGTCGGCAAAGGCCGCTTTGACCAGGCGCTGGCAATCATCAAAATCCCCGTCCACACGCAGCGCGCGTACCCCCGGCCAGCAGGTCAGTTGCAATTCCTGAAATGGCGAAACCCGGCCCTTGGGATAGAGAATCACTACCTTGGCGGCCCGCGCCCCGGCAAAGGCACAGCCCACCGCCCCGCCGGTATCGCCCGAGGTCGCAACCAGCACCGTCAGCGGATGATCATCATTGGCCAGCCGATCCATGGCGGCGGCCAGAAAGCGGGCACCAAAATCCTTGAACGCCGCCGTGGGGCCGTGAAACAGCTCCAGCGCCAGCTTGTTTTCATCCATTGCCACCAAGGGGGCCGGAAAATCAAAAACCTGGGCGCAGATATCTTTGAGTGCATCGGCCAGCACATCGCCCGCAAAAAACGGGGAAAGCAACGTATGGGCAATGGCGGGCAGGTCATTGGCATCGCCAAAGTCATTGGGGGTAAAGCTAGGAAATTTTTGCGGCACATACAGCCCGCCATCGGGGGCAGCGCCCATCAACATGGCTTTGGAGACCGGCAAAGACGGGCTTTGACCCTTGGTGCTGTTAAACTTCATCAGGTCATGATCTCCGCTATGCAGGGCTGCAGCGCCGAAACATATACATCTACCGCACAATCGGCCGCACCAAAGGCATCCTGCATGGCCTTTTCAACCGCATCCCGTTTTTGGCTTTCCACCCAGGCAAATACCGAAGGGCCAGAGCCGGAAAGCGAACAGCCCAGCGCGCCATTCTCCAGCGCCGCCGCCTTGACCGCGCCAAAGGGCGGCACCAAAGAGGCCCGTTGCGGCTCAATCAGACCATCGCGCAGGTTTTGCCCGATCATGTCCAGATCATTCAAAAAACACCCGGCAACCAGGCCGCCCACATGGCGCATTTGTGCCACCGTGGTTCCCAACGGCACATCAGGGGTCAGGATATTGCGGGCATCATCGGTTTTGACTTTCAGGGCCGGATGAAACAGCACGCAAACAAGATCTTTGGGCAAAGGAATGGGGGTAACCTTTTGCGGTGTGCCATCGCCGATCAGGACCAGCCCGCCATAAAGCACCGCGGCCACATTATCGGGGGGCGGCGGGTTGGCCGAGGCGGCCTCGCCCTGCATGGCACAGACAAATAGTTCATCCTGAGACAGGGGGGTTGGCAACAGGGCGTTCACCGCCAGCGCCGCCGCGACGGCAGAGGCGGCCGAGCCTCCCATGCCGGCACTCATGGGAATGCCTTTGACAACGTCCAGACGTGCGCCAAAATCGGCCCCGGCCATATCCAGCACCGCCTGGGCGGCACGCAAGGCTGTATTGCGCATCACCTCGAGCGGTAATGTGCTGACCAGGCCGCTGACATCGCCAAGGCTGGTGATGGCAACACCATCGGTTTTATGGGCAGAGACCTCGTCCCAAGCGGCCCCAAAGGCTAGCCCCAGACAATCAAAACCGGCTGCGACATTGCCAATGCTGGCCGGCGCGCGCGCGCTCACAATATGGTGCGTCACTAATAATCCCTACCCTGCCGGCGCGTTTACGCGCAGGCCGGTTCCGGTGCACGCACGCTCACATTCTCTTCATATTGACCGCGCAGACGATGGATATCCAAAAGATCAGCCATCACCGCTTCGGCCGTTGGCCAGCGCCCAGCGCCTTTGCCACGTAAGAAAAGGTTTTGCCCATTTTGCAGGTTGATGACAAGGCGGTTCTGTTCGCCTTTGGCAGCAGCCAGGTAATGATCCTTGTCCAGCGCCTGTAACGAAACACTGGCATGCAGGGCGCCTTTGTCATCACGGCGGATCTCGCTGATCTGGCGAATGACCTTGCCCGCCTCGCGGGCTGCATCAATGCTGGCCTGATCCAGATCGCTTAGGCTTTCCAGGCTGATCTGATTGGCCCGCAAGGGCATTTCAAAACCGTGGCGTGCCATCAGGCATAATTTAGCCGCCGCATCATCGCCATCCAGATCCGCCGAAGGATCAGCTTCGGCAAAACCTTTTTCCTGGGCCTCGCGGACCGCCTGATCAAACGGGCAACCTTCGGCCAGTCGATCCAGAATGAAATTCGCCGTGCCATTAATCACCCCCTGAACCGAAGCCACGCCACCGTTTTTGCGGGCCTGATCCAGAGCCTCCAGCATGGGAACACCGCCACCCACCGCCGCGCTGTAACGCAAGGCGCGTCCGGCGCGGGCTGCCGCCGCATGCAGATTGTCATAATTGGCGGCCATCACCGCCTTGTTGGCCGAAACCACATCGGCACCGCCAAAAAAGGCATTCAGGATAAAGGCATCCGCCGCATCCACACCACCAATCATTTCCACCACAATATCGGGCCGCGTGGCGAACACTTCGCCCGCATCGGTGCTGATCAAATGGGCCGGGGCATTAC
Source organism: Robiginitomaculum sp. (assembly GCA_030949705.1). Lineage (GTDB taxonomy): Bacteria > Pseudomonadota > Alphaproteobacteria > Caulobacterales > Maricaulaceae > Robiginitomaculum_B. Next base: position 144,867 of record JAUZSF010000026.1, on the reverse strand, counting down.
TGTCGCGCTCTTTGGCGGCATCCCGAACCAGAATACCGCTGACTTCGAAAAGGTCCTGATGACGATCCAGATGCGCATACACGCCTTCGCCCACGGTGCCAAACCCCAAGAGCGCGACTTTCAGCTTGCGGGTCTGGGCCGGGGCGTGCGAAGACGCGCTGTTGGGGGCAATACGAGTGTCAAAGGCACGGGCCGAGGCCGCAATTTCCAGCCGCAAATCATGTTTCTGGGCATATTCCAGTGCATGGTCCTGGATGGAATGACCACAGATTTCGCGGGCATCTTCCCAATTGATCTGGCCAAAACGGCGGGGATTGGGATCGGTTTTGGGATCGCCGGCATAAAGCCCGTCCACATCCTTGATCAGGCGCACCCGCTTGGCATTCAGGGCCACGCCCAGGTACACCGCACTAAGGTCGGTACCGCCACGACCCAGCAAGGCCGGCTGGCCATCTTCCAGAACACCGCTAAAGCCTGGCACAATCAGCACTTCATGAGCCGCCAGCAGCGCAGCCAGGCGATCATGGTTAAGCCCGCATAATCCTGCATCATCAGGGCTGCCTTCGGCACGAAGATCAATCTCGGCCGGGTCCACCGCGCGGGCATCCAGACCAACGCGTTCCAGCGCCAGCGCCAGTAGCGCCGCGGCGCGAATTTCACCCAGCCGCAACAGCGAAGCCTTGCCCGGCGCGTTTTCACAGCCGCCAACATCCTTGGCCAGTGCCATCAGGGCGTCCGTTTCCCCGGCAATGGCCGAAACCACCGCAATCACTTTTTCACCGCGCCGCACAAAGCGGTAAATTTCATGAGCAGCCGAGTGCACGGCCTGAGCATCGCTCAGCACCGAACCGCCAAATTTTAGAACCGCGAGGTTCGATGGCAGTGGCTGGTTATCTTTTACTATGGTCGGACGCATTTTTATTTCTCCAGAAGGTGCGCGCATTAAAAAACCCGCCTGCGGGTTTTGCGGAGCGGGTTTAAAACGATCAATTTTGTAAATGCCCTAGATCATTCCAAACCGCCCCGTGTGAGGCCTGTTGTCATAATTGTAATGGTAATGGTGCCGGGCATGGTGGATTGCGGCCGCGCGCTGCGTCCGCTGGAAAGATTAAACGTCATTTGGCCAAAAAGGCACATGGCTTTATCCTGTCCACAATGGTTCTCCAGCCAACATGACGTCAACTGGTAAATGTTCTCTAAATGCATGGGACAGGAAAGATCAACCCCCATCCTGCATCCTTTTATATTTCTGCGCATAAATGTGTCACTTTTGTCACGTCAAATGGCATAAACTTGCACTTTGCGAAAATGCCAATTAGGATAAATCCATCATTTGCCGAAGCGGGCGCGCCCTTGGCCATTGTGCAGACGCGCCAGAGAACAGCCGACAAGGCCGCCGGCAATGAGAGGGAACGCCCGAAGGATCATTGTCCTTCCAGTGCCATGTGGCAAACGCCATTTGGCCAAGGCCGTCTGGATCATAGAAAAACTATGGACCGTGCGGCCTCAGTTTTCGTGGAGTACTCATGCTAAGGTTTGCCCAAACCGAACGGCGTTCACCGCCGCGCCGGGATCGCGCTGAACGAATCGCTGATTTTGACGAAATCTCAGCAACTCTGGATGTGCAAAACCTGCACGCTCAGTCTGAACGCTGTGCCGGCTGCGGCGTGCCCTTTTGCCAATCGGGCTGTCCTTTGGACAATAACATACCCGACTGGCTGAACCTGGCCGCCGAAGGGCAGGAACATGCCGCCTGGGTTTTGAGCAATGCCACCAACACTCTACCCGAGATTTGCGGGCGCATCTGCCCCCAGGATCGTTTATGCGAACAGGCCTGTGTGCCTGGCCAGGCCGGGTTTGGGGCCATTACCATTGGCGCGGTGGAAACCGCTCTGAGCGAACAGGCTTGGCGCGAAGGCTGGATCAGCCCTATCGCCCCGCCGGTCGAGCATAAACATTCGGTGGCCATTGTCGGCTCTGGTCCGGCCGGACTGGCCGCCGCCGCCATGTTGCGCGAAAATGGCTTTCAAGTGGAAATTTTTGAGCGCGCCGACCGCCCGGGCGGCCTGCTGACCTATGGCATACCTTCGTTCAAACTGGAAAAGACGGTGGTGCTGCGCCGTACCGAATGGCTGGTGCAAAGCGGCGTGAAATTTCATTTAAACTGTGAGGTCGGCAAGGATGTCACCCTGTCGGATCTGCGTCGCCAGCATGATGCGGTGCTGTTGGCCGGCGGGGTTTATCAGGCGCGCCAGCTGAGCGTACCCGGGGCCAGCGAAAACATGATCGTGCCGGCGCTGGATTATCTGATCAGCGCCAATCGTCTGGGTTTTGGCGATCCGGTTGAGGGGTTCGAGAGCGGTCGCCTGGATGCCCGCAACAAGAATGTGGTGGTCATTGGCGGCGGCGATACGGCCATGGATTGTGTGCGCACCGCAGTACGCCAGGGAGCAAAAAAGGTTGTCTGTCTTTACCGGCGCGACGAGGAAAACATGCCCGGCTCCCGTAAAGAGCTGCAAAACGCCCGCGAGGAAGGGGTGGAGTTTTTCTGGCTGGCGGCCCCCAAGGCCATTCATGGGGCGGGCGATACCCCCACCGAGATCAGAGCCGTGCGCATGCAATTGGGCGCGCCGCAAAGCGATGGCCGGGCCCTGCCCGAAGAAGTGCCGCAAAGCGCCTTTGCCCTGCCCGCCGATATGGTCATTACGGCGCTGGGCTTTACCCCCGAAGACCTGCCGGCCAAATACGCCGCGCCGGATCTGGAAACCACCCAGTGGGGCACATTGGCAATCGGTCGTAATGGCTATGAAACCTCGCTGGCGCGGGTGTATGCCGCCGGGGATTGTGTGCGCGGGGCCTCGCTGGTGGTCTGGGCCATACGCGAGGGCCGTGATGCGGCCATAGAAATGATTGGCGATATTTTGCGCAAGGAGCTGGCCGCATGAACAGGATCCATACACACCGGCCAGCCCCCCAGGGGCTTTATAACCCGGCGGATGAACGCGACGGCTGTGGTGTCGGTTTTGTCGCCGCCATGGATGGCAAACCGCGCCGCGAAGTGGTGGAGGCGGGGATCAGCGCACTGAAAGCGGTTTGGCATCGGGGCGCCGTGGCCGCCGATGGGAAAACCGGCGATGGGGCCGGGATTATGGTGCAAATCCCTAAGGCTTTTTTTGCTAATATCGTGGCCCGCACTGGGCATGATATGGCGTATGACCCGTTGTGTGTCGGGATGATTTTTCTGCCCCGCACCGATTATGCAGCACAGGAACGCGCACGGGCCATCGTGGAAACCCAAATCCTGGGGGCCGGGTTTTTGCTTTATGGCTGGCGGCGGGTGCCGGTGGATGTATCGGCGGTGGGCGAACATGCCAATCTGGTCCGCCCGGAAATTGAACAGGTGCTGTTTTACCATCCCGATATTGAAGATGGGGAAGCGCTGGAACGCGCGCTGTATCTGGTGCGTCGCCGCATCGAAGCGGCGGTACTGGCGGCCCATATCAGCGATTTTTATGTATGCAGTTTCAGCGCCCGCACGCTGGTTTATAAGGGGATGTTTCTGGCCGAACAGATTGATGCGTTTTTCCCGGACCTGCGCGATGCGCAATTCGTCTCGCCCTTCATCCTGTTTCACCAGCGCTATTCCACCAACACCTTTCCCGAATGGCGTCTGGCCCAGCCGCTGCACATGCTGGCCCATAATGGCGAGATCAACACCTTAAAAGGCAATATCAACTGGATGCGCAGCCACGAGACGCAAATGGCCTCGGCGGCGTTTGGTGATGCCGGCGACGAGATCAAGCCGGTGATCCAGCCCGGCTCGTCCGATTCGGCGGCGCTGGACAGCGCCTTTGAAGTGCTGGTCCGCGCCGGGCGCTCGGTGCCCATGGTCAAATCCCTGCTGATCCCCGAGGCATGGTCCAAACGCGGCGACACCATGCCGGAAAATGAAAAGGCCATGTATGCCTATTGCAATGCGGTGATGGAGCCATGGGACGGTCCGGCCGCTTTGGTGGCCTCGGACGGATGCTGGGTCATTGCCGGGCTGGACCGTTCGGGCCTGCGTCCGCTGCGTTATGCCTTGTCCAATAACGGCCTGTTGGCCCTGGGCTCTGAGGCTGGCATGTGTCCGTTAAAGGAAGAAGACATTATTTCCCGTGGCCGGGTGCATCCGGGCCGCATGGTGGGCATTAATCTGGACGAGGGTAAATTTTATTCCGGCGAGCCGCTGATCGCCAAACTGGCCAGTGCCCATGACTGGCAAAGCTGGCTGGATAATCTGACCGATCTGGACCCGCTGATCTGTGAGGGGCCGGAAACGCGTCGCTATGACGAAGATACCCTGTGCCGCAAGGCCGTGGCTGCGGGCTTCTCGCTGGAAGATATACATTTATTACTGAAACCGGCGGTGGTAGAGGCCAAGGAACCGCTGGGCTCCATGGGGGATGATACGCCCTTGGCGGTGTTGTCGGACCAGTATCGACCGCTTTATCATTTTTTCCGCCAGAACTTCAGTCAGGTAACCAACCCGCCCATTGACCCCTTGCGCGAAGGCCGGGTGATGGGCCTGATCACCCGGTTTAAAAATCTGGGTAATATTCTGGATAATGAAAATACCCAATCCGGGGTGCTGACCCTTTCCTCGCCAGTGCTGACCAATGGGGCCTATGATCGTCTGGTACGCTATCTGGGCGATGAGGATGTCACCCATATTGATTGTACCTTTGATGCCCATGCCGATGATGAAGATGGCGAAAGCCTGAGCGCTGCGCTGGGCCGTATCCGCAGTGAGGCGGTGCGGGCAGTACAAAACGGCTTTGGGCATCTGGTGCTGAGCGACGAAAAAGTCAGCGAAAGCCGGGCCGCCATTCCCATGGCGCTGGCGGTCAGTGGCGTGCATGCGCGCCTGACGGCCGAGGATTTGCGCACCTATTGTTCACTGATTGTGCGCGCCGCCGATGTCTTGGACAGCCATGCCTTTGCGGTTCTCATTGGCGCCGGGGCCACCACGGTAAATGCCTATCTGACCCAGGAAATGATCGCCAACGCCCAAGCGTGCGGCACCTTGGGTCAGATAAGTTATCACACCGCCGTCAAAAACTATAAAACCGCCATTGAAAACGGCCTTTTGAAAATCATGTCCAAAATGGGCATATCGGTGCTGTCGTCCTATCGAGGCGGCTGTAATTTCGAGGCTTTGGGCCTGTCCCGTGCCCTGATGGCCGAGTTTTTCCCGGGCGTGCCCTCGCGCATTTCCGGCATTGGTCTTTCCGGCCTGGAGCGCAAAGTGCGCGAACAACACCGGCACGGCTTTGCCCCCCAAACGATCAGCTTGCCCGTGGGAGGGCTGTATCGAATACGGGCCGGGGCCGAACGCCACGCCTATACCGCAAAGACCATTTCGACCCTGCAAAAGGCCTGCAAAAGCGGATCTGACAGCGATTTTGCCGCCTATCTGGAAACTGTGGCGGCCCAAAAGCCAGCACAGATTCGCGATCTTCTGGATTTTAGAAAAACCAGTGAGCCGGTCTCCATAGACAGCGTTGAATCGGTCAATGAAATTCGCAAGCGTTTTCTCACCCCGGGCATGTCTTTGGGCGCCCTGTCCCCTGAGGCCCACGGAGCTTTGAACATTGCCATGAACCGCATTGGCGCGCGTTCGGTCTCAGGCGAGGGCGGCGAAGACCCGGCGCGTTATGAGCCGCTGGCCAGCGGCGATAATGCCAATTCGGCGGTCAAACAGGTGGCATCCGGGCGCTTTGGCGTGAATGCACAATATTTGAATGAATGCCGCGAGCTGGAGATCAAAGTGGCACAAGGGGCCAAACCCGGCGAGGGCGGGCAATTGCCCGGCTTTAAGGTCAATGCCATGATTGCGCGACTGCGCCACAGCGTTGAGGGCGTGACCCTGATCTCGCCGCCGCCGCACCATGATATTTATTCGATCGAAGATCTGGCCCAGTTGATTTACGACCTTAAACAGATCAACCCGGACGCCCGGGTGGCGGTCAAGCTGGTGGCGGCAGCCGGCATTGGCCCCATTGCCGCGGGCGTTGCCAAGGCCAAGGCCGATATCATCACCATTTCCGGCCATAGCGGCGGTACCGGTGCCAGCCCCCAAAGCGCCATCAAATATGCCGGGGCGCCGTGGGAAATGGGCCTTGCCGAGGCCAATCAGGTGCTGACCCTGAACGGGCTGCGCTCTCAGGTGCGCCTGCGCACCGATGGGGGGCTGCGTTCGGGTCGCGATATTGTTATTGCCGCCATGCTGGGGGCCGAAGAATTTGGCATTGGCACGATGGCACTGATGGCGCTGGGCTGTTTGATGGTGCGTCAGTGCCATACCAACACCTGTCCGGTGGGTATTTGCACCCAGGATGAGCGCCTGCGCGCCATGTATAAGGGCAGCCCGGACGGGGTGGTCAATCTGATGACCTTTCTGGCCCAGGATGTGCGCGAAATTCTGGCCGAGCTGGGAGCCACCACCCTTAACGAAGTGGTGGGGCGTGCCGATTTGCTGGCCCAAGTTAATCGCGGAGCCTCTCATCTGGACGATCTGGATCTGAACCCGCTTCTTTTGCGGGTGGAAACCGGCCAGGGACAAACCCATTGCACGCGGACGACCCGCGTACCCGTCAGCCCGGCTTTGGACGAAGACGTGATCAAGGACGCCGCGCCGTTTTTCTCGCGCAAGGAAAAAATGCATCTGACCTATACGGTGCATAATACGGACCGTTCCATCGGCACGCGCCTGTCCTCGCTGATCTATCGAAAATGGGGCATGGATGGCCTGTCGCCGGGGCATTTGACGCTGAGCCTGAAAGGTGCGGCGGGGCAGTCTCTGGGCGCCTTTGCCATTAAGGGACTGCGCCTGGAATTGCAGGGCGAAGCCAATGACTATGTCGGCAAAGGCTTATCGGGTGCGCAGATCATCATCCGCCCTTCCGGCAGCGCGGCACAGGCCAGTTCAGATAATATCATTATCGGGAACACCTGTTTGTACGGGGCCACGGCGGGAACGCTTTTTGCCGCCGGTCAGGCGGGCGAACGCTTTGCCGTGCGCAATTCAGGTGCCGATGCGGTGATCGAAGGATGCGGGGCCAATGGTTGTGAATACATGACCGGCGGCAATGTAGTGATCCTGGGCCGGGTGGGCCATAACTTTGCCGCCGGCATGAATGGCGGCATGGCCTATGTCTATGATCCGCTGGATACGCTGGACCAGCTGATCAATGCCGACACGGTCTATTGGGCACCGCTGGCCTCGGCCTATTGGGAAGAGAAATGCAAAACCCTGATCGAAACCCACGCCCGGGAAACCGGCTCTGATTATGCTTTGGAGATTTTGCGCAAATGGGAAACCCGTCGCAAAATGATCAAACAGGTCTGCCCCATCGAAATGCTGCAAAGGCTGGAGCATCCGCTGGATGACAGCGCCCCGGCCCCGCGCCAGAAAGCGTGAGGGTTTGCGTTAAGCGTAATGCTGCCTTTATGCTTCGAGGGCGCTTCGCGCCGCCTCAGCATGAGGCGTGACTCTATTTAACCACTACCTCATCCTGAGGGATTGCGAAGCAATCGTCTCGAAGGATGGATTAGCGTCCCTTTAGTTCTGCGCCGCCGGGCGTTTTATGTCGTGCTTGCGCATATAATGGCGTATCTGGTCATAGCTGATGCCAAGAGCCTTGGCGGCGCGGCCCTGGTGCCAGCCATGGGTGCTCAGCGCCCCTTTGATCAGATTGCATTCCAAGGCATTGACCTGGGCCGTAAAGGGCATGTCGACGCTGGCGGGAGGCAAGGTCGGGGCGGCAGGGGTATTCGGACCGTCTGAAACGGCCTTGACCGGGACCCAATGGCGCGCAAACGGGTCCAGCACAATTTCATTGACAGGGGCATCCATATGTCGGGCCGCCTGGCGGCTGACGGCGCGCTCCACCGCGTTTTTCAATTCGCGCACATTACCTGGCCATGGGTGCTCCATCAGCATTCGCATGGCCTGCATGCCAAAACCGGTAAAGTGTTCCAGGCCCAACTCGCGCGCCATGTTTTGCCCAAAATGCTGGGCCAGAATGGGGATATCCTCCCAGCGCACCCGCAAAGGCGGCAAATTGATCACCTCAAAGGCCAGCCGGTCCAACAGGTCAGCGCGAAACTTTCCCTCCTCAGCCAGCTTGGGTAAATCTGCATTGGTGGCCCCCACCACCCGCACATCGGTAGTAAGCGTTTTTTTCCCCGCCTATGCGTTCAAACTCGCCATATTCCACCACCCGCAGGATTTTTTCCTGTACCCGCAGCGAGGCATTGGCGATTTCATCCAGAAAGATGGTGCCTCCATTGGCCCGTTCGAACCGCCCCATATGGCGGCCTTTGGCCCCGGTAAAGGCCCCGGCCTCGTGGCCAAAAAGCTCTGATTCCAGCAAGTCTTCAGAGAGTGCGGCGCAATTGACTTTCACATAATCCCGCGACCAGCGCGTGGAGAGAAAGTGCAGCCGCGCGCCGATCAGCTCCTTGCCGGTGCCGCGCTCACCAATGACCAGCACGGGCCGCTCTATCGGCGCCACCAGCGATACCCGGTCCAACAGGGCCAGAAATTCGGCACTTTGCCCGATCAGGGGCGGCAGGGAGTCGGGGGAAATCATGTGTAAAACACCAATATATGCCTGTGATATTCACTATATTTTTGTTATTTTCACCATATTGCCAAACGCCTTACAGAGCAATATTTTTATTTTTCCGTTTAAATACAATGCATTGATTGATTAACGCCAAACTGGCACGACCATTGCAGACTTAAGGGCAAGCGGGAAGATACCCGGTCGGTCAAACAAACTGAAAGTAGAAAAATGAGCAAATACGATCCCTATGATGATGGTCCCAGCAAAGCGGACCAAGCCGCCGAAGACTGGCGCGAGACCAGTTCGCGCTTCTGGCGTTATTTACGCACGCGGCCCGCAGAAACCTGGGGCTTTTTCGTTGCCGGTCTGATTGTTGGCGGCGTGTTTTTCTAGACAGTTTTTGAGGGGCGTTTTCCCCCAGTTTTTCAAGGAGTAGTACAATGGGTATTTTTTCGCGGATGGGCGATATCATCAATTCGAACATCAATTCCATGCTGGAACAGGCCGAAGATCCGGAGAAGATCGCGCGCCTGATCATTCAGGAAATGGAAGATACGCTGATCGAGGTGCGTACCGCCGCCGCCCGTGCCATTGCCGATAAAAAAGATGTCGAACGCAAGCTGGAACGCTTTTCCGCCGCCGAGGCCGATTGGGAAGCCAAAGCCGAGCTGGCGGTAAGCAAGGGTCGTGAAGACCTGGCCCGCGGCGCGTTGCAGGCCAAGGCCAAAGCAGCGCAAATGGTTGAAGTTCTACAAAAGGAACTGGCCATTGTGGAAGAAGCCATTGCCAAAGCCGATGAAGACATGGGCAAATTGCAATCCAAGCTGGACGAGGCCAAGGCCAAGCACAAGGCACTGGCCGCCCGTCGCCAGTCGGCCGAAACTCGCCTGCGGGTACGTCAGACGGTATCGGATCACAAGATCGAAGATGCCCTGACCCGCTATGCGGCGGTGGAGCGCAAGGTGGACGAGCTGGAAGCCATGGCCGAAAGCTATGATCTGAATGGTGGCAAAAGCCTGGAAGGCCAGTTTATGGACCTGGAAGCCGAAGACGCGGTGGAAAAGGAACTGGCGGCCCTTCGGGAAAAAATCGGTAAGGCAAAAAAGGCCGTTAAAACGGCGGCTGACGCCAGTTAGGTCTCTGGGGACCCCTGTTACTAGGCAAGAAAGATAATTTTATGGATATCACTGTCATTGCAGTTGTTTTCATTGTGTTGGTGATCATGCCTTCCGTTATTTTGAGCAATCTCACCAAATTGAAACAACAAAAATCACTCTCGGCAGACGACGAACACATGCTCGAGGATTTGTGGCGCAGCGCCCGGCGTATGGAAAAGCGCATCAACTCGCTGGAAGCCATTTTGGATGCTGAAACTCCCGGCTGGAGGACCAAAGAAGATGAGTAAAGATTTTTCACGCTCCCCCAATCCGCACCGGCTGTATCGCAATCGTACGACCGGCGTCTGGTGCGGGGTTTGTGCCGGCCTGGCCGATTACTTCAATATCGATGTGGTGCTGGTGCGGATTCTGTGGGCGTTGTCATTTTTCATCGCCGGGCCGTTCACCTTTATTGCCTATATTGTGGCCTGTATTGCCTTGCCGGTGCGCGGGGAAAAGCCCCCCAAGTTAAAACCCGAAGAAGATGATTTCTGGCGCGGTGTGGAGCGTCGCCCCGAAGTGACATTCTCTAATCTGCGCTATCAATTCCGTGATCTGGAAGATCGGCTGGCAGATCTGGAACGCACGGTAACATCAAAAGAATGGAAACTGCGCCGACAGTTTCGTGATCTGGAAACCTGAAACCTTGTTGCGAGGGAAATTGAGCAATGTTTACCAAACTCGTGGCCATTATCGTACTGGGGATGACACTATCCCTGGCTGGTCCCAATTCATCCACCATCAACGCCTCAGAGCCTGAGGCCATGCTGAGCCTGTGTCTGGGCCCGATGACCATCGGCATTGGTGCTCCCCAAGGTGCTCTGGTTAATCTCAGCTTTGATGCCTTTTCGCATGAGGATGGCCATGCGCGCCTGATCCATGCCCATATCAGCGATGCTCTGAACCCGTTTAAAACGCATCCTTCAGGCGGCGAACATGCGCAAATACTGCCGCGTCGTCTGAACGCTCTTCCTTAAGGTTGGCCCGTATGGTGGCACTGTCCGGGCGAAGAAACGGATTGGTTGCCTTTTCCAGCCCCAACAACATTGGCACCGTTGGCTGATCCTTTTCACGAAGGGTTTTGATCTGCAAAATGCGTGACTGTAAATCCGCATTTTGCGGCTCTACCGTAACCGCAAAGCGGGCATTATCCATGGTGTATTCATGGGCACAATGGATCAGCATATCGTCGGGAAGCGCCTTTAATTTAGACAGGCTGTCCCACATCTGTTCAGGCGTGCCCTCAAACAAACGCCCGCATCCCAGCGCAAACAGGGTATCGCCCACAAAGGCGAGCTTTTCATCATCAAAAATATAACAGATATGCCCGCGGGTATGACCGGGCGTATCAATCACCCGGGCGCAATGCTCGCCAAGACACACCTCATCGCCTTCGCTCAGATAGCGATCCGCATCCGGTATCATATCACGCTCGCCTTTGGGGGCATAAACCGCACAGCCGGTTTTTTCGACCAGTTCCGCATTGCCCCCCGCATGGTCATAATGATGGTGGGTGTTCCAGATCTGGTTCAACGTCCAGCCTTCCTCATCCAGTGCCGCCATGATCGCCTTGGCATCCGGGGTATCAATACTGGCGGTTTGCCCGCTTTGCGGGTCATGAACCAGATAGCCATAATTATCGCTAAGACAGGGAATTTGTTTGATTATTAATGAAGACATCGGTTGAATCCTGTAGCTATGATGGCACGATCATAACCCACAGCCTGAAAAGACCAAACCCGCATGCAGCCAAATGTTGCCGATCTGGAAGAGTTTTATCGCAGTGCCCTGGGGCGCGCGGTCCAGGCCATGATCGCCCGGCGTCTGGAGGCATTATGGCCAGATCTGGGCGGCCTGGATATTCTGGCACTAGGCTATGGCATTCCATATTTCAATACCAACAAAAGCACACCTCGGCGGTTGGCCTTGGCCATGCCCGCCCGCCAGGGGGTGGAACAATGGCCGGCCTCGGGCGGGGTAAAATCCCTTCTGGTGGACGATCAGGCACTGCCCTTTAACGAAGCCAGCTTTGACCGGGTGCTGATTATTCATGGTCTGGAGGAATCCCGGGCGCCCACAGAATTGCTGATGGAAGTGCACCGCATTTTATCGCCGCAAGGAAGGGTGGTCAGCGTGGTGCCAAACCGCACCGGCCTGTGGGCGCACCATGATGCCAGCCCGTTTGGCCATGGGCGGGCGTTTTCCCGCGGCCAGATGCGCGCGTTAATGCGCGAATGCGGTCTGCAAACCTGTGCCTGGGCCAAGGCCCTTTATGCACCGCCCACCCGTTTTATCACCTCGCTGTCGGCGGTGCGCGCATGGGAACAGGCTGGTGAACGGCTCTGGCCAGCCTTTGGCGGGGTGATTATGGTGGAGGCCAGTAAACAGGTTCTGGTTCGCCCGCCAACGGCCAGACCTTTGTTAATACCGGCGCTGGGGAATTTAAAACCATGAGTAAGCGTGATGAGGCCCAGCCTGATCTGGACATGAGCGAATGGCGTGCCGCCATTGATAAATTCGATGATGAAATTCTCAATCTGATCAAAGGACGACTGGCCCTGTCAGAACAAGTGGGCAAATCCAAAGTGCGCGGCGGCCTGCCCTGGCGACCAGCACGCGAGGCGCAATTGTTTGCCCGTCTGGTGGGTCGGGCCAGTTCGACGTTAAGTCCACAGGCCGTTGAGCGGTTATGGAGCACGGTAATCGCCCAGAGCCTTCAGGCCCAGGGGCCGGCATTTTTGCTTGTATCGAAATCCCATCCCAAACTGTCTGCCTTGGCGCGTACATTTTTCGGGCTTTTGCCTTTGGAAAGGGTGGACGATGATGCCACGGCCATTGCCCGTTGTGCCAAAGAAGAAGGGGCCATTGCCATTGTGCCAGCCCCCGGCGAAGGGGTGAACTGGTGGGTGGAACTGGCACAGTTAAATGAAGGTTCGGACCTGGCCCCGGCGGTATTGGCGGCTCTGCCCCGTTTTGCCAGCGATACCCCGCCCGCCGCCTATGCCATTGCCGTCGCGCCGCGCGAATACTCGGGCAATGACAGTGTCTGGCTTGTCGGGGCGGGCCAAAAAGACGATATGCCTCCGGGCACGGTGCTTGCCCAAAAGGGAGATCTGCATCTCATGGCCTTTGACGGCAAAACCGCACCGGAACCCCGCGAAGGACTTTGCCAGATTGGCCTTTTTGCCAATCCACTGGAACAAAACTGACAGGAATATTGGACATGCCTCCTCTTCCCCGCCCCGGCCTATTGGACATCAAACCTTATCGCGGCGGCGTTTCCGATGCGCCGGGCTTTGACGCCCCGATCAAGCTGTCCTCGAATGAAAACTGTTTTGGCTGCAGTCCGGCGGCCATCACAGCCATGCATGATCTGGAGCAAAACATTGAACGCTATCCCGATGGCAGCGTGCAATTGTTGCGCGAGGCGCTGGCGGCCAAACATAATCTGGATGTAGAGCGGATCGTTTGCGGGTGTGGCTCGGATGAATTGCTACAATTATTGGGCAAGGCCTATTTGCGTGACGGGGACGAGGTGCTGCTCGCCCAACATGGCTTCCTCAGCTATAAACTCATTGCCTGGCAAAACGGCGCGGTGCCGGTAACCGCCCCCGAAACCCATATGCGCATCGATGCCGCGGCGTTTCTTTCCAAAGTGAGCAAACGCACCCGCATGGTGTTTCTGGCCAATCCCAATAATCCCACCGGCTATCTGATGCCCGGCGAGGAAGTGCGCAAACTGCACGCGGGCCTGCCTGATGATGTCTTGCTGATCATTGATGGGGCCTATGCAGAATTTGTCCGTGAGGACGATTATGAAGGTGGCTTTGCGCTGGTGAGCCAGCATAAAAATGTGGTGGCCACGCGCACCTTTTCCAAATCCTATGGTCTGGCGGGCCTTCGCGTCGGGTGGGCCTATTGCCCCGATGAAGTGGCCGCCGTGCTGAACCGGGTGCGCAGCCCGTTTAATGTCAACGCCATGGCCCAGGCTGCCGCTTTGGCCGCGCTGGAGGATACTGAATTTTTGCAAAAATGCGTGGATCATGTGGCCAAATGGGCGCCATGGATTGAGGCACAGATCAATGCCCTGGGCCTGAAGGCTTATCCCAGTGCCGGTAATTTTGTGTTGTTTGGCCTGCAAAGCCCGGAAGAAGCAGACGCGCTGGAAACATTCCTGAGTGCACGGGGTCTGATCCTGCGGGGGATGCGCGGCTTTGGCCTGCCGGGATATTTGCGCATGACCGTGGGCACCGAAGAGGAAAACAAGGCTGTGATCGCGGCGATCTCAGCCTTCGTCCAGCAATAAAAGTTCCTTTGAGGCGGTATCAATCTGCTCTTGCAGAATACGCATAAAATCCTTGCGTTTCAGCCCCGGTGCGATGGGTGGCAAAATGCGCACCCTGATCACCCCCGGGGTCAATACCAGCCCGCGGGCGGGCCAGTGCAGGCCCGAATTTAGCGCCACCGGCACGCACGGCACGTCCATTTGTGTATACAGCGCCGCCACGCCGGGCTTATAGGGCAGGGTTTGCCCCGGCTGGCCCCGCGTGCCTTCGGGATAGATAATGATCTGGCGACCCTCTTGGGCCAGCGCACGCGCCTGTCGCAACATGATGCGCAAGGCCGTGGCATGGCCGGCACGGTCCACCATGATGTTCTTCAGTTTTAGCGCGTACCAGCCAAATACCGGCAAAAAGGCCAGCTCTTTTTTGAAGATCAGCGCCGGGTCTTCGCAATAAAGCCAGGGCCAGAAGACATCCACCATGGCCTGATGCTTGCTGGCAATCAGGGCACCGCCCTTTGGCAGATTTTCCTGACCTTCGACCTGAATGCGAATGCCACACAACAGGCGCAGCCCTCCGTGCATCAACCGAATCCAGAACTTGACCACGCCCTTTACCCAAAGCCGTGGCCCCGCCAGCAAGGGCAGGCACACCAGCCCCATCACCGCCATCAGACCGTACATCCAGGCCATAAAGAGCAAGGATCGCAAGACCATCATGTGCTTTGCCCCATTCCCAAGACGGCTTCGCGCGTCATAATCACCACGTATTTCAGATATTCCACCACCATACGGCGCAAAGTGCCCAACCCCTTATGGCGGTCATCCTTGACCGGAAAAGGTACCAATAGAGCATCCGGCAAAGAGGCACGCAGCTCTATCAGCGCGCGGGGCATATGATAGGTGGAGGTGACTACAATCAAATGCCGATATTGATGGGTATGCGCCCAGGCGGCAATTTCATCGGCATTGCCAAGGGTGTCCCGCGCCCGATAACCCAGATCCACGCAACACTGCATGGCCTTGGGCGTAAGGTGAAAAAGATATTGAATATCGCCGCGCTGGACCGTGCTGTGCACACCGGAGATCAGCAGGCGTTCCCCGCGTTTTTTGTCCAGCAAATCCGCCGCCGCCCGAATGCGCGTGCCGCCACCGCCGGTAAGCACCACAATGGCATCAGCCTTTTCCATGGCCGAGGCCGTACGTACCTTGGGCAGGGAAAGCGCAAAAGCGACAAAGCCCAGCAATAAAGCCAGGGCCACAAGGACCAGCATGGGGAACAGCAGGCGGCGCATTATTCCTGCTCCCGTAAATTGGACAGCACCGTCATTCGCGCCGTTAACGCCCCCAGAAAAGCAGTCAGCACCGGGGCCAGCACCAAAATACCAAAGCCCAGCATGTCCAGACGAAACACCGGCAGCAACAGACCTGCCCCCCCTGAGGAGAGCAATTGCGCCGCCCCCACCACCAGACCGGCCAGCGCCGCGCCCATCAGACCGGCGCGCAGACCCAAGGCACCAAAACGGCGTTCAAACTGTTCGGCAATATAGTGGTCAAACGCTCCGGCAAGGTGCAGGGTGTTGACCACATCTCGCCGCGCCGCCAGGCTGGCCCGGGTGGCAAACCCGGTCACCGCGATGGAGGCACTTACCAATAGTGACAAGGCCGCCAGCGAAAAAATCTGTAAAAACCGGGCCGCATTATTCATTTCCGCCGACCAGCGTCGGTGATCATCCACTTCGGCATTGATGTCACCGGCACTGAGCGCCAACTGGATGGCGTTTTTGCTGGCCGGGGCCTGGGGGTCCAGTTGCAGGCCAACAATCATTGGCAAGGGCAGGTCATCGGGGATATTCCCCTTGCCCAGCCATGGCTCCAGCAGGGCCTTGGCATGGGAACGGTCATAGACCGTAACCCCCTTTATGCCGGGCAAGGCCCGTAACAGCTTGGCAGCGCGTTCGATTTTACGGTCCTGATCCTTGGCATCCTTGATCTGTACGGTCATGGCCCCGTTCAGGTCGGCGCGCCAACTGGCCGCCGACACAAAGGCGGCCCGGGTGATCAGGGCGCTGACACAGGCCAGAAAAATAATAATGGCAATCACAAAAAATAACGGCCCATCTTCTTTTGACCGCAGAGGCAGCATGGATGGCGGTGTGGGGTCTGGCACATTTCTGGTCATGAGCGTGCCCGTTTGCGCGGGGCCTTTGGCGGGCTGAGCCGACCTTCATTAATGGTCAGCACCGGCGCCCCCGAGGCCCGTACCAGTTGCAGATCATGGCTGGCGATCAACACGGTAGAGCCCAGACGGTTCAGTTCGACAAACAGACGCATCAGGCGAATGGCCATATCCGGGTCAACATTGCCTGTTGGTTCGTCCGCGATCAGCAATTCCGGTTTGGCCACCACGGCGCGGGCAATGGCAACGCGCTGTTTCTCGCCCCCCGACAGGGTGCGCGGGTTTTCATTCATGGCATCGCCCAGCCCGACCCAGGATAACAGCTCGACCACGTCCTCTTCATAGCTTTCGCGCTTGAGACCGGCGGCCCGCAAGGGCAAGGCAATATTTTCAAAAACACTGAGGTGATCAAGCAGGCGAAATTCCTGAAACACCACACCAATGCGCCGCCTGAGCAGTGCTTTTTGATTGCGGGTGCATTGGGCCACGTCCTGACCAAACAGGCGCATTTGCCCCGCCGAACAATGCTGGGCCAGATAAATCAGTTTCAACAGCGATGATTTTCCAGCCCCCGACGGTCCGGTCAGAAAATGAAACGAGCCCGGTGCCAGGTTCAGATTGATGTCGTGCAACACATTTGGCCCGTGAGTATATCGCATACACACGTCCTGAATGGCCAGCACCGGCAGGTTTCGATCTGGTTTAGGCTCTTGCGATTGACTGGACTTCGGTGAAAGAATAGGCGACCTCACAGGGATTGGACTAACAGGGACTGATTCGGTTTGCACATGATCATAACGTGTCCAGACTGTTCTACGCACTATAACGTCACTGCCAAGGCCTTGGGTCAGTCAGGGCGCGAAGTGCGGTGCGCTTCCTGTGGTCATAAATGGTTTGCCACCCCGGAAGAAGCGCTGGATGATCCTGCGCCATCTGCAGAGCAAAGTGAAGAGCCTGCCGAAGACGCGGCACCCGAAGATTCGCCCGAAACCGAAGCGGTTGATGATTTTGATGCGGTCGCCGAAGACCAAACCGACAGCACGGCTCCTGCCGAAGGAACCGCACCGGATGCAGAAGCGGCACCGGCTGAGGAAAAAGAAACCCCGGCCCCGGCGCACAAGGCCTATCGCAACAAGCTGGAAGCCAAGGCCAAACGCAAACGCCGTTTGGTGGCCTTGGGGGCCTGGGGCGGCGTTTTTGTAACCCTGGCCCTGTTGGCGTTTATGGCCATTAGCTTTCGTGACAGCATAGTCAGGGTATTTCCCAAGACGGCCGGAACGTTTGACGCCATTGGCATGCCGGCAGATCTTTGGGGGGTTGATCTTCGCAATATCAAAAGCGAGCGCGTGCGCGAAAAGGGTGAAGACATTTTGCGCATTTCCGGTGAAGTTTATAATCCCGGTGACAAACCAAGGCATGCCCCTCTGGTCCGGGTCAGCCTGCGCGATGAGACCGACGAGGAAATTCACGCCTGGACGGTGCCGGTAAATCTAAAAGAATTGCCGCCCAAAACCAGCGCGGTTTTTAGCACCAGTGTACGCAATCCGCCGCCGCGGGCAGTAAATCTTGGCTTTGACTTTACCGACAAGGCTCTGAAAGCCGAAACAAAAACTGCTGCCAAGGCCGCATCCAAGAAAAAGAAAAGCCATAAACCCAAAAAGAAATCCAAGCCCCAAAAAGCCAGTCATAAAAAGGCAGGCCATTGAGCTATAAAGAGGGGACGAGGGCCGACGGAGCGCAATTGGTAATCTTTGATTGCGACGGGGTATTGGTGGATTCGGAAACCATAACCAATCATGTTTTTTCCCGCCTGATTACCAAGGCTGGCTGGCCGGTTACCTTTGAAGAATGCTGTGCTCAATTCAAAGGCCTGTCCATGAAGGATTGCGTCGCCAAGATCGAAGCCAGGCTGGACCGCACGCTGGCTCCCGACTGGCCAGATCAGTATCGCGATGAAAGCTATGCGGCCCTGCGCGAACACGTAAAGGCCATGCCCGGTGCCAAGGAGGCCATTGCCCTGATTCGGGCGGCCGGGCGCAAAATGTGTATTGCCTCATCCGGTCCGATGGAAAAAATGGAAATCACCCTGGGGCGCACCGGCCTGATGGCGGACTTTGAGGGGATGATTTTCAATGCCGCCATGGTTGCCCAGGGCAAACCGGCCCCGGATTTGTTTTTACATGCTGCCAAAATGATGGACGTGGCGCCCGAGGCCGCTATCGTCATAGAGGACTCGCCGGTGGGTGCTCGGGCCGCCAAGGCTGCGGGCATGATCTGTCTGGGCTATATTGGTGGTGAATTGAAAGAAGAAGAGGGTCTGGCCCGTGAAGGGGCCATCCTGATTGAAGATCTTTGCGAGGTAGAGAAGCATTTATAGGATCAGGCAAAAAAAAGCCGGGTCCACACGAAGTGACCCGGCTTTGTAAGTCCTCGCGAGAGCCTCTCAAAGGGGGAGGGAGAGGCCTGCGGTAACCGTCTCGAACGAAAAAGGGGTCCGGGGAAACGGTAAAGCCACAACAGCGGCTTCGAGCTGTATATAGGAAGGCGACGTGCACATTAAAAGTGTCCTAATGCCGCACCTGTTATGCATTTTTGCATAACAAAACGATAAGGTATCACTTATGTCCTCACCGACACCGTATCGACCCGATCCACATTTTGGAAGTCTTGGTGAAGACTTTGCGGATCCTGTGCGGGCCGCCGATTTTCCGCAGACCTTATTGCGTTATCGCAATCAGGTCGCGGCCAGACAGGTGGGCCTGCAGGATCTGGATGAGGCGCAATGGATCACCCATTTTGGCCGCTTTGAGGTCTTGCCGGACAATCAGAAACAACCCTTGGCCATGCGCTATCACGGTCATCAGTTTCGCCAATATAACCCTGATCTGGGCGATGGGCGCGGGTTTTTGTTTGCACAAATGCGCGATCATCGGGGACGCCTGATGGATCTGGGCACCAAGGGCAGCGGTCGCACTCCCTGGTCACGGGGTGGCGATGGACGACTGACCCTAAAAGGAGCTGTGCGCGAAGTGCTGGCGGCGCACATGCTGGAGGCGCTGGGGGTGCCCACTTCGCGGGTGTTCAGCGTGATTGAAACCGGTGAAAGCCTGATACGCGGGGACGAGCCTTCGCCGACGCGCAGCGCCGTTATGGTGCGCCTGTCGCATTCTCATATTCGCTTTGGCAGCTTCCAGCGTCTGGCGGCTTTGGGACAAACCGAAAATTTGAAAACCCTTCTAGATCATAGTCTTGAGCATTATATGCCGGACCTGTTGCCCCTAAAAGAGGCCCAGCGCCCTGCCGCCTTTCTGGAAAGAGTGGCCATGTTGAGCGCCCATTTGTGCGCCCGCTGGATCGCCGCCGGATTTGTGCACGGGGTGTTGAACACCGACAATATGAATATAAACGGCGAAAGCTTTGATTACGGGCCGTGGCGGTTTTTGCCCCATTATGAGCCGGGCTTTACCGCCGCCTATTTTGATCACCAAGGCCTTTATGCCTTTGGCCGACAGGGCGAGGCGGTAGGTTGGAATCTGGCGCGCCTTGGCGAAGCCCTCAGCCTGTTGGCCCCGGTGGAAGCCCTGCAGGAGGCCCACAAGGCCTTTGCCCAGACCTATGCCCAAGCCCTGCCCGCCGCGTTTTTACATAGGCTGGGCCTGCGTCCGGGCACACAAGAGCAAAATCAGCACTTTTTGCGCACGTTATTGGCAGCCCTCAAAGATACCCAGGTGCCTTTTGAAGGGTTTTTCTTTGACTGGTTTGGCGCCGATGAAGGCCGAGCCCTGACACGGCCACGCCTTGGGTTTTATCAGGATCCAGCCTTTGTCGCCTTTCGTGAAGAAATTCAAACCTTTACTCCTGACCGCCCCGACCGCCTGCAACATCCTTATTTTGACCAAGAAAACCCCTTCACCCTGGTGATTGAAGAGGTGGAAACCATTTGGGATGCCATTGCCACAGCCGATGACTGGGGCCTTTTTGAGGCGGCGCTGGGCTCTATCGAGACGGCGGCCAGCGCTTATGATTTAGATCATTCATCCATATGAACGGCCCCTTCAGGCGTGTTTCAGATTGAATCTTCCACACTGTGCCCAAGCTGGGACAAAAAGGAGTTCAACATGAACACGCAATTGAAAAAACCTAGCCCGGGCAAAGCTATGGTCCTGCTGGCCGCCTTTGGCATGGCTGGCATGACCATAGCGACCCCGGCCTTGGCCCATGGAAAACGCAATGTCCGCCCTCCGGTATACGCCGATAATGACCATGACGCCGATGACGGATATATTAACAAGCGATCACACCGTAACCACAATATGTACAATAATGGCCGTTACGGAAATCGCTATATGTACAGCCCGCGTCAGCAATACCCCTGGTTAAACCGCATCAACCAATTTGGTGTGCGCGGTAAAATCATTCGCTGGGGCCATGGCCCCCTGGAAGGCTGTTTTCGGGTCAAGCGCACCGGGCGCTTTCAGGGCGATGCCGCCATTGTAACCGTGCGGTATTGTCTGGATGGTTATGGCCAGGCCCGCTTTGTTCGTGGCACCAAACGGCTGGTCCGGTATTTGAACTATTACCGTCCGGCCAATGGTTATGGCTATCGCTACCGCCAGCCCATGCACCGTTACTAGGGTGAAAAAAACTCTGCTCTACAGCCCTGCGCCTGAACGGTGCGGGGCTGTATTGGGCAGTGATCTTGCCCTCTTAGGTGCAGGACCAATTATCCTAGCTGGCCGGGTCTGCCGTCAGCTCTTTGACCAGACGCCGGGCAAACTTGTCAAAGGCCCGACGGGCATCATACCAGGTCGTTGCACTTGCGCTGTAATCATAAAGATAATCAGCAAAATACCGATAGCGCATATCGCCAAGATCGGTACCATCCGCGGCCACCAGATGCGCCTTGACCTCGGCGCCCCCCAGACCAAAAGAGACATAATCCAGACCGGTGCGTTTGGACATTTCGTGCATGGTTGGCCGGTTGGGTGTAATTTCAACCAGCGTTAATTCCAGGCGCGCACCATTGTCTCCCATCAGGTCGCTGCGTTTCAGGCGACTGGTTACTTTTTTAACCAGCGTCTTTTTTAACAACTCTATATCGCGGGAATCCCATCGCACTTTTTCGTTTTTAACATCATCACTGATATTAACGGAAATACTGGCAATTTTGACATTTGGGGCGGCAATGCTGGTACTGAATTCATAATCGGCGGCTTTGGCCGCACTAAACGCCAGCGCGCTCATGGCAAAACCGGCGAGGACCAAGGTTAGAATACGCATGGCTATGACTCCTTGTTTTCAATCTCAGCCCCCTAACTACCGCGGCCATTATATCATGTTTTGATATGAATTGGCAGAAACTTGCACGTCCTGCGCTGTATACAGCATTTTGCGCGCTTTGATGCTGTTGCCCAATCCGCATTTGGTGTAAGTGCGGCTTCATCATACCGATCGATTCGGAGGCTCCCATGCCCACCCCCCGTACTGCACCCGATCTGGTCCCGGTTCGCCGCGCCCTGTTATCCGTTTCAGACAAAACCGGCTTGCTGGACATTGCCCAGGCTCTGCATGATGCCGGGGTCGAGCTGATCTCCACCGGAGGCACCGCCACGGCAATAAAGGCTCATGGCCTGCCGGTCCGGGATGTATCTGATCTGACCGGGTTTGCGGAAATGATGGATGGGCGGGTCAAAACCCTGCACCCGGCGGTGCATGGCGGCCTGTTGGCCCTGCGCGATGATGGGGCTCACATGCAGGCGGCCAAAGATCATAACATCGCCATGATCGATCTGGTTTATATCAATCTCTATCCCTTTGAGCACACGGTTGAGTCTGGTGCGGATTTTGAAACCTGTGTGGAAAACATTGATATTGGCGGCCCGGCCATGTTGCGTGCGGCGGCCAAAAACTATGGCTGGGTCTGTTGTTGTACCCAAGGGTCAGACGTGCTGTCGGTGCTGTCAGAAATGAAAGCGCACGGGGGCAAAACCACCCTGGCTTTGCGCAAACGCCTGAGCGCCGCCACCTATGCCCGCACCGCCGCCTATGATGGCGCCATTGCCAATTGGTATGCAGAACAGGTCGAAGAGACCTTTCCTGAAAACCTGTCCCTGACCGGCAATTTGAAACAGGTTTTGCGTTATGGCGAAAACCCGCACCAAAAAGCGGCTTTTTACAGCGCCGCCCCGTCCCGTCCCGGTATCGCCAGCGCCCGTCAGGTACAGGGCAAGGCGCTCAGTTATAACAATCTAAACGATACCGATGCAGCCTTTGAACTGGTCTGTGAATTAAACACCGATACCCAGGCCGCCATTGCCATTATCAAACATGCCAATCCATGCGGTGTGGCCATCGCCGATGACAGTGTTGCGGCCTATGACAAGGCGCTGGCCTGTGACAGCGTTTCGGCCTTTGGTGGTATTGTTGCCCACAACCGCACGATCACGGCGGCGCTGGCAAAGCGCATCATCGAAGTCTTTACCGAAGTGGTGATTGCCCCGGATGCCGATGACGAGGCCCTGGCGATTTTTGCCGCCAAGCCCAATCTGCGGGTTTTGCTGACCGGTGCGCTGGCCGATCCGGGGGCCCCGGGGCGCAGCTTTAAAAACGTTGCCGGGGGCATTTTGGTACAGGACCGTGATCATGGCCGGATCTCCAAGGATGACCTGCGCACGGTGACCAAAAAACAACCGGATGAGCAACAGATGGAGGATCTTCTGTTTGCCTGGCGGGTGGCCAAACACGTCAAATCCAACACCATTGTCTATGCCAAAAACGGGGCCACCGTGGGCATTGGCGCAGGGCAGATGAGCCGCGTGGATGCGGCCCGCATTGCGGCACTCAAAGCCGAAGACGCCGCGCAAAAGGCTGGTCATAGCGCGCCAGCCACCATTGGCTGTGTTGCCGCCTCGGATGCGTTTTTCCCCTTTGCCGATGGTTTGTTGCAAGCAGCCTCGGCCGGGGCCGTGGCGGTGATTCAGCCGGGCGGGTCCATACGGGATGATGAAGTGATTGCCGCTGCCGATGAGGCCGGGCTGGCCATGGTGTTTACCGGCATGCGCCATTTTCGCCATTAAAGACAGAAATCACTGGGCAGCTTTTTTGGTGGGAACGACCAGATCGTCCTCATCCTCTACATAGTTCAGAATTTCGCCGGGCTGGCATTGCAATTCCCGACACAGGGCCTCCAGCGTGGAAAACCGTACCGCTTTGGCCTTGCCGGTTTTCAGGATGGACAGATTGGCCATGGTCACCCCGACCCGTTCGCACAATTCGGTCAATGACATGCGCCTGTCCAGCAGCACCCGATCCAATGTCACTCGAATTGCCATTTACGTCCTTAAATCGTCAGTTTTTGTTCATCGCGCAGGCGGGCACCTTCGCGAAACACTTCGGCCAGCACCACCAGCACCGCCACGGCAAGCCATAAAGAGCCATTCAGGCGCAGACCACCATGCAATCCCGTTGTATTGGCGGTATGTCCAAAAATATTCAAGGTCAGAACCGCCCCACTGGTCACCACCATACGCAAAATCTCATAGGCGACCAGCGTCATCCAGATAACCCGCAAATGCACGGCGTTTTCCGGCACAAACGGATCGCCCTCGATCAGGGTGGCAAAAATACGCCGCAACCGCATCACCACCACCAGCGCTACCAGAAGGCTGATGATAAAGATCAGCATGCCTGGCCACAGCACCACCCCCGGTGGCGGCGAGGTAACCCAGGAAAGGTCCACATAGGCATCGATAATATAAGCCGGAATACCCACCAGAATCATGACCGCCAACAGGGCAATCAGAACCCATCTGGCGACATCAAGGCTGGCGCTTAAAAAACTGGCGAATGATTTACGACCCAGGGTCTTCATCCTCGCACGCGTCCTTTTTTCCTGTTCACCGCGACCCCCCGGACATTTTCCATGGTCTGTCGGCGAAGCCAAATCATATCTACCCGTTAATCGATAAACCCATATCGAGTTTCAATCAAGAAAAAGCGTGTATTTAAAATGACATGGCCCCTGCACAAGCGCGTATCAAAACGCTAAACCTTGCCCACAGGAGATCAATATGGCCCTAAAAACCCTCGTCATCGCCAGCCATAATGCCGGTAAGGTAAAGGAAATCGCCGCCCTGTTGGCGCCTTTTCCCTTTGAGGTGATCAGTGCTGCCGCGCTGGACATTATCGAGCCGGAAGAAACCGGCAGTACGTTTGCGCAAAATGCGGTGCTAAAGGCCGAACATTGTCGCGATGCCTCCGGCCATGCGGCGCTGGCTGATGATTCGGGTCTGGAAGTGGCGGCCCTTGATGGCGCGCCCGGCATTTATTCGGCGCGCTGGGCTGGGCCGGATCATGACTTTGCCATGGCCATGGGGCGCATTGAAGACGAGCTGAACGCCACCGCCAACGCGGGCATGGTGGACCGCCGCGCCAACTTTATCTGTGCCCTGGCGCTGGCCATACCCGGTCAGGAGACAAAAATCTTTGAAGGGCGCATTGATGGCAATCTGGTCTGGCCACCAAGGGGCACGCGTGGCTTTGGTTATGACCCGGTCTTTCAACCTTTGGGGTTTGAAGAAACCTTTGGGCAAATGGACCAGACCCAAAAACACGCCATGAGCCATCGGGCCGACGCCTTTAAGCGCCTGTTGGCGGCCAAGCCCTTTTGATGTCCCTGCAGTCCACCCCCTTTGGGCTGTATGTGCACTGGCCCTATTGCACACGTCTGTGTCCCTATTGTGATTTCAATATTTATCGTAATCGCGATGGCGGTCATGATGATCTACTGGACGCCATTGTCGCCGATATTGAAGGCCATGGACGGCGCATCACCGCGCCGGGTCCCTTGCAGAGCCTGTCCTTTGGTGGCGGTACACCATCTTTGATGCGGCCCGAACAGATCGCCACGGTGATTGAGGCGGCAGACCGGGTATTTGGCTTTGTTGACGGTCCGGAAATATCCTTGGAGGCCAACCCCGATGCGTTAAGCGGTACCCGTTGTCAGGACTTTGCCCGCGCCGGGATCAATCGCCTGTCTATCGGGGTGCAATCCCTTGATGATCAGGAACTGAAGTTTCTGGGCCGGGACCACAGCGCCGAGGAGGCCCGCAACGCCATTACGGCCGCGCAAAACGCCGACCTGCGGATCAGCGCCGATTTCATTTATGACCTGCCGGACCAGAGCGAGGTGATATGGGGCCAACGCCTAAAGGACGCTTTGGCGCTAAAGCTGGAGCATTATTCCTTTTATGCGCTGACCATAGAGCCTGGCACTGCCTTTGGTGTGCAGGTCAAAAAAGGTCGCCTGCAACCGGCACCAGAGGAACGCTCGGCCGCGCTGTATGATCTGACACAGGAACGCACCCGGGCGGCGGGCCTGCCGGCCTATGAAGTGTCCAATCACGCCCGCACCATTGCCGATCAATCGCGCCATAATCTGGTATACTGGTTAAATGGCGACTGGATCGGCGTCGGGCCGGGGGCCCATGGCCGTGCCACTGTCAATGATCAACGCCTGGCTCTGGTGGCGGCAAAGCGCCCGGACGATTATATTGCCACCGTTCAGGCCACGGGCTGGGGCATCGTCACCCAAGACGCCCTGACCCCGGAAGATGTGGTAATGGAGGCCTTTTCCATGGGGTTGCGATTGCGCGCCGGGCTGGATATGGCTCAGCTACAGGCCCGTACCGGCTTTGTGGTGCCCCCAGACAAGCTGCAAAACCTGATTGAGGATGGCTGGCTGGAAAAAGAGCAATCCATATTGCGCGTACGCCCAAAAGGCTGGGCCCTGATTGATCGGCTGGTGCTGGAATTACTGGCTTAGCAGAGAACCAGAAACGGTTGCCTTTTCACCGTCGATCAGCGGCAAATCAAACTGTTCCGCCGCCGGGTCAATTTCGCGAAACTTGCCCGGGCGCACTTCAAATACGCTTAGCGCGCGTTCGACCAGGCCGTTTTGATCAAAGCGGAACAAGCCGTCCGCACCGCGAAAACCACCAGGGTTTTCAATCTTCACCCGGTCAATATAGGCGCCGGTTTTTCCCTCACTAATGCTGGGCACCACCACCAGAACGCCGTCATGGGCCAAGCTGGCCAGACGGCTGGGTTTTTCGGCAAAATTACGCTCATAATTTTGTGTAAAGCTGGTGCGATCCTTGGCATTGGGGGCTGGGAACCAGCCACCAAACAGTGCCGGTTCGCGCAGCAGATCTTCATCATTCCACAGGCTGGTGCCAATGAACTGGGTGATTTTCGGGTCCACACCATTGATCGGCAATAGTGGGGCCAGCGAGCGCAGGCGAATGCCGCTTTCGGGCAATATGATGGCCTGATACGGCAAAGAAAACTCGAACGCCGGGTCCAGACCCGGATCACCAACGCCACCGGCCTCTTCCCAGCGGGCAATGGCGGCTTTGCGCTCTTCCACATGGGCAATCTGGCGTGCCGGGGCGGCCATGCTCTGGGAATCGCGGCCATAACGGGCAATATCGGTAATATA
The DNA here is from genome assembly GCA_030949705.1 of Robiginitomaculum sp. Taxonomy (GTDB): domain Bacteria; phylum Pseudomonadota; class Alphaproteobacteria; order Caulobacterales; family Maricaulaceae; genus Robiginitomaculum_B. The sequence goes on along the minus strand of JAUZSF010000026.1, from coordinate 118,139 downwards.
CAGGCCGGTATTGGCACTCAGGCTGAAAAGGGCCTCTTCGATACGGTCCCCATAACCATTATCGGGTCTGAGCAGGGCCAAAGCCTGAATGGTTTTATCCTCAACAACGGTATCCGTGTCGGGGCGCAACATGGCCAGCGTCTCAAAGGCCTCCTGATTGCGCTTGGTAATAAATTCCAGCATGCGGGCCACATCGGCTTCGGGCAGAAAGCTGAGCAGGTAAACTCCGTTCCCGGCCACACTGCGATCGGTGGAAAAGGCAATGATCGGGATATTGGCACTGGCCACGGCCGGGGAAACCGCCGACACTGCACTGCCCAGTACCGGCCCCAAGATAATGGCGGCCCCATCCTTGATCACCGCCTGGGCGGCGCTTTGCGCCCCGGCATCCGTGCCGGCGGTATCTTTTGGCAACAGGACCAGACGCGGGTCAGCGGTCTCAAACAGCGCCATTTGCGCCGCGCTGAGCATGGAACGGGCCTCTTTGCGTAAAGCCGCACTTTGGGCACTAAAGGGCAATAACAGGCCAATACGGACCAGATCGCGCCCTTCCATATGCGGCGGCACCAGACCTTCTGGCCCCAGATTTTCCTCAACCGGCCCCTGCGGCGGGGGGGTGGTTTGCGGACCCGGGGCCGGGGTTGGCGCAGGACGAGGGGGCGGCGTGACAATGGGGCCGGTTTTCGGGCCGGTGCTTTCACAGGCCACCAGCGCAAAGGCAGCGATCAGGAGGATCACGCCCCCCCTTCCAACACGGCAAAAATCAGTCCACACTCTCATACTCATGACCTCTGTCACCAACATACCCGGCGAACCTACTAATCCGGCCGCCTTGCCGCAAGGCACCAATGCGCCTCGACCCAAAGACCTTGCACCGGGTCTATATCTGGTTGCCACCCCGATTGGCAATCTGCGCGACATTACCTTGCGGGCGCTGGATGTGTTGGGCGGGGTTGACCGGGTGCTGGCCGAAGACACCCGCATGAGCCGCCGTCTGTTTGATGCCTATGGCCTGCGCCCAAAGTGCGAGGCCTATCACGAACACAATGCCGATCAGCGCCGCGATAGCGTGCTGGAGGCTCTGGAGCAGGGAAGTAAGATTGCTCTGATCTCTGATGCCGGCACGCCACTGATCTCGGATCCGGGCTATAAGCTGGTGCGCGAGGCCGCCAAGCGGGACGTAGCGGTTTATGCCATTCCGGGCCCCAGCGCGGCGCTGGCGGCGCTGACCGTCTCGGGCCTGCCCACGGACAAGTTTCTGTTTGCCGGGTTTTTACCGCCGCGCCAGAGCGCCCGCCGGCGCGCGCTGGAGGCGTTGAAATCCACCCCGGCCAGTCTGGTGTTTTACGAAACCGCCAAACGGGTGCTGGCCGTGTTGGAGGATATGAACACGGTATTGGGGCCGCGCGATGCCGTGCTGGCCCGGGAGCTGACCAAAAGATTTGAAACCCTGTATCGCGCCCCGCTGGACCAACTGGCATCACAAATTCCCGAAAGTGAATTGCGCGGCGAAATGGTGCTGGTCATCGGCCCGCCGGATGATGAGGAACTGTGGGATGAGGCGCAAATCGATGCCGCCCTGACCGAGGCCCTGGCCCATCAGCGCCTGAAAAGTGCGGTGGATGAGATCACCAAAATGTCTGGCCAGCCCCGCCGTTTGGTCTATCGCCGGGCGCTCGATTTACAAAAACAATCATGATGCCCCGTTCGCGCAAAGCCCGCCGACTGGCCTATTGGCGCGGTTTGTGGGGCGAGCGCCTGGCGGCCTTTATGCTGACCCTGAAGGGCTATCGGATTGTGCAATTACGCGTCCGCACCGGTCCGGGCGAGATCGACATTATTGCCCGCCGGGGCCGGGTGCTGGTTTTTGCCGAAGTCAAAAGCCGAAAACGGGGCGCCACCACTGAGGCGGTGCACCCGGCGCAGGCTGCCCGGCTGGTGCGGGCCGGTAATGCCTTTTTGGCCCAAAATCCCCACTTTACCGATTTTGACATTCGTTTTGATGTGATCCTCACCGGCGGATTTTTCTGGCCTCGCCATATCAAATCGGCGTGGATAGCGGACAGTGACCATAAAACTGCGGTATTCTAAAAACTGATTCGGATGGTTAAGTGCTGGAGATCCCCATGAGCTATATACACAAAATTGTGCTGCTGGCTTTGATGATGGGCCTGACCGGATGTGTGGTCAGCACCGTGACCGGCGCGGCCAGTCAGGAACGATCGGTGGGGCGCAGCATTGATGATACCAGCGCCGGGATTGCCATTGGCGCGCGCATGCGCCGCTATCCCGATGGGGATTTATCCGGGGTACGCATTGCCGTTGAAGACGGGCTGGTTTTATTGTCGGGCAATGTACCAACCCCGCAATTACGCCTGGAGGCCGAACGCATTGCCTGGTCCGCCCCCAAGGTGATCAAAGTGGCCAATGAAATTCAGGTGGCCGGGCATCGCGGCTTTTTTGGCAATGCCAAGGATCGCTGGATTACCACCCAGGTGCGCTCTCGCATTCTGGCTGACAAGTCGGTACGCAGCGTCAATATCAATATTGAAACCCGCAACAAAGTAGTTTTTCTGCTGGGCCTGGTGCGCACCGAAGGCGAGATCAAGCGCGCCACCGGCCATGCCAGCCTGGTTCCCGGCGTGAAGAAAGTGGTCAGTTATCTGACCGTGGCCAAGCGCTATCAAAATGCGCCGACGGCGCAAAATTAACGCCAGGTCTCAGGAGATATGGCTATGGCCGCACGATTGATTTTTATGGCTCTGGGATTGCTGGCCATCGCCAGCCATGCCCATGGCACACCCTTTGAGCCCGAGGCCGCCACCCGCGCCTATCTGGATACGGTGGCCGGTGAAGCCCGGGCCCGATCAGATGCCTATTTCACCGGGGGGTACGGGCTGCAATTGGTGGATGTGCTGGCGGCCATCCTGATTGCCTGGGTTCTGTTGCAAAGCGGCTTTGCCCGCAAAATCCGGGATCGCTTAAACAAGACGTTGCGATGGCGCTGGGCCGTGGTAATTGGGTTTTTTGCCATCTATACGCTGGTGGTTTTTGTGCTGGGATTCCCCCTTAGCTTTTATGAAAATTTCCTGCGCGAGCATGCCTATGCGCTTTCCAACCAGAGTTTTGCCGCCTGGTTTGGCGAAAGCGTAAAAAGCCTGCTGATCGGGGTTCTTTTTGGCGCGCCTTTTGCCGCGCTTTTTTATGCCATTTTGCGCCGCGCCCCGCGCACCTGGTGGCTGTGGGGCACCGGGCTGAGTATTGTCTTCCTGGCCCTGGTATTTTTTGTATCGCCGGTATTTATCTCGCCCTTGTTTAATGACTATACCCCGATGAAAGACGGGTCACTGAAAGAGCGTATCCTGGCCATGGCCGATGCCAATGGGGTGCCCGCGGATAATATTTATGTGTTTGATACGTCGCGGCAATCAGGGCGCATTACCGCCAATGTTTCTGGCCTTTTTGGCACCACCCGTATTTCTCTTGGCGATAATTTGTTGAACGAAGCCACGGACAAGGAGGTCGAGGCCGTGTTGGGCCATGAGATGGGCCATTATGTGCTGGGGCACAGTTTTTCGCTGATGATCAATTTCGGGCTGATCCTGATGGGGGGCTTTGCCTTTGTGCATTTTCTCTATCCGGCAATTGTGCGTATCTGGGGCAAGGGCTGGGGCATAGACGGCATTGCTGATATTGCCGGCCTGCCGTTACTCATGGTGTTGATGTCGGTCTATTTCCTGCTGGCCACGCCGCTGACCAATACCATGGTGCGCACCAACGAGGCCCAGGCCGATATTTTCGGGCTGGATGCGGCACGCGCGCCCGATGGCTTTGCCGCCGTGGCCATGAAGCTGGCCAGTTATCGCAAGCTGGAACCGGGAAAATGGGAAGAAATCATCTTTTATGACCATCCATCAGGCCGGGCGCGGGTGGCCATGGCCATGCGCTGGAAGGCGGCACAATTGCGCATGGGGGCCAAGGATCTGAACCCCGCCATGGCCCCTCTCGCCATGCCGATCACGGATAAGTAATTTCCCTACCTTGCGAGGGGCTGCCTAGGCCCTTAAGTCTTGGCCTCGCGGGAAAATCCCGGCGCTGAATAAAGGAATAAAAAATGGCCAGAACCTTGCGGGTTGCGGTGCAGATGGACCCCATTGCCAGTGTGGATATTGATGGCGATACCAGCTTTGCCATGATCGAGGCGGCACAGGCCCGCGGTGCGCAGGTCTGGACCTATGGCCCCGCGGACTTAAGTTATGACGAAGGGCGGATATTTGCCCGCGCCCGTCCCGTAAAGGTCAGTCGCGAGCGCGGCAACCATGCCCGGGAAGGTGATCTGGTAGAGCTGGATTTGCGCACCGATGTGGATGTGGTGCTGATGCGTCAGGATCCGCCCTTTGACATGGCTTATATTACCGCGGCGCATTTATTGGAGCTGATCAGCAATGATACCCTGGTGGTGAATGATCCCGAATGGGTGCGCTCTTCGCCGGAAAAACTGTTCCCGCTGCTTTATGCCGATCTGATGCCCCCCACCTTGATCAGCCGGGATGAGGCGGCGATCAGCGCCTTTCGGGACCGCCACAAGGACATCATCATCAAGCCGCTGTATGGCAATGGTGGGGCCGGGATTTTTCTGCTGCGTGAGGGCGACAGCAATTACGCATCCCTGCTGGAAATGTTTTTTGCCATTAATCGCGAGCCGGTGATGGCACAGGCCTTTCTGCCTGAGGTCGCGGACGGGGATAAACGCATCCTTTTGGTCGATGGCGAATTGGTCGGCGGGTTTAACCGGGTGCCACAAAAGGGCCAGACCCGATCCAACATGCATGTGGGCGGCGAAGCCAAACCGGTGGCGCTGAGCGCGCGGGATCGCGAGATTTGTGCCGCCATCGGGCCAGAGCTGAAACGGCGTGGGCTTTTATTCGTCGGCATTGATGTGATCGGCCAGTATATGACCGAGATCAACGTCACCTCGCCCACCGGCGTGCAGGAGTTAAAACGCTTTACCGGCATAGATACCATGGTGCCTTTTTGGGATGCGATCGAGCGCCGCCTGAAAGCGCGTGCCTAAGCCGGGCCGGACCCCACCACGCCTTCGACCGTCATGGTCCCGGCGCGTTTAAAGGTCAGCGTCAGGGTGAGTTTATCCCCGGCCTTGACCCCATCATGGATGCCAAACACCATTAAGTGCCGTCCGCCGGGCGCATAGGTCACCGTGCCATGGGCCGGGATGGGTACACTCTCCTCGCGGCGCATGCTCATCACATCATCTTTCATTTCGCTGATATGCATTTGTACCTCATCGGCCAGCGGCGAAGAGACAGACACCAAGGTGTCTGCCCCCCCCTCATTCTGGATGATCAGATAGGCCGCACTGGTATCGCGACGGCCGGGCGGCGGCCGCATCCAGGCCTTGCTCAACGTGATTTTGGGGGTGGCCATATCCGCCCTCTGGCCACAGGCAGCAAGGGCCAGCCCCGCCCCGGCAAGGCCCAGTAGATGGCGTCGGTTCAATTTGATCATGGTCTTTTTCCTCATGTTTTCAGGCCAAGGCGAAGATAGACCCCGCGCCCGGTACCGGGCAGACGATCCCCCATCGCAACACCAGAACCCATCACCCGGTTATAGCCCGAAAGGTGCTCCTGGTAAGTCCGATCAAACAGGTTTTCGACCCCGCCGGAAAGGCTAAGACCCGGCCTCACTTCCCAGCGCGCCATCAGATTGATCAGCACAACGCCCCCGGTGGCCTGTTCGGCATTGCTAAGCGAGACTTTATTTTGGCTGTCCATCGCCACCATTTGCACGCCACTGGACCAGTTGGTGCCCATATAGCTGAGCGTCGTGGAAAGCCGGGGCGGGGTAATGCGATAAAGATCATCCTTTATATCGCGGCGTTTACCGCGCACAAAAGAGGCCACCCCATCCATGCGCCATGGCCCGGCGATGGCAAAGCCAAAATCCGCATCCAGGCCATAGAGTTCCGCATCCACATTGGCAAAATGCAAGGGCGTGGGATCGCCATTGGCCGCCGATACCATTTCCACCGCGGTGTTGATCAGGCCCGGCGTATCATCATAGGGCACGCCGGCAATGTAATTATGGATCCGCCGGTAATAAACGGAAGGGCGAAAATAGCCATGACGCCCCTGCCAGTCCACGCCCATATCCAATACCTTGGCGCTTTCCGGCTTCAGGCCCACATCACCCACATAGATATTACCATCGGCCAGGCCGGCGCTGGCCGGGATGGGCAACCAGCCATAACGCTCAACATACATGGGGGTGCGCTCTTTACGCGCCAGCCCAAGGCGCAGGGTCGTCTGATCGTTCAGTGTATAGGAGGTGCGTAATACCACATCCACATTGTGATCCGTAACCTTGCGGTCCTTGGCATTAAAGCGCATGGCCAGCATTTGCACCGGGGCCGGAAACACAAAACTGGCATTGGCATTGCCAACCTTGGTGGTGATGGTATCCAGCCGCACGCCGGCCTCAACCATGAGGCCCGGCAGTGGATCACCAGACCATTGCGCAAACCCGCCAAGGCGGTTTTCCTCATAGCGGTTAAAATTCTGCACAATAAAATTGGCGTTATTGGGATTGATAATGCGGGTATTGTGGCGCTCGGACGTGCCATCCACCCCCACAGATAACATCCCGCCCGCCATGGGCCTGCTAACATCGCCGCCATAGGTCCAGGTTAAGGCCTGGGCCAGGGATTCGCGATATTTTGCCCTGTCTGCCGGCGGAGGTCGCAAGGCAAAATTATTCATCGCATGATCAACAAAACTGTATCCGGCGCGTAATTGCAGGACGGTATCGCCCCATTGGGCCTTGGCGTGTGCATTAACAATATCGGTATCAAAAAACCGGATATCCATGGGAAAAGGCGCATTGCCGGTATGGTCGGTATCCTGATGGCGATATTCTACAAACATCTCATTGCCGGGCGCGCCGCGATAGCCATATCCCGCCCCGTAAACCTGGCGCTCAAACCCCGTGTCGGCAATTTTACCGCCGGGAAAGCGCGTATTGCCGCCTGTCTCATAAGAGGCAAAGGCCTCCAGCACCGTGTGTTCATTGGCAATGGCCCCAAGACCACCGGCAAAGCCGCTATGGTTTACCGAGCGATAGCCCATATCCACATCCAGCTGGGTTTCATAATCCGGACCATTAGTAAACTGACCGCGTTTGAGCACCGCATTGACTGCGCCGCCAAGACCCGGCCCCTTGGAGACCGGGGCAATGCCGCGGGCGCTTTCCAGCCGGTCCAGCAGGGGCAAGGGCGCATAATGCAAAGGCGGGTCCATCAGGTTTGGCCCGCCAGAGCCGATCATCTGGCCATTAATGGTGGTGGCAATGCGAAACCCATAAAGGCCGCGATACTGTATCTGACCGCTAATGGCGCCATTATTGTTCAGCGCCCCACCGGGAATGCGCACCGCCAGCGCCGCCGCATCGGCGGCAAAAAGCGGGGCCTTGTCGGTTTTGATGACCAGGGTGTCTGGCCTGCTTTGCGCACGATGGCCGGTCACCAAAATCACATCCGTCCACAGATCGTTTTCAGGTTTATCTTGGGCCATTGCCGTACCGGCAAGGCCAAGGAGGGCCAGCGTAGCCACGCTGGCATAATAGGTCGTTTTCATGGGGTATCCCTCTGGCACCGCGCGCACAAAGGCACGGGGGCAATTTCTTCAACTTAAAATTGGGTTCAGGCGAAGAAAGGAGAGGACGGTGGTGCCCGGGCGCCATGGGCGCGCGCCACAGACTGGCTGGGGCGCAGGCGGGCCTGCATGCCTTGCTTGTACACATAAAGGCGCGCCAGCCGTACCGGTACCAAAACCGGGGTTGGCAAGACCGACACCATGGCATGACCATGGGTGAAGCACCCCTGACAGGGGCAGATGGGGGTTTGGGCCGCGGGCAGCAAATCACGATTGCCGGTCAAGCTCGCCAGCCGTTCAAGGCTCTCACGGGCCTCCGGGGTTAGCGCGGTGCGGGCCTGTCCGGAACATAAAATACGGCTCAACGGCCCGCTGCTTTGGGCCAGAATGCGCCCCTGAGCGATGGGCCACAGCGAAGCGGCCAGCACCAAAAACAGCGCCAGGTTCGCCAGAATTTGGCGTTTGGTGGTGTTCTTCATGGTGATGGCAACTGGATTACTCATAGCGTTGTACACATCATGCCCGGTTGGCGTCGTAAAGGGGCGGATTGCCGCATGATACAAGGTTTATGCCGGATTCCGCTCCATCAAGAACCAGCTAAAATCATCCATGGGGAAATTGGGGTCGCGGTGATAGGCAAAGCCATAATCGCGCAAATGAAATTCCGGATGGGCATCCATAAACTCGCCGGCAAAATCGCGCTTGAACAAGCGCTCGGTATGGCCGCGATAGCCAATTTCCACCGGAGTCGGATTATAATATTCGCAAATTACCGCATAGCGCCGGGTGGCGCCCGCAATTTGCCCATAGGCCCGGGGCAATTCGTCGGGGTTGATATGGATCAGCACCGTGCAGGTAAAGGAAAGATCGCTTTTTTCCGCCGGAGCGGTATCCAAAAGCGAGCCTTCATGTACATCCACATAGCCAAGAGCCGCCAGTTCCGCCGCCGCTTTGGCGTTGATTTCCACCCCGCGTAAATCCGCCCGCGGCAAAAGGCTGTGCAGGGCCTGAAGGTTCAGGCCGATATTGGCCCCAAATTCGGTAACGCTTTCAACCGGGCCACAGGCGCGCAGGATATTGCCCCACAGGAACAGCCGTGCCGCCAGCGCCGCCTCGCCGCGACAGCGCTCGACATATTCATCACCAAAATTGCCGCGCCAGAATTGTTCCTGTTCGGTTTCCTTGCCCATCTGCGCTCTCCCAAACGAATCAGATGGACCTAGGCTATACGCTCATAAACAGGGTGAACATGCCATCAATCGCCAAACACCGGGTCTTTGTATTTGTGCAGGTTTTCCAGTTCCTTGGCGCGTTCCATCAATATGCCCGGCGTGCCGGTGGTGCTGATGTTTTTTATGGCAGAATTAGGGTCTGGTTTTTTTAAATACCCGCCTACCCGAACAGCGCAAAGGCCGCCCGGATCAGAAATAAAACCCCCAGCGTGCCGATACACAGGGTGAATAACCGCAAACCACCATCGTAAAGTTTATCGGGCATTAGATACTCTCCTGGGGGGGTGAGCCGAACAGGCGCTGTGTCTCCATAGCGCTGGCCTGACAGGCAAACAGCCAGAAACTGGCCGCGGTCAGCAAGATGAATGTCAGGGTCCGGCGGATCGTCCTTGGCATGTTGATCGACATCGTTTTTCCTCCCTTAAGCCTCTGTCTTTTGCCTGCCCTTAAAGGCCGCCATAGGGCAGGGCTGAGGCCATTTGGGGAAAATCCAAGCGCAATTGTGGCGCAAGGCGTGCAAAGACGGCAGGAATACGACGATTGACCACTTGACGAAGGCGGGGGCAGAACTCATGAACGGGCAAAGCCTTTTTGTGAGATAAAGCCATGCCCGCAGCCCCCCTTTCCGAGAATTTAAAACGCGTTAAGCCATCGGCCACGCTGGCCGTAACCCAACAGGCGCGCGAGCTTAAAGCGCAGGGCGTGGACGTGATCGGCCTGGGCGCCGGCGAGCCGGATTTTGATACCCCGGACAATATCAAGGCCGCCGCCATTGCCGCCATTAAGGCGGGCAAGACCAAATACACCGCGGTGGATGGGATCCCGGAACTGAAAGACGCCATCGCCAAAAAGTTTGAGCGCGATAACGCCCTGCATTATGCGCCAGAGCAGATCAGCGTGGCCCCTGGCGGCAAGCCGATTTTGTTTAATGCCTTTCTTGCCACCTTGAACCCCGGCGATGAAGTGCTGATCCCGGCACCATACTGGGTCAGCTATCCCGATATTGCGGTCTTGTGTGGCGGCGCGCCCAAAATCATCGATACCCGGATCGAAGATGGCTTCAAGCTGACCGCCGAAGCGCTGGAAGCGGCGATTACGCCAACATCCAAATGGCTGGTGCTGAACTCGCCCTCCAACCCCACCGGTGCGGCCTATAGCCGGGCCGAGCTGGAGGCGCTGGGCGAGGTTTTGCTGAAATACCCCCATGTCTGGGTGCTGACCGATGATATGTACGAACATCTCATCTATGATGATTTTGAATTTTTCACCATCGCCCAGGCGGTGCCGGGGCTTTATGATCGCACCCTGACCATGAACGGGGTGTCCAAGGCCTATGCCATGACCGGTTGGCGCATTGGCTATGCGGCCGGCCCCAAAGACCTGATCGCGGCGATGCGCAAGGTGATGAGCCAGTCGACCTCCAATCCCACCTCGATCAGCCAATGGGCCGCCGTCGAGGCGTTGAACGGCCCGCAGGATTTTATTGCGGAGCGTAATGCAGTTTTCAAAGAACGCCGCGATCTGGTGGTGGCCATGCTGAACCAGACCGAAGGGCTGGCATGCCGCACCCCCGAGGGCGCGTTTTACGTCTATCCCGATTGCGCCGCCTTGATCGGGCGCAAAACCCCGGGCGGCGTGGTGATTGAAAACGACACGGTACTGGCCTCTGAATTGCTCAAAGCCGAAGCGGTGGCCGTGGTGCCGGGCGCGGCCTTTGGCATGTCCCCGGCCTTTCGCATATCCTACGCCACCGCGACCGAATTGCTGAAAAGCGCGTGTGAACGTATTGCCCGCTTTTGTGCGTCATTACGTTAGCGGCAACAAGCAATACCGTCATACCAATATGTGTCATTGCCCGGTTTGTCCGGGCAATCCAGTTCTGGTAAAAGCCCTCACCCTGAGCGCGCCCGAAGGATGGATTACCGGGACAAGCCCGGTAATGACAATTTGGCTTTGTTTTGGGGGATTCCATTCCCTCACCTGATCAGATGATAATCACTCAGGCGCAGGCGTTTACGTGAAAAGATAAAGTGAACCACCGATTCCGGCGACAGGCTGGTCACGTCGCCGGTCATGCCTTTGCGGTAAAACGATTTGCAGGTGGCATTTTGCCAGACCGTTGATTGCATGGCCTTTTTCACACGAGCCACATAGGCGCTTTGCGCTTCGCTTTTGGGATTGATCGCCTTGATGGTTTTATCACGCCTTACCGCACAGATGGCCTTCACCGTATAATCGACCATGGTCTGCATATACGAAATTTGCGAGCTGTGACCGGTGCCGGTATTGGGGCCATTGATCTTGAAATAGTTTGGGTAACCCGAAACGGTAATACCCTTATAGGAAACGATATTGCTTTCCCATTCCTCGTTCAGATGACGGCCGTTCAGGCCATAGACCTGAAAGGACAGCAGCTCTTTGGCATTTGAATAGGCATAAAAGCCGGTGGCATAGACAATAATGTCCAGGGGAATGTCCTTGCCATCTTTGGTACGAATGCCGGTGGGGGTAATGCGCTCGATCCCGCTAATGTCCACATCCACATTATCGCGGGACAAGGCCGGCAAAAATTTATTGTTGGGGATAAGCCGCCGGGAGCCCAGCTCGTAATCGGGCATCATGTGCGCGCGCACGTTTTCATCATCGATATATTTTTCAAGGTTTTTTTTGAGCGTGCGCGCATAGCCGCGCTTGAAAAACTGACTAAGTTTTTGCGTAAACGGATAGCGGCGAAAGCCGATAAAACGTGCCTCATGAACGCAAAACGTGAGTAAGCGGTTCAGATGACGGATCCCCGGCAATGTGATCAAATACCGCTCGATGGCACCATAGGTGCGATCCGAGCGGGGAATGATCCCCTCGGCCGTGCGCATAAACACGCTGAGCCTGTCTACCTTGTCGGCAATGGCGGTTACCACCTGCACCCCGGAACAGCCCGAACCAATAACGCCCACGCGTTTGCCTTCATAAGAGACCGAATGGTCCCACTGTGCCGTATGAAACTGTGTACCCTCAAAGGTTTCTGCACCCTGGATATAAGGCATTTTCGGGTTGGCCAGCACGCCGCTGGTATCAATGATAAAGCGCGCGGTATACTGTTCGCCAGAGGCGGTCTCGACATGCCACAGTCCTTCGCTTTCCTCAAACCTTAGCGTGGTTACCGCCTGATTGGTTCTGGCATATTGGCGAAGGTCAAATTTATCGATGATATGGTTGGTATAGGCCAGCAATTCGCTTTGCGGGGCGTATTTTTTGGTGAAGGGGTAGGGCACGAAAGAAAAGGAATAGAGGGCGGTTGGCACATCCACTTCGGCCCCGGGATAGGAATTTTGCTGCCAGGTGCCGCCAAGTTCAGCGCTGCGTTCCAGCAAGACAAAATCTTCTATTTTCTTTTTCTTCAGACGGATCGCCGCCAGCAGTCCGGAAAACCCGGTGCCGATAATGACCGTTTCAAAATATTGAACATCTTTTTTCATAAGGCGGCTCTGAGAATGAAGTTTGACATCACTTCGCAGTCTTCATTGCAAGACATGCTTCATTGATAGGACGCTGAGCCGCGCCAAAAACCTCTATTTTTTCATCTGACCCTATGTCAGGGTCAGAAACAACAAGGCCGATAAAAGAATGCGATACAGCGCAAAGGGTAACAGGCCGATGCGTTCCACAAGACGCATGAAAATGGCAATCACCCCATAGGCGACCAGCGCAGAAAGCACCAAGACAATCAGGCCATCACCAAAGCCGGCGCCGTTTGTCGGCGGATGGACAAAAAGCGATGCGCCCGCTGCCAGCGCCATGGCCGCCAGTAATGGAATGGACATCAGCATGGAAAAACGCGCCGCCTCGGTGCGCGAAACCCCCAGCGCACGGGCCGCGGTCATGGTAATGCCGGATCGCGAAGTGCCGGGAACAAAGGCCAATACCTGTGCCAGACCAATCAGTACCGCCGCGTGCCAACCCTTTTGCTCGACACTGCCGTTCTGGCTGGCCCAGCGATCCGCCGCCCATAGGGGCAGCGCAAAAACGAGACTGGCCCAGGCAATGATTTTGGGATCGCGCAGCATATCCTCCGCGCCGGTAAGGTACAGGGCGGCCCCCACCACCAGCCCCGGCGGGGTGGCAATGGCAATCAGCCAGAACAGCCGGGCATTATCGGAACCAAAGCGCCCCCGGATCATTTCGCCCATGCCAATCAGCACCTTGCCCACATCGCGGCGATAATAGGTCATCACCGCCAATAGAGAGCCGCCATGGGCCATCAGGTCGATCAAAGGCCCCTGATCGACCGTGCCCATGATCTGGGGCACCAAAATCAGGTGTGCAGAAGAGCTGATCGGCAAAAATTCAGTGACACCCTGAATGATCGCCAGGACAACGAACTGCAACACACCCATGGTTCAGGATCAGCCTCTTGATTCCAGTGCCCTGGCCAGTTCTTCACTCTTGGCCTCCTTGAAGGCGGCGCAAAGGGTTATGCCCTCCAGCGTTTGGGCCAGCGAGCGTTCATAGCCAGGTATTTTAGCCGCTTGCGCGGTGAAAAAAGCCTTTACGGCATCACGTTTGCCCGTATCGCAAAAACCGCGGGCAAAACCAGGGGCCGCTGATTTGCGAACATCGGGCATGCGCGAGAGTACATCATCAAAATGCGCTGTAAACCATGCCCAGCCATCATCGGCGAGCGGGCCAAACATCAACCCCCCGATCAGGCCCATAGCTTCGCGCCCGGTCAGGATATCTCCCATGGCCCAATCGCGCAGATCAGACGCAATGGCGGCATCCCGGGTGGCGCTTAACGCCCCCAGGGCCGCCCCCCGAACCGCGGGGTTGCGCTCTTTTTCCAGCAGGGTACGCAAGGCCTCGACAAATGGCGCGCCTTCATCCTGTACGGCGGCGGCAAAGGCCATGCTCATATCTTCGGGGGTCAGTGCGACGGCATCATCGGCACCATCCATGCCAATGAATTTTTTGGCTGACGCCACCAGAGGCCCCCGCACCGCCGGATCATGACCAGTAAGGGCCAGACGACGTTTCAGGGCGGTTCTGAGCAGAGCATCCCCACGGCTGTTGCCGGTAATTGCCTTGTAACGCGGCGCAAAGACCTGGCGAACATAGGTGGCCAGTGCCGGATCATCCCAGTCAAAAGTCTGCCCCTGAAGGCCGGCAACGGCATTGACTGCTGCCGACACCACATCCCAGGCGGGGTGGGCGGCCAGTTTTTCAATCACATTGAACCACTGATCACCGCTCATGCCACCGGCACGAAGGGCCGCCGTGGCGCTGTCGCGCAGAGCCAGCGCTTCGCTGGCCGGCAGAGCATCGGCATTGGCAATCAACTTGTCCCAACCGGCTTCATCCAGCGTAAAGCGATAATACCCCGCGCCACCGGCATTGGGCATGACATAATCGGGCGCCTGCGCGCCTTCCAGGGCCAGGGTCTCGTCCTTTTTGGTCATCATCATGCAGGTTTTGAATGGCGATCCGGCGCTTTGGCCGGATACACAGAACGGAATATTCCAGCGCCCATCGCCTTTGATTGTCGAGCCCAGTGGCGCATAGGTGCGCTGGTGCAGGCGCAAAACGGTTTTGCCGTTTTCCTGATCCAGACGCACATCCACACGAGGCGCATGGGGCTGGTCCACAAATGAGCGTAAGGACGCAATGATTTCTGGATGGCCGGAGCCTTCCCCAAGAGAGGTAAAGAAGTCATCCGCCGTGGCCGTTTTAAAGGCAAAGCGTTTCATGTGTTCGCGCACACCGGCCTGAAAAGCCTTCTCACCTACATAGCTTTCGGTCATGGCCAGAACCCCGGCGCCCTTGCGATAGGTAATGCCATCAAAGGCATCCCAGATCTCGGCATTGCGGGTGACTGGTTCATGAATTTTCCGGGTGCTGGCCAGGGCATCTTGGCTCATGGCCCCCAACGCCCCGCGCAAGGTAGAGCGGCCAAATTCGCCGTCCGGCTTCCACAGGCCAAGGGTTTTATTACCCATCCAGGTGGCAAAGGCTTCGTTCAGCCAGATATCGGTCCACCATTTGGGCGTCACCAGATCGCCAAACCATTGGTGCGCCAGTTCGTGGGCATTGACCGAGGCATAGGCGCGCTTCTGATTTAAGGAGGCTTCGTCGCCCACCAGCAGCAAATATTCAGTAAAGACAATGGCACCCGGATTTTCCATGGCTCCAAAGGCATAGTCCGGCGCGGCAATCAGATCGAGCTTGGCATAGGGATAGGGGATGCCGAAATATTTCTCTTCGGTAGCGACAATGCCGGCGGTATTTTCCAGTGCATAGGCCAGTTGGCCGCCATTGCCTTTGGTGGCAACACCGCGCAAGGGTACCGGATAATCGCGCACACTATTGGGGGGCATGGCCGCCCATTCATTGACGTCATAGGGACCCACCGCAAAGGCCAGCAGATAGGTCGGCAATGGCTTGGTGCGGGCAAAGTCATAGCGCACCATGCCGTTGTTCAGTTCGGTTGCCCCGGTTTGCGGGGTATTGGCAATCACTGCATCGCCTTTGGGGGCGGTCACCGAAATATCAAAGGGCACCTTAAAACGCGGCTCGTCAAAGCCGGGAAAAGCCTTGCGGGCGGCAATGGCTTCGAACTGGCTGACGATATAGGAACTGCCATCACGCTTGACCTGATAAAGCCCGTCCAGAGACTGGTTAAACGGCGCGTGAAATTCAAACTGCAAGGTGCCGGTACCTGGCCCGACCTTGCGTTCCAGCGTGACCAGAGATACCCCCGGCTCCTTGGATTCCTGATAATCGGCGGCAATGACCGTTCCATCGGAAAGGGTCAGTGAGGCCAGATCAACACTCAGCCCTTGGCCATGCAGCCAGAACCCCTGCAATGGTTTTTGCAAATCTACCTTGATGGCCACATTGCCGGAAAAATCCTTGGCGGTCGGGTCAATCACCAGATTTAGCGCATAGGATAAAGGGGAAATACCGGCGGGTAATTTGCCGACCGGTGGATCTGTAATCAAGGGCAGGGTTTGCGCCTCTTTTAACGTCTCGTCATGCTTGACCGCCCCGGTTTTTTCCTTGGGTGCGCCCGCCGGGCTGCACCCCAAAAGCAAGGTTGCCGCCATCAAACCTGTAAAAAGTATGCGCATTATTCCCTCCCGTTTAATGAACGCGGCCCCCGCCGTTTGGCGGGTATAGGCCATTTACAAATATGAGCAAATTAAACTTTGGAAGTCTTTGGCGTTTGACCGGCAAAACGCTTCACGATAAGTCCTCATGCCATGCCTCATGATGCTTCAAACTCTTCCGGACCCGGTTTGCACAACCCCGAACAGGCCATGCGTTCGGTGCGCCTGGCGACCAGCGCGTCGGTTTTGGTGGCCAGTGTTCTGGTCGGGGCCAAGCTGTGGGCCTATGCGGCTTCGCATTCCGTGGCCATGCTGGCGTCTTTCGCAGATTCGGCACTGGATCTGGCCGCCTCACTGACCACCTATTATGCGGTGCGCTATGCCGCTGCCCCGGCGGATCGTGAACACCGCTATGGCCATGGCAAGGCCGAAAGTTTTGCCTCGCTGTTTCAGGCCCTGCTGGTGGCGATCTCGGCGGCCCTGGTGGCTCGTGAATCCGTGGCGCGCCTATTCAATCCGCGTATCGTTGAACACGGTCCCCTGGCGATGGCGGTGATGGGGCTGTCCATAGTGTTGACGGTCATGCTGGTGCGTTGGCAGAGCAAGGCTATCAGCCAGAGCGGATCGGTGGCAGTCACCGGGGACCGGGCCCATTATGTTTCTGATCTGGCGGCTAATTTTTCGGTCATATTGGGCATTGGCCTGACCCTGTATCTTGGACTTGGCTGGGCCGATGCACTGGTCGGGCTGGGTATTGCCCTGTGGCTGGTCTGGACCGCCTGGGGCGTGGCGCGCAAGGCACTGGACCAGATGCTGGACCGCGAGCTGCCCGACGAGGAACGCCGCAAGATTAAAAAAACTGGCGCTGGAGGTCGAAGGTGTTCTTTCGGTGCATGAGTTGCGCACTCGGGCTGCCGGCATTTTTGTGCATATCCAGTTCCATGTGGATCTGGACCCCAAAATCAGCCTGGCCGAAGCGCATAAAATTGTGGTTGAGGTGGAAAGACGCCTGTTGGAGGTTTATCCGGCCGCCGATATTCTGATCCACCCGGACCCCAAGGGTGAGGCGGAAGCCCACGGCATTGCCCATTTCAGCCCCCATGGCGGAGAGCATTAGGCCGTGCGTATTTTATATCATTGGCCGCTGGATCCGTTTTCGCGCATGGCCCGCCTCGCGCTGGCGGAAAAACGCCTGACCTTCAAGCTCTCGCGGGTGGAATTTACCGATGACCCGGCGGCCTTGTTGGCGTTAAACCCGGCTGGCTCGACACCGGTTTTGCGCGATGAAAGCGGGGCAACCACCGTTATCGTAGCCGAGGCCCGGCCAATTTTGGAATATCTTGATGAAGCCCGCGAAGCGGCCCCCCCCTATTGCCGCCAGACCTGCCCGGACGCGCCGAAGTGCGCCGGCTGGTGGAATGGTTTTGCGTAAAATTTCATGCCGAGGTCAATGCCTATATTTTGTACGAACGGCTGGAAAAGCCCATGACCGGCGGCGGCGCCCCAGACAATAGCGCCATACGCCAGGGGCGGTCACATTTGCGTTGGCATCTGGCCCATATCAATCATCTGGTAGAAACCCGTGACTGGCTGGCCGGTACCAGCCTTACCCATGCGGACATTGCCGCCGGGGCACAATTATCCTGTCTTGATTATCTGGGCGAAGTGCCCTGGGAAGAATTTGCGCTGGCAAAAACCTGGTATATGCGGCTGAAATCCCGCCCGGCCTTTCGCCCGCTTCTTGCCGATACCTTGCCGGGGATTCCCCCGGCTCCGCATTATGCCAATCTCGATTTCTGAATCCGATATCGCGGCCCTGCGTTCCCAGGCCCGCGCCTGTGGCTTTGACGTCTGCCGGATTGCCGATGCCCACACCCCCTGGAATGCCGGAGACGGTCTGCAGCGCTATGTAGAGGCCGGGCACCATGGCAGCATGGCATGGATGCAGGACACGCTGTTGCGCCGTCGCCACCCCACCCATATGTGGACCGAGGCCCGCAGCGCCATGGTGTTGGGCATCAATTATGGCCCGGCGGAAAACCCTTTGCACGCTCTGCAACACACCAGTAATGGCGTTATTTCGGTCTATGCCCAGGGTGGGGATTATCACAAGCTGGTCAAGAAACGCCTCAAAGCCTTGGCCGGCTGGTTTGCCAAAACCTATGGGGCTGACGTGAAGGTGTTTGTCGATACCGCGCCTTTGATGGAAAAGCCTTTGGCGGCGCGCGCGGGCCTTGGCTGGCAAGGCAAGCATACCAATCTGGTCTCGCGGGAATTTGGTTCCTGGCTGTTTCTGGGGGTAATCCTGACCGATGCGGACCTGCCTGCGGATGCCCATAGCGAGGATCATTGCGGATCCTGCCACGCCTGTCTGGATATCTGCCCGACCAAGGCCTTTCCCGCGCCCTATAAAATTGATGCGCGGCGGTGCATATCCTATCTGACCATTGAACATGACGGCCCGATCGACAATGCGCTGCGCCCTCTGATGGGTAATCACATTTATGGCTGTGATGATTGTCTGGCAGTTTGCCCGTGGAACAAATATGCCCAAACCGGGCGCGAGGCCCTGTTGTGGCCCCGGGCGGAAAACATCCTGCCGGATCTGGCGGCCCTTTGTGCCCTGGATGATACTGCGTTTCGCGAGCTGTTTGCCGGCTCGCCGATCAAACGCAGCGGACGTGATCGTTTTATCCGCAATGTGCTGATCGCCATTGGCAACAGTCAGGACCCGGCATTGATCCCGGCGGCCAAAGACCGTCTTGATGATGAGAGCATACAGGTGCGCGATGCGGCGGTGTGGGCACTAAAATGCCTGCTGCCAACGGATGAATTTCATGCTTTGGCCGTCAAAATGCGGCCCAATGAAAAGAATGAAATGGTCCAAAACCAATGGGCCGATCCGGCCACATAACCTTATTGCAGGCGTTTGGCCTCGCGGATTTGCCCACGCACCAACAGGGCTTCGACATTATCCGGCTCCAGGGCCAAGGTCGCCTCAATGTCTTTTTGGGCGCCATCGAGGTCTTTTTTGAACAGCAATACCGCCGCACGCAAGCGCAGGGCCAGGGCATTTTGAGGCTGAGCGCGAATGGCCGCATCCAGATCCATATGGGCCTCAATGGGCCTTTCCATGGCCATCAGCGTGCGGGCGCGCTTGATGTGGGCCTCAGTATTATCCGGATCGCGCTCCAGCGCCCGGTCCAGCACCCGCAAAGCTTCTCTTGGCTTGTGCGCCTGTAGCCAAGCCTCGCCTGACTGGATCAGGGCCTGTGTGCGCAGGCTTTCATCGCCAATATCGGGGGCATAGGCCAGAGATTCCAGCTTTTGTGCCCCTTCGGCATAGGCCCCCAGACCCAACAGGGCCATGGCGATGCAATGACGGGCCGGGCCGGCACCGCCTTCATTTTTCCAGATAATGGCATCTTCATAGGCGGCCGAGGGGGTGCTGTGCGCCTTGGCAAGGCAGATGCGATAGCGCTGGCTTTCGTCAATGCTGCGACTGTGTGCGCCGGGGGTCATCAAGACCATACCAAGCATGAAGACCATGATTACAAATACGCTACGCATAACACACCTCTTGTCCACCCTTCCTTTGTGAGGGGTGAAAGTGAGCAAAACAAGTCACAAACCAGTGTAAAAACTGAAATAACTTGGCAGTGTTACAAAACAGTCTCGCCTATTTAGGCTTTTGCAGCGATTGACAAAGCAAATCCAGCGTCGTGGTCAGCCGGATAATGTCTGCGGGGGTGGACAGGCGATGATCGCCACTTTTGGACAGGCTGAAAACAATATCCTCGCTTTGCAGACATCCCATCAGTTCCAGCGCATAGGACCAGGGTACGCTTTCATCCTGTACGCCCTGTAAAATGCGGACCGGCCCGGTAAAGGCGATAGGGGCATCCATGACCAGATTTTGCCGTCCGTCCTCGATCAGCGCGCGGGTGATGGGGGTTGGCTCGTCACTGTAATCGGATGGTTCATAATACACCCCCTGTTCCACAATCCGACGGCGAGTGTCCTGATCAAAGCCCTGCCACATCAGTTTTTCGGTAAAATCCGGGGCCGGGGCAATCAGGGTCAGTGCCTTGATTGTTTCCGGTCTGGCCTTGGCCAACAACAAGGCAATCCATGCCCCCATGGATGAACCCAGGGCAATGACATCGCCCGGGCAATATTCATCCAGAACACACAGGGCATCATCGCGCCAGCGCGAAATGGTGCCCTCTTCAAATTTTCCCGACGATTGGCCGTGGCCTGAATAATCAAAACGCACATAGGCGCGGCCGCTCTCTTTGGCCCAGGTATCCACGGCCTCGGCCTTGGTGCCATCCATGTCAGAACGAAAACCGCCCAGCCACAGGACGGTTGGTCCTTTGCCGGGGCGCACACGACAGGCCAGCGTCTCGCCGCCTTCGCGCTTTATAAAGGTAAGATCATTTGCCATATGCTATGCCGGAATGCACATTGAACACCATTGTGACGTGCACGAAGAAAACAGGAAAGTCGAGTTGTGTCTCTAAAAATCGTGCAGATCATACCCGCTTTGGATGCCGGAGGTGCTGAACGCACCGTGGTGGAGATCACCCGTGCCGTGAGCAAAGCCGGGGGGCAGGCCTTGTGCATAACCGCCGGTGGGCGGCTGGAGGATGAGGTGATCGCGGCAGGCGGGGTCATTGCGCATTTGCCGGTGCATTCCAAAAATCCATATGTGATGTGGCGCAATGTCGGGCAGATTGTCAAAATCGCCAGTGCCTTTGAGGCTGATTTACTGCATGCGCGTTCTCGCGCCCCGGCCTGGAGCGCCAAGGCGGCGTGCCAGCGCCTGAACCTGCCCTTTGTGACCACCTATCACGGCACCTATAATGCCAGATCCGCGCTGAAACGGTATTATAACAGCATTATGGCTGCCGGGGACGCGGTGATTGCCAATTCCGGCTTTATTGCACGGCGCATTATTGACGAGCACGCCATAGAGGAAAGCCGCCTTACGGTGATCCCCCGGGGGGTTGCGCCTGTGTATTTTGACATACCCATGACCATGGATGCCGCCGGTTCGACCATACCCGGCACCAAAGTGAGGATAAACCGCGCCCCGAACGAGCCATTGATTGTTCTGCCAGGCCGTTTGACCCGCTGGAAAGGACAGGAAAGTGCCATCGACGCGGTGGCCCGATTGCATCAAGACGGCCACAAGGCCCATCTGGTGCTGGCTGGGGATGCGCAAGGGCGAGACCATTATGTAGCCGTCTTGCACCAACAGGTGGCCCGGGCCAGTCTTGGTGCCTATGTGCATTTTTGCGGCCATGTAGAGGACATGGCGGCACTTTATTGCGGGGCTGATATTGTGCTGTCTGCCTCCATCGAGCCCGAAGCCTTTGGCCGCGTTGCCGTAGAAGGCCAGGCCAGTGCCCGCCTTACCGTTGCCTCGGCCCATGGGGGCACGCTGGAAACCGTTCTGGACGGGCAAACCGGCTTTCATTTCCAGCCTGCCAATGCCGAAGACCTGGCCAACGTATTGAAAAACGCCCTGAGGCTGGATACAGATACGCACCAACAAATCCGCACAACAGCCCGCAAACACACCCTTGCGCACTATTCTCGCAAAGCAATGTGTGCAAAAACCCTTGGGCTATATCGTCACCTGATTTGTACGCGTAAAGGAAATTAGCCAATGAGTGCCGGCGCTCTCATTATCTGTTTTGGGCCGCTGGGAAGGCTGGTCGATGCCATGGCGGCGGTACAGCGCCTGCGTCAGCAAAACACCCATGAGCGTTTGACTTTGCTAACCGTGCCCAAACTGGCCGGTTTGGCCAAGGCTTCTTCATTGTTTGATGATGTCAGCACGGTGGAGCTGTGGCAAAATCCTGCGGCCTTGCGCACCCTGGTCCAAGCCCTGAAAAAACGCCGCTTTGAGCGGATTTATGACCTGGAACGATCAAAGCGCACCCGCCAGCTGCAAAACGCCTTTGGCATGTTTGGCCCCCCCTTTGCCGGGGCCGCCAGACGATCCAAATGGAAACTGAATCAGGAACCGCCACACCCCATTGATGCCGATGCAGCCCTGTTGGATGTGGTGGGAATTGGCGGTCATATTACGCCCCCCGTTCCCGGACCGGATGGGCGCTGGCTGTTGCGCCGCCGTGCCGGCGCGCCATCACTGGAGCCCGCCTTTTTTGGCCTGGAGCGGGATTTTATTTTGTTGAATCTAACCCGTGATGATAACGGGCCACGCTGGCCAAACGCCCAATTTGCGGCCCTGGCGCGCGGCATTGTTGAAACCGGTATGGGGTGTGCGCTGGTCGGCACCATTGCGGATCGGGTTTATGCCCGTGAAGTGGCGCAGATTGATGTGCGTATCAAAGACCTGTGTGCCCGCGCCGATTATTATCAGCTGGCCGCCCTTGGCACCCATGCCCGCGCCGTGGTTGGCCATGCCGATGGGGCAGCCCGGCTGGCCTGCGCGGCCGGGGCGCGAACCATTACCTTGCACCAGGGCCATGAGGATGCCACCGCCCATGCACCACGTGGCGCTGGCGAAGTGGCACTGGTCACCCCCTCGCTGGAGGCGCTGTCGGCCCGCTCCGTGTTCGATGTTTTAGGCATGTTTAAGGCTTTTGCACGGTCCAGGTCGTGACTTAAGCTGGCCAAAAAGTGATCTGCGCGCTTGATCCGCCGCATTCCTTTCTTCATAAAGCCGGTTCCACAGGTTGCGCATGCTCGCATTGGGTATGTTTAGCCTGTAATATTTTGAGTTTAGCGGTCACAAAGGAGATTACCATAGCCCGCCGTCCAGTCGTATCCGCCCCCACCAAAAAAAAGGGGCCCCGTGTTAATAAAGATATTGAGGCCGAACAGGTTCTCCTCATTGACCAGAATGGTGAAAAGCAGGGCATGATGCCTTTGCATGCCGCGCTGGACGCTGCCAGCGAAGCCGGCCTTGATCTGGTCGAAGTGGCCCCCAGTCCCACCGCGCCGGTTTGTAAAATCCTCGATTATGGCAAGCTGCGCTTTCAGGAACAGAAAAAACGTTCCGAAGCCAAGAAAAAGCAGAAATCGGCTGACCTCAAAGAAATTAAAATGCGCCCCAATATTGATGTCCATGACTATCAGGTCAAAGCTCGCGCCATGCAGCGGTTTTTTGATCAGGGCGACAAGGTAAAAGTGACCATCCGCTTTCGCGGCCGGGAAATGGCACACCAGGACCGGGGCCGCGCTCTGTTGGAACGGGTTCGCGAAGATTTTGCCGACACTGCCAAGGTGGAGTTTGAACCAAAGGTTGAAGGCCGCCTGATGATGATGGTGCTGGCTCCGCGCTAGGGCCTGTTCCTAGGGTTCAGACCCCTATATTTTATTGATGGGAAAGGCAGGTGGTAACCTGCCTTCTTCTGGCATGGCTTTTGCGGGCAAAGCCCGTATGAGCACCAAAACGATACACCCGATCCCCCCAACCCTTGCCCAGGCACTGGACCGATCCGCCAATTTGCTGACGCCGGTGCGCCTTCTCATGGCGCTGGGTGTGTTATTGGGTCACAGTTTTGTGGTGTTTCTGGGTCGTACGGCCCCCGAACCTCTAATGCTTTTCAACATCACCCTGTCTTATGCGGCGGTGAACGGGTTTTTTATCCTGTCCGGCTTGCTGATTACCCGTTCTTTTGATCGCCGTCCGGATGTACTGCGCTTTGTGGTGGCGCGGGCCTTGCGCCTGTTTCCGGCCCTGATCGTCTTGTCCCTGGTAGCGATTTTGGTCTTCGGCCCGGTCTTTACCCCCCTCAGCCCCATGGCATATCTGACTGATACGCAAACTTGGCGTTATCTGTGCGATGTACTGACCTTTGGTGACACTTCGGGAGGCCCGCCGCATATTTTTCCCAATAACCCCTATCCGGGTGAGTTTTCTGCTTCCCTGTGGACCCTGCGTTATGAAGTGTTCGCCTATGGCGGCAGCATCTTGATCGGCATGATCGGCCTGGCCCGGTCCCGCGGGCGGGTATTGGCGCTGTTCATGTTGTCGGTTTTGTCCTTCATGGTGGTGCGAACCATACCGGAAGTGTTTTCCAAGCCCTTTATGGATCTGACGCGCCTGTCCAGCGCCTACCTTTTGGGGGCCACGCTTTATGCCTGGCGGCATTCTATACGGATCAGCCCAAAACTGGCCCTGGGCATGGCCCTGTTGGCGCTCATGTTTGGCCCCACGGCCTCTTATGAAATCATGCTCAATTTTGCCCTGGCCGGCGGGATCTTGCTGATTGGCTTTGGATTGCCGTCCTCTTGGGCTTCGCTGGCGCGTATTCCCGATCTGTCCTATGGCATTTATATCTGGCAATGGCCGATCATGCAGAGCCTCTATCATTTGGGCTATGCGCAAAATGCTTATGTAATGATGGCCATGGCCCTGCCCCTAAGCGCGCTGATCGCGGCCCTTTCATGGTACTTTATTGAAAAACCGGCTCTGGCCTATAAAACACCGTTGGCCAACGGGCTGAAAACCGCTTTTAAAGCCCGTAAAACTGTTTGATTTTTCCCCAGCCCTGTTCGCCGGTTTCCACGAACGAGAACAAATTCAGATCGTCGGGTGAAATGGTACCTTCGGCGGCCAGGGCCTCAAAATCAATAATGCGTCGCCAGAAACTCTCCCCAAAGAGCAGTACCGGCATGGGGGCCACGCGGCCGGTCTGGATCAGGGTAAGAGTTTCAAAGGTTTCGTCCAGCGTACCAAACCCGCCTGGAAACACCGCCAATGCCTTGGCCCGCATGAGAAACTGCATTTTCCGAATGGCAAAATAATGAAATTGCAGGCTGAGGGCGGGCGTCACATAGGGGTTGGGGGCCTGTTCATGAGGCAGGACGATGTTCAGGCCAATGCTTTTGGCCCCCACATCATCGGCACCGCGATTGGCCGCCTCCATCACGCCGGGGCCGCCGCCGGAACAAATCATCCAGTCACGCCCGCCGGTATCGAGCGAGTATTGCGACACCATCTGGGCAAAGCGGCGGGCCTCTTCATAATAATGGGCCTTGTCCTGCAGACTTTTGATCAGGGCCGGATTATCGGTGCGTACCGGCTGGGTGCCGGGCGCCGGGATGCGCGCGCCGCCAAAGATCACCACGGTAGAATCCACGTTTTGCTCTTCGAAGACCATTTGCGCCTTCATCAGTTCCAGTTGCAGGCGCACCGGGCGCAATTCATCGCGCAATAAAAATTCGGCATCATCAAAGGCCAGGCAATAGGCACTGGAACAGGTTTGCGGCGTTTGCGGCACCTTGCGCATGATCTCGCGATCTTGCTCGGCAGTGCGAAAAAGGTGTTGGCTCTTGTCCCGATCCGGCATGGCAATCCTCTGGCGTTAAACGCCCATGGGACACGCTAAACTTTAAGAAAGCACCAAAGAGATTAGGGGGCCGGTCCTATTATATTTTCTCCAAGGTAACGGCCTCACCTTTTTGGGCTGGTTTCAGGCGAAAACGATCATGAATTTTGGTAGTGAAATTTGGCTGTTTAACGCTGGAGGTAGAAACATAATCCGCTACCGCTTCATCGGGGCGCAGGGTCAGGCGGATATAGCCCGTATGGTGCACATCATGCAAAATGGTATCCGGGTTGGCCGCTTCGGTCAGGCGGCCAAAATCCACTCCGGGGGCCACCACATCGGCAAAATTGCCGGGGCTGGAAACCCCGGTGGTTCCCAGCTCTGCCCCAACGACCTGGCCGTCTGCGGCGCGCAGCCGGGAAGCATTGAAATCATGGGTGTCCCCGGCCAGAGAGATAAAGCTGGCCCCGGCGCGCCGGGCGCGATTGTATAATCGTTCGCGGGCTGCCGGATAACCGTCCCAGGCATCAATATTCAAGGGTGGGCGAAAGCGCGAGCGCAGGAAATATTCAAACAATAAGGGCTGTTTCTTTTTGGCCAGCCATTTCAGCCAGCCCGGCAGAACGTCAATATAATTGGGGGAATTGATCTTGGCGAGCAAGACCTGATTGCCCAGCAATTGCCAGGGCTGGCCAGCCTCGACCGAGCGTTTGAAACTGGCCTCAACAAAATTGCCCTGTTGATCGCCCAGCATACGCCGGTTTGGATCGCCGACCAGGTCATGTACGAAACTGGCGACCTTGGCCTTGACCACAGGATCCTCGGGGTCGGCATCGGCAGGTACCGGGAACAATTTCCAATCCACCTGTTCGGAGCGCGCCGTCAGGCGGGTTTCCAACATGGTCAGAGTGGCCAGATCACCAAAGACAAACTCGCGCCAAAACGCCGACCGGGGTTGCCCCTCTGATGGTTCGCGGGTGGGGGTCCATTCATAAAATGCACTCAAAGACGCCGCTTCGCGGGTGGCCCAGTCACCGTCTTCACGCTGATGGTTTTGCGCCCCGCCTTTCCACGAATCATTGGCGCTTTCATGATCATCCCAGGTGATGATCCAGGGGGCGGCGGCGTGGGCCGCCTGCAGGTCTGGATCACGGTGATATTGGGCATACCGACGGCGGTAATCATCCAGATTTACGCATTCATGAGGGGGTTCGGGCACCCGGCCCAGGGCCTCGGCGTCCTGGGTGGCAAAGCCGCCGGGGCCATATTCATAAATATAATCGCCCAGATGCACCACCACATCCACCGGATCACTTTGGGCAATATGACGATAGGCATGAAAATACCCCGCCGGATGGTTCGAGCACGAAACCAGCGCCATGGTTAGCTCATCCATCGGACCATCACTAAGCGTTTTGGTGCGCCCAAGGGGCGAAACCTCGCCGCCCTTTTCGCGAAAGCGGTAAAAATAATCCGTGCCGGGGTTAAGGCCCACGGCCTCGATTTTCAAAGGAACAATGCCGTTCACCGCTAATTGCGGGCGTACCTTAACCAGGCCAGACCAGACAATATTGGCAAAGCCTGCATCTGTGCTGACCTCGGCGGTGATGGTGGCCGGCAGGCCATCCGCTGCGATGGCGGTCCATAAAATCACACGGGTTTGCAGAGGATCGCCACTGGCTATCCCGTGGCGGAAAATGCCTTGTGTTGTGCCATCTTTGCGCGCCGTGGGCTTTTGTTGTCCACAGGCTGCCAGCGCCCCGCCTACGCCGGTCAGGGCCAGGGCGCTGCGCCGGGTGATTTTGCCGACATCGGATTTGGGATTGTTTTCTTTTTGCACAATGGCCTCACTCATAACCTGCCCTTGCTTAGCGGTTCTTGCGCCTCTAATCCATAGCCATGACCCATGATCCCAAAACGGCGCCCGGCGCACAGTATATCGATGTGCCCGAAGACCAGCCGATCGGCCGTCTGGACAAATATCTGGCCGGCGCGCTGGAGGATGTATCCCGTTCGCGCCTCAAAGCCCTGATCGAAGAGGGCCGTCTGACCCTGAACGGCGTGGCCATCACGGACCCAGCGGTCAAGCTGCGCCCCGGGGCGCGTTATGTGCTGGACCTGCCGGCACCGCGCGCTGCCACGCCCGAGGCCGAAAATATTCCTTTGAATATTCTTTATGAGGACGAGCATTTGATCGTGCTGGAAAAAGAGATCGGCATGACCGTGCACCCGGCGGCGGGCAATTGGACCGGCACATTGGTCAATGCGCTGCTGCATCATTGCGTCGGCCAGCTGAGCGGTATTGGCGGGGTGGAACGCCCAGGCATTGTGCACCGCATCGACAAGGATACCTCGGGCATTATGGTGGTGGCCAAGACCGATCGCGCCCATCAGGGGTTAAGCAAGCAATTTGCCGCCCATTCGGTCGAGCGCGCTTATCTGGCGCTGGTGCGCGGCGGGCCAAAACCAAAAGAGGGGCGTATTGAAACCCGTCTGGCGCGCTCGCAACATGATCGCAAGAAACAGGCGGTGGTGCGCGATCCACGATCCGAACACGGCCGCCACGCCATCACCAATTACAAGGTTTTACACAGCTATGGCCGAGAGCCGGGCCAGCCCGTGGGCAGTCCGGCGGCCAGCATGGTGGAATGCCGCCTGCTGACCGGGCGCACCCACCAGATCCGCGTGCATATGGCCCATATCGGTTGCCCGCTCTTGGGTGATCCGGTTTATGGCAAGGCGCGCACCTTTCGCAAGATCACCAATGCGCACGGCGAGACCCTAAAAGATTTCAGCCGCCAGGCCCTGCACGCCACCATTTTGGGTTTCACCCATCCGGTCAGCAAAGAGACCTTGCGCTTTGAAACCCCGCCGCCCGCCGACATGCAAAAACTGATCGGTTTTCTAGAAGGGCTGTAAGCGCTTCCCCCTTTCATGCCCCTTTCATGCTTCGACAAGCTCAGCATGAGGGCGTTGAGGTTTTCCCCATCCTGAGCGTGTCGAGGGGTAGAGAAAAAACCCTCAGGCGTTTTCCGCCAGACGCAGGAAACGTTCGCGCATTTCGGCGCAATCCTTGAACACGCCATCAAAACGGGTGGTTACCGTATCCACCCCGCCATGATGCACCCCGCGGGTGGACATGCACTGGTGCTCGGCGGTGATCATCACCGCCACCCCCCGTGGGCGCAGCGCGTCCATCATGGCCTTGGTAATCTGTGCGGTCAGGTTTTCCTGGGTCTGCAAACGCTTCGCATACATTTCCACCAGACGGGCAATTTTGGAAAGGCCCACCACCCGGTCCACGGGCAGATAGGCCACATGGGCCACCCCCATAAACGGGGCCATATGATGCTCGCAATGGCTTTGCACTTCGATATTGCGCAACATGACAATATCGTCATAGCCTGAAACTTCCTCAAACGTGCGCGACAGAATTTCTTCGGCATCGCCTTGATAGCCTGAAAACCATTCGCCAAAAGCCTTGGTCACCCGTTTGGGTGTGTCCAAAAGGCCTTCGCGGGTCGGATCATCGCCGACCCAGGCCAGCAAAGTTCGTACAGCAGCCTCGGCCTCGGCCTGACTTGGCCGGGCGGGTTGATCATTTATGGCACGCAAGGTGGCGGCCTTGTTGGTGTAAGCATCCATGGAAAATCCCCGAAGATTGCGGGGGAGGGGGTCGAGCCGGTTCATCCGGGCTTAACGCCCACCCTGTGAAGTCATGTTTGACCCTTTCAAGTTAGGGCTGAATTTGTGTACCTTCAACCCCAATAAATTTCAGGGTTTCGTGAACACGTCGTGAAGGCAATCCTGTACACCCCCATTGCACAATTGGTGCAAATGCGTATTGAAGCCAGTTCCAGATACAAAATTGAGAATACCAAGGTCATGACCATTCAACTTTACGATACATATTCGCGCCAGAAACGCGAATTCCATCCCGCCGACAAAACGCGCGTGACCATGTATCTGTGTGGGCCGACGGTGTATTCTTATGCCCATATCGGCAATGCCCGCCCGGCGGTGGTCTATGATGTGCTGTATCGTTTGCTGCGTGCTGAATATGGCAAGGACCACGTGGTTTATGCCCGCAACATTACCGATGTGGATGACAAGATTAACGCCGCCGCCAAGGCTGAGGGCGTGACCATTGATGTCATCACCGACAAGTTTACCCGCATTTACCGTGAAGACACGGCGGCGCTGAATGTTTTGAAACCTGATTTCGAGCCTACCGCCACCGGCCATATGAAAGAAATGATCGCGCTGGTACAGCGCCTGATCGAGGCCGGTAATGCCTATGAGGCAGAGGGTCATGTGCTGTTTGATGTGACCAGCTTTGACAGTTATGGCGCGCTGTCGCGGCGTAGATTAAAAGACATGATCGCCGGGGCGCGGGTCGAAGTGGCCGCCTATAAACGCAACCCGGCGGACTTTGTGTTGTGGAAACCGGCGGACGACAATGATCCGGGCTGGAAAAGCCCCTGGGGGCGCGGCCGCCCGGGCTGGCATCTGGAATGTTCGGCGATGATCGAGGCGGTGCTGGGCACCCGCATCGATATTCACGCCGGTGGCCAGGACCTGATTTTCCCGCACCATGAGAATGAGCGGGCGCAATCCATGTGTTCTCATGATGGCAAACGGTTGGCGAATTATTGGCTGCATAATGGCTTTTTGGACATGGACAGTGAGAAAATGTCCAAAAGCCTCGGCAATGTGAAACTCATTCATGAGCTATTGAAAGACTGGCACGGCGAAGTGCTGCGCTTTGCGCTGCTCTCGGCCCATTATCGGGCGCCGCTGGATTGGACCGGCAGTTTGCTGGAGCAGGCCAAAACCACGCTGGACCGCTACTATGGCACCTTGCGCCGCCTTGGCGATGTCAAAGCCGCCAAGGTACCGGCACCGGCCAGTTTTATGGCGGCTTTGCACGACGATCTGAACACGCCGCAGGCGCTGGCCAAACTGTCCACGCTTTCCACCTTGGCCAACAAGGCCGAAAAAGAAAGTGAAAAAGCACAGCTCAAAGGTGAAATGCTGGCCGCCGGGGCATTGCTGGGTCTTTTTGAGGTCGAGCCAGAGGTCTGGTTCAAAAGCGATAAGGGCCTTGGCGACAAGGATCTGGATGCGGAGGCCATCGACAAGCTGGTCGCCGCCCGGGTGCAGGCGCGAAAAGACAAGGATTGGGGCGAAGCGGATCGTATTCGCGATGTTCTTTCCGAAATGAATATCGTCATAGAAGACAAGGACGGGCACAGCATCTGGCGCCGAAACTAGCGCCGGGTTTGCAGTGTGAATATTGACAAAGCCATTTCTATGGACTACATTTTACATAACCCAATGCTACGGCGGTTGGTATTCAGATGGTACATAATCCATCGGGCGGTGCGCGAGTGCCGCCTTTTGTGTATTAGGGTAGGTGTTTTATCCCATATCCTATAATTTCCCCGCGTGTAGGCGACCGATCATATTTATCTCGATTAAGAATATTTATTACTTGTTCAGCAAACGCTCCCAGATTAACACCATGTTCCATTATATGACGTACATAAATATGACTTGGATGTGCAATAAGGTCGCATAATTGCAATCCCGCAATATTATCTTTCTTAGTACGGAATTTTAAATTTGAAGACCGCAACACGGATTGCATCCTACGCGCATTAACAAAATCAGATCCATTCTCTCTGGTTAACTCATACACCTTTTGAAGCAATTTATCCTTTTTAGTTTGGCGGCTCTCGGGCATAATATCCCCAATTGCATTTCTTCTTTCAAGAAATTGAGCGTATTTCTCAACTAATATTTCCATTAAATAATGATATGGATGCTTTTGCTCCCAATGCGCTTGCTCTCGCATCCATGCTTTATCTATTAACGCAGTTATTACCACATATTCTGTGTTGCAAAATATATCTAAAATTGCCTCGTTAAAAACTGACAACTTTTCAACCTCATTGAGGCATTGATAAACACCTTTACGGTGTAATATTTCTTTCCTGTGTAAAATCAGCGGGCTATCAGGATCATGCGCAAAAACATTGGCTTTAAGTGAGTTCAACTTTACATTCAGTTGATCTCTTGCATGATCAATTTTCATCGCAACACCAGTCAAACTAAGGTAGCGGTGGCGATCATCATCTACGTGAGAAAGGTCATCGTTTCCCACTTCATCTACGTACAATCTATACATATTTTAGATATGCCACATATCTAGTAGAATCTATAGTGTATTTTGAAAGCCAATTCCCTAATGGATCACGATCTTTATAACACCGCCATTTTGACCCTGGCCGCGGGCATTCCCCATCTGGGGACGCTGGACAATCCGGATGGATCTGCCGAAAAATCAGCCCGGCTGTGCGGTTCCAAGGTCAGTGTTCAGGTCAAACTGGACGATCAGGGCCGCGTTTATGATTTTGCCCAAGAAGTGAAGGCCTGTGCATTGGGCCAGGCGGCCTCGGCCATTTTGGGCCAAAACGTCATTGGTGCCGATCTGGATGAGCTAACTGCTGCCCGCGATGGTTTTCGCGCTATGGTCAAAGAGGGTGCGCCACCGCCCAAGGGGCGCTTTGCTGGCCTTGGTGCCCTGGCGGCGGTCAAGGATTATCCGCAACGCCATCAATCGGCGCTTTTGCCCTTTGAGGCCGTGGTGGATGCCGTTCAGGACGCGTTGGGTGCCTTTCGTTGATGGGCTGGTTTTCATCCTTCGAGGCTCTCTGCGTTCGCACCTCAGGATAAGGGTCTTGTTCCTTTAACGACCGCCTCATACTGAGGTGTCCTGAGGGGGTGCACAGCAGCCCGAAGGGCCTCGAAGTATGGGTGGCACTATACCCCACCAGCGCCCCTGTGGGACAAGGTTTTGCTATCCCCGCCCCAAAAGCATCGTACCGGCATGGAAACAAGCTCTTTCCTCTCCCCCAAGGAGAGGGAGAAATCCCCCGCATAACACGCTTGAGGGTCAATGAGGGGTAAGAGCTACCCCTGGGTGTCCCTGCCCTTGCCCCTAAATTATCCCTGAATGCGAAAAAACGGACCCTGAAACGTCCCTCCTTTATCCCTTTTTATCCCTCATGACCCCTTCCAAAAAGCGGGGATAAAAGAAATTTATACCCGGCGGGCAACAGGGCCATACAATCATATCATTTGCGGGGAGTTCGTTGGCTTTAATGGTCGCGCACCATCAGGGTGGAAACCAAAAAACGGGCATTGCCCTTACCGATGATCCGGTCCGTTACACCCTGCATTCTGGAGGCCAGATATTGCATGTCCGGTACCTCGCCGGCGGTATACAGGCTGCCGGCATATTGAGAGAGAATTCGGCCATAGGCATCGCGCAAGCGTGGCGCTAGCTTGGCAGCGCGTTCGCGAATGCGCTGGTCTTTGATGTCCAGCCCATATTCCATGTGCATAAGACCGGCGGGGGAGTGACCAGAGAATATCGTCGCGGCGGTTGGGTAAAACTGTAGAAAATTTTCTGCGCCGGAAGACATTTTCTTGGTGCCATAGGTGCTGGGCTCATCGCTGGTTTTTTCCTTGGCTTTGCCGTGGCCGCCCCCGCCACCACCGCTGGCATAGGAGGGGCCGGCCATCAGAATAAGGGCGCTGGCAATCCCGATCAGAATGAATTTAAAATTTTTCATAGAAAGAGCTTATCACTGGCAGGTAAAGAAAGTCTTGGGAAGAACGGAGGGATGGGCTAGACAACCTGAAACGCAATACAGGAAAGCAAACGGGCATGGCAAAAACATCATCTTCAAAGGCACTGCCGCGGCCTTTGCCGCGTAAAACCATTGAAGAAATTTACGCGCGTCTGGCGGCGGCAGATCCGGAACCCAAGACCGAGCTGAACTATACCAATGCCTATACCCTGTTGGTGGCGGTGGTGTTGTCGGCCCAGGCCACGGACAAGGGGGTGAACAAGGCCACCAAGGCCTTGTTCGAGGTTGCCGATACGCCCCAGAAAATGCTGGCACTGGGTGAAGACAAGGTGCGCGAATATATCAAGACCATTGGCCTGTACCGAACCAAGGCCAAAAACGTCATCGCTTTGTCCCGGCGTTTGGTGGAATGCTTTGATGGCGAGGTGCCTCGAAACCGGGCGGATCTGGAAAGCCTGGCCGGGGTGGGACGAAAAACCGCCAATGTGGTTCTGAATGTCGTATATGGCATGCCGACCATGGCAGTGGACACGCATATTTTCCGGGTAGCCAATCGCACCCGCATGGCCCCGGGGCGCAACCCTCTGGAAGTAGAAAAGGCGTTATTGAAAACCCTGCCGGAAAAATACGCAAAACATGCCCATCACTGGCTGATCTTGCAGGGGCGTTATACGTGCCTGGCGCGTAAACCCCGGTGCTGGCTGTGCTCCATTGCGGACCTTTGTGCCTATACAGACAAAACCCCGGCCCCGGATGGTGCCTAACATTCTCTCCTAACCCTGGCCTTCGCTATCTTTGGAGCACCAGCCCGTGCGGTCATGCATGGGACGGGCCAGCCCGGCCTGTAATAACAGGATGGATAAGTCTTCGCCCTTGTCAGTTTGTACGCGGGCAACGACCCGACCGGCATATTTGCCAAGGTGCACGGCACGCAAGGTTACGGTATTGCCGGTTCGCTGAACAAGAAAATTCCGAGCTGCCCGGGCGCGGTCACGTTCGCGCGTACAGGAAGGGCGATAGAGTTCCGGTGCATCAATGTCGGCGAGGCGGACCTTGATGTCGATATGTTGCCCGGGCCAGATCAGGGCACGCACCGCCAATGTATCGCCATCGACCACCCGCACCAGTTCGGCGGCGATGGGGCCGCTAAGGGTTTCGCGGGATAAAACCGGGCTGGATCCAGCCAGTTCCAGCAAAAGAAGAGGGATTAAAAGAGACTTCATCAATGGCTCGGCGCACAGAAAATAGGATTTTACTCCTAACTTCAGAACAAAACAAGCCCGAAATTCTCGTTAAGGTTGTTTGGCAGAGGTAAATGCTCAGTCGCCGCCGCCCATGCTCATCATACCGCCGCCACAACCACAGCCATGACCGCCACCGCCCCGGTTATGACTGCGAAAACGGATCAGAGGGGCGCGGGAAAGCACGCTGCCACCACCACCGCTGGTAATAATGGTGCTGCTGCCGCCAAAGAATATGGGGGCATTGCCGCCAACACCGCCAGACAGGGTATTGAAAAAGGCTGCATTGCTGATGTTTACACTGGCACTGGCACTGGCACTGGCACTGGCACTGGCGTGAGCGTGGGCGTTGCTGGAATACACCCGGGACTCACCGGTTGGGCATGGTGCCGGGATGGTTTGCCCATGATCATCCAGGCTGTAACAGCCCTCGTCTGGCAGACGGGGCGCCTGGTGCCCGCAATAAACATTGGTCCGGGGATGGGCACCCTCATTACAGGCACTGTGGCGGCCGGTAATGATCTGTGTGGGCGGTGGCGGCGGCAAATGAGTGCGGGTTGGCACATACACATCGTAATTGCCATCAAAGGCGCTGTCCTGATTGCCGCGGGTCACCACCACCGGGCCGGCATCGGGATAATAGGGGGCTGGCGGTGTCCAGACCGAGGCCGGGGTATGGGCGTTTTGGGTGGAATGATAGGTGGAACCGGTATGGCTGAAACTGGGATGCGGCGTATGGGGGGTGTTGCGCGCGTCGTATTGCGGACCAAGACGGGTGCCATCGGCGGCGACCCAGCGTCCGGTGCAATCCACGCGCGATTGGGACGTGCTAACGGTACCGGTCAGGCAAAACCCGCTCTGGCCAGCCCTGGCTTGTCCGCCTTGGGCCATGCCAAGCGCCAAAAAGGCACCGGCAATCAGGGTGGTGTGCAGGGAAAGCATACGCATCGGTTTCTCCATGTCCCGTTTCAGAACAATTAGAACCTAAGACACGCAAGGCCTGTGCCGAAAGCACTTCCCCTAAAAGGGGATTAAAAATCAGAGGCAATGCCCTTGCGTTCCCAATCCCCAAACCGGGTGGGTTCCTCCCCCTTGGGGCCGCCATACTCTTTGGGAAGATCGGCATTTTGATGCAATTGCCGCCTCTTTTCGGCCTCGGCCAAGGCACGGCGGGCCACTTCGGGGGCTGGCGTTTGCGACTTTTGGGTTTCGGTCATGATCTGGCAAAAGGCTCCCTGAAACGATGGGTGCAGATTAACACGTGATCTTGCAGCAATAAACCTGTTAGGGCGCCAAAGCCCATGGTATGCGCACCTATGCATGTAAAACTCTCACCGGCGCGGATATGGGCGGCGAACGCCATCACCGCCATTTTGGATCATGGCCAGAGCATGGATGATTTCCTTGCCGGCCCGAATGGCTTTACGGCCATGAGCCCGCGGGATCGCGCCTTGGCCCGCGCCATTGCCGGCACGGTCCTGCGCCATCTTGGCCAGGTGGACGCCATTTTGGCTCTCTATCTGGCAAAGCCCCTACCCTCCAAGGCCGGGTTGATGCGGGCGATTTTGCGCTGTGCCACTGCCGAAATTTTATTTCTGCGCAGCCCCGCCTTTGCCATTGTCAACGAGGCGGTTTCCATGGCTGCCAGCAAGGGAAAAACCCGCGCCTTTCGTCATCTGGCCAATGCGGTTTTGCGCAAAGTGGCGGCCGAGGGGCCGGAATGTCTGAAGGACATTCCCACCACCATAAACATTCCGGACTGGTTGCGCCAAAGCTGGCAGGAAGCCTATGGCGACGCGGCTGTCGAAAATGCGGCCAAGATTCTTGTAGAAGACCAGCCAACCGATCTGACGGTGTTTCGTGACCCGGCGATCTGGGCCAAAATACTCAATGGTACGTCCATTGGCGGACCATCCTTGCGCATTGCCCCGGCGGATCGTCAGGCCGGCGATGTTACCAAATGGGCAGGCTTTGCGGAGGGGGCCTGGCAGGTTCAGGACGTTGCCGCTGCGCTACCGGCGCTGATCCTGAATGCTGGCGCGGAGGAAAATGTTATTGATCTTTGTGCGGCGCCGGGCGGTAAGACCGCCCAATTGGCGGCCAGTGGCGCAAAGGTGACCGCGGTCGAACGATCATCCTCCCGGCTGGAACGGCTGAACCAGAATATGAAAAGGCTGGGCCTGAAGGTGCAAAGCGTATGTGCCGATGCTCTGCAATGGAAGCCAGAGATTTTGGCTGATGCGGTCTTGGTGGATGCGCCCTGCACCGCCACGGGCGTGTTTCGCCGCCATCCCGATGTATTGGCGCTAAAAACCCCTGAGCAGGTGCGCGATATGGCCAATACGCAATTTGCCATTCTTACCGCCGCCGCCAACATGCTGCGCCCCGGTGGCCGCCTGATCTATTGTGTGTGTTCGGCACAAGTAGAGGAAGGCGAAGACGTGGCCCGCCGGGCGTTAAAAGAATTGCCATTGGCGCCCCTGCCCATAGAAACCGGGGCGCTGTCTTATGTTCAAGCCTTTGTAAAGGCGAATGAACTTCGCATTCCCCCCGGCGCCTGGGCTGACAAGGGTGGCCTGGATGCGTTTTATATTGCCGCCTTTACACGCCAATAAGGCCTTATTTCTGCCCCATGCCTGAGCCAGAGATAAAAGTGCGGTTCAGCCGCCGTTCAGCAACGGTTCAGCTTTGGTTCATTATGAGCTATAATTAAGGGCTAGGCACATACAGTTGGTTTAACATGACAAGTAAGGATAATGGTATGACAATTTCTCGATCGGTTACCCGCACACTGGGTGCTTTGAGTGTTGCCGGCACACTGGTGCTTGGTGGCTGTGTCTCGGATCTGGGGGCCAATGACTATCAACGCAGCGCCATCGGTGAAGTTACCCATGCTGATTCCGGTGTGGTCATTGCCAGCCGGGTTATTAAAATCGAAGGCAGCAATTCCGGCGTTGGTGCAGTTAGCGGTGCCGGTCTTGGGGCTGTGATCGGCAAGGAAGCCGGCAGCCATGGACGCGATAGCGCCATTGGGGCCATTGGCGGTGCCATTGTTGGCGGTCTGTTGGGCGCGGCCATCGAAAATTCTGCCACGGAGCGGACCGGCTTTGCCTACACAATCAAACTGGACCGGGACGGCGAAATCATTACCATTACCCAGGGCGGCGATGTGGCTATTGCCAATGGCACGCCGGTTTGGGTGGAATATGGCGAACGGGCCCGGGTATTGCCCAAACAAATGCCGCCACAGGCCTATAATTGAGCCTGAACCTTAACTGAGTTCAAAGTGCCCGCATCTGGATTTTCCGGTGCGGGCGCATTTGATTTTCCTGCCACTCTCGCCCATTAAAGGTTATGGACTTATGGCGAGCATAACCCGTGGCAGAAAATCAGTTTCTTGAAATTGCCAATGCAGCGTGGAAAGCCGGTCGCCGCCGTCTGGCGGGCGAGCTGTTCAGCATGCCGATCTATCGCAAACTGGTATTGCGCTTTCCTACTACGCAGGCCCCGTCAACCAATTTGCCACGTTTGATTGAGGCCGACCCGCAAAAGGGGCAGGCGTTGGCTCATGGCGATTTTTTTCTGGCCGGTGTGGTTTCTCATTTTGATGAAACCCGCGAATTATGGACCAAGCCGGTGCCATCGCGGCGCTTTGCGGCGCGGTTGCATGAATTTGGCTGGCTGCATGACCTGTTGGCACTGGACAGCCATGATGCCACGATGCTGGCCGGCGAGCATATAGACCATTGGGTACAGATTTATGGCCAGTGGAATCCGTTTTCCTGGACCCCGGGCATTGCCGCCCGACGGTGTTTGAACTGGTTGTCCTTTGGCACGAGCCTGTTGGGCGAGGATCAGCAGGGCCAGACCCGCCGGGAATGCCTGATCCGTCAGATCACCTATTTGCATTCTCTAAGCGATATTGCTTCGGACACCCGGGATCGATTGCAAATTGCCATGGCACTGGTGGCTACCGGGGCGGTGGTGCCGGGCGCAGCACGGTTTATGGAACGCGGACTGGCTTTGCTGAGCGTACAATTGGCAGAACAGATTCTGCCCGATGGTGGGCATGTTTCGCGCAATCCGGAAATGGCGACCTTGACGCTGTGCGATCTGGTCTCGCTAAAGCAATTGCTGGAATACCAACACTTGCCAGTTCCCGAAGATCTGCAAAAAACGCTTGCGCGGCTGGCCCCCATGGTGCGGTTTTTATGTGCAGCCGATGGGCATTTAAGCGCCTTTAATGGTGGCGGCGAGGGCCATGCCCTGACGACCAAACGGATTTTACGGGCGCTATCCATTCCCGAAAGTGCGTTTACCTATGCCCCGCATTCCGGCTATCAGCGGGTGAAAACCGATGCCTCGGTATTGATTATGGATACGGGGCGGGCCCCGCCGGAACGGTTTAGCCAGGAGGCCCATGCCGGGGCGCTGGCGCTGGAGCTAAGTACCCCGGGCGGCCGCCTGATCGTCAATTGTGGCTGGTCCGAGGATCAACCGGATCAATGGCATCTGGCGGTGCGGACCAGTGCGGCGCATTCAACCCTGGTCATCAATGATACCTCATCGGCACAAATTCGCTCGTTCGGCCTGCGCTCTGCCTTGCTGGGGCCACGATTGCGTCAACGGGGACTGGCCAATCCCTCGCGGCGCAAGCTGGAACCGGGCAAGGGTACCCACCTGGAGGCCAGCCATGGGGGGTATTTGCACCGTTACGGCCTGATCCATCATCGTCAGGTATTGGTCAGCGAAGACGGGAATACCATTACAGGTGAAGACCGGGTATTTCGCCCCCGGGATATTCAGAAAATGGCCGGGCCAGTAGAGCTTAATTGCGCCTTGCGGTTTCATCTGCATCCCAAGGTGCGGGCCAGTTTTGCGCGTGATCAATTCCAGATGCTGTTGATCTTGCCAGATGGTACAGGTTGGCGCTTTCATTGCCCCACCGGACAGATCGAATTGCAACCCTCGGTCTATCTGGCCGCCGGGGCGCCGCCGCAACGCACCCAACAATTGGTGGTGCAACACAGCATGAATACACAGGCCGACATCACGGATCCACAAAACCTGATCCAATGGTCCATAGAACGGGTACAGGGGTGAGCATGTCATGACCGATCAACGGCTCGATTTTCCCTCTGCCAGGCGCAATGCGGATCCCATCGCACAAGTGCTCAAAAGCGTATTGCCACAAACCCCGTGCACGGTGCTGGAGATTGCCGCGGGCTCTGGTCAGCACGGGGTGCATTTTTGCGGGCAAATGCCAAACCTGACCTGGTGGCCAACCGATCTGGACCCGGACCATATTGCCAGCATTAATGCCTGGCGGGCCTACAAAGGCATGAGCGATCAAATCCATGAGGCGCAGAAATTGGATGTATGCAGCCCATCCTGGCTTGACGGTAAAAAAACCAACAGGCTGGCCGCCCGCCTTTGATGCCATCGTCAATATCAACATGATCCATATTTCCCCCTGGCAGGCGACTCTGGGTTTGATGAAAGGCGCGGCGCGCCACCTTGCCCCGGGCGGGGTGATGGTGCTGTACGGGCCCTATCGGATAGACGGCAAACATACCGCCCCCAGCAATGCCGATTTTGATGCCAGCCTGCGTTCTCGTAATCCTGAATGGGGGGTGCGCGATCTGGATGATGTGGTATCGGCGGGTCGTGCACAGGGACTAACCCTGCGCACGACCATACCAATGCCGGCAAATAATTATTGCCTTATTTTAGAGCGTGTTTAAGCCCGATCCGTTTCCAGATCAGGAATACCGCCGGGATCAGCAACAGGGTCAGTATTGTGGCGCTGACCATGCCACCGACCATGGGCGCCGCAATGCGGCGCATCACCTCTGATCCGGTGCCGGTGCCCATCATGATGGGCAACAGGCCGGCAATGACCACGGCCACGGTCATCATGATCGGGCGTACCCGCATTAGGGCCCCTTCGATAATGGCGGCGCGCAGATCCTCCAAGGTGAAGGGTCGGTCCTCGCGTTCGGCAATGTCGCGTTGGGCCTGCAATGCCTGTTCCAGATAGACCATCATCAGAACGCCGATCTCGACCGAAACCCCGGCCAGCGCGATAAAGCCCACGCCCACGGCCACCGACATATTGTAGCCAAGGATATCCATCAGCCACAGACCGCCCACCAGCGCCAAAGGCAGGGTGCTGATGATGATCAGCACCGGGGTCACCCGGCGAAAGTTCAGGAACAGTAACAGCAGGATAATTACCAGTGTGACCGGCACCACCACGGAAAGCCGTGCCTTGGCCCGTTCCATATATTCATACTGGCCGGACCAGTTCAGCGAATAGCCGGGCGGCAGATCAATGCCTTTGGCCACCGCCTCTTTGGCGTCGGCAACGTAGGAACCAATATCGCGGCCGGCAATATCTACATAAATCCAGCCATTCAGGCGGGCATTTTCGCTGCGGATCACCCCCGGCCCGCCGGATATGGATATATCGGCCAGACGTTCCAGCGGGATTTGCGCCCCCAGAGGGGTCACCACCGGCAGGGTTCTCAGCTTGGCCAGACTGTCGCGATAATCGCGCGGATAGCGCAAATTAACCGGGTAACGCTCCAGTCCTTCGACACTTTGGGTGATGGTCATGCCGCCAATGGCGGTGCGTACCACGTCCTGAACATCGGCGACGTTCAGACCAAAGCGGGCCGCCTCGGCACGGCGAATATCCACA
This sequence comes from Robiginitomaculum sp., assembly GCA_030949705.1. GTDB lineage: Bacteria > Pseudomonadota > Alphaproteobacteria > Caulobacterales > Maricaulaceae > Robiginitomaculum_B. The sequence goes on along the minus strand of JAUZSF010000026.1, from coordinate 77,227 downwards.
TCAATAAAGCGCCCGCCGGTAACCCGTTCGGCATAAACCGATGCGGTGCCGGGCACGGTCTTGATTACCTCTTCGATCTTCATGCCAATGTCGCCAATGACATTCAGATCCGGCCCGGCCACCTTGATGCCCACCGGGGTTTTGATCCCGGTGGCCAACATGTCGATGCGGTTCTTGATCGGCATGATCCATACGTTGGTCAGGCTGGGTACCTGCACAATGCGGTCCAGCTCTGCCTTCAACTTGGCGGTGGTCATGCCGGGTCGCCATTCATCCTTGGGCTTTAACTGAATGGTGGTTTCCACCATGGTCAGCGGCGCCGGGTCCGTGGCGGTATCGGCGCGCCCGGCCTTGGCATAGGCGCTTTTCACCTCGGGCACGGTCATGATCAGCTTGTTGGTCTGCTGAATGATCTGGGCCATTTTACCCGCCGAAACCGCTGGAAAGGCGCTGGGCATGTACAGCAAATCGCCTTCATCAAGGTCCGGCATAAACTCGCCGCCCATGCGTGATAGCGGCAAGGCGGCGCTGCCCAAGACCACCATGGCGGCCACGATCATCATGACCGGGTGTTTGAGCACCACATTGATGAACGGGCGATAGCCGGCAATCAACAGCCAGTTAATGGGGTTTTTGTGTTCGGGCATTACCTTGCCGCGAATGAAATACCCCATCAATACCGGCACCAGGGTGACCGAAATACCCCGCCGCCGCGGCCATGGCATAGGTTTTGGTAAAGGCCAGCGGATGGAACAACCGTCCTTCCTGAGCTTCCAGCGCAAAAATTGGCACAAAGCTGAACGTGATGATCAGCAAAGAGAAAAACAATGCCGGGCCCACCTCGACCGCGGCTTCGGTAACAATTCGCCATCGGTTTTCGGGGGGTTAAGGGTTCTCGTTCAATATGCTTGTGCATATTTTCAATCATCACAATGGCCGCATCCACCATGGCCCCAATGGCGATGGCAATACCGCCCAGGGACATGATATTGGCATTAATGCCCTGCATGTTCATGACAATAAAGGCCGCCAGAATGCCCAGCGGCAGGCTGAGCACGATCACCAGCGCTGATCGTAAGTGAAAAAGGAATACGGCGCATACCAGGATGACCACAATAAACTCTTCGGTGAGCTTTTCGCGCAAGGTATCCACCGCCCGCTCGATCAGGGCCGAACGGTCATAGGTGGTGACCACCTCCACCCCTTCGGGCAGGCTTTTCTTTAGCACCTCCAGCTTTTCCTTGACCAGATCAATGGTGCGCAGGGCGTTTTCGCCAAAGCGCATAATGATCACGCCGCCAACGGCTTCACCTTCACCGTTCAGCTCGCCAATGCCCCGACGCAGTTCTGGTCCCAGCCGGATTTGCGCCACGTCTCTGAGCAGAACCGGCGTGCCATCCTTGGTGACTTTAAGGGGGATCAGTCGCAGATCCTCTTCGGATTTGATATATCCTGAAGCCCGGACCATGTATTCGGCCTCGGCCATTTCGATCACCCGGCCACCGGTTTCCTGATTACCCCGCTGTATGGCAGTGCGTACTTTGGACAGGGGGATATTATAGCTGCGCAATTTATCCGGATCGACAATCACCTGATATTGCTTGACCATGCCGCCAATGGTGGCCACTTCGGAAACCCCGGGCACGGTTTGCAGCTCGTATTTCAAAAACCAGTCCTGGATCGAACGCAATTGCGCCAGATCATGACCGCCAGTGCGATCCACCAGGGCGTATTGATAAACCCAGCCAACGCCAGTGGCATCTGGCCCCAGCGCCGGTTTGGCGGTTGGCGGCAAGGTGGGGGCCACCTGTGAGAGATATTCCAGCACCCGGGACCGCGCCCAATAAAGATCGGTGCCGTCCTTGAAAATGATATAGACAAAGCTGTCGTTAAAAAACGAATAGCCGCGCACATTGATGGCCCCCGGTACCGCCAGCATGGCCGTGGTCAGGGGATAGGTAACCTGATCTTCGACCACTTGGGGGGCCTGACCGGGGTAAGAGGTTTTGATGATAACCTGTACATCAGACAGATCAGGAATGGCATCCAGCGGCGTGTTTTTCAGGGTATAAGCCCCCCACCCGGCCAGCAGAAGCGCCAGCATGATGACCAGAAAACGGTTGCCAATGGACCAGCGAATAAGGGCGGGAATCATGGTTTCATTCCTTCCTTACTAGCCTTTACCGGCATTTTTTTGATGGCAAGGATGACAAAATCGCCGTTCTCATTGGCTTTTTCGCTCAATTTGAAATGCACCGCATCGCCAACCTTGATATCGTCCAGATATGCCGGCTTGGTCATGAAGGCCATGCTCATGGCAGGCCAGCCAAAGGCGTCAATCGGCTGATGCGCAATGGTGATCATGCCATGGTCTGGCATGATGGATTCCACCACGCCCATGGTTTCCGCCACAATGTCTGTATCCACCGATGGTGGCGACATGCGCAAGGTAGTGCCTCGCAAGGAGGCCTCACTATCAATCAGGAACTGGCTGGAAACCACAATTTCTTCGCCGTCCAGCAAACCTTCCAGAATTTCCACGCGGCCTTCGGATTCCATGCCGGCCACCACTTTGGCGGGTTGAAACTGTCCATCCCCCAGCGCCAGGATCACTCGCGCCGATTTACCGGTGCGGATCAGCGCCTCGCGGTCAATGACCAGCACACCGGTGTGAGGGTCGGCCTTCATGCTGAGCTTGGCATACATATCCGGCTTTAACATGCCGTCAGGATTCTCAAAGCGCAGGCGCACCTGCACCGTGCGTGCTCCGGCATTCACCGTGGGATAGACGTAATCCACGATACCTTTCCATATCCGACCGGGCATGGCCTCCAGGCGCATGTCCACACTTTGTCCGGCTTTCACCCAATTGGCCTGGGTTTCAAAAACCTCGGCCTGCACCCAGACACTGGAAAGATCGGCCAGCATCATGATCTGGCGACCGGGTTTGACAAAAGCACCTTCACCGGCTCCCAACATGGTGATCACCCCGTCTTGCGGCGCAAATACGCGGATCAGGCGTTGTGATTTACCCGATTTCTTGATGCGGGTGATTTGGGCATTGCTCATGCCCAGGGCATCCAGGCGACTTTTGGCGGCGCGGATCAGGCTGGCTTTGCCAATGCGTACAGCCTGTAAATATTCTTCCTGGGCACTGACCAGCGGGCGGGAATAGAGGTCAAACAAGGGCTGACCCTTGCGCACCGCTTCGCCCGGCGATTTGACAAACAGCTTTTCAATCCAGCCCTCGGTCCGCACATCTACAATGGCGGTCTTGTCGTCATCGGCACGGACAAAGCCGACCGTGTCGATATTACGGTACAGGGTGGCCCGTTCGACCTTGGCCAGCCGCACGCCGATATTATTTTGCACGCTGGGGTTAATGCGCACCAGATTGTCGTCATTGCCGCCATCGTCATCGCCGGCATATACCGGGATGAGATCCATACCCATGGGCGATTTGCCGGGCTTGTCGCTCTTGAAATTGGGGTCCATGGGGGCTTTCCAATAGAGGACTTCCTTTTCCCCACTTTTGGATGCCGTGCTGGTGTTCGCGGTGCCGCCAGAAAGTTTGGCAAGGCCATAGCCGCCTGCCAGGCCGATGCCAAGCACCACGGCGGTGACGATTAGGTTGGATGATTTAGTCATTATTCTCTCCATTCAGATAGAGAAGGGCGGCATGGGCCTTTTCGCGATCAACGCGCAGGCGCAACAAGGTCAGCTCGGTATCCAGCACAGCCAGCTCGGCGCGTACCAGTTCGGCAAAATCCGCGGTTTCATTTTCATAACCGATCAGAGCGGCCTCGGCGGTGTCTTTGGCCCGCTTCAACACGTCGGTTTCATAAAGGGCGATGCGCTCGCCAAGGCGGGCCCACTCGGCATATTGGCGGCCCAGTTCCCGGTTCAGTTCCAGCAATTGGGCATCGCGGCCAAGGCGGGTGGAGGCCTTCAGGCGTTTGGCAGCGTTTAAACGGCGATCCTGGCGGTTGGCGGTAAACAGCGGTACACTGAGCGCCACGCCGATGGAGCCAAAGTCCGACCGGCTGTCGCGCATGCCGTAGGCACCCTCGACGGTAAAGCCGGGCTTGTATTGTTCGCCGGCAATATCAACATCGCGATCCCGGGCATCAATTTTGGCATCAAAGACCTGTACGCTGGGATGGCGCACCAGCCCGGCCTGCATGGTTTTGGTGTCTGGAAAGGGCGGCAATTTGGGAAAGGCTTCGGGCAAAGGTCGCGCCGCATTGGCGATCCCGATCAGGCGGATCAGGTCGGCCCGGGCCACATCGGCCTTGCGGTCGATCTCAATGAGACGGGCCCCCAACAAAGAGGTTTCCAGATCGATCCGCAGCACATTTTGCGCGGCGCTGCGTCCGGTAGCAAAAACCGCCTCGGCAATGCCGCCCAGATCAGAGATCTGTGCCTGGGACTGTTCGGTGATTTTGCGCGCCCCCTGCCAGTAATACAGCTCCAGCCAGGCAGTGCGGGTTTGCAGGGCAATCTGACGTTCGGTCAGGATTTTGCGTCGCCGTTCCGCCTGGGCTTCGCTTAAGCGCTTTTTGCGGGTTAGCGAGCGGGTCTTGCCCTTGGGAAAGGCCTGTCGTGCGCCCAGGGCCAGCTGGGTCATGCCTTCGCGATTAAGATCGAAGGAGGACAAGGGCACGCTTTGCATGCGGGCAGTAAATACCGGGTCCGGTAATTGGCTGTCGGCGATGGCGCGCTCTTCCAGTGCCTTGGCGCGTTCTTCATAAAGCGCCACGCTGGGGTCATTGGCCTGTAACGCAATGGTGACGCTTTCGTCCAGGCTAAGGGGTGTTTGGGCGGCGGCGGGAATTGCCAGGCACAGGGCGGCAATCGTGGCCGGCACAAACCGGATAAAAAGGGAGGTCATGTTTGCCTCTTTCTCGAAAATGAAAATTTTTCAGACGGGTACCAAGGTACCAATACGCTCTATCAGAGCGATATCATAAATATTTCAGCTTCGTGGAGGCGGGGCGTTCAGTGTGGTTTGAAAGGCAAACAACTGTATGGATTTGTGCTGATACACACTGGCCTTGCTCTGATGAAGGTTTGCCATGGGGGCCGCAGTCAGAAATACGGCACTGGCGCACACGGCATTACAAATGCCATCACAATCCATATCATCCGGGCAGGATTGATCAGCATTTTGATCACAGCAAGCGTGTTTTCTGCCGGTATTGGCATGGCTGGTGTGTTGCATACAGCCCGCATCCTGGGCCAGGGCACTGGTCATCGCCGGTATATCGGCGGTTTTGGCCAGCGCCGCAGGAGGGGTGGAAAACCCGATCAGGCCCAACACCACAATCGCGAAGGATAGCTTTATTTTTGGCAGTAAAGACAAAAAGACATTCCTCGGTTTCCAGCTCAGGGCCGTACATAGGGGCGTTAAGGATGAAAATCCATCCCCCCTGCGACAATTTAGCGTGATCAGGGGCAAATTCATAACGCCTGACCCAGATGTGTTCAGGCCAGCTTGCCAGCTCCCATGACCGTTATGGAATCACGTCCCAAAGCGTTCAGAGCACTGTTGGCGATATGTTCGGCATCCAGACCCGCGGTCGCATACATGCGTTCGGGGGTGTCCTGATCAATAAAAATATCCGGCAAGGTCAGGGTGCGGATTTTAAGCCCCTTGTCCAGCGCGCCCTTGGTGGCCAGCATTTCCAGCACAAAGGCCCCAAAGCCGCCGCGCGCGCCTTCTTCCACGGTGATCAGTACTTCGTGGTCTCGCGCCAGCTGCAAGATCAGCTCTTCATCCAGTGGTTTGGCAAAGCGGGCATCGACCAGGGTGGTGGAAAGGCCCTGGGCCTCCAGCATGTCGGTGGCTTTTTGGGCTTCAATCAGACGTCCGCCTAAAGACAAAATGGCAATGGTTGTGCCTTCGCGGACAATCCGCCCCTTGCCGATGGGAAGAATTGCCGGGTTTTGCGGTATTTCAATGCCGATGCCATTGCCGCGCGGATAGCGAAAGGCGCTGGGGCCATCATCAATGCTGGCGGCGGTGGCGACCATGCGGGCCAGCTCGCTCTCATCGGCGGCGGCCATCAACACCATGCCCGGCAAGGCCCCCAGATAGCCAATATCAAAGGCCCCGGCATGGGTAGGTCCATCAGCGCCCACCAGACCGGCACGGTCCAGCGCAAAAGCGTACCGGCAGCCCCTGAATGGCCACATCATGGACAACCTGATCATAACCGCGTTGCAAAAAGGTCGAATAAATGGCGGCAAAGGGCTTCAGCCCATCGGCAGCCAGCCCCGCAGCAAAGGTCACCGCGTGTTGTTCGGCAATGCCCACATCAAAGGTGCGGGTGGGAAAGACATCGCCAAAAAGGTCCAGCCCGGTCCCCCCCCGGCATGGCGGCGGTGACGGCGACAATGCGATCGTCTTTTTTGGCTTCCTTGATCAGGGATTGAGCAAACACCTTGGTATAGCTGGGTGGGCCGGCCTTGCCCTTTTGCTGTTCACCGGTGATGACATTAAAGCGCGAAACCCCGTGGTATTTGTCGGCGGCGTTCTCGGCCGGGGCATAGCCCTTGCCCTTTTGGGTGACCGCATGGATCAGCACGGGGCCATCTTTCAGGTCACGCACATTTTGCAAAATCGGCACCAGATGGTCCAGATTATGCCCATCAATCGGGCCGACATAATAAAAACCCAATTCCTCAAACAGTGTGCCACCGGCGGCCATGCCCCGGGCATATTCTTCGGTTTTACGGGCCGCCTCTTTGAGGGGGCGCGGCAAATGATTGACCATATCCTTGGCCAGACGGCGCATGGTGGTATAGGCCCCGCCCGATACCAGCCGCGCCAGATGGGCGCTTAAGGCCCCCACCGGCGGTGCAATGGACATGTCATTATCGTTCAGAATGACGATCAGGCGCTTGTCCATGGCCCCGGCATTATTCATGGCTTCATAGGCCATACCGGCACTCATCGAGCCATCGCCAATGACGCAGATGACATGATTGTCATCGCCCTTCAGATCCCGGGCCACGGCCATGCCCAGCCCGGCGGAGATAGAGGTGGCCGCATGGGCGGCCCCAAAGGGGTCGTATTCGCTTTCGGCACGTTTGGTAAAGCCCGCCAGCCCACCGCCTTGACGCAAGGTGCGGATACGGTCCCGGCGTCCGGTCAGGATTTTATGAGGATAACATTGATGACCCACATCCCAGATCAGTTTGTCTTTGGGGGTGTCAAAGACATGGTGCAGGGCCACGGTCAGTTCGACCACGCCCAGACCGGCCCCCAAATGGCCGCCGGTGACCGAAACTGCGTCCACGACTTCGGCGCGCACCGCGTCGGCCAGTTCGCGCAATTCGCCAATATTAAAGTCCTTGGTGTCGGCGGGTATGTTGACCCGGTCCAGTATGGAAGGTGGTATTGTCATATAAACGTGCTCTATCCGGTCCGTTCTATCACAAAATCAACGGATTGGCGCAAAATTGAGGCATTTTGCCCAAAAAATTCCAAATGGGCCTTGGCCTGACCGGCCAGCATCCGGGCCCGGGCCCGGGCCTGTTCGGGCCCCAAAGCCAGCACAAAACTGGCTTTGCCCTTCTCTGCATCCTTACCCACCGCTTTGCCGGTTTCACTGGTCTTGCCTTCAGCGTCCAGCAGATCATCGGCAATCTGATAGGCCAGTCCCAGATCGTGGGCAAAGCCACTGAGCGCGGCAAAGGCATCGGAACTGGCCTGGGCCATAATGGCCCCGGCTTCGGCGGAAAACTGAAACAGGGCCCCGGTTTTCATCCGTTGCATGCGCGCAATCAAGGGCATTTCCAGGGCGTTATTTTTGACCGATACATCAATGGCCTGGCCGCCGGCCATGCCGCGCGCCCCCGACGCCACCGCCAGTTTATGGATCAGCTCGGCGCGCACTTTGGGGCCGGTATGGGTGGCCTCATCACTGATGATTTCAAAGGCCAGGGATTGCAGGGCGTCACCGGCCAGCACCGCTATACCCTCGTCATAGGCCTTGTGTACGCTGGGGCGCCCGCGTCGCAAATCATCATCATCCATACACGGCAGATCATCATGGATCAGCGAATAGGCGTGAATGCATTCCACCGCCGAGGCAACCCGCAGCAATGAGCGCTCGTTAATGTCAAAAAGACGCCCGCATTCGAGCACAAAGAAAGGTCGGATCCGCTTGCCATTGCCCAGCGCCGCATAGCGCATGGCGGACAATAACTGGCCTTCCGGTCCGGCAACGGGCGGGATCAATGCATCCAGGGCTACGGTGACCTTGTCGGCAATGTTTTCCAGTCGATCGTTGAAAGTGTCCTGGGTTTCCATTTTAGTCGATCTTGGCCGGTTCAGTACTGGCCGTACCATCGGCATCCAGTACGATTTTTTCAATTTTCAGCTTGGCGGCTTTCAACTTGCCCTCGCAATGGGCCTTCAATGCCGCGCCCCGCTCATACATGGCGATGGATTGTTCCAGTTCCACCTCGCCACTTTCCAGTTTCTGAACAATTTTTTCCAACTCTTCCAGGGCGGTTTCGAAGTTCAGGTCTTCAATTTTTTGCGCTGATGTCATGATGGCTCCGTAATCAATGACCGTCGGCGCGTTCATAACGCCGAAATGACCAATAATCATCCCGCCCGTCATATACGCAATTCCAGCCATTGGCCACCAGGGCGGGCCGCATCATGCGGTTGAACCATCCATGGGCACATACCAGAACATTGTCACCGGCGCGGGCCAGCGGATCAATCTTGTCCACGGCGGCAAAGGCGCGGATTTCGGCACTTGCACGGCTTTCAAATCCACCGGTATAGCCCAGCCACCACAGGCTGCGTGACCAGATGTCCCAATGTGGTGGCCGCATGCGAATGAAGGACGGAAATGGCGGTGGCGGCAAAGGGGCCTCGGTAAAGACTGGGTCGTATTCAACCGGCTTGCCATTTGCAACTGCGGCGGCGGTTTCCTGTGAGCGGCGCAAATCACTGGCAAAAATATGCTGGGCGTTCTTGGCAACCTCCAACAGGTTTTGCGGTGGCGGTGAGCTAAGGTCCAGGCCGCTTTCATCATAGCCGCACCACCATTTGTAATATCCCTTTGAATCGACCCAATGGGATTTGTCGGTGTCGGGACGGCCATGACGGGCCAGCACAATGGAGCCGCTTCGCCTCTGCGAAGTCGGTGATGCATGTGCGTTGGCACCTGATGATTGTGTCATGCTGTTTCCCTGGGGTGCTCTACTGCCCGACGCGGTAAACCCCTCATGCCTTACCCAGCGCTTTTACATGCGCTGCGCTGCACCGGCCCAACGCTGCCAAGTCGTAACCGCCCTCAAGCACGGATACAACCCGCCCGTTTGCAGTTTCCTTCGCCAGTGCAACCAACTTGTCAGTAATCCAGACAAAATCTGTACTGTCCAGGTTGAACTGGGCCAAGGGGTCATCCCGGTGGGCATCAAAACCGGCCGAGAGCAGGATCAGGTTCGGTGCAAAGTCCTGCAAGCCCGGATGGATATGGTCTTCATAAGCCTGTCGCCAAGAGGTGCCATCCGTTCCGGCGGGCAAGGGGGCATTGATAATGCGGCCCCGCTTGCCGCATTCATCCGCTTTGCCGGTGCCGGGGTAAAAGTCTTCCTGGTGCAGGGAGGCATATAACAAGCCTGTTTCGTCCCAAAACATTTCCTGGGTGCCATTGCCGTGATGCACATCAAAATCAATCACCGCCACGCGGGCAAAGCCATGCACATCGCGGGCATATTTGGCGGCGATGGCAATACTGTTAAACAGGCAAAACCCCATGGCGGAACCTGGGCGTGCATGGTGACCTGGCGGGCGAACGGCGCAAAAGGCGCGGGTATATTCACCCGCCATAACCCCGTCTATGGCGGCGATTACCGCCCCGGCGGCGCGCAAGGCGGCCTCGGCCGAACCCGGGCTTTGCGCCGTATCAGGGTCCAGTTGTTTCCAGCCCTCCAGGGGGGGCGTTATCAAGGATCTGATCCACATAATCCGCATCGTGTACCCGTAACAGGTCTTCACGTTTGGCCAGAGGTGCCTCGTGCTCCACAAGGTTCAAATCCGCGGCGTGCAGGGCATCCAGCACGGCGTTTAAGCGCGCGCGCTGTTCCGCATGGCCGGGGATTTCCACGTGCTTCAGGCAATCAGAATGGCTGAACAGGGCGGTCTTCATTGACCTAATTGCACATCCAGTACTTTCACGCCGGGGGGCGCGGGATAGCCTTCTTCGGGGACAAAGAAATCTGGTAATAAGGGTTGTGCCGGGTCCACCAGATAGGGGGTGAAATCGGTAACGCCGTGTTCGTACAGGAAGGTATCATCGATCAGGAAATTACCGGAAAACGCGGGGGCATTTTGCGTAAAGACCAGATAGGCTGCATCGGCCAGAATTTCTGGTGTGCGGCACATTTTCATACCTTCTTCCCCGGCCAGAATATTGGCAATGGCCGCCGTGGCAATGGCAGTGCGTGGCCACAGGGCATTAAAGGCCACGCCTTCTTCCCGAAACTCACCCGCCATGCCCAGCACGCAAAGGCTCATGCCAAACTTGGCCATGGTATAGGCGGTGTGTGGGGCAAACCATTTTTCCTGCATGTCCAGGGGCGGCGAGAGCATCAGCACATGGGGGTTTTGCGCCTTCATCAAATGCGGCAGGCATTTCTGTGTGGTCAGATAGGTGCCGCGCATATTCACCTGATGCATCAGATCAAAGCGCTTCATCGGCGTATCCAATACCCCGCGCGGAAAAATCGCCGAGGCGTTATTGACCAGAATATCAATGCCGCCAAAGGTGCTGACGGCGCGTGCCACCGCGTTTTCGACCTGATCCTCAAAACGGATATCGCACACCAATGGCAAGGCCTCGCCCCCGGCGGCGCGGACCTCGTCGGCAGCGGTATAAATGGTGCCCGGCAGGCTGGGGTGCGGCTCGGCCGATTTGGCGGCAATGACAATATTGGCCCCCTCCTGGGCACAGCGCTTGGCAATGGCCAGGCCGATGCCCCGACTGGCCCCGGTGATAAATACTGTTTTTCCTGAAAGGCTCATATTTTTCTCCTAGGCACCCCAAAAGCCGATAATGCGGCGCACCTCTTCCATAATCGGTTCGGCGATGGCGCTGGCGCGTTCGGCCCCATCTTTTAACACAAGGTCAATCTGTACCGGATCAGCATTCACCCGGGCCAGCTCCTGCCCGATGGGGGTGATGGACTGCACGGCCAGCTCGGCCAGGGCGGGTTTGAAGGCCCCAAAGCCCTGACCGGCATACTCGTCCAGCACGGCCTGATCGCTGATCCCGGCAAGGGCCGCATAAATACCCACCAGATTGGCGGCCCCATCGCGACCTTTCAGGCCCTCCACACTTTCGGGCAGCGGGTCCGGGTCGGTGCGGGCCTTTTTTGATCTTGCGGGCAATGGTGTCTGCATCATCTTCCAGATTAATGCGCGACAGATCCGATGGATCGGATTTGGACATTTTCTTGGTGCCGTCTTTCAAACTCATGATCCGGGCGCCGGGTCCCTTGATCAGCGGTTCCGGTAGCGGGAAAAACCCCGGTGCGTCATAATCGCGGTTAAAGCGTTCGGCAATATCGCGCGATAGCTCCAAATGTTGTTTCTGATCCTCGCCCACGGGTACATGAGTGGCCTTGTACGCCAGAATGTCGGCCGCCTGCAGCACCGGATAGGCAAACAGACCCACCGAGGCACGTTCCTTGTCCTTGCCGGCCTTGTCCTTGAACTGGGTCATGCGTTCCAGCCATCCCATGCGCGCCGAACAATTGAAAATCCAGGCCAGCTCGCTATGGGCGCGCACGGCGCTTTGCACAAAGATCACCGCCTTTTTAGGGTCCAGCCCGGCGGCGAGAAAGGCAGCAGTGATTTTGCGGGTATTGTCGGCCAGTGTCTTGGGGTCTTGCGGCACGGTGATGGCGTGTAAATCCACCACGCAAAACACACAGTCATGGGTGTCCTGCAGCGCGACAAATTTTTTCAGGGCGCCCAGATAATTGCCAAGGTGCAGCGCCCCGGTGGGCTGTACGCCGGAAAAAAACCCGTTCCGGGCCGCGATAAGGTGTTGATGGTGTGCTCATGGTGTCCGCTTTTCTTTAAGTTTAATGCGGCGTAACCAAGGTCTTGGGTCAGGTCAAGAACGGCGCAGCAATGATTTGATCTCGTGCAGGCGGACCGCCCGGGTCATGAGCGCCGCCAAGGCAAAGACCAGCACCCCGCTCACGGCCACTGATACGGCACTCAACAGACGATAAAACGGCATGGTGTTTAAGGCGGTGCGCAAAGGCTCTGCCAGCATGACCAGGGCGATCCCCATTACCATGGCGGCCAATAACAGGCGTAACAGGCGCGATACCAGCGCCCGGTCCGGCGCAAAGCGTCCATGGCGCCACAGTCCGATGCCCAGTGCCAGGGCGTTCACCCAGCCGGCAACACTGGTGGCGATGGCCAGACCAACAAAGCCGATGGAGAAAAACAGGACCGCCCCCAGTGAGACATTAACCAGCATGGAAAGGGCGGCAAATTGCATGGGGGTTTTGGTATCTTCGCGGGCAAAATACCCCGGGGCAAAGACCTTGATCATGATAAAGGATGGCAGGCCGAACGCATAGGCCATCAGGGCATGGCCGGTGGCCATGGCATCCTGGCCGGTGAAGGCCCCGTGTAAAAACACCCCTTCGATAAAATAAACCGGCAATACCCCCAGCGCGATGGCCGCCGGCAGGGTCAAGGCGGCGGAAAGCACCAGCGCTTCGTTCAAAGTATCGGCGGCCCCCTTTTCATCGCCGCCGCGCACCTGGCGCGACAGGCCGGGCAATAATGCCACCCCCATGGCGATGCCGACCACCCCCAATGGCAATTGATAAAGCCGGTCGGCATAATACAGCCAGGCTACGGCCCCTTCCTGAAAACTGGCAAAAACCTGCCCCACCACCAGATTGATCTGCACCACCCCGGCGGCAATGGCGCCGGGCACCCCCAGGGCGATCAGACGGCGCACGCCGGGGGTCAGGCGCGGGCGCACCAGCGCCAGTTTGATGCCGATATGACGACAGGCCAGCACCACCACCAACACCTGCAACAGCCCCGATACGCCGACCCCGATGCTAAGATACAGGGCAGCCATTGCTGGCTCGGCCGGACTGCTCAGCAGGATGGAGACCAGCACGATGTTCAGAATGATGGGGGCCGAGGCGGCGGCGGCAAAGCGTAAATGCGCGTTCAAAATCCCGCTCAGCATGGCGGTCAGCGACATAAACAAAATGTAGGGCATGGTGATCTGGGCAAAGAGCACGGTTTTGGCAAAGAGGCCGGGTTCCTGTAAAAACCCCGGGGCCAGAACGCGCATGATCCAGGGCATGGCCAGCTCGCTGACCAGCATCAGGATCAACAAGGAGGTCAAAAGAACCGACAAGGCTTCGCGGGCAAACTGGTCGGCGGCGTCCTGCCCATCGGCTTCCAGCTTGCCGGCATACAGCGGCACAAAGGCCGAGTTGAACGCCCCTTCGGCAAACCAGCGACGGAACAGATTGGGAAAGCGAAACGCCACCACAAAGGCATTGGCCATGGGGCCGGCCCCAAACACATTGGCCATCAGCATTTCGCGCACAAAACCCAGCAATCGGCTGATCAGGGTAAAGCCACCAACCACAAGGGAATTTTTAAACAGTTTCATTGGCGCTCGCTCATCACCGCCGGTTCAAAATTGCCCGCCGGATTTTCCTGATGGCGATCTTGCAGCATGTCTCTTAATTTTGCCCCAAGAGCATTGCGCCGCCGGGTGCTGGTAATTTTCTGCCCGTCCTGTTCGTGAACATAAAAGACATCCACCGCGCGGGCACCATAGGTGGCAATATGGGCCGAATGAATGCTGAGGCGGCTTTGCCACAATACCTGCGCCAGATCATACAACAGGCCCTGCCGGTCCCGACCACTGGTTTCAATAACGCTTTGGTGGGTCGAGGCCTCATTGTCAAAAACCACCGAGGGAACCACCGTAAAAGCGCTGGACCGGCGCGAGGTGCGCGCCGGGCGGGCCTTGGGCAAGGGTTTGCCGCCCAGCACTTCATCGGCCAGGGTTTTTAACCGTTCCAGGGCGCGGGGGTTATCATGGCCAAAGGGCTGGCCCTCGCGGTCCTGAATGTAAAACACATCAAAGGCACGGCCATCATCGGTGGTGAAAATCCGCGCCCCGGCGATATTGCCGCCGGCAATGCACACCGCGCCGCAGATTTTGGCAAACAGTCCCGGTGCATCGGGGGCCAATACCCGCATTACCGTGCTGGCGTTGGAGGGAAGTTCTTCTAAAAAGATGCCGCTTTGCTGGCCATTCCGGGCCAATTGGGCCACCCAAAGACCTTGGCGGATAATGGTTTGTTCTTCAAAAGCGGTCCAATATGAGGGGCCTAACGCCGTGACCCATTTCCGGGCAAAGGCCTTGTCCTTGCATTTGGATAAAAATGCCTGACGTGCCACCCCGGCACGGTTTTGCGCATCCTGTTGCAGGGTTTCCAGATTACGGGCCGCTTTGCCGCGAAACAGGCTTTCCGTGGCTTCGAACAGCTCGTGCAACAGACGGTCTTTCCAGCCATTCCATACCTCTGGGCCCACGGCACTGATGTCGGCAATGGTCAAGAGCAGCAACAGGCGCAGCCGTTCCGGGGTCTGGACGATCTTGGCAAAATCCAAAATGGTCTGCGGATCGCCCAGATCGCGCCGTTGCGCGGTATCGCTCATCAACAAATGATTACCCACCAGCCAGCTTACCTGACGGGTTTGATCCTCGCTAAGGCCCAGCCGTTCACAGGCGGTCCTGGCGGCCTGCGCCCCGGCGATTTGCTGATCGCCTTTGCCCTTGCCGGTATCATGCAACAACATGGCCAGATACAGCACGGTACGGTTCTCCACGGCCCGGGCGATGGGCGGCACCCATTCGGGCCCGTTTTTCGAGGATTTGGCCAGCAAATCATGCAAAATGCCAATGGCCCGCAGGGTATGCTCATCCACCGTATAGCGGTGGTACATGTTAAATTGCGTGCGCCCGACAATATGCCCGAATTCTGGAAGATAACGGCCCAATACCCCGCTTTCGCTCATCAGGCGCAACAGGGTTTCCGGATCGCGGCTTTGGCGCAGGCAGTTCAGAAAAACCTCGGCGGCGGCCGGGTCTTCGCGAAACGCCCCATTGATGCGTGACAGATTTTTTCGCACGGTGCGCAAGGCGTCCGGGTGGATATCACGGCCAATGGAGTCGGCGGTTTCAAACAGGCGCAACAGATTGATCGGGTCTTTGCGCACCACGGTTTTGGCATAAAAATCCAACCGCCCGGCTTCGGTGACAAAGCCGCGGGTTTTCAAGGTCTTTCGGCGTTGCGGGAAAAACCGGCTAAGACCGGTCGGGGCCCGTTTGGCGGCAATCATTTCCAGATGGGCGCAAAACACTCGGGTCATAATGCCCACATCGCGCGCCTTTAAAAAATAGGCCTTCATCAGACGTTCCGCTGCCGGGGTATCGCGATATTGCATTACCCGGGCCAGTTCGGGTTGCAGATCAAAGCTGAGCCGTTCTTCGGCGCGCCCGGTGATCAGGTGTAGCCAGAACCGTACCGTCCACATAAAGCGCAGGGCCTGATCATACTGGCGCAGGCTTTGGCGATCCAAAAAGTGTGCCAAGGCCTCTCGTGTGGTCTTGCTTTGGGGTTCCAGCCGACGCGCCAGCCAGCCGAGGGTTTGCAAATCACGCAAGCCTCCTTTGCCTTCCTTGATGTTCGGCTCGACCATATAACGGGTGGAGCCCTGGCGCACATGGCGTTCGTCCCGCTCTTCCAGCTTGGCGGCAATAAAGGCACGATCCGCCTTGGCGGTGCTTTTGGCGGTCAGGGCGCGGTGCAGGTCTTTGGCCAGTTCAGGATTGCCGACCAGCATGCGCACATCCATCATGGCGGCGGCGCTGACCGGATCATCCTTGGCAATTTTGGCGCACTCTTCCGGCTGGCGCAGGGCATGGCCGACTTTCAAGCCCATATCCCACAACAGATATAACAGATCCGTATAGGCGGTCTCCAGGGCCGCGGGCGGGTTGTCATCATGCAACAGCAACAGATCAATATCGGACCCCGGGGCCAGCTCGCCGCGGCCATAACCACCGGTGGCACACAGACAGAAGGGCGCGGTGCTGAGCGTGGTATCATGTTCAAGTATGGAGGTGCTCAGCGCCGAAAACGCCAAAACGATAATATCATCCTGGGTGGCGCTGAGCGCCCGGGCGGCCAACAGGCCGTCCCGAGTGTCGATCAGGATTTCCTTTGCCTTTTTCAGGCCTTCCTCGCGGATCGCTGTCAGTTTTTCTAAGGATGGTTTGTGCCCACTCATGAGCCGTCCTCGGCCAGCATGTCTTTCAGCTGGTACAGCGCATCCAGCGCTTCGCGGGGGGATAGATCGTCGGGGCGCAGCTCCTGCAGTCTTGTTAAGGCTGGTGATGGTTTTGCCGGTGTTGGCGCACTTTGCGGGGCCTGAAACAGGGGTAAATCACTCAAAGCCGGGCTTTTATAGGATTTGCCTTTTTCCAGCCGTTCCAGGACTTCGCTGGCCCGGGTAATGGCGGCATCGGGCAGGCCCGCCAGGCGGGCCACATGCACGCCATAGGACCGATCCGCCGCGCCTTTGACCACTTCGTGCAAAAAGATCAGATCGCCTTCCCATTCGCGGGCGCGCAGGGAAAGATTGGCGGCCCCGGATAGCGTACCGGTCAGGGTTGTCAGTTCGTGATAATGGGTGGCAAACAGGGCGCGGCACTGGTTGATCCGATATAAATGTTCGGCCACCGCCCAGGCAATGGCCAGCCCGTCAAAGGTCGAGGTGCCCCGGCCGATTTCGTCCAGAATGACCAGCGCCCGTGGCCCGGCCTGATTAAGAATGGCCGCGGTTTCGATCATTTCGGCCATAAAGGTGGATCGCCCCCGGCCCAAATCATCGGCGGCGCCCACCCGGCTGAACACCCGGTCCACCACGCCGATTTGTGCGGCCCGCGCCGGGATGAACAATCCCGCCTGGGCCATGATGGCAAACAGCGCGTTTTGGCGCAAAAAGGTGGATTTACCGGCCATGTTGGGCCCGGTGACAAAACACAGACGCGGATGGGTCTCGGCGCGGCCATCCAGGGCGCAATCATTGGCGGTAAAGGGGGTGTCGCCCTCGGCCTTGAGCGCGCTTTCCACCACCGGGTGGCGGCCCCCTTCGATGACAAATACCGGCTCTTCCACCAAAACGGGGCGCACCGCCTTGTGCACCATGGCCCAATGGGCGGCGCTGGCGGCCACATCAATGGCGGCTAGGGCGGCGGCGCGGCTGCGGATCTGGGCGGCCATATCATTGATACGGGCGTTAAAGTCGGCAAAGATTTCTAGCTCCAGCGCGTGGGCGCGTTCGGTGGCCCCGGCGATTTTGGCATCCAGCTCGGCCAGCTCGCTGGTGGTAAAGCGCACCGCGCTGCCCAGGGTCTGGCGATGGGTAAATTGTGTGCTGAGTGGCTCGGTCATGAATTTATCAGCGTGGCGCGGGGTCACTTCGATAAAATAGCCCAGCACATTATTGTGCTTGATCTTCAGGGACGCCACATCGCAAAGACGTGCATAGTCGGCTTGCAGGCGGGCAATCACCTGGCGGGCATTGCGGCCCAGCGCGCGGGTTTCATCCAGCGCCGCCGACCAGCCTTTGGCGATAAAACCGCCATCGCGGGTATAAAGCGGCAATTCGGCATTCAACGCCTTTTTCAGATCCCGGGCCAGCACTCCGGCGGCACTGTCATTGGCCAGGGATATGGCCTGCAAGGCGGTGGCCAGCTCTTCGGGCGGGGCCGAAAGCGGCGAGGTGGGAAAAATGGCGTTCAAGGTTTCCCCGTTTTGCAAAACCTGTGCAATGGCGGCCAGATCCCGCGGCCCGCCGCGCCCCAGGGTCAGGCGGGATAATGCCCGTTCCCCGTCCGGGCAATGGCGCAAGGCCGTACGCACTTTTTCCAATATGCCTCTTTCTTCGGTGAACCAGGCAATGGCATCATGACGGCGAGCCATGATCTGCAAATCCAGTGATGGCCGGGTCAGCCGGTCGGCGAATAATCGCCCCCCCGCGGCGGTCAAGGTGCAATCCAGATTATCCAGCAGGGCGCCTTTTTTCTTGCCCGCCAGCGTGGTCAGCAATTCCAGTGATCCGCGGGTGGCCGGGTCAATGGCCATCCAGCCTTTGTGGTCCAGATGCACGGGCGGTGCCAAACGCGAGGGCTGGCCAGCCTGGGTAATCTGTAAATAGGTATGCAGGGCACACATGGCCCCCTTTTCGGCCATGGAAAAATCACCAAAACCGTCCAGCGAACTGACTCCGAAGGCGGCACACAGGGCGGATAAATGCTGGCGCGGGCGAAAATGGCTGGCGGGCAGGGGGGTGGGGGCCAGACCCGGCAGTGCCAGGTCTATGCGCTCGCGTATCTTCGCATCTGCGCTGTCCTGGACCAGAACTTCACGGGGGCCAAGGGCGCTTAGCAATTCTTCGGCTCCCAGATGGTCGGTCTGGCTGGCACAAAACTCGCCGGTGGAAATATCCGCCCAGGCCAGACCCCATGCCCCGGTGCCATCCCGGTGCAGGGCGCAAACCCGGCTGGCCTGGCGCGGCTCCAACAGATTGTCTTCGGTCAGGGTGCCGGGGGTGACAATGCGCACAATCTCGCGGCGGACCACGGCCTTGGCGCCGCGTTTTTTGGCCTCTTTGGGGTCTTCGGTCTGTTCGCAAATGGCCACCCGGTGACCGCGCGCGATCAGGCGCGGCAAATAGGTTTGTGCCGCGGCCACGGGCACGCCGCACATGGGAATATCTTCGCCCAGATGTTTGCCTCGTTTGGTCAGGGCGATGCCTAAGGTCGCCGAGGCGGCGCGGGCGTCATCAAAAAACAGTTCGTAAAAATCGCCCATGCGATAAAATAACAGCGCATCAGGGACGCTTTCCTTAATGGCCAGATACTGGGCCATCATAGGCGTGGGCGCGGATTTTTTAGCTTTGACCATGGTGCATAAACTAGAGGCGGTTTTTTTGGACGCAAGTATGATTGCGTGCAAAACCAGCTGCGCCTAACGTGGGTGCCTTACTGAATCGGAGCGAATCAGTCATGGCGCGTAAAAAACATATGTTTTCGGATGAAGAGGTTCTGGCCTTTCATCAATACCCTCAGCCCGGCAAGATCGAGATAGCGGCCTCAAAACCCATGTCGACCCAGCGGGATCTGGCCATGGCCTATTCACCGGGGGTGGCGGTGCCGGTTCGCGAAATCGCCAAAAACCCGGATCTGGTTTACGAATATACCGCCAAGGGCAACACCGTTGCCGTGGTCAGTAATGGCACGGCGATCTTGGGTCTTGGCAATCTTGGCCCGGCGGCCTCCAAGCCGGTGATGGAGGGCAAGGCGGTGCTGTTCAAGCGCTTTGCCGATGTGGATGGCATTGATATCGAGATCGAGGAAACCGAGATTGCGCCCTTTGTGGAATGCGTCAAACGCTTTGGCAATTCCTTTGGCGGGATCAATCTGGAAGATATCAAAAGTCCCGAATGTTTTATCATCGAAAGTGAGTTGCGCGACGCTCTGGATATTCCGGTGTTTCATGATGACCAGCACGGCACCGCCATTATTGCTTCGGCGGGCCTGATCAATGCGGTGCATCTGACGGGCCGTAAAATGGAAGACTTGAAAGTGGTGCTGGTGGGGGCTGGGGCGGCCGGCTTGTCCGTGCTCAATCTGGTCAAAAGCCTGGGGGTCAAGGACGAAAACGCCATTGTGGTGGATCAGGACGGGGTGGTGCACAAGGATCGCGATGATCTGGACCAGTGGAAACGCATGCATGCTCGCGATACGGACCTGCGGACCCTGGAAGAAGCCATGGAGGGGGTCGATTGTGTGCTGGGGCTGTCGGCGGCCGGGGCAATTACCCAGGACATGGTCAAATCCATGGCCGATCAGCCGATTATTTTCGCCATGGCCAATCCGGATCCGGAGATCACCCCTGAAGAGGTGATGGCGGTGCGCCGGGATGCCATTATGGCCACCGGGCGGTCCGATTATCCCAATCAGGTCAATAATGTTCTGGGCTTTCCCTATATTTTCCGCGGTGCGCTGGACGTGCGCGCGCGCACTATAAACGAAGAAATGAAAGTGGCTTGCGCCCATGCGCTGGCCGGTCTGGCGCGTGAAGACGTGCCCGATGAAGTGGCCGCCGCTTATCACGGGGCGCGGCCATGCTTTGGCCGTGAATATATCATTCCTGCCCCTTTTGATCCGCGGCTGATTTCCTTTGTGCCGCCCTTTGTGGCTCAGGCGGCCATGGACAGTGGTGTGGCCCGCAAGCCCATACGCGATATGGATGCCTATCAGAACCAGCTGGCGCGCCGTCTTGACCCCACCGCGGGGCTGATCCAGCGCATCCATGGGGTGGTGCGCAATGACCCCAAAACCATTGTCTTTGCCGAAGGCGAAGAGCCGGCCATGATCCGCGCCGCCTTTTCCTTTCAGAACCAGGGCTTTGGCAAGGCCATACTGATCGGCCGTGAACAACAGGTGCGGCGCAATATGAAGCTGGTGGGGCTGGATGAAAGCACCGATCTGGAGATCTGCAATGCCATGTTGTCGGATCGCAATCCGGACTATTTTGATTATCTCTATAAACGCCTGCAGCGGCGCGGGTATCTGACCCGCGATGTACAGCGCCTGATCAATAATGACCGCAATATTTTCTCCAGCTGTATGGTGGCACTGGGCGATGCCGATGGTCTGGTAACCGGCATTACCCGCAATTATGATATTGCGCTCAAAGATGTGCTGCGCGCCATCGACCCCAAACCCGGCGCCCGGATTATGGGCATGTCGATCGCCCTTTCCAAAGGCCATACGGTGTTTATCGCCGATACCAATGTGACCGAATTTCCAGGCCCTGAGGATCTGGCGGAAATTGCCATTGAAAGCGCCCGCACCGTGCGGCGGCTGGGCTTTACCCCGCGGCTGGCCTTTCTGGCCTATTCCACCTTTGGCAATCCGGGGGGCGAGCGGTGCAATAAAATCCGCGAGGCAGTGGAAATCCTGGATGCCCGGGATGATCTGGATTTTGAATATGAAGGTGAAATGGCCGCCGATGTGGCGCTGGACCCGACCACCCAGCGCCTGTTCCCGTTCTCGCGCCTGACCGGCCCGGCCAATGTGCTGATCATGCCAGCGGTGCATTCGGCGTCGATCTCAACCAAATTGCTGGCCAGTATTGGCGATAATACGGTGATCGGTCCCTTGCTGACCGGGCTGCAAAACCCGGTACAGATCTGTCGTCTGGGGGCCACGGTTTCCGATATTGTCAATATGGCGGCCATTGCCGCCTATGACCTTAGCGGCGACAACTGAGGTTTTTACGTGATTTTTGGTTTGGCACTGGCCAGCGCCCGCACCGCGGTCCAGCGCATGGCCAACAACACAAAAAGAATCGCCGGTATGCCAATCACCGCGGTGGTGACGAAAAACAAAGGATAGCCCAGCTTGTCCACCATCATGCCGGAAAACCCGCCAAACAGCTTGCCCGGCAAGGCATAGAATGAGCTGAACAGTGCGTATTGGGTGGCTGAAAAGGCCCGGTTGGTCAGACTGGACATATAGGCGATCAGCGCCGTACCGGCCCAGCCCGCAGAAAGATTTTCCAGCGTGATCGCCGCGATCAGCTTGGTGGTCTGGGGCTCTTGCAGGGCCAGCCAGGCAAAGCCCAGGTTTGACCCCGCGCCCAAAATGGCCCCGGCCAGAAGAACCGGATAAACACCCCAGCGATTGGCGGCAATTCCGGCCAGCAAAGCCCCGGCCAGCATCACCCAGATGCCGTAAAATTTGGAAATGGTGGCGATCTGCCCCAACGTATATCCCATATCCAGATAAAACGGATTGGCCATGAACCCCATCACAAAATCGGTCAGCCGGTACAGACCGATCAGGGCCAGTATGAAAAAGGCCAGACCGCGATAACGCTGTACAAAATCGGCAAAGGGCGCGATGACCGCCGTGTACAGCCAGGTTGTGGCCTCGCCAATAGCACTATGACCGGCAATTTTGTGCACAATATCCACGCCGCCGCTCTTTGGTTCGGCCGGTTTGGGTTCGGGCGCAAAGAATACCCCGATCGGCCCCACCAGCATCATAAGCGCCAGCACCCGATAGGAAAAATGAAAGTCATGGGCCGCGGCCATGGCCAATACGCCAAAGCCTGCCGCAATCATGCCAAAGCGATACCCCCATTGATAAATGGCTGCCAGCAAAGCCTGATCCTCGACGCGGGCCACATCAATGCGCCAGGCATCCAGTGCAATATCCTGGGTGGCCGAGGCAAAGGCGATCACCACCGTGATCAATGCCACGGGCAAAAGATTTTGGCCGGGATTGGTGGTCGAGGCAAAGGCAATGGCGCCAAAAAGCACGATTTGTGCGACCAGCATCCACGAGCGGCGTCGCCCCAGTCGGCGGGTTAAAAACGGGATCGGCAGTCGGTCCACCAGCGGTGCCCAAAGAAATTTGAAAGTATAGGCCAGTCCCGCCCAGGCAAAAAAGCCAATGGCCGAACGGCTGACCCCTTCATAGCGCAACCAGGCCGACAGGGTGGAAAACACCAGCAAGATCGGCAGACCTGCCGAAAAACCCAAAGCGAGCATGACCAAAGATCGTCGCCAACCCAGCATGGATAGAGACTGTTTAAGCGATGGGCGCGCGTCAGAGGAGCTTTGGGAAGACATGAATTGGCCTGAACAAGAGAAAACTTATGCGAGTTTCGCCTGCTTTTCATCCAAGGTCCAGCGCTGTCGTACGGCCAACAGGGTTTGGGCATCAATGGGTTTGGTCACAAAGCCGGTCATGCCGGCGGCCAGACAGGCCTTGCGATCTTCCTCAAAGGCATTGGCGGTCAGGGCAATAATGGGGATGTCTTTCCACGGCCCACCCAGGGCCCGCATGGCACGGCAGGCACTGGGCCCATCCATTTTGGGCATGCGCATGTCCATAAAGACCAGATCAAAAATTTGCGTACGGGCCAGATCCAGCGCTTCATTGCCATCCGTAACATGGATGACGGTACAGTTTTCCCGGCCCAGCAAGGCCATGGCCAGTTTGGCGCTCAAGGGATCATCCTCGACCAGAAGAATGCGGGTGTGGCTGGGCGTTGGGGCCGCTGGCACCGGGGCGGTTTGATCGGGTGCCGGGGGTGGGGCAGTCTCTGCCGGGTTTTCAGGGGTCGACAGGCTGGCCGGTGGCGGTGCCGGTTTGGCCTTTTTTTTTTTCAAATTGTCGGCGGGCACCATGACCGAGCTTTTATTGCGCCGACGGTCCCGCTCGGGCGCAGCGGCGGCGCGGTGCGATGTTCGCCGGTCTGCATTGATACGGCCAATGGCGATCGAGCCGCCCTGGGGCAAGGGGGCTTCGTCCCATTCAATCCAATAGGTGCGTCCCTCTGCCAGCACGTGGCCATAGGCGCGGTTGTCATGAAAGGCGCCGATTTGCGCCCCGGAGACGGCCCCATCAAAGCGACGGTCCACCCAGTCTTCGGGTTCACCGCCGAAAATGCGGGTGAAAGCCGGATTGACGCTAAGGATACGGCGCTCTGCATCCCGGCAAACCGCCAAATCGTTCATATGCGTGAAGTATGTATCAAATGTATATCCCATGGGGGCGGTATAACAAAGGGACGTTTAGGAAACCTTGACGCCGGGTATGGAAATGCCGGTTTGATCTGCCGCCTGGACCGGGCGGCGCAGGCCCAAGGCCTCGGCAATATGAACCCGGCGAACCCCATCGCAGTTTTCAAGGTCGGCAATGGTGCGTGCCGTGCGCAAGACCCGGTGGTAGCCCCGGGCCGTCAGGGTCATCGTTTGGGCCGCCTGGATCAGCAATTGTCGCCCGGCCTCGTCCGGATTGGCCAGTTTTTCCAACATGGCCGTTGGCATTTCCGCATTGGTAGCGGTGCCAGCATCATTGCCATATTTTTCAGCGCGGTGCATTTGTATTTCCCGGGCCGCCAACACCCGCGCCGCTGCCTCGGCGGTGCCCTCCACCGGTGCAGGCAGGGCCAGATCGGCGGCGGTCACCGCCGGCACCTCGATCTGCAGATCGATGCGGTCCATTAATGGTCCTGATATACGCGCCTGATAATCCCGGGCACACCGCGGTCCCCGGCGACAGGCATAGCCATCGGCCCCGGCAGAGCCGCAGCGGCAGGGATTCATCGCGGCGATCAGCTGAAAACGGGCGGGATATGCGATATGTGCATTGGCGCGGGCGACACTGATCTGGCCGGTTTCCAGGGGTTGGCGCAAACTGTCCAGCACTTGCGGCGTAAATTCGGGCAACTCGTCCAAAAACAAAACCCCGCGATGGGCCAGAGATGCCTCCCCCGGGCGGGCCTTGATGCCGCCCCCCACCATGGCTGCCATCGAGGCGCTGTGATGGGGGCTGCGAAACGGCCGTGATCGGCTTAACCGCCCCCGTTCCAACAGGCCTGCCACCGAATGTACCATGGAGACTTCCAACAATTCCTGGGCATTCAAGGGTGGCAACAGGCCCGGCAGGCGGGCCGCCAGCATGGATTTGCCAGAGCCGGGCGGCCCGATCATCAAAAGGTTGTGTCCACCGGCGGCGGCAATTTCCAGGGCGCGCTTGGCCAGCTCCTGCCCCTTCACGTCCGAGAGGTCCAGATGCCGGCTCTCTTCATACAAGGAACCGGGTTTGGGTTGTTCCAATACCTGGCGGCCCTTGATATGATTGATCAGGGCAATGAGATTGCGCGGGGCCAGAATGGCCAGCTCCCCGGCCCAGGCCGCCTCCGGGCCGCTGGCCTCAGGGCAGATGAGGCCCAGCCCCATGCCATGGGCCGCCATGGCCGCCGGCAAGGCCCCGGTCACCGGGGCGATGGTGCCATCCAGAGATAACTCACCCATAGCAGCAAAGCCTTCCAGTGCATCCAGGGGCAAAACCCCGATGGCCACCATCAGGCCCAGGGCAATGGGCAGATCATAATGGCTGCCCTCTTTGGGCCGATCGGCCGGGGCCAGATTGATCACCAGGCGCTTGGCCGGCAACGCCAGGCCAATGGCCGCAAAGGCGGCGCGCACCCGTTCGCGGCTTTCGGCAACCGCCTTGTCCGCCAGCCCGACTATGGAAAAGGCTGGCATGCCGGAACTGATCTGCACTTGCACATCCACCGGCGCGGCCTCCACGCCTTCAAAGGCAAAGGTCTGGATATGAATACCCATCAACATGGCTCCCCTGAATGCCTTACAGCCTATACGCGGGGCTTATCTTGTCAAGAACAAAAAAGGAACACAGGTTAAATGTTCATATATCTTAACTTGCAGGAGCCCAGGCGGCACGCCATATAAGGGTACAATGGAGGACGCAATATGCAGATAGGTCAGGCGGCACGACGGTTTTGGTCAAAGGTTAAATCCATTGGTCGAAAACCGGTGGGCGATGAACCTGTGGTCGAGCCGGCCAAAAGCGTCCCTTTGCCCAAAAGGCGCCCTTGGCGCAGCTGGCGTAAAATCGCCGCGGGGATTGTGATCGCCCTGGTATTACTGTGGCCAATACTGGCCATGCTGACCAGTCGCATTGATGATGATCCGGAATTTACGCCGACCTTTGATCCCAAAGGCGGCTCTCATGCGGTGGCCATGGTGGCCAGCCTGATGGACGATGAACTGAAAAAAGCCGGCTGGGTGGCCAATGCGCCCTTTTTTGTGCCGGCGCACATGCTCAATAATATGCCCAATTACCAGATTGGTATGGTCACGGCGCTGGGCCGTTTTGCCTTCGAGCTGGAAGACCAGATCGGGCGCGAGCGTGGCTCGTCCGCCTCGGATCCGGATCTCTCCATTGCCCGGGCGCGGCTGCAATATTCGCCTACCACCTGGATTTTAAAACCGGGCACCTTGTGGCCCACGGCCTCGGCGGAAAGCCAGTATAAGGAGGCGGTGCAGGCGCTGCGGCGCTATAACTCCCGCCTGGCGGCGGGCCAGGCCACCTTTGATACCCGGCCCGACAATCTGCTCGCCGCGCTGGACCGTATCGCCTATGATCTGGGGTCGGCGTCGGCGGAACTGGAGGCGCAAATCACCGGGCGGCATAAAACCTTGGGCCTGCTGGATTTCAAGGCAGACAAGATTTTTTATCGCACCAAGGGTCGCGCCTATGGCTATTATATGATCCTCAAGGCGCTGCGTTCGGATTTCGCTCCGGTGATCGAAGGGCGCGAGGCCACTGAGCTTTATAACAATATGCTCGAAGAGTTGCGCATTGCCGCCATAATGCAACCTTTGGTGGTCAATAACGGCACGCCCGGCGGCCAGTTTTTCCCCAATCATCTGGCCAATCAGGGTTTTTACATCCTGCGCGCTCGCGCCAAATTGCGCGAATTGACTGATATTTTGAAAAAATAAGCGCGGGTTGGCATCACTTTACAACCAGTCCTCGCGCCTCTTCCATAATTTGCTCTGGTGTTTTGTCGCTTATGCCGCTTTCAATGCCTTCGGTTATGAGACGTTGCATATTGGCAATTTTTTGTGCTCGTTCCTGATCCCGTCGGATCAGATCGCGCAAATACTCACTGTCATTGGTAAAGTCGCCATCCTTTATACGGGATTTGATCCACGCGCCTTGCTGTTTAGTGACTGTAATGGTTTTGCGTACCGTGCTCATTTTACACTCCTGATCATACTATTGGTGTAGTATAGCGTGTGTGGGAGTGGGGCGCCACAGTCTTTTCACACCAGACCCTTGAAGGCATGCTGGCTCTGCGCCATGTGAAGATATAGACTGAATGGCAAAGCAAAAGAGAAAAAAATGTTTATCGAAACCCAGTCCACGCCCAATCCGGCAACCTTGAAGTTTTTGCCGGGGCGCGAAGTCTCCCCCTCGGGCGTGCATGATTTTCGCGATGCCGAGGCGGCACAAGGCTCGCCACTGGCGCAGGCCCTTTTTGCCAATGAAGGCGTGCGTGGGGTCTTTCTGGGGCCGGACTTTATTGCCATCACCAAAGACGAGGCCCATGAATGGCCGCATCTGAAGCCGGTTTTGCTGGGTGCCATTATGGATCATTTCCAATCCGGTGCCCCGGTACTGGGCGGCGGCGATGGGGCGGCGGCCGAGGAAGAGCAATATGAAGGCGAAACCGCCGAAATTGTCGAACAGATCAAAGAGCTGATCGATACCCGGGTACGCCCGGCGGTGGCGCGCGATGGCGGCGATATTGTGTTCCAGCGCTTTGATGTGGATACCGGCCTGGTCTATCTGCATATGCGCGGGGCGTGTGCGGGCTGTCCCTCCTCGACGATGACGCTAAAGCACGGTATTGAAAACCTGCTCAAGCACTATGTGCCGGAGGTAAGTGCCGTCGAGGCTGCATTATAATTCACAAGGACACCCCCATGGCTGATCCCCTATCTGACCTCGCTTTTGACCAGTTGTTCCGCGAGGCCCGCACGGCCAATGCCTGGCAGGACAGGGATGTGCCCGAAGTGATGGTGCGGGCGATCTATGAT
The DNA here is from genome assembly GCA_030949705.1 of Robiginitomaculum sp. Lineage (GTDB taxonomy): Bacteria > Pseudomonadota > Alphaproteobacteria > Caulobacterales > Maricaulaceae > Robiginitomaculum_B. The sequence goes on along the minus strand of JAUZSF010000026.1, from coordinate 49,632 downwards.
CTGATGAAATGGGGTCCGACCAGCGCCAATATCTGCCCGGCCCGGTTTTTGTGGATCCGTTCTGACGACGCCAAGGCGCGCCTGAAACCCTATCTGATGGAAAGCAATATCCCCAAAGTGATGAATGCTCCCTGGACGGTGATTATTGCCTGGGATGAAAAATTTGAGGACAAGGTGCCCCAACTTTTTCCCCACAACCCTGATGCCAAAAACTGGTTTACGGAACCTGAGGCCCATTTTGATGCCGCCTTTCGCAATGGCACCTTGCAAGGGGCCTATCTGATAATGGCGGCCCGGGCGCTGGGGCTGGATTGCGGGCCCATGTCCGGTTTTGATCGCGATGGTGTGGATAAGGAATTTTTTGCGCCTGATGAGCAAAGGTGCCATTGGAAATCCAATTTTCTTTGCGCCCTTGGCTATGGCGATGATGCCGGCCTGTTTGAACGCTCTCCCCGCCTGTCCTTTGAAGACGCCAACGCCATTTTATAAGCAATGACCCTGCTTCTTATCGATACCAGTACCGCTCGGTGTGCCGCCTTTGTGCGCCATGACGATCAGGATTCCCAACTGATCGAACCTGGCAGTCGCGGTCAGGATGCCCGTCTGGCCCTCATGGTGCACGATCTGCTGGTTACGGCGGGTCTTTCCCCAAAAGACATTAACCGGATCGGGGTGATCATTGGCCCCGGGGCCTTTACCGGGGTGCGCATCGGGGTGTCCTTTGCCCGGGGGCTTGGGCTGGCGCTTTCGGTGCCGGTGATGGGGATGAATGCGCTGGATGTGTTTGCGCTTTCGGGGGCGGAACACGGCCACAGCGCCGGGGTTTGTGATATTGGCCGCGGTGAACTGGCCTATCGGCTTTGTGAGCAGGGCACCCTGCAGGGCGAATATGAAACCGCCCCGGTGGAAGAGGCCATGGCGCAAATTTGTGCCTTTGGCAGCGATAAACCGGTTTATATATCTGGCACTGCCGCGGCCCATCTGGATGGGGAAATTTTGCGCGATACGGGCAACAATGATCTGGATATGGCGGTCATGGCCGATTTGTTGCTGGCTGGGTCCTTGCCCCGGCTGGAGGCCCTGCCCTGGTATCACCGCCCCCCCGATGCGAAATTGCCGGGTGGCATTACGCCGTGACGGCGATCCTTATCAGGGAGGCCAATGCCGAGGATGCCGCCACTTTGGCCGTCTTGCATGGCGCCTCTTTTCAGCCCGCATGGGATGAAGCGTCCATGGCGGGCCTGCTGGGTAAAAACGCCACGGCGGCGCTGGCCACACAAGACGGTAAGGCGGTGGGTTTTGCCTTGTCGCGCATTGCCGTTGATGAAGCTGAGCTTATCAGTATAGCCGTATCCCCCATGGCACGAAATCAAGGCCTCGGCCGGGCGCTGTTATCGGCCCTGTGTGCACATCTGAAAGAGTGCGGTGTACACACCCTCTTTCTGGAGGTGGCCAGCGACAATGCTGCCGCCGTTCATCTTTATGAAAGTTTTGGGTTTTCCCGCCTGGGATTGCGTAAAAAATATTATGCCAATGGCGCGGATGCGTTAACCTATTCGCTCACCCTGGGGTGAGGTCAGGTATGGACAAAAGCGCCATTTGCCAGCAGTAAAGAAGAGAACATATTCACAGGAGCCCACGTGCCGAACCGTCTGGAAGAATTATGTGCGCAAAAAGGTATGCGCATGACCGAGCAACGGCGGATTATCGCGCGCGTGCTTTCCGAGGCGGTGGACCATCCGGATGCCGAGGAATTGTATGCTCGGGCCGCGGCGCTGGACCCCAAAATTTCTCTGGCTACAGTATATCGTACGGTACGTCTGTTTGAAGATGCCGGGGTGATTTCCCGTCATGATTTTGGCGATGGTCGCGCCCGCTTTGAAGAGCTGCCCGATGATCACCATGACCATCTGATCGACGTCAAAACCGGTGAAGTGATCGAATTTGTCGACGAAGAGATTGAAAAGCTGCAAGAAAAAATCGCCGAAAAGCTCGGGTATCGCCTGGTCGATCACCGCTTGGAGCTGTATGGCGTAAAGGATAAATCCTGATCCATGAGCGGTACGAAAAAGCGCGTCTTTATCAAAACCTTTGGCTGTCAGATGAATGTCTATGACTCGGCGCAAATGGCGACCTTGCTAGGCTCTGAGGGCTATGACGAGGTTGGTGAAGCCGAAGATGCTGATCTGGTGGTGCTAAACACCTGTCATATTCGTGAAAAGGCCGCCGAAAAAGTCTATTCAGACCTTGGCCGGTTGCGCCAGATAAAGGAGGCACGCGCCAAGGACGGCAAAACCACCCAAATCGCCGTGGCCGGCTGTGTGGCCCAGGCCGAGGGCGCCGAGATCCAGCGCCGTGCGCCGGTGGTGGATTATGTGGTGGGGCCGCAAAGCTATCAGCGCCTGCCGCAAATGCTGCGCGGCGAGGAAGGCCCGCTGGCCACAGACTTTGCCGTGGATGACAAGTTTGAGCGCCTGGCCAAAAAACGCGCCGCCAATGGCCCCACCGCTTTTGTCACGGTGCAGGAAGGCTGTGATAAATTCTGCTCCTTCTGTGTGGTGCCCTATACGCGCGGGGCCGAACATTCACGCAGCGCTCAGGAGATCAGCACCGAAGTGCGCACCCTGGTGCGCTATGGGGTGCGCGAGGTGACCTTGCTGGGCCAGAACGTCAACGCCTGGGCGGCGCCGGGGCTGGACGGGGATACGGATTGGGGTCTTGGCGAGCTGATTGCGCATCTGGCACAGATCGATGGTCTGGCCCGTATTCGTTATACCACCTCGCATCCGCGCGATATGGATGATGGCCTGATCGCCGCGCACCGGGATATTGAGGTGCTGATGCCCTATTTGCATTTGCCGGTGCAATCGGGCTCTGATGGCGTGCTCAAGGCCATGAATCGCGGCCATACCATGGATATGTATTATCGCCTGATCGATAAAATCCGCGCGGCCCGTCCCGATATTGCCCTGTCGGGTGATTTTATTGTCGGCTATCCCGGGGAAAGCGATGCGGACTTTGAAGACACTCTGAAAGCCGTGCGTGATATCGGCTATGCTTCGGCCTATTCGTTCAAATATTCCCGTCGTCCGGGCACGCCGGGGGCCAAGCGCGATGATCAGGTGCCCGAAGACGTCAAGGCCGATCGCCTGCGTGTCTTGCAGGATCTGCTGGTCTCGCAACAGATTGCTTTTAATGAAAGCCTTATTGGTAAAACCCTGCCGGTCCTGTTTGATAAAAAAGGTCGCCATGAAGGACAGATTTGCGGGCGCAGTCCCTATCTGCAAAGTGTTTATGTACAGGGATCCCCGCACCTGATCGGTACGTTGGTTGATGTGAAAATCACCACATCGGGCCGCAATGCGCTCAGTGGCAATCTGGTTTCGGAGGCAATGAGCCCGGCGTGAGCAAAACAACACGCATAGCCCTGGACACCCCTGCCGATGCCGCCAAAATCTGTGGCATAAACAGCGAAAATCTGGCCCTGATTGAACAGGCCTTTGATGTTCTGATTGATGCCCCGGGGGATGGGTTTGTGCTTCAGGGCAGCGAGGACGGCCAGCGCCGTGCCCGCGAGGTGTTGAAAACCCTGATTGCCGAGGCCCATACCGGGGCTGGTCCGGACGTGCAAAGTGTGCGCGCCGCCATCCAATTTGCCAAAAAGGGCGAAAAGGTAAATGCCAAAGATGGCTTTCATGTGCCCCGTGCCCGCCGCCTGATCAATCCGCGCAATCCGGCCCAGAAGAAATATCTGAAATTACTCAAAGGGGCCGATGCGGATCTGGTGTTCGGGGTTGGCCCGGCGGGCACCGGCAAAACTTTTCTGGCGGTGTGTTATGGGGCGGCCCTATTGGCCAGTCGCAAGATTGACCGGCTGATCATTGCCCGCCCGGCGGTAGAGGCGGGCGAACGTCTGGGGTTTCTGCCTGGCGATATGGCCGAAAAAATCGATCCCTATATGCTGCCCGTCTGGGATGCCCTGAACGAGGCCCTGGGCCAGGAAACTGTTTTGAAACGCCGGGCCGAAGGGCGTATCGAAGTGGCGCCTTTGGCCTTTATGCGCGGGCGTACGCTCAGCCATGCCTTTGTCATTCTGGACGAGGCGCAAAACGCCACCATCGGCCAGATGCATATGGTGCTGACCCGTCTTGGCGAAGGCAGTCGGATGATTGTCACTGGCGATCCCAGTCAGTCTGACCTGCCAACCGGCCAGCCCTCGGGGCTGTCCCATGCGCTGGAAATTCTGGATGGGGTCAAGGGATGTGCCATTGCCCGCTTTACCCAAAAAGACGTGGTCCGCCACCCTCTGGTGGCGCGCATTGTGGCGGCCTATGAGGCGGCGGGGCGCACGGGCTGATGCCAGAGACGCCACGGGAAATTGATGTACGGATCTCCGGTGCCGACTGGCCGCTGGATGAGGCGACGGCGCAGTTGCTTGTCCGTGATGTGCTGGATGCGGCCGAGGCACGCCTTGGTCCCATGCGCACAGGAACCGTGGAGGTCTGGTTTGCCGATGATGAGGATTTGCGGGCGCTGAACCGCCAGTATCGCGGCAAGGATGCGCCCACCAATGTGTTGTCTTTTGCGGCGCCGGAATCCCCGGTGCCGCATTTTACGCCTTCTTTGGGCCAGCTTGCCCTGGGCTTTGGGGTGTGTGCGGATGAGGCGCAAAGCCGCTCACTGGATATTCTGGACCATACCCGGCATCTGGTTTTACATGGTCTTTTGCATTTACAAGGTTATGATCATGAACAGGCAGAGGAAGCCGAAAAGATGGAGACCCTGGAGCGTGACATTATGAAGGCGCTGGGATTGCATGACCCTTATACCTTGGCGGGGGCAGATGATGTCTGATCGCGTGCCCGGGTTTTTTGCCCGGTGGTTTTCCAAACAGGCCCGCACCGCCCCGCCGCTGGATGAAGAGGCGCAAAAGCTGATCGACAATGCCACGGCATTTGATCTGGTGCGCATCGAAGACATTATGGTGCCGCGGGCCGATATTGTGGCGGTCAGTGCCGATGCCAGTCTTGGCGAGCTGGTACAGGCGTTTATGCAATCCTCGCATTCGCGCCTGCCGGTCTATAACAATACCCTGGATGATCCGCGCGGCATGGTGCATATCAAGGATATCCTGCAATTTCTGGCGCCCCAGGGCGAGGCCGCGGTGGATATGGATGCCAGGGTTTTAAGCAAAATTACCCGCCCGGTATTGTTTGCCCCGCCCAGCATGCAGGCCGATGATCTGATGGTGAAAATGCAAAGCACGCGGGTGCACATGGCCCTGGTGGTGGATGAATATGGCGGCACTGATGGTCTGGTCACGCTGGAAGATCTGGTGGAACAGATCGTTGGCAAGATCGAAGATGAACACGACAGCGAGGCCCCGTCTCTGACCCGCATTGCCGAGGGAAAATGGGATGCGGATGCCCGGATTGCCATTGAAGAACTGGAGCGCGCCAGTGGTTTGTCATTGGTCGTGGACGAGGATGAAGACGATGTGGATACCCTGGGCGGGCTGGTGTTTCAGCTGGCCGGGCGGGTGCCGCAACGGGGGGAAATTCTGCTGCATCCAGCCGGGCTGGAATTTGAGGTGATGGAGGCTGATCCCCGGCGCATTCGCCGTTTGATGATCCGTCATCATCATGATGAATAACCTCTACACCAAATTTATTGAACTGGCTGAGCGCGTGGCACACCTCAAAGGCTGGCGCGCCCATGGGCTGGCGCTGGTGGCTGGTGCCTTTGGGGTGTTGGGGCAGGCCCCGTTTCACCTTTGGCCGGCCACTCTGATCAGCATGATGGTGCTGGTCTGGCTGTTGGATGGGGCTTATAGCGGGAAAAATCCTGTACGCGCCGGGGCGGCCCGTGCCTTCAGCTTTGCCTATGGACAGTTTTTTGCCGGTCTTTACTGGATTGGTGCTGCCTTTATCAGCCGCGGGCCCGAATATATTCCGCTCATGCCGTTTGCCCTGATCCTGATGATGGCAGGTCTGGCGCTGATCTGGGCGCTGGCCGGGGCTGTGGCGATCCGGTGTTGGACATTGGATCAGCGGCGCATTGCGGTCTTTGCCCTGGTGTTTTTTGCCGCTGAATGGGTGCGCGGGCATTTCTTTACCGGCTTTCCCTGGAATCTGCCGGGCATGGTCTGGGGCCCCGGGGGGGCGATCTCCCAATCGGCCAGTCTGTTTGGGGTGTGGGGATTATCATTATTGACGCTGTTTGCCTTTGCCGCCCCGGCAGCCTTGGCCGGTCAGGACAAAATCTTTTGGCGGCGGGCTTTGCCGCCTTTGCTGTCCGTACTGGTTTTTTTGGGGTTTTTTGTTTTTGGCGCGGTGCGCTTGGCCGGGGCCCAGAACGGGGTTCAGGAAGGGGTGCGTCTGCGCATTGTACAGGCGGTTATCAACCAGCGTGAAAAATGGAAGCCGGAGAACCGGGCCGCGGTGTTGGATCATTATCTGCGCCTGTCCACGGCCCAGCCTCTGGATACGGTCAGCCATGTGATCTGGCCCGAAGGAGCGCTGCCAACCCTTCTTCTGGAGGACGGCCCGGCGCTGGAGAAAATAGCCAGAACCTTTGCCAATGGCCCGGTGCTGCTTACCGGTCTGACCCGGCGCGAGCGCGGTGATGAGGGCAAAATTCTTTATCGCAATTCCCTGATTGCGCTCAGCTTTGCCGGTGGCCAGCCGCGCGTTGAAACCGTTTATGACAAGCATCACCTGGTGCCGTTTGGCGAATATATGCCTTTTGCCGGGCTGTTTACCAAGCTGGGCATTAAGGGGTTGATCAATTTTGATGATGGTTTTACGCCGGGGCCGGCACCCTCCAGCATGAAAATTGATAATCTGCCGGTGTTTTCGCCGCAAATCTGTTATGAAATTGCCTATGCCGGGTTTACGCCCAGGGAAGAGGGGCGGCCGGCCTGGATCCTCAATATTTCCAATGATGCCTGGTTTGGCCCGACCACTGGCCCGTACCAGCATATGGATCATGCCCGTTTTCGCGCCCTGGAAGAGGGACTTCCCGTGGTGCGTTCCGTCAGTTCCGGCATTGCCGGCGTGGTTGATCCCTATGGCCGCATGCGTCTGCGTCTGGGGCGTAATGCTGACCGGGCCAGCGATACGGCTTTGCCACGGCCCTTGCCGGCAACCCTCTATACGCGCCATGGATCGCTGATTCTTTTGATCTTGGCAGGCATGGTGTTCTCGTTTAGGTTGTTTAAAGCCTGATGTTTCGTGTGTCACAAATCGGTTATATATAGATAGTAAGCCTTGAAAGATACGGCGTTATGGTTAGCGTATTGAATACGTTTAGCCTAGCGAAGAAAAATAACGATCGGGGAATTCAGTGTCAGAACGTTCTGCAAACCCAGTTGATGTCCATGTTGGGGCGCGTGTGCGCCTGCGGCGTCTGATGTTGCGTATGAGTCAGGATAAGCTGGGGGAAAACCTTGGGGTTACCTTTCAGCAAGTCCAGAAATATGAGCGCGGCACCAACCGGGTCAGCGCCAGCCGACTGTGGGGCATGGCCGAAGTTCTGGATGTGCCGGTGCAGTATTTTTTCGAAGGCCTGGCCTTGGAGTCCGAAGCCGGTGGGTTTGGCGATAATGACCAGACCCCGCTGGTGTATGACTTCATAAACTCGCCGGACGGGGTGCAATTGGCCGCGGCATTTTCACGCATCACGGACCCCAAAGTCCGCCGCCAGGTTTTGCAATTGGTGCGGGCGCTTGCCGGCGAAGGCGAGGATGAAGACACGCCGGAAGAATAAGAAATGCGGCAGTGTTGCGGCGCGCCTTTTAGGGGCTGTTTTCCTGATCTCAAGGGTTTGTGAGCGCGATTATCGTTGCATTTTGATGCAGGATCGGCTTGTGTGTGTCACAAAATCATATAAAGAAATCTTTATATGGTGATATGAGGAAGCAAGCATGAGCCGTCAATCCTATATTTTTACAAGTGAGAGCGTATCCGAAGGGCATCCGGACAAGGTCTGTGACCGCATTTCCGACAGTATTGTTGACCTGTTTCTGGCCAGGGATCCCGAGGCGCGGGTGGCGTGCGAAACGCTGACCACGACCAATCGGATTATCCTGGCAGGCGAAGTGCGTTGCCTGGAACACATCGATGATGACGAGATCGAGGCCACGGCCCGCCAGGCGGTGCGCGATATTGGCTATGAACAGGAAGGCTTTCACTGGAAGCATGCGGTTCTGGAAAACCTGTTGCACGAACAATCCCGTGATATCGCCATGGGCGTTGATGCGTCGGGCAATAAGGATGAAGGGGCCGGCGATCAGGGCATCATGTTTGGTTACGCCACCAATGAAACGCCCGAGCTGATGCCGGCAACGCTGCAATATGCACATCAGATTTTGCGCGATATGGCGGCGGCGCGCAAAGCGGATCCTTCCCTGGGCTTGGAACCCGATGCCAAAAGCCAGGTTACCCTGGCCTATAATGGCAGCATACCATTGCGCGCGACCTCCATTGTGGTTTCCACCCAGCATCGCGAGGGTCTGACTCCTGCTGATGTGCGGGAGATTGTCCGCCCCTTCGTAGAAGCGGTCCTGCCAGAGGGCTTTATGCCCCCGGAAGAAGAGTTTTATGTCAACCCAACCGGCAATTTTGTCATTGGTGGCCCTGATGGCGATAGCGGCCTGACCGGGCGCAAGATCATTGTCGATACCTATGGCGGGGCGGCCCCCCATGGTGGCGGTGCATTTTCGGGCAAGGACCCGACCAAGGTTGACCGTTCGGCCGCCTATATCAGCCGCTATCTGGCCAAAAACGTGGTGGCGGCGGATCTGGCTGATCGCTGTACTATTCAGTTATCCTACGCCATTGGTGTGGCCAAACCCTTGAGCATTTATGTGGACACCCACGGCACCGGTCGGTGCGACGAGGCCCGCCTTGAAAAGGTGCTGGCCGAGGCGGTTGACCTTTCCCCCCGCGGCATTCGCGAACGTCTGGGCCTGAACAAGCCGATCTATGCGCGCACTGCGGCTTATGGCCATTTTGGCCGCACTCCGGAGGCTGATGGTGGTTTTTCGTGGGAGAAAACCGATCTGGCCGACGAGCTGAAATCCCTTGCCGGCTGAGGCGTTTACACCGCGTCTTTATGGCCGCGCCAAGGGCCATGCGCTCAAGCCGCGCCAGGCAAAGCTGGTTGACGAGTTGCTGCCGACCCTTGGTATGCCCTCTCCCATCAGGACGCGTGCCGACATTGTTGCCGATGATACGCCGCTCTGGCTGGAGATTGGCTTTGGCGGGGCCGAGCATTTGATCGCCCAGGCCCGCGCCAACCCGGATGTGTGCCTCATCGGGATTGAGCCATACTTGAATGGTGTCGCCAAGGCTCTGGCCGGTGTCGAGGATTATGATCTGAAGAATGTTTTGCTGGAACGGGGCGATGCCCGTCTGATCCTGCAATCCATGCCCGATGCCATATTGGATCGGGTGTTTATTCTCTATCCCGACCCCTGGCCCAAAAAACGCCACCATAAACGCCGTCTGGTACAGCGTGATTTTGTCGCCGAACTGGCCCGGGTGCTCAAACCCGGTGGGCGCTTGCGCTTTGCCTCGGATATTGATCATTATCAGGCTTGGGCTTTGGCACATATTCTGAATGACGGGCATTTTGACTGGACCGCGACGCGCGCCGATGACTGGCGCATTGCACCGGCTGATCATGTACCCACGCGTTATGAAGGCAAAGCCAAAAAGGCGGGCCGCCCTTGTGTCTATCTTGACTTTGTGCGCCGGTAATTTGGGAGCAGAAAGCTAATCGCTTTTGATAAAATGGCTCTTAGTTGTGCGACGCTTCAAAACTGATCTACGCCAAACGGATTGCATGAAAATTGAATATGCTCGTATCTCAATGCTCACCCCCGCTATGAAACAGGATCGGCGTGGTCTTTGAAATATTGCCCTGCTTCTTCTTTGGTGATTTTTCCTTGGGCCAGGTTTTCTATCATATCAGCATGGTTATTGCCCGTGCCCGGTCGCAAATCGTACCCGTTATACCTCAAGAACATACCTGCTGAGGCAAATCCTGTTCGTTTGTTACCATCAACAAACGGGTGATTACGCGCAATGCTTTCAGCATAACTGGCCGCGAGTTGAAAAATGTCACTTTCACCATAAGCATGTAGATTTTTCGGGCGCGCAAGGGCGGATTCCAATAGACCAGCGTCACGAATGCCATGTGACCCACCAGTCTTTTGGATTGAGGTATCATGAATATATTCAACCACCCGCAAGGTGAGCCAGTTCGGGTCATTCATTTACTGCGCCAGCTTTTGCAAGGTTTCGTGATGCTTTTCCATAAATTGTTCGATTTCAGCTTTTCTTTCATCGCTCAATTCACCATCAGCCTGTTTGCGCTGTTCCTTGCGGATCAGTTCACGAATAAGCTCGCTGTCATTGGTATAGCCGCCTTTGGCAATTTGCGCCTTGATCCAGGCATCCTGTTTATCGGTAACGATAATGGTCTTTCTGACGGTCGCCATGAGACACCTCCTCTAACACCATCCTATATTATCATAGAATATCATATATATGATGATAAAGCCAGCGAGGTAATAACGACCATCACAATTGAGCAATAGGTTCACTGAGCAAGCTATTTGCACACAGGCCCAAACGCGCCTATATAGGTGTCAACAACATCGCTGATGCATTGGTATGATGCTTCAAGCGGGCTCCCCCGGGGAGGCCGCTTTTTTCATGGCTGTACCACAAAGTGTCAGCCAGATCAGGATACAGGATTTGCGCGCCAAAACCGCCATAGAGCAAACGCTATTGCAGGTCATCGAGCCGGTTGCCGAACAACTGGGTCTGCTCATTGTGCGTGTGCGCTTGTTTGGCCGTGAAAAGCGCAAAGTGCTGCAAATCATGGCGGAGCGCGCCGCCGATCACCAGATGGGGATCAAGGACTGCACAGCCCTTAGCCGCGCGATCTCGGCGGTGATTGATGTGGAGGATCCGATCCCGGGGGCTTACGAGTTGGAGGTTTCCTCCCCCGGTATCGAGCGTCCATTGACGGTTATTGAAGATTTTGAACGCTGGGCGGGTCATACCGCCAAGCTGGAACTGGATCGTCTGGTCGAAGGCCGTCGCCGCTTTAAAGGCGTACTGGGCGGGCTGGACGGAGAAAACATAGTGATTGATCTGGAAGGCGAGGCCGAAAGCGCCCTGATGCCTTTTAGCTGGATCAGCGATGCTCATCTGGTGATGAGCGACGCATTATTGAAAATGGACACGGACTCTAAGGAGACAAAATCATGAGCTTGACCGGCGTTAGCGCCAATCGACTGGAACTGTTGCAGATCGCCAAGGCGGTGGCGGCAGAAAAGTCGATTGATGAATCCATCGTTCTGGAAGCCATTGAAGAAGCGATCCAGCGGGCCGCCCGCTCCCGCTATGGCAGCGAGCTGGACATTCGTGCCCATATCGATCCGGTTACCGGCTCGATGGCGCTGAAACGCTATGTCACCGTGGTTGAAGAGGTGGAAAACGATTCCACGGAAATCAGTCTGGAAGAGGCCAAAAAGCTGAACCCCGATGCGGAGATTGGTTTTGTCTTTGATGAAGATCTGCCCCCCGTCGAGTTTGGCCGCGTAGCCAGTCAGGCTGCCAAACAGGTGATCACGCAAAAAGTGCGCGAAGCCGAACGGGCGCGTCAATACGAAGAGTTCAAGGATCGGGTTGGCGAAGTGGTCAATGGCATCGTCAAACGTGTTGAATATGGCAATGTGATTATTGATCTTGGCAAGGCCGAGGCCATTATCCGCCGCAATGACGGCATTCCGCGGGAAAACCTGCAACAGGGTGATCGCACCCGTGCCTATATTTATGAAGTGCGCGAAGAGGCCCGCGGGCCCCAGATTTTCCTTTCCCGCGCCCATCCCAAACTGATGGCGGCGCTGTTTGCTCAGGAAGTCCCCGAAGTGTACGAAGGGATTATCAAGATCCCATCGGTGGCTCGTGATCCGGGCAGCCGTGCCAAAATTGCGGTGCTTTCCAATGACCCGGCCATTGATCCGGTGGGGGCCTGTGTGGGTATGCGCGGCAGCCGTGTGCAGGCGGTGGTTAGCGAGCTGCAAGGCGAAAAAATTGACATCATCCAATGGTCCGAAGATCCGGCCACGTTTTTGGTGAACGCCCTGGCCCCGGCCGAAGTGGCCAAAGTGGTGATGGACGAGGATGATGGCCGCGTTGAAGTGGTGGTCCCCGAAGAGCAGCTTTCGCTGGCCATTGGTCGCCGTGGTCAAAATGTGCGTCTGGCTTCGCAACTGACCGGCTGGACCATTGATATCCTGACCGAGGAAGAAGAATCGGAACGCCGCCAGAAAGAATTTTCTGCGCGTACGGAGCTGTTCATGAAGGCGCTGGACGTGGACGAAGTGATCGCCCAATTGCTGGCCACCGAAGGTTTTGAAAGTGTCGAGGAAGTGGCCTTTGTCGACATGGAAGAAGTGGCCGGCATTGAAGGCTTTGACGAAGATACCGCCGTCGAGTTGCAGGCCCGTGCCCGTGAACATCTGGAACGGCTGGCCGAAAAACTGGATGCCCGCCGCAAAGAACTGGGGGTTGCTGATGACCTGATTGAAATGGAAGGCATCACGCTGGCCATGGCGGTCAAGCTTGGCGAGGCCGACATCAAGAATGTCGAAGACTTTGCCGGCCTGGTCCCCGATGATCTGCGTGGCTGGTTTGAAACCAAAGATGGCGAACGGGTGCGCCAACCCGGTATTTTCGAAGATGAAAAGCTCAGCGTCGAGACCGCCAATGACATGATCATGCGCGCTCGGGTCGCCGCGGGCTGGGTTACCGAAGAGGAACTGGCCACGGCCGCTGCCGAAGCGGAAGAGGGCGCAGATGGGGAAAATGGCAACACTGAGGAGGCCGCGGCCGGATCGTCATGATTTGAGCCGATAAAGAGAACCTATGCGCACACGCAAATGCATCCAGAGCGGCGAAATTCTGCCCGAAGCCAAATTGGTGCGATTTGCCATAGCGCCGGATGATACGGTGGTGCCGGACGTCAAGGCGCGGGCACCGGGGCGCGGGCTCTGGGTTTGTGCCGACCGCTCGGTGCTGGAGGCGGCAATCAAAAAGCGCAGCTTTGCCCGGGCTGCCAAGGCCAAAGTGCAGGTGCCCGACGATCTGCCCGCCCGAACCGAAGAGGCTCTGGCCCGGGCGGCGCTGGATCTTCTGGGGCTGGCCAAACGTTCCGGCGAATTGCTGTGTGGCTTTGATCAGGTTCGTGGTGTATTGCAAAACCGCCGCCCTGCCTGTCTTGTCGAGGCCAGCGATGGTGCCGAAGATGGCCGGCGCAAGCTGGCGGCGCTGGCAGACGGAAAATGGGGCGGGGTGCCGATGGTCACGGCCTTCACCCAAAGGCAAATGGGGGCCTGTATTGGCCGTGCCGAAAGTACCCATATGGCCCTGCTGCCCGGTGGGCTGGCAGAGCAGTTTATGTTCCATGCGGAACGATTATGCGCCTTTCGCCTGCTTTTTTCTGGCGATACAGGCGACATGAGGAGTTGAATCGCCCATGAAGACCGTTAGTTTACGGCCTAAACTGATGGTCTGCGGGTGCAGATAAAGGATTACCGCCAAGGGCAGCACATTGCTCGCCCAGGGTTGGTTTTGGGAAATACGTATGAGTGACGCGAACGACAATGACAAACCGGAAGCCAGCGGACGCAAGCCGCTGACGCTGAAGCGCAATGTTGCGGCGGGAACCGTCAAGCAAAGCTTTTCCCGTGGGCGTTCCAAATTCGTGGTGGTCGAGAAAAAGCGCAAGCGCGTAATCGGCAAAGCCGCCACCGGTGCACCGGATGCACCAGAGGCCAGTGAAGCCCCGGTCGACGCCAAATCGGATACCGCGGCCCGCGCCCGCGCATTGGGTTTGTCCGAGGCTGAATTTCTGGCCCGGGAAGCGGCTGTGGAAAAGGCCAAGGCCGAGGCCGCCAGTCGCGAGGAACGCGCCCGTATCGAGGCCGAAGAACGCGCCCGTCGGGAACGTGAAGAAAAAGAACAGCTGATTGCCGAGCGCAAGAAACGCGAAGAAGAAGAGCGCCGTGCCAAGGAAGAAGCCGAACGGGCCGCCGCCGAAGCGGCCGCCGCGGCTGCGGCACAGGCCGCCCGCCCGCGCGCTGAGCCGCGCACACCTGCTTCGGAAATGCCGGCAAAACCGGAATCCACCGTGGAAAAATTCGGCGGTCGGATCAAGAAAAAACGCGTCGAGCAAAAACCCGTATCGCGCAGCCGCTCCGAACCCAAGCGCCGTCGTGGAAAATTGACCATCAGCAATATTCTGGATGGCGATGAAGGTCAGCGTCAACGCTCGCTGGCGTCCATGCGCCGGGCACGCGAGCGTGAAAAAGAGCGCCGTCTGGCGGGCGATGCTGGCGCGCGGGACAAGGTGGTCCGCGAAGTGGTGATCCCCGAAACCATCACGGTGGCCGAACTGGCCAACCGGATGAGCGAACGGGCCCGCGATGTGGTCAAGTTTTTGATGCAACAGGGCGATATGAAGCGCCCTGATGATGAACTGGATGCAGATACCGCCGAACTGATCGTTGAAGAGTTTGGACACAAGGTTCGCCGCGTGGCCGAATCCGATGTGGAAACCGGCTTTATCAGTGAAGACGATCCCGAGGAAAGCAAAAAACCGCGCTATCCGGTGGTGACCATTATGGGCCATGTGGATCACGGCAAAACCTCGCTGCTGGATGCCTTGCGTTCTACGGACGTGGCGGCGGGCGAAGCTGGCGGGATTACCCAGCATATTGGTGCCTATCAGGTGAAACTGAAATCCGGCGATAAAATCACCTTCCTGGATACGCCGGGCCATGCGGCGTTTTCGTCCATGCGTCTGCGCGGCGCACAGGCCACGGATATTGTGGTGCTGGTGGTGGCCGCCGATGACAGCGTCATGCCGCAAACCATTGAGGCCATTAATCACGCCAAGGCGGCCGACGTGCCGATCATTGTGGCGGTCAACAAGATGGACAAGGAAGGCGCCGATGCCACCAGGGTTCTGAATGATTTGCTGCAATATGAAGTGCTGACCGAATCTGTCGGCGGCGATGTGCAGGCGATCGAAGTCTCTGCCCTGAAAAAAACCGGGCTGGATGATCTGGTCGAGGCCATCACCCTGCAGGCCGAAGTGCTGGAACTGACGGCCAATCCGGATCGCAGTGCCGATGGCGTGGTTATTGAAAGCCAGGTTGCCAAGGGGCGTGGTCCGGTGGCCACGGTTCTGGTGAAACGCGGTACGTTAAAGCGCGGCGATATTGTGGTGGCCGGTACGGCCTGGGGCAAGGTTCGCGCCTTGACCGATGAACGTGGCCAGCAACTTAAAGAAGCCGGGCCGTCTTTGCCGGTCGAGGTTTTGGGCCTGAATGGCGCCCCGGAACCGGGAGAGCCGTTTGCCGTGGTGGAAACCGAGGCCCGTGCCCGCGAAATCACTGAATATCGGGATCGCAAGCTTCGTCAGCTTGATGCCGCCTCAGGCCCCTCGGCTGTGGCCTCGCTGGAACAGATGATGGCCAGTCTGAAAGACAAGGACATTGCCGAAGCGGTTCTGGTGGTCAAAGCCGATGTGCAGGGTTCTGCCGAAGCCATCAAACAGGCGGTGGAAAAACTTGGCAATGATGAAGTGCGTGCCCGGGTTATCCATTCTGCTGCTGGTGGGATCACTGAATCTGATATTCTGTTGGCGCGGTCGTCCAATTCGCCGGTGATCGGTTTTAATGTGCGGGCGACCAAACAGGCGCGCGAACTGGCCGAAAGAGAAGGCGTGGAAATTCGCTATTATGCGATCATTTATGACCTCCTGGATGACATCAAGGCGGTGCTGGAAGGCATGCTGGATCCGGAATTGCGCGAAACGTTCCTGGGTAATGCCGAAGTATTGGAGGTTTTCAATATCTCCAAACTGGGCAAGATCGCCGGTGGCCGGGTTACCGAAGGCGTGGTGCGCCGTGGTTCCAAGGTGCGCCTGCTGCGTGATAATGTGGTGATCCATGAAGGCGAGCTGAGTACGCTGCGTCGCTTTAAGGACGAGGTCAAAGAGGTCAATGCCGGACAGGAATGCGGTATGGGCTTTCTCAATTACCACGATCTGCAAAAAGGCGATCTGATCGAGTGCTTTGACGTGACCGAGATCGAACGCAAGCTCTAGCCAGCGGCTGTCATTGCCCGACTGGTTCGGGCAATCCAGCATGTTTTTCCTGTTTTCTGGATCACCCGAATAAATCGGGTGATGACACGTTTATTGTGTTTGGAAACTCTGATGCGTTTCAAAATCTGCTGTATCCAGTCTGTGGAGGAGGCCGAAATGGCCATTGCCGCGGGCGCGTGGGCCATTGGCCTGGTGGCGGCCATGCCATCGGGGCCGGGGCCGGTGGATGATGTCCGCATTGCCACCATTGCCCGCGCCACCAAAGGGCGTATCAAGCGGGTTTTGCTGACCTCCCATACGGATCCTGAGGCGGTGGTGGAGCATGTTCTGCGATGTGGCTGTGATGTGGTGCAATTGGTGGATTGCGTGCCGGTGCAAACCTGTGAGGCCATTCGCCGGCATTGCCCGGACGTGCTGATCATTCAGGTGGTGCATGTCCAGGGCGAAGAGGCGCTGGATACTGCCAAAGCCGCCGCCCCACACGGGGACATGATCTTGCTGGACAGTGGCCGCATGGATGGGCCGGTCAAGGAACTGGGCGGTACCGGGCGCACCCATAACTGGGACCTTTCCCGTACCATTGTCGAAACGCTGGACGGCCCGGTGATCCTGGCCGGCGGCCTGAACCCGGATAACGCCAGAGAGGCCTGTATGCAGGTAAAGCCGTTTGCCCTGGATATATGTTCGGGCCTGCGTGGCCCGGGATTTGCCCTGAATGCAGACAAACTGGGTGGTTTTGCACAGGTGTGCGCCAACACGTTGACGACCTAATGAGCTTGTCCACAGAAAAAAAGAAGATTATGGAACGCCTATGAGCAAGAAAAACAAAGCCCCGACACAGCGCCAATTGCGCGCTGGCGAACTGGTGCGTCATGCGCTGGTCGATGTATTGGCCCGCGAGGAATTGCGCGATCCGGATTTGAAAGGCACGGTGTTGACTATCACCGAGGTGCGCTGTTCGCCGGATCTGCGCCATGCCAATGTGTTTTGCATCCCGCTGGGCGGCAAGGAAACCCCCACCGTGATCAAGGCGATGAATCGTTGTTCGGCGTTCTTGCGGGGGCGGCTGGGGCGCGAGATCGATATGAAATTCACCCCAAAACTGGTATTCGAAGCCGATAACAGCTTTGATACGGCCAGCCATATCAGCGAGCTGTTGCATCGCCCCGATGTGGCCCGGGATCTGACCCAAGATGAGGATGGCTAAGGCCTGTCCGCATGGGACGCACGCGCAAAAAAGGGCAAAACATTACCGGCTGGCTGGTGCTGGACAAGCCATTGGGCATGACCTCCACCCAGGCGCTGGGCAAGGCCCGATGGTTGCTGGATGCCAAAAAGGCCGGCCATGCAGGCACGCTGGACCCGTTGGCCAGTGGCGTGCTGCCGCTGGCCTTTGGTGAAGCCACCAAGACCATTAATTTCATGATGGATGCCAGCAAGATTTATGAATTTACGGTGCAATGGGGCTGCGCCACCACCACGCTGGATGCCGAAGGCGAGGTGTGCGCCACCTCGGATATGCGCCCGGACCGGGCCGCCATAGAGGCGGTGTTGGGCCGCTTCATTGGCGATATCGAACAAATGCCCCCGGCCTTTTCCGCCATCAAGGTGGATGGCAAACGGGCTTATGATCTGGCTCGCGCCGGCGAAGAGGTGGTGTTAAAATCACGCCGGGTGCGCATTGACGCCCTGCGCCTGACCGACATGCCCGATGCAGACCATGCGGCCTTTACGGTAGAGTGTGGCAAGGGCACCTATGTGCGATCCTTGATGCGCGATATTGCCGCCGCCCTTGGCACACAGGGCCATGTGGTGCGCCTGCGCCGTACCCGGGTTGGTCCGTTTGACGCGGCCGAGGCCATTGGCCTTGCATTGCTGGAAGAACGGGTCCGGCAGGGGGATACCCAAGCGCTTTTACAACCTCTGCACAGCGCCCTTGGCGATCTGGTCCATGTGTCGCTTGGCCTCGACCAGGCCTATGATATACGCCATGGCCGGGCCGTTTTGCTGGGCCCGGCACAGCACCAGGCGATTATGGCGCATGATGCGCCGGACCATGCGCCGATCTATGCCCATCTGGATCAGGAGCCCATCGCCATTGGCCGCCAAGAGGGGGACGCGTTTAAACCCGTGCGTGTCTTTAATGCAGCCACGGGATCATCCTGATCGGCGGCGATGCAATTGATCTGTTTATTCTGCGGTTCAACCGCGCTCTATACCTTGCTATTTCGCAACTTTTCGCCCATAAGCCCGATCCATTACCTGACCTTGCTGGACGGCGTCTCGGCAAGGCCATCATTTTAACGACGCCGTGGAGAAGAAAAGATGTCGATTACTACTGAGCGCAAAGCTGAGTTGATTAAAAAGTTTGCGCAAAGCGAAGGTGACACAGGCTCACCGGAAGTTCAGGTTGCTATCCTGTCTTCACGTATTTCAACCCTTACCGAACACTTCAAAATGCACAAGAAGGATAACCATTCGCGCCGCGGATTGTTGAAAATGGTTTCCCAGCGCCGCCGCCTTCTTGATTATCTGAAACGCGAGAATGAAGCTCGCTATCAGGCGCTGATTAAAGAGCTGGGCCTGCGTCGCTAGGACGTCGCCCAAGGCTCATGTAAGGGCCATGCGCATGGGGCGCGTGGCCATAGAGGAAAACACATATGTTTGATATCCAAAAAGAAACGATTGATTGGGAAGGTCGCGACCTGACCCTGGAAACCGGGCGCATTGCCCGTCAGGCACAGGGCTCTGTGCTGGCCACTTATGGCGAAACTTCCGTATTGGCGGCAGTCACCTTTGCCAAAGAACAAAAACCGGGCATGGACTTCTTTCCGCTGACCGTAAATTACACCGAAAAATATTATGCCGCCGGACGTATTCCAGGCGGCTTTTTCAAACGCGAAGGTCGTCCGACCGAAAAAGATACCCTGACCTCGCGTCTGATTGACCGTCCGATCCGCCCCTTGTTTGCCAAGGGCTTTAAAAACGAAGTTCAGGTCATCCTGACCGTGCTCAGCCATGATCAGGAAAATGATCCGGACGTGCTGGCCATGGTGGCGGCCTCGGCGGCTCTGTCGCTGTCTGGCGTACCGTTTATGGGCCCCATTGGCGGTGCCCGTGTTGGTCTGATCGATGGCGAATATGTCATCAACCCGACCATTGAAGAAATGGTTGAGACCGAGCTGGACCTGCTGGTCGCCGGCACCAAAGACGCGGTGATGATGGTCGAATCCGAAGCCAAGGAATTGTCCGAAGACGATATGTTGGGCGCGGTGATGGCCGGTCATGAAGCCATGCAGCCGGTCATTGAAATGATCGAACGTCTGGCCAAAAAAAGCTGCCAAGCCTGCTTTTGAATTTGAATCACCGGATCATTCAAAGGAAAAGGCCGCCGCCAAAAAACTGGTCGGTGCCGCATTGACCAAAGCCTATAAAATCACCGACAAGCTGGAACGTCAGGACGCCGTAAGCGCCGCCAAGGACAAGGCCTATGCCGAACTTGGCCAGTCGGATGAAAATCCCGATGGCATTCCCGCAGACGTTTTGGGCGGTGTGCTCAAATCCTTGGAAGCCGATGTGGTTCGCGGCAATATTATCAAAACCGGTAAACGGATTGATGGCCGCAAGCTGGATGAGGTTCGTCCGATCATTGGTGAAACCGCGGTTCTGCCCCGCACCCATGGTTCGGCGCTTTTCACCCGTGGGGAAACCCAGGCGTTGGTCATTGCCACTTTGGGCACCGGCGATGATGAGCAATTCATCGATGCCCTGACCGGCACCACCAAGGAAAATTTCCTGCTGCATTATAACTTCCCGCCTTATTCGGTTGGTGAAGCGCGCCGCATGGGCCCTCCGGGGCGTCGCGAGATTGGCCATGGCAAGCTGGCATGGCGCGCCATGCGGGCGGTCTTGCCTCCCAAGGACGATTTTCCCTACACCATTCGTCTGGTCTCGGAAATTACCGAATCCAATGGTTCCTCCTCCATGGCCACGGTCTGTGGTTCATCGCTGGCGCTGATGGATGCCGGTGTGCCGATCAGCCGTCCGGTCTCTGGCATTGCCATGGGCCTGATCAAGGAAAAAGACGGCGTCGCCGTGCTTTCCGATATTCTGGGGGATGAAGATCATCTGGGCGATATGGACTTTAAGGTGGCCGGTACGGAAAAGGGCATCACCTCTTTGCAGATGGACATCAAAATTGCCGGGATCACCGAAGAGATCATGGAAACCGCGCTGGAACAGGCCAAGGGTGGGCGCATGCATATCCTGGGCGAAATGAACAAGGCGCTTAGTGCCTCTCGTGAAGAAGTGGGTGAATTTGCTCCGCGCATTGAAACCATCACGGTGGCCAAGGACAAAATCCGCGAAGTCATCGGCTCTGGTGGCAAGGTTATTCGCCAGATCGTCGAAGAAACCGGTGCCAAGATCGACATCAATGATGACGGCGTGATCAAGATCGCCTCTTCGGATGCCAATGCAATCAAGGCCGCCATGGACTGGATCAAGGGCATTGCCGCTGAGCCGGAACTGGGCGAAATTTATGACGGTACCGTGGTCAAAACCATGGATTTTGGTGCCTTTGTAAACTTCTTCGGCCCCAAAGATGGCCTGGTGCATATCAGCCAGCTGGCCGCCGAGCGCGTCAACAACACCACCGACGTGGTCAAGGAAGGCGACAAGGTCAAGGTCAAGGTGCTTGGCTTTGATGACCGGGGCAAGGTTCGCTTGTCCATGAAGGTCGTCAATCAGGAAACCGGTGAAGAGATCAAGCAAGACGAAGGCTGATCTTTAACGCTGCTGATTTTTTAAGTTCTGAAGAACCCCGGGCGGAGCGCCCGGGGTTTTTTGTTTCTGGTCTTCTCCATGTTTCGAGGCTCGGCTTCGCCTCGCACCTCAACATGAGGTGGTAGGGGGCGAAAGTTTACTTCAGCCTCATCCTGAGGTGTCCTGAGGTGGTGCGCAGCGCCCACGAAGGGCCTCGAAGGATGGGATTACACCCCACAAGGGTCAATAAGGGGTAATTACCCCTTGGGCAGGGGCCCTGAGTGTCCCTCATTTACCCCAGATGGACCCTGTGTTACCCCTCTTTTACCCCTTGAAAGGCGATGTTTGCCCCTTTTTGCCTGTGGACTTTTGCACTTTATCCCCGGGGGTGAAAATGGGTGCACAATAGAGCGGTGCTGGATCAGAAAATTCATAAAATCGGACATAATGACATTGTAAATAAAGGGTTTTATAATGGTTCATGGATGAGGGATATGTCTGCGAGCGCCGTATGAAGAGGTATATAGCCCCAACAGGCTGGGGATTATCCCCGTAACAAATGCGTGATATTGCTGCCACGCTGGTCGAAATATGAAAGAATGCCCTTTAATCGGTCCTAAAAAAAACCTAAATGAGGGTCAACACTGTAAAGACGACGAAAAGTCGCGCCCTTAGGAGAATTTTCATGGCAACCCAGTTACCCGTCTCCGCTACGCCGGAAGCCTCGCTGTCGCGCTATCTTACCGAAATCCGCAAATTTCCCATGCTGGAAAAAGACGAGGAATTCATGCTGGCCAAACGCTGGGTCGAGCATAAGGATGCCGATGCGGCACAAAAGCTGGTGACCTCGCATTTGCGCCTGGTGGCAAAAATTGCCATGGGCTATCGCGGCTATGGACTGCCCATTGGCGAAGTGGTCTCCGAAGGCAATGTCGGCCTGATGCAGGCGGTAAAAAAGTTTGACCCGGACAAGGGTTTTCGCCTCGCCACTTATGCCATGTGGTGGATCCGCGCGTCCATTCAGGAATATATTTTGCGCTCCTGGTCTCTGGTAAAAATGGGCACCACGGCGGCGCAGAAAAAAACTGTTTTTCAATCTGCGCCGCATGAAAGGCCAGATGAAAGCCATTGATGATGGCGATCTGCATCCCGATCAGGTGGAAAGCATTGCCACCAAACTGGGCGTAACCAACAATGATGTGGTGCAGATGAACCGGCGCATGTCTGGTCCCGATGCCTCGCTGAATGCGCCTTTGCGCTCTGCCGAAGGCGACAGCCAATGGCAGGACTGGCTGGAGGACGAAAACTATGTCAGCCAGGAAACCCAGGTTGTTGAAAGCGACGAGTTTTCCACCCGGATGGAACTGTTGCAGGACGCCATGGCCAATCTGAACGAACGCGAACAGGATATTATCCAACAGCGAAAATTGTCAGAAGAGCCAAAAACCCTCGAAGAACTGGCGCAGACCTATGGGGTTTCTCGCGAACGCATTCGCCAGATCGAGGTCCGCGCCTTTGAAAAACTGCAGGCTGCCATGCTGGAACAGGCCAAGGAAAAGGGTTTGCTGGACGCTTAAGGGGCGCCAATTAGAAAAACCCCGAAACAGCCTGAGGGACCATTTCGGGGTTCAAGGCGGGGCTTGGGGGTTAGTGAAAACCGCGCCGTTTGGTGCCATGTCCACGCACTTTGCCGGTGCCGATCCCTTTGCCACAGCCGATAAAGGTGCCGCGACCGATCACCGTGCCAGTGCCGCTAAGTGTGCCGGATCCGCGTTTGATGACGCGCTCGCCATTGGCGTTATGACCAATGGCAATGCCTTTGCCATATACGGTTCCAGTGCCGTGCATCACGCCGGAACCCCGGGCCACGCCGCATCCTTTGGCACGGCCCGTGCCGGCATGAGCCAGCGCCGGGGCCAATAACGCGATGGCCAAAATGCCTACGCCTAATTTGGTTTGAATATTCATGATTTCACTCCAGATCTTGCGCCCTGCATAGAGATAAACGCAAGTGAAGCGAAAACCCGTCGCTAGCCCTTAAAGGGATCGCGCATCAGGATCACGTCTTCGCGTTCCGGGCTGGTGGAGAGCATGGCCACCGGCGCGCCGATCAGTTCTTCTAGGCGTCGCACATATTTAACGGCGGTGGCGGGAAGGTCAGCCCATGAACGTGCGCCCCGGGTCGATTGGTCCCAGCCTTCAAAGCTTTCATAGACCGGCTCTACCCGGGCCTGATCTTTAATGCTGGCCGGCAGGCGTCGAATGCGTTTGCCGTCCAGCTTGTAGGCGACGCAAACTTTCAGCTCGGCAAAACCGTCCAGCACATCCAGCTTGGTCAGGGCAATGCCTGAAATGCCGCCGGTGATGATGGCCTGGCGCACCATGACCGCATCAAACCAGCCGCAACGGCGGGTGCGCCCGGTAACGGTACCAAACTCGGCCCCGCGCTTGCCCAGTTTTTTGCCGGTTTCATTTTCCTGTTCGGTGGGGAATGGCCCCTCGCCAACCCGGGTGGTGTAGGCCTTGGTAATGCCCAGGGTGAAGTTCAGGGCATCGGGGCCAACGCCGGACCCAGTGGCGGCCTGACCGGCCAGGGTGTTGGAGGACGTGACGTAAGGGTAGGTGCCGTGATCCACATCCAGCATGGCCCCTTGCGCCCCTTCAAACAGAATTTTCTTGCCCGCGCGCCGCACCGCGTCCAGCTCCTGCCAGACCGGGGCGGCAAAGGGCAAGACCTTGGGCGCCAGGGCCAACAGGTCATTGGCAAGGTCTTCGGCCTTGATCACTTCAAGGCCATAGGCGGCGCGCAAAATATTGTGGTGTGCCAGCAGGCCCGTAATGCGCGCCAGCAAGGCATCGGCATCGGCAAGGTCGATCAGGCGAACCGCGCGGCGGGCGATCTTGTCTTCATAGGCCGGGCCGATGCCGCGTTTGGTGGTGCCGATCTTGCCCGATCCGGCGGCCGCCTCGCGGGCCACGTCCAGCTCTCCATGCAGGGGCAGGATCAATGGAATATTTTCGGCAATGCGAAGACGCGCCGGTTCAATCTCCACGCCCTGACCGGCCAGCTTGTCGATTTCTGTCAGCAGGGCCCAGGGGTCCAGCACTACGCCATTGCCAATCATGGAGAGCTTTTCTGGACGCACAATGCCGGATGGGAGGAGGCTCAGCTTGTAAACGACGCCATCAACCACCAAAGTGTGGCCGGCATTATGGCCGCCCTGAAAGCGCACCACCACATCAGCCCGGGTAGAGAGCCAATCGACAATCTTACCCTTGCCCTCGTCGCCCCATTGCGAGCCGACAACCACGACATTGGCCATAATGATATTCCTGCAGTTCGTTCAGGCCCTAATGGCCAAATTTATAGGAAAGGCGTACGCCTAAATTATCCAGACCTTCATTACGCCCACTGGCCAGAATTTGTCCATGCGACAGGTGTTCAAACATGACCGCCGCATCCCATTGTTCATTCAGATGCAGACCCAGCACAAAGGTGGGGCGAAACAGTACCCGTGATCCCAGAATGACACGCGTGGCATCCAGGCGAATGCGCTTTGGGTCGGCGGGATCAGCTGGCAAATGGACAATGCCATCATGGATCACAAGGCCAAAATCAAATTCGCCATAAAAGGTGGAAGTAAAATCTTTTTGCCAGGCCAGTCCGGCGCCACCGAAATTGGTTTCCCCAGCGGTATTTAGCGATCCATTCAGATAAGGGCGCGGCGATCCGGCCCAGGACAGAAAGTCTGGAGAAGAAAACACCAGCTCGCCTTGAATGTCCGCACCGCTTTCCTTGCCGCCGGCTCCATTGCCGGTCAGATTCACATCATGAACCAGCACATTGATCCGCGCCTCTTCCAGCTCAGTTGAAAAGGCCGCGCTTGCAAAGCTGAAAATCAGCGTCGCACTGAACGCAAGACACACAGAGATAGGTTTCATGACTTTCCCTTATTCCAAACTGCAAACCCAGCCAATACACATTCTAAGGTCTGCTTGGTGTTCTGAATAGTCTTCCAAGGTTGAAATCCGCAGGGTGTGACCGTTCTGCAAGCCCGAAAACGGCCACACCCAAAGGTTCAGAATTGCAGGGCGCTGGCGGCACGCACATGGGGTAGTGCGCGTACGTCGGCCAGCGCATCGCTATCAATGCTCTGATCAATCCCAACCAGCGCAATGGCCTGTCCGCCCTGATTGGTACGGCCAAGATTAAAGGTGGCAATATTGACTTTCCGCTCGCCCAAGACCTTGCCCAGATCACCGATAAAGCCAGGCTCATCTTCGTTTTCGACAAACAGCATGTGCGTGCTGAATGGGGCATCCAGCACCACATCATTGGTCTGGATTACCCGGGGCTGGCCAGCAAACAACGCCCCGGCCACGGTGCGAACGGTGTTTTGGCTTTCCACCGAAATGGTGATCACGGATTCATAATCGCCCAATTGCTCCTGACTGGTCTGGGCCAGCACAATGCCGCGATCGGCGGCCAGCGCCGGCGCGGACACCAGATTAACATCACCCAGCATGGGGCGCAGCACCCCGGCCAGTGCCGCTGAGCTGAGCGGCTTGATGTTCAGACCGGCGACATCACCCAGATAGGAAACTTCGATGCGTTTCACGCCCGAGGTCACCAATTGCCCGGCCAAAAGGCCCAGCTTTTCCGCCAGATCAATAAAGGGCCGTAGACGCGGCGCTTCTTCGGCGCTGACCGATGGCATGTTCAGCGCATTGGTCACTGCCCCGGTGAGTAAAAAGTCACTGATCTGATGGGCGACCTGCAAGGCCACATTTTCCTGTGCCTCCCGGGTCGAGGCCCCCAAATGCGGTGTGGCCACCAGGCCTGGCGTGCCAAAGAGGTCGTTTTCCCGGGCCGGTTCGCTGGCATATACATCCAGCGCCGCGGCGCGAATATGGCCCGACAGCAGACCTTCGCGCAGGGCCGCTTCATCTACCAGACCGCCGCGGGCGCAATTGACGATAATCACCCCTTCGCGGGTTTTTTGCAGGGCGTCGGCCGATAAAATGTTGCGGGTCTGGTCGGTCAGCGGGGTATGCAGGCTGATCACATTGGCCCGTTCCAGAACGTCATTTAACGCGGCCTTTTCAACGCCCAGCTCAATGGCGCGTTCCGGCGTTAAAAACGGATCGTAAGCTAGCACGTGCATTTGCAGGCCGCGCGCCCGTTCGGCTACCAGTGAGCCAATATTGCCACAACCGATCAGGCCTAGGGTTTTGCCATAAAGCTCGGTACCGACAAAACGGGATTTTTCCCATTTCCCATTCTGGGTAGAGGCATTGGCCTCGGGGATTTGCCGGGCGGCGGCAAACATCATGGCGATGGCATGTTCGGCGGTGGTCACCGCATTGCCAAAGGGGGTATTCATCACCACGATACCTTTGGCGGTGGCGGCCACCTTGTCGATATTGTCGGTGCCAATCCCGGCCCGGCCGATGACTTTCAGATTTTTGGCCGCGGCGATGATATCGGCATCCGGCTTGGTGGCCGAACGCACAACCAGACCGTCATAGTCGCCAATAACGGCAATCAACTCGTCTTTGGAAAGACCGGTACGGACATCAACATCAACGCCTTTATCACGAAACACATCAACGGCCGCAGAAGACAGTTTGTCTGCAATCAGAACTTTGGGCATAGCGCCCTCCTTGTAGAATTTTATATATGAAAAATGCTGGCCTAAAGGCTCAGTTCCGCTTTGGTGCGGGCAAAGGCCCAGTCCAGCCAGGGCATTAAGGCCATGACATCATTGGCCTCGACCGTGCCGCCGCACCAGATCCGCAGCCCCGGGGGGGCATCGCGATAGGCACCGATATCCAGCGCCACCCCTTCGGTTTCCAAATGCTTGCTCAAAGTTTTGGCAAAGGCGGCCTGTTCATCCCCTGATAAGGCGACAACCGCACCATCGGTAATTTTTAGGCATACCGATGTGTTGGATCGCAAGGTCGGGTCCGCACATAAAAAATCGGCCCAGTCAGAGCCTTCCACCCATTCCGACACAATCTGCAGATTGGCATCGGCCCGGGCGATCATGGCGGGTAAGCCGCCTTGGCGCGCGGACCATTTTAAGGCTTCCAGATAATCCTCAACGGCCATCATGGATGGGGTGTTGATGGTGGCCCCTTTGAATATGCCCTCGATCAATTTGCCTTTTTTGGTGAGGCGGAAAATCTTGGGCAGCGGCCATGGGGGTGTATAGCTTTGCAGCCTTTTCACGGCGCGTGGAGACAGGATCAACATGCCATGGGCCGCCTCCCCGCCCAGCACTTTTTGCCAGGAGAAGGTCACCACATCCAGTTTTGGCCAGTCCAGTTCCTGGGCAAAAGCCGCCGAGGTGGCATCGCAAATGCTGAGGCCTTCACGGGTCTCGCTGATCCAGTCGGCATTGGGAACGCGCACGCCCGACGTGGTACCGTTCCAGGTGAAAATCACATCGGCATCGGGACGAACGGCACCCAGATCCGGCAATTCCCCATAGGGGGCTTCCAGCAGGTGAACATCGTCCAGTTTGAGCTGGGCGGTAATGTCGGTGGCCCAGCCTTTGCCAAAACTTTCCCAGGCCAGCACGTCTACCGGGCGTGCGCCCAGCAAAGACCATAGCGCCATTTCCATCGCCCCGGTATCAGATGCGGGGACAATGCCGATGTGATAATCATCGGGCACGCCAAGAAGGGTACGGGTTTCCTCGATCGCCTGTAACAGGCGCGCCTTGCCCGGTGCGGATCGGTGAGACCGGCCCAAAAGTGCATTGGAAAGTGTGTTAAAGGTCCAGCCTGGATGCTTTTTGCATGGCCCGGACGAGAATCTCGGATCAGCCGGGCGCATGGCCGGCTGTTGTGTGTCTGTCATCATGTACTCCTATCCTCACAGACAGGCGCGCTTCGTTGGGGAAGCGTGTCCCGCCGCCCACATAGGCGGTCTTTGGCCGGGGATCAACTGAGCAGGTGTGTTTTGTGTAAAAATAATATATTTGACAGCGCGGCGAATTGCCCCGACATGGGCCTATGACTGTATCTCCTTCCTCCTCTGCGCCTACGCAAAATGACCAGCACAGCCTGTTTGACTGGCTGCGCCTGTTGGGGGTGGCGGTGTTGTGGGGTACGGCGTTTATCCTTTTGAAAATTGCCGTTACCGAAATTCCACCAACCACGCTGGTGATGGGCCGGTTGTGGATTGGTGCAATTGCCCTGTTGCTCTGGATGAGCATTCGCGGCCAGAAACTGCCACCGTTATGGCCCAAACCCGATAGGCGCTGGCTTTGGTTTGCCATATTGGGCTTTACCGGTGCTACGGCACCGTTTGCCCTGGTTTCCTGGGGACAGCAAAGCCTGGATTCAGCGCTGGTGGGCATATTGATGGCCATTATGCCCCTGACTACCGCCGCGCTGGCCCATGTATTTGTGCCGGGCGAGGCCATGACATTGCGCAAATTTGCCGGATTTATGCTGGGCCTTGTTGGGGTGGCACTGCTCATGGGACCCAGCGCTTTGCAGGATATTGGCGGCCCGGCCAGTGTGGCACAACTGGCGGTGATTCTGGGGGCGGTGTTTTATGCGGTGCAGGCGGTGCTGGTGCGCAATCTGCCGACCACTCGCCCCTCGGTGGCTGCTGCTGGTCTTCTGATCTGTGCTGCCATGATGATCACTCCCTTTGGTGTGTATGCGGCCCTGAGCATGGATATGCCCAGCCCCAAGGCTTTGTTGTCTTTGCTGGCACTGGGGCTGGGCTCCACCGGCCTTGGGGGCATTGTTCTGATGATGATCATCCGCGATAATGGGCCCAGTTTTTTATCGCTTTCCAATTATATCATGCCGCTCATTGCGGTTCTGGTTGGCCTGGCCTTTGGCGAAAAACTGGGGCTGACGGTATGGGTGGGGTTTGCAGTCATTCTGGCCGGTCTGGCGCTGGCCCGGCAAAAAAACAAGAGTATTTGACATGGATTGCCAACGTCATCTTTTCGATATGCCTATGGACATTGCCTATCTGGACTGTGCCTTTATGGGGCCATTAACGGGCAAGGTCCTGGCTGCGGGGCGTGGCGGGTTGTCGCGCAAGGCCCGGCCATGGGAGCTATGTACAGACGATTTTTTTGAAGACGGCCTGCGTATCAAGGCGCTGATGGCGCGGTTGATGAATGCCAGGGCAGAGGATTTTGCACTGATCCCCTCGGTCAGCTATGGCATGGCGGTGGCGGCCAAAAACCTGTCCGTGCCGGCCGGGTCAGAAATCCTGGTCATGGCGCACCAGTTTCCCTCCAATGTTTATGTCTGGCGCGAAAAGGCCCACGCCAGCCATGCCCAGGTGACGACCCTTAGCCGCCATGAGGGGCAAAGCTGGACCGAAGTGGTGCTGGAGGCGATTGGGCCACAAACTTCCATTGTGGCGCTGGCCCATGTGCACTGGATTGATGGCGGGATGCTGGATCTGGTGGCCATTGGGCAAAAGGCCCGAGCCAATGGTGCCGCTTTGGTGCTGGACCTGACCCAGTCTTTGGGGGCGTTGCCCTTTGATGCGGTGGCGGTGGATGCGGATTTTACCGTGATGGCCAATTATAAATGGCTGCTGGGGCCTTATGGTACCGGGTTTTTGCATGTGGCGGAACGCCATCATGGCGGCCTGCCTTTAGAGCAATGCTGGCAAAGCCGCGATGGCGCCGAGAACTTTGCCGGTCTGACCGATTATCATGATCAGATGGCCGCGGGGGCGGCGCGCTTTGACATGGGTGAGCGCAGCAATTTTGCACTACTGCCCGCGGTCGAGGCGGCGTTGACGCAAATTCTGGACTGGGGCGTGGAAAATATCTGTGCCCAGACCCGCGCCCATACGGCGACGCTGGCCCAGATCGCGGGGGAATTGGGCCTGCGGGGCGAGGATGAACCCATTCGCGCGCCGCATTATCTGTCCCTGCGCCTGCCAGATACGGTCCCGGATGACTTGCAACAACGCCTGCGAACGCAAAACGTTTTTGTCTCGCGCCGGGGCGACCGGTTGCGCATCACCCCCCATGTATGGGTGAATGAGGCAGACATAGAGCGCTTTGGGGCGGCCCTGAAGGCGTCGTTATAGGGTGATGGTGCCGCGCAGATAATCCCGGGCTTTGCCCATAAGGTGTACCCGGTCACCAATGAGCTCTACGTCCACATAACCGCCCCGGGGGGAGGCCTGATAAAGGCGCATTTTGGCTTTGCCCAGTTTTTTTGCCCAATAGGGAGTGATATAGGTAATCGCCGAGCCGGTAACCGGGTCTTCATCCACGCCAACGCCGGGCGCAAAAAACCGCAAGACGAAAGCCAGCTCACCATCACCTTTGGCACAAACCACCAGTTCACGGCTATTATGGGCCAACTGGGCCGCCTCCAATGCGTTTTGCATATCCAGGCTCCGCACGGCGGCCTCATTTTGCAGCACCACAAACGGATAGGTGCTGATGCCGCTATCCACGATAGGGATGCCAAGGGCCGCCTGTGCCGCCGTGGGCATGGTCCAGTCTTTGGGCTGGCCCGCCGGTAAATCCATCACAAAGGCATCGCCATCGCGTTGTACCCGCAATTCACCGCTTTTGGTGGCAAAGCGTACCTGATCCAGTTGTGGGTGAATATGGCGCAAAATACAGGTGGCACTGGCCAGCGTGGCATGGCCACACAGGGGCACTTCGGTGGTCGGGGTGAACCAGCGTAACTGCCAGGCATCGGCGGTATCGCCTGGTAGAATAAAGGCGGTTTCGGCCAGATTGTTTTCCATGGCGATATTTTGCATGACCGCATCACCCAGCCAGCGATCCAAAGGCACGACGGCCGCCGGATTGCCGCTAAAGGGGGCATCGGCAAAGGCATCAATCTGATAAATATCCAGCTTCATGATCGCTCTCCGGTATTGATCCAGCCATGGTCCAGCGGCCCGTGGCCCGCGCCAAAGCCCGGTGCATTTTTGATCGCACCACGCACATAGCGCCGGGCCAGTTGCACCGCATCGGTCAGGCTTAGGCTTTGCGCCAAAAATACCGCCAGGGCACTGGCCAGGGTACAGCCGGTGCCGTGGGTGCTGGTCGTTTCAATACGTTTGCTTTCCAGCACGGCCTCACCTTTTTTCCACAGGAGAAAATCAACCAGTATATCGCCCTCCCCATGCCCGCCTTTGATCAGTACCGCCTTTGGCCCCATGGACAACAGGGCTTCAGCGGCGGCGCGCTGGGTATTGATATTGGTGATTTTCTGCCCGCTTAGGGCTTCGGCCTCAGGGATATTGGGGGTGATCAGGCGCGCCATGGGGATCAGGCGGGACCGTATGATCTGAATGGCATCATCCTCCAGCAGGGCATCGCCGCTGGTGGCGACCATTACCGGATCCAGAATGATCGGCACGGTTACATCGTGCAAAACGTCGGCGACGGACGCAGCAATAAACGCATCGCCCAACATGCCGATTTTGATGGCATCGACCCCGACATCCTCCAGCACGGCCCTCACTTGCGCCCGCACCAATTCAGGCGGGGTGAGCTGTACTGCCTCCACGCCTTGGGTGTTTTGCGCCGTGATAGCGGTAATGGCGCTCATGGCATAGCCGCCAAGGGCGCTAATGGTTTTGATGTCGGCCTGCACCCCGGCCCCACCAGAGCTGTCCGAGCCTGCAATGGCAAGAATACGAACGGGGGGATGGGTTGTTTTAATGATCATGGCGCGGCGTCTTTTATGGCGTGCCAGACGCGCAGGGCCTGCACCATTTCTTTGACATCATGAACCCGGATCATATGTACGCCGGCCTGGGTAGCCCACAGGGCGCTGGCCAATGATCCGCCAAGGCGGTCATCGGGGGCGGCCCCCGGATCCAGCCCTTCAATAAAGCGCTTGCGCGAGGCCCCAAACAAAAGCCGTTGGCCGGTTTCCTCTATGATACGCCCCAAAGCCTGCATCAGGGCCAGATTGTCTTTCAGGCGTTTGCCAAAGCCAATGCCGGGATCAATGATGATGTTTTCCTGGCGCACCCCGGCGGCCATGGCGGCCTGCACGCGTTCGCGCAAAAACGCGATCACCTCGGCCACCACGTCCTCATATTGAGGTTTGTCCTGCATGGTGCCAGGCTCGCCGCGCATATGCATCAGCACCACCGGCACGTTCAGATCGGCGGCGGTTTGCAGAGAAGCCGGGGCGGTGCGCAGGGCGCTGACATCATTCCATATTTGCACGCCGGCCTTGATCGCCGCATGGGCGATTTCGGGACGGCGGGTATCAATACTGATGGTAACCGAAGTATTTTGGCAAAGCCCCTCAATAACGGGCATCACCCGGTCCATTTCTTCCTGAAGGGAAACCGGGCTGGCCCCGGGACGGGTGCTTTCACCGCCAATATCCAGAATATCCGCCCCGGCCTGGATCAGGGCGTGGGCGTGGGCAATGGCCTGATCTGCGGTGGCATGATGGCCACCATCGGAAAAGCTGTCTGGTGTGACATTGACAATCCCCATCACCAACGGACGTGGATTGTCTTCTGTCAGCCCCATAATCGCTTAGGTCAGGCACCCTGCGGCGAAGGCTTGCCGGAGGGTTTGGGTTTGCTTTTTGCCTTGGTGATCGGCACTGCCGCGGTGGGCCCTTTGGGCTTGGTTTCGTCATCGCTTTCGGGCCGTTTTAACGGCTTGCCAGCGATCAGATTGGCAATGTCCTCGCCCGAGAGCGTTTCATATTCCAACAGGCCTTCGGCAATAATCGTCCATTCTTTTTTCTTTTTAGTCAGAATGCTTTTGGCGGTTTTCAAGCCATCTTCGACCAGGCGTTTAACCTCGTCTTCGATCTTGCGGCTGGTTTCCGGCGATAGCGAGGAAGAGCGCATAATCTGCTGGCCAAGAAATACTTCGCCCTGATCATCCGCATAAGATATGGGGCCCAGCGCCTCGGAAAGGCCGTATTGGGTTACCATGGCCCGGGCCAGTTTGGTGGCCATCTGAATATCAGAGGCCGCCCCGGAGGTCACTTTATTGTGGCCAAATTTGCTTTCTTCGGCAACGCGCCCGCCCATTAATATCGCCAGCCGAGAAGTCATTTCCTCCAGACTCATGGACAGCTTGTCCGCTTCGGGTAATTGCATCACCATGCCCAGGGCCCGGCCCCGGGGAATAATGGTGGCTTTGTGCACCGGATCTGATGATGGGACATTCAGGGCCACTACGGCATGACCAGCCTCGTGATAGGCGGTGAGCTGTTTTTCTTCTTCGCTCATCACCATGGAGCGCCGTTCCGGCCCCATCATCACCTTGTCCTTGGCATCTTCAAAATCGCTCATGGTGACCATGCGCTTGTCGCGCCGGGCCGCCAGCAAAGCGGCCTCATTGCACAAATTGGCCAGATCCGCCCCGGAAAACCCGGGGGTGCCACGGGCAATTACCTTGGGGTCCACATCATGGGCCAATGGGATATCACGCATATGCACTTTTAGGATTTTTTCCCGGCCAATAATATCCGGATTGGGCACCACGACCTGGCGGTCAAAACGGCCCGGGCGCAAGAGCGCCGGGTCCAGCACATCAGGACGGTTGGTGGCGGCGATCAAAATGATGCCCTCATTGGATTCAAAACCATCCATTTCCACCAGCAATTGGTTCAGCGTTTGCTCACGTTCATCATTGCCGCCGCCAAGGCCTGCCCCGCGGGAGCGGCCAACCGCGTCAATTTCGTCGATAAAGATAATGCATGGGGCATTCTTTTTGGCCTGTTCAAACATGTCACGAACGCGGCTTGCCCCTACGCCAACGAACATTTCCACAAAGTCCGAACCGGAAATGGTGAAAAACGGCACCCCGGCCTCGCCGGCAATGGCACGCGCCAAGAGGGTTTTACCGGTGCCCGGCGGACCGATCAGCAAAGCCCCTTTTGGGATTTTACCGCCCAGGCGCTGAAACTTGGAAGGATCGCGCAAAAATTCAACAATCTCTTCCAGCTCTTCCTTGGCTTCATCCACCCCGGCAACATCATTGAAAGTGATTTTGCCTGATTTTTCGGTCAAAAGACGTGCCTTGGATTTACCAAACCCCATGGCTCCGCCTTTGCCGCCGCCCTGCATTTGCCGCATGAAGAAAATCCACACGCTGACCAGCAACAGGATGGGCAGGAAATTCATCAAAATGGAAAAGAGAATACCACGATCCTGTGGCTTGACAGTGATGTTCACCCCGGCTTTGCGCAATTCGGTGACCATTTGCGGGTCATAAGGCGCAGTGGTGGAAAAGAACTTGCCGTCGTTAAACTTGCCAAAAACACTTTCGCCGCGAATGGTAACCTTGGAAATCCGCCCGGCACTGGCCTGATCCATCATGGTGGAATAGCTGATGACTTCAGCACCATTTTTGGTGGTGGTGCTTTGCACCATATTAAATAGCGCGATCACCACCAGAATAATGACGCCCCAAAGCAGCAGATTGCGCATCGGCATGGATAAATTCCTCAAATTTGGTGGCGGCGTACATGTCGCCGCCAGAAAACTTCTCTAATCTCACAAGATGGGGATGAAATCACCTTATGGCAATGATTGTTTGTGCCGTTAATGGCCAGAAACCAGCGTTTCACTCAGTTCCATGCGAAAATGGGGCCAGTTTTCGCAATAAAATGGTTTTTCCCAGAAACTGTGCTTCACCACCCCCCCCCAATACGGGTGACGACAATGCGCCGGTAAGATCGCGCAAGACAGGCACAACCGGGCGTACCGGGGCGGGCAGGGCCATTAAGGCCTTGTGTTCTGCAGGCGGTAGGAATTTTCTCCGCTTGCCCAGGGCCTCGACCCAGCCATCCATGGTGGCAGTGATAGCAAACCGGTTATCGAAATACACAGGTTCACCGGCCTTGATGGAGAGGCAAAGGCTCTTATGGTCTGGTGCCCGGCCCAGCACGGCCCCTGGGTCCCGGCTGATCAGAATGTCCGGTCCCTGTATGCTCAGTCGGCATCCGGCGGCACAAAACCCGCGTGCCGGGGTCAAGCACAATTTTGCAAGGGCCCGGCGCACCATAGCATTGGATATTGGCATCGTGCCGTGCCCGGCTACACTGGCCAGAACCGCTCCCAAGGCTCTTTCCCTGATGGGGCCCGGTGCCTGTAAAACAGTCTTGCACCGTAAACGGGCATAACCTGTCGGGTATAATTGCAGGCATTTATCCAGCAGGGCTTTCGCCTGTTGGCGGCTTTCATTTTCCAACTGTCCCAGTAAATGGACAGAGTGCGCAATACGCCCGCTTTGCAATCCCACCTCCTGCAAAGCTGCCAGATGCTGGCGCACCCGCACCCGGTTATAGCGGCGGTTCTGGTTCGAAGGATCATCAATCCAGTCAAGGGAGCGCGCCCTTAGCCATTGGCGCAATTCATCTCTGCGCATGGTCAGCAATGGCCGGGCCAGCCACAGGTCACGACCCTGCGGCCAGGCGGGCAGAGGGGCGCGGGCGCTCATGGCAGCCAGCCCACGGGCGGTGGAGCCGCGGGCCAGGCGGATGGCAAAGGTTTCTTCCTGATCATCCAGGGTATGGGCCAGATAAAGCGTTTTCGCGCCCAGATCATGGCAGGCCTTTGCCAACAGGGTATAGCGGGCGGCGCGGGCGTGTTTGTGTCCGGCCCGTGGCGTGCGGTTGGTTAGAATGTGAGCCGTGGCCCCCACGGTTGTGGCCATGACGGCGGCGCGGCGTGCTTCTTCTACGGATTCTCGGCGCAAGGCATGATCAACGATCAATGCATGGATATTATGGTGCGGGTATAAATCACAGGTCAGTGCCAACAGGGCCAGGGAATCCCCCCCCCCTGAAAAGGCAATGGCCAGGGGGGCATCCACAGACACAGGTACGGCCTGCATGGCTTGAGCAAAGCGTTTGGCCAAGGAGGTGGTGGGTGTGTTCATGGGCGTGTGCCCCAATGGCCGGTGGGCAGGCCGGCTTTATTTGCACCCGGCGCGGCGGCGTTCAATCTGTGCCCGGGCGCGCACCCCGGCCGAGGCCTTGGGGTATTGTGTTGGAAAGGCCTTCAAGGCGCGACAGGCCTCTTCTTTTTCACCAAGGGCAAAGAGGGCGGCCCCCAGTTTTACCATGGCCTCGGGCGCTTTGGAGCCTTTGGGAAAGCGTTTCAACGTTTCGATATAGGCATTGGTGGCGCCGCGATAATCGCCTTGAACGGCGGCGATTTCACCCAGCCAGAAAAGCGCTGGGCCGGCAAGGGGCGCATTGCCATGCTCGGCCACAAAGGCTTCAAAGGCAGCCTGTGCCTGATCAAAATAACCCTGCTCCAGATAGGTTTTTGCCTCGGCATAGCGTTGTTGTGCGACCAGGGATTCTTCATCCTGGGTGCCGTTATCAATGTTTTTTTCTTCGGTCGGGGCCGTATCCTCGCCAGTAATAAAACGGCCAAGAGCGGCATTGGCATTATGGGCGGAATCGCGAGCGTTTTGCACCTGGGTTGCCAGAATGTCGACGGCCCGTTGCAGACCCGTCAATTCGTCCTGACGTT
This sequence comes from Robiginitomaculum sp., assembly GCA_030949705.1. GTDB lineage: Bacteria > Pseudomonadota > Alphaproteobacteria > Caulobacterales > Maricaulaceae > Robiginitomaculum_B. The sequence goes on along the minus strand of JAUZSF010000026.1, from coordinate 13,190 downwards.
TTTTGTTTTCAAACTCCAGCCGTTCATTGGCCCCGGTCAGGGTGCGCAATTGTGCTTCCAGATCATCCAGACGCTGTTGCATATTGACCGCCGCGGGCATGCGCCTTTCCACGGCGTCCACCCGTACCTGCAACGCATCGAGCCGCGCTGCAATTTCTTTTTTGGATTCAGACGCACTGGCGGGAACAACCATTCCCGCCAGCAATGAGGTCAACACAAGGGTAAGGGCAAAGCGTTTCATAAACGCAGCCTTTCAGTTCAAAACGGCAAAATCATGGCAAAGTGCCATGCCAATGCAGGGAATGCCTAGCTGGTCGCGCCAGAGACAATGCCGGTATGAGCATTACGGTTTTTCGCCCAGGCTTCCTCGTTCGAGCGGCCATCAATCGGGCGTTCCTTGCCATAGGATATGGTGGAAATGCGCGATGGAGAAACCCCAAGGTTTACCAGATAATCCCGTGCCGCGCTGGCCCGACGTGCGCCCAGGGCCAGATTGTATTCACGGGTGCCGCGTTCATCGGCATTCCCGTCAATCAAAATGCGGGTGTTGGGATAACGGTTCAGCCAAGAAGCCTGACGGGACAAGACGGCCCGGGCTTCGTGGCTGAGCTGTGCCGAGTTGAATTCAAAATAAACCCGATCACCGGCCATTTTCTGAAACTCGTCAACCGAGCCAGGAACCGGTGGCAAAGGTGTCACTTCACCGGTTACCGGTGGTGGGGTTGGTGCCGGGGCCGGCGCCGGTGCGGGAGCCGGTGCAGGCTCGGGTGCTGGTGTGGATGCACAGGCAGAGATAAAGATAAGCGCGCCAAGCGCTACAAAAGCCGATTTCATGTTCTTTGTCCTCGTATAATACTATGAGTGTCAAATCGTGTCCGGCTATACCCCCGCACAGATCAGGGACACTTTATCACGTATAGCTATTGTATCAAGGGCGACCATGCCGGATCGGACGCATCGCCCGGTGTCGGCACCTGTCGCAGGTTGGCGCCGGTCAGATCAATGCTCCAGATATGGGGGCCGGAACCGGGCCGGGGCTCGCGGGTAAACATCAAAACCCGGCCATTGGGGGACCAGGTGGGGCCCTCGTCCAGATAGGCGGTGGTCAGGATGCGCTCTACGTCACCTTCGGGGCGCATAACCCCGATATGAAACTTGCGGTTCAGACTTTTGGTAAAGGCAATCAGATCGCCGCGCGGTGACCAGACCGGGGCGCTGTAGGTCCCTTTGCCAAAGCTGATCCGGTGTATGCCCGACCCATCGGCGTTCATCACATAGAGCTGTGGTGTGCCGCCGCGATCCGAATTAAACACAATGCGTGATCCATCGGGGGAAAAGGATGGCGAGGTATCAATGGCTGGTGAAGTGGTCAGCCGCGTGCGCTGGCGGGTGCGCAAATCCATCACCCAGACATCGGAATTGCCGCCCTGTACCAGGCTCATGATCACTTTGGTGCCATCGGGGGAAAACCGCGGCGCAAAGGTCATACCGGGAAAATCCCCCAACACTTCCTGACGGCCGGTTTCAATATTGAACAAAAACACCGAAGGAGTGCGTGACGCATAGGACATATAGGTAATCTGTTGCGCCGTGGGGGAAAACCGCGGCGTCAGCACCGTATATTTACCCGAAGTCAGAAAAGTGGGGTTGGCCCCGTCCTGATCCATAATGGCCAGCCGTTTTACCCGGTCGGTTTTGGGGCCGGTTTCGGCAATAAAGACAATGCGGGTATCAAAATAACCGGTTTCGCCGGTCAGTTTCTGATAAATCACGTCCGAAATTTTATTGCCAATGCGCCGCCAGTTTTCCGGCGTAGTGGCCAATTGCAGACCCACCAGCTGGGTCTCGGCCAGCACATCCCACAGGCGAAACTCAATCCGCATGCGGTTGTCGCTTTCCATCACCAGACGACCGGAAAGCAGCGCATCGGTCTTGATGATCCGCCAATCGGCAAAGCGCGGCTGGACGTTGATATTGGTTTGATGTTCGATAAAGGATGCCGGATCCAGCGGGCGGAACAGGCCAGAACGTTCCAGATTGGCGCGGATCAGCCCGGCGATTTGTGCGCCGATTTCCCGTTCCGGGTCGCTGGCCCCGACAAAATCGGGAATGGCGATCGGCATGGGGTCCAGATGACCCTTGGAAATATCAATCTCCAGGGTTGCCCAGGCCGGCATGGCAAAGGTCATAAAAATAAACGTCAGCAGAAGGCGCATGGGTTTTCCATTCATAATCATCCAGTTCAGACCCTAATTTCCTAATACATCATCCGGTGTGAAATTTATAATGGTTTCGCGCCACAAGGCATATTTATCCGGTGGCAGCGTATAAGGCTGGCATTTGAGTACCGCGCGGCGGGCACTGTCTGCGGCGGCCTGCCAGAACGGATCGCCCGAGCGTCTGATCTGTCCCATATTCAGCACTTCGGGATTGCTGTTCAATGTGCCGTCGGGGTTCAGCCGCGCCCGAATGGTGACTTTAAGCTTTTCTGGATAGGGGGCATCCAGCGGCGCCCGCCAACAGCGATACATTTGTGCGCGCAACAGATCGATTTCATTGGCGGTCATGGCGTCCCCGGCCCCGCGTGCCTTGCGGGCCCGTGCAAAAGGATCATCAGGGGCATTTTCACTGGCCGCCTGTTTGGCCAGCTTGTTTTCCAGCCGGGCCAGATCAAAGCTGGGGGGCTTTGGTTTGGGTTTTTTCTTGGGTCGTGGGCGCTTTTTCTTAGGCTTGGGCTTTGGCTTTGGGGCCACTTCCATTTTGGCCGGGGCGGGTTCCGCCTTGGGTGGCGGCGCGGCGATGGGTTCGGGTTCTGGCTCGGGCTCGGGTTCTGGCAACACTTCCGGTTCGCTAACCAGCGGGGTTGGCTCTTCTTTTGGCTCGGGTTTGGTTTCCGGCTCATTGGCCTTGATATTGGTTTGTTCGGCCAGTGTAACCAGATCCACCGGCACAATTTCCGGGGTGTCGATGACCGCCAGTTTGGGGGTCGGGAATACCATCAGACCGGCCGCAATCAGGCCGCTGTGCAATATGAGGGATATGGGAAGTCCAACACGCATATTTTATTGCGACAGAGGGTCTGTAACCAGGCCGATATTGGTAAAACCGGCGGCATGGATGCGCGCCATCACCCGCATCACTTCGCCATAATCAGTGCTGGTATCGGCGCGCAGGAAAATCCGTTCTTCATAGCCATTGCCGGCAATGGCGGTCAGTTGCGGCACCAATGCATCCAGCTCCACCTCGGTTTCCTGTAAATAAACGGTGCCATCTTTACGCACGGTGATGGTCAGAGGTTCGGATTCCGCGCTCAGGGAATGTGCATCCGTCTTTGGCAATTCCACCGGCACTCCAACGGTCAGCAAAGGCGCGGTGATCATAAAGACGATCAACAATACCAGCATCACATCCACCATGGGGGTGACATTGATTTCGGCGCGGGGACGATAGCGCTGGCCGCGCCGCCGTCCAGACCCGCTTAGTGCTGTCAGATTGACCGCCATTATTTCCCCCCTGCAATCCGGCGTGAGAAGATCGCCGACAGCTCGTCTGCAAAGCCTTCAAGACGGGTGGCGTAATTGGCAGTATCGGCGGAAAACTTGTTATAGAAAATCACGGCCGGCACTGCTGCCAACAGGCCAAGGGCCGTGGCAAACAGGGCTTCGGCAATGCCCGGGGCCACCACGGCCAGATTGGTATCGTGCGAGGCGGCAATGGCCCGAAATGAATTCATAATCCCCCAAACCGTGCCAAACAGGCCGATAAAGGGCGAGGCAGAGGCAATGCTGGCCAGAATGCCAAGGCCGCGTTCAGCGCGGCTCAGCTCGCGCGAAACGGTCAGCGCCATGACCCGGTCAATGCGCTCTTTTAAGGAAACAATTTGCAGATCCGAGCCAATATTGCCGCGGCCATTGGTCCATTCGCGCATGGCCGAAATAAACACCCGTTCCATGGGGTCGCGGCTGTGTTCATCTATGTTCTTATACATTTCATCCAGTGACCGGCCGGACCAGAAGGCCCGCTCAAAACGCTTGGCTTTGCGTTGAAGCCCCATAAAGGCAAACTGGCGATCCACAATGACCGTCCAGGACCATATGGAGGCAAAAACCAGAATGGCCATAACGGTCTTGACCACAAAGTCAGCCCGTAAAAACAGAGACAGAAACGAAAAATCGGTGATTGGCTGTGCGGCAAGGGCGAGTGAAATGTCCATGCGGATCCTCTTGGAGCTTTACAATTCGGGTCCATACCCTAGGGCCCGTACCTTAAAAGTGGATTGAGATTGTGACCATATTACGATCATTGGCCAACAAGAAAGGGCTCCAGCAGTAAAAGCAGGGGCTTTGGCAAACGTCGGGGCCGCCCTTCAAGGTCAATACAGGCGATCTGCACCTCGGCACTGACCAACAACTCTTCACCGTGCAGAATGCTTTGGTGCGCTTCGATCCGCGCCCCGCGGGCCGACACAAACCGGGTCTGCACGCTCAGCAAATCATCAATACGGGCCGGGCGGGCAAAGTCGATCTGCATGCGCCGCACGGCAAAGGCCAAAGGCATGTCGCCTTGCAACAGCGCCTTATGATCAACCCCGGAAAGGCGCAGATATTCCGTGCGGCCGCGTTCCATAAAGCGCAAATAGGAGGCGTGATACACCACACCGGAAAAGTCGGTGTCTTCGTAATAAATGCGTACCGGCAATTGATGCACACCATTGGCAAATCTGCCGCCTTGGGTGGTGCTCATGTATCGTCCCCAAACAGATCATCGGGATTGCCAAGGCCGGGGGGCTGCCTAATGCCCAAATGCTCATAGGCGCGCGGCGTGGCCATGCGCCCGCGCGGGGTGCGCTGGATAAAGCCCTGTTGGATCAGAAACGGCTCAATCACTTCTTCCAGGGCGTCGCGGGCCTCTGACAGTGAGGCCGCCAGGGTATCCAGACCCACCGGCAGGCCGGCAAACTTTTCGGTTAAAGTGTATAAATAGCGTCGGTCCTGAGAATCCAGACCCAGAGTATCCACCTCCAGACGCTTTAACGCCAGATCGGCAAACTCGGCGCTGATCGGTCCGGCATTTTGCGCCTCGGCAAAATCCCGTACCCGGCGCAGCAAACGGCCCGCCACCCGCGGGGTGCCCCGGGCCCGTTTGGCGATCTCATGGGCGCCGTCCTCGCTAAGATTGGCCTCCAGCTTTCGGGCAGCGCGGGCGACAATCCGGGTCAGGTCTTCAACCTCATAAAAATTCAGCCGCGCCGGCACCCCGAAACGATCCCGCAAGGGCGTCGCCAGCAGGCCTGCCCGGGTGGTGGCCCCGATCAGGGTAAAGGGCGCCAGATCAATTTTGATGGTCCGCGCCGAGGGGCCTTCCCCGATGATCAGGTCCAGTTCGAAATCCTCCATGGCCGGATAAAGGATTTCCTCCACATGAGGGGCGAGGCGGTGAATTTCGTCAATGAACAGCACATCGCGTGGTTCCAGATTGGTCAGGATGGCGGCCAGATCGCCGGCTTTGGCAATCACGGGGCCGGAGGTGGCGCGAAAATTCACCCCCAGTTCGCGCGAGACGATTTGCGCCAAAGTGGTTTTGCCAAGACCCGGCGGGCCGGACAGCAAAACATGATCCAGCGCTTCATTACGGCCCCGGGCGGCGCTGACAAAGACTTTCAGGTTGTCGATCAGCGCGCTTTGGCCGACAAAGCTGTCAAAGCGTTGTGGACGCAAGGCCTTGTCGCGTCCATCATCGCCTTGTGGTGATCCTGAAATGATGCGGTCCTCGCTCATGTGCCCATATCTTTCAGCGCCACCCGGATGAGATTATCCAGGCTTGCCTCCTCGCCCAGTGTGCGCACGGCCCCCGCCACGGCGCGCTGGGCATCCGCCGGTGCCAGGCCCAGATTGACCAGCGCCGATACTGCCTCGGCATTCATGCTGAGCGCGGTGGGGGCGCTGGAGGTGGTGCTGTGCGCCGCGGCGGGCATCAGACCGCCCAGGCTGCGCCCGGTGGGTGGCGGCTTGTCTTTCAGCTCCCCGGCGATACGTGCGGCAATGCGGGGCCCCACCCCTTGCGCCCGGGCGATACTGGCCTTGTCTTCCAGGGCGGCGGCATTGATCAGTTCCATCGGGGACAGGGTGTCCAGCACTGCCAAGGCGGCCTTTGGCCCCACCCCCTGAATTTCCTGCAGGCGTACAAACCAGGCGCGTTCCTCTTCGCTGGCAAAACCATAAAGACGCAATAAATCCTGTCGCAATACGGTTTCAATATGCAATTGCGCCGGCTCGCCAATGCTTAAAGTGCGCAAGGTGCGCGCCCCCGCATTGCACCAGATAGCCAACGCCGCTTACGTCCAGTATGGCTTCGCCACTTCCCAGCGCATCGACAATACCGCTCAGCTTTCCAATCATGAGGCCTGCTCCAGCGCTGCGGCCAGCGGCGCATGATTGGCGCAACATATGGCAATGGCCAGCGCATCGGCCTCATCGGCCTTGGCGGTGCATCCGGGCAGCAACATGGCGACCATGGCCGCCATCTGGTTTTTATCAGCGCGCCCGGTACCGACAACCGCCTTTTTGATGACGCGGGGCGCATAATCTCCACCCCCAGGCCCGCCTCCGCCGGGGCCAGCATGGCCGCCGCGCGGGCCGCCCCCAGTTTTAGCGCCGAGGCGGCATTGCTGTTCATGAAGGTATCTTCAATGGCCGCGCGATCGGGTTTGTACTGGTCGATCACGGCGCGCATTTCGTGAAATATGTGCAACAGGCGCACACTCATTGCCGCCCCCGTATCCGGGATAATGGTGCCACAGGCATGGTAGCTGATTTTGCTGCCGCGCACATCCACCAGACCCCAGCCGCACCGGCGCAGGCCCGGATCAATCCCCAAAATCCGAATCATTTCGCTCATAAGCTCACTCTAGGGGCAAAAAGGGGTAATAAGCATCATTTGAGGGGTAATAAAGGGTGTTAATAGCGCAAAAAAGGGACGAATAAGGGGTAATCGAGGGATGAGTAAGGGGTAAATATTGGCCCTAAGGTATCCCTCGAGCAGGTTCTAGGCAGGGGTTGTGCAATTCTTGGTACTTGTCCCCGGTATAAGCTGAGGCCTGCGGCGCGCTATTTATTGTTTTGTTTATTGGCTTGCTTGTCGTTTTCGTCCTCGCCGCCAAGGGCTTTGATGGCATGTAAGGCCAGCAAGGACCCCCAGGTGATGCCAATCGCCCCAAGAACATCGCTATCAAACCCTAACATGCTTTGCAGTAGGGACAGCCAGGTCATAAAGAACATAAACGCGCCAAAATGGATGGCGACCTGTTTCCATGGTTTTGAAATTGAAAATAAAAATCCGTTTCTTTTTGCTGAAAGTGGCATGTGATCATTCTCCTGTGAACATGCGGTTGGCATCCGAAGTTCAGCACTGGAGATATTAAATGCGGCAGACAGGGCCTTGGTGCTTTCCAGGCTGGCCTTTTCACCGTTTTCAATGCGTTGAATTGTACGATCACTGAGGCCGCTAATCTCGGCCAGGTGTTGCTGAGACCATCCTTCCTTCAGGCGTCGTGCTTTCAAATCCATTTTATCTCACCGCCTAAACTTCGTTCACAATGGCTATTGATCGTCGGACCTAACGTAAACGACAGCACGCCGACACTAACACGACAGGGGCACGTCAGTTGTATGTTTATACTTTCCGCAGCGTAAAAGACCAACCGCTATAAATCGAACTTATCCGACCCTGTGGTCATGGCCGTATGATGGCCCCCATGAATGCCGAACATAAATCTGAATGGGCCGAGGCTCGTGCACTGTATGGCCAAGGCAAAACCGCGCGCCAGATCGCCTATGCCCTGGGCCTGCCCATTGCCAAGATAACCAGCCGGGCGGCGGCTGAGCACTGGCCCGCCCCACCGCCACCGGACTGGCAGGCCATCCGTAATCAGTGGGAGGCGGGCAAGCCCGTGCGCGTTCTGGCCATGCAGTTTGGGGTGAGTGAAACCACCGTGCGCAAGCGCCGCATGCGGGAGAACTGGCAACGGGGCACGGCGCGGGGCATTGATGCCTTGCGTCTGGCGGTGCATACCTTGGAAGAGGCCATGGAGCATGCCGATCTGGGCGATACCGTGATCACCACCCGTCTGGCCGCGGCGCTGTCCATGGCGGCGGGCCGCCTGCGCGAAGCAGAAAAACAATTGTTTGAGAGTGCCGGGTCCGGTCGGGACCTGAATGACATCTATGGCACCGAGGGCGAAGACGAGGCCATGCGCGAACAGATGATGGAAATGCTGGTGCGGTTGAGCGAAAACGCGGAGAAGGAAGAGACGCCGCCCTCATGCTAGCCTCGACTATCAACCATCAGTCTCAAGACAACCCCGCTTATGAACAACGTGCTGGGACGACACAATTAGGCGTTCTGTAAAACCTTCAGACCATCATCCACACCTGATCACCGGGGCATAGCCCAGCTCAGCGCGGGCTTTGGCGATATTGATAGTGCCCTCGCGGCGCATCATGTCGGCGGCAAAGCGGGTCAGCGGCGGTGTGGATTTAAGGCTTAATCCCCGCCAGATCCCCTCCATAATCCGCGCCAGCCATCCGGCCAGCCAGCCTGGCATTTCCTTGTCTGGCGGGGTGACTCCCTTGGTGGCCGTCAGGGCGGTGAAAAAATTCACGTAAAGACCGTGTGCCTTCATCGGTAATAAAATACGCCTCGCCGCCTTTACCACGCTCTATGGCCAGATCAATGCCATGCACCAGATTATCAATATGGGTGGTGCTGGTCAGGGCCCGACCTCCATCTACCCACAGGAAAAGTCCCTTTTCGATCATTTCCAGTACCACCGGTAAAATGGTCTTGTCGCCGGGGCCCCAGATCATGCGCGGACGGACGCTGATGGTGCGAAAGTTTTCATCATTGGCGGCCAGAACCGCCTTTTCCGCATGGGCCTTGGTGCGGGAATAGGGATAGGGGCTGCGCAGCGCCAAAGGCAGGGTTTCATCGATATTGTGCATGGGTTGGCCGTAAAATACGCTGGCCTCGGTACCGATATGGATAAAGGTTTTTACCCCGGCCGCTTTGGCGGTTTCCAGCAATTGGGTAGTGCCATCCACATTCAGCTTCCAATAATCCGCCCACGGCCCCCATTCTTCAACTTTGGCGGCGGCATGGATGATCACATCCACGCCTTTGAGATGTTCGGTGGTCACCTCTCCCAACGCACAGCGGATCGGGGTTACGCCCAGGGCCTTGATAATGGCATCGGACTTTTCCGAGCGGGACATGGCGATGACGTCATGGGATTTGGCAAAATGGCGCGCCGCCGCGCCGCCAACAAACCCCGATGCCCCGGTGATGAAAATACGCATAATGATCCTCGTTAGTATTTGACGATGATACAGTCTGTACCCTTGGCCTTGTATTGCGCGCATTGGGCATTGGCCTCGGATTTTTGTGCAAAAACGGCGGCATTTAAGCGGTAAAACACTTTGCCGGATTCAAAGGTCTTTTTGTAAATCTGGGCATCGGTATGGGCAAACAGGGCCGGGGCTTTGCCTTGCAGGCTGGACCAGTAATCCAGGGCCTGTTTCCGGGTTCTGAACGAGCCGATTTGCACCGCATACCCCTGGGTGGTGGCGGCGATTTTTGGGGTTGAAGCGCTGGCGGGCGCTGGCGTTGCAGAAACGGCGCTGGTTTGCCCAGGGCTTGCCGGTGCCGGTGGCGGCATGCCCAGTTCGGCACGGACCCGCTCATAGGCTGCTTTTTGAAACCATTGCATGGCCATGTTCGGATCGGCGGCAATGCCATCGCCATTATAGGCCATGCTGCCGACAAAATACATGGCATCGGCATTGCCGTTTTTGGCGGCCTGGTAATACCATTGCAGGGCCTCTTCATAGCTTTGTTCGACCCCCAGACCCTTGTCATAAAGACGGCCCAGGCTGACTTGTGCCAGGGCAAAGCCCTGTGCCGCGGATTTGCCATACCAGAACGCCGCCTGATTATAATCCTGAGCCACGCCTTTGCCGCGCTGATACATCAGACCCATCAGAAACTGTTCGCGCTTATCCCCGGCCTGGGCCTTGGCCATGCGATTGGCAATCTGGGCACCGCTAACGCTCTGGGCTATGGCGGGCACAGAGGGGGCTGTAAAAAACACCGCGCCCATCAACAGGATAATATGCCAGTAATTTCGCCGTTTCATGGATCGCTGTTCCGGGGGTGTTTTATGTGAATATCATCCCATTAAGCACAAGGAAGGTGGAGGGATCAACGCCTTGTGGTTTGACGCCGGTCCTGCGCTGTAGGTAAGTAGCGCACAATATCATTTCTGCGGATGATGAAAGGGCGAGATATGTTGAGAATGCTAACCGTGTTTATGCTGATGCTGGCGGTCATGGGGCGTCCGGCCATGGCCGATGAGAATACACAAAAGGCCATCATCGCCGCCGTGGAAGAGGCCATGCCCATGGCCCGCCCTGGCTCTGGGGAACCGAGCCGTCAATATCAACAGCGGCACGATGAATTTTGAGGGCGTCAAGCACGTTGGCGAATTGTTCGGGGCCGAACTGATCTCTCTTGGCTTTACCACGCAATGGGTGGAGGGGGCCAATTTTGGCCGTGCCGGTCATCTGGTGGCCTCCTATGGCACCAAAGGGCCCAAGATATTGCTGATCGGGCATCTGGATACGGTATTTGCCAAAACCGATGATTTTCAGCGTTTCGAACCCCTGGGCGATGACAAAACCAAAGGCCCCGGTATTACCGATATGAAGGGTGGCGATGGCGGTGTGATCACCCACCACCGCCACGCACGCGCTGGCGGCTGCCGGGGTTCTGGATGATGTCAGCATCAGAATTGTCATGACCGGGGATGAGGAAAGCAGCGGCAAGCCGCTGGAAAAATCCAAAGAGGCCCTGATCGAGGCGGCCAAATGGGCCGATTTTGCACTGGGCTTCGAAGATGGGGACGGCAATATCAAAACCGCCGTGATTGCCCGGCGCGGCAGTGTCGGCTGGACCCTGAAAGTCAGTGGCAAAGCAGCCCACAGCTCGCAAATCTTTACCGATGGGGTGGGCTATGGCGCCGTACTGGAGGCAGCGCGCATCCTGAATGCCTTTCGCATGTATCTTCCGGGCCCTGGAAATCTCTACCTGCGACCCCGGGCGCATTGTCGGCGGCACGCGCATCACCAATGATCAAAAGACCAATACCGGCACCGCCTTTGGCAAGAGCAATGTGGTGGCGCAAACCCTGATGGTTACGGGGGGCATTCGCGCCCAATCTCCCGAACAACTGGCCGAGGCAAAAGCCAAGATGCAGGCCATTGTCGCGGACAATCTGAAACAGACCTCGGCAAGTCTCACCTTTGCCGATGGCTATCCGCCCATGGCCCCCACACAGGCCAATCAAGACCTGTTGAAACTGTATAGCGATATCAGCGAAGACCTGGGCTATGGCGAGGTTTTGGCGGTTGATCCGCGCAAAGCCGGCGCGGCGGATATCTCCTTTACCGCGGGCTATGTTAAGGCGGCACTGGATGGCCTTGGCCTGATGGGTACCGGCGGCCATACCAAGAACGAGACCGCCGATATGAGCACCCTGAAACGCAACACGGAAAAAACCGCCCTGCTGATCTATCGGCTGTCGCAGGGGGATTTGACGTCCCAAGAGTGAGGTTTGCCGTCGCAATACGTAATTCAAGCGGTAAGGCCGACCCCGTGGGGGAGTTTCCGTCCTTCCAGACCGTTTAGTTTTCTTTATTAGTCACTTTGTTGACATCTATAGGCTGCGAGTTTTTATCCAGTGCTCGGCCCTCTTTTTTTGCTTCAGACGTGTGTGACAAAATGCGAGATGTCTTACTGTGCACGCTCCCAAAGTTAGGAAATGCAGCGGTGATCAGATTACAAGATTTACATACGCAATCATCGATCACGATTATTTGCCAAAATAAATTCAATATCTTGCCAAGCCAGTCTGGAATATTAAAACCCAACTCGGCAATAAAATTTGATGGTGTGTACCAAACAAGCTTTACCCAATATAATGGATTATAAGCTTCTTTCGTACGTTCAATAAATATTTGCTGAGCCTCAACTGTATGTGTTTCAACTTCATAGCCGTGAAATCCTCCCCTATCAAAGCAAGAAAATTGACTTCTAATGGACGCAGCACTAGCAGGTAATGGCGTATTGCCCTGTTTTGCAATTATTACAAGCGGCACTAATTGTGGCTTTAACCTGACCATTTCATCGGGCACTTTATCTCTGGTATTTTTCGTCGCAGCTAGAAATTTCCTATATTCATTCAAAAGCCTGGTTATTTTCTTGTAGCGCCGCGGACTTGATGAAAAATTTATAGGGGCTGACATAGATAGCAGATAAAGGCTATATATGTCATATGGTTAGCGTTAGGCGACGGAGCAGGCTCTCTACAAGTATTCAAAATGAGCTTATCAAGTATTTTTGTGCAGGTGTAACTGCGCGTTCTGCGGCGCAATTAACGGGGGTAAATCGCAACACGGCGATCCTGTTTTACCACAAGCTGCGCGAGGTGATTTTCACTGAGCTAGCGGCAGAAACCCCGGAGATTTTCAGCGGCGAGATTGAGGTCGATGAGAGTTACTTTGGTGGACACCGAAAGGGCAAGCGAGGACGCGGTGCGGCGGGTAAGGTGGCGGTGTTCGGGCTTCTCAAGCGCAAGGGTCGTGTGCATGTAGTCATCATCCCAAATGCTTCCACACAAACGCTTCTTCCGATCATCAGGCGAAAGGTCAAGCCAGATAGCATCGTCTATACCGATTGCTTTCGATCGTATGATGTTCTGGATGTTTCCGAGTTTCATCACCTGCGGATCAACCACTCAAAACTGTTCGCAGAGCAATCAAACCATATCAACGGCATAGAGAACTTCTGGAACCAGGCCAAACGCCACTTACGGGCTTATAACGGCATTTCCAAACAGCACTTTCATCTGTTCATCAAAGAGTGCGAGTGGCGCTTCAATTACCGGCCCGTTGCCAACCTCAACAAAACCCTCCACAAATGGTGGTTCAAGTAATGTTTCAACCCTTAGCTATGTCAGCCCCAATTTATATATGACGGCACCGACCAAAATAACTACCAGAACAATCAGCACAGCAAAAACGTATTTCATGGTGCTTCCCCGTCCGGCCTGCTTGTCAGGTATGAAGCATGACCGATTC
>JAUZSF010000025.1 GCA_030949705.1 Robiginitomaculum sp. | reverse complement strand
TGGAAAATAAAAAAAGGTTTCCGCACAACAAGACATAAGTGGAACTGTCTCACATCATCATCACATGAGTTTCCACTTGAGCATCACTCCATCGCGATCAGAAGACGCTGAGGCTGATTACACCTGCCCCATGCACCCAGACGTGGTGCAAAAAGGGCCAGGCTCCTGCCCCAAATGCGGCATGTTTTTGGTGCCAAAGGATAACAAGGCAGAAGAAGAGCATAGTCATGATCACAGCAAGATGGGGCATGCCGGTATGGATCATGGTGATATGGACTTCATGTCGATGATAGATGTCACCAAAGATCTGCCGCGCAGTGGTGATGGCTTGCCTATGGAGTGGATTGACGCTCCCTTTGGTCCATTTTTCCCAGGCTTAGCCAGCGGGTTGCTGCTTACCTTTACCTTGGATGGTGACACGATTGCTAAATCAAAAGTCAGCGCTGGAACAGGTGATAAAAGCCTTCTGCCAGCCTCTCCCACCGGGACGGCCCATTTTGTTGAACATTTGTCACAGCAAGAGCCATTGGCACCGGTTGCCTATCGACTGCTGGCCTGCAAGGCGTTGGAAAATGCCGCTGGGATAGAAATTCCCGATGATATTGCCCGGGCACGCGCCGGGGCGCTGGAACGAGAGCGCATGGCCAGTCACTTAAACTGGCTGGCACTGTTTGGGCAACAAACCGGTTTCAACTGGCTGATACGTCGCGCGGCGAGGTTGCAATTAATAATACAACAGGCTCCTGTGCCTGAAATCATCATGCAACGGCCTGCCTTGGAAGCCCTGATCAGGCGATTATACAAAACACCGTTGTTAAAAGCGCGAATGGCTGGCATTGGCCATCTTTCTCCAGATGCCACTTTACGAGGCCCGGTTGCCCGTGCGGCTGGCATTGGCGAAGATGCACGTAGCTTGGATAAGACATGGACGGCCTTGGGCTTTGTGCCTACCGGTCGGACGCAAAGCGATACTCTGGCGCGCTTTTATGTTCGCCTGGATGAAATATTGCAAAGCCTGTCGCTGATCGAAGAGGCTGGTACCATCACCATTCCTGAACTCACCAGCATGGATAAGGTGACGGCAAAAGGCAAAGCCAGTGTTGAAACCGCCCGTGGTCTGGCGCGTTTAAGGGTAACCCTGGAAGAAGGAAAGGTCGTCGCGGCCAAGTTGGAAACTCCGTCAACTCACCACCTTGGCCTTATCGAACCCCTGTGCGACCAACAGGAATTGGGCGATGCATTGGTGACTATTGGCTCGCTGGACCTGTCGCCGTGGGAGATACAGTCATGACAACGGTTTTATTGCTGGTATCCCTGGCACTGGGGGCCTGGATGGTTGCGGTAATCGAAGAGTGGACCACCAGTGGAAGGTTCCGACTGGCCGCGCCCCTCTTTGCCGGCATCGCCTTGCTTGGACGCGAATCTATTCTTGCCCGCAAGCCAGACCGGCTGTTCTTCGAAGTCGCCCCCGTATTACTATTGCTTTCGGCGGTACTCGCCGCTGCGGTTATCCCGCTGACCCCCAATCTGGTTGTGGCCAACCTGGCCACCGGGGCCTTATTCGTAAACGCGGCGCTGGTCTATGTGCTAGTGGCCCTTCTTATGGCCGGATGGGGTCCGGATGGGGCCTATGCCATGGTTGGTGGCTGGCGCTTTTTGGGCCAGTTGATTGGCTATGCCATGCTGGTGGTGATGCCTATCACCGCGGTTGTCATGCGCGCTGAATCTTTATTCACCACGGATATTGTGATGTCTCAGGCAGAGGTGTGGAATATTATCTATCAGCCTTTGGGCTTTGTTTTGTTTTTTATTGCCGCCATGGCGCTGGCCTTTTTACCGCCCTTTGATTTGCCCATTGCCAAAGGCGAACTGGCCGGCGGGGTTGAGGCTGAATATAGCGGCGTTCGCCTCGCGGTATTCCGCCTTGGCCGTCTGGCTCTGATCATCACCTTGGCCGCCGCCACCGTAGTATTCTACCTTGGTGGCTGGCAGGGACCAATATTACCACCATGGGCATGGAGTGCCCTTAAAATATTTGGGGTGACAATCATCATGTTGCTCAGCGGACGTATGATGCCGCGCATTCGCGAGGCGCATATGCTGGCCTGGTTCTGGAAATTGGGTATTCCGCTGGCCCTGTTGAATATCTTTATCGTTGGTGTGCTTGTACTGGTGTTGCCCTCATGACCGCGCAAATGTTCTTTATCGGATTCTTCGGCCTGGCCGCCGTGTGGTTTGGCATTGTGGTTTTTCGCACGTTTTCCATGGTCCGCTCGGCCTTGGCGCTCTTATTTTCACAAACCGCGCTGGGGGCCATGTTTCTATCCATGCAGGCCGAATTTCTGGGGGTATTGCAAATCATGATGATGGCCACGGAAATGAGCATTATGGCCATTTTCATGGTGATGTTCATGATGGATCCGGGTGGTTTGGGCACCATGGAAATGACCCACCAGAAACGCCTGTCTTTGTGGGCCGGTTTTGTGTCCTTTGTTGGGGCTGTACTGGTCGCCATATTTGTTGACTGGGGCCCTATTGCCGCCACCGCCCCCGATGCCGCGCAACAAACGGTTGACCTTGGATTAGAGCTTCTGGGCCGTTCCATGCTGATTTTTGAAACCGCCGGCATCACGATTTTGACTGCCATGATTGCCGCCACCGCCGTGGCCATTCAGCCGATCAAAAGGAGCAGCTAATGAGCATTGAATTGCTTCTGGCTCTCACCACCGGGGCGGCGCTTTTTGGCGTTGGCATTTATGGTGCCCTGTCGCAAACCAATCTGGTGATGATCATGATGGGGGTCGAACTGATCCTGGCCGGGGCCATGGTCAATCTGGTGGCCTTCTGGCGGTTTTTACACCCCTATACCCCCGCCGGGCAGATGTTTGTGTTGATCGTCATGACGGTCATGGCCATCGAAATGGCCGTTGGCTTTGGTGTTGCCATTGCCCGTTTTCGCGCCAAAGGTTCCGTGGAAATGGAAGAAGCTGTGGAGTTAAAAGGGTGATTTTCATAGCCATCGCCATTCTGGTGCCGTTATTGGTGGCCCTGCTGACCCTGCTGGTACGGCGTGCTTCTGCTGGTCTGGCGCTTTTGGGGGGCATGGCCAGCCTGCTTGCCAACCTTGCCCTTTTGACCAACGCCTTTAACGGCACGTCCAGCGCGTTGATCCTGCCCGGGCTACCGGGTCTGCCCTTGCATCTTGCCGCCACCCCGTTAACGGCACTGTTGTCCACCATGGTAGCCACAATCAGTACTCTGGTGCTGATCTATGCCGCTGGCTACATGAAACAGGACCCCGAAAAGCCTCGCTTTTTTGCCACCATGTTATTGTTTATATCTGCCATGCAAACCTTGGTGCTGGCCGGCGACTGGATTTTGCTGCTCTCGGCATGGGAAATTATCGGTCTTAGCAGCTATCTGCTGATTGGTTTCTGGTATCGCCGCCCCGGCGTCAAAGCCGCCGCCACGCGCGCTTTTCTGGTGACCCGCAGCGCTGATCTGGGGCTTTATTTGGCGGCATTCATTCTGATAGCCAATACGGGCAGCAGTGATATCGCCAAAACGCTCTCCACCGGTGGCAATACGGCGATACTCGCCGGGGTCCTGCTGCTCCTCGCCGCCATGGGCAAATCGGCGCAGACCCCCATGCACGATTGGTTGCAACGGGCCATGGCCGGGCCAACACCGGTTTCAGCACTACTGCACTCGGCCACGCTGGTTGCCGCCGGGGCGATCCTGTTAATCCGCACCGCGCCCATGCTGCCGCCGCAAGCCCTGCTGGTGGTCGGTATTGTCGGCGGCATCACCACCATCGTTACGGGCCTGATTGCGCTGGGCGAACGTGATCTGAAGCGCCTGCTTGCCGCCTCAACCTCCAGCCAATATGGCCTGATGCTGGTCGCGGTGGGGGCCGGGGTGCCCTTGGCGGCGCTGTTGCATCTGATTGCCCACGCGGCAATTAAAAGCTCCCTGTTTCTGGGGGCGGGGGTGTTTCAGCACAGCCGCGAAAGTACAGAATTTTCTGCCCTTAAAGGCGTGGGACGCGACCGACCACGGATATTCATGGGCTTTGCGTTGGCGGCCCTGGCGCTGGCTGGCATTCCGCCCCTAAGCGGTTTCTTTTCCAAAGACGCCATCATTGCCGCTGCGTTGGCCTCACCCCATGCAGCCCTGTTGGCGAGTTTTGCGCTGGCAGGCACGGTTTTGACCGGGGCCTATATGGCCCGGGCGCTGCGCATTTTATGGCACGGCAAGGCGGAAAACCGCCCCCCTTATTGGTCTGGGTTGGATGGGCGGTGGACTGGCCGGGCTGGTGATACTGGCGGTGATGCTGGGGGCGGCTTTCCCGTCTATCACAGCACAACTCAACGCCCATTTACCGGAAACCCCGCTGGCACAAATTCTGGGCCTGAGCTGCCATAAGCGGTCTGTCGCTGGGCTGGTTTATACCGGCGCCACGGCTGCTGGGGCCACTTCTTCCGTGGTCACACCAGGGGTTTTCTATTGGCGGGGGATTTGACACCTGGGTGGTGCAACCAGCGCTTTTTCTGGCCCGGCGGTGCGAGCAATTGGAACGCGCCTTATATGACGGCGTTTTGGCCCTTGGGCGCTTCGGACTTGGCATTGGCCGCATGGCACGCTTTGGCGATGAACGCGGCATTGACGGGCTGATTTTTTCATTCGTGCGCGGCACTATCAAGCTTGGGGCCCGGGCAAGAACATTGCAAAGCGGTCTCATACACCGCGAAATGGCGATCATGGTCGTGGGGACAGCGCTGATCCTTGCCGCCCTCTTCATCGCTTTACTGGTTTATTGATAAGGAGACCTTAGCGTGCTTCCCATCGTATCCATTACCATATTCCTGCCCCTGATCGGGGCGTTGTTCGTCATGACCCTGCGCAAGGCGCCCGCGCCGGTGGTGCATGCCATTGGGATCGGCATCAGCGGATTGGCGCTGGCAGGGGCGGCGTGGATGTGGGCGCGCGGCGTTAACGCGTCCGGATTTGCCCAGGTTGAACAGTTTGAATGGATGCCCACCATTGGCGCGGCCTATCGCGTTGGTGTCGATGGCATCAGCCTGCCACTGATCCTGCTCAGCACCATATTGTTTTTCCTGACCTTTATTTATTCGGCCAAGGTGCGCGAGCGCCCCCATGCCTTTGTGGTGTTGATGTTGCTGTTGGAAACGGCAGCGTTGGGCACATTTGCGGCGCTGGATGCAATCCTGTTTTATGTCTTCTTCGAAGTCTCGCTGGTGTCGATGTATTTCATGATTGCCGGCTGGGGCCACGAAGACCGCCAACGCGCGGCCTTAATGTTTTTTATCTATACCCTGCTGGGCAGTCTGCCATTACTGCTGGCCATTCTGGGGCTCTATCTGGGCAGTGATCCACACACCTTTGACATGCGCGTTTGGATTGATAACCCGCCCCTTGGCGGCATGGCAGCCATGCTGGCACTAGTGGCCATGCTGTTCACCTTTGCTGTCAAAACGCCGGTCTTTCCCTTCCATACCTGGCTGCCCGCCGCCCACGTTCAGGCCCCCGCTGCCGGCAGCGTGATACTGGCCGGCGTCATGCTGAAATTTGGCACCTATGGTCTGGTCCGGTTTGCCCTGCAAATGACCCCGGACGCCTTTCGCGAGGCGGGAGTGGTTGTGCTGGCCTTTGGCGTGGTGGCCGCGCTTTATGGTGCCTTTGCTGCTTTGGCGCAAAGCGATCTGAAGCGACTGGTTGCCTATACCTCGGTTAATCATATGGGCTATATCGTCGTCGGGGTAGCCATTGCCGCCCTGGCGCTCGATCCGGCGATACGCGCCACAGCACTGGATGGGGCAGTGTTACAGATGGTCAGCCACGGGCTGGTCACCGGTGCCCTGTTCTTCCTGGTTGGCATGTTGCAAGACCGTGCCCACACCCGGGAAATGTCCGAATTTGGTGGCCTGCTCAAAGTGGTGCCAATCCTGGGCTGGTCTTTTGTGCTAGCGGCCTTTGCCTCCTTGGGCCTGCCCGGTTTGGCGCATTTTCCGGCAGAGTTTCAGATCTTTCTGGCCACTTTACACGTGGAGCCGGTGGCAATCATTGTCATCCTTGGGATTGTCATAACGGCGGGGCTTTATCTGCGCGCCATCAGCGCCGTATTTTTGGGCGAGCCAGGCAAGAAATGGGCAAGCATGCCGGATCTGAGCCTGCGCGAAGTGCTGGCCGTGGGACCTTTATTGATCCTCACCATCATGGTGGGCATCGCCCCGTTCTGGGTATTGAATATAATCCATAAAACCACATCAATGTTGCAATTCTGATGGAACGAGATCTTGCCTTTATGATTCCGGAGATCATCGTCTTGCTGACGGTGGTCTTTGCCCTGATTGCCGAAATGCTGCGCCAAGCACGTCTGGCCTTTGTCGTCACACTGCTTGGTTTATTGCTGGCAACGGTCATGACGGTACCCTTGCTGGGTGAAAATACCAGTGTTTTTGATGGCACGTTTCGCATTGATATGCTCAGCATTTGGGCCAAGTTAATCTTGTTACCGGCAACGGCATTATCGGTATTGCTGGCGCGATCTGAAATCGGCGGCAGTGACCGCGAAGGCACGGTCTATGTACTGTTGTGCCTGGTCACGCTGGGGGCGCTGCTCCTGTCCGGTGCCGGCGATACCATGCTATTGGTGCTGGGTATTTTGCTTGCCGGGCTTGGTTCTTTTGCGCTGGTGGCCTATCCGCGCAATGATCATGCCACCGAAGCGGCCATGAAGTTTTTTGTTTTTGCGTCCGTCACCGGGGCGATCATGATTTTCGGCCTTTCCTATTGGTTTGGCGGCACTGGTTCCACACAACTTAGCGATCTCTCCCGCCTTGAAACCAAGCCGGTAATTGCCGCCATTGGCCTGATCGCGGTGATCATCGGGCTGGGCTATAAAGCCTCACTGGTGCCGTTTCATTTTTGGGCACCCGATGCCTATGACGGGGCGCCGATATCGGTGGCCGCCTATATGTCGGTAGTGCCCAAGCTGGGCGCAATATTCGCATTGGCGCAGGTGGTACGTGATTTGCCGGTTTCCACGGGCTGGCCCCTGGTGATCGCAGTGATCGCCGTTCTGACCATGACCTATGGCTATCTGACGGCCCTGGCGCAAAGCAATATTGTCCGCTTGCTGGCCTATTCCTCCATTGCCCAGGCCGGGTATTTTCTTCTTGGCGTGATCGCCATTGGCGCCAGCCCCTTGGCCTTTACGGCCCTGATCGTTTTTGCCGCCGCTTATGCCGCGATGAATTTGGGGGCCTTTGCCGTGGTTATGGGCACGGGACGCGCGCTGGATGACTTTTCAGGACTGGGGCGCACCAATATTGCCATGGGTGTGGCTATGGTCGTGTTCCTGTTATCCTTGGTTGGCATACCGCCATTGGCAGGGTTTGTTGGCAAGTTCCTGTTGTTTGGCGCCTCCATCGATGCCGGATTCACCTGGCTAACCGTGGTGGCCATTCTCAACAGTGTGCTATCCTTGGCAGTCTATTTACGCATTGTGGTGCCCATGTATCAGCAAAACGATGCGGCACCGGCTTCTGCATCTCGCCCCGCCGGCCTGGTTACCCTGACCTGGGGCATTGCATTTGTATTCACGTTGGGTATCGGTCTGGCGGCCCAGGTCATATTTGCTCAATTCAGCTGATGGCGCCTAACCCGCCGGTACGGAAAACAACAGAACAAACATGAGAACAGCCCCGATCACTGTGAACAGCAGCCGTTCCAGATGATTACGACAGACCGAAAACGCCACCATACACTGTAGAAGGTAGTAAAAGGCAAAGGCCCGCGAGGCCAGGGTAATCACCTGAAAGGTAGAGCCGTACCAGGAAAGGGCCATGGCAGACCCGCCAACCAGCACATATCCCCAGCGTATATTAAAGCGCTGTTTGCTGGCTTCCTGAATATTGGAAACGGCGGCCAGTGCATCAGCAACGGCGGCGGAAAACTGTGAGAGAACCGCAGCTATAATCAAAGGAAGAGGTAAAAAAACAGCCGCCGTAGCCGCCAGTGTGATCAAGCTGTTATCCTCATACTGGCCATTCAATACCGGCAGAATGGGCTGTGCCAAGGCAACAAACAAAACATAGATGCTGAGCGAGAAATATTGCGACCAGCGCGAAGCGCGAATACGGGTTGGACTGTCAAAATGTTCGCCCAGATACCGGGTGGTTTCAAAACCCTGCACCACAATCAACGTGCCCGCCACAATAGTGGCAATTTCCCATAAAGAGCGTTTTGGCATTGCCGGTACGGTAAAATAGCCCTGTGCCAGCAGTTGTTTGCCATCGTAAATCGCAAACATAATCAGCAGGACGGCAAGGATCAGGATGGTCACATAAAGCGCCCAACGCTCCAGGTTTTCCAGAGGTTTAAGTCCCCCGAACAGGCCAATGATGGTAATGGAACCAATGATCAGCGTGGTCAGCAGGCTTTTGTTAAACGGGGTATCCTGGTTTAACCCACCCAGAAGAAACGTCGAAAGAATATGGATATAGAGGCAAATCGAAACGGTGTATGCTGCCACCAGAGCAAAATCCGACAGCCTCTCCACCCCAACGGTTAGCCGCCGACTGCCCAGGATCAGCGCCGGTTCGGCGCAAAGGATATTGTGCCGCACGATACTGCCCACCATGAAGGCAACAATGGATACACCAATCATGGCAAAGACCGCATAGGGGCCAACGGCGCTGGCCAAAATGGGGACAACCACCAAAAAGCCGCTTCCAAAGATCGAGGCCAGCGGCGTACTCATCGCCGGGATGATATTGTTTTTTACCACATTGATTTCTTTTTTGATTTAGTGATTTTGGTAACGATTTAAATCCAGCAACCCAGCTTCAACCGGGTTCGACCGTGCATATTGATCATTAAACCAATCAGAGGTTTCCCAAAATTTCGGGCTTGAGCGCCGGATGCCATAGCGCTTCACCAAGGATTCAAACTGGCTGGCGTTATTGACTGACCGCAATTCGTCCACAAAGGTACCAAGCATCGATTGATCGACAGAGAAGAAAAAGTTGGGGTAGCTGCCCATATACCCCTTAACAATGGTCAAGGTGTCTTCTTTTTCGCGCCGTCGCAATTCCTCGCCGAAAATAAAGGCCACATTAGTATGTGCCTTATTACGGATGATTGAGTAGACCTGATCCTGGCCTGTGTTTTGACGCACTCGCAAAAATGCCAGATCTGGCATTTGCCGGACAAAAGCACCGGGAGTGGATGTTAAATGGCTAAGCGGATTTTTGGACTTGCAGGCGTCGTCATCACAACGGTTAAGCGTATCCGCTGGATCGGAAAGCTGGGGATAGGCCGCAAACATTTTTCGCATTAATTCTTTGACCGGGTCATCGGTTTGAAAAGTCAGGCTGGTGCCGCGTTTCTGGTTAGACATTTTGTGCGCCAGAAAAAGATTTATCTGTGCCTCGGCCCCAATATACCATTTTGCCCGGGCATCATGGCGCAGCTCTGGTGGCAAGAAGCCCAGCGTAATATCCTCGGCCTCCATACGCAGATAGTCCATAGACAATCGCGTCATAAGCTGATGAGTTACATTGCCAAAAACGTCATAGTTAACGACCAGATTATAATAAATCCGCTCTAGCACCGGATAATCGATAATCAGTATTTTTTTGGGAATTTCGCCGACAAACCCTGGCACCACACTGGCACTGTCAAAATGGCGAAAGATGGTCAGAAAGCTATCGGCATTATAAGCATTGCCGGTCCATATACCATCCAGCGCATTGTGCTTGCCCTCTGGATCCTGTTGAAAATAGGCATTTTCCCTAAACTCCAGATAGCCCCGGTGCGCCGCCAGATACTTTTGCCAGCGCAACAATAACGATACCGGCGAAACACTGTCTTTGGGAATTTTGATCAGGTCTTTGGCCTGTGCCAGATAGGTTGGGTCGGTAACGGAAAGGTCGTCATCAGGGTTTATAAACGCCACATAAAAATGATCATCAATGACATTCAGCGCTACCTGCCCTCGGCACACCGGACCACGTATAAAGGTCATCATAAAATAGCGCACATTATCCAGCATAAACTCATAACGGGCGCGTGCCGGAATGGCCTCAAATGTAACAAACGGATTTGACGAGATTGGGGTTTCATAGACCGGTAGGTTTTGTACGTTCCAATCTGACTCGAACAGCAGCGCCTCAATACGCGTGAGTTTGCGTTCGTTCAAAGGATAGATGATGTGTGTTTTGTGAACGATCGTAGAGACAAGCGGGCGCAATCGATAATAGAACGTCTCCACACCGGGGCCAGCGTTGGGGTGACGTGTGCTAATTTCCTCTATGGGCTTTCCAGGCGGTGTTTTTGAACGCACCAGGCGAAAGTATTGTCCCAATGGCAAGTCATCAAAATAAAGGTGAGCCAAAAATAAATGCTCATAAACATAACGGGCCGCCAATTTGTGCTTTATGCTCTCTCCATTCAGCAGAGCTTCCCATCGCTGAATTCTATGATGCATGGCTGGCGATAAAACTGGTTGCACCAGTTCGCCCGGCGCCCCCAGCACAGCCCAGTCGTGCAATTTTTTATACTCAGCCGCACTGAGTGGTGCGGTGCCATAGGGCATGCCGCCAAATTCATTTTTTCTGGCGTATTTATCAAACTCATCAACCGCTGGGCAGGTAAGCTCCCGCTCTATATCCAGATTTATAGAGGCCGGAAGTTTTTGATCTGCTACCAAGGGATTGGCATGACCCAGCTCGACCATACGCCGCAATAAAGAATTTGGCGAAGCGCTTTTGTCTGTATTTTCAGCTTCCCCAATTACCGAAAAAAAGCCTTTTTCGCGCCATGCCTGCGTACCGGAGGCATCGATGAAAAGCCGGGTCGGATCCATGGGCGCTAATCTGGACGGGTTGTAAACTGGTTCCTTACTGGCGCCTCTTTGCAGCCCCTCATACGAGGACAGCTTCAATTGACAGGGGGCATCATAACACCCATGGCAGACGACGCATCGGCGCTCCAGCACTGGCAAGATATCGTGCTGATAGCTTATTTTTGTGTTCAAAGCTGAGGCTTCACCGGCCACATGGTCTTGCTGTGCCTTGTAAACAAATTGCGGATATACAATGGCCGTAATCACCAGAGCAATCAGCAATGCTATGCCAACCCACAGGGCAATTTTGGTCGTAGATGTCAACGCAGATGGTTGTGTCTTGTGCCTAGCTTCATCTTCACCCACAAACACGCCCCCTGCGTAAAGCCATCAAAACCACAAACGAATGCCCGCAACAAAAGAGGTTGTCGAAGCCTTGTTCCCTGCCAGACGCTTCATATCGGCAGTACCACCAAGCGCTTGTTCCCATGCAACGCCAATATAGGGGGCCACTTCACGGCGAAATTCATACCGAAGCCGGAACCCGGCTTCCAGTGTACTTAGCCCGGAACCAATACCCAGCTTGTTTACGTCCTGCGCCGCAAAATTGGCCTCCACGCGTGGTTGCCCAATGAGACGTTGCGTAAACAGAATATCATATTCTGCTTCTATGCGCGCGGTTAAATCGCCATCATCACTAAGAAAGATCGCAGAATCCACTTCGAACACATAAGGCGCCAACCCTTGCAAGCCAACCACCGCATAGGTTGGTGACGGCCCGGCACCAAAGTCCTGGCGTATGCCGGCCTGGACATTAAAAAAGGAAGATACCATGCGGCTGTAGAGACCCTGGAACTCTCCACGGTCGAGTGGAGAGCCAACCTCTCCCTCCCCTTCCGTTTTCACCCAGAATTTATTGAGGTCAGTACCAATCCAACCCTGTGCATCCCATATATAGCTGGGTTTATTGTTCTGGCTTAGTCGATATTCGGCCCGATCCACTTGAAAGAAACGGACCACGGGGGAGTCATTGATGGGATGTGCCCAGGACGCCGGAGCGCCAGAGGGACCATATTCCTGTGCATTAGCGGTGCCAGCCAGTACAATCATGCCAAGCCCGGCAAGAAGAAATGTGCGGATGCTCATCATGTTTCTCCTTGATATGGCGATACTTCGACCACACGGAACATGCCCATATCCATGTGATACAATAGGTGACAGTGAAATGCCCAGCGCCCAGGGGCATCGGCATTGATCAAAAGGGATACGCGTTCAGCCGGTTTGACCGAAATGGTGTGCTTGCGTGGCAAGTACTCTCCATTTCCGTTTTCCAACTCCATCCACATTCCATGTAAATGAATGGGGTGATCCATCATTGTATCATTGACCAGGATCAGGCGCAGACGCTCTCCATAGTTAAACGCTATCGGGCTGTTGACCTCAGAAAATTTCTTGCCGTCAAAGGACCACATATAGCGCTCCATATTGCCGGTCAGGTGCAGCTCGACCTCACGTTCAGGCGGTGCCTGATTATATGGCTCCAATGCCTTCAAGTCGTTGTAAACCAGTACCCGGTGCCCGACATCCTTCAGACCCGTGCCTGGTTCGCCCAGACGATTGCGCTGAACTTCCGCTACGGAAACCGCGCCGGGCCCATGGTGATCCGGCCCATGACGCGCCACCACCGGACCGACGCCATCCATCTTCATACCGCCCATATCCATAGCGGGCATGTTGTTCTGCGTCATGCCTGGCATAACCATGCCAGACATTTTGCCATGATCCATATCCGACATTTTCATGCCGGGCATTTTGCCATGGTCCATATCTGACATTTTCATGCCAGACATTTTATTATGATCCACACCTGACATTGGCATAGCCGGTGAACTGGCAGCGCCGCCCATATCCATATTCCCCATATCCATGCCCATGTCGAACATCGTACGCAAAGCGGGTTTACGTAACCCAGGCACAGGGGCACTCATCCCCAAACGGGGAGCCAGCGTACCTCTGGCAAGGCCACTTCTGTCCATGGACTCGGCGACAATGGTATAGGCACGGTCTTCTTGTGGCGTAACGATGACATCATAGGTCTCTGCCACAGCAATTTGCATTTCATCGACAGTGACCGGCTCTACATTCTGACCGTCTGCTTGCACAACCGTCATTTGCAACCCCGGAATTCTGAAGTTGAAATAACTCATGGTGGCAGCATTAATGATGCGTAATCGCACCCGTTCACCCGGCGCAAACAGGCCCGTCCAGTTATCCTGTGGCCCATGCCCATTCATCATATAGGTGTAAATATGCCCGGTAATGTCAGCAATATCAGTGGGCGACATCCGCATGCGCCCCCACGCCAGACGATCCTTCCATGTGGCCGCCAGGCCTTTCTTACTCACATCCTCAAAAAACGTACCCAGCGTACGTTGTTGATAGTTCAGATAATCGCTTTGCTTTTTCAGTTTGGCGAGCACTTTGTATGGATTTTTGAACATCCAGTCTGACAGCACAATAACATGCTCGCGATCATAGCTCACAGGATCTGGCGTTGCCGGCTCGATCACGATTGGACCATATTGACCAAGCTGTTCCTGTAAACCGGAATGACTGTGATACCAATACGTGCCGCTTTGGCGCACATCATATTGATAGGTAAAGGTTTCGCCGGCCGGAATACCAGGAAAGGTAACCCCGGGCACCCCATCCATCTCAAAGGGTAACAGAATGCCATGCCAATGCACTGAAGAGGTCTCGTCCAGTTCATTATGCACCCGCAAGGTGACCCGCTCTCCTTCTTTAAATCGCAATATCGGCCCGGGTACGCCACCATTCAGCGTAACCGCAGTGCCCGGTTTACCGTCAACCATGATCGGCGTTTTGGCTATTCTGAGATCAAATTCGTTCGGCCCAGAGCGTGCATCGGATGAGGGCCAGCCCATAGATCCGCTCTTTGCCCATGCGGGTATTAACCCTTCCAGCGCCAGCAAGGTTGCCCCCGCCGTTGCCGCGCCCAAGACCCTTCTTCTGGTGACCATTATCGCCCCTTATTGTGCCTGGAACCCCCGTTTATGCGCATTGGCAAATAACGGCATACGTTCCCACTATACCTTTGATGGTTGTAATACGCTCGGCAACATGACACCCCTCAGTTAAATTCAGACAATGCACATCATCGGGGTTTGTGTTTTTTCGGATCCCAACCGCTGGCGCTGAGGTGAGCCTTGCCAAAGCTGAGCGGAGCAGCCTCCAATTCGGTCGCCAGGGTATCATTCCAGCGGTTTAAAAATCCAAAGGTTGCGATGACTGCCATAATCTCCACAATCTGACGCGTATCAAAATGCTGCTTCAGTGTTTCAAAGTCCGCATCCGTTACCGCATTGGGTACCTGTGCGCTGTCGCGGGCAATCCCCAGTACCACCCGCTCGGCCTCAGAGAAAAGAGGTGAGCTTTCAAACTCCCACACCTTTTCAATTTTCTCCACCACCACCCCGGCCCCTTCGGCCCCATGGGCGGTATGGGCCATACAATACTGACAGCCCGCCGCCTGACTGGCGACCAGTGCGATCATCTGCTTCAGATCAGCCGGTAAATGAGAACTGGGACCCAGCACCACAGAGGCCAGACCGGCAAAGGCCGTGGCCAGCTCCGGCCACTCCCCCATTTGCAACATGCTGTTGGGCACATAGCCAGTGACATCCTCAACCAGCTTGAATAAAGGCTCTAATTCAGGCTAGTCCTCTCTGGCCCTGACTTTTAATCTTCCCATCACATCTCTCCATTTACGCTAGTCCTTACTGTCGTTCATCGCTCTGGACGCTAGTCCGCATAGAGTAGATAAGCGGCCCGGCGGCGTCTGAAATCATCAAGCCCCTTTTGCCAGCTGGCACGTATTTCCCTGACCGTTTTGCCTGCCTGTACCTGTTGCCTGAAATGATCCGTTCCCATCAGTTTGTCCAGCCAGCCCGGGCGATTCAGAAACGGTGCCCCCAGTGCCTTGGCCCGTGTATACCAGTCAATAAAGATCTCTATCCTCAACCCCTCAATCTGCACTTGTCGTAAATCCTGACCATAGAGCGTCTTGCCTTCCAGCTTGGGATGCAAGGATGCTCCGGGGATCGGATGAGGGGTAAAGGTCATGTCTCCATAGGCCTTTTGTGTTCCCCCCAACACCTGAAAGGGAAAATCCGTTCCACGACCAACACTGATCGTAGTTGCCTCGAACAAAGCCAAAGAGGGATACAGACGAATGGATTGAGCATTAGGCAGATTAGGGGATGGTGGCACCGGCAGTGCATAAGAAGTGGAGCGCGTATAATGCCCCACCGGGATTACCGTAAGGTCGCAACGCATGGCCTTGCCCAGCCACCCCTCGCCATTGATCATGCGTGCCAGCTCACCCAAGGTCATGCCATGCAAAACCGGTATGGGATGCATGCCAACAAAGCTCCGGAATGAAGGCTCTAATATGGGACCGTCTATAAAGGCAATATTGGGATTGGGGCGGTCCAGCACCACCAAGGGGACATGATAGCGCGCACAGCTTTGCATGACATAGTGAAGTGAGCTTAGATAAGTGTAAAACCGCACCCCCACATCCTGTATGTCAAACACCAGGATATCCACATCCTTCATATCCTGTGCCGAGGGGGCTTTCTTGTCGCCATAGAGGGAAACAATGGGAAGAGCGCGCCGTGCATCCATCTCGTCCGCAAGAGCAGCCCCTGCATCGGCGGTGCCAAACACCCCATGCTCGAGCGCAAATAGTGTGCCCACCTCAATGCCCTCGGCAAGAAGAATGTCGACCAGATACTGATCTCCCACCCGCGAACTCTGATTGACGATCAAACCGACACGCTTGCCCGCAAGGGCCTGATAAACAAGATCATGACGCTCTGCGCCCGGGATGGGGCCTGTCCTGTGTTGCGCTGCATATACAGGACTTGCCAATGCCATCATGGCAACAGCGACCAAGATTACCCAGCGCAAGACAGCGCCGCAAACAGACCCTCTCTTCCCAGACACGGGGGTAATAGCGTGATATCGCCTTCGAGTGCTCAATTACGGCAAATCAGCTTGGGGCGGTTCGTCAATGACCAACAGCGCATCCAGTTGATCACGGCGATATTTTTCAATCAGTGCGAACAGGATGGCGGTACTGTCCAGGGTTGGCTTGCTGGTTACCTCGGATGGCCTGAAATGCAGCTGGAATGCCCGTAATACATTGCGGGTTTGTTCATCCAGCTTGCCCGTGGGCTCAATCTTATAACCATAAGCCCCCAGTGCTTTTTGCACATTGATCAACGGCATAGGGTTTTGGCGAAATAATTCCCAATATTTTACCACAGTTTCATCATCAAACCATGCGCCAATGCCCAGCTTATAAAGACGCTGCCAGGGGAAACGTGGGCCTGGGTCAATTTTACGGTCCGGGGCAATATCTGAATGCCCGATTATATTAATGGGCTTGATTTCCGGGTGCCGTTGCAAGATATCGCGCAACAAATCGATCAGAACCACCATCTGGGTTTCGGGAAAATCCGGATAGAAACATATCCGCTTTGCCTGTGCCTCATCGCCTCCCTGGCTCATCACATCAATGACCGCATTGCCATGGGTGCAATAGGTTTGGTTGACCACTTCTATGCCTATGGACTGATCATTCAGGCCGCTTTTGCCGGCCCAATAGCTACGCCCCGCATGCCACGCCCGCTCGGTTTCCGGCACCAGCTTGTAAACTTCCAGCTTGTCGTTTGTGTACGTTTCATCGCTGGGGTCTGGCAGCAGATAGTGCGAACTGACCGGCCTGGATGACGCTTTCGTCAGGATATTGACCGATTCCTCAAAATTCGAAGATGTATGGTGAATAACAATAACGCTTACGCGGCTGTTGAAATTTTCCGAGGGCAGATAAATTTCATCCTGCGCAGTAACGCACGAAGAAAGGAGCAACGCACCAATCAGTATAAAAACATTGCCTATGGCCATGTTTTTATAAAACGGTGAAACAAAAAAACGATCCATAGCTAAAGCCCTAATTCAATCCACAACCTTGTCGCGCTATGAGATTGGCCCCATCGCATTCCAGGTACATTCCCAAGAGGTATCTTCCCATTTCCTGGCGACACCCTCCCTCTTCAGTGCGAAATTTTAATAAAAACCAGAATTATAGCAAGCTGGAAAATCAAGGGTATCTCGCATTGGTAATAAAATGGTATTATTTCAGTTTGTTATTTTTGTGGGCTTTTTGCCATATTTTTCAAAATAATACAAATTGGTATTTGACTTTTTCGCCAGATAGGCTGTACTTGTTCTATGTAGGTTTTTTGACTGCTGCCGCTATGGCATTTATCAGGGGGAGGTCACCAGATGGCTAGAAATTCAAAGAATTCATTCAAACAGAGACTTCACAGGAGTAACTTCCTGATGGGTACGGCGCTGGCAGCCAGCCTGGCTGTGATCAGTGCGCCGGCATATGCCCAGCAGGCGGGCACGGTTAATGGCCAGGTCACCAACAGCAATGGTACTGGTCTGGCTGGGGTTACGATTGAGGCCACCAGCCCGGTTTTACCACAAGCCAGAACAACCACCTCTGATGCAAACGGTCGCTATTGGCTGCCCTTGCTGCCACCTGGTGAATATATTTTGACTTTCAAAAGTCCAGACGGCAGCGTGGTCAAACGCGCCGCCTCAGTTCTGTTGCAACAAAAGATCAAAGTTAATGTGACTTTTGGAAATCAGGAAGATGCCATCGTCATTACCGGGACCAAGAACTATATCGACACCGGTCGGGCCAGTTTGAAGAACACGCTGAATACGGCAATGATTGAGGGCGTGCCAATCGGGCAGGAATATCGCGATCTGCAAAAACTGATCCCCGGCGTCCAATATAGTGAAGATAGTGTTCGCGGCCCCAGTGCCGGCGGCAGCGGTCAGGACAACAATTACCAGTTCGATGGCGTTGATGTCACACTACCCTTGTTTGGCACACTGAGCGCCGAGCCTTCGACTCATGATATTGACCAAGTCTCCATCATACGCGGTGGTACAACAGCGCGTGGATTTAACCGTTCAGGTGGGTTTTCAATCAATACCATCAGCAAGCGCGGCACAAATGAATTTCATGGAGAAGCTAGCTATAAGGTACAAGCTTCCGGACTTACCAGCAGGCAAAAATCCGGTAGTGTCACACAGTTTCAGGAAGACCAGAAATGGATCACAGCCAGCCTTGGCGGGCCAATCGTAAGAGATAAACTGTTTGCCTATGGCTCATATTATCGCCCAACCGTTAGCCGGAAAAACGTTAGTAATGCCTTGGGTACAGTCCCCGATTTCAAGAGCACTCGCAATGAGTATTTTGGCAAACTGACCTTTGCCCCTACGAGCAATATCCTGCTGGATGCCAGTTACCGAACCTCGGATCGCGCCTCCAGAAACCGGGGAGTTGGTCAATTTGCGGCCCCCTCGACCTCTCAGGGAGATGATGCCAGTCAGGACATTATCATTGTCGAAGGCTCATGGATTATGGACGAGAAAAGTTCGTTCAGCTTCAAGTTTACGGACTTTCAAAATAATACAGCCTCACGGCCTGACACTCTTTTCGACCTGAATATTGGGCTTGGTGATCCGCTTAACATCAATGCCCTTGATCAACAGGGATTATTCCTTATTCCACAGCCCATCACCGGCGCAACGGCCTATAACAGCTTTATTCAGCCTATTATTGACCAGTACGGTTTTCTGGAAAATGGTGTGCGCAGGGGCGGCGGCACCATCGGTGGTGCCAGCACGATCAATCGTCAGGACTTTTCGCGGACCAGCTTTGAGGTCGCGTTTGATCGCACCTTTGACACGGGGTCGATGACCCATGATGTACATATTGGCTACCAATATCAGAGTATTGGAGAAGATCTGGCACGCCTGTCCAACGGTTATGGTTTCATCACCGTTCCAGGCGGCAGAACCACTGCGTCAGATGGTGTGACGCCAGTATTTTTCCAGGCTCGTGTCAGTGCACTCAGTATTGATGGACTGGCTAATGCCTCAGGACCGATACCAAAATCGATCAAGTCCAAAGCACGCCTGCAAAGTTTTGAGGTCAATGACACCATCGAAAAAGGTAATCTAACCTTCAATGTTGGCGTTTTGATCAGTCAGGACGAGTTGTTTGGGCAGGGTCTACGTAAAAAATCAGGCACGGTTTCTGGTTTTGAAGTCGCGCCAGGCAATCGCTACAAGATGAAGAAGATCAAGTGGAATGACATGATCCAGCCTCGTCTCGGTGTGAACTGGCAGCGTTCTCCGGTAACGTCTCTTTATGCCAATTACGCTCGCTCTAACCCTGCGGCATCTTCGCTGGCCCGGGCGGCTAGCTGGGATCGGAATATCCGGCGCAATGTTGACATATCCTTTGACGCCAATGGTAACTTCATCGAGATTGATCCGGTTCGTTCTTCCTCTGGTAAAGTGTTCCAGGATAATATCAAACCTCGCAAAATCGATGAATATCTTTTGGGCTGGAACCATGAAGTGAATGACGAGCTTGAGGTTCGTGTACACACCCGGTATCGCCATGCAAAGCACTTCTGGGAAGATACCAACAACACGGCGCGCCTGTTTGCCAATGCGCCGCCCGAAATTCAGGCCTTGGGGCTGTATGTGCCTAATCTGAATGATATTCGGGCGGAAATTGGTGGTTCATCCTATGTGATTGCCCAGCTCGATAATGCCCATACCAACTATTACGAAGCCGGTTTTGAAGCGGAATATAATTCGGATAACTGGTCAGTGACGGCGTCTTATGTCTATTCGCGCTTTACTGGTAATTTTGATCAGGACAACACCACCACGACAAATGATGCAAATACGTTTATCGGTTCATCCTTTATTGCAGATGGTCCAGGGCGTCAGCTCTGGGACAATAGGCAAGGCAGGCTAAAAGGCGATCGTCCGCACCAATTTAAAGTCTATGGCTTTTATCGTCTGCCATGGAATGCCCAAGCCGGTGCATTCATGTCCTATCAATCAGGGCAACCTTGGGAAGCCTGGGATGTAGAAGTTTATCGCGCCTTGACCCGCAGCCGTAGTGATACGAGCCGTTTTGCCGAACCTGCAGGTTCTCGCAGAACCTCTGCACACTTGCAGGTTGACCTGAACTACACTCAGAACTTTGAAGTGCTGAACGGGTATAATCTGCAATTCAGAGCGGACCTGTTTAACGCCCTGAACAGCCAAACCGGCTATAATATTCAGAACAAGGTCAACAGCGCCGGGTTTGGAACACCGCGCAGTTTCTTCCGCCCTCGCCGTCTGCAATTGACAGTTAAGGCCTCCTTCTAACTTTGTTCCTCTCCACATAGTGTCGTGGTAAATTCTGCCCGGTCATCATTTTGGTGGCCGGGCTTTTTTTTTTTACTCCATGCGGTCTAGTGAAACTGGCGGGCCATTTGCAATGCGCCATCCAGAGCATCACCCTTTGGTGCAACCAGCGTGGCACGCACATCCGGCGACAACCAGGGTAAAATCAAATCTGCCAACCCGCCCAGCAAGGCACAGCGGGGTATGCCGGCCTTGTAAAGTGCCCGGATCATCATTTCGATATGATGGGCCGCATGTTGGGTAATCACCCGGCCATGATAGTCCCCCTCCTTGGCCGCCTGTGTCACCATGGGGGCCAGTGTCGCATAATCGGTGGCGGTGGCGGTGTCCATCCAGCCGACCACCTGATCTGTCTGATTGTCATACCGGCGGAACAAGGTCCGGGTCAGATCTGAATGCTTGCAGCGCCCATCGGCGGCACGCAGGGTTTTGCGGATGGCCTGCAAGCCAATATAGGCCCCACTGCCTTCATCGGAAATGGGAAATCCGTAGCCGCCAACCTTAACATCCTTGCCCTCAACATGGCCAAAGGCAATGCTGCCGGTGCCAATAATGACAATCCCCCCCATCCTGTCCCCCATGGGCACCGATATTGGCAATCACACCATCGGTATTGATGATCACAGAAGCAAAGGGAAAGCCCTTTGCCAATAAGGCCTCTTTGGCCCCAATACGATTGATACCGGCAATGCCCATGCCTGCCCGGGTGCGAACATGCTCCTCAGGCCCCAGGCCAGCCTCGGCAAAAGCCTGCTCGCAGGCGGTTTGAATGGCGGCAAAGACTTTGTCGGTACCAATACGGGCATTAGCCGGCCCGGCTTTGCCATGACCGATGATATTACCCGCCTTGTCGGTCAAACGGGCCCGGCACGTACTGCCACCGGCATCAATTCCCAGAAAAAACATGGATAGTCTACAGGCCCCTATTCCTCTTCTGCCAACGCGCCAAGTGCCGTTTTCAGGCGATCCAACCGATTGCCATAACGTTTCCACCGGCCAATTGAATCGCCATGAAGGCGCTGCCTAACCTGAACCGAACTGGCCGTATCAACGGGGGCCGCATTATCCTGAAACTGCAAACAGGCTGCCTCCCAGTCCAGCCCACAAAATGCCAGCAGGCGACGAGTCTGGTTTTCCTGATCGCGGATAATATCCTCATAGTGCACTTCCATAAAGCGATCGGCGGGCAAATGGGTGCGCCAATGGGCCGCCAGGGCATCAAATTCACGATAATAGGCGGCCACGTCTTCCAGCGCGTAAGTATAATTAAACGCCTCCTTGTGGGTCGCAAAAAGCTGTCGGTAATTGGATAGACAACTGTCCATGGCACCGCGTCTGAGCGTTATGATCCGCGCTTGGGGCAAGGCCCGGTGGATAAGACCTGCATAAAGGAAATTATGGGGGGTTTTATCGGTAACCAGACGGGCGCCATGCCCCAGCGCCCTAATGTTTTCCAGATAGGCATTGCCAACGTCTATCCAATCAATGGATGCTGCTGACCGGAAGGTCTCGGCATCAATGACCGAGCCGGTTTTGGTTCCTGTTTTCTCCTTGATCAACCAGGCAAACAGCTCCAGCTCACCAGCAGAGGCAACCTCAGAATGAGAAGCAAGAATGCGATCAACCAAGGTTGTGCCGGTGCGCGGTAAACCAATAATAAATATCGGAAGGTTTTGCGTTTGTACCGGTGATGGCGCCGCAGTTTGCACAGAGAGGGTTTTGGCGGCCTCAAATATTCTGGCATCATTTTGCTGACGATAGCGAATTTGCGCCCGTTTGCCTGCTTTTGCCTTTTCCAGCCAGTCAAAACTCTCCTCAAACCGCCCCAGGTCTTCCAGCGTTTTGGCAATGGCATGACCCAACAGTAACCGCCCCTCGACATCTCCCTTGGCACTATCAAAAAGTGGTTTAAGCGTATCCAGATAATGGTTGTTCGGGCGCTGGCGTTCCAATGAAATCAGCGCGAACCATGCCTGATAGAATTTTGGTCTGAGCATTGTGGCCTCTTTATAGGCCATTTTTGCCGTCGCAAAGTCTCCAATAAACTGGGCTGTCACCGCCAGGTTATAATGAAACCCGGCACGGCGAGGCTTCTTTTTTGGTGGCCAGTTCAAACAAGGGAAGGGCTAGGTCATGATAGCCAGAACGACTATAGACCAGCCCCACCATATCGGCCAGGACTGCGTCATTTATGCCGACCTTTGTCATATGGTCGGCACGAGCCTTGGCCGCCTCAAACTGGCCAAGGTTTGCCAGCGTTCTGGCATGATAGGCCTGATAGGTCTGATCTTCAGGTGCAAGTTCGCTTGCTTTGGCTAAGAATTCCAAGGCTTTGGTATGT
This sequence comes from Robiginitomaculum sp., assembly GCA_030949705.1. Classification (GTDB taxonomy): domain Bacteria; phylum Pseudomonadota; class Alphaproteobacteria; order Caulobacterales; family Maricaulaceae; genus Robiginitomaculum_B. Next base: position 131,905 of record JAUZSF010000025.1, on the reverse strand, counting down.
TGGCCATACTCGGCCAGCACCAACCCGATAAAGAAATACGCAAGCGGGTTTCTTTCGTTGTCCTGTAGGGCTTGGACGGCATGCGTATAAACTTCGTCATAGTTTTTTCGCGGCCAGAAGCTTCATGCCTGTGGCAAATGTCAACATATCAGCACCCATATGTGCCTTTCCCTGCGCAAGAAGCGGTAACCATGGTCATAGTGTTATGTTTCCCAATACAGAATGACAATCTCAAAAACGTGCCAAAACCTTATTGGTATTATAGTGGTATTGTATTGAGAGTTAAAAATGGTTATTGGTGTTATATGTCCAATCACAAGCAAAGCAAAATCGTACCGACGGCACAGACACAGACGCTGATGCATCAGGAAAGCTGGCAGGCTCCCGCCTGTATCGCCCGACAAAGGGTGGCCAATGCAGGTGTGGTTGAAGCCTTGGGCGCGCGCCTGCGCTCTGCTCCGCCAGCCTTGGTGGTAACCTGCGCCCGCGGCAGTTCAAACAACGCGGCTAGCTATGCCAAATACCTGATTGAAACGCATATTGGCACCCCCACTCTGTCGGCCGCACCATCTGTTAATTCTGTTTACAATATCCACCAAAATATGGATCAGGTGTTATTTCTGGCTATTTCACAATCGGGACAAAGCCCAGACATTTTGTCGGCGGCCAAAGCGGCCAAAGCCGGCGGCGCCCTGGTGGTTTGCCTGGTCAATGAAACTGCCTCGCCCTTGGCTCAATTGGCAGACATTGTGATCCCCCTTCATGCCGGGGCTGAGTGTAGTGTTGCCGCCACCAAGACCTTTATTGGCAGCCTGAGCGCGCTGGTACATCTGGTGGCGGTTTGGGGGCAAAATGCAGATCTGTTGGTGGGATTAAAGGCCCTTCCCACCATATTAGAAAGCACACTGGCCTGTGATTGGTCTGCAGCCATACCCACATTGATATCCGCAACCAGCCTGTTTGTGGTTGGTCGCGGCCTGGGCCTAGGGGTGGCTCAGGAGGCCGCGCTAAAATTCAAGGAAACCTGTAGCCTGCATGCCGAGGCGTTTAGTGCCGCCGAGGTCAAGCACGGCCCCATGACGCTGGTCAAAGAGGGCTTTCCGGTTCTAATCTTTTCTGCCCATGATGAAACCCAGCCCAGCATTGATGATGTAGCCAGCACCTTTATCGCACGTGGGGCGCGAGTATTGTCTGCGGGTCACGCATATGAAGGCGCATTGACGCTCAGCACAACCCCCTGCCCAGTGGCTGAACTGCGCCCTCTGGTCTTCATCCAGTCCTTCTATAATTTTGTGAACACCCTGGCACTGACCCGTGGTCAAAACCCGGACCATCCCCCCTTTCTCAACAAAGTAACGGAGACCTTGTGAGCATGAAGGCGATCGTCAACGCATGCGTAATGACGCCGGATGGCTTTGTTGATGTGCAAAGCGTACTCTTTGAGAGCGGCAAAATTATAAAGGTTTGCGATGATGCGAACCGCCCAGCGAGCGTGCCAGTTGATAGTGATTTGGACGGCATGATGCTGGTGCCGGGCTTTATCGACATACAGGTCAATGGCGGTGGAGGCGTTTTGTTTAATGACAGCCCCACTGTGGATGCCATTGCCGCCATTGGCGAAGCCCACCGCCAATTTGGCACCACTGGGTTTTTCCCCACCCTGATCAGTGATGATCTACAGGTCATGGAACGCGCCATCAAAGCCGTGGATGATGCTATCGAGGCAGGTGTACCCGGCGTTTTGGGCATTCATCTGGAAGGGCCATTCCTGAATCCGGAAAAGTCCGGCGTGCATGACCTCTCCAAATTCATGCGCATTGGTGCCGACGATGTGGCCTTAATGGCCAGTCTGCAACGTGGCAAAACCATCGTGACCCTGGCCCCTGAAATGACCACACCAGCGGTGATCGGCGCCCTGCATCATCATGGCGTCATCGTTTCGGCGGGACATACCCAGGCCAGTTATGAAGAAACCTGTGGGGCACTGGAAGCAGGATTGCGCGGCTTTACCCATCTTTTTAACGCCATGCGCCCCATGACCAGTCGCCAACCCGGCATCATTGCTGCCGCGCTGGAAGACAAACGTGCCTGGTGTGGAGTCATTGCCGACGGCTACCACGTGCATCCGGCCATGTTGCGACTGGCCAGGCGGGCAAAAGCAGAAGAGCAGATATTTCTGGTAACGGATGCCATGCCCAGTGTTGGCGCCGCCCATAAAGATTTTTCTCTGGGCGCAACGGATATAGCCGTAGCCGATGGCAAGTGCATGACGGGCGATGGAACCCTGGCAGGGTCGGACCTGGATATGATCAGCGCGGTGCGCAATACCATGAAGTTCCTGGGCGTGGACTTGTCACAGGCGGTGCGCATGGCCAGCCATGTGCCCGCACGTTTTGCGCGCCTGCACCAACGACTTGGCCAGATCCGTCCGGGTTTGCAAGCCGATTTCATAGCCCTTTCCATGCACCATGAAATCATAAACGTCTGGGTGAAGGGGGAAATGATGTTTGATCAAACCCATAACTGCAAAGCCGCCATTGCCTGAACCCTGCATCCGCCGAAGTGCTATGCCAGATGTTTGTTTTCCAGATTCATGACAAAATCATACCGATCTCCGCGATAAACAGACCGGGTAAGCTCAATCGGTGTGCCATCTTGAAGATAGGTGCGTCGCTCAATGCGTAACACTTCGCTGTTTTCCTCAATCGACAGCAAACCCGCCTCAGTAGGATTGGCCAGCGAGGCCCGTACCTTTTGCGTGCCTTTGATCGGGCGATTTCCCTTGGTTTCCAGCGCCTGATACAGAGATTCCGAGATTTCGGAAATTTCCGGCAATAACTTGGCCGGCACAATGGCGTGTTCAATGGCCAGAGGGTGGCCATCCGACAGACGCACCCGCCCAAGGCGCACCACTTTATCCGCCTGCGATATTTTTAAAATGCTGGCTTCTTCTGCGGTCGGCGTACCATAAGCCTTCATGATCCAGATGGCATCTGGATTATGCCCTTGATTATAGGCACTGTCGGTAAACCCGCTGAGGCTGGAGCCCAGCTGTGTCATCCGGGGCAGTACAAACGTACCCATGCCCTGTTTGCGCTGGATAACATTATCCTTGGCCAGCTTGTCCAGCGCCTTGCGGATGGTCACACGGGAAGTGCCAGTCATGGCGCACAAATCGCGCTCTGGCGGCAGCGCTTCGCCAACCGCCAGCTTGTTGTCGGTGATATAAGCGTGGATGCTGTTCGCAATTTGAATATATAGGGGGGTAGTTTTCCCGTTATCGCGACTGATTTTACTCAATTCCATAGGTGAAACCCAGTTTGTGATTGGGCCTGAGCCCAAAGCAAATATGTGGCTACCAGTGAACACAAGACTATCACTGATTGCATAAGATGCAATGAACCTGTTGTCACATCCTTCTATCCATATCACATGGCTCCCTTCCTTATTGGCCCATATCAAAGACAAGCCCGGGGTTCAGAATATTTCGCGGGTCCAGCGTTTTTTTCAAGGTTTGCATCAAGGCAATTTCCGCTGCGCTACGGCTTTGGCACAACCATGTCTTTTTCTCAAAGCCAATACCATGTTCCGCCGATACAGAGCCCCCCACCACCTGCAATGGCTCATAAATCGCTTGGTCTGCAAGGGCACGCGCGTTTGCATCCTGGGTATGGGCCTGAACAAAAAAATGCAGATTACCATCGCCAATATGGCCCAATGCATAAAGAACGGCGTTTGACAGACTAGCCCTTAATTGCTCCTGGACCTGTGCAACATAAGCCTGCATTTTGGTAATCGGCAGGCTGACATCGTAAAGATAGACCGGCTTTGGGCGCAAAATCGCATCAAAATCGTCTCGTATAGCCCACAGAGCTTGGCGCTCGCTTTCTGATTTTGGCAGCACCGCATCCACTATAAGACCATTTTCAAAGGCCGCTTCGATCACTTCCATAAACCGTTCCTGATCGCGCCCTGCATCACTGCCATGACATTCCAGCAAGACATAGAATTCATGGCCAGTGTCCATGGGGGCGCGGTGCGCCCCGGGCACAGTGACGGCACGCACATAATCGCCCCACATTACTTCAAATGCAGACAAGGTGGTGCCGATCTGGCTTCTGAAATGATTGAGAAGATCAGGCACAGCGGCGAAATCCGCCAGCGCCACTAAAGCGGTATTCGTCGTGGTGGATAAGGGCATCAGGCGCACCACCATCCGGGAGATAACGCCCAAGGTGCCTTCTGTACCAATGAATAATTGTTTTAGATCATAGCCGGCATTGTTTTTCAGCATGGTATTCATGGAAGAAATAATGGTGCCATCGGCCAGTACTGTCTCCAGCCCCAGCACCATGGAACGCGCCATGCCATACCGCAGCACATTTACCCCACCCGCATTGGTAGCCAGATTGCCGCCCAGCGTGCACGACCCTCTGGCCCCAAGATCCAGCGGCAGAAACAGCCCCTTATCCTGCACTGCCTGTTGTACGGTTTCCAATATGGCCCCGGCCTGAATGATGGCCGTACCGGCAATGGGGTCGATCTCTTCAATCGCATTCATTCGCTCTGTGGAAAGGATGATATCATCCGGGCGGCTTTGTGTACCCTGCACACAGGTGGTTCTGCCCCCATGAGTGACCACACTTTGCCGATATTCATGGCACAACGCCAAAATGGCGGAAATTTCCTGAGTATTGGCGGGGCGGACCAGCGCCTTGGCCCGGGTTGGGCTTTGATCCCAATAGCTGGTGGCGCGTTCGGCAACGGCCTCGCGCTCCAGCACGGCCCCGGCCCCCAACACCTGCTTCAGGCTTGCAACAATATCAGCCATAATTCCCAAGACTTAGGGCCTGGCGCAGATTGCCATCTGCCTCAATCAACAGACGTTCACTTTGCGCCTGACTGGCTCCCAGAGCCATTAAAACTGCGCATTTGATATTCAGATTGGCTTTTTTCAGGGCGCTCTTGGCCACGGCGGAGTCACACCCGGCAATCTGGCAAATCATCCCTACGGCGCGTTCTTCCAGTTTCTGGTTGGACACAATCATATCCACCATAAAGCCTTTATAGACCCGGCCAAGCCGGGTCATAATGGCCGTGGAAAGCATATTCAATATCACTTTTTGCGAGGTTCCCGCCTTCATCCGGGTTGAACCGGCAATCAGCTCGCATCCGGTTTGCGCCAGCAAAGTATGATCTACCTCGGCGGCTATGGGAGACCCTGGATTATTGACCACCCCAATGGTGAGCGCCCCTCGCGCCTTGGCCTCACTGAGCGCCCCCAAGGTGAATGGCGTTCGGCCGCTGGCCGCAACACCAATGACCACATCCTCCTTGCCAAGATTCGCGGTACGGATTTGTTCGTGGCCATCGGTGGAAATGTCTTCGGCCCGTTCGGAACTCATAGTCAAGGCCTTCATACCCCCGGCCATGCAAAAAACCAGACGATCATGGGGCCAGCCAAAGGTGGGCCCCAGCTCGGCCCCATCCTGAACAGCCAGTCTTCCGGACGTCCCCGCCCCGACATAGACCAGACGTCCCTGTCCGCTTAGCCGTTTTGCCGCTTCCTCGGCCGTGATGGCTAACTCATCAATAACCGGCTTTACCGCGGCCATGGCCGCCAATTGGCCTTCGTACATGGCATCCACCATGTCGCGGGTGGACCATTGATCAAAATCACCAAAGCGCCGGCTTACCATTTCTGTCATCTGTCATCCCATTTTGGTTAACTGGTTTGAGAATACCATTCAGATCGCTTGTAATACCATTATTGCATACCACTGATGATTGATATACGTTTGAGTCTCATTTTAGGGGATTTTTTTCTTAGACTATACCGCGATCACGGGATAATCGTGATCCTGTTCTTGCTGGGCCCGTGCGCTTGCCTTCACTTCCCCGCACAGAGCCTCAATGGTTATGCTGTGAAAACCAGCTGTAAGAAATTCGGATGGTATAAATGGCAAATAGTTTTGCTCTGTTGGATTGGTTGACCATTGGCGGTTATGTCGGCCTGTTGGTGCTGTTGGGTTGGATTTTCTCGCGTAGAAAATCTGAGAACTCCCGGGATTACTTTCTGGGCGGTAATACCATGCCCTATTGGGTGGTGGCGGTCTCTGTGCTGGCCACCTCGCAATCAGCGGCCACGTTTCTGGGCGGACCGGATCAGGGTTATCGCGGTGATTACACCTACCTCTCGACCAATATCGGCACTATATTGGCTGCCCTTTTTGTTGCCAAAGTGCTGATTCCCAAATTCTATGCCTTAAAAGCAACGACCGTATATGAACTGCTGGGGGCTCGGTTTAACGCCAACACCATGCGGGCGGCAGGTGCGATGTATCTGGTGGGGCGTGTGTTTGCCAGCGGTTCGCGCCTGTTTCTGGCGGCCATTGCCGTATCCATGATCCTCTTTTCCAATATTGATGCGCAAAGTATTATCATTGCCGCCTTTCTGATGATGGCGCTGGGCTTTCTGATTACCTTTCTGGGCGGCATTAATTCCGTAATCTGGAGCGACCTGATTCAGTTTATTATCTATGTGACATCCGCCGGGGCAGTTTTGTTTGTGCTATGGAAAGCCATCCCGGTACCTGCCGAAGAAGTACTCAGTGCCCTGCGCCACACCCCGGATGGACAGAATAAGTTGCAACTTTTCAACTTTGCCTTTGATTTCTCCAAGCCCTTTACCATGCTTTCTATTGTGACCGGGCTAACCCTTTTATCCATTGGCAGTTTTGGTCTGGATCAGGACATGACCCAGCGGGTGCTAACTTGTAAAAACGAAAAGGATGGCGCGCGGGCCCTGCTCATATCGGCGGTGGTGGCCATTCCCGTGGTCTGGCTGTTTGTCTCCATTGGCCAGCTGTTATACATCTTTTACGAACGTCCAGACCTGATGGGGCATGGGATAACCAGTACCGCCACGCGCACCTTTGATGGTGAAAAAATTACCATTTTCATGCATTATATTCTCAATGAACTGCCTGCCGGCATGCGCGGCCTGGTGACCGTTGGCGTAGTGGCTGCCGCCGTTTCCACCATCAATTCGGGGCTGAATTCCATGTCGTCGGTGATCGTCGAGGACTTTTACAAACCCTGGCGTGAACGGCGCGGCACGGTACCAGAGCGGCACTATGTTCGGGCCGGTCAAATCTCTATGGGGCTGGTGGGTATCGCGCTCTTCCTGATGGCAGTGCTCAGCTTTTACTGGCAGCGTTACACCAATATGCCATTACTGGAATTTGCCCTCTCGGTCATGGTGTTTTCCTATTCCGGCCTGTTGGGGGTGTATTTTACCGTCATCTTCACCAAACGCGGCTCACATATCTCTGTCCTGTGGGCATTGGCGGCGGGCTTTGCGGTCACCCTGATGCAACAAGATTATATTGTCGACAGCCTGCACTTACCACAAATGTTCAAAGGCCTGGCCTTTACGTGGAAGCTGTGCATCGGCACGCTTATTGCCTTTTTGGTCTGTATGGCCGGTAATGATCATAAGAAAACCTGGACGGGAGCTTGATGGCTTTGAAAACCGCTTTGAATCGCCCTTTTCTTTTTCTGCTGGTCGCCCTTGTGTGCGCTCCCCCCACCCTGGCCCATGCCGCCGACACAAAGGCGTTAAGCCCTGATCAGATCCGGGCCGTGGCCGAAGCAGCCATAGAGACCTTTGACACGCCGGGCATTGCCGTTGGCGTGGTTCAGGGTGGCAAGGTGCGCTTTGTTGGCGGCTTTGGTCAGCGCGACCGGCAAGCGGGCAAGCCTGTGGATGGGGATACGCTTTTTCGCATTGCCTCGACCACCAAGGCATTTACCTCAGCGGCGCTGGCGGTACTGGTGGATGAAGGCAGGCTGCATTGGGATGATCGGGTGATTGACTATCTGCCGGGCTTTCGCATGTCCGATCCGTGGGTAACGCGCGAATTTACCATCCGGGACTTGTTGACCCATCGCAGCGGCCTTGGGCGCGGGGCGGGTGATCTGATGCTCTGGCCCGAACCATCGGGATTTTCCCGCGAAGAGATCATTTTCAATCTGCGCTATCTGAAACCGGTGACCAGCTTTCGCAGCCGCTATGCTATGACAATCTGCTGTATATCGTTGCCGGCGAAGTGGTGGCCCGGGCCAGTGGCACGTCATATGAAAATTTTGTGCAAACCCGCATTCTGGACCCGCTGGGCATGGGGTGTTTTGCTGGTCAGATAGCGAAGAAGGATTTGCGTAATGTAGCGATTCCCTATGGTCTGATCGAAGACAAAATCCAGCCCATCCCCCGCAACCAGATCAGTGGCACCATTACCGCCTCGCAACCCGCAGGTGGGCTGGTGTGCAATGCGCGGGGCATGGCAACCTGGATGCTGACGCAATTGGCCGGCGGCAAAGGGCCAAATGGCACCCATATTTTCAGCAAGAAACAACGCAATGAAATGTGGAAATCACAAACCATTTTGCGGGTGTCTTCGCTGGAACGAAAACTGGATAATACCCATTTCAAGACCTATGCGCTGGGCTGGCGCAAGGATGATGTGCATGGCCATGAAGTCATCTCCCACACCGGTACACTGTCGGGTATGCAGGCTTATGTAACCCTGGTTCCAGAACTGGATAATCTGGGCATTGTAATCCTGAATAATGGCTCAAACTATGGGGCACGCAATGCCGTAATGCAAAGTATTCTAGGCGCCTATATGGGCCAGCCAGAGCGGGACTGGGTAGATTTTTACAAACAGCGTCAACTGGCGGCTGCCCAACGTAAACAGGCCCAAAAGAAGACCGAAGGCTGGCAGGGATCGGGCACAGTATTGCGCCCCCTTGGTGATTATGCGGGGCTGTATAAAGACCCTTGGTTCGGCCTGGTGGATATCTCCAAACGAAAAAAAGGTCTGCGTTTTACCGCCCACAAGTCAGTCAATTTAAAAGGCTGGCTGGAACCCTTTGATCAAAATACCTTTATCGTGCGCTGGGATGATCGCGGTTTTGGTGCCGATGCCTATGCGCGTTTTGAAACCGATTTTAAAGGCAATATTGCGGGCCTGACCATGCGCCTGGTGGATGAAGACGCAGATTTCAGCTTTGATTTTCAGGATCTGAACTTCACCCGCATTGAGGATTAGGAACAGGACTCTTCACCTTAGGGACCGACACAGCGAAAGATTTAATCCAGCAAAACCGCCCCTGCGGCGTCCTGTCGCAGGGGCGAAACTGTGTGATCACAGAAAAGCTAGTTGCAAATGGTTCTCATTTATGTTTTACCGGCTTCATGAGCACAAAACGTAGAAAACTCAATGAATTGAAGCGCCATGAGGCGGGCCGCGTTTGTGGTTTTGCCTCACATAATGATGCCATGGTGATCAAATTACGCGAAATTGGCTTTGCCGAGGGCGACGAAGTCGAGGTATTGGGCCGTGGACTGATTGGCGGCACGCCCATTTCCGTGCGCCTGAACCAGACCGTGATTGCGCTGCGCATTCCCGAAGCAGGCCTGGTGGAAGTGGACCTGACACCGTGAGCGATCCAATGGCCCGGGAATTGCGCCTGGCGATGATCGGGGCCCCCAATACAGGTAAAACCACGTTTTTTAATGGCCTGACTGGTGGGCGGGCGAAAACCGCCAACTATCCCGGCGTTACGGTCGAGCGCCGCACCGGACATTTTCGCACCCCCCACGACCGGGCAGTCGAACTGATTGATCTGCCAGGAATTTATGGGCTGGCCGGGCGCACGCTGGACGAACGCGTCGCAGTAGATGCCATTACCGGGCGCATAGAAGGCGAAGCGCCGCCGGATCTGTTGCTGATCTTTCTGGATGCCACCCATTTGCGCACCCATTTGCACAGTGTTCTGGAACTGAAATCCCTAGGTCGTCCGGCGGTTCTGGTTCTGAACATGATGGATCTGGCCGAGCGCGATGGCACAAAGATTGACATTGAGGCCCTGGAAAAGGCTCTGGGCATTCCGGTAATTCCCTCCAATGCAGCACGAAAATCAGGCCGCGAAGCCCTGATCCGCCGCATTGATGACATTCTGGATGATGCCCTGCAAAACCCAGGACCTGGCCATATCCATATCAGCGCTCGGGAATTGAAATCCTTGCAAAGTGAGGCCCGCGCCATTGCCAATTCGGTGATATTGCATGAAACCGGGATGAACACCCTGACCCGGCGGCTGGACAATATTTTTCTGCACCCCTTATTGGGTCCCATCATCCTGGCCTCTATCCTGTTTTTGATGTTCCAGGCGGTTTATTCCTGGGCCAATATCCCCATGGACCTGATCGACGGATTTTTCGGGTTCTTACATGATCAGGCCAAGCAGATAAGGCCGGACTGGTTGTCCAGCCTGTTGGCCGATGGCATCATTGCTGGCATCGGCAGCGTTTTGATTTTTCTGCCGCAAATTCTGATCTTGTTTGCCTTTATCCTGTTGCTGGAAAGCTCTGGTTATATGGGCCGGGCCGCCTTTTTAATGGACGAGCTGATGCGTCGCGCCGGCCTGAATGGCCGTGCCTTTATTCCCCTATTATCCAGCTTTGCCTGTGCCGTGCCCGGCATTATGGCGGCACGCACAATCGAAAGCGAGCGGGATCGCCTGACCACCATTATGGTGGCTCCGCTGATGACCTGTTCGGCCCGTCTGCCGGTTTATACGCTGGTGATCGCCGCCTTTATTCCCCGTGAAAAAGTATGGATTTTCAACCAACAGGGTTTGGTTATTTTTACGCTGTATCTATCTGGAATACTTAGCGCTTTGATCGTTGCATTCATCCTTAGAAAAACCGTTACCAAAGGTGAAACCCAACCTCTGTTGATGGAGCTGCCTTCCTACAAATTGCCGCAACTTTGGGATTTTGTGCTGGGCCTGTGGCAACGGATCTGGATTTTCCTGCGCCGGGCCGGCACCGTCATTTTTACTGCCGTGGTGGCCCTGTGGGTATTGGCCAGCTTCCCCCGCGGCGAAAACGGCATTCGCGACAGCTTTGCCGGCATGGTTGGTCGCGTGCTGGAACCTATTTTTCACCCTATTGGTTTTAATCTGGAAACGGTCATTGCCCTGGTGCCCGGCATGGCCGCCCGCGAAGTGGTAGTGGCTGCTATGGGGACCGTCTATGCCCTGCAAGGCAATGAAGAAGAAATTGCTGGTAGTTTATCGCAAATTTTGCAAAACGCCTGGACCCTGCCCTCGGCGCTGTCATTTCTGGCCTGGTATGTGTTTGCCCCGCAATGCTTTGCCACCATTGCCATGGTACGCCGCGAGACCAATTCATTAAACTGGACCCTCTTTATGGTCGGTTATCTCTTTGCGCTGGCATATATTGCGGCCTTTATCACCTATCGCGTGGCGCTGGCCTTTACGGGCTAAGCCTGGCCAGCAGGTCTGCTTTGGTCTGATCATCGCAAAAGGCGGCCTCGATCCCGGTATGGCTGATGGTGCGCATGTCATCGTCTGAAAAATCAAAGGCGCGCTGCACTTGCGCATATTCATTGGCGATATCGGTGTGAAAATAGGGTGGATCGTCAGATCCCAGTGCCAGTTTCACCCCGGCATCACGCAAATGACGGATCGGGCTTTGCCCATATTCATCATAAACGCCCACCTTGATGTTTGACCCGGGGCAAACCTCCAACACAACCCCCTCGCCCGCCAAACGCCGCAGAAGATCGTCATCTGTAACCGCCTGAACCCCGTGGCCAATCCGCGAGGGCCGCAAAGCTTCCAGCGCGTTACGCACACTCAGCGCGCCGCATACTTCACCGGCATGAACCGTCAGGCCCAGTTCCGCATCGCGGGCAATATCAAAGGCGCGGGTATAATCGGCGGGATGGCCGGTGGTTTCATCTCCGGCCATGCCAAACCCCGTGACCAGTTTATGCGGATGGCGATGCGCCTGTCTGGCCGTGGCCTCGCATTTCTCTATGCCATAATGGCGAATGGCGGTCAGGATAAAGCGACCCTGCACGCCGCTTTCTTCACGTGCCTTGCCCAGCCCTTCGGCCATGGCCTGCACCATGTCAGGGTAATCAATGCCGCCATTGGCCCCATGGTCCGCCGAAATAAACACCTCGCCATAGATCAGGCCTACCGCCGCGGCAGCGCGGTAATAGCGATAGGTCAGATCATAATAATCCTGCGGCGTGCGAATGGCCGCACAGGCCGCATCATAGGCCCCCAGAAAATGCTGAAAATTGGTCCAGCGATAATGCCCGTTTTCGTCAAAAATATGATCGGGCAGACGCACCCCATTGCGCGCGGCCAGTTCGCGGATCAGCTCAGCCGGTGCGGCCCCCTCAATATGGCAATGCAGATCAACCAGCGGCCAAAGCGGGGTATTCATACCCAGCTGGTACCGATACCAAAGCCCGGCACACCCAACCATTTGGCCGCACTTTCGCCAATATCAGCAAAGGTAGAGCGGGCACCCAGCGGCCCGGGCTTTACCTTTGCCCCAAAGGCCAGCACGGGCACATGCTCGCGCGTGTGGTCAGAGCCCGGAAAGGTTGGATCGCACCCATGATCAGCGGTCAGGATCACCATATCATCCTCGCGCAAAATGGCGATCAGTTCGGGCAGGCGTTTATCGAACGCCTCCAACGCGGCGGCATAGCCCGGCACATCGCGCCGATGGCCGTACAGCATGTCAAAATCGACAAAATTGCTCATAATAAAGCTGTGATCCGGGGCACTTTGCATTTGCTCCAGAGTCACATCGAAGATGGAATCATTGCCATAAGCCGGTACCTTTTGGGTAACGCCGGAGCCAGCAAAAATATCGGAGATTTTACCGATGGCGATCATCTCATGGCCCGCCTCGCTTACCCGGTTTAGCAAGGTCGGCATATGCGGTGGCACCGAATAATCCCGCCGCCCATTGGTGCGGGTAAAATCGGCAGGAGCAGTCCCTTCAAACGGACGGGCAATCACCCGGCCAACATTATAGGGATCGGCCAGTTTACGCGCGATCAGACAAACCTCGTACAATCGTTCCAGCCCAAAACTGTCCTCGTGGGCGGCGATCTGCACCACCGAATCGGCACTGGTATAAAGGATCGGCTTGCCGGTGCGCATATGCTCGATACCAAAATCCTTGATCACTTCGGTGCCTGATGCGTGGCAATTGGCCAGCACCCCTGGCAAATTGGCATCGCGGATCAGGGCGTCCACAAATTCTGGCGGAAAGCTGTTGGTGGCGGCGGTAAAATAGCCCCAATCAAAGGTTGCCGGCGCGCCCATGGCCTCCCAATGGCCGCTGGGGGTATCCTTGCCGTGGCTGGTCTCAATGGCATAGCCCCAGGCCCCGGTAAAAGGCCCCTCGCCCGCCATGCCCGGCGGCGTGCGCCCGGTACTGGCCTCGCACAGCGCGCCCATGCCCAGCTTCACCAGATTGGGAATATGCAAAGGCCCGGCGCGAAGGCCCGCTTTGTCAGCTTTGCCCGCCGCGCAGGCTTCAGCAATATGGCCCAGTGTATCGGCTCCCGTATCGCCAAATGTATCGGCATCGGCGGCGGCCCCGACGCCTAAACTGTCCAGTTCACAGACCAGAACGCGGCTCATGCGCCCTCTCCCTCAATACGCGCGATAATCATCGGTTGGGGCACAAAATGATCCTCTGCCGCACCAATGGTATAGGTTTTTTGCAAGGCCAATATGGCCTCGTTCGCGGCATCTTCGCTGCGCGCATGGACCATGGCAAGAGGATCGCCAGCCTCGACCGTTTCGCCAATCCCCGCCAGATATGTAAAGCCCACCGCGTGGTCAATCTTTTGATCGGCGCGAGTGCGCCCGCCGCCAAGGCCAATGACCGCGAGACCAACGCCGCGCGCATCTATTGCCCAGATACGGCCTGTTTTTGGCGAAGGCACCGGCAGAACCACTGGCGCCGCGGGCAAATGCTTCTCATAATTGTCAATAAAATCGGCGGGGCCGCCAAGGGCGCGCACCATATGGGCAAAGACGTCTGCCGCCGCGCCGCTTTGCAACACACTTTGCGCTTTCTTTACACCCTCGCTATGGGTGCCTACCAGGCCCCCGGTAAGCAGCATTTGCGCCACCAATTGGATAGTGATGCATTCCAGCCGTGGATCGCGATGCTCGCCGGTGAGAAAACGCACCGCATTGACCACTTCGACAGCGTTGCCCGCAGCACTGGCCAGCGGCTCGTTCATATCGGTCAGGATCGCGCTGGTGCGTACCCCGGCCCCGCTGGCTACCTCAACAAGGCTGGTTGCCAGTTCGCGAGCGAATTTCTCGTCAGACGCAAAAGCTCCATTGCCGCATTTCACATCCATCACCAGCCCGTCCAACCCTTCGGCCAATTTTTTGGACAGGATCGACGCCGTAATCAAAGGCACCGATTCCACCGTGGCGGTAACATCGCGGGTGGCGTAAAAGCGCTGGTCCGCCGGGGCCAAAGCCGCCGTCTGGCCAATAATGGCGCAGCCCACCTCTTTGACAACACGAACAAACGTATCCTGATCGGGAATGGCCTGATAGCCGGGAATAGCTTCAAACTTGTCCAGCGTGCCGCCGGTATGGCCAAGGCCGCGCCCGGAAATCATTGGCACGGCACCGCCCGCTGCGGCCACCATCGGCCCCAGCATCAGCGAGACATTATCGCCCACACCGCCGGTGGAATGCTTGTCCAGCACCGGCTTGTCGATACCGGCGCTTTGCCAGTCCATCACGACACCCGAATCGCGCATGGCACAGGTCAGGGCCACGCACTCATCACGGCTCATGCCGTTAAAGAATACCGCCATGGCAAAGGCCGCAATCTGGCCCTCGCTGATCGAATTATCCGCAATGCCCGCGGCAAAGGCGGCAATATCCTCGCCCCGCAAGGTTTTGCCGTCCCGTTTGGCGCGGATGAGTTCCTGTGGAAGCATGATTTAAATTCCAAGCCTAAATATAGTTGCCATATGCCTCTCTCCTCATTCCTCTCCCCATGGGAGAGGAGGAAGACGCACGTTATTAGGGGCTAGTCCCCGTAGGGCAGCCAGATATTCTTAACTTGCGTGGCTTCGCGCAAAAAGCGCCGTCCCTCGCCGGTCTTGATATCAAACCAGTCCCGCGCCTTGCCATCATTGACCCAGGTGCGTTTCAGATTGCTGATCGAGGCGCGTTGCACCATCGCTGCGCCCTCGGCGCTGCCATGATACCAAAGGCCATCGACCTGATCATGCTCGGCCAGAACCTTGGCCATGTCATCGCGTTTGCCAGTGATGATATTCACGACACCGGCAGGCACGTCCGAGGTTTCCAGCACCTGATAAAAGTCCGTGCCAATCAGGGCATAGCGCTCCGACGGGATCATTACCACGCAATTGCCGGTGCCGATAATGGGGGCCATCAGGGAGACAAAGTTCAGCAAAGGCGCATTATCCGGGCACACCGCGCCCATAATGCCGATGGGTTCCTTGACCGCCAGCGCCACATTACGCACCGGCGGGGTGTGCACCTGGCCATCATATTTATCGGCCCACGCCCCATAGGAGAACAGACGGCTGATCGAGGCCTCAACCTCGGCGGCGGCCTTGGCCTTGCTGGCCCCGGTCAGATCACGCAGGCGCGCGGTAAATTCATCCGCCCGAATGCTGAGGTTTTCGGCAATGTAATACAGGATTTGCGCCCGGTTATAGGCGGTGCGCCCGGCCCAACAGGTGTTTTTGAACGCCGCCTCGACCGCATTGCGAATATCCTTGCGATTGCCTGCACCCACGCGCCCGGCAATCTCGCCCTTATGGTTCAAAATCGCCATGGTGTTGCCGCCATCAGGGCGTGCCTGTTTCCCACCGACATACATTTTTGGAGTGCGGTCAATAGCGGCAAAGCCCGCAGGCTCCGTTGTTCCGCTGGCCTCTGGTGTAGCAATGACGGCCCCACCTTTGTTTGACCAGTCGTTTTTGGGTTTGAGATATTCAAACATGCCTTCGCGGCCACCCTCGCGACCAAAACCGCTTTCGCGATAGCCACCAAAGCCGCACGCCGCATCAAACTGGTTGGCCGAATTGACCCAGACGATCCCGGCCTTGATCTGCGCCGCCATTTCCAGCGCCCGGTTGATGTTTTCCGACCAGACCGAGCTGGCCAGCCCATAGCGGCTGTTATTGGCCAGCGCCACCGCATCATCGAGACTGCGAAAGCTCATCACGGTCAGGACCGGGCCAAAGATTTCCTCGCGCACGGTGATATTGGCCGGGCTGACATTGGTGAGCAGGGTTGGCGGATAATAACAGCCATCTTGGGGCATTTTCACGTCCGGTTGCCACAGATCGGCCCCCCTCGGCCACGCCCTGCTGGACCAGCTTGTCGATGCGCGCACACTGCGTGGGGTCAATGATCGCCCCCATGTCCATGGCTTTGTCCAGCGGATCGCCAATACGAAAATGGCTCAGGCGTTCCTTGATTTTGGCGACGATAACATCGGCCACCCCTTCTTCGACCAGAAGGCGCGATCCGGCGCAACAGACCTGCCCCTGATTAAACCAGATGGCATCAACCAGGCCCTCAACCGCGCTGTCCAGATCCGCATCCTCGAACACAATAAAGGGTGACTTACCGCCAAGCTCTAAGGTGAGTTTTTTTCCAGAACCTGCTGTAGTAGCACGAATAAGTCGTCCCACTTCGGTTGATCCGGTAAAGGCGATCTTGGCCACGCCCGCATGTTCGACCAAAGCCGCGCCGGTATCCCCCGCGCCAGTGACGATATTGACCACGCCGGCGGGCAAGCCAGCCTCCTCGCAGAGTTGCGCAAAGAAAAGCGCCGTTAGCGAGTAAATTCGGCCGGCTTTAACACCACCGTATTGCCCGCCGCCAGTGCCGGGGCGATTTTCCATGACAGCATCAAAAACGGGAAATTCCACGGGATGATCTGGCCAACCACGCCCAACGGCGCATAGTCGGGCAATTCCTGTTCCAGCAATTGTGCCCAGCCTGCATGATAATAAAAATGCCGTGCGGCCAGCGGAATGTCGATATCGCGGGTTTCACGCAACGTCTTGCCGTTATCCAGACTTTCCAGCACCGCGATAAAACGGCTGTTCTTCTGGATTAGGCGCGCCAGCGCATAAAGATATTTGGCGCGTGTGTGACCCGAAAACGCCGCCCAGCCCTTTTGCGCCTCGCCCGCGGCCTGCACGGCCGCATCCACATCGCGTTTTGATCCGCTGGCGATTTTGGCCAGCGCTTTGCCATCGGCGGGGTTGATGTCATCAAAATACGCCTTGGGCGAGGGCTTTACCCATTCACCACCGATATAGTGCGAGAACCCGCCTTTATGGTCGTTCAGCCAGTCGCACACATAAGAGGCATCTTCGGGCGCCGGGCCGTATTCCATGTTTTCAAAGATTTCAGCAACGCTCATGATCGTATAACCCCTAGCCCATTGGATGGCGGTTGGCGGCGCTGTAATGGCCGGTGACGAAGTGTTCTAGTTGGCGCTCAATATCGCCCAGCAGGCTGGACGCGCCAAAGCGCAGCAAATCCGGTTGCAACCAGTCATTGCCCAGCTCTTCCTTGGCCAGCACCATGTATTGCAGGGCCGTTTTGGCATTTGAAATGCCGCCCGCGGGCTTAAAACCGATTTTATAGCCTGTCTGGCCAAGATATTCGCGGATCATGCGCATCATGATCAGGCTGACGCCCTGGGTGGCGTTGACCTTTTCCATGCCGGTGGAGGTTTTGATAAAGTCCGCCCCGGCCATCATGCAAATCATCGAGGCCTTGGCCACTTTGGTCATCGAGCCCAGCTGTCCCGTCGCCAGAATAGTTTTCAAATGCGCATCGCCGCAGGCCTCGCGATAGGCGACCACCTCGTCATAAAGTGCCTGCCAGTTGGCGGTCAGCACATAACGGCGGCTGATCACAATATCAATTTCACTGGCCCCGGCGGCGACTGACGCACGAATTTCCGCCAATCTGGTTTCCAGCGGTGATAGCCCCGCCGGAAAACCGGTGGAGACCGCCGCCACGGGAATGCCGGAACCTTCCAGCGCCTTGACGGCTATGGGCACCATTTCGTGATAAACACAGACCGCACCGGTGGTCAGGTGGGCATCTTGCATGCCAAGTGCCTCGAGAAAGGTCGGCGCGCACGGGCTGGCGCGCCTTGGCACACAGGCGCTGCACCCTTCCAGCCGTATCATCGCCGGACAAGGTGGTCAGATCGATCAGGGAAATGGCCTTGAGCAGCCAGGCGGCCTGCCATTCTTTTTTTCACCGTGCGCCGCGCCGCCAGTGTGGAGATGCGCCGCTCGATCGCGGAGCGATTGACCCGTATGCTCTCCACCCATTCAGGGTGATAAGGCACGCCGGGATTACGCTGGTTTGTGCTCAGATGGTGAATTTGCGCACCCATAATGCTGTCTCTCATGATACACGCCTGTCGTGCCGCCAAAATGAGGGTACATCATGGCATATCTACCCTCATCCGAACACCCCCAACCTGACCAAATGGTCAGCTATTTTCAAGTGAGCGGATTAACGTGCAAATCGGCAATGATGGCCCTGAAAAGCTTCATCATATTTTCCGCGCCCGTGGCCGCCACGCGCATGGTCATGGCGTGGCTCAGCTCTTCGCTTTCCATCCCGGCAGCGTAATTGGTGATCAGCGATACCCCGCCAACACGCAGACCCGCATGACGGGCCAGAATAACCTCGGGCACGGTGGACATGCCCACCAGATCACCGCCCAGTACCCGCGTGGCGCGAATTTCAGCCGGGGTTTCAAAGCTCGGCCCGGAAAACCAGACATAAACCCCTTCGTGCAGCTCTGCCTCGGCGGCCTTGGCGGCGGCGCGGATGCGATCGCACAGTTCTGGATTATAGGCATCACACAGATCGACAAAGCGCTCATTGCCCGTCGCCCCGATCAGCGGGTTGATACCGGAAAAATTGATATGGTCCGTGATCAGCGAAGCCGATCCCGGCGGCACATCCTTGCGCAAAGACCCCGCCGCATTGGTCAGGATCAGGGTTTCCACCCCCAGCGCCTTTAACGTGCCAATCGGCACCGCCATGGCCTTGGCATCGCCATGTTCATAATAATGCGCCCGCCCAGCCAGAAGAAGCAGCGGCGCGCCATCAATATGCCCGACCATCAAGGCCCCGGCATGGGAGGCTACGCCGGAAACCGGAAAGCCCGGGATATCCTGATAGGGGATGGTGATGGGGTCTTGCAAAGCATCGGCCAGATCCCCAAGGCCAGAGCCAAGCACAATGGCAAGGCGTTTTTGTTCGCCAATACGGTCACGGATATAGGCAGCGGCTTTGTTAATTTCGGTCGTCATACTTTGGTTCAGTCCTTGAGTTTAAAGGCGCCGGGCAACAGCTCGTCCATGCGCCATGTGTGCGATTTCCCATCCAGATTAGTCACATGTACCGGTGTATCGGCACTGGCAAATTCCGACAAGCGTTGACGACAGCCGCCACACGGCGTGCCGGGCGGATCACTTTTGGTGACCACACACACCTCGGTTATGCGTTTTGCCCCTGCCGCCACCATGGCCGCAATGGCCGAGGTTTCGGCGCACCACCCTTCGGGATAGGAGGCATTTTCCACATTCGCGCCGATATAGGTCTGCCCATTATCGGCCAGCACCGCTGCGCCTACGTGATAGTTGGAATACGGCGCATGGGCATTTTTCATCACGGCCTTCGCGGCGTTATAAAGGTTTTTCTGATGGCTCATGTCCACTCCGGTTTTTGGGGTACGATGACTCTACCATGTCATTACCGGGCTTGTCCCGGCAATCCAGAAAAGCATTCTGATAAGAACTGGATTACCCGAACCTGTCGGGTAATGACAAATAGACAACTTTGCGCAAACTTTATCGTTCTCCGGCTTAACCAGAGGGCGACAAAGGAAGGTGTTCATACCCACTCCAATATGACTTTACCGCTCTTCCCGCTGCCCATGGCATCAAAACCGGCCTGAAAATCATCTATGGGGAAATGATGGGTGATGATCTTATCTACGCTTAAACCAGAGCCCAGCATGGCCAGCATTTTGTACCAGGTTTCAAACATGCGCCGCCCATAAATCGCATGGATGATCAGCGCCTTGTTGATTACCGTGGACCAGCGCACATTGGTTTCACCCGCCGGAATGCCCAGCAATGCGATCTTGCCGCCCATCACCATGGTATCGACCATTTGGGTAAAGGCCGGGCCAGCACCCGACATTTCCAGGCCCACATCGAAACCCTCGGTCATGCCAAGCTGCGCCATGACATCGCGCAGGTCCTCTTTGGCGACATTTACGGTACGCACATCGGCCAGATTGCCCGCCAGTTCCAACCGATGCGGATTAATATCGGTGATCACCACATGGCGCGCCCCGGCATGACGGGCAATAGCCGCCGCCATCGCGCCGATGGGGCCGGCCCCGGTGACCAGCACATCTTCGCCCACCAGATCAAAGGTCAGGGCCGCATGAGTGGCGTTGCCAAGGGGGGTCCAGAATTGCCGCCACGTCGTCGCTGACATGGTCGGGTAATGGCACCACGTTAAAGGCCGGAATGGCCAGATATTCGGCAAATGCGCCGGGGCGGTTCACCCCCACGCCCTTGGTGTCGGGGGAGAGATGCCATTTGCCTTCGCGGGCGGCGCGGGAGCGATCACCAACAATATGGCCCTCACCCGACACCCGCATACCCACTTTGTGGCGAGCAACATTACTGCCCAGCTCGACAATCTCCCCCATGAATTCATGGCCGGTAATCATCGGTACCGGCACATTTTCTTGCGCCCATTCATCCCAGTTGTAAATATGGATATCGGTGCCGCAAATGGCGGTTTTTTTTGATTTTGATCAGTACATCATCCACCCCCATTTCGGGCATGGGTTGCTCCATCATCCAGATGCCCCGCTCGGGCTTGGATTTGACCAGCGCCTTCATGTGATCACGCCCAATGTGCGGCCAACGCGGGTAAAGGCGGCAATGGCAAAATCAATCTGTTCCGGCGTATGCGCCGCCGACATTTGTGTACGGATACGCGCCTGCCCCCGGGGCACGACGGGGAAGGAAAATCCGGTCACATAGACTCCTTCGTCCAGCATCATCGCCGCCATGTCCTGGGCCAGTTTGGCATCCCCCAGCATTACCGGAATAATGGGGTGCTCGCCGGGGGTAAGGGTAAAGCCAGCGGCCGCCATCCCGGCGCGAAAGCGCTTGGCATTATCAAACAGCCGGGCGCGTAAATCGGCACCATTTTGCACCAGTTCCAGCGCTTTTAGGCCCGCCGCACACAGCATGGGCGGCAGCGCATTGGAGAACAAATATGGCCGCGAGCGTTGGCGCAACATATCCAGAACCTCTTTGCGACCAGAGACATAGCCCCCCGCCGCGCCGCCAAGCGCCTTGCCCAACGTACCGGTGAGAATGTCGACCCGGTCCATCACGCCGCAATGCTCGGGCGTGCCGCGCCCGCCTTTGCCCATAAAGCCGGTGGCGTGGCTATCATCGACCATGACCAGCGCCCCATAACGATCCGCCAGATCGCAAATACCGCATAAGTTAGCGATAATGCCATCCATGGAGAACACCCCGTCGGTGGCGATAATGATATGGCGCGCGCCATCCGCTCTGGCGGCTTTCAGCTGGACCTCCAGATCCTCCATATCATTATTGGCATAGCGATAACGTTTGGCCTTGCACAGGCGGATACCGTCAATGATCGAGGCATGGTTCAGCGCATCCGATATAATGGCGTCTTCGGGCCCAAATAACGGCTCGAACAATCCACCATTGGCATCAAAACAGGCGACGTATAACAGGCTGTCTTCCTTGCCAAAAAAGGCGCTAAGCGCGCTTTCCAGTTCATGGTGGATGCCCTGTGTTCCACAGATAAAGCGCACCGAGGCCATGCCATAGCCGTCCTCGTCCAGCGCCGCTTTGGCCGCTTCGATCAATGCCGGCGAATCGGCAAGGCCCAGATAATTATTGGCGCAGAAATTCAGGACAGAATCGTGTCCCTCTTTGCCCTGCACCTCTATTTTTGCGCCTTGGGGCGAAACAATGGTGCGTTCGGCCTTGGTCAGACCGGCGCTGTCGATGGCGCCCAATTCGGCGCGCAAATGATTGTAAAACTCTTGTTTCATAATGTGTTGGCCATTTCCTGTGCGCCATCGCGGCATGGGACTCCTTCGTCATTAAGCGCGAAGGCTGATTTTGCAGTGTCAAGATAGCCCTGTGCCAACCCAGAAGAAAGATGCTAAACTGAACGAATATGGTCGCACTGCCACCTTATTTTCGGCACGGTGCGCAGATAATACCGTCCGGGGGGACGGATCAGGGGATTTTTATGCACTGCATTACTCGAAAAATTTTCATCCCAGGCTTCATAATCGCAACCATTTTTCTGTTGGGCACCATGTTTTATACCAATGCGGCACAGGCGGCCACCGCGGCCCGGGTTGAAGTGTTTTCGCCCAAGGCACCAGCAAAAACGTCCGCCAGGTAATGGTGCGTTTTTCCACCCCGATGACCAGCCTTGGCGATCCCCGTCAGGAAAGCCCCTTTACGATTGACTGCCCGGCTAAAGGCACTGGTCGCTGGGCCGATGATCGCAACTGGATTTATGATTTTGACCATGATCTGCCGGGTGGTGTGCGCTGTACCTTCACCTTGAAAGCTGACGTAAAAACCCTGAGTGGCGCGCGCGTGGCGAGCAAAAAGGCGTATATATTTGATACAGGCGGGCCTAATATTGCGGACACACTGCCTTATGAAGGTAATCGCCGTATTGATGAAAACCAGATTTTCTTTTTGGCGCTGGATGCCCCGGCCATTCCAAAGTCAATTGAAGATCATGCCTGGTGCTCGGTTGAAGGCATTGGCGAACAAGTACCCATACACGTCCTGACCGGTGATGCGCGCGAAAAGGCGATGACGACCCTGCGTACCCTTGGCTATCGCTATCGTAGTCTGCTGCGCGAAGGCGATGAGCCCGCCAGAGCACGCGAAGATGTGATCAGCGCAGTGCGTTGCCAGCGCACCTTGCCACCGGCCACCAATCTTTCGCTGGTCTGGGGCAAGGGCATTACCGCCCCCTCAGGACTAACCATTCGGAAAAGCCAGGTTCTGAAATTTCGCACCCGCCCGGCCTTCAGCGCCCGTTTCAGTTGCCAACGCACCAATGCGGATGCGCCGTGCCTGCCGATGATGGATATGAATCTTGGCTTCAGTGCCCCCATACCCACCGCCATGGCCAGTAAAATCGCTCTGGTCAGCACTGATGGCACCCGTCAAAGCGCCGACCTTGGCGATAACAAAGACGCCCCCACGGTGAGCAGCATAACGTTCAAGGCCCCCTTCGCCCCTAACACAAACTTCGCGATTGAGCTGCCCAAAGGCCTGAAGGATGATTCCGGCCGCCCCTTGCAAAATGCAAAGCGCTTTCCCCTCAGCGTGCACACTGATGTCTTTCCGCCCCTGATCAAATTTGCCAGTAATTTTGGCATTATTGAAAGCCGCGCCGGGGCCATTTTGCCGGTAACCGTGCGCAATGTAGAACCGGTCTTGCTGGCCAAGCTGAAAACTCTGCCACAAAATACCATTCCGGCGCGGGTGCATCGCGCCAGGGATATCTTTGCCATGCTGGACTGGATGAAACGGGCCAAAGAGGTCGGGCAATGGCGCGGCAGTTGGGTCAAAGACAAAAATGGCAATTCTATCTTTCAAAACGATACGGGCGCCAACTCCATTTTTGAAAAAGATACTCCCAGCAAATCCTTTGACATTCCGCGCCCTAAAGATGGCAAAGCCTTTGAGGTCATTGGCATTCCCCTTAAAAAGCCGGGCTTTTATGCAGTGGAGTTGCAAAGCAAGGCTTTGGGGCAAGCGCTATTGGGTCGCGATACCCCGCGCTATGTCGCCACCACGGCCCTGGTCACCAATATGGCAGTGCATTTCCTGTGGGGCCGCGAAGGATCGTTGATCTGGGTTACCGCACTGGATTCCGGCAAGCCGGTTTCTGGAGCCAAAGTCTCCATTGGCGATACCTGCACCAGGGATATTTTATGGAATGGCACTACGGACAAGGATGGCACTGCCCGGGTTGGGGCCACCCTGCATGAGCCTTCCAGTTGGGGCAGTTGTTACAGCGAACGCAATCATCCTCTGGTGATTAGCGCCGCCAATGGCGATGATTTCAGCTTTACCTTGTCTGAATGGAATGACGGCATTGCGCCCTATGATTTTGACATCTCCCAGGGCGGCGAATGGCAGGCCAATATCGCCCATACAGTGTTTGACCGCACCTTATTACGTGCCGGTGAAACCGTATCCATGAAGCATTATTTGCGGCGTCATACCGCCACGGGCTTTGCTCTGCCACCAAAATTTACTCGCAAAAGCACCGTCCAGATCAGCCATGATGGCAGCGGCCAGAGCATTGAATTTCCCATAGAATTCAGTACCAATGGCAGCGCCCTCAGCCAATATGAAATCCCCAAAGACGCCCGTCTTGGCCAGTATTCGGTTTATATCAAACTGGGTGATGAGTGGAAAAGCGCTGGTGGTTTCCGAGTGGAAGAATTTCGCCTGCCCACCATGGAAGCCATCTTGCAAGGCCCCACCACCCCCCTGATCAATACCAAAACCATGACCCTGGACGTGATGGTGCGTTATCTCTCGGGCGGCGGGGCCTCGGGCCTTCCGATCAAAGTACGCACCTTGGTGCGCCCCACCCCGGCCCGGTTTTCTGATTATGCTGATTATACCTTCGATGCACAATCTCTGGCCACTAATACCAGCTCCACTGGACAGGGCGAGGACGAGGGGATGCGTCCGGTCACAGGACTGATCCCGGCACGCCTGGACGGTGAAGGGGCATTACGGCTGGAAATTAAAGACCTGCCCACCATTAAAACCCACAATACCCTGACTACCGAGTTGGAATACCGCGATGCCAGCGGCCAGATCCTGACCCACGCGGCACGGTTTGATCTGTGGCCCGCCGCCAAAGTGGTCGGTATCAAGACCGAAGGCTGGGCCGCCAGCGTCGACAACCTGAAACTGCATGTGATTGCCCTGAACGTGGATGGCACCCCGGCCGCCAGCAGCGCCGTTGAGGTCAAAGCCTTCGCCCGCAAACGCTTTTCCTATCGCAAGCGCCTGATCGGCGGGTTCTATTCCTATGAAAACTTCACAAAAATAGAGCCGCTTGATCTGGGCTGTTCCGGCACCACCGGCAAGACCGGCAAGTTCAGCTGTAAACTGGCCCCCGGCCAGTCCGGCGAAATCATTCTGCAAGCCATCGTCAAGGACGAAGACGGCCAGAGCGCCTATGCCACCACCAGTATCTGGGTGGCCGGCAAGGATGACTGGTGGTTTTCCGGCACCGATGGCGACCGCATGGATTTGTTGATCGAGAACACCGAATATAATGGCGGCGATGTTGCCAAGGTTCAGGTGCGCAGCCCGTTTCGTTCCGCCACGGCGCTGGTCACCATTGAACGCGAAGGCGTGATCGACAGCTTTGTAACCAGAATTTCCGGCAAAACCCCGGTCATCAAAGTGCCGGTCAAACCCGAATACGCCCCCAATGTGTATGTCTCGGTTCTGGCCGTGCGCGGCCGGGTCTCCACCTGGCAAAGTAAGCTGGCCGACTTTGCCAGAAAATATGATCTGCCGCTGATTTCACGCGATGGCGGCGAGGCCACGGCCCTGATTGATCTGGCCAAACCTGCCTATCGGCTGGGCCTTGCCAATATGCGCGTCGGCTGGCAAGCGCACCGTCTGGATGTGAAAATCAATCTTGATAAACCGGTCTATCGCATTCGCGAAACCGCAACGGCCAACATCAAAATTGCCCGTGCCAATGGTGGCACCCTGCCGACAGGGTCCGAATTGGCCATTGCCGTGGTGGACGAGGCCCTGTTGCAGCTTTCCCCCAACACCTCATGGGATCTTCTAAAATCCATGATGGATGAGCGCGGGCTGGAGGTTCTGACCTCAACCGCGCAAATGCAGATCGTTGGCAAACGCCATTATGGCCGCAAAGCCGTGGCCCATGGTGGTGGCGGCGGCAAGCAAAATGCCCGTGAGCTGTTTGACACCCTGTTGTTGTGGAAAGGCCGGGTCCGCGTTGATGAAAACGGCATGGCCACGGTTACATTCCCGCTTAATGACAGCCTCAGCGCCTTTCGCGTGGTGGTCATTGCCGAAGGCGGTCTTGATCTTTTTGGCACCGGTTCCAGTAAAATCACCACGACCCAGGATTTGCAAATCCTCTCTGGCCTGCCCAAAGTCGTCCGCGAAAATGACCGCTTTGACGCCGCCTTTACGGTGCGCAACGCCTCAAAAGTTGACATGACAGCACAAGTTGGCGGCGAGATTACCGGGCTAGGCCCCCTGACCCAGCGTGAAATCACCATTCCCGCCGGTCAGGCCCGTAATATTAGCTGGGATGTGCTGGTGCCCTTTGATGTGTCCAGTCTGGACTGGTCCTTGTGGGTTACGCAAAAAGACGGCAAGGCCAAGGATGCCATCAAGGTCAGCCAGAGCGTCAAGCCCGCCGTACCGGTGCGCACCTTTCAGGCCAGCCTGCGACAGCTAACCTCGCCATGGTCATTGACCGTGGCCCGCCCCCAAGATGCCATACCGGGCCGCGGCGGCGTGGATGTGCGTCTGCAATCCACCTTGGGTGGAGATCTGTCCGGGGTGCAGGCCTATATGCAGCGCTATCCCTATCGCTGTTTTGAACAACGCACCTCCATTGCGATTTCTTTGAATGACAAGACACGCTGGACCAAAACCGCCCGGGCCATACCGGCTTACCTTGATAAGGATGGTCTGCTGAAATACTTCCCATCCGATTTCCTGCGCGGCAGCGACACTCTGACCGCCTATGTATTGGCCATTACCAATGAGGCGGGCTGGGAAATTCCGCAAACCCAGCGTGATCAAATGCTGAGTGGGTTGACTGCCTTTGTAAATGGTAAAATCCGTCGCGGTTCGCCCCTGAACACGGCGGATCTGACGGTACGTAAACTGGCCGCCATTTCGGCGCTGGCGCGTTATGGACGGGCCAAACCGCAAATGTTGACCAGTATGACGGTTGATCCCAATCTTCTGCCTACATCGGCGGTGCTGGATGTTCTGAACATATTTCAGCGCATGAAAACCCTGCCAAATCGGAATAAAGGCATTGCCTTGACCCAACAGATATTGCGCTTGCGACTAAACTTTCAGGGTACCCATATGGGCTTTTCCACCGAGCGCAGCGATAATTTGTGGTGGCTGATGATCTCGGCTGATACCAATGCGGCCCGCGCCCTGATCCGCCTGGCTGATGTCCCCGTATGGCGCGAAGATATGCCCCGTATGGCCCGTGGCCTGTTGAGCAGACAAATGAATGGACATTGGCGCACCACCACCGGCAATGCCTGGGGCACGCTGGCCATGCGGCAATTCTCGGCCCGGTTTGAAAAAACCAAAGTCAGCGGCCAGAGCAGCGCGGCGCTGGGCAAAAAACGCCAGACCAAGGCTTGGGGGCAGAGCAAGGCGCTGGAATTTTCTCTGCCATGGGCCGACAAGGCCGAAACCCTGACCGTCGCTCATGATGGCAAGGGCGCACCCTGGGCATTTGTTACCGCCAAGGCAGCCATTCCCCTGCGCGAACCACTCTCGTCGGGCTATGCCATCACGCGCACCATAAGCCCGGTCAGTCAGGCCAAAGAAGGTGCTTGGAATGTCGGCGATGTGGTTCGTATCAAGCTGGAAATTGATGCCCAGTCTGATATGACCTGGGTGGTGATCAATGATCCCATTCCCGCCGGAGCACAAATTCTTGGTGGCGGTTTGGGCGGTCATAGCGTGCTTCTCAGCCAGGATGAACGCAGCACCGGCTATGCCTGGCCGGTTTATGAAGAACGCCGCTTTGATGCCTATCAAACCTTTTATCGCTATGTCCCCAAGGGAAGATTCTCGTTTGAATATACGATCCGCCTGAACACCAAGGGAGATTTCAACCTGCCGCCCACACGGGTTGAGGCCATGTATGCCCCCGAAATGTTTGGTGAGATGCCCATTGCGCCGCTGAAAATTGGCGCAACCGGCCCATGATGCCATGGCGCTGGGCGTTTCTGCTTGCCGCCATCAGCGCGCCTTTGGTGGCCCTGGCGATCTGGAGCGCGCCCGGCAACATCCCCACCTATGAGCGTGTGCGCACAGACTGGCAGCCTTCGCGATCGGCCCTCTTGGATCGCCAGGGCCAAGTTTTACAGGTGCGCCGCACCGATTTTTCCATGCGCCGGGGCCAATGGGCAGAGCTGAGCGCCATTTCACCGGCCCTGGCCAGCGCCATAATTGCTGCCGAAGATAAACGGTTTTACCGCCACAACGGCATTGACTGGCGCGGGGTTTTGGGGGCCGCGTGGAACAATGCCAGAGGCAAGCCCCTGCGCGGGGCCAGCACCATTACCATGCAATTGGCAACCCTGCTTCGCGCCCGTGATCATCCGGCCTTGCCCCGGCGATCCTTGCGCGCCAAATTGCAACAGGCCCGTTATGCGCAAAAACTGGAACGACGTTGGGACAAGGCGCAAATTCTGGAAAGCTATCTGAACCTTCTTGGCTTTCGCGGTGAGGTCGAGGGTATCACCGCCGCCGCCAATGTGTTGTTGGGCAAAGAGCCAGATGGCCTGACCGAAGACGAAAGTCTGGCGCTGGCCGCCCTGTTGCCGGCCCCCAATGCCAGCCCCAAGCGCCTTACGCGCCGCCTGTGCGCACTGGTCAACCCCCGGCCCTGCACCGGTCCCATGGCGGCCCTGAACCGGATGCTGGCCCGGGTCGAAACCCCGCCAACCATGCCCGAACTGGCACCCCATCTGGCGGCGCGTTTGCTGAGCGCCAAAGACACGGATGTGCGCACCACCCTGGATGCCCATATCCAGCGCTTTGCCAAAGAGGCGCTGGAACGCCAATTGGCCGCGCTGGCGCACCGCAATGTCCGCGATGGGGCGGTGCTGGTGGTGGAAAACGCCACCGGCAATGTGCTGGCCTGGGTTGGCTCCAACCCGGCCACGTCCCGCGCCCCCCATGTGGATGGCGTTCGTGCACATCGCCAGGCCGGCTCTACACTCAAACCGCATCTGTATGCGCTGGCGCTACAGCGACGTTATCTGACGGCGGCATCTTTGCTGAACGATGCGCCGATCCACCTTAAAACCGCCAGCGGGCTTTATGTGCCGCAAAACTATGATCATGGGTATAAAGGGCTGGTCAGTGCGCGCATTGCCCTTGGAAATTCCCTGAACATTCCGGCGGTGCGCACGCTGTTGCTGACTGGGGTCGAACCGTTTCGGGAGCGCCTTTACGATCTGGGCTATAAAGGCATTACCCGCGATGGCGATTATTATGGTTTTTCGCTGGCCTTGGGGTCGGCCGAGGTCAGTCTCCTGGAACAGGTCAATGCCTATCGCACCCTGGCCAATGGCGGCAAGACCAGCCCCTTGCGCGTACTTGCCGATGATCCCATGAGCAAGCCGCGCCAGATATTACCAAAAGAGGCGGCCTATATTGTTTCTTCCATGCTGAGCGATCGCTCGGCGCGCCTCCTGACCTTTGGCCTTTCCAACAATCTCAACACCCCGTTCTGGAGTGCCGTTAAAACCGGCACCTCCAAGGCCATGCGCGATAATTGGTGCATTGGCTATAGCGCGGATTACACCGTTGGCGTCTGGGTTGGTAATTTTGAAGGTGATCCCATGCACAGCGTAACCGGCGTCTCCGGGGCAGCCCCGCTGTGGCATGCCATTATGGCCATGTTGCATCGGGATCGCCCCTCTGCCCCCCCAGCGCGGCCCGAAGGGGTTGTGGAGATCAATATCCGTTTTGTCGGTACGCCAGAACCGCCCCGCCGTGAGGTGTTTTTGCGCGGCACCGAAATTCGCACCATCCAAGCGGTAGCCCAAAGCACCCGCACGCCCCACATTATCCGCCCGGCCGCCGGCGCCATTATCGCGCTGGACCCGGATATTCCCCCCGAACGCCAACGCCTGGCCATAGCGGTGCAGGGTGCGACAGCTGCCATGTCGCTGAGCATGGATGGCAAGCCCCTGCCCAAAGATCGCCTCTGGTTTCCCCTGCCCGGCCCGCATCAACTATTGCTGGTCGATCAGGATGGCAAAACCATTGACCGGGTTGATTTTATGGTGCGCGCACCGGGTGGGTAACGGGCCATTCTTCCTGCGCCTCCTTCTCCCTTGGGGAGAAGGCTGGGATGAGGGAATTATGAAGTCAAAACTGGCGATACGGTATCAAAGGCCCCAGCCCCTCTCCTTATTCCTCTCCCGCAGGGAGAGGAAAGTGTTTGTTGCTAGTCCACACTTAATTTTCCCTCTTTGCCATCCCCTAGTCCCCATCCCGAAGCGCACGCCATTTACGCAGGCGTTCAGCCACCGCCTTTTCATAGCCGCGCCCGGAAGGCACATAAAACTCTGCCCGGTCCATCTCGTCGGGAAAATAGTTCTGCCCGGAAAAGGCGTCCGGCGCATCATGATCATACGCATAGCCCTTGCCATAGCCTTCGTCTTTCATCAGCTTGGTCGGGGCGTTCAATATGTGTTTGGGCGGCATTAGCGAGCCAGTCTCGCCCGCCGCCTTCATGGCCCCCTTGAACGCCTTGTAGACCGCATTTGATTTGGGGGCGCAGGCCAGATGCACCACGGTTTGCGCCAGTGCCAGTTCACCCTCGGGACTACCTAAAAAGCGATAGGTTTCCACCGCGGCAATGGCGGTTTGCAAAACGGAGGGATCGGCATGGCCGATGTCTTCGCTGGCCATGCGCACCAGACGGCGCGCCAGAAACAGTGGATCCTCGCCCCCCGCCAGCATGCGGGCAAACCAGTAAAGCGCCGCATCGGGATCAGAGCCACGCACCGCCTTGTGCAGGGCCGAGATCAGATTGTAATGCTCTTCGCGGTTTTTATCATAGGCCGGGCTGCGCTTTTGCAGGGCAGATGCCAGATCGGCGGAGGATAAGGGGGCCGCGGCATTTAGGGCAAATACCTCCTCGGCCAAATTAAGCACATAACGCCCATCCCCATCGGCCATGGCGCGCAAGGCCTCGCGCGCGGAGGGTTCCAGCGGTAAAGCCTTCTGCATCAGGGCTTCGGCCCGAACCAGCAAATCCTCCAGCGCCGCATCATCAAGCCGTTTCAGCACCATCACCTGACACCGGGAGAGGAGCGCACCGTTCAATTCAAATGATGGGTTTTCCGTCGTCGCCCCGATCAGGGTGACCACGCCCTCTTCTACAAAGGGCAAAAAACCATCCTGTTGGGCGCGGTTAAAGCGGTGGATCTCGTCCACAAAGAGCAAAGTGCCCTGCCCCGCCGTGCGGCGATCCTTGGCCGCAGCAAAGATTTTACGCAAATCCGCCACGCCAGAAAATACCGCCGACAGCGGCTCAAAATGCAAAGAACAATGATCGGCCAACAGGCGCGCAATGGTGGTCTTGCCCACCCCTGGCGGTCCCCAGAGGATCATCGAAGACAGACGATTGGTTTTGACCATGCGCCCGATGGGGGCGGTTTCAGACAATAAATGATCCTGGCCCGCGACTTCGGACAGGGATTGCGGGCGCAACCGGTCCGCCAGCGGGCGCGGGGCGCTCTCTTCCAGTCCAGCCGCTTCAAATAATGTACTCATGGGCGCTGGTATAACACACAAACCCCCAAAAGGTACAAATCAGGAACGCAGCCGGATAGTCGTAACAATACGGCGGTTACCACGTTTAATGGCGACCGGCCAGCGACGGCTGGCGTCATATTCATCCAGAACCCGGCGCATATCCTGGACGGTCTTGATTGGCTCATCAGCCACCGCCCCCAGAATATCGCCAGCACGCAAACCATAATAGCTGGCCGGGCTGCGCGGTGCGACGGAGAGGATAATTACCCCCTTGGCAAATTCATCCATACTCAACTCTTCGGCCAATGCCGGCGAAAGATTGGCGATCTTGGCCCCGGCAAAAGGATTGATACCATCCAGAACGGTTTCATTGCGGCGCGGTTTTTCCGGTGCGGAATGGGCCTTCAAGCGCAGTTTTTTCATCATACCTTCGCGGATTACCGTTAACGGCACGGTATCGCCGATTTTGTGAGTGGCCAGACGAAATCGCAGGCCTTGTTCGCTGTTAATCTCGTGCCCATCAATGCTGGTCACCACATCGCCGCGCTTCACTCCGGCGCGGGCCGCCGGCCCGCCGGGATAGGTTTCCGAAACCAGAGCCCCATGGGGACGGTCCAGACCGAGCGAAGCCGCCAGATCCCGGTCCACCACTTGCAGGCGCGCCCCAAACCACGGCCGCACTACATGACCATCCTCGTTCACCGCCGCATCCACCACCCGGGCCACCATGGCCGCCGGAATGGCAAAGCCAATGCCGTTCGAACCGCCGGAACGCGACAGGATCACCGTATTAATGCCCAATAGCGAGCCATCCATCCCCACCAGCGCGCCGCCGGAATTGCCCGGATTGATCGCCGCATCGGTTTGGATGAAATAGGAATAGTCAGACGCCCCGACATCAGTGCGTGCCAGTGCCGAAACAATGCCCGAAGTGACCGTCTGGCCCACCCCAAACGGGTTGCCAATGGCCAGTACCAGATCGCCGACTTCGGCCTCATGAGAAAGGTGCAGAGGCATGGTGGGCAAGTCTTCACCGCCCGTATCAATTTTCAGAACTGCCAGATCGGCCTGTTTGTCCGAGAGCAACAGCTTGGCCTCAAATTCACGCCGGTCAGCCAGCACCACCCGCCATTCATCGGCCCCATTCACCACATGATTATTGGTAACAATGATGCCATCCTTGCGCACCAGAACACCAGAACCCAGGGATTGTTGCACACGTTCCTGGGGGCCAAAAAAGCCCCGCCCAAACAGGCGCCCGAAAAACGGATCCCCGGCAAAGGGCGACGCGGCGGTTTTGATCACTTTGCGCGAATAGACATTAACCACCGCCGGCGCGGCCGTCTTGACCAGCGGTGCATAGGACAGCTGTACCTGTACCGTGTCATGGGGCACCTGTTTGCGCAACTGAGCGTGAGCAAACCCCGGCAGGGTCAATAAAAGAGACAAGAGAGGCAGAAGGATATGCTTTTTCATGGTTCAATTATTCCACAGTGATCATGGCACAATTCGGGCAAGAGATAGGAAGTTCAGATAAAAATGCAAAAAGGCGGCCCCGAAACCGGGAAGCCGCCCTTTAGGTAATCATGTATGGCACAAAATCAATCTTCGCGCGCGGCCTCTTCGGCGGCAACCCGTTCACGATCTGCCTTGCCCTTGGCTTCGGGATCGCGATCCACCAGTTCGATCACGGCGATGGGGGCATTGTCCCCATAGCGATAACCGGCCTTGAGCACCCGGGCATAGCCGCCCTGGCGATCCTTGTAACGCTCACCCATGATATCAAAGAGCTTTTTGGTCGCCGCTTCGTCACGCAGACGCGCAGCGGCGCGACGGCGCGAAGCCAGATCGCCCTTTTTCGCCAAGGTGATCAGCTTTTCCACGATGGGACGCAGCTCTTTGGCCTTTGGCAGGGTAGTGGTGATTTGCTCATGCGTAATCAGAGACGCAGCCATATTGGCAAACATCGCTTTGCGATGTTCGTGCGTTCTGTTGAGCTTGCGGTGCGCAATACCGTGGCGCATGGCGGTTTCTCCTAAAAGTGCGAATGCTCAGGCATTCAGTATGCAAACTTAAATGTTGTCTTCGTGTTTCTTGGCCAGATCGTCAATGTTTTCCGGCGGCCAGCTGGGGGCTTCCATGCCCAGATGCAGCCCCAGGGAGGCCAGCACTTCCTTGATCTCGTTCAAGGATTTGCGGCCAAAGTTCGGGGTGCGGAGCATTTCTGCCTCGGATTTCAAAATCAGATCACCGATATAGACAATGTTGTCGTTCTTCAGGCAGTTGGCCGAGCGTACAGAAAGCTCCAGCTCATCAACCTTCTTCAGAAGCGCCGGGTTGAAGTCCAGCTCTTGGGCAGCATCAGCGGCCTTGTCGTCTTCGGGCTCTTCAAAATTGATGAAGATCTGGAATTGATCCTGCAAAATACGCGCGGCAAAGGCCACGGCATCTTCAGGAGTAATGGCCCCATTAGTTTCGATGTCCATGGTCAGCTTGTCATAGTCAAGCACCTGACCTTCGCGAGTATTTTCCACGGAAAACGCAACGCGACGTACCGGGCTGAAGAGTGAATCCACGGCAATCAGACCAATGGGGGCATCTTCGGGACGGTTTTTATCGGCAGCGACATAGCCTTTGCCGGTATTGACCGTGAATTCCATGCGAATTGAAGCGCCCTCGTCGAGCATGCAAAGAACATGGTCCTTGTTCAGCACTTCGACATCAGCGGTTTCTTCAATCATGCCAGCGGTCACTTCACACGGGCCTGTGGCATTCAACACAACACGCTTGGGCCCCTCATTGTGCATAACCATGGCGATTTTTTTGATATTGAGAACAATATCGGTAACATCTTCGCGCACACCCTGAATAGATGAAAATTCGTGTACAACCCCGTCAATCTGCACGGCGGTAACCGCCGCACCCTGCAGGGATGACAAAAGCACCCGGCGCAGGCTGTTGCCCAGCGTTGTACCAAAGCCGCGCTCCAGCGGTTCAGCAATGATCTGTGCCTTACAGGCTTCATCATGCCCGGGCTTGATCACGGGCTTCATGGGACGGATCAGTTCTTGCCAGTTTTTTTCCAGCACAATAGCACCTCTTTGTTAATCCGGCGGCTTTGATCACGCACCGGATGAAAATATATAGCGGGGTACTAGACCCGGCGACGTTTTGGCGGACGACACCCGTTATGGGGAATCGGCGTTACGTCACGTATGGTGGTAATGGTAAATCCGATAGCCTGCAGCGCACGCAAAGCAGACTCGCGACCGGAGCCAGGACCACAAACATTTACCTCAAGGGTTTTCATGCCATGTTCCTGGGCTTTTTTGCCAGCATCCTCGGCGGCAAGCTGTGCCGCATAAGGCGTGGATTTACGTGAGCCCTTAAAGCCCATAACCCCGGCGGTGGACCATGCAATGGCATTACCCTGTGCGTCGGTAATGGTAATCATGGTGTTATTGAACGTTGCATTTACATGCGCAACACCAGAAGTGATGTTTTTACGATCAGCACGGCGTACCCGTGTCGGTTCCTTGGCCATTCTCTATCCGCCCTATTTCTTCTTGCCGGCAATTGCTTTTGCCGGCCCCTTGCGGGTACGTGCATTGGTGTGTGTGCGCTGTCCGCGAACCGGCAGCCCACGACGGTGGCGCAGGCCACGGTAGAGGCCCAGATCCATCAGCCGCTTGATATTGACCGCGGTGTCCCGGCGCAGATCGCCTTCGACCATATAGTCACTATCAATCGTCTCACGGATTTTCAGCACTTCTGCATCCGTCAGTTCCGCTACGCGCCGCTCTGGCGTAATGCCAACCTTTTCGCATATCTCTTTCGCATTCGCGGGACCGATCCCATGAATATACGTCAGCGCGATTTCAACGCGCTTGTTCGTCGGTATGTTAACGCCGGCAATCCGAGCCACTGTTCATTCTCCATAAAAGACGCCGCAAGCGAACAGCCGCCGATTGCCTAAAAATGCAATCACCGGTGACTCTGCCCTTTTGCGGAGGCCGCTTTCTATCCTTCTAGCGCCCCACCCGTCAACCGGGTAAGGCACTTGATTAATCCAAATCCAGTATGCGTGACACGGCACCAGCTACGGCGTCGATGTCATCCATACCATTTACTTCCTTCAACAGCCCTTTGTCCCGGTAATAGGGCAGCAAAGGTGCCGTCTGTTTGTTATAAGCATCCAGGCGAACCGCAAATGCCGTCGGGTTGTCATCGTCACGTCCCTGCTCTTCAAATCGCAAGGTAATCCGGTCCAGCAAAGCCTTGTCATCCACCATCAAACGAATCACACGGTCTACCTGCGACCCTCGACTGGCCAACAGGGCGTCCAACGCTTCGGCTTGGGCCAAAGTACGCGGAAATCCATCGAAAATGAAACCCGGTGCGCCCTGATTCTGGTCCAGCTGTTCCTCGATCAATGCAATGACGATCTCGTCCGAGACCAGCTCACCACGATCCATGATTCCCGCAACTTTCTTGCCCAGTTCAGAACCGGACTTGCGCGCCGCGCGCAGCATGTCCCCGGTGGAAAGTTGAATATAGCCACGCTCGGCAACCAGCCGTTTGGCCTGTGTGCCCTTACCAGCCCCCGGTGGGCCAAAAATAACGAGATTCATCGGCGACGGCCCCGCAGTTTGGTTTTCTTGATCAGACCTTCATACTGGTGCGCCAGCAAATGTGACTGAATTTGCGCTACCGTATCCATGGTCACACTGACCACAATCAGGATCGAGGTCCCCCCCAGACGAAACGGCACGCTGTAGGCATTCACCAGGATCACCGGCATAATACAAACCGCGGTCAGGTAAAGCGCGCCAATAACTGTCAGGCGCGACAACACATAGTCCAGATATTCGGCGGTACGTTTACCAGGGCGAATGCCAGGCAGAAAGCCACCATTTTTGCGCAAATTATCCGCAGTTTCCTGTGGGTTGAAAACGATCGAGGTATAAAAGAAGGCAAAGAACATAATGCCTGCGGCGTAAGACACCAGATAAAGCGGCTGCCCCTGGCCCAAGGATGCCACCACCGTGCGCAGCCATTCCGGCCCGGACTGAGCGGAGAACCCGGCAATGGTAGCCGGCAGCAATAACAGGGAGGAAGCAAAAATCGGCGGAATAACACCGGCAGTATTCAACTTCAGCGGTAAAAAGGAGCTATCCCCGCCAAAGGCTTTATTACCATGCTGGCGCTTAGGATATTGTATCAGCAATCGCCGCTGCGAACGCTCGATAAAGACGATGAAGAACACCACCCCAATCGCCAACGCCGTCAACAGCAAAAGCCCCAGAAAGCTGAACTGGCCAACCCTGGTCATGTCCAGCGCCTGGAAAATTGCCGTCGGCAGACCGGCCACGATACCAGCAAAAATGATCAGGGACACGCCATTACCCACGCCGCGCGCGGTGACCTGTTCGCCCAGCCACATCAAAAACATGGTGCCACCCACCAGGGTAATGACCGTGGAGGCTTTGAAGAACATGCCTGGATCGTGAACCACGCCTTGCGAGCTTTCCAGCCCAATGGCGATGCCATAGGCCTGTACCGTGGCCAGAACCACGGTCAGATAACGGGTATACTGGTTAATCTGCTTGCGACCGGTTTCACCCTCTTTTTTCAGGGCTTCCAGTGAAGGAACGCTGCTGGTCATCAATTGCATGATAATGGATGCTGAAATGTAGGGCATCACATTCAGGGTGAATATGGCCAGGCGGCTAATGGCGCCGCCTGAGAACATATTCATCATTCCCAAAATGCCTTTTTGCGTATTTTCAAAAATCGCGGCATAGGCATCCAGATTGATGCCGGGAATAGGTATATAGGTACCAAGTCGGTAAACAATCAGCGCGCCCAGGGTGAACCAGATACGCTGTTGCAATTCCTTGGCCTTGCCAAAGGCGCCGAAATTCATATTCGCGGCAAGCTGTTCAGCGGCTGAAGCCATGGATCCCGTTCCTGTTTATGTACTCAGATCCTGATCGGAAACCCAATCAGTCTTTTGATTTTTCGGCTTTGGCCTCTGGGGCCTTTTTGGCCGCAATGGTGACACTGCCACCGGCTTTTTCCACCGCGGCAATGGCCGCCTTGGTCGCGCCGGTCATGGTAAGGTTTACTTTGGCCTTCAGCGTGCCTTTTGCAAGGAGGCGAATGCCATCGCGTTTGCGACGCACCACACCGGCTGCCACCAAAGCATCCTCGTCGAGGGCTTTTTTGGCGTCGATTTTCTTTGCATCAATGGCCGCTTGCAGCTTACCAATATTCAGCTCCGCATAGCGGGCCTGATTATGCGGGGTAAACCCACGCTTTGGCAAACGCATGTGCAGCGGCATTTGACCGCCTTCAAAGCCTTTGATGGCCACGCCCGAGCGTGACTTTTGGCCTTTGACACCGCGCCCGGCGGTTTTGCCTTTGCCGGAGCCTGGGCCACGGCCAACGCGAAGGCGTTTGGGCGTTGCGCCTGGATTATCGCTAAGTTCGTTCAGTCTCATTTTTCTGCTCCAAAGAAAACGCTTATTTAGCGCCCTCTTCTACAATGCTGACCATGTGCGCCACTTTGGCGATCATGCCACGCACGGATGGGGTATCTTCCAGGGTACGAACCCGGCCGACTTTACCAAGCCCAAGACCAACCAGCGTAGCGCGCTGGTCTTTTGGACGGC
Organism: Robiginitomaculum sp.; assembly: GCA_030949705.1. Lineage (GTDB taxonomy): Bacteria > Pseudomonadota > Alphaproteobacteria > Caulobacterales > Maricaulaceae > Robiginitomaculum_B. The sequence goes on along the minus strand of JAUZSF010000025.1, from coordinate 93,600 downwards.
GGATCGGGCTGCCGGTTTGACGTACCGTTATGGTTTTTGCTTTTGCCATTTTCTTGATCCTTAGCCTTCAGCACCAAGTGCTTCGGGAGCACTGGCACCATCCTGGCGACCGGCAACCAGGTCAGCGACCTTTTTGCCACGCTTGGCGGCGATGGCACGAGGGCTGCGTTGCTTGCGCAGAGCATCCATCGTGGCACGCACCATGTTATACGGATTGGAGGAACCAAGAGACTTGGCCACCACATCCTGAACACCCAGCACTTCGAGTACAGCGCGCATCGGACCGCCGGCGATAACACCGGTCCCCGGAGGCGCCGCCCGCAAAAGAACCTTGCCCGCGCCATGATGACCTTTGCCATCATGATGCAGGGTGCGACCTTCGCGCAAGGGCACCCGGATCAGGGTTTTCTTGGCTTCGTCCGTGGCTTTGCGTATGGCCTCAGGCACTTCGCGTGCCTTGCCATGCCCAAAACCAACCCGGCCTTTTTCATCACCAACCACAACCAGTGCAGCAAAAGAGAAGCGACGCCCCCCCTTCACCACCGTGGCAACACGGTTGATAAAGACCAGACGATCTGTGAATTCGTCTTTTTCCCGGTCGTCTTTGCGACCACGTTTTTCGTTACGGCCTGCCATTTTCCGCTCCCTTAGAACTTCAGGCCGCCGTCACGCGCAGCTTCCGCCAGCGCCTTGACACGTCCGTGGTAAATATAACCGCCGCGATCAAACACGACTTCCTTGATACCGGCTTTCTTTGCCCGCTCAGCAACCAGTTTGCCAACGGCCATAGCCGCTTCGGCATTGCCGGTTGATTTCACGCCCGCTGCTTTTTCCATCGAAGAGGCATGAGCAACCGTTATGCCTTTGGTATCATCGATGATTTGCGCATAGATATACTTGTTCGAGCGAAAAACCGAGAGCCGCGGCATGCCGCCAGCCAGTTTTTTCAGGCGTGTGCGATTGCGCATGGCACGCCGTTTCATTTTTTTTTTCCGAGGATCGATCATGGCTATTTCTTCTTGCCTTCCTTGGACCGGACAAATTCGCCCACATAACGCACACCCTTGCCTTTATATGGCTCTGGTTTGCGGAAGCGGCGAATTTCAGCAGCGGTTTGCCCCACTGCCTGTTTATCCATGCCCGTAACCGTGATTTGCGTTGGCTTTGGGGTTGCCAGAGTCACACCGTCGCGCGGCGTATAATTGACCTCGTGACTGAAACCCAATTGCATAACGATGTCTCTGCCCTTCATTTGGGCACGATAACCAACGCCGCGCAGTTCAAGCTCTTTTTTGGTAGCCTTTGGTAACACCCTCGACCAGATTGGCTGCTAGCGAGCGTTGCAGCCCCCACATAGAGCGAGCGCGCTGGCTGTCATCAACCGGTGTTACGGTCAATAAATTACCATCCAGCGTGACATTGACTTCCGCAACGAAGGTCATGCTCAACTCGCCTTTGGGGCCCTTGATTTTGAGCGACTTGTTATTCAGTTCGGCCGTTACCCCAGAGGTAATTTCAACCGGTTTTTTGCCAATACGTGACATATCCGTTCCCCTAGCTAACCTGGCAAAGAACTTCGCCGCCAACATTGTGTTCACGCGCGGTGGTATCGGACATCACACCCTTGGGGGTAGAGATGATCGCGATGCCAAGCCCGTTTTGCACACGAGGCAGGTCTTTGACCGATGAATACACACGGCGTCCAGGTTTCGAGACCCGTTTGATCTCGGAAATAACCGGTTCGCCCTCATAATATTTGAGCTCAATCTCAAAGGTAGAGAAGCCGTCTTGCTCCACTTCCGCATAACCACGGATATACCCTTCGCTTTGCAGCACATCGAGCACACGCTTGCGCAATCTGGATGCCGGGGTCACGGTTTTGCCGCGACGACGCATCAGAGCATTGCGAATACGGGTGAGCATATCGCCCAGCGGATCACTAATCGCCATTGATGCCTCCCTACCAGCTCGACTTGGTCACACCGGGAAGCTGGCCTTGATTGGCCAGTTCGCGCAGTGCAATCCGAGACATTTTAAATTTACGATAATAACCCCGTGGCCGACCCGTAAGTTCGCAGCGATTGCGAACCCGAATCTGCGCGGAATTACGCGGCATTTCAGAAAGCTTGATCTGGGCAGCCATCCGTTCCTCGATGGGAAGTTCAGTGTTGCGCGCAGTCTCTTTCAAACGCGCCCGTTTGGCTGCATAACGCTCGACCATACGGATCCGTTTCAAATTGCGTTCAATGGCACTATTCTTAGCCATTAAGTCGTCCTCCAAGTGCGGGTTCATACCCGCGTTCCCCAATGCGTTAGTTCGATTTGTCCCGGAAAGGAAAATCAAACTCAGCCAAAAGGGCTTTTGCTTCATCATTCGTGTTTGCTGTCGTACAGACAACAATGTCCATGCCCCAGATCTGATCGATTTTATCGTAATCGATCTCTGGAAACACCAGATGCTCTTTCAGGCCCAGGGCATAATTGCCACGACCATCAAAGCTCTTGCCGCTCAGGCCGCGAAAGTCACGAACCCGTGGCAGGGCAATGTTCACCAGCCGGTCCAGAAATTCATACATTTGATCCTTGCGCAGGGTGACCTTGGCGCCAATCTTCATGCCATCGCGCAGCTTGAAGCCGGCAATGGATTTCTTGGCAATGGTCGCCACTGGCTTTTGGCCGGCAATCAGGGCCAGATCGTTCAGCACACTGTTGATCTTTTTGGAATCCTGGACGGCTTCGCCCACACCCATATTGATCACGATCTTGTCCAGACGCGGGATCTGCATTTCATTTTTATAGCCAAACTTCTTGACCATTTTGTCCCGGATAGACGCGTTATAGCGCGCCTTCATCCGTGGCACATAAGCTTTCTCAGACATCGAGTACCTCGCCTGATTTTTTCGCAAAGCGAACCTTTTTGCCGTCTTTAAGGGTTTTGAACCCCACCCGCGTGGCCTTACCCGTTTTGGGGTCTGCCACGGCCAGGTTGGAGACGTGTATAGGCGCTTCCATATCCTTGATGCCACCGGGGTCATACTGGGTCGGGCGCTGATGGCGCTTGACCATATTGATGCCAGATACGATGGCCCGGTTGGTGTCTGTGATCATTTTCATCACTTCGCCGGTGCGGCCCTTGTCTTTGCCAGCCAGCACGATGACTTTGTCACCTTTTTTAATTTTTGCGGCCATCACAGCACCTCCGGTGCAAGCGAGATGATCTTCATGTGTTTTTTAGCACGCAGTTCACGAGGAACCGGGCCAAAAATACGCGTACCAACTGGCTCGTTATTATTGTTGATCAGCACGGCGGCATTACCGTCAAAGCGGATCACCGAACCATCGGCACGTTGAATATCTTTTCTGGTGCGCACCACTACGGCTTTGCGCACTTCGCCTTTTTTCACTTTGCCCCGGGGAATTGCTTCCTTAACCGAGACAACAATAATGTCGCCAATGCGGGCGTAACGGCGCTTGGCACCGCCCAGCACCTTAATGCATTGGACGCGACGGGCACCGGAATTATCGGCGACCTGTAAGTTGCTCTGCATCTGGATCACGTCAGGATCCTCCTTAATCGCGTGGTTCCTAGGAAATTAGGCCTGCGCAACTACTTCCCAGCGCTTCAGTTTAGACTTTGGCGCACACTCTTGAATGGTGACATTGTCACCGACTTTAAACGCATTTTGCTCGTCATGAGCGTGATAACGTTTCGACCGGCGTACCGTTTTGCGGTACAGCGGGTGCAGAAAGGTCCGTTCGACCTTTACCACAATGGTTTTGGCGCCCTTGTCGCTTACGACGACGCCAGTCAGAAGACGTTTGGGCATCAGCCCTCTCCCTTCGTTTCATTGGCCTTGGCTCGCAAGACGGTTTTCAGGCGCGCAATGTCGCGTCTTACGACGCGCACACGTGCAGTTTTTTCAAGCTGACCAGTGGCTTGTTGAAAGCGCAGATTGAACTGCTCTTTCTTCAAGGTCACGATCTCATCCTTGATTTGATCGGCGCTCATGGCGCGTATTTCTACGGCATTCATCTCTTACTCTCCTCGCGCGGCTCAACCCTCACCCTGACGGGTGACGATTTTGCACTTGATCGGCAACTTGGCAGCACCAAGTTCCAGCGCTTGACGGGCGACGGCATCCGTAACGCCATCAATTTCAAACATTATCCGGCCAGGCTTGACCTTTGCCGCCCAAAATTCCACCGAGCCTTTCCCCTTACCCATCCGAACTTCGGTTGGCTTCTTGGGAAACCGGCACATCAGGGAAAATCCGAATCCATACACGTCCAGCCCGTTTCATATGCCGGGTAATGGCCCGTCGGGTGGCTTCGATCTGACGCGAGGTAACCCGTTCCGGCTCCAAGGCTTTGAGGCCATAGGAGCCAAAGTTAAGCGTAAATCCACCCTTGGCCTTACCTTTGATACGGCCTTTGTGCATCTTGCGAAACTTGGTCTTTTTTTGGTTGCAGCATGATCCTGCCCTAGTCCTAAAATTTACGCATTCGCGCGCGACGAACGCGCCCGGTTTTCGCCACTGGCTTCGGCCTTACGGTCCTGAGCCATCGGATCGTGTTCCATGATCTCACCTTTGTAGATCCAGACCTTGATACCGATAATGCCCATAGCCGTTTTGGCTTCTGCGGTGCCATAATCGATATCCGCACGCAGCGTGTGCAGCGGCACAGATCCATCATGGTATTGCTCTGAACGTGCAATTTCTGCACCATTCAAACGGCCGCCCACCTTGATCTTGCAGCCCTTGGCACCCATGCGGATGGTGGTTTGCAGTGCACGTTTCATGGCCCGGCGAAACGCCATGCGGCGTTCCAATTGCTGGGCAATACCTTCGGCAACCAGGGTGGCATCGATTTCGGCTTTGCGGATTTCCACAAGGTTTACAAACACTTCGTCATTGACGATTTTGCTCAAGGCCTTGCGCAGCACCTCGATGTCAGCACCTTTTTTGCCAATCACCACGCCCGGACGAGCCGTATAAATGGTGATGCGGCACTTTTTGTGCGGACGTTCAATGACGATACGGGAAATCCCGGCCTGGCTGAGACGCGCCTTGATGAATTTGCGCAAGCGCAGATCTTCATGCAACAGACGACCATAATCCTTGGAATTGGCATACCAGCGAGAATCCCAGGTGCGGTTAATGCCGAGCCGCAGCCCGATCGGATTGACCTTATGACCCATTAGGCTTGCTCCTCGACTTCGCGCACGACAATGGTGATTTCCGAAAATGGTTTCATGATCTTGGCAGAGCGACCACGTGCACGGGCACGCCAGCGTTTCATCACCAGATTTTTACCGACAAAGGCCTGAGCAACGACCAGTTGATCAATGTCCAGCCCATGATTGTTCTCGGCATTGGCAATGGCTGATTCCAGGCATTTCTTAACCGGGATCGCAATGCGCCGGCGCGAAAATTCCAGTGTTGCCAAGGCCTTTTCGACCTTCATGCCGCGAATGGATTGCGCCACCAGATTGAGCTTTTGTGCTCCGGTACGCAGATTGCGCGCCTTGGCAAAAGCCTCTGTGTCGCCTACGCGGCGGGGATTTGCATTCTTACCCATGACTATTTCCGTTTCGCCTTCTTATCGGCCGTGTGGCCGTAATACGTACGGGTTGGCGAAAATTCGCCAAGCTTGTGCCCGATCATATCCTCGGTGATCAGCACCGGGATAAACTTCTTGCCATTGTGAACCTGAAAGGTCAGGCCCACGAATTGAGGCAGAATGGTCGAGCGACGCGACCAGGTTTTAATTGCTTTCTTGCGTCCATCAGCATGGCTGGCCTCTGCCTTTTTCAGCAGATAACCATCAACAAACGGACCTTTCCAAACCGAACGTGGCACGTCGATCTCCTAACGCTTTTTCTTCAGGTGACGAGAACGAATAATCATCTTGTCTGAAGGTTTATTTTTCTTACGGGTACGCGCCCCTTTGGTGGGCTTGCCCCATGGGGTTACCGGATGGCGACCACCCGAGGTGCGGCCTTCGCCGCCGCCGTGGGGGTGATCCACCGGGTTCATGGCAACACCACGAACGCTTGGGCGTTTGCCAAGCCAGCGCTTACGGCCAGCTTACCCAGATTTTCATTCATGTGGTCCTGATTGGACACGGCACCAACAGTGGCCATGCAAGCATCAGGGACCAAGCGCATTTCACCGGACTTGAGCCGCAATTGCGCATGCCCGCCATCACGGCCAACCAATTGACAATAGGCACCGGCAGAACGGGCGATCTGAGCACCCTTTTCCGGTTTCATTTCCACATTATGAATAATCGTCCCCACCGGCATGGTGCGCAGCGGCATGCAATTGCCTGGCTTTACATCCGCACCTTTGAGCGACGAGATCACCTTGTCACCAACGCTCAGGCGTTGTGGGGCAATGATATACGATTTTTCACCGTCTTCGTACTGGATCAGCGCAATAAACGCGGTGCGGTTTGGATCATATTCAATCCGCACCACTTCGGCGCTCATATCATATTTGCGACGCTTAAAGTCGACCATACGATAAAGCCGTTTGGCACCACCACCACGGCGACGCATGGTAATGCGGCCATGATTATTGCGGCCACCCTTTTTGTTCAAACCCTCAACCAGGGTCTTCTCGGGGCGTCCTTTCCAAAGCGCAGCGCGGTCAACAAGAACCAGAGCGCGGCGTCCAGGAGACGTTGGTTTATAATGCTTGAGAGCCATTTTTCTATCCTACCCTCAAAGACCGGTCGTGATGTCGATGGAATGTCCATCCACCAGTGTCACGATCGCCTTTTTGACGTCCACACGCTTGCCCAGATGGCCGCGAAAACGCTTGACCTTACCGGGGGTGCGAATGGTGTTGACCTTTTCCACCTTGACCTTGAAGAGAGCTTCAACGGCTTCGGCGATCTCTTTTTTATTCGCGCTGAGCGGAACCCTGAAAACCACCTTATTGTGCTCGGAAAGCAAGGTAGCCTTTTCGGTAATTACCGGGGCGAGAATGGTGTCGTAATGGCGCTCGGTGCTCATTTGAAGCGTGCCTCCAGATCAGCAACCGCATCCTTGGTAAGAACCAGGGTGTGACGGCGCAGAACATCGTAAACATTGATGCCAACGCTGGGCAACACATCCACATTGGGAATGTTGCGCGCAGCCAGTGAAAAGTTTTTATCCAGCTCTGCACCACCGACAACCAGAGCATTTTCAATGCCCAGCTTGGCCAGTGAATCGCGCAGATCCTTGGTTTTGGGTGAGGCCATTTTGGCTTCATCCACAATAATCAGCTCTTTGGCGCTGGCCTTGGCGGAAAGCGCATGCTTGATCGCCAGGCGACGGACTTTCTTTTGCAGATCGTGTGCATGAGAGCGCACAACCGGGCCAAAGGCACGACCACCACCAATAAAGATATTGGAGCGACGCGAACCGTGACGGGCAGTACCACCACCCTTCTGGTTACCAAAACGCTTGCCGGTGCGAGAGATTTCTGAACGACCTTTGGTTTTGTGTGTACCGGCCTGGCGTTTAGCCAGCTGATAGCGAACCATGCGGTGCAAAATATCTTTGCGCGGTTCCAGGCCGAAAATATCGTCCGCAAGCTCCAGCTCGCCGGCGGCTTTCGCGCCCAGGGTTGTTACTTTAATTTTCATCACTCGCCACCTTCTTCCTTGGCTGGTGCCTCTGCAGGCGCTTCAGCCGGAGCAGCTTCAACTTTGGGTGCTGTCTTGACGACGCCCGGAACCGGCACATCCGCACCAACACCTTTTACGGCATCACGAATTTCAATCCAGGCACCCTTCGAACCAGGCACCGCTCCGCGCACCAGAACCAGCCCCCGCTCCGCATCGGTGCGTACGACTTCCAAATTCTGGGTACTGATCCGTTTGGCACCCATATGGCCGGCCATTTTTTTGCCTTTGAAGACCTTGCCAGGATCCTGACATTGACCGGTAGAGCCGTGTGAACGGTGAGAGATCGACACACCGTGCGTGGCGCGCAGGCCACCAAAGTTGTGACGTTTCATCGCCCCGGCAAAACCCTTACCGATCGAAACCGCGGCCACATCCACTTTCTGCCCAGGAACAAAATGTTCGGCAGAAAGTTCGGCACCGATTTCCAGCAGGCAATCATCGCTTACCCGAAACTCAACCACTTTCTGACGCGGTTCAACTTCGGCCTTGGCAAAATGACCACGCAGGGCCTTGGATGTCCGCGAAACCTTGGCCAGGCCCGCGCCCAGCTGGATTGCGCTATAGCCATCCTTTTCCTTGGTGCGGTGTGCAATCACGGCACAACCGTCCAGCTCAAGAACGGTAACGGGAATGTGGGAACCATCTTCGGCAAAGATGCGGCTCATACCCAGTTTTTTTGCAATTACGCCAGTACGCATGATTTACGCTCCCAGCTTGATTTCGACGTCGACACCAGCCGACAGATCGAGTTTCATCAGGGCATCAACGGTTTGTGGCGTAGGATCCACAATATCCAGAACCCGTTTATGAACACGGATTTCGAACTGTTCGCGCGACTTTTTATTGACGTGCGGCGAACGGTTCACCGTAAATTTTTCAATACGGGTCGGTAGCGGAATCGGTCCACGTACCGAAGCGCCCGTGCGCTTCGCCGTATTAATGATTTCAATCGCCGAATGATCCAACACGCGATGGTCGAATGCTTTCAGGCGGATACGTATATTTTGACGGTCCATAATTTTGTCCGGGTCTCAAGCTGGTGAATAAGTGAGTGCGGCGCCCACAACGGACACCGCACTCGATGACTAGTCTTATTCGATAATTTTGCTGACCACGCCGGCGCCGACGGTACGGCCGCCTTCGCGGATGGCAAAGCGAAGTTTCTCTTCCATGGCAATCGGCTGGATCAGCTCGACATTCACGTTCACATTATCCCCAGGCATCACCATTTCCGTGCCCTCAGGCAGGGTAACCACACCGGTCACGTCCGTCGTACGGAAGTAAAACTGTGGGCGGTAATTACCAAAAAACGGCGTGTGACGACCACCTTCATCCTTCGTCAGGATATAGGCCTCGGCCACAAACTTGGTATGCGGCGTAATCGAACCCGGCTTGCAAAGAACCTGACCACGTTCAACACCGTCGCGCTCAACACCACGCAGCAGCGCACCAATATTGTCGCCCGCTTCCCCGCGATCCAGCAGCTTGCGGAACATTTCAACGCCCGTACATACCGTCTTCTTGGTGTCACGAATGCCAACAATCTCAACTTCGTCACCAACATTGACAACACCGCGTTCAACACGGCCCGTAACCACGGTGCCACGACCCGAGATCGAAAACACATCTTCAATCGGCATCAGGAAAGGCTGGTCAATCGGGCGATCCGGCGTCGGGATGTATTCATCCACAGCCTTCATCAGCTCACGAATGCTGTTCTCGCCAATTTCCTTATTGCTGTCATCCAGGGCTGCCAAAGCAGAACCCTTGATGATCGGAATATCGTCGCCAGGAAAATCATAAGAGGAAAGAAGCTCGCGGATTTCCATTTCCACCAGCTCCAACAGCTCTTCATCGTCAACCTGATCAACCTTGTTCATGTACACAACCAGCGCCGGCACACCAACCTGACGGGCCAGCAAAATGTGCTCGCGGGTTTGTGGCATGGGACCATCAGCAGCCGAAACCACCAAAATACCGCCATCCATCTGCGCCGCGCCGGTGATCATGTTCTTCACATAGTCGGCGTGACCCGGGCAATCCACGTGCGCATAGTGACGGTTTTCCGTCTCATACTCAACGTGAGCCGTCGAAATGGTGATCCCGCGTGCGCGCTCTTCCGGCGCCGCATCAATCGCGTCATACGCTTTATACTCACCAAAATACTTCGTGATCGCCGCCGTCAACGTCGTCTTGCCGTGGTCAACGTGACCAACCGTGCCAACGTTTACGTGCGGCTTGTTGCGTTCAAACTTCTCTTTAGCCATTTGTTTGTCTCACTTCTTCTCGTTTAAAGCGCTGTTCAAGCGTGCTTCGCGATAACTTCTTCGGCCACGGCCTTAGGTACCGGCTCATAATGGTCGAACTGCATGGTGTATTGTGCCCGTCCCTGGGACATGGAGCGCAATTGGTTCACATAGCCAAACATATTGGCCAATGGGACCATTGCATTAATGACATTGGCGGTGCCGCGCACTTCCTGATTCTGGATTTGCCCGCGACGGGAATTCAGATCGCCAATAACCGAGCCGGTGTAATCTTCCGGCGTAACCACTTCAACCTTCATAATGGGCTCAAGCAATTTCGGTGCACACTGGTTTTTCGCTTCGCGCAAGGCGGCGCGACCAGCAATTTCAAAAGCCATGACCGAACTATCAACATCGTGATAAGCGCCATCGACCAAGGTGGCCTTAAAGTCGATCAGCGGGAAACCAGCCAGAATACCGGTCGTGGCAATCTGATTAATGCCTTTTTCAACACCCGGAATGTATTCCTTGGGCACATTACCGCCAACAATCTTGGACTCGAAATGCTCGCCTTCGCCCGCGGGCAGCGGTTCAAATACGATTTTGACGCGCGCAAACTGACCAGAACCACCAGATTGCTTCTTATGAGTGTAATCCACTTCGGCAGCCTGCCCCAGGGTTTCACGATACGCCACTTGCGGCTGGCCAATATTGGCCTCAACCCCAAATTCACGCTTCATGCGGTCGACCAGAATATCCAGATGCAGCTCGCCCATACCGGCAATAATGGTCTGACCGGATTCCTCATCCGTATGCACACGGAAAGAAGGATCCTCAGCAGCCAGACGCTGCAGCGCAACGCCCAGCTTTTCCTGGTCAGCCTTGGTTTTAGGCTCGATGGCGATCTCAATCACCGGCTCGGGGAATTCCATCCGCTCAAGAATGACCGGATTTTGCGGATCGCAAAGCGTATCGCCCGTGGTGGTCTGTTTCAGACCGGCAATGGCGACAATATCACCAGCAAAGGCCTCTTTGATGTCTTCACGGGAATTGGAGTGCATTTCCAGCATACGGCCAATGCGCTCTTTACGCTCCTTAACCGAGTTGATCAGGGTCACGCCGGCTTCCAGCTTGCCAGAGTAAATCCGGGCAAAGGTCAACGTACCCACAAATGGGTCATTCATGATTTTGAAGGCCAGCATGGAAAGCGGCTCATCATCAGAGGCATGACGCTCAATCTCATCACCGGTCTTAACGTCAATCCCCCTTAATAGCGGGAATGTCTACCGGAGAGGGTAGATAATCAACAACGGCATCCAGAAGCGGTTGCACCCCCTTGTTCTTGAACGCAGTCCCACACAGGATCGGCACAAACGTATTATCAATGGTGCCTTTGCGGATCATCGCCATCAGCCTCTCGACCGAAGGCTCTTCACCCTCAAGATAGGCTTCCATGGCCTCATCATCGACCTCGAGGGCCTTTTCAACAAGCTTTTCGCGCCATTCATTGGCCTGATCGACCAGTTCAGCCGGAATATCCTCTTCAGAATACTCCGCACCCAGCGCTTCGCCAGACCAGATAATCGCCTTCATTTTCAGAAGATCGACATGGCCCTTATAATCATTTTCCGAACCAATCGGCAGCTGGATCGCCAGCGCATTGGCACCCAGGCGGTCTTCGATCATGTCATAAGACATAAAGAAATCAGCACCGATCTTGTCCATCTTGTTGACAAAGATCATCCGCGGCACTTTGTACTTGTCAGCCTGACGCCACACAGTTTCGGTTTGCGGCTCAACACCGGCATTGGCATCCAGAAGCGCGATCGCGCCGTCCAGCACCCGCAAGGAGCGCTCTACCTCAATGGTGAAATCCACGTGACCGGGGGTGTCGATGATGTTCAGGCGCTTGCCGTTCCAGAACGTCGTGGTCGCCGCAGAGGTAATGGTAATCCCCCGCTCTTGCTCTTGCTCCATCCAGTCCATGGTGGCAGCACCATCGTGCACTTCACCAATTTTGTGAGACTTGCCGGAATAATAGAGAATCCGCTCGGTCGTCGTGGTCTTACCGGCGTCAATATGCGCCATAATCCCAAAATTGCGGTAATCTTCGATTTTATGCGAACGGGCCATTGCCTTAAACTCTTATTTCGCCGCTACCAGCGGTAATGTGAAAATGCCCGGTTGGCTTCGGCCATCCGGTGGGTGTCTTCACGCTTTTTCACAGCGTTACCACGATTGCTTGCTGCATCCATCAGTTCGCCAGCCAGGCGCTCACGCATGGTATGCTCGTTACGGTTACGGGCCGCGCCCACCAGCCAGCGAATGGCCAAGGCTTTTTTCCGGTCGGGACGAACCTCAACTGGCACCTGATAGGTAGCCCCACCAACGCGGCGCGAACGCACCTCTACGCCAGGCGCCACATTTTCCAGTGCTTCATGAAAAAGCGGCAGAGGTTCGCGGCGGGTTTTATCCTCGACAATCTCGAGTGCCCCGTAAACGATCTTTTCCGCGGTGGATTTTTTACCATCGCGCATAACGTAGTTCATAAAACGGGTCAGGGTTTGGTCGCCAAATTTGGGGTCCGCGTGGACTTCCCGTTTCTCGGCGCGGTGACGGCGTGACATTTATACCACCTTCTCTCTTATTTAGGCCGCTTGGTGCCGTATTTGGAACGACGCTGGCGACGATCCTTAACACCTTGGGTATCCAGGACACCCCGCAGAATATGATAACGAACACCCGGCAAATCCTTGACCCGGCCGCCGCGAATAAGCACCACAGAGTGCTCTTGCAGGTTATGACCTTCGCCAGGAATATAGCTCACCACTTCGTGCCCAGAGGTCAAACGGACCTTGGCCACTTTACGCAAAGCCGAGTTCGGCTTCTTAGGTGTGGTTGTATAAACACGTGTACATACACCACGGCGCTGGGGACAGGCCATCAGGGCCGGCACCTTGTTGCGCTTTACTTTCGGCTTACGCGGTTTGCGTACGAGCTGATTGATTGTCGCCATAAAGCCTCAATCCTTCTTGCGCGGACTTGCGTCCAAAAAAAACAACCGCTCAGCACACGGGCGCACTGTCGGCAAAACAACGACCACGCACCTTAAAAAGCACGCGGCACTCACGGGGGACATCCCCAATTTTTCGATGTTCCGGACAGCGTCTAATCTGGTAGGATTACAGCCAGCCTTTGGAACGAGCGCGGAACCTAGTCTCGGAAAGTGGTGCGGTCAAGAGCGCAAATGCGTGCAAATGCGCCCCCTATGCACATTATTATCATCAGGATACTATGCCGCACAGCCATCGGATTGCACGAATCGGCAATTTGCGCCCAAATCTTGCCGCCAAAGCCGGGCCACAGCGCAGGAGCTATCCATGACCCCAAAAGCAGACGATTCGAACCCGCCAGCGCGAATCGCCGCGCGTCGGGATTACGCTGGACCAGCCTTTTTATCCCAAGGCTTTCGCCCCTTCTTTTTAGGGGCCGGAATCTGGGCCGTGTTCGCCGTTACGCTCTGGTTATGGGAATGGCTGGGCATTTTACCACCCGTCATGGTGCTCAGCACCAATTGGCATGCCCATGAAATGATCTTTGGGTTTGCCGGCGCCGCCATGGGCGGTTTTATCCTGACGGCGATACCCAATTGGACCAGTCGCTTGCCGGTACGTGGTCTTCCTTTAGGTGCACTGGCGCTATTGTGGCTGGCCGGCCGTGTGGTGATGCTGATGCCGGATGTGCTGGGTCCTGTTGGCACCGGCCTGATTGATTCTGCCTACCTGGTGGTTCTTGGGGCCGCCATCTGGCGAGAAATCATAGCCGGAAAAAACTGGCGCAATCTTAAAACTGCGGCGCTTATCACGCTGCTGGCGGCGGCGAATATACTGTTTCACTGGCAATATGCCTCTGCAACGGCCGATACCACGCTGGCCGAACGCATGGGGGTGATGGTTTTGGTGACCCTGATTGCACTGATCGGGGGCCGGATTATTCCCAGCTTTACCCGCAATGTATTGAACCGTCGCGGCGAAGACAAATTGCCAAGCCCGGTCACCAACACCGACCGTTTTACGCTGGTCATGACGGTTTTGACGGCCATCGCCTGGGTCTTGTTTCCACTCAGCCTGTTGGCCGGGGGCTTAACGCTGGTGGCCAGCGCGTTGCATTTCGAACGCCTGACCCGGTGGCGGGGATTGGCGGTTTTGGACGAACCCATGTTGTGGGTCTTGCATGTGGGTTATTTATGGATCGGCATCGGCTTTGGCCTGCTCAGCGCCCACATCTTTTTAGGGCTGGTACCCCAAAGTGCGGCCGTTCATGCCTTTACTGCCGGTGCGTTCAGTACCATGATCATAGGCGTGATGAGCCGCGCCAGCCGGGGCCATAGCGGCCTGCCTCTCAAGGCCGATGTGCCAAACACACTGATGTATGTCGCCATCACCATCGCCGCGCTTTTGCGGGTTGGCGGCTCGATCACCAACATGCCGCTATATTACTCCCTGTCGGGGGTGTTCTGGGTATTGGCCTTTGGCATCTTCGTTTTGGCCTATTGGAAAATTCTGACCACCAATCTGCGCAAGGCATAGACAAAAAGGCCGCTGGGATATCCAGCGGCCTTTTCATGTTTTCAAAAGAAAAGCGAGCGATCAGGCACTACCTTCCGAATCGGCTGCCTTGGCAATTTCGTCCGGCAGCGCTTCTTCGGCACTGACCCGGGCTGCTTCGCGTTCGGCCAAGGCCTTCATGTCGCGCCCATCAGCAATTTCCTGATAATGGCGCAGCGTGCTGCCTGTACCGGCCGGGATCAGACGCCCAACGATGACGTTTTCTTTCAGGCCTTCCAAGGTGTCGGTTTTACCTTCAACAGCGGCCTGGGTCAGAACCCGCGTCGTTTCCTGGAATGAAGCTGCCGAAATGAATGACTTGGTTTGCAGGCTAGCCTTGGTAATGCCCAGCAATACCGGGTTGGCCTTGGCCAGAGCTTTGCCTTCGGCTTCGGCTTTTTCCTGGATCTTGGCAAAGTCATGACGATCCATTTGTTCGCCCTTCAGAAGGCCGGTTTCTCCACCATCTGTGACTTCGACCTTTTGCAGCATCTGGCGCACAATGGTTTCAATGTGCTTGTCATTAATCGGCACGCCCTGCAAACGGTACACTTCCTGAATTTCATCCACCAGATATTCCGCCAGCGCCTCAACGCCCATAATCTGCAAAATATCGTGCGGCGCAGGATTGCCATCCAACAGGTATTCGCCGCGCTGGATCATATCGCCATCCTGCACGGTCAAGTGCTTGCCCTTGGGAACCAGATAGGTTGAGGTTTCCTGGGTCTCATCCTCAGGGACAATGGAGATACGGCGCTTGTTCTTGTAATCGCGACCATATTCCACCCGACCATCAATATCGGCGATGATAGCGTGATCCTTGGGCTTGCGCGCTTCGAACAGCTCGGCCACCCGTGGCAGACCACCGGTAATATCACGGGTTTTGGCGCCTTCGGTCGGGATACGGGCAATTACATCGCCCGGTTTGACCACATCACCGTCATTGACCGAGATAATGGCCCCAACCGCCAGCATATAGTTGGCAATACGGCCGCCGGAGAATTTCACCGGTTCGCCATCATCATCCAGAACCGCAATGGTCGGCTGGACACCGGTGCCCCGGGTATGGGAGCGCCAGTCAATAATCACCCGCGAGGAAATCCCCGTGGCTTCGTCCATTTCGTCCTTAACGGAGACACCGTCAATAACGTCCAGCAATTTAATGGTCCCACCGGCTTCGGTGATGATCGGCGTGGTATACGGATCCCATTCGGCCAGACGATCGCCGCGCTTGACCTTTTTACCTTCATTATGTGGCAGGCGCGCCCCATAAAGCAGTTTATAGCTCTCGCGTTCCTTGCCATTGGCATCCACAACCGCCACCTGCATTTGCCGGTTCATGACCACATAGGCGCCGGTGGCGTCTTTCACGGTGGCACGGTTTTTATATTTAACCTTCCCTTCGTGAGCGGCCTCGATAAAGGATTGCTCAGAGACCTGGGCGGTACCCCCAATGTGGAAGGTCCGCATGGTCAATTGCGTGCCCGGCTCCCCAATGGACTGGGCGGCAATCACACCAACCGCTTCGCCAACATTGACCGGGATACCCCGGGCCAGATCGCGACCATAACAGGTGGCACAAATCCCCGACGTGGTTTCACAGGTCAGAGGCGAGCGTACCTTGATAGACAATACATCGGCTTCATCAATGGCTTCGGCCAGTTTTTCATCAATATAGGTATCGCGGGCGGCAATCACGTCACCACTGGCAGGGTCCACCACATCTTCGGCGCAGACCCGACCAAGTACACGGGTACCCAGCGAAACCACAACTTCACCGGCATCCACCACGGCCTTGAGCTGAATACCAGCGCTGGTACCGCAATCCTGTTCGGTGACAATGCAATCCTGGGCAACATCCACCAGACGACGGGTCAGGTAACCGGAGTTGGCGGTTTTCAACGCCGTATCGGCCAGCCCTTTACGGGCACCGTGGGTTGAGGAGAAGTATTCCAGAACCGTCAGACCTTCCTTAAAGTTGGAAATAATCGGCGTTTCAATGATTTCGCCCGATGGCTTGGCCATCAGGCCACGCATACCGGCCAATTGCTTCATCTGGTTCTTGGACCCCCGCGCCCCGGAGTGTGCCATCATATAGATGGAGTTAACGCTCTGTTCGCTGGGTACATCGGTTTTAATCTGAGATACCGCTTCCATCATCGCATCAGCCACACGATCGGTGCATTTGGCCCAGGCGTCGATCACCTTGTTGTATTTTTCGCCGCGGGTAATCAGACCATTGGAGTATTGCTGCTCGTAATCAGCAGCCAATTGGCGGGTTTCTTCCACCAAGGTTTTCTTGGCATCGGGGATAACCATGTCATCCTTGCCAAAGGAAATACCCGCATTACAGGCTTCACGGAAACCAAGGCGCATCAGACGGTCACAGAAAATCACCGTCGCCTTCTGGCCGCAATGGCGATAAACCACGTCTATCAGGTTACCGATGGCCTTTTTGGTCATCAATTGCGAAGTCAACTCGAACGGCACTTTGGCATTGCGCGGCAACAGATCGGCAATGCGCATACGCCCAGGCGTGGTTTCCACAATGCTGCGCACGGTATTACCATCGGCATCCTGGCTAACCCAGCGTGCCTTGATCTTGCTATGCATCTTGATCACACCGGCGTCCAGAGCCGAGTCAATCTCGGCCATGTCAGCAAAGATCATGCCCTCACCCGGCTGCTTGTCGGCCTCCAAAGACATGTAATAAAGGCCCAGCACAATATCCTGTGACGGCACAATGATCGGCTGACCATTGGACGGACTGAGGATGTTGTTGGTAGACATCATCAACACGCGCGCTTCGAGCTGTGCTTCCAGAGACAACGGCACGTGAACGGCCATTTGGTCACCGTCAAAGTCGGCATTAAACGCTGCACACACCAATGGGTGCAGTTGAATGGCCTTGCCTTCAATCAGTTTTGGCTCAAATGCCTGAATCCCCAGTCTGTGCAAGGTTGGTGCCCGGTTCAGCAATACCGGGTGTTCGCGGATCACTTCGTCCAGCACGTCCCAGACCTCGGGGCGTTCTTTTTCCACCAGCTTTTTCGAGGCCTTGACAGTACCCGACAGGCCCTTGGCATCCAGACGCGCATAAATAAACGGCTTGAACAGTTCCAGCGCCATTTTCTTGGGCAGGCCACATTCGTGCAATTTCAGGTCCGGCCCCACCACGATTACGGAACGGCCAGAATAATCCACGCGTTTACCCAGCAAGTTCTGGCGAAAACGGCCCTGTTTGCCCTTCAGCATGTCGGCAAGGGATTTCAGCGGGCGTTTATGCGCCCCGGTAATCACCCGGCCACGACGACCATTGTCAAAGAGTGCATCAACAGATTCCTGCAACATGCGTTTTTCATTGCGGATAATGATATCCGGTGCACGCAGTTCCATCAGGCGTTTAAGGCGGTTGTTGCGGTTGATCACCCGGCGATAAAGATCGTTCAGGTCCGAAGTCGCAAAGCGGCCACCGTCCAGCGGCACCAGCGGGCGCAGTTCTGGCGGAATGATCGGCACCACGGTCAGGATCATCCATTCCGGCCGATTTTTTCGACTCAATAAAGCTTTCGATCAATTTGAGGCGTTTGACATATTTCTTCAGCTTCAGTTCCGAGCCGGTCTCCGCAATATCAACCTTCAGTTTGGCGGCTTCTTCTTCCAGATCCAGATTGATCAGAAGTTCGCGAATGGCCTCGGCACCAATGCCAGCGGTGAAGCTGTCCTCACCAAAATCGGCCTGGGCCTGAAGATATTCTTCCTCGGTCAGCAATTGGCGCTCTTCCAGCGGCGTCAGCCCCGGCTCCAGCACCAGATATTGTTCAAAATAAAGAACCCGCTCGATATCCTTGAGCATCATATCCAGAGTCAGCCCGATGCGGCTTGGCAAGGATTTGAGGAACCATATATGAGCTACTGGCGCGGCCAGTTCGATATGGCCCATGCGTTCGCGGCGCACCCGTTGCAGGGTAACCTCGACACCGCATTTTTCACAGATAATGCCCTTGTACTTCATACGCTTGTATTTGCCGCACAGGCATTCGTAATCTTTTACGGGGCCAAAGATGCGCGCACAAAACAGGCCGTCCCGTTCTGGCTTGAACGTCCGGTAATTGATCGTCTCAGGCTTTTTAATCTCGCCATGGGACCAGGACAGGATTTTCTCCGGACTGGCCAGCGATATACGAATACGATCAAAGCTGGGCGCTTCGGCATTCGGATTAAAAATGTTCATCACATCGTTGTTTACGGGTTGGTTCATAGTGCCGGTCTCCATTCGCCGGTGAGAGTGAGGTCGCCCGAAGGCGAACCTCACATCTTAAATCTGCTAGCTGTTCTTCAATTCGACATTGAGGCCCAACGAGCGCATTTCCTTGACAAGGACGTTAAAGCTTTCGGGAATGCCTGCTTCAAAAGCATCATCGCCGCGAACAATCGCTTCATAGACCTTGGTCCGCCCGGCCACATCATCAGATTTGACGGTGAGCATTTCCTTCAGGGTATAGGCCGCGCCATAGGCTTCGAGTGCCCACACTTCCATTTCCCCAAAGCGCTGACCACCAAACTGTGCCTTCCCACCCAGCGGTTGCTGGGTAACCAGGCTGTAGGGGCCAATCGAGCGTGAGTGAATCTTGTCATCCACAAGGTGGTGCAGTTTGAGGATATATTTGTAGCCAACCGTCACTTTGCGAGAGAACTTCTCGCCGGTACGGCCGTCATACAGCTCAACCTGACCCGAGGTATCCAGCCCGGCTTTGGTCAGCATTTCACAAATATCGTCCTCACGGGCACCATCAAACACCGGGGTGGCAATGGGCACACCCTTGGTCAGATTACTGGCCAGTTCAGCGATTTCCTCGTTTTTGCGAGGTAATTTGACGTCATCACCATAGATATCGACCAGTTTGTCACGCAGAGCCTTGATCTCGCCAGAGCGCTGATAGGCTTCGTACACTTCGGCGATCTGTTTACCCAGCCCCGCCGAAGCCCAGCCCATATGAGTTTCCAGAATCTGCCCCACATTCATCCGCGAAGGCACGCCCAGCGGGTTCAACACGATATCCACCGCCGTACCATCTTCCAGATACGGCATGTCCTCAATCGGATTGATTTTGGAAATTACACCCTTATTACCGTGACGCCCGGCCATTTTATCGCCCGGCTGCAGCTTGCGCTTCACCGCGACAAAAACTTTGACCATTTTCATCACGCCCGGCATCAACTCGTCGCCGCGTTGCAGCTTGTCGACCTTGTCGTCAAAGCGCGCATCCAGACGGGTTTTAGCGTCGTCATATTGCTTTTTGAGCGCTTCAACTTCGGCCATGGCCTTATCATCGCCAAGACCGATTTTCCACCAGTCCTGACGGCTAGGCAGTTCGGCCAGCGCCTCTTCGGTAATTTCGCCTTTGGCAAAACCCTTCGGTCCGGAAACCGAAATCTTGCCAACCAGCAGGTCATGCAGACGACCAAAGATAGAACGTTCCAGAATGGCCAGTTCATCATCACGGTCCTGGCCCAGACGTTCAATTTCCTGGCGTTCAATGGTCAGGGCGCGTTGGTCTTTATCCACGCCATGGCGGTTAAAGACCCGCACTTCGACCACGGTGCCGGCCACGCCCGGTGGCAGACGCAGGGAGGTATCACGCACATCAGAGGCCTTTTCACCGAAAATGGCGCGCAGCAGTTTTTCTTCCGGTGTCATGGGCGATTCGCCCTTGGGCGTTACCTTGCCAACCAGAATGTCGCCCGGATTGATGCGGGCACCAATGGCCACGATCCCGGCTTCATCCAGATTACGCAAGGCTTCTTCGCCGACATTTGGAATATCGCGAGTGATTTCTTCTGGCCCCAATTTGGTATCACGGGCCGCCACTTCAAACTCTTCAATGTGAATCGACGTGAAGACGTCATCACGCACAATGCGTTCCGAAATCAGGATCGAATCTTCGTAGTTATAGCCGTTCCAAGGCATAAACGCGACGAGCACGTTGCGACCCAGTGCCAGTTCACCAAGATCGGTGGACGGACCATCACCGATGATATCGCCCTTTTCCACCACATCGCCCACTTTGACCAGCGGCCGCTGGTTAATGCAGGTGTTCTGGTTTGAACGCTGGAATTTCAGCAGGTTATAAATATCAACCCCGGATTTATCCATGTCGGTATTGTCGGTGGCACGCACCACAATACGGCGGGCATCAACCTGTTCAACCACACCATTACGGCGCGATACCACGGCTGCGCGTGAATCGCGGGCCACCACGGCTTCCATACCGGTGCCGACCAAGGGCGCTTCGGCCTCAACCAAAGGCACCGCCTGGCGTTGCATGTTCGACCCCATCAGGGCGCGGTTGGCATCGTCGTTTTCCAAAAATGGGATCAGCGCCGCAGCAACCGAAACCACCTGTTTTGGTGATACGTCGATGAAATCTACGTTTTCACGCGGCACCAGGATCACATCGCCAGCCACCCGACAGGTCACCAGTTCGTGCTCAAAGGCCCCCTTGTCATCAAGGTGGGCATTGGCCTGGGCGATCGAGTATTTGGCTTCTTCCATGGCGGAGAGATAAACCACTTCCTCGGTCAGCTTGCCGTTTTTCACCTTGCGGTACGGACTTTCGATAAAGCCGTATTTGTTGATCCGCGCAAAAGTGGCCAACGAGTTGATCAGACCGATATTTGGCCCTTCGGGCGTTTCAATCGGACAGATACGGCCGTAATGGGTCGGGTGCACGTCGCGCACTTCAAAGCCCGCCCGTTCGCGGGTCAGGCCGCCTGGCCCCAGCGCGGAGACGCGGCGTTTGTGGGTGATTTCAGAAAGCGGATTGTTCTGATCCATGAATTGCGACAGCTGGGATGAGCCAAAGAATTCACGCACCGCCGCGGCGGCCGGTTTGGCATTGATCAGATCGTGTGGCATCACTGTTTCCAGATCAACACTGCCCATGCGCTCGCGAATGGCGCGTTCCATGCGCAGCAGGCCAACGCGATACTGATTTTCCATCAGCTCACCAACCGAGCGCACCCGGCGATTGCCCAGATTGTCGATGTCATCAACAATGCCGCGGCCATCGCGCAGATCAACCATGGTTTTCAGAACCGCCAGAATGTCCTCTTTACGCAGGGTGCGCACATCATCAGGGCAATCCAGGTCCAGACGCATATTAATCTTCACCCGGCCAACGGCGGACAGATCATAGCGTTCGGAATTAAAAAACAGGCCGTCAAACAGGGTTTGTGCGGTTTCCGGCGTAGGTGGTTCGCCCGGACGCATGACCCGGTATATATCGACCAGCGCTTCATCATGGTCGTTATTCTTGTCCGCGGCCAGGGTGTTACGAATGTATGGCCCCACCGTGGCGGCATCAATATCCAACAGATCGATTTTCTTGATGCCATATTCGCTCATGGCGGCAATGGCTTCTTCGCTCAGCTCGTCACCGGCTTCGGCAAAGATCTCGCCGGTATCCATATTAATAATATCTTCGGCGGCAAAGCGGCCAATCATGTCCTCGTCGGAAAGAAGCAGGTTTTTCAAGCCGTCTTCGGCCAGCTTTTTGGCAGCCCGCGCAGACAGTTTCTTGCCAGCCGGTGAAACCACTTCACCGCTTTTGGCATCCACCAGATCGCGCGAAGGTTTAACCCCCCTGCCAGCGTTCAGGTATAAACGGCACGCTCCAGCCTTTTTTGGAATGCTTGACTGTATAGCGGTCATAAAACGTGGAGAGAATTTCTTCACGATCCATGCCCAGCCCATAGAGCAGCGTCGTCACCGGCAATTTGCGGCGACGGTCAATGCGCACATGAATGATGTCCTTGGCGTCATATTCAAAATCCAGCCACGACCCCCGGTAAGGGATGATCCGGGCAGCAAAGAGAAACTTGCCGCTGGAATGGGTTTTGCCTTTGTCATGATCAAAGAAAACACCCGGGCTGCGGTGCATCTGGCTGACGATGACGCGTTCGGTACCATTAATGACAAAGGTACCCTTGTCGGTCATCAGCGGAATATCGCCCATATAGACGTCCTGTTCCTTGATGTCCTTGACCGATTTGGCGTTGGTTTCTTCGTCTGTTTCAAACACGATCAGACGCAGTTTGACCTTCAGCGGCGCCGCATAGGTAATGTCGCGCTGTTGGCATTCTTCCACGTCAAATTTTGGTGGTTCAAACTCATAGGAAACATACTCCAGAAGCGCGCTTTCTGAAAAGTCGCGGATCGGAAAAACCGATTTGAATACAGCCTGGATCCCCTGATCCTTGCGTTCTGCCGCCGGGACATAACGCTGGAGTAATTGTTCGTAAGAGCTTTTTTTGCACTTCGATCAGATTTGGCATCTGCACCGCTTCGGGGATGCGACCAAACGATTTGCGAATACGCTTTCTGCCCGTGAAAGACAATGACATAGTGTCTCCTTTCGTGGCCAAAATGCCACCGGGAGGCCCAAAGAGACCTCCACTCATTCTTCAATTCTTCCCTCTCGTGCTGGCCGGGCCAGCAGACGTATCTTTACGCCCCATCCAGAAAGGGATGGATGAAACGCATGATCCCGACGCCAGAGAATGATCTCCGAGCGCCGGGATTGTACGCCAATAGACTTACTTGACTTCGACGGTTGCACCGGCGGCTTCAAGCTTGCCTTTGATTTCTTCGGCTTCGTCCTTGGAAACGCCTTCTTTAACAGCTTTGGGAGCTGCTTCGACGAGTTCCTTGGCTTCTTTGAGGCCGAGACCGGTAATGCCACGAACTTCTTTGATGACGTTGATTTTCTTTTCACCAAAGGAGGTCATGATGACGTCAAATTCGGTCTTCTCTTCAGAAGAACCGGCATCGCCGCCACCAGCCGCAGCCGCAACTGCGACAGGAGCAGCCGCAGAGACGCCCCATTTGTCTTCAAGTAGGGTCGCCAGTTCAGCGGCTTCCATAACAGTCAACGCAGAGAGTTCATCTGCGATTTTTTCGAGTTTAGACATTTTACTTTCCTTTTGCATTCGCAAAAAATGGTTGGTTTAGTTTGTACAGAATGACACTTAAGCGGCTTTGTCGGCATACGCCTTGAGAACCCGTGCAAGCTGGCCAGCCGGGGCCTGAACAACACCAGCAACTTTCGTTGCGGGGGCTTGCACAAGACCAATAAGCTTGCCACGAAGTAGATCCAGCGACGGCAAGGACGCCAGAGACTTCACACCTGCATCGTCAAGCACCTGCTCACCCATCCAGCCACCAATCAGAACGAGCTTGTCATTCTTCTTGGCAAAATCCACGGCGGCCTTGGGGGCTGCAACTGGATCCGCTGAGTAGGCAATACCTACAGGACCGGCAAACATATCGGATGCCGCTTCGCCTGATGTGCCCGCCAGAGCGCGCTTGACCAGACGATTCTTGACGACTTTAAATTGCGCGCCAACTTCACGAAGCTGGGTACGCAATTGTGTCAGTTCCGCAACAGTAAGACCGGAATAGTGAGTAACGACCACCACCCCGGCTTCGTCGAACATGCTTTCCAGCTTGCCGACCATTTCGCTCTTTTGAGCTTTTTCCATTGCGGTCTCCCGTTTCGAGCAGCAAAGCTGCTCAGTTAAGCGTCACCAGTTTCACGGCAAGTCGCCGCGCACCCGATGGCGCAAGACTGCCTGTCCCAGGGCTCGAACGGTGGCCGCCTTCTTGCGAAAGCGAAAACCTCTCTCACTCTGTCTGCGCAGGGAAGGTTTAAGCCAGAAAACTGGCCCCTACGGTCTCGGACAGGGTGGTGAACTGCATACTATACGCGCAGGGCACCTAGCCGGGCCGAAGCCCGGATTCTCATATTCAACTCGATGAGGCGCTGGCCACATCGATCACAACGCCCGGCCCCATGGTGGAGCTGATGGCGATTTTCTTGACAAACGTGCCCTTGGCGCCTGATGGCTTGGCCTTGATCACCGCATTCAAAAATGCCTGAACATTTTCAAGAAGCGCTTTTTCATCAAAGCTGGCCTTGCCAACACCGGCATGGATCACACCGGCCTTTTCGGCACGAAATTCCACGGCACCGCCTTTGGAATCCTCAATGGCCTTGGCCACATTGGGGGTCACGGTACCGACTTTGGGGTTTGGCATCATGCCGCGTGGCCCCAGGATCTTACCCAGTCGCCCAACCAGAGGCATCATGTCCGGCGTGGCGATCACTTTGTCAAAATTGATCTCGCCGCGCTGGATCTGTTCCATCAGATCTTCGGCGCCAACCACATCCGCACCAGCCTTTTTGGCTTCTTCGGCTTTGGCATCCTTGGCAAATACGGCAACCCGTACCGAACGGCCCGTACCATTAGGCAGCGGCACCACACCACGAACCATCTGGTCGGCATGGCGCGGATCAATACCCAAATTCATGGCCACTTCGATGGTTTCATCAAATTTGGCCGTTGCGTTTTTCTTCACCAGTGCCACGGCATCCGCAACGCTATAGGCTTTCTTGCGATCAACATTGGCAATCGCAGACTGCATTCTTTTTCCATACTTAGCCATGATCTACTCCGTTACCTCAAGACCAATGGAACGTGCAGAACCCGCAATAATTTTTTGCCCTGCATCCAGATCAACCGCATTCAAATCCGCCATTTTGGCTTCGGCGATTTCGCGGCATTGCGCCATGGTCACGCTGCCAGCGACCGTACGGCCAGGCTCGGCCCCCCCCTTGGACAGCTTGGCTGCCTTTTTCAGGTAATAGCTGGCTGGCGGGGTTTTGGTGATGAAGGTAAAGGACTTGTCCGCATAGACCGTGATCACGGTCGGGATCGGCATGTTCTTTTCCATTTCCTGCGTTTTGGCATTAAAGGCCTTGCAGAATTCCATAATATTTACACCGCGCTGACCCAGAGCCGGGCCAATTGGCGGAGCCGGATTGGCCGCACCAGCGGGGACTTGCAGCTTGATATAGCCGTCAATTTTCTTCGCCATGTTTCACTCCATTGCCCTGGCAGGGCGATAAGTTTGCGTGGTGCGGCGGACCTATGGTCTTGCTGGCACGCCTCCCACACAGATGAATGGAAAAAACCCTAGAGCTTTTCCACCTGTTCGTATTCCAGCTCGACCGGGGTGGAGCGTCCAAAAATAGACACCGCAACCTTGAGCCGGGCCTGTTCCTCGTCGACCTCTTCAACCAGGCCTTCAAAGGATTGAAAGGGCCCATCGAGCACTTTCACTTTCTCGCCAACATCGAAAATAATGGTCGGACGCGGACGCTCGACCCCTTCTTCGACCTGGCCAACAATGCGCGCCACTTCGGCATCTGATACGGGAAGCGGCGTGTTGCCCTGCCCCAGAAAGCCGGTGACTTTCGGTGTGTTCTTGACCAGATGATAGGCATCATCCGTCATCACCATTTTGACCAACACATAACCGGGGAAAAATTTACGCTCCGACGTTACCTTGCGGCCACGGCGCACCTCGACAATCTCCTCGGTCGGCACCAGAATTTCTTCAAACAGATCTTCCAGTTCCTTATTCTTGGCTTCGCTTTTGATCGCCTCGGCCACCTTCTTTTCGAAGTTGGAATAGGCGTTGACAATGTACCATTTTGCGTCGGCCATGATTTACGCTCCCAGTGCCAGAATAAATTTGACTGCACTGCTGATGGTCAGGTCCACCAGAAAGAAAAACGCCGCGGCCAACGCCACCATGATGAACACCATGATGGAGGTGACCAGCGTTTCTTTCCAGGTTGTCCACGTAACCTTGCGTCCCTCTTGGCGTACTTCACGCACAAAAGCGACGGGATTGGTCCGTTTTTTAGTCTTGGCTTGCGCCATGTTGTGTTCCTTACCTGGGCGTTGAACGCCCAATTTTACGCCAAATCAATGGTTGCGGCTGGCAGGGGCGGAGGGACTCGAACCCCCGACCCTCGGTTTTGGAGACCGATGCTCTACCAACTGAGCTACACCCCTATGCCGCCGCAATGACCTGTGGAATGGCCTATTCGATAATTTTGCTGACCACGCCGGCGCCGACGGTACGGCCGCCTTCGCGGATGGCAAAGCGAAGTTTCTCTTCCATGGCAATCGGCTGGATCAGCTCGACATTCACGTTCACATTATCCCCAGGCATCACCATTTCCGTGCCCTCAGGCAGGGTAACCACACCGGTCACGTCCGTCGTACGGAAGTAAAACTGTGGGCGGTAATTACCAAAAAACGGCGTGTGACGACCACCTTCATCCTTCGTCAGGATATAGGCCTCGGCCACAAACTTGGTATGCGGCGTAATCGAACCCGGCTTGCAAAGAACCTGACCACGTTCAACACCGTCGCGCTCAACACCACGCAGCAGCGCACCAATATTGTCGCCCGCTTCCCCGCGATCCAGCAGCTTGCGGAACATTTCAACGCCCGTACATACCGTCTTCTTGGTGTCACGAATGCCAACAATCTCAACTTCGTCACCAACATTGACAACACCGCGTTCAACACGGCCCGTAACCACGGTGCCACGACCCGAGATCGAAAACACATCTTCAATCGGCATCAGGAAAGGCTGGTCAATCGGGCGATCCGGCGTCGGGATGTATTCATCCACAGCCTTCATCAGCTCACGAATGCTGTTCTCGCCAATTTCCTTATTGCTGTCATCCAGGGCTGCCAAAGCAGAACCCTTGATGATCGGAATATCGTCGCCAGGAAAATCATAAGAGGAAAGAAGCTCGCGGATTTCCATTTCCACCAGCTCCAACAGCTCTTCATCGTCAACCTGATCAACCTTGTTCATGTACACAACCAGCGCCGGCACACCAACCTGACGGGCCAGCAAAATGTGCTCGCGGGTTTGTGGCATGGGACCATCAGCAGCCGAAACCACCAAAATACCGCCATCCATCTGCGCCGCGCCGGTGATCATGTTCTTCACATAGTCGGCGTGACCCGGGCAATCCACGTGCGCATAGTGACGGTTTTCCGTCTCATACTCAACGTGAGCCGTCGAAATGGTGATCCCGCGTGCGCGCTCTTCCGGCGCCGCATCAATCGCGTCATACGCTTTATACTCACCAAAATACTTCGTGATCGCCGCCGTCAACGTCGTCTTGCCGTGGTCAACGTGACCAACCGTGCCAACGTTTACGTGCGGCTTGTTGCGTTCAAACTTCTCTTTAGCCATTTCGACTTCCCATAGTTGTGGGCATCCGGGTTACCCCGAATGCCGCGCCTTTATTCGTTTCTTACGTGCACACCGCGCTTGCTGGCGTGAAACTCACCTTCATACGAGGCCAGAGTGATATCACCCGAGCCAATCACGCGCGCACTTACTCCATTTGCGTGGCCTTGGAAAGCCACATCACCAGAACCGGCAATTCTGGCATGAAACGGCGTCGCCGTTCCGCCCTTGATTTTGATGTCGCCAGAACCATTAATGCTGGCATCCAAAGCTCCATTGACAGAAGCAATCTCAACATCACCAGAGCCGTTGATTTGTGCATCCACACTATCGCTGACATCACCAACGACAAGATCGCCAGAGCCGTTGATCTGCGCATCAGCACTGCCACCAACCTTGCCAACGGTTAAATCACCAGAACCATTGATCTGGGCATCCAGATCACCGGCCACGTCACCGGCGATAAAATCACCAGAACCATTGACCTGCGCATCCAGATCGCCGGACACATCGCCAATGGTAAAATTGCCACAGCCATTGACCTGAATATCAGCTTCGCCAAGATCCCCCGCCTCGCCAAAAACCCGGCCACCGGCAATACCCAAATCCGTGCCCCTGGGCACAGAAACGGTTATGGTTGGAAAATCCTTGAGTGGATATTTTTTGCCAGAAAACCAGCTTTTGCCCAAGGACAATTTGACCTTGCCATTACGGGATGAACAATTGACAGAACGGATTTTCTTGCCACGGACCAGAACCTCGCCCTTGCGCATGGAAATCTTTGGCGCATCGATCAGACCCGCGCCCTCGTCAACATCAACAGTAATTTTGGCCCCATCGGTCGTGCGGATATGTACCGTGCCCATCACATCGCGCAGCACCAGGGCGCGCGAATCATAGCTGTCTGCCGCCAGGGAAGCCCCCGCCGCCAGCGCATAACCCGCCATTATGATGGTACCAAAAGTTTTCATCTTTGTCATAACACGTCTCCCTGATTTGTGTACGTCATACCAACCAGATGCGCCCTAACGCATGAATGGATGCACGATGAACAAAAATTCAGAGACCCTTGCCGTAAAATCATGACGCTGGAGCGGGTAGCGGGAATCGAACCCGCATCTTCAGCTTGGAAGGCTGTGACTCTACCATTGAGCTATACCCGCCTTGCCTGCGCCAGTGCCGTTGCAAATGTGAAATGGTGGAGGGGGCTGGATTCGAACCAGCGTACGCTCACGCGGCCAGATTTACAGTCTGGTGCCTTTAACCACTCGACCACCCCTCCAAAAAAATACGTATAGAGGACCGCCTCACATAGCCTCACTTTAGGGCAAAGATGTGCGTTATTCTCCCATCAAAAAAACAGCCTCCGCCCCCTGCCCCAACACAGCGGGCAGAAACAGCGAAGACTTAAACAGAATCCTGAGCCGCGATGTATAGACATTGTCGCTCAGCTATGCAACGCCAAATTCAACAAATTTCATCAAATAAGGCAGGGCCGTGAAGCGCGCGAAAAAAACACCTCAAATCCTCCCGTAATTCCGGGGGCGCAACGCCATCAGAAAACGCTTTCTGGCTGTGGGGCACCCATGCGGTCATGGCGGCGCTGCAAAATCCGGCGCGCCAGTGTGTAAAGCTATACGCCAGCAAGAATGCCGCCGCGTCCCTGCCCAAAAGCATTAGCGCCATTCCCGCCAGTGCGTCTGAAATCTCGTCCCTTCTGCCCGAAGGCGCGGTGCATCAGGGCCTGGCTTTGCAGACCCGCCCGCTGCCCCCGGCCATGCTGGAGGATATCATGGATCGCCCGCACGGGGTGCTTCTGATGCTGGACGGCGTGACCGACCCGCGCAATATCGGCGCCATTTTTCGCTCGGCCGCCGCCTTTGGCGCGCTGGGCATTATCGCGCAAGAGCG
Organism: Robiginitomaculum sp.; assembly: GCA_030949705.1. Taxonomy (GTDB): domain Bacteria; phylum Pseudomonadota; class Alphaproteobacteria; order Caulobacterales; family Maricaulaceae; genus Robiginitomaculum_B. The sequence continues at coordinate 64,030 of JAUZSF010000025.1, read as the reverse complement.
CCACATGCCGCCGCTAAGCGGCGTTCTGGCCAAGGCCGCCACCGGCGCTTTGGAGACCGTGGCTAATTATGGCGTGGTCAATCTTTCACGCACGCTGGAGGATCTGGCCAAAGCAGGCTGGTTCAGCATTGGCCTGGCCGGGGAAACCCGCACCACCATCGGTCAAGCACTAAATGGGGCCAACAAGGTGTGTCTGGTGCTGGGGTCCGAAGGCAAGGGCCTGCGTCCCAATGTCGCCAAGCATTGCGATCAACTGGCCCGCATCCCCATTAGCAAAGACATGGAAAGCCTGAACGTCTCCACCGCCGCCGCCATCGCGCTTTATGAGGCAAAGCGGGGGTAGTTCCCTCTCCCCCGGGGAGAAAGAACGCAAGCACAACGCGTTATTAAACCATATGTTATGTATAAACAACACATAAATATCCAATTGCCAGACAAATTACAAGATAATTGACAATTTATAATGACACATTATACTTCTTAACACTGATTAGTAACAACTATTATACACAAAGGCAATCGTCATGAAGTTAGCTATCAATTGGACGTCGCTATTAGTGCTAACTTTGTACCTAATGGTTGTTAACGCCTATGGCCAGACTTTAACGAACGAAAGCAAGCTTGACCCCGTTCGAAACAGTCAGGGTTCTTCCACCCAAGCTTATAATGTGCGCATGGCGATCCACCAGAATGGCAAAATCACTGCAACCCCTCAAATTACCATGACCGCTGGAAGTGGCGACATAATTTCCAACAAACCTGACTCAAAATACTCCTACAAGATCAGGATTACGCTTTTAGATGGTGCTGAAATTCGAAACCGGTTCCCGGACTTGTCCTTGCAGACCTCGTTTACCGAGACAATTTTTGTGCAAGCGGATCTGTATTTACCAGAAACCCTTGGCCAGCCTGTCAGTCAATGGCAGAAAATTGCATCACCCGCTGGCATCATTGAGACGAATGGCCAACAGTTACAAGTTAAGACAGATGTTTCATCACTTGCTTTCAAGGCCGTGCCAACAGGTAATAACGACAATGAGTTTCTAAAAGAAATCGGCTTGGATATTTCTGCTTTTCCTATAGCATTAACACAAGATCAAATACGCCGGGCAAAAAGCAAATGCTCTGCGCAAACTCAAACTTCACCCGACAATAGGTCCAAACCTCAAGGACATAATGTTGAAATCAAGCAATGTTGTAGTGATGGCTGTCTTACGTGTTGCTGGAGTAGCGCACTTTGTTGTTCAGATGAGACAAACTGTCCAGGCGGCGGGTGTTGCATCTAACTTTTTTCCTACTTGAACGTCTCCACCGCCATCGCGCTTTATGAGGCGGGTCGGGGGTAAGGCTCTATTGTTAATCTCGTCGCCCTCCGGCTTGACCGGAGGGTCCATTCCCCATGAAGAAGACAAGCGAGAGTCGTGATAGGTCCTCCGGTCAAGCCGGAGGACGACGAAGTGAGAATAGCACTGCCCTGCCCCTCACGCCATCCATTTGATCGAGCAACCCATGGACGAGGTTTGATTGCGTGGACCGCCCTGCCCCGCTGCAATCATTTGCATGGCTTCATAAAGCTCGCGCCGGGCGTCAGGGGATGCAGCATTGCGCCCGGATGCGTCCAACCTGCCCCGGTATTGCAAACCTAAATCCGCATCAAAGCCAAAAAAATCTGGTGTACACACCGCGTCATAGGCGCGGGCTACGCTTTGCTCTGCATCAATCAGATAGGGAAAGGTGAAACCGTTTTTCCTGGCAAAGGCGGCCATTTTGTCCGGCGCATCGGCGGGATAGACCGTCCAGTCATTGGGCATGATCGCGGCCACGCCCACGCCAAGCCCCTGCACCGCCTTTGCCTCGCGCACCAGCCGGTCAATGATGGCCAGCACATAGGGACAATGATTGCAGATGAACATGAGGAGCAGGCCCTTTGGCCCGCGTAAGGTTTGCAGAGTATGGATTTCGCCATCCGTGTCCGGCAGGTCAAAGTCCGGGGCCTGCCAGCCAAAATCACAAATGGGGGTATGCATCAGGGCCATGTGATTATGCCCCTTTGCCTATTTTACACTATCGCGGATGGCCGCAATATTGGCGGCGTAATGGGCGGGCGTACCACCGGCAAAGACGGCGGAGCCAGCGACCAATGCTGTGGCACCGGCGGCCACAACGGCGGGTGCCGTGGCGGGCTTGATGCCGCCATCCAGCTCGATAATAACATCCCGGTCACCGATCAGGGCTTTGAGCTGTTTCACCTTTTCGATGCTTTGCGGGATGAAACTCTGCCCGCCAAAGCCGGGATTTACGCTCATCAGCAGGACAAGGTCCAGCTTGTCCAGCACGTTTTCCAGAACGCTGACCGGCGTGGCGGGGTTTAACGATACGCCCGCCTTTTTACCAAGGCTTTTAATGACTTGCAGGCCCCGGTCCAGATGTACGCCGGCCTCCGCATGGATGGTGATATAGTCTGATCCGGCCTTGGCGAAGGCTTCCAGATATGGCTCATAGGGCGCGATCATCAAATGCACATCAAAGATTTTCTTTGAATGGGGGCGCAGCGCCGCCACCACGTCCGGGCCAATGGTGATATTGGGCACAAAATGACCGTCCATCACATCCACATGGATCCAGTCTGCCCCGGCGGCATCAATGGCGGCCACTTCCTCGCCCAAACGAGCGAAATCCGCCGACAGGATAGAGGGGGAGATGATAATGTCTTTGGTCATTGTTTTTGCCCTTTATCTCACATTGTCATTGCCCGGTTTATCCGGGCAATCCAGTTCTATCGGCGGTTTTCTGGATTACCGGGACAGGCCCGGTAATGACAGCTTAAATGTGTTAAACCTTGCACTTCACAAGCCCCTCATCCTAACCTTCCCCCATGGGAGAAGGAACACGTTACAGCCCGCCTTTGTGGACCACAAACTGCATGCCCCGGCTTTGGCGTTTGCGGTCATAGGCCACCAGGCGCACAAGACAATCCGGTTGCGCATCGCGGCAATCGTTTAACGCCTGCACGATCTTTTTGGCATCGCGTTCCCCAAACAGCGGTAATTTCCACATATACCAGTAATCGTCCATGGAACGTTCCAGTTCCGCGTATTCCACCGCGCAATCCCAGTCCTGGGAGAAGCAATATTCAATTTGTGCGATAATCTGTGTCTCGCTCATTGGCGGCAGGTATGAAAACGTCTCGAATTTGAGACTTTGCGGGTTATCCAACCGTGAGGGATGGTTTTGAATGGTCATATCCATGATCTTTCTCCTTAAGCCCCTGCATCCAGTTTATCGACCGTATCAAATTCAAATTTGATCTCTTTCCAGGTCTCAAGCGCTGCGCCGAGCGCCGGGCTATGTTTGGCCGCGTTCAGCAACACATCCTTGCCCTCAGCCTCCAGGTTTTTGCCTTCATTGCGCGCCATAACGCAGGCCTCCAGCGCCACGCGGTTGGCCTCGGCGCCATAGGCATTGCCCCACGGGTGGCCCAAGGTGCCGCCACCAAACTGGAACACCGCCTGATCGCCAAAAATGGCGGTCAGTGCCGGCATGTGCCAGACGTGAATACCGCCCGATGCCACCGGCAACATGCCAGGCATGGTGCCGTAATCCTGATCAAAGAACAGGCCGCGCTTGCGGTTTTCCGGGATGAAGCTGTCGCGCATCAGATCGACCCAGCCCAAGGTGGCCTCGCGATCGCCTTCCAGCTTGCCCACAACTGTCCCTGAGTGCAAATGATCGCCGCCAGAAAGGCGCAGACATTTGGTCAGCACGCGAAAATGAATGCCGTGATAGGGGTTGCGGTCCACCACCGCGTGCATGGCCCGGTGAATGTGCAATAACATGCCATTATCGCGACACCAGTTGGCCAACGACGTGTTGGCGGTAAAACCAGCGGTGAAAAAATCGTGCATGATAATGCGCATGCCCAGGGATTTGGCATATTCGGCGCGCTCATAGGTGTCTTCCATGGTTGGCCCGGTGACATTCAGATAATGCCCCTTGCGCTCGCCGGTCTCATCCTCCGCCTGGTTGAGACCTTCGGCAACAAAATCAAAGCGTTGCTTCCACCGCATGAAGGGTTGGGAATTGACGTTTTCATCATCCTTGGTGAAATCCAGACCGCCGCGCAGGGCCTCATACACCGCCCGGCCATAGTTTTTGCCAGACAAGCCCAGCTTTGGCTTGATGGTACAGCCCAGCATGGGGCGGCCATATTTGTTCATAATGTCACGTTCGACATTAATCCCGTTGGGCGGACCGCCACAGGTCATGACATAGGCCAGCGGGAAGCGAATATCCTCCAGACGCAGCGCCCGAATGGCCTTAAAGCCAAACACATTGCCCACCAAAGAGGTCAGCACATTGGTGATCGAGCCTTCCTCGAACAGGTCAATGGGATAGGCAATAAAGGCGTAAAAACACGTATCATCGCCCGGCACGTCTTCGATGCGATAGGCGCGGCCTTTGTAATGGTCCATATCGGTGAAATGATCGGTCCATACGGTGGTCCAGGTGCCGGTTGAGCTTTCGGCACAAACCGCCGCCGCGGCCTCTTCACGATCTACGCCGTCCTGGGCGGTGATTTTAAAACACGCCAGAAGGTCGGTTTCTTTTGGTGTGTAATTAGGATCCCAGTATGTCAGCCGGTAATCCTTGACGCCTGCGTCATAGGTTTTCGTGCTCATGCCGCCACTCCTTCTTTTGAAACCACCGGGTCCAATTCCCCGCTGGCATAGCGCACGGCCATGTCGGCCAGGGTGATGGGTTTGATCTTGCCCGCCTGCCCGGCCGCACCAAATTGTTCATAGCGGAGCTTGCACAAGGCCTGCATGGCCTCGCGGGCAGGTTTAAGATATTTGCGCGGATCAAATTGCGCCTTGTCATTGGTAAGAACTTTGCGCACCTGTCCGGTGGCCGCCAGGCGTAAATCAGTGTCGATATTCACCTTGCGAACGCCGTATTTAACGCCTTCCAGAATTTCCTCGACCGGCACGCCGTAAGTCTGGGGCATATCGCCACCATTGGCGTTGATAATATCCTGTAATTCCTGCGGTACCGAGGACGAGCCGTGCATCACCAGATGTGTATCGGGCAAACGGGCATGAATGGCCTTGACCACATCCATGGCCAGAATATCGCCGGTGGGCTTGCGCGAAAACTTGTACGCCCCGTGGGATGTGCCCATGGCAATGGCCAGCGCATCCACCCGGGTCTGCCCGACAAAATCGGCGGCCTGTACCGGATCGGTGAGCAGCATGTCGCGAGACAATTTGCCTTCAAAGCCGTGGCCGTCTTCCTTTTCACCTTCACCGGTTTCCAAAGAGCCAAGACAACCCAGCTCCCCTTCCACCGAAACGCCGACCTTATGGGCGACATCGGTGACCTCGCCAGTAATGCCGACATTATATTCGTAAGAGGCCGGGGTTTTGCCATCGGCCTCCAAGGACCCATCCATCATCACCGATGAAAAGCCGTTTTGAATGGCCGAATAACAGGTTTGCTGGTTATTGCCGTGATCCTGGTGCACGCAAATCGGGATGTTGGGATACATCACCTCGGCCCCTTCGATCAGTTTGCGCAACATCACATCGCCCGCATAACCGCGCGCCCCGTTCGAGGCCTGCAAAATCACCGGGGCTTCAACCTCGGCAGCGGCGGCCATAATGGCCTGGATCTGCTCCATATTGTTCACATTGAACGCCGGCAGGCCATAGCTGTGCTCGGCGGCATGGTCGAGCAGTTGACGAAGGGAAATGCGGGCCATGTTGGTCTCTCCTTAAGGAATTAAGGCCTTGGCGGCATCCGCCATGGCTTTGGCGGTAATGCCAAAATGTTTGTAAAGATCGGGGGCCGGTGCCGAGGCACCAAAACCGTCCATGCCGATAAAGGCGCTGTTTTCGCCCAGCCAGCGCCCCCAACCCTGGCTTACGGCGGCTTCAATACCTACGCGCGGTGCCGTTCCCAGCACCTGGGCGCGATAATCGGCATCTTGCGCGGCGAACAGTTCGAAACACGGCATGGACACCACGGCGGCACGAATGCCTTCCTTGGCCAGCGCGTCCGAGGCCGCCACCGCAATCTCGACCTCGGACCCGGTGGCCAACAAGGTCACATCGCGGCCGGTATCGGGTTCAAAGAGGACATAGGCCCCTTTGGCGCTGAGATTTTCGTCCGTATGCTCCACCCGGATCGGGACCAGACCCTGGCGCGTCAGGCTCATGATAGAGGGCGTCTCATGGGCTTTCAGCGCCAAGGCCCAGCATTCGGCGGTTTCCACCCCGTCGGCGGGGCGGAAAACCAGACAGTTCGGGATCGCCCGCAAAGAAGCCAGCGTTTCCACCGGCTGGTGGGTGGGGCCGTCTTCGCCAAGACCGATGGAATCATGGGTCATCACATAAATCACCCGCGCCCCCATCAATGCCGACAGGCGAATGGCCGGGCGCATATAATCTGCAAAGACCAAAAATGTGCCGCCATAGGGGATGAAGCCGCCATGCAGGGCAAAGCCGTTCATCGCCGCGGCCATGCCAAATTCGCGCACGCCGTATTCGATATAATTGCCGCTGGCATCATCGGGCGTAACCAGAGTCATGCCCGTGGCCAGGGTACCGTTCGAGCCGGTCAGATCGGCAGAGCCGCCCACCATAGCCGGCACTGCCTGGGTCAGGCCGTCCAGGGTCATTTTGGAGGTGATGCGGGTGGCAATCTTTTTGCCTTCGCGGACAAAGTCGTGCTTGATTTCATTCACAGTCGCATCAAAATCGGCGGGCAATGTGCCGGCAATATCCTCGATAAAGCGTTCGGATTGCGTAGAAATTTCCAGCCTTTCCATCCAGTCTTCACGGGCCACGCCGCCGCGTTCCCCAATAGCGCGCCAGCTTGCCAATATCGCGTCCGGGATTTCAAACGGCGCATAGGGCCAACCCAGCTTTTCGCGCACCAGCGCAATTTCCTCATCACCCAAGGGCGCGCCGTGCACGCCAGAGGTGCCGCCCTTATTGGGCGAGCCAAAACCGATCACAGTTTTACAGGCAATCAATGATGGTCGATCGCTTTGCTGCTCAGCGGCAATGGCGGCCTCGATCGCGTCCGGATCGTGGCCATCCACCCGGCGAACGGACCAGCCATAGGCCTGGAAACGAGCCAGCGTGTCTTCACAGGTCGCAATCTCGGTCGCGCCGTCAATGGTGATGTCATTGTCATCCCACAACACAATCAGCTTGGAGAGGTCATGGCGCGCGGCCAGACCGGCAGCTTCATGACTAACCCCTTCCATCAGGCAGCCATCCCCGGCAATCACATAGGTGGTGTGATCCACCAGATCTTCGCCATAACGGGCGCGCAGCATTTTTTTCAGCCATGGCCATGCCCACAGCCGTGGCCAGCCCCTGACCCAACGGCCCGGTCGTGGTTTCAATGCCCGGCGCATGGCCGTATTCAGGGTGACCAGCGGTTTTGGAACCAAGCTTGCGAAAGTCTTTAAGGTCTTCCAGCGACCAGCCTTCGGTGCCGGTCAGATAGAGCAGCGAATAAAGCAGCATGGAGCCATGCCCGGCCGAGAGCACAAAGCGGTCCCGGTCGGCCCAGTTGGGGTCTTTGGCATCAAATTTCATAAACTTGCTGAAAAGCACTGTGGCCACATCTGCCATGCCCATGGGCATGCCCGGATGACCGGAATTGGCGCGTTGCACCGCATCCATCGAAAGTGCGCGAATGGCGTTGGCCATATCTTTTTGCGAGGCTGTCATAGTATCGTCTTTCCCTGTTACAGCGCGTGTTCACCAAGCGCCGCTTTGACCATGTGATAGGCGACAAGCAATTGCGTCAGGCCAGCGGATGGCTGCGCACCGGACCGGCAATTTGCCCGACCATTTCCCGCAAGTAACTGGCCTCGGGGATCTGGCTCCACAAATAGTCCTCGATTCGGGTGGCCTGACGATCCGATATCGCGCCATTAATCCCTAAAACATCCACCGGTTTGCCGTTATCGCGGGTTAATTCCAGCGAAAGCATGCCATTGCCGCTGGCCTCGATCACTTTGGTGAAATCCGGGTGCGGCAAAGTGGGGCGTAAAATGTGCAACACATCCAGGTGCACATCCTCGCCATGGGCCTCGTCCGGGGGCGCCTGAAAACGGATAATAATATCGGCAAACATGCGTTGCGGATGAATAAAGGCCGGGCTGTCGCTTTTGCGTTTTTCCAGCGAGGCCAGCACCTGCGCTTCGCTATACCCGCGCTTGGTGGTGTCGCGCTCGACTTTCCAGCGGCGGCGTAGCTCCTCCTGCGGGTCCAGGTAAATTTTCACGTCATAGCAATCGCGCATGGCCCGAGTGGTATAGCCCAGCAGACCTTCGGCAATCACATATTCCTTTGGTTCCACATAAACCGGGCGATCCAGCGTGCCATGATCGTGATTATATATGGGCTTCAGGATCGGTTTGCCTTCACGAAGAAGCGCCAGATGCTGCTCCAGAATATCGATATAATTGCCCTTGGGATCCAGCGCGGAAATGCCGTTTTTCGCCCGTTCCTTACGGTCATAAGCATGATAGTCATCCGTGCAGATCACCGTTACCCGGTCTTCGCCCAGGATTTTGGCAATACCCTTGGACAGGGTGGTTTTGCCAACGGCGCTGTCACCAACCACGCCCAGGATAATCGGGCGGTTGAGTTTTTTGTTCTTGGGCATATCAGCCTCCCTCCTGCACGGTTTCCGGTTCGGTATGTGGGGCGGCGGCATTCAGCGCCTCATCAACTTCCTGTTTCTGTAACCAGCTGGTCAATATCTGTCGTTCCCGGGTGATGCCGCTGAGCATCAGTGTCTGGGTTTTGTAACACCCATGGCGTTCTTCCACGCCATCAAACAGCAGGCCCGTGGTGATGCCCGTGGCGCAAAATACCACATCTTTGGAGCGCACCAGCTGGTCCAGCTTCATCCAGTGATTAATGTCCAGTCCAGCGGCATCAACCGCCTGTTTCTCGGTGTGTAATTGCGGGTCCAGCTTGCCCATGAATTCACCGCCCAGGGCCTGAATGGCACAGGCCGTCAACAACCCCTCCGGGGTCCCGCCCGTGCCCAGCAAGGCATCGATACCTGACTCTGGCAAGGCCGCCATAATGGCACCGGCCACATCCCCCGCCGGGTACAGCATGGTCCGCGCCCCGGCCTCATGAATTTCGCGCACCAAACGCTTGTGCCTTGGTTTTTCAAGCACATAGATGCGCAATTCCGATACCATCTTGCCCAATGCCTTGGCCAGTTCGGCCAAGTTTTCCCGGGTTGGCAAGGTGGGATCCACCACACCTTTAGCCGCGCCGGGGGCGGCAAATTTGCGCATATAAAAGGCTGGTCCCGGGTCAAACATGGTGCCGCGCGGAGCCACCGCTATGGTGGCCATGGCATTGGTCAGCCCCTTGGCGAGGTACGATGTGCCCTCAACCGGGTCCACGGCAATATCCAGTGCCGGACCACCCGTGCCCACGGTCTCGCCGTTATACAGCATGGGGGCTTCGTCTTTTTCGCCCTCGCCAATGACGATACGGCCATCAATGGGCAGACGGTTCAGCACCGTGCGCATGGCGGCCACGGCGGCCCCATCGCCCCGTTCCTGCTCGCCGCGCCCGATCCAGGCCGCCGCCGCACAGGCCGCAATTTCGGTCACTTTGCGCAAAGCATAGGCAAAATCGGCTGGTAAGGACGTATTTGGTGTCTCGCCCATGGCGCTCCCCTCATTCGCAAGATCAATTCTGTGTGAGAATTAGCCGGCAAATGGGGGCCTGTCCCGATCAGGAGAGGTGGGCGAAAAATATCTTACGGGTAGGGCAAAACCCACCCGTTTGGGTAGTTATCGGGAAAGCAGCATGGCCACTGCCGCAGCGCGGTTCTGCACCCCCAGCTTTTCGTATAAATTGCGCAAATGAAACTTGATGGTATTGGGAGAAACCCCAAAGGCCTTGGCCAGTCGCGCATTGGTTTTACCATCACACAGGGCTTGCAAGATTTCACGTTCCCGGGCGGTCAGGCTGGCCAGAGGATCAAGGCGCCTGCCCCGACTGAGGGGGAACACCATCTGCCCCCCGGCCACCGACATGATCATGTCCATCAAATGTTCCGGGGGCTGAGTTTTCGAGCAAAAACCCGCCGCCCCCAGCGCCATGGCCTGTTCAGCAATACCATCCCCAGGATTGCCAGTATAAATGATGATGCTCGGCGCGTCTTCACGATCAGCCAACGCCTCCAGCACCCCTTGCGCATTACAAAACGGCATATCCCAGCCAATAATGCCGATGTCGAACTGCATGCGTTCCACACAATCCAGAAACAATTCCCCATCGGTGGCCGCCACCACGGTCTCGAAACGCCTATCCTCGGTAAAAAGAGAGCGCAACCCGCGGATTATCAACGGGTTTTTATCGGCAATGGCCAGTCGCACCGGGTCCCCCAGCATATCCCCACGATGAGGCTGGCCACCATTTCTGGATACGGTTTTATAGGACTCCACGGTATATCCCGGTATCATTGGCTAAATACCTACCCGTTCTAGCAGGCAAAGCGTCGCAAGACCATCCCAAGGCCGTATCCGCTTCTCATTCTCCTTCCCTGCGGCATGTTTACACACCCTACAAAAAAACGTGCATTTCAAATTAGGCATGTTACTGCATGAAAATAAAAATGCCGGGGAACCCATCAGGAGTACCATCCATGTCGGATATTGAAATTGCGCGTGCCGCCAACATGCGCCCGATCAGTGACATCGCCAGCAAACTGGATATCCCGGCCAGCGCCTTAAAGGCCTATGGCCATGACAAGGCCAAGGTCTCGCTCGGCTGGCTGACGCAACAGCCGACCCGCGACCCGGCCCGCCTGATTCTGGTCACCGCCATTTCACCTACCCCCGCCGGTGAGGGCAAAACCACCACCTCTATCGGCCTGACCGATGGCCTGAACGCCATTGGCAAGCGCGCCATGGTATGCCTGCGTGAACCATCCTTGGGCCCCTGTTTTGGCATGAAGGGCGGCGCTGCCGGCGGCGGTTATGCGCAGGTGGTACCCATGGAGGACATCAATCTGCACTTTACCGGCGACTTTCATGCCATTGGCGCGGCCAATAATCTGCTGGCGGCCCTGATCGACAATCATGTCTATTGGGACAATGCCCTGGACATCGACGTGCGCCGCATCAGCTGGCGGCGGGGTCTGGACATGAATGACCGATCCTTGCGCGATATTGTTACCTCGCTGGGCAGTGCCGTGAACGGCTATCCGCGACAGGGCGGCTTTGACATCACCGTGGCCTCCGAAGTGATGGCCTGTTTTTGCCTGGCCGAAAATCTGGCCGATCTGCAAACCCGCCTTGGCAATATGGTCGTTGGCGAAACCCGTGATCGCAAGCATATCAAGGCCAAGGACCTGAACGCCGATGGCCCCATGACGGTGCTGCTGAAAGACGCCCTGGAACCCAATCTGGTGCAAACGCTGGAGAACAATCCCGCCTTTATCCATGGCGGCCCGTTTGCCAACATCGCCCATGGTTGCAATTCGGTCATCGCCACCAAGGCCGCCATGAAGCTGGCCGATTATGTGGTCACCGAAGCCGGCTTTGGGGCTGATCTGGGGGCCGAGAAATTCTTTGACATTAAATGCCGCAAAGCGGGCCTTACCCCGGACGCCGTGGTGGTGGTTGCCACCATACGCGCCTTGAAAATGCATGGCGGCGTGGCCAAAGATGCTCTTGGCAGCGAAAACCCAGAGGCCGTCGCGGCCGGATGCGCCAATCTGGGCCGCCATCTTGAAAACATTGCCCGCTATGGCGTTCCCGCCATGGTGGCCATCAATCGCTTTGACGCCGACAGCGATGCCGAAATCGAAGCGATTACGCGCTATTGTGCCGATCTGGGCATAGAGGTGGCCTTGGCCACGCATTGGCAGGATGGTGGCAAAGGCGCCACCACATTGGCGCAAAAAGCCGCCAATCTGGCCGACAGCGGCAAAGCCAAATTCCACCCGCTTTATAATAACAGCCCGTCTTTGCTGGAAAAAATCGAAACCGTGGCCCGGCAGATTTATCGCGCCGATGGTGTGGAAATTGACGCCAAAGTGCTGGCCCAGCTCACCTCCTGGGAGCAGGCGGGCTATGGGGATTTGCCGGTCTGCATCGCCAAAACCCAATATTCTTTCTCCACAGACCCGACCAAGGTGGGGGCGCCCACCGGCTATACTTTGCCCGTACGCGAGGTGCGCCTTAGCGCCGGTGCCGGCTTTGTTGTGGTGGTTTGCGGCGCGGTGATGACCATGCCAGGCCTGCCCCGCGTGCCTGCCGCCAACAGCATTCGCCTGAATGAGGACGGCCAGATTGAAGGCCTGTTTTAATCGCAGCCCCGTATCCAAATCATTCATTCTAATGCCGAAATGCCACCCGCAGACAAGCCCGGTTTATCCCCGCTTTTTGGAAGGGATAGGCAGGGGCAATCAGGGATAAATAAGGGACATTTCAGGGTCATATTTTTTCATTTTAGGGGTACTTAAGGGGTACGGGCAGGGACACCGAGGGGTAAGGCATGACCCTCATTGACCCTTGGGTTGGCTATGCGGGGAATTTTTTCCTCTCCCTGGGGAGAGGGCCGGGGTGAGGGGATGGTGCAGCAAAGACTGCGCTCTGTCTTTAAGCCTATGCCCCCTCACCTTATCCCTCTCCCGCCCGGGAGAGGAAAGAGCTTGTTTCCATGTCGGTGCGATGCTTTTGGGGTGAGGATAGTAAAACCTTGTCCCACACGGGCATGGGTGGGGTATGATGTTTGCACTTAATACCCCTGTCCTTGCCGGCCTGTCCCGGCAATCCAGAGCGGGATCGGAAAAAGAACAAACCTTGCTGTATGAACAACTTGGCTTTATCAAGGTCGGGTCTGAAATCACTCAGGCAAAAAAATCTGGGACAAACCAGATACCAAATTATAAGGAGCCACCATGGGTAATCTATATTTCAGTCTAAAGGGACGTATCAGCCCGGCACAATTTCAAAAAAGTGCAATCATCCTGATCGCGATCAATTTTATATTGGCCATGCTGAACCTTGTTTCCATGTCATTTGCATTACTTTCTATTCCGATTGGCCTGGTATTGGCTTGGATGTGGTTAAGTCTCTGGTCCAAGCGCCTGCATGATGCCGGCAAGTCTGCCTGGATGGTTCTGCTGGTCTTGCTGGTCAACTTTGGCTTGAGTTTTGTGGCTACACGACTGGTCTATATGATCACAGGTTTTGACCAGGCGACAGTTGCCGCCGCCGCCCAGGCCGCCGGCGCGGATATTATGGGCGCCATGAAAGCCAGTATGGAGGCCTCCAGATCCATCCTCGTACCCAGCGCCATTGCCGGTGCGATTTCAACCTTTATCCTTGTTTTTCTTGGCAATATGGTTCTGAAAAGCGACCCTGAAGAAAATCAGTACGGCCCTGCCTCCAACTGAGCCAGGTTGTCTATAGCATGGGCGGGCCATTGGCCTGTCCATGTTCGTGCTAACCTGTCCAAAAGGGGGCATTCCAGCCCCCAAGAAGATACCGAAGTCAGGGGACACCCCCCAAGTCAAAATGGCCTGACCTTTGCAAAGTCTGATGCGGGACGCTTCCTACCTGTCCCGGTTTGATACGGCATGGCAATGGCTCGATATGTAACATCACCCACTGGGTTTGAACTGATCAAGGCGTTTGAAGGCTTTCGGGCCAAGGCGGCCCCCTTGGCCAATGGCGGCTGGGTGGTTGGCTATGGCCACACGGTTTCGGCCCGAAAAGGCACACAAATCAGCAAAAACGATGCATCGGATTTGCTGCGTTGGGATGTCAAACAGCTGGAAGGTCCGTTGTGTGACCTGATTTATGCGCCGCTGAGCCAGAATCAGTTCGATGCCCTGGTCTCTCTGACCTTTAACATCGGATTGGAGCATTTTCAGTCCAGCTCTGTACTGCGCCGCCTGAACGAAGGCTGTCCGGTGGCCGCGGCCGCCGGCTTTGATGCCTGGCGCCGGGCCAGCCTGAACGGTGAGATTATTGTGGTTGATGCGCTGGTGCGTCGCCGCGCCGCCGAAAAGGCCCTCTTTTTGGCATCCCCCGAGGCCAGCGTGATTGCGCCAACCCCGCAATTACCTCCCTTGTGTGACATGCAAATGGCCAGCGAACAACAGGGGGAAACGCCACTGAAGGTCATGTTTGATCTGAATGGCAATGGCGATACCATTATTGAAAGCGCCACCAACACGCCCGCCCCTGCCCCGGTGGATATTCCATCGCCTATCGAGGCAAGTGAAACGCAAGAAGATCTGGTATCGCTGGATGAAGCGTTCGAAACCGAGACACCTCCAACAGAAATCAATACCCCGGAGACAGTGACCGAGGAACCAACGGCCAACCCGATGGCGGAAATCGCCGAGCAAATCACCGGCCGTCTGGAAACCATTGCCGCCGATGATACAGACGCACCCCAGGATGAGGTTCTGCAATTGCAGGCCGAAGACCAGGTCCCGACCCAAGATTTGCCCACAACGGATGTGAGCCATGATGAAGAGGCAACCCCGCCCTTTGTCGACCAGGACGGAATGTTTCTGGAACCTTATGAAGCAAACCCAGAGCCAACCATCCGTTATGATGCCCTCGATGAAGGGGTCGAGCCGTTCGCCTATGACGAGCCGGTCTATGAGGAGACCGACCTGGACCCGCAAACCCTGTTGACCGATGCCCAAATCACTCCCGACAGCGGTGATTTTCAGCCAGCCTATGACCGGGGCCGCATCATTTTCATTCTCATGGGCATTATCGGCATTGCCATGACCCTGGGCGGATTATGGCAAATCCAGAATGCAGACAGCATCACCACCAATCTGGAACTGGCCAAGGGGCCGGGACAAGCCTTTCTGGGGGTCTTGCTGGTGGTGGTCAGTGCTTATTATCTGCTCAGACGGTTAAACCGCTAGGCCCTATTTGCTGAGACGCAGATTGTTGATGTCACCGGCAATCTTGGCAAAGGCTGCCTCCAGTGCCGAATTGTTCTGGGCATCAAAATAATGATCCGTTGAACTGGCACAGTCTTCCAGCATGTTACGGGTGCTGCTGGAATTGACCTGAAAGGCCACGGTATAGATCGTGATGCCCTCGTCCTTGATATTACGACACAAGGTTTTGGTTTTCTGATCACCGCTGGTCTTGGTGGTATTGGTCTTTGCCTTGGGCCAGCCCTTGTCCCACGACCATTTGACGGTGTTTTCGCCATCGGTCATCAACACCAGCACTTTTTTCCAGTCCTGATCCGCATAAGACGCGCCCTGGTCATAAGGTACCGGCGATGAGAGCACACGCCAGCCCCACGCCAGCCCTTCGGGGACATAGGTCCACCCGACCGGCTTCATTTCGCTGACCTTGTTATTCAGCGCCGATTTATCATTGGTAAGCGGCAAAATAGCGGCCAGCTCGCATGGGGTCTGGTCGTCATAAATGGCGGGAATTTTATAGAAACCGGTCGCGGTTGAATCATCAACATCCTTATTGGGTTCCCGCGGACCAACACACCCTTTCCATTCCGGCCCTTCATTGGCACCACCATTGCCATTGCCATCGCCGTCACCGTCATCGTCACCATGGTCATCGTCGCCATCGTCGTCACCATTGTCGTGGTCATCATTATTACCGTGATCGTTATCACCATGGTCATTATCATGACCATCATCGTCACCATTGTCGTGACCGTCATTGTTACCGTGGTCGTTATCGTCACCATGGTCATTATCATGACCATCATCATCGCCATGGTCATTATCGTGGCCATCGTCGTCATCATGGTCGTTATCATCATTATGGTCGTCGTCGTTATCGTCGTCCTTGCCCTTTTTTTCTTCTTTTTCTTCTTTTTCTTTTTCTTCTTTTTGTCGCCGGTATTGTCATTCCCGTTATTGGGGAATTTGATCCAATTCGCACCCTTGTACTGGGTACCGACTTTCACGCCCAGATCAAAAGGGACGATGCCGATTTTCACATTTTCTGATGGATTGCCATTGGGCAGCAATTGGTCAATCAGATCATACGAGGCACTGCGCAGGGTCTTGATTTTATTACCGCTGCTCATGGAGCCGGTATTATCCAGCACTAGGGCCAGCTCGACCTTGTTCGAGCTGTACACCGCCTCACTTTCGGCAGTGACATTGAAATGATCGACCCCGGCCAGAGACATCAGCGTGGTATCAATTTGCGCATTTATCGCAATATGCACGCCGTTGCCGTCGGGCAATTCCTTGGCCTCGACGGTATAGTTGACACCAAAGGCGCTGTTTTGTGTGTTGGCCAGAAAGAAGGCCTCGGCACGCTTTTGCAGGTTTTTCGCCGAAATATCCGGGTCATGCGCGGTAGCCAGCGCCGCCGCATCGGCCGCCGCCCCCAAAGTGGCACGCATATTCATGGCTCGGCCATAATCCAGAGCCACGCCGATCAGGGTGGTTATCGCCATCAGGCTGAGCGCAAAATATATCGCCACACTGCCTTTTTGTTCGGCTTTAAAGCCGCAAAACCGATGGAAAATATGCTGAATCCCAGACATAACAAACCTCTCTATAACCGGGCTATTGTGATGCGAATTCATTAAAGCCATGCTGATAGACTAGGTTTGCAAACCTTTAAGGGAGCGCGACAAATTGCGTGCATAATGAAAAAAAGGATGCATGCTTTTCCTTCCCGTGCTATCGCCACTTTATGACTGCAAACGCCATCACCCCCTTTGATTTCAACCTCGGTGAAACCGCGGACATGATCCGCGACACCGTGCACAATTTTGCCGAAGACTGCATCGCCCCGCGGGCGGCACAAATCGACGAAAGCAATGTTTTTCCACGGGATTTGTGGCCTCAAATGGGCGAATTGGGCCTGTTGGGCCTGACCGTTGAGGAAGAAGATGGCGGCGCGGGCCTTGGCTACCTGGAACACGTTATCGCCATGGAAGAGATCAGCCGCGCCTCGGCCTCGGTTGGGTTGTCTTATGGGGCGCATTCCAATCTGTGCGTCAACCAGATCCGGCGGTGGGCCAGCCCGGCGCAAAAAGAAAAATATTTACCCGGCCTGATTTCCGGTGAACAGCTGGGCGCCCTGGCCATGTCTGAAACCGGGGCCGGGTCAGACGTGGTTTCCATGCGCTTAAAGGCCGAGAAAAAAGGCGATGTCTATGTGCTGAACGGTACAAAGATGTGGATCACCAATGGCCCGGGGGCCGATGTGTTGGTGGTCTATGCCAAAACCGATCCTGAGGCGGGCTCTCGTGGCATCACCGCCTTTCTGATTGAAAAGGGCATGCCGGGATTTTCCACCGCCCAGAAACTCGACAAGTTGGGCATGCGCGGCTCGGACACCGGAGAATTGGTGTTTGAAGATTGTGAAGTGCCCGCCGCCAATATTATGGGGCCGCTGGGCGGCGGCGTTAAAGTTTTGATGTCCGGTCTGGATTACGAACGCACGGTACTGGCTGCCGGACCATTGGGGCTGATGCAAAACTGTATGGATATTGTTCTGCCCTATGTGCACGAACGCCAACAGTTCGGCCAGGCCATTGGCGAATTCCAGCTGATCCAGGGTAAATTGGCAGACATGTATGTGCGCATGAACAGTGCACGGGCCTATGTTTATGCAGTAGCCCAGGCCTGTGACCGTGGCAAGACCACGCGAAAAGATGCCGCCGGGGCCATTCTTTATGCCGCCGAGGCCGCCACGTGGATGGCGCTGGAAGCGATACAAATTCTGGGCGGCAATGGCTATATCAATGAATACCCCACCGGGCGGTTGCTGCGCGATGCCAAACTCTATGAAATTGGTGCCGGCACGTCGGAAATCCGCCGCTGGCTGATCGGCCGCGAACTGTTTGCAGAGAGCCGCTGAGCACCGTTCGCCCGGCCATCCCAAAACTTATTTTCATTTTAAACTGGTTTCGCTTGCCAGCACGCCCCGTATCACCCTAATTTATGTGCAATTGGGGAGACTGACATGCGTATTGTAAAATTTTTTGGATTGACCTTGCTGGCCATAATCCTTGGTGGCGGCGTTTATCTGTATGGTGCCAAACAGAACTGGTATGGCAAACATCGCGGCACGGGTGAAATTATTGGCGAAGCGGTGCCAGCCAAAGTCATTAAAACACGCGAAGTCAGACAAGCCCTGGCAGCCGCCGAGCTGGGCCAGAATGCCCCCAAGCAAATCCTGTTTGGCGATCTGCATGTGCACACCACCTTTTCCACCGATGCGTTTTTATGGTCATTGCCGATTTATGGCGGCGAAGGCTCACATCCCATGGCTGATGCCTGTGATTTTGCCCGCTATTGCTCGGCCATCGATTTCTGGTCGATAAACGATCATGCCGAGGCCTCGACCCCGGCACGCTGGGCCGAAACCAAGGACAGCATTCGCCAATGTAATGCCCGTGCCGGGGATCCGGCCAATCCGGACATCGTGGCCTTTATGGGGTTTGAATGGTCGCAAGTTGGCCGCACGCCCATGGACCATTACGGCCATAAAAATGTGATTTTCAAAGGCCTGGATGATGACCAGATCAGCCTGCGTCCCATTGCAGCGGCGGGTCCGGCCAGCCAGACGATTCGCAAATCGGCCACAGCCATGGACTGGCGCGTATCCCTGGCCGATTTCAAACACCGCCAGGATTATTACGATTTTCGCACCTATGCCGCCGAAATTCGGGCCGTTCCCGATTGTGACCCGAATCTGTCTTCGGCGGATCTGCCCCTTAATTGTTATGAACTGGCGGCTGATCCCGGCGAGCTGGTCACGCGGTTAAACTCGCAAAAGCTGGATTATCTCATGATCCCCCATGGTACCACCTGGGGCTTTTACACACCGCCGGGCACCAGTTTTGACAAACAGTTGAAAGCCAAAATGCACCCGGAAAAACAAACCCTGATCGAGATTATGTCCGGTCATGGCAATTCCGAAGAATACCGCCCCTGGCGCGCCATCAATATCATTGATGATAAGGGACTGGTGGCCACCTGCCCCAAACCCTCGGCCAATTATCTGCCATCCTGCTGGCAGGCCGGCGAGATCATCCGCACCCGATGCATGAAGGCCGGTGAAAAACCAAATGAATGCAATCTGCGCGCCATTAAAACCCGCGAAGCTTATGCCAATCTGGGTGTTGCCGGGCATACCATTATCTCTGGCGAAGAGCCCTCGGAATGGCTGGATGCCGGCCAGTGCACCGATTGCTTTTTGCCTGCCTTTAATTCCCGCCCCGCCGTGTCGGTGCAATACGGCCTGGCCATCAGCAATTTTGACAAAGGGGCCGACAAGCCTACCCGCTTTAACTGGGGCTTTGTCGCTGCCTCAGATAATCACCGCGCCCGCCCCGGCACCGGCTATAAAGCCTATGCCCGCACCCGCAATACCGAGGCCGCTGGCGTAATTAACGAAAAATGGCGGCAACAGCTCTTTCCCACCAAGGAAAAGCTGGCCACGCCTCTGCCCATCACCCGCGATAGCGTATTTGCCAATGCGGGCTTTCAGTTGTTGGAGCTGGAACGTCAGGCCAGTTTCTTCAGCACCGGTGGCCTGACCGCCGTGCATGCCACCGGTCGCAGCCGCGGCGCGGTCTGGGATGCCCTGCAACGCCGTGAAACCTATGGCACCTCCGGGCCACGCATTCTTTTGTGGTTTGACATGGTAGACAAGGACGGCAAGGCATACCCCATGGGTAGCCAGTTGGACATGAACGACACCCCACACTTTCAGGTCCGCGCCGCCGGGGCCTATAAGCAAAAACCCGGTTGCCCGGATTTTGCCAATCAGGGCCTGCCCGCGGATCGGCTGGACAAGCTGTGCCGAGGGGAATGCTATAACCCCTCCGATGAGCGCCTGAAAATCGTGCGCATTGAAGTGGTGAAAATCACCCCGCAAATGGTCGCCGGTGAACCGGTGGAAAACCTGATCCATGATAATTGGAAAAGCATTCCCTGTGATGATCAGGGCCAGGGCTGTACGGTGGAGTTTGATGATCCCGACTATCTGGCGGGTGGACGTGATGCCCTTTATTATGTACGCGCCATACAAGAGGCCACACCGACCATAAACGGGGCCAATTTGCGCTGTATTTTTGATGAAAACGGCAAATGCGTAGCGGTGAATCCCTGCTATGGTGACTATCGCACCCCGGCCAGTGATAATTGTCTGGCGGATGTGCAAAACCGCGCCTGGTCTTCGCCTATTTACTTGCGGGCCGTTGCCAAGAACAAGGAAACTGCGAGCCTTGAGCAAAACTAAATCTCCGCCATGGCGTCGCCTGTTGTTTCTGGGCGGCATTATAGGCGGGCTGGCGATGGCGTCATTAAGTGCGCTGATTGGCGGCAACAATGCCAGCAATGCCATGCCCCCGGGGGCCGTGGCCCGGGTGAATGATGCGGTTATCCTGCGTGCCGATCTGGCACGGGCACTGAATGCGGTTTCGGCGGGCAAACGCAATGTACTGAGCAATGAAGACAAAGCCGTGATCATGCAAAGGCTGATTGAAGAGGAATTACTGGTCCAGCGGGCCTTGAACCGGGGGCTGGCCGAAGAAGACCCCACCTTGCGCAATGCTCTGGTGGGGGCCGTAACCAAGGATGTGATCACGCGCAGCCGGGCCAAACCGGTCAGCCCGGCGCGTCTGCGGGATTTCTATTTTCAAAACAAGGCCCGCTTTGCCCGTCCGGCCCGCATTTTTGTCAAAGCCGTTTTCTTGCCCCGGCAAACTGCCAGCGCACAAATGACTGCCTTTGATCAGGCCCTCAAAAAAGGGGCCAGCCCGGAGGATTTGCGCCAGCGCTTTGGTGGTCAGACGCCCCCCGTGCCCAATGGATTGATCCCCCCGCAAAAACTGAAAGATTATGTTGGACCGGGGCCGTTGGCCGCGTTGAAAAGTCTGCCCACCGGGCAATGGTCCCCCTGGATCCAGGATAAAAACGGGGTTTGGCGGCTGTATCTGGTAAACCGGACCCGGGCGCGCATACCCGAACTGTCCAGCGTGCGTGATCAGGTCGAGGCGGCCTATCTTGATGATCGTGATGATGCGGCCCTGCGCCGCTATATTGATCGCCTGAAACGCAAGGCAAAGATTGAACTCAGCCCGGACGCGCCGCAATGATCCGCCTTCTTTGGGTATTGTTGTTGTGGATATTGGCCACGGGCAATGCGCTGGCACATTCGTCCAGCCGGTCCTTTTCCACCTGGCGCGAAGACGGGCGCACCGTCCATATGCTATTCAGCATAGATCAGGTCCAGGCGACCTTGCTGATCCCGCTGAGCGAACGCGATACAGCGCTGGAAGCCTTGTTGGCAGGGCATTTGGCAGCCAGCGTAAAGGTATTTCAGGAAGAACGCCCCTGCACAGCCACAATGCCTTTGGTGGTGCCATCCTCCTCCGGGGCTTTGCAGGTAAAGATTGATTTTACCTGTCAAAACCCTGTAAAAACAGAGGGATGGCGCGTCCAGAATAATGCTTTTTTTGATCTCGCCTCAACCCATATTCACATTGCCCAGATCGAAAATGATGATCAGGCACGGGAATTTGTGTTTACCAATGCCCACCGCACCCATGTTATGCGCGCCCGGGAAGGCCATAATGGCGAGTCGGCCCGCCATGGATTCTGGGCGAATTTCTCGACCTATATCCACCTTGGCATCACCCATATTTTAAGCGGTTTTGACCATCTGGCCTTCGTAACGGCGCTGATTTTACTGGCGCGAAATTATAAGGATGTGGCCCTGTTGGTGACCGGCTTTACCCTTGGTCACAGCGTCACGCTAAGTCTGGCGGCCTTAGGCATAATTCACCCCAACAGCACCGCCATCGAGGCCATGATCGGCTTTTCCATTGCCTTCGTTGCCATGGAATTATTGTTATTACCGGGCAGCCATGACTGGAACCGCGCCACCAAAGGTATTGCCCTGTTATTTGTGTTTCTCACCGGAGCGGCCTTGTTGGGCCTGGGGGCGCTGTCGCCGGTTATCTGGGCCGGATTGGCATTTTTTGTACTCAGTTATGGGCAATTGGTTACCAGTGCAAAACTGGCCCTTAGGGCCAGTCTGGCCCTGACCACCGCCTTTGGTCTGGTTCACGGCGCGGGCTTTGCCAGCGTTCTTGGCGAAGCGGGCTTACCCTCCGGCCAATATCTGGCGGCCCTTGGGGGATTTAATATCGGCGTTGAAATTGGTCAGTTGGCGGTAATTGCTGCCTGGCTGATGGCCTTTGCCCTGTCCAGACAACTGGTCGGCCAGGCCCGCACCCAACAAGGACAGATGATCATCAGCACCATCGTTTTCACCCTTGGCATTTACTGGTTTACCAGCCGCGCTTTTATCTAGTTTATGCTTATTGTTGCACCTATTTCATTGTTATATTTAGGCCAAACATGGTACAAGAATTGCGCTATTGAGGTGGATCATCCCGTTTTGGTCCATGGGAGAACGCTGTATGTGTGGGATTGTTGGTATCGTAAGCAATCGGCCGGTCAGTGCGCGTCTGGTCGAGGGACTGACCCGTCTGGAATATCGTGGCTATGATTCCGCCGGCATTGCCGTAGTTAATGGCCAGGGTATCGTGCGCCGCCGGGCACCGGGAAAAATCATCAATCTACAGCACGAACTGGATGATGCCCCCATTGATGGCACGTGTGGTATTGCCCACACCCGCTGGGCCACCCATGGCCGCCCCAATACGGAAAACGCCCATCCACACCAGGCCGGCAACGTTGCCATTGTTCACAATGGTATTATCGAAAATTTCAAACTTTTACGTGAAGAACTGGCGCAAAATGGCCATGTGTTTGCCACCCAGACCGATTCCGAAGTTATTGCCCATCTCATCCAGCATTATCTGGATAAGGGACTGGACGCAGAAGACGCCTTTATGGCCTGCGTGGCGCGTCTCGAAGGGGCCTATGCGGTGGCCGCACTGGTTGGTGATCAAAACCAGACCGTCTATGCTGCCCGCCATGGCAGCCCGCTGGTGGTTGGCTTTGGCGAAGGGGAAATGTTTGTTGGCTCCGATGCCTTTGCGCTGGCCCCCTTTACCAAACGGGTTCTTTATCTTGAAGAAGGCGACAGCGCGGTCGTCAGCATTGATAAGGTTTGCGTGCGCGACAAAACCGGAACGCCGGTAACGCGCGACATCATGACCGCCAGTATTTCCGCCGTTATGGCGGAAAAGGGTAATTACCGTCATTTTATGGAAAAAGAAATCCATGAACAGCCCGAGGCCCTGGCCCGCACCATGGCGGCCTATATCGACCCGGAAAATGATATGCCAACCCTGGGCAAGGCGGCCCCCTTGCTGGCCGAAGCAGATCGCCTGATCGCCATCGCCTGTGGCACGGCTTATCTGGCGGCATCGGTAGCCAAATACTGGTTCGAGGGATTGGCAGGCGTGCATGTGGAAACCGACATCGCCTCGGAATTTCGCTATCGTACCCCGGCTTTGCCCAAAAACGGCGCGGCCCTGTTTATTTCCCAATCGGGCGAAACCGCCGACACGCTGGCGGCCATGCGTTATTGCAATCAGGCGGGCATGAGCACCATTGGCGTCTTGAATGCACCGGAATCTTCGATTGCGCGCGAGACCCATGCGGTCATGCGCACCCTGGCCGGACCAGAGATCGGGGTGGCCTCGACCAAAGCCTTTACTGCCCAATTGGCCGTATTGGCCATGAGCGCCCTGGGCACCGCCCAGGCACGCGGATGCCTTAATGATGACCAGGTAAAAAGATCACATCAAGGCCTTGAGTAAATTGCCTGAACTGTCACAAAAGGCCCTTACCGTCAAAGCCCAGTGCGAAGAGATTGCCCCCATGCTGGCCGCGTCAAAGCAGACTTTTTTTCATCGGTCGTGGCGTCTATTACCCGCTGGCCCTTGAGGGGGCGTTAAAGCTGAAGGAAGTGACCTATCTGCCTGCCGAAGGGTATGCCGCGGGCGAGCTGAAACACGGCCCCATCGCCCTGATCGAAGAGGGCACGCCGGTGGTGGTGATTGCCCCCACCGACGAGTTGATGGAGAAAACCATCTCCAATGTCGAGGAGATGGCGGCCCGGGGTGCCAGGGTGATTGCCATTACCGACAAAGCCGGTGCCAAACACTTTACCGAACGGGCCAGCCATACCATTGTCCTGCCTGACATGCCGGGCCTGACCGGACCAATCGTTTGTGCCATTCCCTTGCAATTGCTGGCCTATTTTACGGCGCTGAAGCTGGGTACCAATATGGACCAGCCACGCAATCTGGCCAAATCGGTTACCGTTGAATAGCGTCTTGCCTTGCCCATACACCTGAACACGGGTACGCCATTGCCATGGATAACCAAAAAGATCTGAACACCGCCCAGACGGTGATCAAGGCCGAAGCCAATGCCTTGCACCAATTGGCGGGTGCTGTGGATGGACCAACGTTTTCCAATGCCGTGCAATGCCTGATGGATACCCGCGGCCATTGCATTGTTTTGGGGGTCGGGAAATCCGGCCATATCGGACGCAAAATTGCCGCCACGTTGGCTTCCACCGGCACGCCATCGTTTTTTGTCCACCCTGCCGAGGCCAGCCACGGGGATCTGGGCATGGTGACCGCGGGGTCAACTGTCGTGGCCATCTCCAATTCCGGCGAAAGCCGCGAACTGGTCGATGTTTTGCGCTATTGCACCAAACGCGATATCCCGATCATCGCCATTACCTGCCGCCCCGGCTCGACGCTCGGCAAAGCGGCCAATATCGTGCTGGCCCTGCCCGAAGTGCCCGAAGCCTGCCCCAATGGCCTGGTGCCCACCACTTCGATGGCGATGACCCTGGCCATGGGCGATGCCCTGGCCATTGCCGTGATGCAACGGCGCGGCTTTACCGCCGCCGACTTTGGCGATCGCCATCCCGGCGGCAAACTGGGCCTGCAATTACAACGGGTCAGCGACTGGATGCAAACCCGCCGCGCCCCACCACCAAAGCTGGCCTTGAATGCCCCGGCAAAGGATGTGCTTGGCACCATCACCAAGGGCCGCATGGGATGCGCCGCCGTGCTGGATGAAGATGGCCGACTGACCGGGATTATCACCGATGGGGATTTGCGCCGCGCCATTGCGCCAGATTTTTTTGATAAAACGGCCGCCGACCTTATGACCGCATCGCCTTATACCGTAACCCGCCAGGACCGGGTCAGCGATGTCATTGCCCAGCTAACGACACGGCGCATCGCCAATGTGTTCGTGGTTGAGAACGACAAACCCGTTGCGGCCATGCACCTGAAAGACCTGCTCGAGGATGGTTATTTATAGGGTGTTCGGTCGGTACCCATCATCACCCACCGGCGTGATCAAAAAACAGAAGATAAATCAGGCGACCATTTTCCAGATTGGTACCAAATCCAGGGCCGGCAGTATGCCATAGCCAGGGGCGGATCAGTACCAGCCGGTTAAAGCGCATGGGCACGCGCATGGTGCGCTCCCACGCCTCGGCATTATGGGTATCGTTCAACAGGATTTCATTGAAAATCTTGTTCGCTTCCTGTGGGTCCGTTACCCCCAGCGCCTCGAGATCATTTTTTTCCAGACAGGCGCGTTCGGTTCCGGTGGCCTTGTGCCGGAACAGGTCCGTGCCCCCCTGACAATCTTCGGGGCGGCTGAGATACAGGATGCCTGACCAATAGCCTGGATCGATATGCACATCGGCCATGCCCTTGTCCCCTTCAAGAGTAATCCGCGCGCCGCCATGGCCAGCCTCGGTCTTGGCGCGCAAGGGTTCCTGTACGATGCGCGATATTTCTTGTTCCAGCCCCGGGATCTGAATCCGCACCGCCGAATTACGCCCCGGATACCCCTTGGGACGGTGATCTTCGGGAAAATCCAGTTGCAATATGGAATCGCGAAAGGCCCGGGCATTGTCCAAAAAGTCATCAATGATGATCAGCGATGTACGCATGCTCTGTCTTCCTTTGACCTCTTGGTCGTAAAATTGCGCTTCAGATCGAAGGCAAATTAAGGCCGTGTTCCCGGGCACAGTCAATGGCCTCTGCATAGCCCGCATCGGCATGGCGCATCACCCCGGTGGCCGGATCATTCCACAATACCCGGCGCAAACGCGCCTCGGCATCTTTGGTGCCATCGGCAACCACCACCAGACCGGAATGTTGGGAATAACCAATACCCACCCCGCCCCCATGGTGCATGCTGACCCAGGTTGCCCCGGACGCGGTGGCCAGCATGGCGTTGAGCAGCGGCCAGTCCGCCACGGCGTCCGAGCCATCTTTCATGCCTTCGGTTTCCCGGTTGGGGCTGGCGACCGAGCCGCTGTCCAGATGATCGCGGCCAATGACCACGGGTGCAGACAGCTCGCCCGAGGCCACCATGTCATTAAACGCCACGCCCAGCTTATCGCGCAGACCCAGACCGACCCAGCAAATCCGGCTGGGCAGGCCCTGGAACTGGATTTTCTCGCGCGCCATATCCAGCCAGTTGTGCAAATGTGGATCATCCGGGATCAGCTCTTTGACCTTGGCATCGGTTTTGTAAATATCCTCCGGATCGCCAGACAGCGCTGCCCAGCGAAACGGCCCCACCCCGCGGCAAAACAGCGGCCGGATATAGGCCGGCACAAAGCCTTCAAAATCAAAGGCGTTTTTACACCCGGCCTCCAGTGCCATCTGGCGGATATTATTGCCATAATCAAAGGTGGGAATGCCCATGGCATGAAAGGCCAGCATGGCCTCCACCTGTTCACGCATGCTGTCCATGGCGGCGCGTTCCACCGCTTTGGGGTCGCTTTGGCGGCGATCCTCCCATTCATCAAGGCTCCAGCCTTTGGGCAGATAGCCATTGATGGGATCATGGGCCGAGGTCTGATCAGTCACCGCATCGGGGCGAATGTTCCGGCGAACCAGCTCGGGAAACACGTCGGCTGCATTGCCCAAAAGTCCCACCGAAACCGGCGCTTTGCTATCTTTGATGATCGCCAAGGCCTCGTCCAGATCGTCGGTGCTCTGGTCCAGATAACCGCTGCGCAGGCGCATTTCGATACGCGAAGGCTGGCATTCCACTGCCAACATAGATGCCCCGGCCATGGTCGCCGCCAGCGGCTGCGCCCCGCCCATACCACCAAGGCCGCCGGTGAGGATCCATTTGCCGGCGAGATCGCCGCCAAAATGCTGGCGCCCCATCTCGACAAAGGTTTCATAGGTGCCCTGCACAATGCCCTGGCTGCCAATGTATATCCATGAGCCGGCGGTCATCTGGCCGTACATCATCAGGCCCTTTTTATCCAGTTCGTGGAAATGGTCCCAATTGGCCCATTTACCCACCAGGTTGGAATTGGCGATCAACACCCGGGGCGCATCCCGATGGGTGCGAAACACCCCCACTGGCTTGCCGGACTGGACGAGCAGGGTTTCATCATCATTCAGGTCTTTAAGGGCGGTGATAATGCGATCAAAGCTGTCCCAGTCCCGCGCCGCGCGCCCAATACCGCCATACACCACCAGCTCTTGCGGATTTTCCGCAACTTGCGCATCCAGATTGTTCATCAACATGCGCAAAGGGGCCTCGGCAAGCCAGCTTTTGGCGTTCAGCCGGTCGCCGGTTGGCGCCTTGATCCGGCGTGCATTATCCAGGCGTTTATCCATGTTTAAGACTATGTCCTTTATATTATGTAGGCACAGGGGCGCATGATCACCCTTGTTTTAAACGCTGACAGAGCGCTTGTCGAAGACAGAGTTCGGTTAGTGTGAAAAAATCAGGCCTACAAAGTGCAACTTCTTTTGGCTCAACCTAAACATGTTTACTCTGATTTAATCTAAATCTGCTTGAGTGCTAAAGCAGGGGACAAATATGGCATTAAGGCACTCGCCAAGGAACAGTCTGAAAAAGAGTTTTACGCTGATCATGGCGGCGTTTATTGTGTCCACCGCCTTTATTTGCGGCATGACATTGATTGCGGCCAACACGACCCGACATGCCTTTGCCCAGCAAAATGAGGTACTGGAACGTTATCAGCTTGCCTTTGATCTGAGCAGCGCCGTACAGGAGCTTTTGTACCGCAGCGCCGATTTATCAAACAGCCTGTCGGATGCAGCGCTGGATGCCTTTCTGATTGCCCAAAAAGAACTCAAATATCTGTCCGGCGAGTTGAACGATAATGAACTGACCCAGTACATTTTAACTACCGAGCAGAAAATTTCAGATGGTTCTCTCCAGGCGCTGGATCATTACATCAATGACAACCGCCTTGCCGGTGACCGCATTATGCAGGATGTTCGGCAATTATCGCAACAATTACAGGACAAAGTGCTGACCAATCAGGCGGCCCGTCTGGAAGAACTGGAAACCATCCAGCACAAAACCATCCGAACCAACAACCGCATTGCCACGGGTATTACCCTGCTTACACTTTTGGTTATCCTAGACTTTATCATTTTGTTTTTTATTGTTTTTCGCAAAACAATAAAGCCCATTCAAAGCTTCATTTACACCCTTAGACAAGCTGCCAAAGCGCCGGAAGACGCCAAAAAACACCTTATCCATCTGGATAGCTCTGGCGAAATTGGCGAGGCCGCCGTCGCCCTGAACTCTTTGCTGACGGCCACGCAAAGCGCCCTGGAAACTGCGCGTTCACAAGCCGAAGCCGCCATGTTATCCGAGGCCCGCTGGAAAGCCATTTTAGAACTTTCCCCCGATGCAGTCATTCTGATTGATCAGAAAAGCAGCCGAATTATTGATTGCAACCCGGCCTTCATTGCCATGCTGGATCTTGCCGGGAAAGACTTCACACAATATTCAGCTTTTGATTTCCACCCTCATGAGAAAGAAAAGCTGGGCACATTTTTAGAAGAGGTATGTGCAAACGGCCACGCACGCGCCGACAATCTGTCCTGTAAACTGGGAGATAGAACCATACCGGTTTCGGTGGTGGGGGTGGATGTACCCGGCGAAGACGGCAAGACGACCATGCTGTATATTCGGGATATGTCAGACATTATGGCCCGGCGACGGGAGCTGGAAGCGGCACAGATGCAGGCCGAAGAAGCCAGTGAAGCCAAAAGCGCCTTTTTGGCCACCATGAGCCATGAAATTCGTACCCCGCTCAATGGCATGTTGGGTATGGCCCAGGCCCTGGAGGCCAGCCAATTGTCGCCTGCGGACGCGGAAAAAGTGGAGACCATCATCGAATCCGGTGATATGCTGATGACCATACTGAATGACGTTTTGGATATTTCCAAGATCAGCGCCGCCCAGATGGAACTGTCCAAAGTGCCTGGCAATCTGGGGCAATTGGTAACACAGACTCACAAATTATTCTCCGCCCAGGCAGAAGACAAAAATCTGGATTTTCCCCTGTCAATCAGCCCGGACTTTCCCGAAGCCTTGTCTTTTGATCCGGTTCGAGTGCGTCAGTGCCTGACGAATCTGGTCTCCAATGCCATCAAATTTACCAAGGAAGGCCGGGTCAGCATCGAAGCCTTTACCAAGGATAATGATGGCAAGAGCTGTACTGTCTGTTTGCGGGTTACCGATACCGGCCTGGGCATGAACGAAGAAACCCGCCAGCGCGTGTTCTCCCCCTTCATTCAGGCCGACAGCTCGATCTCCAGAAAATTTGGCGGTACCGGGCTTGGCCTGGCCATCACCCACGAACTGGCCCACATGATGGATGGCGATATTACCGTGCAAAGCACCCTGGGCGAAGGCTCGTGCTTTACCCTCACCTTCAAGGCGGAACTGGCCAGAGCGAAACCAACGGTCAGCAAAAAGCGAACTGCCTCAACCTCTAAAATGGACCTTTCAGACCGCAAATTATTGCTGGTTGATGACAGCGCCATCAATCGCAAGGTGATCAGTACCTTGCTTGGGGTTACGGGCATTGCCATTACCGAAGCCGAAAACGGCCAGGAGGCACTGGATCATTTGTACACCAGCGATTTTGATCTGGTCTTGCTGGATATGCATATGCCCGTACTGAACGGCCCACAGACCATTGCCCATATTCGCGAATGTGATGAAGATTGGACCGATATTCCCGTGATTGCAGTGACCGCCGATGCCATGCTGGGCGATCGCGAACGTTATCTGGCTATGGGTCTGGATGGATATATTACCAAACCCATTGATCAGCGCATGTTGTTCGTCAGCCTGTTCAAGGCGTTGGACAAGGCACAAAACAAAGCAAACCCCGCCTTAAAAACCGCCTGACGCGCCCTCTTTCCTTGCCCATTGCAATATCGCTTCCAAAACATCTTTCAAAGTGGATTGCAGGGCCGTGGCGCGCTCTTCATGCCAGAGCCATGGGGGGCGTTCTTCCATATATTCGCGCTGGGCGATTTCCATTTGTACCGCGTGAACCCTGTCCTTGGGGCGCCCATAATGGCGAGTGATCCATCCACCACGAAAACGGCCATTGAGGACATGGGTATAGGAGCTGCGTGCCAATACGGCGCTTAAATCTTGCTCTAGCAGGCGGCCACAGGATTTTCCCTGATCGGTGCCAAGGTTTAATGATGGTAATGCCCCTTCAAACAGGCGCGGCACCGTGCCGCGAATGGAATGACAATCATAAAGCACCGCAAAGCCGTGCCGTGCTTTAATGCGCGCGATCTGTTCGGCCAGCCCCTGATGATAGGGCATGAAATACTTTTCCTTGCGCCGCTCCACCTCGTCGGCATCCGGGGCTTTACCCGCCTGCCAGAGCGGCTCTCCGTCAAAGGTTTCCAGCGGGCATAGGTCCGTGGTTGCCTGCCCCGGATAAAGCGATACGCTCGACGGGTCGCGGTTCAGATCGATCACTGTGCGCGATATATTCGCCGCCAGCCAGGTCACCCCCATCTCGCGGGCAAAGTCATACAGGCGCGGTACATGCCAGTCCGTATCGCACAGCCCCCGCCCGACCGGGCCAAGATGTTGGGCAATATCACTTGGTACATCGGTGCCTGAATGCGGGAAACTGAGGATCAGGGGCGTTTCCCCTTCCACAAGATCAAAGAGGGGCATCGCAAACCTTCGGCAAGGCCGCCGCCACGCCTTCTACCTCCAGCAAGGCGCCCGAGGTCACCAGCACCCGGGCCGCCTCCATATCCGGGGCCATCATTCGATCATCATCCAAGGTAGGTATATCGGCCCGCACCCGCGCGATCACCGCCTCCAGCAAGGGGGCGCTTTTTTCGGTGCCGGGGTGCAAATCCAGGCCTTGCGTCGCCGATAACAGCTCGATCCCCACCACATTGGCGGTATTTTCTGCCATGGCCAGCAAACGCCGCGCCCCGTGGGCAGCCATGGAGACATGATCCTCCTGATTGGCCGAGGTGGGAATACTGTCGACGCTGGCGGGCATGGCGCGCTGTTTGTTTTCTGAAACCAGCGCTGCGGCGCTGACCTGGGCAATCATAAAGCCGGAGTTCAAGCCCGGATTGGGAGTCAGAAAGGCTGGCAGACCGGATAACACCGGATCCACCAGCATGGCAATGCGCCGCTCGCTCATGGAACCAATTTCACACAGGCCCAGGGCGATCTGATCGGCGGCAAAAGCCACCGGCTCGGCATGGAAATTCCCCCCCCGAAAGAGCTTCGCCCTCATCGGCAAAGATCAACGGATTATCGGTGACCCCATTGGCCTCGCCCCCCAGTGTCCGCGCGGTAAAGCGCAGCACGTCCAGCACCGCCCCCATCACCTGGGGCTGGCATCGCAGACAATAGGGATCCTGTACCTTGTCGCAATTCACATGGGAAACCATGATATCACTGCCACTCAATAAAGCCCGATAGGCATTTGCCACGGCGATCTGTCCCGGCTGGCCGCGCAAGGCGTGAATGCGCGCATCAAAGGGGGCGTGGCTGCCCCGGGCCGCCTCAACGCTCAACGCTCCGGCGATCATGGCGGCGCAAATGCATTCTCTGCCCGGTACAATCCTTCCAGTGCCAGGGCGGTGGAAACCTGGGTGCCGTTCAGCAGCGCCAGGCCTTCTTTGGCCTGAAGATTCAGTGGTTCCAGCCCGGCTTTTTGCAAGGCCGCCTGCGCCGGCATGACTTGGCCCTCAAAGCGTGCCTCGCCCTCGCCAATCAACACCGCCGCCATATGAGCCAGCGGGGCCAGATCCCCCGATGCCCCGACCGAGCCTTGTCCCGGTATCACCGGCAATACGCCTCGTTCTAACATGGACAGCAACAACCGGATGGTTTGAGGTTGTACCCCGGAATAACCACGCGCCAGACTAGCCGCCTTCATCGCCAGGATCAGGCGCGTTACCCCCTCATCCAGCGCTTCGCCAATCCCGGCGCAATGGGACAGCACAATGCGCCGTTGCAAATCGCCCAGATCATCAGGGGCAATGCGGGTATTGGCCAGCTTGCCAAATCCGGTATTGACCCCGTAAACGGTGGTGCCTTGCGCCAAGATACCCGCAATGGTGGCGGCCGAGCGGTGCACCGCCGGCCAGGCGGTCTCCAAAAAGGTTATGGGTGTGCCGTTCCGGATGGCTTTCCAGTTCTTATGATTAAGCTTTCCCGCTTCAATTTTGATATGTATTTTCATGTCACCCATTGCCCGGCCCGAATTTGTCCCCGATGCGGATTAGCCCCCAGAGGATAGGCAAGATGCCCCGGATGATCCACATCCCAATACGCCAAATCGGCGGTTTTTCCCACTTCCAGCGTGCCAAGGTGCGTCCCCAGCCCCAGGGCCGCGGCCGCCGCCCGGGTGGTGCCCGCCAAGGCCTCTTCCGGGGTCAGGCCAAACAGGGTGCAGCCCATATTCATAGTCAGCAAGAGCGAGGTCAGCGGCGATGAGCCGGGGTTACAATCACTGGCCAGCGCCATGGGCACCCTGTGATCCCGCATCATCGCGATGGGCGGTTTCTTGCTCTCCCCCAGAAAATAAAATGCCCCCGGCAATAACACCGCCACCGTGCCGGCATCGGCCATGGCCTTAACGCCAGCCTCGTCCACATATTCCAGATGATCGCACGATAGCGCACCAAGCTCCGCCGCCATTTGCGCGCCGCCCTGATTGGACAATTGTTCGGCGTGCAGACGCAGGCCAAGGCCCAAAGACTTTGCCTTTTCCAGCACTTTGCGCATCTGTTTCGCGCTAAAGGCAATGTTTTCGCAAAAACCGTCGCAATCATCGGCCAATCCCGCCTCGACCACCGCAGGCAACATTTCCTCGACCACCAGATCAATATAGGTGTCCGGTCGCCCTTCATAGGCGGCGGGCAGCGCATGCGCGCCCAAAAAGCTGGTCCTGACCCGTATGCCGCTGTCCCGCCCCAAGGTACGGGCGGCGCGTAGCATTTTACACTCACTCTGGGTGTCCAGCCCATAGCCGGATTTAATCTCTATGGTGCCCAGCCCTTCGGCTATGAGGTCATCAAGACGACGCCGCGCAGAGGCAACCAGTTCGTCTTCGCTGGCCGCCCGGGTGGCCGCCACGGTGGCGCGAATGCCGCCCCCGGCCCGGGATATTTCTTCGTATGACGCACCCAAAAGGCGCCTTTCCCACTCGCTAGCCCGGTTACCACCATAAACAATATGGGTGTGGCAATCGATCAGCGCCGGGGTGAGCAGCCCCCCGGGAAGGGTTTCTCTGGTCCATCCATCATAAGCAGCCGGCAGAGCGGCGGCGGGCCCAACCCAGGCGATACAATCGCCATCCATGGCCAGAGCCGCCTGTTCCACCAGCCCATAAGGCGTTTTACCACCAGCCATGGTGGCAATCGTGACTCCGTCCAATACCCATTGGTGTGTATTTTTTCGCCCGACGTTTCCCATATCCTTGGCTAACCAGCGCGGCGCCCTCTGCCAAGTCTTTTTTGCTACTCGCCTCCTCGGCACAATCGCGATAAAAGGCGTTATGGAAACCGCACTTTTTGCCAGACACGCACTGTTGCCAACCGGATGGGCCCATCATGTACGCCTGTGTTTTTCAGCAGAGGGTAATCTTGGCACCATAAAAACTGGCACGAAAGCAAAACCCGGCGATCATCTGGCCGACATCGTGGTACCGGGCATGGCCAATCTGCATTGCCATGCGTTTCAGCGGGCCATGGCCGGGTTGGCCGAGCGGGCCGGCCCTGATAAAGACAGTTTCTGGACTTGGCGCGAAACCATGTACCAGATTGCGCACACCATGGACCCCGATGCCCTGCGCGCCATTGCCGCCATGGCCTATGTGGACATGCTGGAAAGTGGTTTCACCTGTGTTGGCGAGTTTCATTATCTGCACCACGGTCCGGACGGCAGACCCTATGACAACCCCGCCGAAATGGCGACGCAGGTCATCCACGCGGCCCGGCAAACCGGCATCGGGCAAACCCTGTTGCCGGTGTTTTATGCCCAGGGCGGCTTTGGCGGCGCGGCGCTATCGGCGCGGCAAAAACGCTTTGCTCATGATCTGGATGGTTTCATCTCCCTGATGCAGGCCATCCATGAGCAACACCCGGGTACAAAACTGGGCATTGCGCCCCATTCGCTGCGCGCCGTCAGTCCAGAACAGCTCAATGCGCTGGTCACGGCCTTTCCCCACGGTCCGGTACATATCCATATTGCGGAACAGTTCCGCGAGGTCGAGGAAAGCTATGTGCACTTGGGCGGGCCGCCGGTGCGCTGGCTGTTCGATCATATGGAGGTGGATGAACGCTGGTGCCTGGTCCATGCCACCCATATGCGCGAAGACGAAATTCGCGATCTGGCCAGTTCCGGCGCGGTGGTCGGTCTCTGCCCCATTACCGAGGCCAATCTGGGCGATGGTTTTTTCCCGGCGCGCGAATACGGGTGGAAAAACGGGCGCTTTGGTATTGGCTCAGACAGTTGCGTGCACATAGATCTGGCCGAAGAATTGCGCCTGTTAGATTATGGCCAGCGCCTGCAAAGCCAGAGCCGCACCCCGTTGGCCCCGCCGGGTGCGTCCAGCGGGCGCACGCTTTTTAAGAGCGCTCTTAAGGGCGGCGCGCAAGCGCTGGACCAAAACACCGGGGCGCTTTGCGTGGGCAAGCGGGCCGATCTGGTAACCCTGGATGGCACCCACCCGGCACTGGTGGCGCGCCATAAGGATGCCTGGCTGGATGGCTGGATATATGCGGCCAATACCAGCCCGATTGTGGATGTGTATGTGGGCGGCCAGAAACAGGTGGAAAATGGTCGCCATAAAGGGCGCGATGCCTTGCAAGCTGCCTTTGGGCGCACCCTGAAACGGATATTGCCTTAGGGCCTAGGCATCCCCGGCCAGCAAGGCGGCCTGTTTTTCCAGCGCTTTTAGAAATTTTGTTCCGGCGGCGATGTCTTCAGGACGAAAATGAGCCAGCAATTGCTGTTCCTGTTCCCGCGCCAGCGGAGCAATTTCCGCATAAATTCCCGCGCCGGTATCCGAAAGCGACAAGATGCGCGCCCGGGCATCGTGTTTTGCAGTTTTGCGCACCAACAGGCCCCGCGCCAACAGCGCCGATACGGCACGGCTGACCGCCATCTTGTCCATGGCGGCACGTTTGGCCACCTGCCCCGCGGTCAAACCCGTTTGCGCGCCCAGAATGGCCAACACCCGCCATTGCCAGATCGATAGCCCAAAGCGGTCCTGATACAGCTTGGCGATCAGGCGGCTGACCCGGTTGGAGGCCACCGACAAACGATAGGGCAAATAGTCATCCAGATGCAGTGTATCGGGCCGAGGGTCAGCCATGATAAGGCTTTACAGTCTGGGCGATGCGGCCAAAAATGGAATGCCCATCGGCATCTTTCATCTCGATCGTGACATGGTCATCATATTTCATGAAGGGCGTTTTTGGCGCGCCACCTTCAATGGTTTCGATCATGCGAATTTCGGCAATGCAGGAATAGCCTGCCCCGCCCTCGGCGATCGGCTTGCCCGGACCATCATCCAGTTTGTTCGACACCGTGCCCGAACCAATAATGGCCCCGGCTCCCAGGGGGCGTGTTTTGGCAGCATGGGCAATAATCTGGCCAAAATCAAAGGTCATATCGACCCCGGCATTGGCCCGGCCAAAGGGCTCGCCATTCAGGCCGACCAGCATGGGCAAATGCAGTTTGTTATCTTTCCAGGCCTCGCCCAGCTCATCTGGCGTTACGGCCACCGGCGAAAACGCGGATGATGGCTTGGATTGGAAAAACCCGAACCCCTTGGCCAGTTCGCCGGGGATCAGACCCCGTAAAGAAACGTCATTGACCAACATGATCAGGCGAATTTTGCTGGCCGCCACATCGGGGCTGGCCCCCATGGGCACATCATCGACAATGACCGCCACTTCGGCCTCCATGTCGATGCCCCAGTCCTGATCATTGGCCATCACAATATCATCGCGCGGCCCCAAAAAGGTGTCTGAGCCACCTTGATACATCAGCGGATCGGTCCAGAAGGTTGCCGGCATCTCTGCCCCACGGGCCTTGCGTACCAGTTCCACATGATTGACATAGGCCGATCCGTCCGCCCATTGAAATGCCCGGGGCAAGGGCGATGCACATTCACGTTCGTGAAAACGCTCCACCGGCACAGCCCCCACCTCAAGGCTTTGCGACAGGGTCTCTAATTGCGGTCCGGCCTCGGCCCAGTTATCCAGCGCCGTCTGCAAGGTCGGGGCAATACGCCCGGCATCAGTATAGCGGGTCAGGTCCTTGGATACGACGACCAGCTTGCCGTCACGGCCGGATTTCAGAGAAGCAAGTTTCATGAGATAGCCTTTGCACGTGCGTAACAAATGTTACCGTATTGGTGCGCCAAAATGCTTCTCAGCGCAAGATGTGATGCGGTGCTAAACGCGCCTTTAACGCAAAGGTTATGCAGGCGGCGCATACCGGAAGGGATCAAACCAAAAAGGGCTAGTCCTGTTCGTGCAGCCAGGCCGCATGGCGCGGCGCCTTTTTGGTGCGCGACCATTCTTCCAGCATTGCCGGGGCGACCCGGTGCAGCTCGGCCATTTGTTCCGGAGTATGGGTGTTGGCCGCCAGTTCCAGCCGGTGGCCGTTGGGATCAAAGAAATAAATCGATTTGAAAATACCATGATTGGTGGGACCGATCACGTCCAGGCCTTCGGCCTCGACCCTTTTCTTGGCGGCCATCAGATCATCAACGGATTCCAGTTCAAAGGCGATATGTTGCACCCATTCCGGGGTGTTGGTGTCACGCCCCATTTCGGGCTGGGTCGGCAGTTCGAAAAATGCCAGCACATTCCCCATGCCCGCATCCATAAAGATGTGCATATAGGGATCCGGTTCACCGGTGGACGGCACTTCGTTTTCGGCAATGGCCAGTACAAAATCCATGCCCAGAACGCGCTGGTAAAACTCTACTGTTTCCTTGGCATCCCGGCAGCGATAGGCCACGTGGTGGATGCGTTTAAGGTTGATCGACATCATCGTCTCCATTCATTCCTAGTCTGAAGTATGACCTCAGGCAGCAGCCCGCCAGATAACGGGAAAATCATCACAATCCATGATATCGCCATGGACGAGGCCCGGATCACGGGTGGGAATGCCCACCTCGCCATCACGCACAAAATAGCGCGCGTCATCGCCGGTCCAGCGCGTTGCCAGCGCCCGTCGACGGGTTTGCGCACTGGCATTGCCCGGCGCGCCATGAACGATCATGGCCTGAAACACCAGACAGTCGCCGGGCTGCATGTCCCAGGTTTTAATCTCATAATCTTCGCGTCTGGCATCAATGTCAGGCAATTCCGGCAGGCCCGTATCCACATAAGGGCTATTGTCCTTGAAATGATGCGGGTTGTGGGCGCCCCAGTTATGGGACCCGGCAACATATTGAACACAAACATCTTTTGAGACCGGGTCCAGGGGCAACCAGATGGAACAGACCTGGCGGCCGCTGACCGCCCAATAGGGCTGGTCCTGATGCCAGGGGGTTTTCTCGCTGGTGCCCGGTTCCTTGACGATCAATTGGTCATAGAAAAAATTGGCCTTGGCGCTGCGCATGATCCGGCCACAAATTTCCGCGGCCGGGGATTGGTGCACAAAGTTGCGAAAACCGTCATGGCGACGCGCCAGATCCAGATCGTTAAAGGCGCGGCCCGGCTTGCCTGGCCGGGTATATTCCTCGGCATCCGGGCCAGGGTTTGCCATGGCCCGTTCGGTCCAATCGCGCAACAGGGTGATCCATTTTTCATCAAAAACCCCGCGCAGGCAGACAACGCCATCGCGCTCATAGGTTTCGATATCCTGTACCGTAACCACCATTTATCTTAGGCCGAAGCGTCATCCAGCACGCCGCGACGCACCTGATCCAGTTCGATGGAATCAAAGAGGGCCTGGAAATTACCTTCGCCAAAGCCTTCATTGCCCTTGCGCTGAATAAATTCAAAAAACACTGGACCGATCACGGTTTTGGAAAAGATCTGCAACAACAGTCCCTGCCCTTCGGTGGGGGCACCATCAATCAGAATGCGGCGTTTGCGCAGCTCTTCCACGTTTTCGCCATGGCCGGGCAAGCGTTCGTCTACCTGATCGAAATAGCTGTCCGGAGTGTCCTGTAAATCCAGACCATTGGCCAGCAGGCCATCAACAGAATCATAAATCTGTTCAGAAGCAATGGCGATGTGCTGAATGCCCTCACCATTAAACTCGTGCAAAAACTCTTCGATCTGGGATTTATCATCCCGTGATTCGTTCAGCGGGATGCGAATATTACCATCCGGCGAGGTCATCGCCTTGGAAATCAGCCCGGTCAGCTTGCCTTCAATGTCAAAATAACGGATTTGGCGAAAGCCAAAAACATCTTCATAAAACTTGCCCCAAACCTCCATTTGGCCGCGATGCACATTGTGGGTCAAATGGTCGATATAGGTAAAACCCAGATCATTTTGATCTTCAGATATTCCAGCGAAGGGAATGAATTCATTGGCAAAAAACGAATCCTGATCCGCAACGCTCATCAAATAAATCAATGAGCCGCCAATGCCCTGTATGGCCGGCAGTTGATCGGTCCAGACCCCCTCGCCAGCGGGCTTCGCACCGCGTTTGATAGCCCCTTCATAGGCAGTTTTGGCATCATCAACCAAAAAGCCCATGGCATTGGCGCCGCCCTGGTGCAGATCCTTGAAGCTGGCGGCCTGTCCCGTATTTTCCCGGTTCAGCAAAAAGTCTGCCTTGCCCTGTTTGTAACGAATGACATCGCGGGTCTTATGTTTGGACACGGCGGTAAAGCCCATGTTTTCAAACAATTGCGCCAAGGCATCCGGGTCCGTTGAGGTGAATTCAACAAAAGCGAACCCGCGGGTGCCCAGTGGGTTTTCAAATAGATCGGCCATATTTTCGCTCCATCTTGCATAAGGGCGTATTGATACGCCATTGTTTAACCCTAAGATGAGTGCAATTAGTAACAAATGCAACTATTTTTATCGCCAAGGAGGCAATTGTGATCAGGCTGTATAATTATTACCGCAGCGGCACCTCGCACCGTGTGCGGATTGCACTTCATCTCAAAGACGTGCCTTTTGAGTACGTGCCGGTGAATCTCCTTGAAAAAGAACATAAATCAGCGGCCTATCAGGCCTTGAACCCTCAGGGCCTGGCCCCCGCCATTACGGTGGATGGCCACACGCTGACCCAATCGCCGGCCATATTGGAGTGGATCGAGGAAAGCTGGCCCGAACCACCTTTGCTGCCCACGGACCGGTTTGACCGGGCGCGAGTGCGGGCCATGGCTGCCCTGATCGCCTGTGATATTCACCCGATCAATAATCTGCGAATCTTGAATGCCCTGAAAAGCGGATTTGGCGCCGATCAGAGTGCGGTGCTGGGCTGGATCGCCCGGTGGATCTATGATGGCTTTGCGGCGCTGGAAGTCATGCTGAAGGCCGACAGCCAGCGCGGTGACTTCTGCTTTGGCAAGGCCCCGGGCCTGGTGGAATGCAATCTGATCCCACAGGTGTATGCCGCCCGCCGCTTTGAGGTGGACCTGACCCCTTTTCCCACCATTACCGCCATCGACGCGGCCTGTGCCGCCCTGCCCGCCTTTGAAAAAGCCCACCCGGCCAATCAACCAGACGCCGTTTAAAGAGGCAGATCAGGCCGGCGCAAACCCATTATCGCGCAGAACCGCCAAAAAGGTTTCTGGCTCGGGCCGCACCCGGTAATTATCGGTTTCATGAGCCCAGAGGATTTTACCATCCGGGTCGGTGATGATCACCGTGGGCAAAACGGTCTCGCTGGAATAGCCCAACACCTGCATACCAAAAGGCACGCCCCAGGCATTGGCAATGCCCAGCGCCCGGGCGGCCTTATTGCCTTTGTCCGTGTAGAAATCAAAATCCACATCAAACTTTTTGGCCAGTGCCTTGGTATTGTTATGGGGTTGCGGCGCGATCAGGGCCACCTTGGCGCCGCAGGCTTCGATCTGTTGATAGGCTTTGGCCAATTCCTTGATCTGTGCCATGCACAGCGGACACCAATTACCCCGAAAAAACATCAAAATGTGCGGTCGCCCACGCATATCGGTGGAACTGACTTTCTCCCCGTTCACGGATTGCACCGTAAAGGGCACCAGGGGTTGTCCGGGTTTAAGCATATCGCTGCCGCGCCCGGTAAAGGACGAATACCAGAAACTGTAGAGTAAAAAGCCGACAAACCCTGCCAAAGCCAGCTCAAACGCCAATAAAACTTCACCATTCATCCCGGCATAAAGGCTCAATGCTGTTCCTGCCGCCCCTAGCCCGATAAAAAGCGGAAAACGCGCGCTGGTGCGGGCGGCATCTTTCATCAGCATCAACCAGCTAAGGCGGAGCATAAAGGGCGCATTGACCAGCAACACCCCACCCCAGGCCATGACATTGCCGCCCTGGGCCAATTGCATGATGGCATAGATGCTGAACACCATCGCCATGGTGATATAGGCCATTACGTAAACGGATTTCAGAAAATTCATGGTGCGCCCCATTCACCCTATCAGATGCATGCACCATAGGCCGGATTGAACCCGCGCTTCAAAACACATTTTCGCGAGCGTGGTTGCCCCCTACACATGCCCCCCATGTTCCAGCCACTGGGCGCAATCCGCAGGCATGGCCTTGGCAACTGCCGCTTCATACTGGGCCAGTTCTTCTTGGCTGAGCACATCGCGCCAGCGTCCATTGGTGCCTTTGTTCATGAAGGTGTTGCCGCCACCTTTCCAGATCTCGCTGGCCTCGGGCATGATCTTGCCAAAATCTTTTTTCATGCCCTTGAACGTAATGCGTTCCAGAATGCCCGCAAATTGGTCCTCATCAATGGTGATCCCAAGGTGGGCGGCAATGCGCCTGACTTCCTCGGCCGGATTGTTCAGCAGATCGGCAAAATGGACAAAATGGATGTTTGGAAGATGACGATAATCCCACCAGGTTTTGATATGACTAAAGTGCGACCAATAGGGGTATCCATCGCTTTCCCATTCATACCAGTTTTTCGAAATCCAGTCCTTCCACAACTCATGGATATCCGCATAGTCGGTGGGAAAGGCACGACCGGACTGGCGCTCGAATTCATCCAGTGCCCCCCTCATCTGATCGTTATAATTGGTATGGTGGTTCCACAATGACATGAACACATCGCGCCCATCGCGCCCCACAACGATATAACGGTTTCCCTCGAAAAACGGGATGCCACCTAGCGGCAAATGAGTTTTGATAAACCGGCGGCCCGTCTGTGCCTCCAGCCCGGCGGCGACCTCGTCCAGTGGTGGCAGCGCCATGTCCAGCCAGGGCGCCATCATACTCACCGGCGCCGGAAACTCCCCATCCTGATAGAGCAGATTGGCCACAATGGTCTGCATCCAAGTCGTACCAGCCTTATAGGAAGTGGAAATGATGATGTCGCCAGGTCGATGGTTATATACCCGCCAGCGTGTACCATCGATAATCGGGTGTTGATCATATTCACGCGTTTTTTGTGGTAAAGATTGTGATTTCATTTGTTTGCCCCCTTTGCTATCTTTACTTTAGCCATAAGGGAAAATCAATCATATGACGCTGGAACAAGCCTATCTCATCGCCCAGATTCTGGCCTCCATAGCCGTGGTGGTGTCTCTGATTTTTGTAGGCCTGCAATTGCGCCATAATTCTGAGCAAATGCGCATTGCCGCCAGCACCGGATATTACGAAATTTACCGGGACCATATGGTTGGTGTTAACAGCAAAGAATTCACCAACCTGTTCATAAAGGGTTTTGAAGGTATTGATGCCCTTGATCTGTGCGAACGCACACAATTGTATGCGTTTTTTGCCGTCATGACCCGCGGTTATCAGATATTGCACTATCAGTTCCGGAAAAAAGTTTTTGACAAGGAATTGTGGGAAAATACGCAAAACCACCTTGCCGATTTTTTATTATCCAAAGCCTATCAGGAATTCTGGCTGACCCGCCGACACCATTTCAATCCGTCGTTTCAGGCCTTTGTGGATGATCTGATCGCCAATCGCCCGGCCCATTCGCTGTTCAGCGAGACGGCGCCCCAAGCTGAGGTCTCTGCCCTATAAACGACCCGTTCAACCTGACAGCATGAGGGGGCAGGACCTAACGTATTGCTTCGCGATCCCCCAACAGGCACGGCACGGTTTTGATCATGATCCACAGATCAAACCAGAACCCGGCCCGGCGAATATATTCCAGATCCAGGCGCACCCGTTCACGCACCTGTTCGGCATTTTCCAATGGTCCGCGCGAGCCATTGATTTGCGCCCAACCGGTCAGGCCGGGTTTAACCCGGTGACGGTGTGCATAATGGGCCACCAGCTTCCAACTTTCCACCTCACCGGTGCGCATACCCACGGCGTGTGGGCGTGGCCCAACCAGCGACATATTGCCGGCCAGCACGTTAAAAAGCTGGGGCAGTTCATCCAGGCTGGTGCGGCGCAAGAACCGACCGATACGGGTGACCCGCGGATCGTTGGCCTGCACCTGTTTCATTGGACCGGCATCACTGCCTAAACGCATGGTGCGGAACTTGAACACCTCAATAATACGATTATTAAACCCATGGCGTTTTTGCTTAAACAGCACCGGCCCCGGACTATCCAGACGGATCAACAGAGCAATCATGACCATAATGGGCGCAAAGAGCACCAGCATGGCCGAGGCAAACACCAGGTCCTGCAACCGCTTGGCAAACACTCGCCATTCATCGCGTGGTGCCCCGGAAACATAGGCCATGGGCGAGCGGGCGATTTCGGTCAGGCGCGCCTGTTCCGGGTTAAACCCTTCCAGATCCATAAAAAGGACCACCTCTTGGGGCAAAGCGCGCAATTGGTCGATCAGTTCGTTCACCCGGTTTGAGGCCGTCGAAGTCACCGTGATGATGATCTTGTCAATCGCGTGCAAGCCCTCCCAGGCCAACAAATCTTTTACCCCCCCCGCCACCGGGATATCCCCCACCTTACCCGGACGACGCGAACCGCGATCATCAAATATGGCGACCACGTTCAAATCCTTGCACGCCTCGCTCTGGCGAACCAGACGTCGGGCATTTTTGGTTGCACCAACAATGACCACATTGCTGGCCATGGCACCATGACGACACCAGTATTGC
Source organism: Robiginitomaculum sp. (assembly GCA_030949705.1). Taxonomy (GTDB): domain Bacteria; phylum Pseudomonadota; class Alphaproteobacteria; order Caulobacterales; family Maricaulaceae; genus Robiginitomaculum_B. The sequence goes on along the minus strand of JAUZSF010000025.1, from coordinate 20,508 downwards.
ACCAGCGCATTATACCCCAGATGCAGGCATAACAGCGCCAATACCGCGATCATGTTGGCCAGCACCAGGGTTGACAGGGCATGACCACCCAACCCCGCAATGCGGGCCGCCAGCACCACCGTTACAGACATGCTGATAACGGCCAAAGCCGTCATGGCCCAGCGTTGTACCGATTTCACCCGAAAATCAAAATCATACGCCCCAAAGGCTGCCCCCCCCCATAACAGGAAGAACGGCATGACCAGAAACGGCGCAGCAATCCCAAAGGCCGTATCAAAAAGTGGCACGCCACTGGCCCGCATGCACCCCACAACCGCCGCTCCGGCAACGACCAGCGCATCAAGGCTCTGGAAAATGCGGATTGCCAGTATTTTGTTAATCCGCGAGCGCGTTGGGATAGGCAAAGCCAAAGCCTCGCGCGGTGGCCCTTCAACAATATGAGCCAAAGGGGGCGAAACCGTTTTTGCCAGGCCATTAACCGGTTTCTGGCTCTGATTTTGTTGTTTTTGTTTAGCCGGCATACACCCACCCCTTCACTGGGTCGTATGATGCAAGAACACACTCAAGATCGGGTTAAAAGTCTTGCTTAGCCAATGGTAAAGATGAGGCGGTCAGCGCCCAGAAACGCCATCTTTAGAAAAAAAAATCAGTAACAACAGATAAAACACTTGAACCTGAAGTGACTTACCGATACCCACGCCGACGGAGAGGTGGCCGAGTGGTCGAAGGCGCTCCCCTGCTAAGGGAGTAGGCGGTGTTCCCGTCTCGAGGGTTCGAATCCCTTCCTCTCCGCCACCCGTCCCCTTGTTTTATATATATAATTATACGCTCCGTTTATTCCCCCGACATTGCGGGGGTTAGCGGGTTTTGGAGTTTCTGAGACCGCGTATCAGGGATGTTTTTAGCGACATTTTGGCCATACGTCTCTGTTGGGGTTTTTAGAGAGATCGGGTAGCGGGTTTTTCCCTGTTATGCGCGTATTTACAGGGAAATCTCTCATTTTTACAGGGAATGCGCTTTTTTGCGCCTGTGCGGTGACCATGGACCAGGACCGCGCCGTGGATGCGCGTTTCACCCTTTCCACTCCGGGAGCGGCAACGCTTGTGAGTTCGGTTCTGCCCACGGCGCGCACCGGATTTTTTTCCGGGCGGGCCGCCGGTCACAGTGTTTGAAAGCGTCATCAATTCGGGGACCAACCCGGCGCAAAACTGCACCATCAGCCTGGCGGCGGGAGCGCCGGTAAACCTGGCCTACCAGCGCACAAATGCAGCCAATGCGCCCATAGGCCCGGCGGACGCCATCTTTGATGTCAAGGTTGGCGAGACGCTCTTGTTTGTGCTGTCCATGACACCGGCGGCGGTCAGCACCGGCATGGACCTGTTTCCCAAAGTCCTGTGCGACAATGCGGGGGTTGGCAAGATCCCGGGCGTCAACACGGTGTTCATCACCATTGCTGGCCAGCAAATCGCCGATATTTTATCGATCAGCGCCACTCTTTCAGGGGACAATATCATCAACACGCCCCATGGAGGTATTGGCGTCATGACCGCCAGCGCCATCAATATCGGCGCCGGCGATACGGCGGGCTCGTCCGATGCGGCGGTGAGCGTGTCGGTGGACACCGGCGCCGTGCAATTACCGCTGCTGCTGCAGATATGCCAGACTGACGCGGCGTCGGTCTGCCTGCCGTCCTCGCCCCTGGGGCCGGGTCCGGTCAGCACCGTGATCGGCTCAGCGCCAGCGTTTTTCGCCGTATTTGTCACCGACCAGTCCGCCAATGGCGTACCGCTGGACCCGGCCAATGCGCGCGTGTTCCTGCGCTTTACCAATGCTGCTGGCCAGACCTATTCAGTCACCAGCGCCGCCGTCACCGTGGCCGCCCCCGCCGCCGATGCGCCGGTAATGGCCTCGTCCCTGCCGGAGGGGCGCTGGGCGGTGATGGTGCGCAGTGGCGAAGGGCGGGCCCTGGTCCAGCATCCGGGCGTGCTCTATGTGCGCAAAGGCGGCGAAGCCTGGCTGGAAAGCGGCGGCGGGACGCTGCCCATGCTTTTGCGCGCCGCCAATGATAATACGCCCGGTCACTTTAGCGGCCTTGCGGGCAAGGGCGTTGTTGCCGGCCAGTTCGTTCCCGGCTACTCCATGTTCATGGTCACTGAAGAGCAAAACACCCGCCTCGATATCTGGGGCGTGCACGATGTGCGCCCGGTGCCAGGCCGGTAAATCCGGCACAGGGCGCGGGTCATACGGCTGTCCATTTCGTTTAATGTCGCTACAATCTTAACTCAGGGGCGTTTTCCAGATCGTCGAGAAGTTCGGCGATCTGCTGTCGTAACCATTTATGGGCCGGATCAGCATTCATCCGCCGGTGCCAGGCCATGACTATCTGCACGCTGGGCACATTCACAGGTGGCAGAAAGATGTCGAGACCGACTGACGGAGCCACATGACGCGCCAGAGCCGACGGCAGAAGGGCGATCAGCTCCGATCCCGCGACCACCCGGTAGACGCCAGAGAACACCGGCAGCGTCATCACCACCCGGCGCTCGCGCCCGATGCGTGCCAGGGCCTCATCCCCTTGCGCCTGCCTCTTGCCGTCGGCTGAAAACAATACATGGCTGATATCGCAAAACAGGTTGATCGGAATGACATCTCCCGGTCTGACACCGGCGCTCGCAAGCCTTTGATGCCCCGAACGTGCGATGACGCAGAAGTCGGATTTGAGAACCCGTTGATGTTCCGCCCAGTCGGGCAGGTCCATGTCGGGGATCAGCACCAGATCAACATCATAGAGTGTCAGAGCCTCGAAGGGTTTGCTCGGCACCATATTGACGAGATGCGTTCGCATGGATGGCGCCATGCCCTGCAAACGCTCCATGAGGACAGGCATTAAAAGTTCGGCAAAGAAATCTGCCCCCGAGATGCGGAACCTGGCCTCCGAAACCGCCGGATCAAAGGCATCGGACCCGGAGATAAGTTCTTCCAACTGTGCGAGAAGATTCCGCAGCGGCACTTCGAGCGACAGCGCGAATTGCGTCGGCTCGAAGGTCTTGCCGCTACGAAAGAACAGCTCGTCGCCGAGCGACAGGCGCAGACGCGCCAGGGCCGCGGAAACCGCGGGTTGCGAAAGGCCGATCCGTCTGCCGGCCCTGACGGTCGAGCGCTCGCGCAAAAGTGCATCAAGCACCCGCAGCAGGTTCAAGTCGAAGGTCTTAAAATTTGTTATACAAATCCAAATAATACAAATAATCAATTTTTCATATGAATTTTTTTCTGCCACCATCGCGCAAAGGTCGGGAGGTAACCAATAATGCAAATGAATGAGTTTTCACTTGGCCCCGGCGCGATCGAATGGGGTGGGACATTTTACAGAACCATTCTGTCCACAGAGGCAACCGGCAATGCGATGTCGATTGTCGATTCCGTTTCACCGCCCGATAGCGGCCCGCCGCGTCATGTTCACGATGATGCCGACGAAGCATTTGTGATCCTTACCGGAGATTGCGAATTCTGGATCGAGGGCGAGCGTTTCACCCGCGGTCCGGGGCAATCCGCATTCATCCCCCACGGCAAGGAGCATACGTTTCGTATTGTCAGCACGATCCCGTGCCGCCACCTGGTCATCCTGACCCCAGGCGGCCTTGAGGGGTTCTTCGAGGAAGTGGCCGCCGGCAAGTACCGCATTCCTGACGACATGGCAAAAATCGATGAAATTGCCAACCGGTTCCACATGAAATTTACCGGCCCGCCGCTTGGTGCATCCGATGACAACACATAACAACACGAGGTAAAAAAAATGAAATCAGTACCGACCATGTTTCTTGCAACCGCAGCATTTTTAGTGCTTCTGGGTATGATCTGGGGCATCCAGATGTCGGCGAGCGGGGACCATAGCCTGTCGCCGGCGCATGGCCACCTCAACCTTGTCGGCTTTGTTACCATGTCCATCATGGGAATCTACTATGCCCTGACCCCGGCCGCGGCCGCCAGCAAATGGGTCAGGGCGCACTATTTCCTGGCGGTCGGCTCTGTCGTCATCCTGGTGCCGGGGATCGTGATGGCGCTTACCGAAAAAGGAGAGGTGCTGGCGAAGGTCGGCTCGGTCCTTGCGGTGCTGTCGATGCTGACCTTCCTCGCCATGATCCTGAAATTCGGTTTTGGCGAGAAAGCGTAGACGGCAGCCACCTGGCGGGCAAGTCGGCAAGATTTTTCACCAACCCGATGATAGAGAACAGAATGAACAAGCTTACCCGCCTACCCTAAGGACGTCCACACATGACAGCACCTTTTTGTGCAGCAAACCAAATGATTTCCTTTGCTATACGGGTGGGCTGTTCTGGTAAAAGCGCATGTCCAGCTTGATCAATTGTGACGATGCGAACCCTTTGGGGAAAATCTCTTTTCAGTCGTGCTGATGTTAATGCAGCTGGCGCAACCCGATCTTGTGCCCCTTGTAAGATGAAGATGGGGGCACACCCACCACCATCACGCCACAACGAGACCGGTGTGGTCACAACAGCCTTGATCTGCAACCGGGCGCCTCTAGCATACCATCCACGCATCCAGCTATCAGGTACCTTATGTGCATTTGTAAAAAAAGCAAAATGAATAGCACGCTTACGTATGGGGGGAGGTAACCACCATGCAAAACTATGTAATAGGGCCTGTGTTACGCGTTGATCTCTCCTTAGCTTTTGTGTCCCCCCTGACGCGATCAGTACTATACTTTGCACAGATTCAGAATACCGCTTTGCGTAGGCCCGCGCCACACGATTTCCAAATGCATGGCCAATGATGATTATATTATTCTTATCACTAGGGTTATCAGCCATTAAGGCTGCCCGGACATCATCAGCAAGGTCAAATAAAGTCAGTTTGGCATCTTGATGCCCCATGGTTGATCGGCCAACACCTCGAGACTGTACAGCCAGCGTCCTGTATCCAGCTTCATTTAACGCCGGAATAATTTCATTGAAGTCACTGACAGAACGGCCAAGACTGGCCAATAGTAAAATATATGGCCCATCACCTGACGCATAGGAAACAATTTTTGTCCCGTCAGGACGCTCTACAATGCTCTGTGTGCCAATTGGCATCACAGCCGGTCTAGGAAAGACCCACAGCAGATAGACCGTGGCCAAAACCAACACAAGCAAACCGCTTCTTGCTATAGGGATTTTCACCTTCGTGCCCTTCTTTCCGCTTTGCCTGTCAGTCCCGAATTCAGCTCAAAGCAACCATTTTACATGTTGATTGGCGTCGCTGAGAATCCAGAATAGCAGACCGATCCTCTTTATTGATAAAAACACGTTGCAAAACGATACCAGTCTTTGAAGGGGAAATGATGATTTCGTCCGGTGTGAAGCCTTTTGGCGGGGGTTGGTGTTTACGGACCAACACATAACGAAAGGCCCGTCCTCCTATTTCGCGATCATTGACGACAAAAAAATTATCAGTGTTGTGTTGAAAAAAAGATAGAGACCAGTAGGAATTTTCAGGAGCGGTTCCTTCAAATACAACCGGGCCTTTTCCAAGATCAAATATGCAGGCTGAATACAATTGGTCTGGTGAAGGCCGGACAACCCCCCGGTAGGCGGCATCAGGGCGTCTAGCATGATACATGATGTTTTTGCCACCAGCGACTCCCGCTATCCGCTTTTCAGTCATCGTCATCTTCATGGTTGGAATTCGACGAAGGGTAATTTGGTATGATGCAAGAAAAACCACTAATGCAACCCCAATAATACTAAACCAGTATTTCATAATTTTTCTCCGATTTTACGTATTGATGGCAGGTGCAAATCAGTCAAATGGTTTTCAACGCCGGGGTTTGGGTTATACATACGAATGGAGATGGACATGTTCTGCCCCTCTCCCATCGGTATCCAATTGCCTTCATGGGGTTCTCTAGACAAAACAATCCGAAATCCCCCATCATCACCAATTTTGGCTTCAGTTCCCTTGATGGAGTAACGATTATAAGAATTGGGGGTGAGGTAGTTATCATGATCATAGAGCGTTAGACTCCACCACCGGGCAGGCAATTTTTCACCAATAATTTCATAGTCACTGTCAGAAGAAAGCGGTGCCCCGGTATCATCTGAGTAGGCCTGAAAGTATATTGTTTCTTTACGTGAAAGCCCCAGCAAGCCAATCACCGCAACATAGGCGCGAATGTGCGGGTCGGCATCTTTCGCCCCCACAAAAAGACTTGTTCTCCATGGCCCATTATGGATGAACGACTTGCTTTCGGCACCGGTACGTACAGAAAAATATGCTGCATAACTACCGCTAATGGCGGCAATTATAATGATCAGGCTAGCCATTACATGCTTTAGCATGACGTCTCCTTTTTGTAGTGTTGTTTGGGGGCTCTTCAATTTTCAGTTTTTCGCCATGCCCATGCACCGCCATAAGGTGAAACGGCAATTTTTGTGCCCCTTTTAACCGCTCGGCATAAAGTCGGTCATGAAAGTCCAGCTTATCTTGGCGAAATCCAGCAACCATGTGTCCCCCTTTGTTTTGCAATACTAAGGTGATGCCATCATTATTATGCTGGTACGGAGACCATTCAGGCATATCATCGACCGCTGGTGATCCATACTTTGCAAAATTTACCCAATAGGTATGCATTAGACCAGAGAGTCTTTGGGAATTTATATTTTCTCTATCAAAACTAAAGTTATCCAGCATTTTTCTTATAGTTTTAAATACAAAGGGAATTTCAAGCCCATGTTGGGACCCATCAATGATTTGGTTGCTAGGTTGATGGCGATAGTCAAAATAATAAACCCAAGATTCTTGACCTGCATTTTTAGCAATCTTGGCAATAGCGCGTGCGGGGGCAAGAAAAGCTGCATCACCAAATAATTCATAGGCAAATTGCCGGTCATTTAGGCTCGAGGTCTTGTAAAGACTTCTGGCTTCATTTTGATGCTGTCGTAGTCTAGATAAGATAATTTGAGGGGACCTTTTGAAGGATTGCATTAGGCTAGCCTCATAACTGTTGGAGCCAACCATAATCGGTACAGCAGGATAACCACCTTTGTTAAAGCGCGGAATGATATCTGCCTTCACTAATCGTCCATCAATGACTGGGTTTACATGGCCGATTGGACCTAAAGGTCTATCCTTTTCCAGCACCTCTTCAGCGGGTACGCGCCGCAAATCAATGGCACTGATACTGCCTACTAAATTATGACGCCGGGCCCAGGCCAGACCATCTTTGCTTAAAGCCAGTTTACGCCCCCGATCACACCAGGCGTAACGTGCAATCTGATACCCCCCGCCACTTTGCATGATGGCCTTATTGAATAGCCCTTTGGCCTGATTACTACCGAGCAAATAGGCAATACTGACTGCCCCTGCAGATTCTCCAAATAGAGTCAGATTATTGGGATCACCACCGAAGGCAGAAATATTCTGTTTTATCCAACGTAGTGCCTGGATTTGATCACTTAAGGCAAAATTGGCGAGATCTGCATCAGCCCCGGCATCAGCTCGAAGCACGGGATGTGCAAAAAAACCAAAACGACCCAATCGATAATTCAGCGATATTAAGATTACACCAGATTTGGCAAAAGCACTGCCATTATATACTGGCAAAGAAGCAGTACCAAATTGAAAGGCACCGCCATGCAACCACACCATAACCGGGGCATGATTCGTTGTTTGTTTAGGGGCCCAAATATTGAGTGTAAGGCAATCTTCACTCATCACAGGAATAGATCGGCCAGAACGCTTAGTTTGCAAACAAGCCGCACCAAAGGACTTTGCATCAAGTATCCCCCGCCAGGGTAAGGGAGCCTGTGCCGCTCGCCAGCGTAAGTCTCCAATTGGAGGGCGTGCATAAGGGATACCTTTAAAAACCCTTATACCCTTTTCAAAGCGCCCACTGATTTTACCAAAACGGGTGCTAACGACCAACGGTGCCGGTTCAATTATTTCTGCCTGTGATGTTCCTGGAAAAATAAAATAAGCTGTAAAAGGCACCACGCTGGATAGGAACAGATTAAAAATCACGCCTATATATGCCGCGAGACCTGCCAAAATAATTCTAATCGCCTCCATCACCCTACACTTTCCCTCAGGACGTTATTAAGCAATTTGCCGGTCGCATTTCGGGGTAGAGGTGATTTGCATAATTCAACTACGCTAGAAACCTTAAACTTAGCTAAGGCGGCACCTATCAAAACCGCCCCGTCAACGTCATGCCATACATTCTCGGAGCCCCGGTAAATGCATTAAAGCTGCCTTTTTGTATCGGCGTATTGATCACAACCAGATTGTAATTTTCATCCAATGCATTTTTAGCCCAGACAGCTAGTTCCCAATTTTCGCTCTCAGACCTCAGCCCTAGCCTTGCATTAACAAGGACATAGGATTTTTGATATTTTTCCGGAGCTAGGTTGGAACCGGTATTCATTCCAGTATTGAAGCTTGCGTCCAAACGACTAAACACCTCCAGAGTAGATGAAATAGCCTGTCTGTGACCAACAGACCCATTTAATGTCCATCTAGGCGCTGCCACCAACTGCTTTCCGGCCAAATTGCTATCTGCTGTGTCCTTAGTGTAATTGGCATGATTGTAGGCTAGGGCTCCGTGCAGCATCCAGCCCTTTACTGGCCTTAGAAAGCTTTCCACCTCTATACCTTTGGACACTACGCCAGCCGCATTGGAAATAACGAACTGTGTGCCGGTAAAGGTGTTCAACTGGTAATTACTGAAATCCGAGTAATAGGCAGCAAGGTTAATGCGTAAACGACCGTCCAGCATTCGTGCCTTGGATCCTATTTCAAAACTATCGACTTTTTCAGGGAGAAACTCGACTCCATTTGCACTCAATCCTGCGCTGCGGTCTAGGTTTATCCCCCCTGCTTTAAACCCATGGTTATAACCGGCATATGCATTCAGTAAGGGACTTACTTGATACTGTACTTTTAATGTGCCCGTTGGTTCACTTTCAGAACGCTTTATATCAAAATCTGGCACTGGGCATAAGACACGCAATCCAGCAAGTCTGGATGTAGGTGGAAAGCGTGCGCATGAGGGACTGTTTGTAATAAATCGTCCTTTTGCTTTTTTATCTTCATTGTTAAAACGCACACCTGCCACAACCTTTACCCGAGGAGATAGGGTGAGAACATTATGCGTAAACAACGACCATCCTGAAGCTCGTTGTGTAAACGCATTTAATACTGCACCGCCCCCTTCTGGATATAGCGATGAGACTAGTGGGCGAAGACGACCTGGTACCAAGGATGAAAAAAACGCCCCCGCCTGCACCCCATATAAAATAGCTCCTTGTTGCCTAATGTCTTCAGAGAAATAGTAGCCACCGACCATCCAATCGAAAGCACCGTGCGTATTATGCCAGCGGACCTCCTGAGTGAATGTGTTAACGGCTAAATCCAAGCTATTATTAGCAATATCCACGTCCCCACGATCAGTATCCGCCAATTGCACTGCATCATATTCACGGTATGAAGTGATCGAGGTGAGCTGACCATCACCCGACGACCAGTTCATTTCTAATGAAGAGCCGAAATCGTTGGCAGTATTGGAAATTTTTCCATTAACGGCTATCCTACGAGCAAATTCATCGTCAGGCAGAACTGTGCCACCAAGAGTATTGATAATAGCCGAACGTGGCCCATTCAAACTAAAGGGAGATGCACAGCAGGCTTCATTTTTCTCGCTATAATCTACAATAAAGCGCGCATCAAAATCATCGTTTGGCGTTAGCAAAAGCTGGCCACGCAGGATAAAACGGTCCCGGTCATTATAATCAATGCCGGTATTCGCGTCCTTGATAAACCCATCACGCTGATTATACGTGCCCGACAATCTAATGGCCAGTTTATCCTCTACTAACGGACCAGTAAGTGTACCCCGCAATTTGTGTGCACTATAATTACTAACGGATGCATCTAGCTTTCCGCCAAACTCAAACGCCGGCTTTTTGGTTATAATTTGTATGGCGCCCGCCGAGGTGTTTTTGCCGAACAAAGTCCCCTGCGCCCCACGCAAAACTTCCACACGCTCAATATCAACCAGATCATTCATGGCAATCCCAGTGCGGGACCGGTAAACACCATCTACGAAAACGCCAACTGAACCTTCAAGGCCAGCATTGTTGCCTGTCGTGCCTACCCCACGGATGCGCAAGACCGATCCAAAACTTTCAGACGTCGACGTGGTAATACGCAGCCCTGGGGCCACCATTCCTAAACTTGCCACATCCCCGACACCGGCATCACGTAATGTGGTGCCGCTCACACTGGTAATAGCAATAGGAACATCCTGAATATCCTGCACACGCCTCTGCGATGTAACAATGATCGTATCTTGCTCTTGGTTTTGTGGCTGTTGTGCCATGACGGGCGTTACAGCCATCAAGACACTGGAACTTAATAAAAATGCACGCCCCCCAGACTGAATGGTAAACATCATCCCCTCCCAAATCGTTGCACTAATGTGGAAAATTTTGCATTCCCCACAGAGACATAAATTATTGTAACCCATTGAATTTGCAGATAGTACTCAAAAATTACATGATGTTACTATACGGTAACACCTATCCTTCTACAGGATATGATCCATTTTTGCAAGTTAGGACAGATTCATCGCTGGCTATGAGCACCACTAAACGTTACAATGGCGATGAATGGGGGGAAATAAATGAGATTATTCGGGTGGAGTTCCACCGGCGCCATAATAACTGAGAGCCCGGGCTGACCGGGTAATCCAGGATATAAAATCATCGTCATGATTGGGATCACCCGTTTCCAGCCAGCGCACATAAGCCTCAAGAAACAGGGCTACGGTGGTTTCAGCTAAAAATGTTGCGCCAATTGCCGGTGTTTTTTTTTCACTAAGTTCACCGGGAAGATTACGTTCCTGTCTTTGTCGGGAGCGTTCCACCAAAACATCGTGCAGCCGCATGAAATGGCTGCCATACTTTGGGTCATGTGAAGCTTGGCGTATCAATAATGTCATCGCATCGCGATTTTCTCGCGCTACACTTAAAGTAAGAGGAATCCGTTCCGTCCACCAGTCAACATCTACTTCGTCCGCCTTTAGCAATCTGTCTACCATGGTGCCTAGAATGGCATGGATGAGCTTATCCTTTGAACCGAAATACCGGTATAGCACAATTTTCGAGACGCCGGCATGAGTGGCTACCTGCTCCATGGTTGTTTGCTTCAAACCGGTCTCCAGAAATGCTGCTGCCGCAGTACGCATAAGCCTCTCTTTGCGTTCCTTACGGTGCGTGGCAATATGTTTGGCATAACCGTTGTCCATTTTGCCTATATCTACACTGTCCGGCATTACGTCAAGGTGATAAGGTAATGCCCCTATTTTTAGAGGGCATCGTAAGGCATTGGTAATGCCCCCCATTTCTCCCAGTGGATTTCTTTAAGTTCTAGCTTGCAAAGTTGGAGTGAATGTCCAATATTGCAAGGATGATTGAAAGAGAGAAATATCACGAAGTCACTGAGCTTCTGGACAGTTTTCCTGCTGTTGCCATCATTGGCCCGCGCCAGGTTGGCAAGACGACCCTTGCCCACGAGATCGCCGGAACTCGGCCTTCCGTCTATCTGGACCTGGAATCCGAGCGCGACCGCGTCAAGCTGAGCGATCCTGGGTACTACCTTCGCCAGCACAGCGACAAACTGATCGTGCTGGATGAAATCCACAAAGTTCCGGAAATCTTTCAGGAAATGCGCGGTGTGATTGATGAGAACCGTCGCAAGGGGCGTCAGGCGGAGCAATTCCTGATCCTCGGCTCAGCGGCCATAGACCTGCTGCGTCAATCCGGCGAAAGCCTTGCCGGGCGCATTGCATATTGCGAAATGTTTCCACTGAATATCCGGGAGGTAGGGTGTGACCGGCAAGAGCAACTCTGGTGGCGTGGCGGTTATCCCGACAGCTTTCTGGCAAAAAATGACCGCCTGAGCGATGTCTGGCGCCGCGATTTCATCCGTACGTATCTGGAACGTGATGTGCCGGAATTCGGCCCGAGGATTTCGGCCGAACGCTTGCGACGATTCTGGACCATGTTGGCTCATCTCCATGGAGGGCTGTTGAATTCCGCCAACCTTGCGCGCAGTCTGGAAGTGGATAACAAAACCATCACCAATTACCTTGATTTGCTGGTGGATCTTCTTTTGGTCCGGCGCTTGCAACCGTGGCACGCCAACGTCAAGAAACGGTTGGTGAAATCGCCAAAGGTCTATCTTCGCGATAGTGGGATATTGCACACGTTGCTGCAAATACCCGATTTCGAGGCTTTACTGGGCAACCCGAAGCTTGGCGACAGTTGGGAAGGGCTTGTTATCGAAAATGTCGTTTCCGCCCTGCCTGGTGGCGCTCATCCGTATTTCTACCGCACCTCAGCAGGGGCGGAAATTGATCTGCTGCTGGATTTTGGGCAAGAAACCTGGGCGATTGAAATCAAAAAAACGACCGCTCCAAAATTGTCCAAAGGATTTCATATCGCTTGCGAAGATCTGAAACCGGCACGCAAATATGTCGTCTATGGTGGAGGCGAGGCGTTCGGGTTGACCCAGGACATCACGGCTATCCCATTGTTGGCGCTGATGGATGAAATCTCCGAATTGCAAAAATAACAAGGGAGACGTCAATACGGGCTTTCTGCCGAAAAAATTGCGGGCAGCACTTGGCCTTCGCACAAGTTGTCCCCTTTTCTGATAAACTGGACAGATCACGGAGATATTCGAAAAATGCCGCACCAATACCGAACTAAGAGAATGAAAACGCTCGGTTAATTGCGGGGGCACTGTCAGAGCAAAACGGCTTGAAGACGTGATTTTGATTTCGTAGCCTACCAAGATGCAAAACCCCTTCCGTTATTTCAAAACATCGCCTGAGATCATTCGCCTTGCGGTGATGATGTATATCCGTTTTCCACTTTCACTTCGAAATGTTGAAGATTTGCTGCATGAACGTGGTATCGACATCACGTACGAGACGGTGAGGTTCTGGTGGAACCGGTTTGGGCCGATGTTCGCAAGAGAAATTAGAAAACGGCGTATTCAGAACCAAAATTACTCAAACTGGGCCTGGCACTTGGACGAGGTTTTCGTAAAAATTAATGGTGAGCTTCATTACCTCTGGCGGGCTGTTGATCAGGAAGGCGAAGTTCTTGAAGCCTATGTCTCAAAACGTCGAGACCGAAAGGCTGCCTTGAAGTTTTTGAAGAAAACCATGAAACGATATGGCAAGCCTAAAGCCGTTGTGACAGATCGCCTGAAATCATATCGGGCTGCCATGAAAAACATCGGCAATGAATCCTGCCAACAGACCAAACGCTGGCTCAATAACCGAGCAGAAAACTCCCACCAAACTTTTCGTAGACGAGAGCGGGCGATGCTCAAATTCAGAAGTTTTGCAACCTTGCAAAAGTTCGTTTCGATCCACTCATCCATCCACAACCATTTCAACCACGACAGACAATTAAACCCAAGAGCCACATTCAAGGAAAACCGAGCAAAGGCGCTGGCTGAATGGACCCAAGTCGCAGCCTGAAGCCCGCACAATCTGCAACTTCAGAGACCACTTCGCTTTTGTCTGACAGCACCGCCACCCAACTCCCTGTTTTATACATATAATTATACGCCCGTTTATTCCCCGACATTGCGGGGTTAGCGGTTTTGGAGTTTCTGAGACCGCGTATCAGGGATGTTTTTAGCGACATTTTGGCCATACGTCTCTGTTGGGGTTTTAGAGAGATCGGTAAGGGAATTCTTTCATTGCCAAACAGGGGAAATTGCTTGTAGGTTTCTTACGATGGGGTCTGCCAATGCGCTAGCCTCGCATGACGGGTCGCCCTTAAGAATCATCGGCCACTTCAGAGACCGCTTCGCTTTTGTCTGACAGTACCCTCTGGCACCGGAGCCTCGAACCTGGGGCGTAACCGCCCGGGCAAAATTCTAGCCAAAAGCCATTTATCCATAGTATAGGAAAAGAGGGCATGTTGCCCTCTTTTCTTTTTGATCAAAAGGGTGCTCATGCCAAACAATCAAACCTCTCAAACCTGGTTGGAACGTATTGCCAGCTGGCGCTTTCTGGCAATATTGGTGGTGCTGTACGGGGTCGTGTTTACATTTCTCATGCGCGGCATGGGCGGGGCACCCGGCGACAACCAACCGCTGGATTTGATGTTCAGTTACAGTCCCGAACAGGTTTACGCGAATTTGGAGCAATTGGGCGAGGCCGGGCGCAAAACCCGCATTCTGGTTTCTTCCACTCTGGATACCGCCTACCCCCTGGTTTATTCTACGTTGTTTGCGGTTCTGATCACTTTGCTGACCCGATTTTTGGGGCTGACCCACAAGGTCTGGAAATGGCTGGCGCTCTTGCCATTTGTCATTCTGGCTTTTGATCTGTCGGAAAATCTGTCGATAAACGTGATGGCCTTTCGCTATCCGGAGCGCATGGCCGCACTGGCCCAGGCGGCAAGCCTGTTCACCTCACTAAAATGGATTTTTGTCGATCTGGTATTGGGTGCATTGGCCATATTGGCGTTGTTGTCAGTTTATCGCCTTCTCAGACATCAGGGGCGCGGCGCATAGGCCACCGCCTCGATCTCGATCAGCACCCCCGGATTGCCCCAATCCACCCCCGGCACGGTGGAACGAGCCGGTTTGTGACCTTTGAAAAGCTCTGCATACAGGGTGTTCATCGGGCCAAAGTCTTTGGGATTTTTCAAAAATACCGTGGTTTTAACTACGTCCTCAAGGCCCAACCCGGCCGCCGCCAGCACTTCTCTCAGATTGGCGAACACCTGACGGGTCTGTGGCTCAATCTCGGCCTTGGCAAACCTGCCGGTCTTGGCATCAAAGGCCACCACGCCAGACAGAAACACATAATCCCCGGCCCGCACCGCCTGTGAATACGGCCCCAATGTGCGCGCCCCGGGAACGGTTATGGTTTCCAGCGGTGCCGCCGTAGGCACCATATCAGTATATTGCACATTGGCACAGGCGGTTAAGGCGCTTGTGAGCAACCCTAAAATAAAAATATTTTTCATGGTGATACCTCCCACACGCTTTCAATTTCCACGGCCACATTAAAGGGCAGAGTGTTCACCCCCACGGCAAAGCGGGCGTGTTTCCCCGCCTCGCCAAACACTTCGACAAACAAATCTGATGCGCCATTAATAACCGCCGGCTGGTCATGAAAATCATCGGCCGAGTTTACAAACCCGCCCAGCTTTACGCACTGGTGCACCGCGTTTAATGACCCCAGCGCGCTTCTTAGCTGGGCCAGTACATTCAGGCCCGCGCTGCGCGCCGCCTCATAGCCCTCTTTGATGCTCAGGTCCTTGCCCAACGTACCAATGACCTTCCCGCCCGCGGTGAGCGCGGGGCCTTGCCCGGCAATATAAAGAAGATTGCCGACCCGGCGAAATGGCACATAGTTCGCCACAGGGGTCGGGGCGTCTGGCAAAATGATGCCCAATGCTTTGAGTTCATTTTCATAATCCGGACGCGATGCGGACCGTGCCAGCGATGGCAGGCCAAGGGCGCTGCCCGCCAGTCCCGCGATGATCAAAGCGCGCCGGTTCATGCGTTTTGCCCCTGCGGAATGGCATCGCGCCATAACCGCAACATATTGCCGCCCATCAGCTTGGCCGTGTCCTCTTTGCTCATGCCGCGTTTTAGCAGGCCCCCCACCAGCCACGGGGTTTTGCGATAGGTTTCCATAACCGGCTTGTAATTGGCGTCCATATCGGTGCCCAGACAGACATGATCCGTGCCCAACAAATCCACCAGTTCAAAGGCCCGGTCCACCATCCCCGAAAGTGTGGAAATGCCAAGGCCAGCGGGCCACAGGCCCACCACCCCGCCTTCGGCCGCGATCTCCCGCGCCAGATCCGCGCTGATAAAACGGGGGATTGCCGGTGTATTCTCGCCTTTAATATGGGTGTGGGAACACAAAACCGGCGCCCGCGAGGCCTTTAAGATACCACGCACCGTATCTTCGGAGGCATGGGCCGTATCCACCACCATGCCAATATCATTCATGGCGCGGACAATCTCTTTGCCGGCGCTGGTCAGGCCGCCATGCACCGGTGGGGCGGTCATAATATCGCCCAGTTCATTGGTGCGATAATGCATAATGGTGATGGCCCGCAGACCGTCCGAATAGGCGCTGTGCACGCGCGAGGGCTTGCCTTCCAGAAAATCGCCACCCTCGGCGGTGAACCAGGCCCCGATCTTGCCGGCCTGGTGCGCGTGGGCCAGGTCATCGGGGGTTTGCAGGGCTTGCACCAGACCTGTGCTGGCCAGTGATTTGAGATTTTTTATCTGCCGCTGATAACTGGCATAGGCCTCGCCGGGCTTGAAATCCCGATCGGTCGCCAGCCCATGATCCCCAAGGTTGAGAACCTGAAAATCCGATACCAGCGCAAAGCATGCCGCGGCCATGCCGCCGGCCTTCATATCGGCCACCGCATTTTTTTCAAACGCGCCCAGCGCCTTGTAGAGTTTCAGTTTTGGTGCCAGCCCGGTGGCCCCACGCACGAAGGTCCGCCCCGGATGGGCATGGCTGTCAAAGGCCAGGTTTTCTTCCAAAAAGGCGCGGGCTGTCTCCAGCTCGCTATCACTCAGCTCAAAGCCAATCTGTACCTTTTTGGGATGTTTTAAAAAATAACCGCCACCCAGGGCGGCGACGCCCAATATGCCTCCACCAATCAGTACATTGCGGCGCGAAAATACAGCCATAACATCCTCCAGACTTTATCCGTTCAGCTTAGCCGCCACCCCACCATGAGAAAAGGAAAAAGGCTTTGGGGTTCAAATTCAGGAGTTTTGCAACCTTGCAAAACTTCGTTTCAATCCACTCATCCATCCACAACCATTTCAACCATGACCGTCCGCTAAGCCTGCAAGCCACATTCAAGGAAAACCGAGCAAAGGCGCTGGCTGAATGGACCCAAGTTGCCGCCTGAATTAAGCCCAACCGGCCACTTCAGAGACCGCTTCGCTTTTGTCTGACAGCACCCGCTGACCGATGCCGGCTTTCTGACGGACAGCCGCTTTGCCGATCTGTTCAACAAACGCTAGAAGCAATAAAGATTAGAGATTTAGGGCGTGTATGCCGGTGCGCGCCCTATTTCTTTATGAAATGGGCACAGCAATAAAAACAATGCGCCTCGCCATTCTCATCCAGATCGTAATAAACCTTGGGATGGCCCAACGCGCCGCCGCCGCCGTCACAGGCCACGCGATCCGTATCCACATAAACCGTTTTATGTGGCGGCAGTTTTTCGGTTTCATCCGTGACGTGAGAATTTGGTGCCATTTTTGCGCTCCCGCATTGCCGTTTGCCCGTGAGGTGCATACTTATGCAGCCTATGCGCCGCGTCAACGCGCAAACAAGGGAAAAACCACATTGAGCTACATCAACACCAAACCTGATCTGGCGCTGGAAACCATTGACCTGCGCAAAACCTATCCCGGCCGGCGCAAAACTCCGCCCATGGAAGCCCTCAAAGGGGTCAGCCTGCAAATCCCGCGCGGCTCTATTTTCGGCCTGCTGGGGCCCAATGGCGCGGGTAAATCCACCCTGATCAACATTTTTGCCGGCCTGACCCGCAAGACCAGCGGCATTGCCCGCATTTGGGATTTTGATATTGACGAGGCCCCGCGCCAGGCCCGCGCCGCCATTGGCGTGGTGCCCCAGGAAATCAATATGGATCCGTTTTTTTTTCGCCGCTGGAAAGCCTGGAATTTCAGGCCGGGTTTTACGGGGTACCCAAGCGCGAACGGCGCAGCCGGGAAATCCTGGAGGCCATGGGCCTGGCCGACAAAGCCAATGCCTATGTACGCGAACTGTCCGGCGGCATGAAACGTCGTCTGCTGATCGCCAAGGCGCTGGTGCATAATCCGCCCGTACTGGTGCTGGACGAACCCACCGCCGGGGTGGATATCGAATTGCGTCGCCAGCTTTGGGATTATGTGCGCGAGCTGCATTCGCGCGGCTCGACCATCATCCTGACCACCCATTATCTGGAAGAAGCCCAGGAGCTGTGCGACCAGATCGCCATCGTCAACCATGGCGAGGTGGTGGCGTGTGAACGCAAGGAAGACCTGCTGAAACGTCTGGACCATAAGACCCTGGTGATTGATCCGGTCGAACCTCTGGATGCCGTGCCGGCGAACCTGTCGGCCTATGACGCCACCTTGCGCCCCGATGGCGCCCTGGCCATCACCTACCAGTTTGGCCGCCAGTCGGTTGCCGAACTGATTGAACAGGTCCGCGCCGCCAATATCCGCATCAATGATCTGCAAACCGTCGAGCCGGATCTGGAGGACGTGTTTCTGGCCCTGACCTATAACCAGCCGGATGGTGATGATCCCACAGCGAAAAGCGCTTGAGGAAGTTCGCCCGGCGCGCTACACCACGGCCATCCGGCTAGGCGGCATTCCGCCTGCCCCTACGCACCCGTAGCTCAGCTGGATAGAGCGCTGCCCTCCGAAGGCAGAGGTCACAGGTTCGAATCCTGTCGGGTGCACCAATACTTTCAATAGATTATGAATTTTAATGATTTGCTGAATCGGCTCTGGACAGCACGGTGCAAATAAACACCTACATAAACACGGCGGACTAAAAACGGTTCACAAGCCAAAGCAGGGATCAAAAAATGGATGGGCTTCCATAATCGCAAACGCCCACATTCTGCCCTTGCTGGAAAACCACCTGCCGTGGTCTACTGGCAGAAACTTGAAAACAACCACCCCTGATCAGCCAGGGCAGAAAGTAGCTTAATTTACGTCAAAAATGATCCAATGATCGGAGAGTAGCTCACAGGATGGATTCCCTTGCAAAACAAACCAATCGAAAGTTTTGGGGCTGGGGGTATGCCGACTTTTGCCTGACAGCGACCGAAAACACCGCCATTGAAGAGGCTGGCCGCCTGTTGGCTCCCGAAGGGGGCAGCCCGGTCTCCATTCCCAAGTTGGCGGAATATAATCTTCCCAAGCCGCGGATCAGCCCACCAGACCACCTCAAGCCTCTGCTCTCTGCTACACCCTATGATCGCCTGTTTCATGCCTATGGGCAAAGCTGTGCCGATATATTGCGTATGCTGATGCGTGATGCGCCCAACCCGCCGGATTTTGTTGCCTTCCCCAAAACCAGACATGACATCAACCAGTTGTTGGAATGGATGGAAAAGGACAATATTGCCGCCATTCCCTTTGGGGGCGGCACCAGTGTTTGCGGCGGCATCGAGCCCGATGTTGGTAGCTCGTACAATGGAGCGGTTTCCATTGACCTGCAATATCTGGACAAGGTCTTGCAGATTGATCCGATCAGCCGCGCGGCCCATTTTGAGGCCGGTATCTTTGGCCCGGATCTGGAAAATACCCTGCGCCCCCACGAGCTGACCTTGCGCCATTTCCCCCAGAGCTTTGGCTTTTCCACCCTTGGCGGCTGGATTGCCACCCGGGCCGGCGGCCATTTTGCCACCCAATACACCCACATTGACGACTTGATCGAGTCCATTGCCATGGTGACGCCGCGCGGCCCGCTTGCCTCCCGCCGCCTGCCCGGCTCCGGGGCGGGAATATCCGCCGACCGGATGATGCTAGGCTCGGAAGGTACCATGGGCATCATCACCGATGCCTGGGTGCGCCTGCAGGCTCGCCCGCTTTACAAACAAAGTATCAGCATTCGTTTTGACAGCTTTTTTAAGGCGGCCCGGGCGGTACGCGCGATATCACAATCTGGATTATTTCCGTCGAACTGCCGCGTGCTGGACCCTATGGAGGCACTGCAAAACGGGATAGGTAATGGCAAACACGCCATTTTATTGCTCGGCTTTGAATCGGCGGATCACCCGCTGGATGCCTGGATGGATCGCGCACTGGAATTGGTAACCGACCATGGCGGGACCTATGATGGCAAGGCCTTAAAAGAACAAGCCCCATCTGGCGCATCCGGCGAAACCCGCGATGAAGCCACTGGCACCTGGCGCAATGCCTTTATCCGCATGCCCTATTACCGGGATGAATATCTGCGCCGTGGGCTTTTGTTTGACACCTTTGAAACCGCCATCACCTGGGACCGGTTCGAGGAATTTCATACCCATATCAGTCAAAGCGTGCACCAGGCGATCAATGAAATTACCGGCCGACCGGGTTATTTATCCTGTCGCTTTACCCATCTTTATCCCGATGGCCCGGCCCCCTATTACACCTTTGGTGCCTATGGGGCGGCCACGGATGATCTTGGCTCTGCCTTGCAACGCTGGCGGCAAATTAAGACCGCGGCCAGCGAGGCGATCATTGCCATGGGGGGCACCATCACCCACCACCACGCCGTAGGCCGCGATCACCGCCAAGGTTATGAGCAACAAACCTCAGCCCTTTTTCGGCAGGCGCTGGGCGGTATGAAAAAAACGCTGGATCCAACTGGCATATTAAATCCGGGGGTGTTGATCGACCCGGTGGATCGCCAGGTTGGACACACCGGAATAC
>JAUZSF010000024.1 GCA_030949705.1 Robiginitomaculum sp. | reverse complement strand
TAAGGGCGTGGCGCAAATAAGGCTCGCGATAACGATCCCCCATTTCGTTCAGCAACAGATCGGAAAAGAGATCAATAAAATAGGTGGAATGGGCGCCAGTGTTGTTGCGATTGCCCACTTCCTCATTATCGGCGAGCCAGACAAAGGCAGTTTTTTGTGGGGTTTTGGCCTCCAGAATGGCACGGACCGAGGCATAGGCCGACAGACGGTCATCCTGGCCATAGGCAGCAATCAAGGTGCGGTCAAAACCCAGATCGCGGGGCGCAAAGGCGGGCACCAGGGCCAGTTCCGCCGATACCAGATCGTCCAGACCGATGTCATAGGTCTGGCGCAAATAGGCGCTAATCAGACCCTTGGCCCCTTCCTTGGTGTTTTTCTCGCGGTGGCCGACAATGGGGTCCAGTTCTTCGGCCTTGATCACATCGCGGTTTTTGCGCCCCCGCAAATCCACATCCACGTGGGGGGAGAGGCCGGGAATGACAAATACCGGGTCATTGTCTTTCAGGCCGACGGAAATCGGCACGCGCTTGCCGTCTTTGCGGTCCACATGGCCCATCAGCGCCAGCGGTACATTGGTCCATTGATAGTTTTTAATGCCGCCATGATAGTTGGTCTGGAACAGGGCAAAGCCCGCTTTGCCATAAAGGGGACGACCTTTGAGTTCCAGACGCGGGCTGTCGATATGCGAGGCGGAAATGCGTGCCCCGGTTTCCAGCTTGTTCTTGCCGATAATGAACAAGGTCATGGAGCGATCGCGATTGACATCATAATATTTGGCACCGGGCGCCATCGCCGCCCCATGATGCCAGGGCTTGAAACCGGCCGCTTTGGCCAGCTTTACGGTTTGCTCAACCGTGGTGATCTCGGTGCGGGCCAGATGGATAAAGCGCTTGTAGTCCTCAGCAAAGCGCATCACCGCCTTTTTCTGGGCGCTGTCCATGCCGACCCAATTGCTGGGGCAGGATTTGGCCTCGCAAGGGGGCGTGCCCCGGGCAGGGGTGGCCAGTGCCAGAATGGCAATGGTCAGGGGCAAAGTCAGGGGGCGTAAACGGGAAGGCAGAGAGGTCATGTGATGGCGTCCTTTTTCGTGCGGGCGTATGGCTGTTATGATGGCGTTACCAGCGGGGTGCTGGCAAGGGGACTGCGTATGGTCGACGAAAAACCTTGAAGGATGTGTGGTGCATCGCCACATTTTGTTCAGGTGACGTTATGTTTTCGCTGTCATACTGGCGGCGAATCGTTATCCGATAGTCAGACCAGAATACAAGGATGTGTATGTTTATGAGTGATTTTCCCCAAACCCTGCCGGTTTTGCCATTGCGCGATATTGTGGTGTTCCCCCACATGATCGTGCCGCTGTTCGCGGGTCGTGAAAAATCGATCAAGGCGCTGGAACAGGTTATGGACGGAGAGAAAACCATCCTCCTGCTGACCCAGCGCGATCCGGCCACCGATGACCCTGCGCCCAATGATCTCTATAGCGTTGGCTGTGTGGCCAAGGTTCTGCAATTACTGAAGCTGCCCGATGGCACTCTGAAGGTGCTGGTCGAAGGCATTGAGCGTGTCAGTATCAATCAGATGCGCATGAATGACGAGTTTCTGGAAGCCGAGGCGGTGGTGTTGGCCGGTGATGAGGATGATAGCGCCGAAGCCAGAGCTCTGATGCGTGCGGTGGCAGAAAACTTTGAAAACTACGCCAAGCTCAACAAGAAAATTGCCCCTGATCTGATAGAATCGCTGAGTAATATTAAAGAGCCAAGCCGACTGGCGGATACCATTGCGGCGCATTTGGCCATCAAGATTGCGGAAAAACAGAAATTGCTGGAAACCGCCAGTGCGTCGGAACGTCTGGAATTGGCTTTCGCCGCCATGGAAGGCGAGATTAGCGTCTTGCAGGTGGAGAAAAAAAATCCGCCGCCGGGTGAAGCGCCAGATGGAGAAATCCCAGCGCGAATATTACCTGAATGAGCAGATGAAAGCCATTCAGCGCGAGCTGGGCGATGGCGGCGAAGCCAGCGATGAGCTGGATGAACTGGCTGAAAAGATCAAAAAGATCAAACTGTCCAAGGAGGCTCGCATCAAGGCCGAGGCGGAGTTGAAGAAACTGCGCCAGATGAGCCCGATGTCGGCTGAATCCACCGTGGTGCGCAATTATCTCGACTGGATGACGGCCATTCCGTGGGGCAAGAAACGCCGCGCCACGATCGAGCTGAAAAAGGCCGAAGCCATTCTTGATGAAGACCATTACGGACTGGAAAAGGTCAAGGAACGGATTTTGGAACATCTGGCCGTGCAGGCCCGGACCAAGAAAATCCGTGGGCCCATCCTGTGTCTGGTTGGCCCGCCGGGGGTGGGTAAAACCTCGCTGGGTAAATCCATTGCCCGGGCAACGGGGCGCAATTTCGTGCGCGTGTCGCTGGGTGGCGTGCGGGACGAGGCCGAAATTCGTGGCCATAGGCGCACCTATATTGGCTCTATGCCGGGGCGCATTATCCAGTCCATGAAAAAGGCCAAATCCAACAATCCACTGTTCCTGCTGGATGAGATCGACAAGCTGGGCGCTGATTTTCGCGGCGATCCGGCGGCGGCCCTTCTGGAGGTGCTGGATCCGGAGCAAAATGCCAATTTCAATGACCATTATCTGGAAGTGGACTATGACCTTTCCAATGTGATGTTCATCACCACGGCCAATTCTCTGAATATGCCGCGACCCTTGATGGATCGTATGGAGATCATCCGTATTCCCGGCTATACCGAGGATGAAAAGGTCGAGATTGCGACCCGCCACCTCATTCCCAAACAGCTGAAGAGCCATGCGCTGAAGGCTGAAGAATTTGTTATTGACGAAGCCGCTTTGCGCGACTTGATCCGCTATTATACCCGCGAAGCCGGGGTGCGTAATCTGGAACGGGAACTGGCCAATCTGGCCCGCAAAGGGGTGCGCGATCTGGAAAGCGGCAAGGCGGAGAAAATCCATATCACCACCGACAATCTTGGCGATTATGCCGGGGTGCGCAAATGCAGCTTTGGTGAAACCGACAAGAAAGATCAGATCGGTGTGGTCACAGGCCTTGCCTGGACCGAAACCGGCGGCGATTTGCTGACGATTGAGGCGGTGAAAATGCCGGGGCGCGGGCGCATGACCGTAACCGGGAATTTGCGTGATGTGATGAAAGAGAGCATCTCGGCGGCGAATTCCTATGTGCATTCGCGGGCTGCCAGCTTTGGTATCAAGGCCAATGAGTTCAAAAAGTCTGACATTCACGTGCATGTGCCCGAAGGGGCCACCCCCAAGGACGGTCCCTCGGCCGGGGTAGCCATGGCGCTGGCCATTGTGTCGGTACTTAGCGGTATTCCCATTCGCAAGGATATTGCCATGACTGGCGAGATCACCCTGCGTGGCCGGGTGCTGGAAATTGGCGGCCTGAAGGAAAAACTGTTGGCGGCCTTGCGCGGCGGCGTGAAAACCGTGTTGATCCCGTCGGACAACGCCAAGGATCTGGCGGAGATTCCGGATAATGTGAAAAACCAACTGGAGATTATTCCCGTGCAAACGGTCGCCGAAGTGTTGGAAAAGGCGCTGACCAAACCGCTGGAGCCCGTGGAATGGACCGAGGATGAAGAACCCTCCATGGCCAAGACCTCCAGCGATGATGGTGATTCCGATACGCTGAGCACGCATTAGATCAGGGTTGGGATGGCCCCGTTATACTGCTTACAAAGGTGGTTCTTTCGCAAGAAAGAGCCACCTTTTGCTTTTGCACAGGTTTTTTCCCCAATTTCGTGATGAAAAAAGCCACGCAGCCTTTGCAAAATAAGGGTTTTGGGGCAAGACTACGCTCATCGCGCCACTGATTCGGCGCAAACCTTAATGGGGAGACACCATGAACAAGAGTGAATTAGCCGAAGCAGTAGCCGCCAAAGCCGGCATGACCAAGGCACAAGGCGTGGAAGTCGTAAATGCTTTCGTTAGCGTCGTTGAAGAAGCCCTGGCCGCTGGCGGCGACGTCCGTATTCCAGGTTTTGGTTCTTTTAGCGTTGCACACCGTGCAGCCGGCAAGGCCCGCAACCCACGCACTGGCGAACTGGTTGACCGTCCGGCCTCCAAACGTCCGAAATTCAAAGCAGGCAAATCCTTCAAGGATTGCGTGAACAACTAATCAACGCTGTTCTGCTGTGAAAGGGCTGGCATTTGCTGGCCCTTTTTCAGTTTTGCTCTTGCCCGATGCGCGGTTTTGGGCATAGTGCGCAGCCTTGATTGAGGGCGATTAGCTCAGTTGGGAGAGCGCCACGTTTACACCGTGGATGTCGGGAGTTCGAGCCTCTCATCGCCCACCATTACTCTTATCCATACAAGAACGGCGGCATTTTAAATGCCGCCGTTCTGTTTTCAGGTTTTGCTTAGCGCCTAAAAGCGGCCAAGGTTCATCACTTTGACCCATGCCTGGACAAAGTCATTGGTGAACTTGTCTTCCGATCCGTCAAAGGCATAAACCTCGGCGACGGCCCGTAATTCACTGTTCGAGCCAAAAATCAAATCCACTGGCGTTGCCGTCCATTTGAGCTTGCCACTCTGGCGGTCCCGGCCCTCATAGAGGCCCGGTGCCTTTTTCGATTTCTGCCATTGGGTAGAAGAATCCAGCAGGTTTCTGAAAAAGTCATTGGTGAGACGCCCTGGCGTTTTGGTAAAGACACCGTGGCGGACCTGGCCGGTATTGGCATTCAGAGACCGCATGCCCCCCACCAGAACCGTCATTTCGGGTATGGACAGGTCCAGCAAAGCGGCTTTTTCGACCAGTATTTTTGCCGGCGAGTCGGCATTGTCCTTATCGAAATAATTGCGGAAGCCGTCGGCACTGGATTCCAGTACGGCGATGGAATTGACATCGGTTTGGGCTTGGGATGCATCGGTTCGGCCCGGTGTGAACGGAACCTCTATATCCTGTCCGGCATCACGCGCCGCTTTTTCAATCGCCGCTGCGCCGCCCAGTACAATCAGATCGGCCAGCGATATTCTGGTGCCATCAGTTTGCGCCGCATTGAAGTTTTTCTGAACCTTCTCCAGTGATTTCAAAACCTTTGACAGCTCTTTTGGATCATTGGCAGCCCAGTCCTTTTGCGGGGCCAGGCGCAACCGTGCCCCATTGGCACCACCGCGCATATCGGTATTGCGATAGCTGGAGGCCGAGGCCCAGGCCGTGCGCACCAGTTCTGGCACTGACAGGCCGGATTTGAGAATATCCTCTTTCAGGGCCGCAATATCACCAGCATCCACCAAGGGATGATCCACCGCCGGTACCGGATCCTGCCAGACAAACTGTTCCTTGGGGGCCAAAGCGCCCAGATAACGCGAAGCAGGGCCCATATCGCGATGGGTCAGCTTGAACCAGGCCTTGGCAAAGGCCAGTTCGAAAGTTTCCGGCTTTTCATAAAAGCGTTTGGCAATTTTCCGGTATTCAGGGTCAAATTTCAGGGCCAGATCGGTCGTTAGCATAATCGGCGCATGAAATTTGTCTGGATCGTGCGCATCGGGCACGATCGCGGCGGCGGATTCGTCATCGGGCACCCATTGAATGGCCCCGGCCGGGCTTTTGGTCTTTACCCAGTTATAGGTGAACAGGTTTTCAAGAAAATTGTGGGTCCATTCAGCCGGGCTAACGGTCCACGCGCCTTCCAGGCCACTGGTGATGGTGTCGGCGCCCTTGCCGGAACGGTACGTGTTTTTCCAGCCAAGCCCCTGTTCTTCCAGGCCGGCGGCCTCAGGTTCCGGGCCAACATATTTGGAAGGATCCGCCGCACCATGGGTTTTGCCAAAGGTATGGCCACCTGCAATCAGGGCCACCGTTTCTTCGTCATTCATGGCCATGCGGCCAAAGGCTTCGCGGATGGCCCTGGCGGCGTCCCACGGATCAGGATTACCGCCCGGTCCTTCGGGGTTCACATAAATAAGACCCATTTGTGTGGCTGCCAGCGGCCCTTTGAGCTTGCCATCCGGGGTTTGGCGCTTGTGGGCCAGCCATTTGCTTTCCGGCCCCCAGTCCACATTGTCGGGCTCCCAGGCATCGACACGGCCACCGGCAAAGCCAATGGTTTTAAAGCCCATGTCCTCCATGGCGACGGTGCCCGCCAGAATGATCAGATCACCCCACGAAATTTTATCACCGTATTTTTCCTTGATTGGCCACAGCAACCGACGTGCCTTGTCCAGATTGGCATTGTCCGGCCAGCTGTTTAAGGGGGCGAAGCGCTGCATGCCGCCATCGGCACCGCCACGACCATCGATGGTGCGATAGGTGCCGGCGCTGTGCCATGCCATGCGAATGAATAAGGGGCCGTAATGGCCATAATCGGCTGGCCACCAGTCTTGTGACGTATGCATGAGGTCTTTCAGGTCCGCCTTGAGCGCCATTAAATCCAGGCTTGCAAACGCCTTGGCATAATCAAAATCTTCGCCCAGCGGATTTGAGGAGGCCGCATTTTTGCGCAAGGGGGCAAGGTCAAGCCGGTTTGGCCACCAGAACGCATTGGATGCGTTGCCTTCATGATGCATGGATGTGGACGACTTGGCGGTCGCCTCTTTGGCCATGGCGGGGCTTAGCAATACCGCAAAGGCGACGCTGGCGAACAGGGCGCCCTTTATAAGGGTGATTTTCTTTTGCATGGTTGGTTCCTTTCCTAATATCGTGATTACGCGATACCATGGTCATGCTAGGGCATTTTATTAAGAAAGTAACACGATTAATAACGATCATATTAATCGAATAAAACGATAAATAAATGTAAGGCGATCGACGTAAAATTTCCCAAACGGTGCTGACGGGCCGGCCTGTTGTGGAATTCCTGATTGGGGCACCCCGGTTTCTCTTGGTTCTTTGCACTGTCTGTGCATGTTTTCTGGATTGTTGTACTGAACTTGTTGCCACGATAAGTGATTTTGCTGCGCCAAAACGGTTGACGGCTGCGCGCTGGCACCGTATCTGACGGCCTCTCGCGCACCCTGTGTGTGGGAATATGAAATGAGCGGGTGTAGCTCAGTTGGTTAGAGTGCCGGCCTGTCACGCCGGAGGTCGCGGGTTCGAGTCCCGTCACTCGCGCCATTTCATGAAAGACAAAAAAGGGCATGGGCTTCGGTTCATGCCCTTTTTGCGTATTGGTCTCGCAAAATTTGTCATATATCTGCGTTAATGCTGCATTGCGGCAAAATGTGCGCTAAGCTGTGTTAGCATGGGGTTCGCATTGCCAAATGGGCCAAACAAGGGGTGGTTATGACTGGTTTTTCGTTTCCCGACACTGACGCCAATGTTGAACAATGGGCGAGTTGGTGTCTGACTCAACTGAAAGCCTATGAAGGTGAAGTGGTGCTGGACCCCCAGACGAACTCGGTACGCCGCCTTGGCTATGCCTTGTTACAGGCGTTACAGGGGGCGCATACCCATGGTGCGGCGTTGGCCGCCACTGCCAAGCATTTTGCGGATCAGGCCTTGTTTCACCGCGCCGATACCTTTGCCGCCCAGCATCAGGAAGGCCCGATGGATCAGGCCCGGATTGATGCCATGCTGGCCCCTCTGAGCGATCAACCCTTTGCCGATGTGCAGTCAGAACTAGAGCGCACCCGCGCTGGCATTGTCTTTACCGCGCACCCGACCTTTGCCATGTCCGCCACTTTGCGTCGGGCCGTGGCGGCCTATGCCTCGGCGCAGAATGATAACGCGCGTGATGAAGCCAAAGCACAAATCCGGGCGCTGGCCCATGCCCCGGATCCGGAAATTACCCTGACCGATGAACACGAGGCCGCACAATTGGCCATTACGCGCGCCCAACAGGCGGTGGGGGATGTGACCACCAAAATACTGGTCTGGGCGCGCCGGCATTTCCCGGATGACTGGACGGCGGTCAATCCCGCCCCGATCAGTCTGGCCAGCTGGGTTGGCTATGATCTGGACGGGCGCACGGATATTCATTGGGGTCAGACCATCAGAATCCGCCTTTTGGAAAAGTCCCGGGCGCTGGCCGATTATGCGGATGATCTGGCGGCCATTGATCTGGGCGCACAAAATACTGCTCGCGATGCGCTGGTCGCCACCTTGCGCGATGCATCCGGTTTTGCCGCGCATCAGGCAAACCTCTTTGATGGGGATCTGGATGACCCGGCGGTGGTAACCCGGGCCGCCAACACCCTGACCCGGGATGATAAGGACCGCCTGATCAGCCTGAAACCGGTTCTTGGGGAATTGGATGCCCTGTTGGCCAAAACAGATGATGAGGCGGCAAAGCTGGCGCTGTGTGTCTTGCGCGCCCGTATGCGTAATCTGGGTCTGGGAGTGGCGCGTATCCATTTGCGCATTAATGCGGCGCAATTGATCTCGGCCTTGCGGGCCGATCTGGGGCTGGGGCAGGGGCGCGCCTTTGCTGATCGTACAGCCTTGGACGCAGCGGCCGCCAAGGCTCGCACCGCAGACCAGCAACGCATTAATCTGGCCTCCATCTTTTTGGAGCCAATGACCGCGCGGCGGCAATTCATGCTGTGTGCCGAGTTTCTAAAGCATGTGGATGCCGATACGCCGATTCGCTTTTTGATTGCCGAATGCGAGGCCCCGGCCACGGTGATGGGGGCGATTTATCTGGCCCGGCTTTATGGGGTTGATCATCTTCTGGACATTTCACCTTTATTTGAAACGCCATTGGCGATGGAACGCGGCGGGCGGTTGATCGAGCGCCTGTTGGAAGAAGAAGAGTTCGTGGAATATATCCGCGCCCGGGGCCGTCTGGCGGTGCAGATCGGCTTTTCGGATTCGGGCCGCTTTATGGGGCAGATTGCCTCTAACTGCGCCATTGAACGCCTGCAAATCCTGCTCGCCCGGGCGCTGGCCGCCAAGAATATTCGCAATGTCGAGGTATTGATTTTCAACACCCACGGCGAATCCATGGGCCGCGGTGCCTATCCGGGCACCTTGCAACAGCGCTTTGACTACCTGATCACTCCCTGGACCCGCTCGCGCTATGCCCACGAAGGCTTGCCCCTGAATGCGGAAACCAGTTTTCAGGGTGGCGACGGGTTTTTGCATTTTGAAACGCCCCATCTGGCCGGGGCGACGGTGGGGGCCTTATTGCAATGGGGATTTGCGCGCCCCCAGGCCGATAAAGGCGACCGGTTTTATGCCGACATCAATTATTCATGGGATTTTTATCGTAGCATAAAATCCTGGCAGGAAAACCTGTTTGAAAATGTTGATTATCAGGTTTCGGTGGGGGCTTTTGCGGCGCAAATGCTGTTCACCACCGGTTCGCGCAAGGCCCGGCGGCAAAGCGGCGCGGCGATTACCGGGCCAAAATCCCTGCGCGCCATTCCCCATAACGCCATATTGCAACAATTGGCGGCCCCGGTGAATGTGTTTGGCGGGGCGGGCCATGCCGCCGGGCTGGAACCGGATCGGTTTATCGAACAGGTCAATGGTTCGGCGCGCATGCGCGAAATTCTGGGCATGATCCGCAAATCCCGGGCCCTGACCAGCCTGCCGGCCATGCGTGCCTATGGGGTGTTGTTTGATGCCAGTTTCTGGATCAGCAAGGCCGCCGGCGAAGATGATCCGCAACGGGTTTTTGCCTGTGAACAATTGGCGCAACATCTTGGCGAGCGCCAGACGCCCCGTGCCCTTGGCCGCTTTGCCAATCATATTGCCGCCGACCTGTCCCGGCTGGACAAGGTGTTTGAGGGGCTGGATGGTGAAAATTACGCCCACGAGCGCCACGCCGAACGGCGCACCATTCATGCGCTGCATGCCATTCGCCAGGCCATGATCATGCAGGCATTTATCCTGACGGCCAGCCTGCCATCTTTCTCTCAGCGCCATGACTGTACCCGGGCCACCGTGCTGGATCTGGCTTTTGCCCTGCGCTTTGATGAGCTGGCGGACCTGCTTGGGGATATCTTCCCACTGAACGAGACCGGGGCGGCGGCCTTTGCGGGTATCACCGAACCCAGTGATGATGCCCGGCAAGCGGTGCGTGGTTATCCGCATATCCATAAACAGGTGATCCAGCCTTTGCGCTTTATCCACCAGAGCATTCGAGAGATCGGCGTGGGCCTGTCGCATCATTACGGGGCGTATGGATAAGGTCTTGCTTATGGGTAGCCGAATGGGTACTGGACACATCCATCTTTCGAGGTTTCGCTACGCTACGCACCTCAAGATGAGATAGAGTAAATTTTAATGCAGCCTCATACTGAGGTGGCGCGAAGCGCCCTCGAAGTATGGCACCACAAAGCGGCGGTCACATCCCCTACCTGTCATTACCGGGCTGGTCCCGGTAATCCAGTTCGGACGGATCTGGATTGCCCGAATGAATCGGGCAAGGGCAGCCTTATTGCAGAGCGGCCTATTTCTTCATTTTCGCGGCGGCCTGTTTGCGGATGGTTTCGCGCACTTTCACATCAAAGGCATCATCCTTTGTGGCGGCGGCGCGTTTTATGGCTTCGGCCTTCAAATAGGCATCGCGCTTTTTGACCAGGCTTTCCATTTTCTGGTTCAGGGCCTTTCGTTCCTTGACCAGGGCGTCCAGTTTTGCCTTTTGCTCTTCCCTGGAAAGACCTTTGAAGGTTTCGGGCAGTTCGTCCTCTTTTAAGGTGTCCAGCGACACCTTGCCGTCGGCATAGTCCTCGACCAGCTCATGCCCGCCGGTAATCACCTGGTTCTTCTTGCCAACCTTAAAACGATAACTGGCCATATCACCGGCCACCGGGGCCGGGGCGGCCAGCGCCAGTGCGCGCTTGTCACGCACCTCGGCCTGCGCCGTCTTGGCGCCATAGCCAAGCACCGTGTGATTCATGGCGCGTTGCATCTGTTCGATATCGTCATCATAGGGGCTGTGCACTTGTTGCATGCCGCCATTTTGCGCAATGGCCAGATATTCCCCATCGCCCAGATCAGCAATTTCATGCCAGACTTTGGAGGTGTCCGCATGTCGCCCAGCCTGCACCGTGTTGACAATAATATCTGCATTGCGGGCATTGCGCAAAGATACCGCATAGGGAACGTCGTTCTGGTAATCCATGTGCGGCGGCGCATCGCCCACCAGAAACACCAGGCGCAGGGTTTGCGGGTTTTGGTCCCATTGCAGGTCTTCAATGCTTTCATTCAGCGCCTGATTGACTGATTCGGGACGATCCCCGCCGCCCTGAGCCCGAAATTCCAGCAAATGACCGTATATGCCATTCATGTCGTCGGTCAGATCAAAGGTCTTGGTGATATAGGCATCGCCGCGATCGCGATAGCCGATCAGCGCGAAGCGAATGCGCCCCTGCTGACCTTGCCGTGTATCGGCTATGTCATTGGCAATCGACCAGATTTTCTGTTTGGCCCCCTCGATCAGACCAGACATGGAGCCGGTGGTATCTAGCACAAAGGCAACGTCCACATCATAGGAGGGGGCAATGGATTTTTTGGCATTGGCCGGCAGTGCGGTGCCAATCGCCGTAAAGCACAGCAAAGCGGGAATAAGTGTGGTTTTCATGATTGAACCTCTTTCGCGCCCCCGCCAGGCTATATCGGCGCAACATTCTGCCCAAATTGGGGCGCTGGGGCGGCGATTTGAAGTATGAAAACGCCGTCAGCGATTGATGGGCGGGTTAGGGCCTGGACTCAATTGGATTACGCAATTCTGTTTGACAGGAAAGGTTAAGATGCCAGTAAAGTCGACGAAGGACAGGTTTACCCCTATTCAAGGAGAGTTTGCGCCGCAGATTGCCTTTCCTGTCAAACCTGTATGGGCGCGGCGCATTGCGTAGTTGAATACGTCGAAAGGATTTGAAAATATTGATATTTCCTGCACCCTTTCTCCTGTTCAACCCCAAAATTCGCACGCGCAGAATGGGCAATCTAATTGGGTCCAGGTCCTAGCAAACTGAAAAAAGTTTACTTACGCGGCAAAACGTCCCGCAAAGGTGATTGCCATCAGGCGCGCACAGTTCTAGCTTCGCGTTCCAGAGCGGGGGCTCATGGACTTCGAGTCGCCGTACCTTGTGCCACGCGTATTAACCGCCGGAGCCTTCCATGAGCGAGATGTTGCTCGACTATCTTCCTGTCCTGATCTTCCTGGCCATTGCCGCTGTGATCGCCTTGGTATTTATGGTGTTGCCAGTCATTCTGGCTCCCAAAAATCCCGATAGCGAAAAGGTTTCGACCTATGAATGCGGGTTCGAGGCCTTTGACGATGCCCGGATGAAATTTGACGTCAAATTTTATCTGGTGGCGATTCTGTTCATCGTGTTTGATCTGGAAGTGGTCTTTCTGTTTCCCTGGGCCGTAAACCTGAAGGCCCTTGGCCCTTATGCCTTTTGGACCATGATGGTGTTTCTGGCGGAATTGATGATTGGCTTTATGTATGCATGGCGTCGCGGCGCCCTGGAATGGGAGTAGAGCAGTGAGCGACCCCAATATCCCTGCCTTTGGTGCGACGCGTGTCGCCACACCGTATTATGACCCCAAAAAAGCACGATCCGTTTCATGACGGGGTAACGGACGCGCTGATGGACAAGGGCTTTGTCATCGCCAGCGCCGACGAGCTGATTACCTGGGCGCGCACCGGCTCGCTGATGTGGATGACCTTTGGCCTGGCCTGTTGTGCCGTTGAGATGATGCAGGCCGCTATGCCCCGTTATGACGTGGAACGCTTTGGGTTTGCGCCGCGGGCCTCCCCGCGCCAGTCCGATGTGATGATTGTGGCTGGCACCCTGACCAATAAAATGGCCCCGGCCTTGCGCAAAGTGTATGACCAGATGCCCGAGCCACGTTATGTGATCTCCATGGGATCTTGCGCCAATGGTGGCGGGTATTACCATTATTCCTATTCCGTGGTGCGCGGCTGTGACCGCATTGTGCCGGTGGATATTTATGTGCCCGGCTGTCCGCCAACTGCCGAAGCGCTGGTCTATGGCATTTTGCAATTGCAAAAGAAGATCCGCCGCGTAGGGGATATTATTCGATGAGTAAGTCCATTCCCGATCTTGAGGCTTATCTGCTGGCCGAGCTGGGCACGGCCCTGACCGGCAGTGAGGTCAGCTTTGATGAGCTGACACTGAATGCCCACGCCGAACAGATCGTCAAAATCCTCACCTTTTTTGCGCGATGACAGCCAGTGCCGTTTTGAAACCCTGATTGATATTTGCGGGGTGGACTATCCGGGCCGGGCGCGCCGTTTTGATGTGGTGTATCATTTGCTTTCCATGCGGGAAAACAGACGTTTGCGCATTAAGGTTAAAGTGGAAGAGGGCGGCACCGTACCCAGTGTTGTGGATGTTTATCCGGCGGCCAACTGGAATGAGCGCGAAGCCTTCGACATGTTTGGCATCCTCTTTTCCGGACATCCGGATCTGCGCCGTATTCTTACCGATTATGGCTTTGAGGGGCATCCTTTGCGCAAGGATTTCCCGCTTTCGGGTCATGTGCAATGCCGCTATGACGAAGAACAGCGCCGGGTGGTTTACGAGCCGGTATCCTTAACCCAGGAGTTTCGCAATTTCGACAATCTAAGCCCGTGGGAAGGGGCGAAATATGTGCTGGAGCAAGATGCTGAAGGAGAGGGGCAATGAGTTTTCCCGGTATAAACCTCTTCGTTGTCATTACCCGATTTAGTCGGGTAATCCAGTCAGACTTTCATTCTTTGCTGGATTACCGGGACAAGCCCGGTAATGACATAAAGCGTTACCCCGGAATGACGAATAGCGTGGAGGCGGGCTGATGGCTGAGTTGGAAGTCGAAACCGAGGGCCGCAATTTCACCATTAACTTTGGGCCGCAGCACCCGGCGGCGCACGGGGTGTTGCGCCTGGTGGTCGAGCTGGACGGCGAAGTGGTCGAGCGGGTGGACCCGCATATCGGTCTTTTGCATCGCGGCACCGAAAAATTGATCGAATACAAGACCTACTTACAGGCCATGCCGTATTTTGACCGGCTGGATTATGTGGCCCCGATGAATCAGGAGCACGCCTTCTGTCTGGCCATTGAAAAACTGACCGGGGTGGAGGTGCCACGCCGGGCACAGTTCATCCGGGTGCTCTATTGTGAGATCGGTCGGCTGTTATCGCACCTGCTGAATGTCACCACACAGGCCATGGACGTTGGCGCGCTGACCCCGCCGTTGTGGGGGTTTGAAGAGCGCGAAAAACTGATGGTTTTTTACGAGCGCGCCTCGGGCTCGCGCATGCACGCGGCGTATTTTCGCCCGGGTGGTGTGCATCAGGATCTGCCGCCGGAGCTTTTGGAAGACATTGGCGAATTTTGTGAAACCTTCCCCAAGGTGCTGGACGATATCGAAGGTCTGTTGACCGATAACCGCATTTTCAAACAGCGTAATGCCGATATTGGGGTGGTAAGCCAGCAGGACGCGCTGGAATGGGGCTTTTCCGGTGTCATGGTTCGTGGGTCGGGCATGGCCTGGGATTTGCGCCGCGCGCAGCCCTATGAAGTGTATTCCGAGCTGGATTTCGATATTGCCGTTGGCAAGCATGGCGATTGTTATGACCGGTATCTGGTGCGTATGGCGGAAATGCGCGAGAGCGTAAAAATCATGCGTCAATGCCTGGATAAAATGCCAAAGGGACCCGTGATGGAAACCGGCGGCAAGGTTGCCCCGCCAAAACGCGCCGAGATGAAACAGTCCATGGAAGCGCTGATCCACCATTTCAAACTCTATACTGAAGGTTTTCACGTGCCCGAGGGCGAAGTGTATTGCGCCGTAGAGGCTCCCAAGGGTGAATTTGGCGTCTATCTGGTGTCGGACGGCACCAACAAACCCTATCGGTGCAAGATCAAAGCGCCGGGATATATGCATTTGCAGGCTATGGATTTTCTAAACAAGGGCCACATGCTGGCCGATATCGCCGCCATTATTGGCTCGCTGGATGTTGTGTTCGGGGAGATTGACCGATGATAGAGTCTTTCTTTTCTTCTGATGTTATTCATGACAAAGCGTTTAAAGAGGCGGTGTTTATTGTCATGTTCGGTTTGAGTTCAGGGGCTTTATCGTACCCTTTTGCAGCCAAAGAACGTGGCTGGACAGTTGGTTCTTTTTATTTGGATAGTGAAAGTTGGCCAAATATCATGGCTTTTACATCCATGATAGCATCCGTCGCACTCACGCTTTTCAAGATTGGTTGGCTGTATGTACCTGTAACTGTGATTCTAGGTTACGCATTAATGGTTTTATTGCTCAAAATATTCAAATCATTTTTTCAGGTCATTGCGCTTTCCCTATTCATTATAACACCTCTGGCCATTGGCTTTCTGGGGCTACGATCATGAGCGGACGTCATCTGGCAAAAGAACAACCCGACAGCTTTGCCTTTTCCAAGGCTGGCGAAAAGCAAGCCAAATACTGGATCGCCAAATACCCGGCCGGCAAGGAACGCTCGGCGGTGATCCCGCTTTTGTGGATTGCGCAAAAGGATAATGGTGGCTGGCTATCCGAGCCGGCCATGCGTGTGGTCGCTGAACGTCTCGATATGGCCCCCATCCGGGTGCTGGAGGTGGCGACCTTTTACACCATGTTCAAGCTGGAACCGGTGGGCGAACATCTGATCCAGGTGTGTGGCACCACCCCATGCATGCTGCGCGGGTCGGAAAAGCTGATCAAGGTGTGCAAAAAACGCCTTGGCGAAAAAAATACCGTTTCTGCCGATGGTAAATTTACCTGGGAAGAGGTGGAATGCCTGGGCGCGTGCGTGAATGCTCCCATGGTGCAAATCTCTAATGCTTCTGGTGACCATTATTATGAGGATCTGGACGAAGCGAGCATGGAAAAACTGCTCGACGATCTGGCGGCAGGGCATGAGGTGAAACCCGGTCCGCAAAATGACCGCCATACCTCCGAACCTTTGGGCGGCGCACAGACGTTGAGCGATAAATCGCTTTATAACGGTACGCGGGCAAAACCGCTGAAAAGCATTCCCAATGCACCAAAGGCAGTTAAAAAAACTGCCAAAAAAGCGGCGCCAAAGAAGGGGGCAAAGAAATGAGCCCCAGTATTGTCATTGCCCGACGGGTTCGGGCAATCCAGTTCTTTTTCAATCTGGATTACCGGGACATGCCCGGAATGACGGAAGGAGCGGCATCATGACCGCGAACTCTTCCGAAGCGCCCGCAAAAATGAGCGACAATCAAATTCTGATCGCGCTGATCACCCTGGCGGAAATGCTGGTGCTGGGCGGCATTGCGGTGGGGTATTTCGTGACCAAAGTGGACACATGGATCCATGCGGGCGTGGTTGTGCTGGTGATCGCGGGTGCGGCGGTGATGTACCTGAGCTGGAAAGACACAAGAGCAAAAATAGCAGAAGTTAAAAAGGGCGGCGATAATGCTTGACGACAAGGACCGCATCTTCACCAATCTTTATGGTTTACAGGACCCCGGTCTTGAGGCCGCCAAAAAAACGTGGGGCCTGGAACGGCACCAAAGACTTTATGGCGCTGGGGGATGACTGGATTGTGGAACAGATCAAGGCGTCCGGCCTTCGCGGGCGCGGCGGTGCGGGCTTTCCCACCGGGCTGAAATGGTCGTTCATGCCCAAAGAGGTCAAGGATCGCCCGCACTATCTGGTGGTCAATGCGGACGAGAGCGAGCCCGGCACCTGTAAAGACCGTGACATTATGCGCCACGATCCGCATTTATTGGTCGAGGGCTGTTTGATCGCCTCTTTCGCCATGCGTGCCAATGCCTGTTATATATACCTGCGCGGCGAATATATTGACGAGCGCATCGCCCTGCAAAAAGGCCATTGATGAAGCCTATGCGGCCAAGCTGATCGGTAAAAACGCCTGTGGGTCCGGCTTTGATTTTGAT
This sequence comes from Robiginitomaculum sp., assembly GCA_030949705.1. Taxonomy (GTDB): domain Bacteria; phylum Pseudomonadota; class Alphaproteobacteria; order Caulobacterales; family Maricaulaceae; genus Robiginitomaculum_B. The sequence goes on along the minus strand of JAUZSF010000024.1, from coordinate 59,849 downwards.
CTTTATCTGCATCACGGTGCCGGGGCCTATATTTGCGGCGAGGAAACGGCGCTGTTGGAAAGTCTTGAAGGCAAAAAAGGCCAGCCACGTCTGAAACCTCCGTTTCCGGCCAATGCCGGCCTTTATGGCTGTCCGACCACGGTCAATAACGTCGAAAGCATCGCCGTTGCGCCAACCATTTTGCGCCGGGGAGCCGGCTGGTTTGCCGGCTTTGGCCGACCCGGCAATACGGGCACCAAGGTGTTCTGTATTTCGGGCCATGTGAACATGCCGTGTAATGTCGAAGAAGAAATGTCGATTCCGCTGAAAACCCTGATTGAAAAACATGCTGGCGGCGTTATTGGCGGCTGGGATAATCTGAAGGCCGTAATCCCGGGCGGTTCGTCCGTGCCGTGCCTGCCCAAAGATATTTGCGATGATGTGCTGATGGATTTTGATGCCCTTAAAGAGCATAAATCCGGCCTTGGCACCGCCGCGGTGATTGTGATGGACCAAAGCACCGATATGGTGCGCGCCATTACGCGGCTGGCCTATTTTTACAAGCATGAAAGTTGTGGCCAATGCACGCCGTGCCGCGAAGGCACCGGCTGGATGTGGCGGGTGTTGACCCGCATGTGCGAAGGCAAGGCCGAAATGGCGGAAATCGATATGTTGCTGGATGTCTCTCAGGAGATTGAGGGGCACACCATTTGCGCCCTTGGCGATGCGGCGGCCTGGCCGGTGCAGGGCCTGATCCGGCATTTCAGGCACGAGATTGAAGACAAGATCAACACCTACCGCGCGGGCAAATCTGTCCATGCGGTGGCGGCGGAGTAGGGCGATGAGTGAGCTGCGCAAGGTAAATGTGGACGGCAAGGAAATTGAGGTTCCGGGCCATTACACGCTGATGCAGGCCTGCGAGGAAGCGGGCGCGGAAATTCCGCGGTTTTGCTATCATGAACGTCTGTCAGTGGCAGGCAATTGCCGCATGTGTCTGGTCGAATGGGTGGGCGCACCCAAGCCGATGGCGTCCTGCGCCATGTCGGTCAATGATCTGCGCCCCAATCGTGATGGCACACCGGCCAATATCCGCACCGATAGCGCGGTGGTCAAAAAGGCCCGCGAAGGGGTGATGGAATTTTTGCTGATCAATCATCCGCTCGATTGCCCGATCTGTGATCAGGGCGGCGAATGTGATTTGCAGGATCAGGCGGTGGCCTATGGCCGCTCGCATACCCGCTATGACGAAGTCAAACGCGCGGTGGACGAGAAAAACATGGGTCCATTGGTGAAAACCAATATGACCCGGTGCATTCAATGCACCCGCTGTGTGCGCTTTATTACCGAAGTGGCCGGGGTCGAGGAACTGGGCCTGGTCAATCGCGGCGAAAATGCTGAAATCACGACCTATTTACAGGCCAATCTGACGTCAGAGCTTTCTGGCAATGTCATTGATCTGTGCCCGGTGGGCGCACTGACCTCTCGGCCTTACGCGTTTAATGCTCGCCCATGGGAACTGAATAAAACCGAAAGCGTCGATGTGATGGATGCGGTGGGTTCCAACATTCGTGTGGATGCCCGCGGCGCCGAAGTGATGCGTATTTTGCCGCGTAATCATGATGATGTGAACGAAGAATGGATTTCCGACAAAACCCGTTTTGTCTGGGATGGCCTGAAACGCCAGCGTCTGGACAAGCCCTATGTACGCGAAAACGGCATGTTGCGCGAAGCCAGTTGGGGCGAAGCCCTGGGCATGGTGGCTGAACGCCTGAAAGGTGATCCGGAACGCATCGCCGCCATTGCCGGTGATCTGTGCGATATGGAAAGCATGAAGGCCTTGAAAGACCTTTTGGGATCCTTGGGGGTCACTTCCATGGATTGCCGGGTTGATGGCGCGGCCATTGGCGGGCAGGGGCGCGAGGGATATATTTTCAACTCGCGCATTGCCGGCATCGATGAGGCCGACGCCATCTTGCTGATCGGTACCAATCCGCGGTTGGAGGCCTCGATCATCAATGCCCGTATTCGCGGTGCCTGGTTGCATGGCGAGGCCGAAATCGGCGTTATCGGCGAGGCCGCCGATCTGACCTATCCTTATGAGCATCTGGGTACCGGCCCCGCCGACATTGCCGCCTTTGCGGGCAAGCGCGGCGGCTTTGCCGCCAAATTCAAAAAGGCCAAATGGCCCATGATTATCATTGGCATGGGTGCGCTGGCCCGGCCCGATGGGGCGCAGGTGCTGCGCGCCGCCGGTGAACTGGCGGCCAAATGCAAGGTGGTGCGCGAAGACTGGAACGGCTTTAACGTACTGCATACGGCCGCCGCCCGGGTTGGCGGACTGGATATTGGCTTTATCCCCTCTAATGGCGGCAAGGATGTCGCCGGGATTTTGAAGGCGGCCAGCGCCGGCGACATAGACACGGTCTATCTGCTGGGCGCGGACGAGATCGACATGAGCGCCCTTGGCAAAGCCTTTGTGATCTATCAGGGCAGCCATGGCGATGCCGGGGCGCACCGCGCCGATGTCATTTTGCCGGGCGCGGCCTATACGGAAAAAGACGCGCTTTATACCAATACCGAAGGGCGCATGCAGGACGGCTTCCGGGCGGTCTTCCCCAAGGGCAAGGCCCGCGAAGACTGGGCCATCATCCGCGCCCTTTCCGATACGGTGGAACGCACTTTGCCTTACGATGATTTGGATGCCCTGCGCGCCACCATCCGGCGCCCCGATGCGGCGGCGTTTGATCCGGCAAAATTGGGCAAAGCGGGCAAGGTCACGGCCAAGCCCTTTGTCTCGCCCATTACCGATTATTACATGACCAACCCGATTGCCCGGGCCAGCGCCACCATGGCGGCCTGTGCGGCAAATGCGGTCGGCATAGCGCAGGCGGCGGAGTAGGGAATATGGCTGACTTTTTCACCGCATTGTTTGATACTTCCACGGCGCTGGGCTGGACGGTCGTGACCCTGCTCAAGGTTTTGGGTTTTGTGGTTGTTCTTCTGATTTCATTGGCCTTTATCCTGCTGGCGGATCGCAAGATCTGGGCCGCGGTGCAAATGCGCAAAGGGCCCAATGTGGTCGGCGCCTTTGGGCTTCTTCAATCCTTTGCCGACTTTCTCAAATTTGCTTTCAAGGAAGTCATCATCCCGGCGGGCACTGATAAATTCATCTTTATCATGGCGCCGTTCCTGTCTCTGGTGATGGCGTTTATCGCCTGGGCTGTGATCCCGGTGGCGCCGGGCTGGGTGGTATCTGACTTAAACGTCGGGATTTTGTATCTGCTGGCGATTTCATCGCTGGGCGTATACGGAATTATTCTTGGGGGCTGGGCATCCAACTCCAAATATTCCTTCCTGGGCGCGCTGCGCTCGACCGCGCAAATGGTGTCTTACGAGGTCTCCATCGGCTTTGTTATCGTTACGGTTTTGCTGTTGGCCGGGTCCATGAACCTTAGCGAGATTGTCGAGGCACAGGCCGGGGGCTTCTGGCACTGGAACGGCATTGCGCTTTCGCCGATCACGCTGGTGATGCTGCCCATGATGGTGGTGTTCTTTATTTCGGCGCTGGCCGAAACCAACCGCCCGCCATTTGATCTGCCCGAGGCCGAATCCGAACTGGTGGCGGGCTATCAGGTTGAATATTCCTCAACCCTGTATCTTCTCTTCATGATCGGCGAATATCTGAACATCGTGCTGATGTGTTCCATGGTCACCATCCTGTTCCTTGGCGGCTGGCACGCGCCCATTGATATTGCGCCGTTTACGTGGATCCCGCCGGTTTTCTGGTTTGCCTTCAAGGCGCTGTTTATCTTTTTCCTGTTCGCCATGGTGAAGGCCATTGTCCCGCGGTATCGCTATGACCAGCTGATGCGGCTGGGCTGGAAAGTGTTCCTGCCCATGTCCATGAGTGCGGTGGTTCTGGTGTCCGCCTGGGTTGTTTTTGCGCAAGGGGGTGCCTGAGATGAGCGCCGTTATCCGCTTTGTTCGCAGCGCACTATTGCTGGATTTCTTAAGCGCGTTTGCGCTGGGGATGCGTTATTTCTTCCGGCCAAAACCAACGCTGAACTATCCTTTTGAAAAAGGCCCGCTATCCCCGCGGTTTCGCGGCCAGCATGTCTTGCGCCGTTATGATAGCGGTGAAGAGCGCTGTATCGCCTGTAAACTGTGCGAGGCCATTTGCCCGGCACAGGCCATCACCATTGAGGCCGAACCGCGCGTGGATGGCTCGCGCCGTACCACGCGCTATGACATCGACATGACCAAATGCATTTATTGTGGTTTCTGTCAGGAAGCCTGTCCGGTGGATGCCATTGTCGAGGGGCCGAACTTTGAATTTGCCACCGAAACCCGTGAAGAGCTGTTTTATGACAAGGACAAGCTGTTGGACAATGGTGATCGTTGGGAACGTGAAATTGTACAAAACCTCAAACTTGATGAACCGTACCGGTAACATCATGAGGCATTGGAGAGCATAATGGATCTGGCCGTTTTACTTCCTGCGGTGGCGTTTTACGTCTTTGCTGGTGCTGCCATTGCGTTTGCATTTGGCGTGGTCTCGGCGCGCAATCCGGTGCGCTCGGTATTATTTCTGATCATGACGTTTTTTTTCCGCCGCCGGCCTTTTTGTGCTGATGGGGGCCGAGTTTCTGGCGATGATTTTGATCATGGTCTATGTCGGCGCGGTGGCCGTGTTGTTCCTGTTTGTGGTGATGATGCTGGACATTGATTTTGTCGAACTGCGCCAGGGTTTTGCCGATTATCTTCCCCTTGGCGGGCTGCTCGCCTTTATCCTGACGGTCGAACTGATCGTGCTGGGCGCAAGCTGGCATGTCAGCGCCAAGGCTGAAGGGTTGCGACAGGCACCCATCAGCGGGGATACGGACAATCTGCGGGCCATATCCGAGGTGCTTTATACCGATTATGCCTTCTTTATCGAGGCGGCAGGCCTGGTCCTGCTGGTGGCGATGATCGGCGCGATTGTGCTGACAAATTTTCATAAAAAAGGCATCAAGCGACAGAATATATCAGCGCAAGTGGCGCGCAAAGCCGAAGATGGCGTGGAACTGGTTGATGTCAAACCGGGCCAAGGGCTTTAGGAAGGGGTTAGGGGAAGTATGATGGAAATCGGGCTTGTTCACTATCTGGCGGTTGCCGCTATTATTTTCTCCACCGGGGTTTTTGGCATTTTTGTCAACCGCAAAAACGTCATCGTCATTTTGATGTCGGTAGAGCTGATCCTGTTAGCTGTGAATATCAATTTTGTGGCGTTTTCCACACATTTGCATGATCTGGGCGGGCAGATTTTCGCGCTCTTTGTGCTGACCGTGGCGGCCGCCGAGGCCGCCGTGGGGCTGGCCATTCTAGTCGTATATTTTCGTAATCGCGGCAATATTGCCGTCTCTGATATCAATCTTATGAAGGGTTGAGCGGGCCATGTATCTGATAATTGTTTTCGGGCCATTGCTGGGCGCCCTGATTGCCGGCCTGTTCGGGCGCATCATAGGCGATCGGGTGGCGCAATTGGTCACCACAGGGCTGCTCATCCTATCGGCGGGGTTGTCGCTTTATGCCTTTAAATCCGTGGCCTATGACGGGCACGAACAACTGATCCAGGTGTTCAACTGGTTCTCGGTGGGGGATTTCAAGGCCAATTGGGCGCTGCGGGTGGATACCCTGACTGCGGTCATGCTGGTGGTGGTAACGTTTGTTTCCTGCCTGGTGCATATTTATTCCTGGGGGTATATGGCCGAGGATCCGCACAAGGCCCGTTTCTTTGCCTATCTGTCCTTCTTTACCTTCGCCATGTTGATGCTGGTGACCGCCAACAACTTCCTGCAAATGTTCTTTGGCTGGGAAGGGGTGGGCCTGGCCTCATACCTGCTTATTGGTTTTTGGTATAAAAAGCCCGAGGCCAACGCCGCCGCCATTAAGGCATTTGTCACCAACCGGGTTGGGGATTTTGGTTTCGCCCTGGGTATTTTCACCATTTTTGCGGTCTTTGGCGCGGTGGATTTTGATACGGTCTTTGCCGCCGCCCCGGACAAGGTCGGCCAGACCATTCCGTTTTTGTGGATGCATTTTAACGCCATCGAGCTGATCGCGTTTTTGCTGTTCATCGGCGCCATGGGCAAATCGGCACAATTTTTCCTGCACGTCTGGTTGCCCGACGCCATGGAAGGCCCCACACCGGTTTCTGCCCTGATCCATGCTGCCACCATGGTGACCGCCGGTGTATTTCTGGTGGCCCGCGCCGCGCCCATCTTTGATCTGGCGCCCCATGCCAGCCTGTTTGTCACCGTGATTGGCGGCATGACGGCGTTTTTTGCCGCCACCATTGGTCTGGTGCAAAACGATATCAAACGGGTGATCGCCTATTCGACCTGTTCGCAACTGGGCTATATGTTTATGGCCGGCGGGCTTGGGCTTTATGACGCTGCCATTTTTCACCTCTTCACCCATGCGTTTTTCAAGGCGCTGTTGTTCCTGGGCGCGGGCTCGGTGATCATCGGCATGCACCATGAACAGGACATGCGCAAAATGGGGGGAATCGCCAAAAAAATGCCCCTGACCTGGATCGCCATGATTATCGGTACCATTGCGCTGACCGGGGTGGGGATACCGGGTACAGATTTTGGTTTTGCCGGGTTCTTCTCCAAGGACGCCATTATCGAAGGCGCCTGGGAAGCCGGTGTGGCTGGCACGCCCTTTGGGTATGAGGCCTTCTGGATTGGGGTTGTGGCCGCCTTGATGACGTCCTTTTATTCCTGGCGGGTGATTTTCATGACCTTCCATGGCACCTATCGCGGGCCAAAAGAGGTTTTGGACCACGCGCATGAATCGCCCCGTTCCATGCTGGTGCCGCTGGCGCTGCTTTCGGCCGGTGCGATCTTTGCCGGCGTGGTGTTTGCCGGTGATTTCATTGGCGATAAACAGGCTGATTTCTGGCGTGGTGCCACGGTGATCGAGGCCAGTGCCGAGACAGCCCATGGGGTGGCCCCCGTGGCCGGGGAACATGCGGCAGTGGTCAATACACATGAGGCCGTGGCCAGTGAGGCCGAACATGAAGGCGGTGCCCATCATGTGCCGACCTGGGTGGCCTGGACGCCTTTTGTGGTGACTTTGATCGGATTTTTGATTGCCTGGTATATGTATATTACCCATGAAGGCCTGGGGGCCCGCCTGGCGGCGAACAGCCGTATTGTTCATCCCTTCCTGTATAACAAATGGTATTTCGACGAGATCTACGATTTTGTGCTGGTGCGCGGCGCGCGCAAACTGGGGGATCTTTTCTGGAAGACTGGCGATCAACGCCTGATCGACGGCTTTGGTCCCAATGGCTTTGCTGCCACCACCCTGGCCAGTGCCAAGCGTATCGCCAAGCTGCAAACCGGGTTTTTATATCATTATGCCTTTGTGATGCTGTTGGGTCTGGTGGGCTTTGTCACCTGGGTCCTGGTTTCCACACCGGTTGGGGGGCATTAAGATGAACGCGCTTCCACACATTCTTTCGCTGATTACCTTCCTGCCGCTGGTGGGCGCTCTGATCCTGCTGGTGTTTCGTGCCAGTGCCCGGGGCGAAGATGCCGATGTTATTGATCGCAATGCCCCCAGCGTGGCCCTGGCCACCAGCCTGATTACTTTTGGCCTGTCCATCTGGGCACTGATGGATTTCAACATGGCCGATCCCGGCTTTCAGTTTGTCGAAAAGGCAAGCTGGTTTGGCGGCATGTCCTATCATCTGGGGGTGGATGGTATTTCGCTGTCGCTGATCGTGCTGACCACGTTTTTAATGCCGCTGTGCTTTATTGCCAGTTGGGGCGTGGTGAAAAAGCGCGTCACCGAATACATGGTGGCGTTTCTGATCCTGGAAACCCTGATGATCGGGGTGTTTGCCTCCCTCGATATCGTGCTGTTCTATATTTTCTTCGAGGCGGGCCTGATCCCCATGTTCCTCATCATCGGGGTGTGGGGCGGACCGGACCGGGTCTATGCAGCGTTTAAATTCTTTCTTTATACCCTGCTTGGCTCGGTGCTGATGCTCATTGCCGTGGTGGCAATGATCCTCACCGCGGGCACCACCGATATGACGGTACTCCTGGATTATCAATTCCCGGTGGGGATGCAGACCTGGTTGTGGCTGGGCTTCTTTGCCTCCTTTGCGGTAAAAATGCCTATGTGGCCGGTACACACCTGGCTGCCCGATGCCCACGTACAGGCGCCGACGGCCGGTTCGGTCATTCTGGCGGGCGTCTTGCTGAAAATGGGGGGGGGTATGGGTTTATCCGCTTCTCATTGCCCATGTTCCCCGATGCTTCGCACACCTTTGCGCCGCTTATCTTCACCCTGTCGGTGATTGCCATCATCTACACGTCTCTGGTGGCGTTCCGCCAAACCGATATGAAAAAGCTGATCGCCTATTCATCGGTGGCCCATATGGGCTTTGTCACCATCGGCATCTTTTCGATGAATGTGATCGGCGTACAGGGCGCGATGTTCCAGATGATCAGCCACGGGATCGTTTCGGGGGCCTTGTTCCTGGTCGTGGGCGTGATCTATGATCGTATGCATACCCGCGAGATTGCCGCCTATGGCGGTCTGGTGCACCGTATGCCAGTCTATGCCACCGTGTTTATGCTGTTCACCATGGCCAATGTGGGCCTGCCGGGCACGTCCGGCTTTATTGGTGAATTTCTGACCATGATCGGTGGTTATCTGGTCAACAGCTGGATTGCCTTTGGCGCGGCCTTTGGGGTGATCTGTCGGCGGTTTATGCCCTGACGCTGTATAAGCGTGTGGTTTATGGCACCATCACCAATCCCAAGCTGAATGATATTAATGATATGGTACGGCGCGAGGTGATCACCTTTGCCCCCTTGGTGGTGCTTACTATTTTATTCGGGCTGTGGCCCTCTCTTGTAACTGATTTTACCGGACCGGCTGTGGAGGCGCTTGTCGAGCACATCGCCACCATTGCACCGGCCATGCAATAGGACGGCGTGATGACATCCTTTATGTCCAATCTCTCATCCATCGGCCCCGAAGTGGCGCTGACCGTAACGGCGCTTCTGCTTCTGGTGGGCGGGGCCATGCGGGGCGAACGGGCCAGCAATCTGATCAGCTGGATCAGCGTGGCGGTGCTGGTGGGCGCGGCGGTTTTCGGGCTGAAAGCGGCGGGCGCTGAGCCGGCACAAGTCTTTGGCGGCGCATTGATTTTGGACAAGCTGGCGCTGTTTGCCAAAACCGCTATCCTGTTATCGGCGGCCTTGGTGCTGGTCATTGGCGCGGGCTTTTTGCAGATCGAAAAAATTATCAAATACGAATATGCCATTCTGGTTTTGCTGGCGACCCTGGGCATGATGATCATGGTTTCGGCCAATGATCTGCTGACGCTTTATGTAGGGCTGGAGCTGCAAAGCCTGTCGCTTTATGTGCTGGCTGCCTTTAATCGCTCTTCCTTGCGGGCATCCGAGGCCGGGCTGAAATATTTTGTGCTGGGGGCGCTTTCCTCCGGCCTTCTGCTCTATGGCATGTCAATGATTTACGGCTTTGCCGGCACCACCCGCTTTGCCGGGATTGCCGATGCCGCCCAACTGGATGCTTCCATGGGGCTGGTGATCGGCATTGTCTTTGTGCTCAGTGGTCTGGCCTTTAAAATCTCGGCGGTGCCGTTTCATATGTGGACGCCAGACGTTTATCAGGGCGCCCCGACACCGGTAACGGCATTCTTTGCCTCGGCACCAAAATTTGCCGCCATTGTGCTGATTGCCCGCCTGCTGCTGGGCCCCTTTGCCGACATGATGGCACAATGGCAACAGGTCTTGGTGGCGCTGAGTGTGCTGTCCATGACGGTGGGGTATTTCGGCGCCATCATGCAGCGCAATATCAAGCGCCTGATGGCCTATTCCTCTATTGCCAATATGGGCTATGCCATGATCGCTCTGGCGGCGGGCAGCCAGCGTGGCCTAGAGGCATTATTGCTGTACATGGGGCTCTATCTGATCACCACGCTCGGCATGTTTGCCTGCATTCTGGCCATGCGCCAAAGTGAAGGCATGGTGGAAAATATTGATGACCTGGCAGGCCTGTCGCAAAGCCGTCCCGGTCTGGCCTTTAGCTTCAGCATGTTGCTATGGTCCATTGCCGGTTTGCCGCCATTGGCTGGTTTTTTTGGGAAATTGTATATTTTCCTGGCGGCGGTGGATGGCGGCCTGTTGTGGCTGGCCATTTATGGGGCGGTGTTGAGCGTGGTGGGGGCGTTTTATTACCTGCGCATTGTTAAAATCATGTGGTTTGACGATCCGGCGCCCAGCTTTGTTACCCCCGCCTTTGTCTTGCCTCTCACGGCCGGGGTGGCGGCATTCTTGATGTTGCCAGGCGCGGTCTGGTTATTACCCGCGCTGGCGCGCTGGGCACAGGCGGCCTCGGCCAGCCTGTTTTAGGGTCCAAACTCATTCAAATGGTTTAATTTCATGCTTTTAGGGAATGCCGAATGGAAGAAGGGCAAGGCAGCAAAGACTATAGGTCTTTGCAAGGCTGGACTTCGACAGGCGGCGTTGCCTAAAAACACCCAAAGGGCGAGGGTTCTTTTTCGCTTAAAGACGTCAAAAGGCCTTGAAAATATACCATATTTCCGGCACCCTTTTTCCTGTTTAAGCAAAAAAACTCTCCTCGTGAAATCAATCATCTGAATGAGTCTGGACCCTAGTCATCTGGAACTGTAATTGATATCATTATGATGCTATTGATTTGGAGGTTTTGGTGGGTCGTGTTGCTGGTGTTGTTGTATTGAGTGTTGAAGAACGTTCTTTTCTGGAAAGTCAGGTCAGGCGGCACAAGGCACCGCGTTCACTTTCGGATCGCTGCCGGATGATCCTGCTGTGCGCCGATGGGTTGCCCAGCAAGGAAGTGGCCAGCACCATGGGCGTGCATGAACATACGGTTGGCAAATGGCGGCGACGATTTGTGAGGGACCGTGTGCAGGGTTTGTCGGACGAGTATCGCCCGGGCCGACCGCGCACGGTGTCTGATGCACAAGTGGCGAAGGTGATTGAGCGCACGCTGCACAGCACACCCAAAGATGCCACCCACTGGTCGATCCGCTCGATGGCCAAAGAGGTCGGTCTTTCGCATACCACCATCCGGCGCATCTGGAATGCCTTTGGCCTGCAACCACATCGGCGTGAGACCTTCAAGCTCTCGACCGACCCTTTGTTTGTTGACAAGGTGCGGGACATTGTTGGTCTCTATATGTCACCGCCCAACCGGGCGATTGTGCTTTGTGTAGACGAAAAGTCCCAAATTCAGGCGCTGGATCGCGAACAGCCGGTTCTGCCAATGATGCCTGGGGTGGCAGAGCGACAAACTCACACCTATATCCGCCATGGCACGACTTCCCTGTTTGCCGCCCTTGATATTGCCACCGGTGCGGTGATCGGCAAGTGCTACAAACGCCACCGCTCACAAGAATTTCTGGGCTTTCTCAAACAGATTGATGAGTGTCTGCCTAAAGGACCGGACGTGCATCTGGTGATGGATAACTACGCGACCCACAAGACCAAAGAAGTCAAGGCGTGGTTGGTCCGGCGGCCTCACTGGCATGTTCACTTCACGCCCACCTCCGCCTCCTGGATCAATCAGGTCGAACGCTGGTTTGCCGAGTTGAGCCGAAAGAAACTTAAACGCGGTGTTCACCGATCAACCCGCGAACTGGAAGCTGACATTCTCGCCTTCATTGAGACCCACAATGAAAACCCAAAACCATACAGATGGGTCAAATCCGCCGATGAAATCCTTGCCTCCGTCAAACGCTTCTGCCACAAAACACAGCAAACCTTATGCACCGAACTTTAGATTATGCACCGAACTTTAGATTATGTGCCGAACTTTAGATTCGGGTGACTAGGTGAAACCACCCATCAAACACTATCCCACGCTGGATAGTACCAATGAAGAGGCCAAGCGGCGGGGTTCGGCGGGCGAAACCGGTCCCTTGTGGATCACCACTGATCACCAGACCCATGGCCGTGGGCGCCGCGCGCGGCATTGGCAAAGCCCGGCGGGCAATTTGGCGGCAACGGGGCTGTATCATTGGACCGGGCCATTGTTTCATTCGGCGCAATTGGGGTTTGCAGCGGCGCTGGCGGTTACCGATACCCTGTCATCCTTTGTGCGCGATCCCGATGCTCTGGTGATAAAATGGCCCAATGATATTTTGCTGGGTGGGGCCAAAATCGCTGGCATCTTGCTGGAATCGGGGGCATCCCCCCATGGCGGACACTGGATTGCCATTGGTATCGGGGTCAATCTGGCCACGGCCCCGGGTAATTTGCCATATCCGGCAACCGCACTGGGCGATCATCTTAAAAAGGGCCGCGAAGCACCCAGCCCGGATGCCGTTCTGGATCCGTTGATTGGCGCTTTTGAGCGCTGGCGCCTTGAATTACAGGACCAGGGCTTTGCCCCTTTGCGCACGGCCTGGCTGGCCCGGGCTCATGGACTTGGCCAGCCACTATCCACCAGCTCTGGTGAGGCAGGCATTTTTGAAGACCTGACCAAAGAGGGCGCTTTGGTCTTGCGTCAAAACTCTGGCCGGTCCATTGAGATCAGCGCAGGTGAAGTTTTCTTTGCCGATCGGGAGAGTTCATAATGCTTTTGGCGATTGATTGCGGCAATACCAATGCGCTTTTCGCGGTGCATGACGGCGATAAATGGCGCGCCCAATGGCGCAGCGCCACCGAAACTTCACGCACTGCCGATGAATATGCGGTCTGGCTGCATCAATTGCTGGGCATGGAAAACCTGAGCCTGGATGATATTGATGCCTGCATCATCTCCACCGTGGTGCCGCAATCTCTGTTTCATATGCGCAATCTGGCACGACGCTATCTGAAATGCGAACCCATGGTGGTGGGCGAAAGCGATCTGGATATCGGCGTGGTGGCGGTCATTGATAATCCGCGTGAAGTGGGGGCCGACCGTCTGGTCAATGCCGCCGGGGCCAGAACCTTTATCGAGGGGGCGTTATTGCTGGTCGATTCAGGCACCGCCACCACCTTTGATCTGATCTCGGCCAAGGGCGAGTTTTTGGGCGGTTCCATTGCGCCGGGCATGTATTTGGCCTTGCAGGCCTTGCATGATGCGGCGGCAAAATTACCGCGTATTGCCATTGAAAAGCCCAAAAAGACCATCGGTACCAATACGGTCAGCGCCATGCAGTCCGGTATTTTCTGGGGCTATGTGGGGCTGATTGACGGGCTGGTACGTCGCATAAAAAGCGAATATGACGAGCCGCTGACGGTGATCGGCACCGGCGGGGTGTCGCCGTTATTCTCCGGCGCATCGGAGACCATAGAACGCTTTGATTCCGATCTGACCGTGCGTGGCCTTCTGGATATATTTGAACGTAATCGAGGTAAAATTTGAATTCTGCAAACCGTAAAGACCGTCTTGTTTTTGTGCCCCTTGGGGGCTCTGGCGAGATTGGTATGAATCTAAATTTGTATGGGTTCGGGCCCGAGGGGCGCGAAAAATGGATCATTGTGGATCTGGGCGTGACCTTTGGCGATACCACCACCCCCGGGGTTGAGGTGATCATGCCGGACCCGCAATTCATTGCCGAGCGGGCGGATGATTTGCTGGGCATTATCCTGACCCATGCCCACGAAGATCACATGGGCGCCCTGGCGGCGTTTTGGCCGGATTTGCGCGCGCCCGTTTATGCCACGCCATTCACCATGTATCTGGTGCGCGACCGCTTGGCTGAGGCCGGTCTGTTGGACGAGGTTCCCTTGCACGAAATTCCCCTTGGCGGTCATATCTCGCTGGGGCCATTTGAAATGGATATGGTGACGCTGACCCATTCCATCCCCGAACCCAATGCCTTGCTGATCCGCACCCCGGCGGGGCTGATCCTGCATACCGGGGACTGGAAGATCGACCCCGACCCGCTGATTGGTGAGGCCACCGATGCAAAGGCCCTGATCAAGGCTGGCGAAGAAGGCATTCTGGCCATGGTGTGCGATTCCACCAATGTCTTTACCGAGGGCGAGGCCGGTTCCGAAGCCGGGGTGCGTGACGAGTTGATCAAGCTGGTCGGCGAACAGGAAGGCCGGGTGGCCGTGGCGGCCTTTGCCTCCAATGTGGCGCGCCTGCAAACCGCGGTCGAGGCCGCCGAGTACAATGGCCGCACCGTGTGCCTGGTTGGCCGTTCCATGCACCGCATGATGGGCGCGGCGCGCCATGTGGGCCTGTTTGCCAATGCCAAGCCGTTTATTGATGAAGAAGAAGCGGCCGCCTTGCCGCGCAACAAGGTGCTGTATCTGTGCACCGGCAGTCAGGGCGAACCCCGTGCCGCCCTGTCGCGTATTGCCAGCGGATCCCATCGCCATGTGAAACTGAGCCCGGGGGACAGCGTGCTTTTCTCCTCACGGGTCATTCCGGGCAATGAAAAATCCATTTTTGCCCTGCAAAATGCTTTGGCCAGCGCCGGGGTGAATGTGATTGGCGAAAAAGAACGCCATATCCATGTTTCGGGTCATCCCTGCCGCGATGAATTGCGCCAGATGTATGCCTGGGCGCGGCCAAAAATCGCCATCCCCGTGCATGGCGAGCGCCGCCATCTGATTGAACACGCCAAACTGGCCAGAGAATTACAAGTGGCCCACGGCTTTGCCCCGCGCAATGGCGATATGATCAAATTGTCGGAAGAGGGCGCTGAACTGGTCGATGAGGTCCCGGCCGGGCGTATTCATCGCGATGGGGATATTCTGACCCCGGCCGAAGGGGGGGCATTGCGCGAGCGCAAAAAACTGGCCTTTGCCGGCGCCATCAGTGTGGCGCTGGCCGTGGATAGTGCCGGGCGTATCCATTCCGGGCCTGAGGCCAATCTCTTTGGACTGGCCGAACCGGCAGAGGGGTTTGACGCCGTCATTGAACAATTGTGCGAAACAGCGCAAAACGCGGTACAGAGTATATCAAAGCAGGATCGCGGCGACGAACTGGCCACCGAAAATGCGGTACGTCAGGCGGTACGCCGTCTGGCACCACGCATTTGGGGCAAACGCCCCCATGTCGATGTGATTGTCTTGCCGCTGTGAAAGGGAAGAACGTGATGATTGGTCGACTAAACCATATTGGGATCGCCACATCGGATGTGGAAAAAGCCGCCAAAACCTGGCAGGCGCTTTATGGCGCCACCCACGCCCACGCGGCCTTTGATATGCCTGAACAAGGGGTAAGGGTAAAATTTATCGATGTGCCCAACAGCCAGATTGAACTGATTGAGCCTTTGGGTGAAAACTCGCCCCTTGATGCCTTTCTGGCCAGGAACCCGGCGGGCGGCCAGCATCATGTCTGTTTTGAGGTTGAAGACATTATCGCCGCCCGTGATGACATGCGGACCAAAGGCGCGCGCATTCTTGGCACCGGGGAGCCACGCATTGGTGCCCATGGTACACCGGTAATCTTTGTGCATCCCAAAGATAGCGGCGGCGTATTGGTCGAATTGATGCAAACCCCGCAGGAGAAAATGCAATGAGTATAACAACCGGCATTGTGACCTTTATTATCGTCTGGTGGACCTCTTTATTCTTGGTACTGCCGTTTGGGGTTAAAGGGCAGTGGGAAGAGGGCGAGGTGAAAGATGGCTCAGAACCTGGCGCCCCGGTGAAACCACTCATCTTGCGTAAATTTATGATCACCACAGGAATCGCCGCGGTGTTTTGGGTGGTGGTTTATGTAATTATCACTACCCACGCACTACAATTGATCTCTTTTGATTGGCTGTTTGGCGCCCCAAAATCCCCATACGAGGGTTAAACCTTGCATATTTGCGTTTTGTTATGATGAAAATTGCATGTTAAGCTGAGTTTTTTCAGTAAAATTGAATTATTTTTGCATTTGCGGTTGCGTCACTGAAAAACTCTGCCCATAATCGCTCTATTCAGTTGTGCTTGCTCGCACGCTGATAATGCTTGATGGCGTTTCCTTCCTAATCGGCCAGAGTTCTGCTCTGGCCGATCTTTTTTGTGCGATCCCTTCTTGCTTCTTGTGGACAGGATGAGGCGGCTCAGTCTATCACCTGAAAGGTTACAGACAGACTGGAAGTACTGATGCGCGTCTCCAAATATTTTTTGCCAACCTTGAAGGAAACCCCGTCCGAGGCGCAAATCGCCTCGCACCGCCTGATGCTGCGTGCCGGCATGGTTCGTCAGGAGGCGGCGGGGATTTATTCCTGGCTGCCACTGGGCTTCAAGGTTTTGCAGAATATTGAACAGATCGTCCGTGAAGAACAAAACCGTGCCGGGGCGGTGGAAATGCTGATGCCGACCATCCAGCCGGCGGAGCTGTGGAAAGAAAGCGGCCGCTATGATGCCTATGGCAAGGAAATGCTGCGCATTACCGACCGGCACAAACGCGAAATGCTCTATGGGCCGACCAATGAGGAGATGCTGACAGCGATTTTTCGCACCTTTTGCCGCTCCTATAAAGACCTGCCCAAACTGCTCTATCATATCCAATGGAAATTTCGCGATGAAGTGCGCCCCCGTTTTGGGGTGATGCGCGGGCGCGAGTTTTTGATGAAGGACACCTATTCCTTCGACGTGGACGAGGCCGCGGCCCGCCGTTCCTATAATCGTATGTTTATTGCCTATTTGAACACCTTTGCCCGGATGGGGTTAAAGGCCGTGCCCATGCGCGCCGAAACCGGGCCGATTGGTGGGGATTTATCGCACGAATTTATCATTCTGGCCGATACCGGCGAATCTGCCGTGTTTTGTCATAAGGATCTGGTGGATATGCCGGCACCGGGGCTGGATGTGGATTTTGATGGTGACTTGCAACCCTTAGTGGACGAGCGTACGGCATTGTATGCAGCCACCGAAGATGTCCATGACGAGGCTGTCTTTATGGAAGTGCCCGAGGACAAGCGCTTGAGCGCCCGCGGCATCGAAGTGGGCCAGGTTTTCTATTTTGGCACTAAATATTCTGCGCCCATGCGTGCCAATGTGACCCTGGCTGATGGCAGCGAACAGCCCGTGCATATGGGTTCCTACGGGGTGGGGGTTTCACGCATTGCCGGGGCCATCATCGAGGCCAGCCACGATGAAGACGGCATTATCTGGCCCATGGCCATTGCGCCTTTCAAGGTGGGCATCATCAATCTGCGCCAGGGCGATGAGGCCACCGGTGCGGCCTGCGAAGAAGCCTATGCCGCTCTGGTCAAGGCTGGTCTGGATCCCTTGTATGATGACAGTGAAAACCGGGCCGGGGCCAAGTTCTCGCGCATGGACTTGATCGGTTTGCCCTGGCAATTGATCATCGGTCCGCGGGGGCTGAAAGAGGGTACGGTCGAGATCAAGGAGCGGGCCAGTGGTGAGCGCCAGAACCTGTCTCTGGACGCGGCGCTTAACCTGCTGCGCAGCAAAAATGTGAGCGCTATATGAGCGAGCCGTCCTCCCTTTCACGGCGCGGGGCGGCCCCCTTTAGCGCTTTCGAGCGTACGGTCGCCTGGCGGTATTTGCGCGCCAAAAAGGCCGAAGGCGGGGTGTCTCTGATTACCACCATTTCCTTTATCGGTATCATGTTGGCCGTGGCGGTGATGATTATTGTGATGTCGGTGATGAACGGTTATCGCGATAAAATTTTCGAAATCATGATGGGGTCCCAGGGGCATATATTTGTCCAGACCACCGGGGTTGATACCGAAGAGATAGAGCCCTTACGCCAGCGTCTGGCCAAGCTGGACCATGTGACATCGGCGCGCTCTATGGTCGTCGGGCAGGCGGCGGCGTTGTCCAATCGGGGTGGGGACGCGGCTCTGGCCGTCGTGTTTGGCATCAAGCCAGAAGATTTGCGTGATATTCCCCTGGTGGCTGACAAGCTGGTTGAGGGGGATCTGGATCAGTTTGGGCAGGGGCGCCATGGCGGCAATGAAATCGTTATTGGTGTTCAGATGGCGCGAAAATTTGGCATCAGTGTTGGCGATGATTTGAAACTTCTTTCCTTCAGCTCCAGCAATATGACCCCGTTTGGCTCCTCGCCGCGATCCAAGCTCTATCGCGTCGGCGCCATCTTCGAGATGGGTCTGGCCGATTATGATGGGGCGTTTATCTATATGCCGCTGTCCCAGGCCGAACTGTTTTTCAGCCGGGGTGGCCGGCCGGACTATATCGAAATTCGTGTTGATGATCCTTTTAACACCATTCCCATTCGTCTGGAGATCGCCCGCGCAGCGGCCATGCCGATCCTGATTGATGACTGGAAAGACCGTAACCGGACCTATGTAACCGCGCTCAAAGTAGAGCGCATGTTGATGCGTATGATCCTCATGCTGATTATCGCCATTGCGGTGATGAACATCATTTCCGGCCTGGTCATGCTGGTTAAAAACAAAAGCCGCGATATCGCCATTTTGCGCACCATGGGGGCCAGCCGCGGGGCGGCGATGCGTATATTCATCATGGCCGGGGCGGCCATAGGTGGGATGGGCACATTGGCCGGGTTGGTGCTGGGCATTCTTTTTGCCATCTATATCGACCCTATCCAGGATGTCATTCAATGGGCATTTGCGATCTTTAATCCGGGTGAACGCCTGTTCGATGCCGAGGTTTACGAGCTGGCCCGCCTGCCGGCCAAGGTCGAATGGAGCGAGGTGATGGTCATTGCGGGCTTTGGCTTTGTGATGTCCATTCTGGTCACCCTGCCGCCGTCCTGGCGGGCATCGCGCCTCGATCCGGTGGAGGCCCTGCGCTATGAATGATTATGGGCATGAGGGCCAGGGTGGGCCGGTGCTGCGTTTGCGCAATATCGTGCGCCGCTATCCGTCCGGGACCAGCGTTCTGAATGTACTTTCCGGTGTGGATCTGGATATCAATGCGGGCGAATTTGTTGGCCTGATCGGGCCGTCCGGCTCTGGTAAATCCACTTTGCTACATGCCGCCGGATTGCTGGAAAAACCCGATGAGGGCGAAGTGTGGATTGAGGGACAGGAATGCCTGTCCCTGAAAGATAACGAACGCACCGCGGTGCGGCGCAATGCCATTGGTTTTGTCTATCAATTTCACCATTTGCTGCCCGAATTTACCGCGTTGGACAATGTGGCCATGCCGCTGCGCATTGCCGGCGAGGGGGTGCGCCTGGCCCGGCGCGAGGCTGAACGCCTGTTGGACATTATGGGCCTGTCGGACCGGCTGAAACACCAGCCTTCGCAATTGTCCGGCGGCGAGCAACAGCGCGTGGCCATTGCCCGGGCGCTGGTCAACCGGCCACGGATTCTATTGGCGGATGAACCCACCGGTAATCTGGATCCCAATACCTCGGCGGCGGTGTTCCAAAGTCTGTTTGATCTGGTGCGTATCGAACGGGTGGCGGCGCTGGTGGCGACACATAATCATGACCTGCAAACTTATATGGATCGGGTGATGGTGATGCAGGATGGTAAAGCCGTTGCCCGCTAGGTGGGCCATTATGGCGGCATCCTTCCAGGCTTGAAATAACGCGTGGTGAACCGATTGAGGGGATCGGTGAAGAATACCCCTTGACGACGGGAACAAAACATGAAAGAACATAACAGGAACATTGATGAATGGAGATTGTTATGCGTGATATATTAAGAGAAGCGGCCGCCCTTTCTGTTTTGGCTGGCCTGACCCTGTTGGTTGGTGCATGGTCCATGGTTCTCGGCGGCTAGGGAACGCGCTAAGCTGTGGACGGGAATCAGGTATGAGCAGAGAGAGGGGACATTATGGATACCGCTTCATTGCCCTTCGTGCACTTGCGATGCCGTTCTGCCTATTCCCTGCTGGAAGGGGCCGTTGAGATCAAAGGCCTGCGTGATCTGGCGCTAAAACACCAGATGCCGGCTTTGGCCCTGACCGATGTAAACAATCTTTTTGGGGCGCTGGAATTTTCTGAAACGCTGGCCGAGGCGGGCGTTCAGCCGCTGATCGGTCTTACACTTGCTTTGGGCCAACCTGGGGGCAAAAACGCCCAAGTCAGTGAAATCTTGGGTAATGTTGCCCTTCTGGCAGCCAGTGAACAGGGCTATCTCAATCTGATGGCGCTAAGTTCCCGGGCTTTTCTCGAAGTGGACCCGGCCGATCTGCCTCATGTGACCTGGCAGGACGTTTGTGCTCATGCTGATGGTCTGATTGCCCTTAGCGGCGGTTTTGATGGCATGGCAAACCGATTGCTGCATGAGGGGCATGTAGAGCAGGCTCAACAGCATCTGGATGCCATGGCCTCCACTTTTGGCGATAACTTTTTTGTCGAGATACAACGTCATGGCCGCTCCGAAGAGGCACACAGCGAGCCATTTTTGCTGGATTGGGCGGATCGCCATGGGGTGCCCATGGTGGCGACGAACGAGCCATATTTTGCCAATCGTGAAATGTATGCGGCCCATGATGCGCTATTGTGTATTTCCCAAAGCACTTATTTATCTGTGCCGGATCGCATGCGGGTTACGCCCGAGCATTATTTTAAATCCGGCAGAGAGATGGCGGAACGCTTTGAGGATTTGCCCGAACTGATCAGCAACACCGCTTTGGTGGCCATGCGGTGTCATTATCGTCCCCATACTCACGCACCGATCCTGCCCAATTTTACCGACGGCAAAGGGGTGGATGAGGCCGAAGAGCTGGCCATTCAGGCCCGCAATGGCCTGAAAGAGCGTTTGGCCAATATCGTTTTGGCCGCGCCCGAGGAAGCCTATTGGGAACGGTTGGAGCACGAGCTTTCCATCATCAACCAGATGGGGTTTCCCGGCTATTTTCTGATCGTGGCTGATTTTATCAAATGGGCCAACAGCCAGGGCATTCCCGTGGGCCCGGGCCGGGGCTCCGGTGCTGGCTCTGTGGTTGCCTGGGCGTTGACCATAACCGGGCTTGATCCCTTGCGTTTTGGTCTGTTGTTCGAGCGCTTCCTCAATCCGGAACGGGTGTCCATGCCCGATTTTGATATTGATTTTTGCCAGGAGCGACGCGGTGAAGTCATCGAATATGTGCGCAGCAAATATGGCAAGGACCGGGTGGCCCAGATTATCACCTTTGGTACCTTGCAGGCCCGTGTGGTATTGCGTGATGTTGGCCGGGTTATGCAATTGCCTCTGGGTCTGGTGGACCGGCTGGCCAAGCTGGTGCCCAGCAATCCTGCCAATCCGGTCACGCTAAAAGAGGCTATTGCCGCGGAACCCGGTTTGCAACAGGCCCGTGATGATGATCAGGATGTGGCGCAATTGCTGGATACGGCCCTGGCTCTTGAAGGGTTATACCGGAACACCTCAACCCATGCTGCCGGGGTGGTGATTGGTGATCGGCCTTTGGTGCAATTATCACCGCTTTATCGTGACCCCCGCTCTGATGTGCCGGCAACACAGTTTAATATGAAATGGGCGGAAAAAAGCGGGCTGGTCAAATTTGATTTTTTGGGCCTTAAAACCCTGACGGTGATCGACCGGGCGGTGTCTTTTCTGGCGGCGCGCGGGGTCGAGGTGGATATACATAATCTGCCTCTGGACGATGAAAAAACCTATGATTTGCTGGCCCGGGCCGAGACAGTGGGAATTTTTCAGCTGGAAAGCCCAGGCATGCGTGATGTGTTGCGCAAGGCCCGGCCAGATTGTTTTGAAGATATTATTGCGATCGTGGCCCTCTATCGACCGGGTCCGATGGAAAATATTCCCAAATATGCGGCCTGCAAGCATGGCCACGAAGAGCCGTTATTTCTGCACGACAAGATCACTCATATTACGGCGGAAACCTATGGAGTGATCATTTACCAGGAACAGGTGATGCAAATTGCCCAGGTGCTGGCCGGCTATTCGTTGGGCGAGGCCGATTTATTGCGCCGGGCCATGGGTAAAAAGATCAAATCCGAAATGCAGGCACAACGGGAACGCTTTGTTGCCGGCGCGGTGGCCAATGGCGTCGAGGACGATCAGGCTGAATATATCTTTGATCTTGTCGACAAGTTTGCCGGCTATGGGTTTAACAAATCGCACTCGGCTGCCTATGCGCTGGTATCGTATCAGACCGCCTGGTTGAAAACGCATTATCCGGTTGAACTGTTGGCCGCCCTGATGAGCCTGGATATCACCAATACGGACAAGCTGGCCGGTTTCATTCTGGATGCCCGTAGGCAGGGGGTGGAGGTGTGCGGACCGGATGTTAACCGCAGCCTGTCTGATTTTATCGTTGAAGATGGCAAAATTATTTATGCCTTGGGGGCGGTGCGCAATGTCGGCAGCAGCGCCATGGAAGCGGTGGTACAGGAGCGCCTGAAAAACGGCCCGTATAAAGATCTGTTTGACTTTGCAAAACGGGTGGATCCACGGGCCATCAACAAGCGTGCATTGGAAAATCTGGCCCGGGCCGGGGCCTTTGATTCCCTGGAACCCAATCGCCATAAAGCCTTTTGTGCAGCCAGTCATTTGCTGGCCCATGCCGCGCTTGCCGCCAAGGAGCGCGAGTCGGCGCAAGGAGGGCTGTTTGGGGATGATGCCCCCGATGTTGGCCAGGCTGCCTTGCCGGAGCCGGAACCCTGGGAGCCTGAACGGGTGTTGCAGGAAGAACTGGCGGCCATCGGATTTTATTTTTCTGGTCACCCCATTGATGCCTTTGCCCAAAATATCAAATCCATGGGCGTAACGCCGGTGGGGGAAATGGCACAAAGGCTGGCTCGCAGGGGGGGCTCATTGCGCCTGGCCGTGGTGGTGCGAACCAAGCGGGAGCGGGTAAACCAGCGCGGCGGCCGGTTTGCCTTTGTTACCTTTTCTGATGCCAGCGGCGAATGTGAGGTACTGGCTCCCCCGGAAGTTCTGGAGACGAGCGGCCAAATGCTGGTGGCGGGTACGCCGGTGCTGGCTAATATCCGGGTGGATAAAGGCGGCGGCGGTGATAGTCGGTTGAAGCTCATTTCGATTGAGCCTTTGCAGGCCCTGGTTGCCGAAAAAACGGGTGATTTGCGCGTATTGCTAAAGGCTAGCGATCAGGCCGAGGCGGTGAAGGCCTGTCTGGAGGCCTTGCGGGGACGGGAAAATGTGCCCTTGCGCCGTTTGAACCTGGTTTTCGAAGCCCCAAATGGTTGCGAGGTTGAGGTTCAGGCCGAAGGGGTATGGCCGGCGGATAATGCGGCCCGGCGCGCGCTAAAATCCATGGCCGGGGTGCGCGATGCCCTGGAAATTCATAGTAGCCCCTAGGTCGTTTTACAGGTGTTATTGCCTGAAACTGGCGCTTGCCAAGAATGCGAGGGGTGCCTATAAGGCGCGCACCACGCACACAGGGGCGGGGAGCACGGACGCATTCGTGTTCATCCATCCGGTGCCGCCTTCGCGGACAACCCCTGTGGAGGCGAACCGGAAAAGGAAAAAGAATATGGCTCTACCTGAGGTGAGCATGCGTCAGCTTTTGGAAGCAGGCGTGCATTTTGGACACCAGAAACACCGCTGGAATCCCCGTATGGAACCCTATATTTTTGGGGTTCGTTCAAACATTCATATTTTGGATTTGTCACAGACGGTCCCGTTGTTGCACCAGGCTTTGGTCAAGGTCCGCGAAGTGGCGGCCAAAGGCGGCCGGATCTTGTTTGTCGGCACCAAACGCCAGGCCAGCGAAGTGGTCGCTGCATCCGCTAAACGCTGTGCACAATATTACATCAATCACCGCTGGTTGGGTGGTACCCTGACCAACTGGACCACCATTTCGCACTCCATCAAGCGTTTGCGTGATCTGGAAGGTCTGTTGGCCGAGGATGCACAAACCGGCCTGACCAAAAAAGAACTGATCAAGCTCACCCGTGAGCAGGACAAGCTGGAACGCTCGCTGGGCGGTATCAAGGATATGGGCGGCGTGCCTGATCTGATGTTCATCATCGACACGACCAAAGAAGTGATTGCCTTGGCCGAAGCGCGCAAATTGCACATTCCTGTGGTTGCTGTGCTGGATACCAACTGTGATCCTGCGGATGCGGATTTCCCCATTCCGGGTAATGATGATGCGACCCGGGCCATCGCGCTCTATTGCGACCTAATTGCGGACGCGGTGCTGGACGGCATGGCTGATGCCCAGGCCGGTCTGGGTGTTGATCTGGGTGCGGCTGAAGAGCCGGTTGAGCTGGCCGTGAAGGTAGAAGCCCCTAAAGCCAAAGCCAAGGCAGAGCCTAAGGCCAAGACCGAGGAAAAAGCCGAAGCCAAAGTAGAAGAAAAACCAGCGGCCAAAGCCAAGACGGAGCCAAAGGCCAAGGCCGAGAAAAAAGCCGAAGCCAAGGTAGACGAAAAAGCGGCAACCAAAGCCAAGGCGGAACCAAAAGCCAAGGCCGAAGAAAAAGCGGATGCCAAGGCAGTAGAAAAGCCAGCAGCCAAAGCGGAGCCAAAAACCAAGGCCGAGCCTAAAGAGGCCAAAGGCAAAGAAAAAGACGCTTAACCTATATCCGGTCTGCGCCGCGGGGCGGCGCAGACCAAGATTGATTTGGACTAGATATTAAGGAGTTCAGCCATGGCTGAAATTACCGCAGCCCTCGTACGGGAGCTTCGCGAAGCAACCAGCGCAGGCATGATGGATTGTAAAAAAGCATTGATGGAAACCGGCGGCGATATCGATGCAGCCATTGACTGGATGCGTAAAAATGGCATGTCCAAGGCGGCTAAAAAGGCTGGCCGTGTGGCCTCTGAAGGCGTCGTTGCCGTGGCTACCAAGGATACGTCTGGTGCAATGATCGAGCTGAATTCCGAAACGGATTTTGTATCTCGAAATGCAGATTTTCAGGCTTTTGCCAAGACCCTTGCTGACCTGGCGGTTGCCAATGGCGGGGACGTGGATGCCATTTTGGCTTCGGAAACGTCTTCCGGGGAAAACATGTCGACAGCGCTGACCAGTTTGATTGCCAAAATCGGCGAAAACATGAGCTTTCGCCGCGCGGTTTCCTTGTCAGTGGAAAATGGTGTTGTGGCCCGTTATGTCCATAATGCGGTCGCCCCGGATCTTGGTCGTATCGGGGTTCTGGTGGCCCTGGAATCAACGGGGGATGCTGAAAAACTGAACGATCTTGGTCGCAAAATTGCCATGCACGTGGCGGCAACCTCTCCCTTGGCGCTAAGCGTTGATGATCTGGACCCGGCGGTAGTGGCCAAGGAGCGTGAAGTGTTCTCAGAACAGGCGCGGGCCTCTGGCAAGCCGGAAAACATTATTGAAAAAATGGTCGAAGGCCGTCTGCGCAAGTTCTACCAGGAAGTTGTTCTTCTTAATCAGGCGTTTGTTATGAACCCGGATCAAACGGTGGCGCAGCTGGTTGAGGCGGCTGCCGAAGAAATGGGCACACCGATCAGCCTGAGCAGCTATTCCCGTATGGGACTTGGCGAAGGTATTGAGAAAAAAGCCGAAGATTTTGCTGCTGAAGTGGCTGCCGTTGCCGGCAGTTCTTAAGGCCCTGGTTTAAGGGTTTGTCTTAGACGGCAGAGCCGGTTCGGGTTAGTGTGCCTGAAAATGAGTCGCGGGAGCGTGCGGTTGTGCCAAAAGCAAAACAATTAAGGCAAAATGATAAAGCGCCAGTGACCTATGAGCGGGTATTGCTCAAGGTCTCTGGCGAAGCCCTGATGGGCGATCAGACCTATGGAATCGACCAAAAGGCCGTGTTGCGCATTGCTGGTGAGGTCGCCGATGCGGTGAACGCCGGGGTACAGGTCTGTCTGGTCATTGGCGGCGGTAATATATTTCGGGGCCTTTCGGCGGCCGAACAGGGTATGGAACGGGCCACCGCTGATTATATGGGTATGTTGGCCACGGTGATGAATGCTCTGGCCATGCAAAACGCGCTGGAAAGTATTGGCGTGGCTACGCGGGTTCAATCCGCCATTCCGATGATGTCGGTTTGCGAGCCTTATATCCGTCGTCGGGCCATTCGTCATTTGGAGCGCAAGCGTACGGTGATTTTTGCGGCCGGCACGGGTAATCCGTTTTTCACCACCGATACCGGGGCGGCGCTGCGGGCCGCGGAAATGGGTTGTGATGCCCTGCTTAAAGGCACCCAGGTTGACGGTGTTTATAATGCTGATCCGAAAAAAAAACCTGATGCTGTGCGTTATGATCAGCTGAGCTATCATGATGTGTTGGCAAAGGATTTACGCGTTATGGATGCTTCGGCGGTCAGCATGATGCGTGATAATAAAATCCCTGTTATAGTTTTTTCGATTCAGGAACCAGGACGGTTACGTGAGGTGCTGGCGGGTACAGGTGTATGCACCATTATCAATGAAGCATAATTATAAAGGTTGGTACGATGGCAGAGTTTGATCTGGACGATATAAAGCGCCGTATGGACGGGGCGCTGGTTGCCCTGAAACAGGAATTTAGTGGTTTGCGTACCGGGCGGGCCAGTGCTGCCTTGCTGGATTCGGTGATGGTCGAGGCCTATGGGGCGGCGACCCCGCTAAACCAGATCGGCACGGTTTCCGTACCCGAACCCCGTATGATTTCAGTACAAATCTGGGACAAGGGCCTGGTACAGGCCGCCGATAAAGCCATTCGTAATGCCGGTTTGGGGGTTAACCCCGTGGTAGATGGCCAGAATTTGCGCATTCCTATTCCCCCTTTAAATGAAGAGCGCCGTACGGAATTAGCCAAGCTTGCCAGCCGCTATGCCGAACAGGCACGGGTTGCGGTGCGCAATGTTCGCCGCGATGGGATGGATTCTCTCAAGGCGCTGGAAAAAAGATAATGAACTGAGCGAAGACGAACACAAGAAAAAAGGGGCCCTGGTGCAAGCGGCAACTGATGCGGCGATCGCTAATATTGATCAGGCATTGAGCGCCAAAGAAGAAGAAATCATGCAGGTATAAGAGCGTGCCAGCGCTGACCGCTCACCTTCCTTTCCGACCGCCGGAGCATGTTGCCATCATTATGGATGGGAATGGGCGGTGGGCCGCGGCCAGAAAAAAGCCAAGAAAATTTGGTCACCATAAAGGGGTGGATGCGGTACGGCGGTGTGTTGAAGCCGCTGGCAATCTGGGTATTCACTATCTTACCATTTACAGCTTTTCCACGGAAAACTGGCGCCGTCCTGAAGATGAGATCAAGTCACTTTTTGATCTCATGCGCAACTATGTGAAAAAAGACGTCAAGCAATTACGGGAAAATGGAGTTCGGGTCCGGGTACTGGGGGGGGCGCGCCAACCTGACCCCTGATTTACGGCAACTGATCGAAGATGTTGAGTTGCAGACCCGGGACAATGACAGGCTCTTTTTGAACATAGCCTTTAATTATGGAGGTCGGGACGAGCTTGCCCGGGCATGCCGTGGGATTGTACAGGATGTTCTTGCCGGCAAGCAAAGTCAGGATGAGATTACCGAAGAAGATATCGCCCGGCATCTGGACACGGCCTTTATGCCGGATCCGGATATTATCCTGCGTACCAGCGGCGAACAAAGACTGAGTAACTTTTTGCTTTGGCAGAGCGCCTATTCAGAATTTATTGTACTGGATGTTCTATGGCCGGATTTCACCCAGGAACATCTGGAAGAGGCTTTGCGCATTTATCATAACCGCGAAAGACGCCAGGGGGGGGTAAACGCATGAATGCTGGCCCGCCAGTGAAAAGCCGTTTCAAAAGACGGGATTTCTGGGTCCGGATGGTGTCTGCATTAATTCTGATACCGGTGACGCTTACGTGTGCCATCCTTGGCGGCATATGGTTTATCCTTCTGGTGGCCCTGGCCAGCGCCGCCATGGGGCGTGAATGGGTGCGCATGTCAGATCGCGGGGCCGGGGCGCGGGCGTATGCTGCGGCCATGCTGGGCCTGATGGTGCCGATATATTTTGCCAATGGTGGTCAATGGATATGGGCGTTGTTATCGCTTTTCCTGGTGGCATTGGTGGCTGCCATTGAACGGGTCGGTCGCGGCGAACCGTGGCGGGCCGTTGGCGGGCTGCTCTATATTGGTTTTGCGGTCTTATCCATATTATATTTGCGTACTGGCCAGGACGGCCTGTTACGCCTGTTATACCTGTTTGCTGTGGTCTGGGCCGCCGATTCTGCGGCCTATATTTTTGGCAGTCAGATGCGCGGACCCAAGCTTTGGCCCTCGGTCAGCCCCAATAAAACTTGGTCCGGCTTTGTTGCCGGTCTGGTCGCTGGTACGCTGGCGGGCAGTTTGACTTTTTATATTGCCGGCTATGGGGTGGCGGTCGGACTGGTTGTCTTATCAGCGGTGCTGGCAGTGATTTCAGTGGCAGGAGATCTCTTAAGTTCCTGGTTAAAGCGCCGGTTTGGCGTCAAGGATACAGGTACGTCTATCCCGGGACACGGGGGGGTGCTTGACCGTCTGGACTCTATTTTGGCAGCAGGCATGGCGTTGGCGGCGTTTATGATGTTGTTTGGTGGGAACACGGTTTTATGACCTTACCAGAAAATGCCAGACGTATCAGCGTTTTGGGGGCGACCGGGTCGGTGGGGCAGTCCACATTTGATATCATTGCCGACCAATTGGCCCGCCATGGTGAAGACAGCCTGCATATGGTGGCTTTTGTTGCCAAACGCAATGTGGCGGCCCTGGCCGAACTGGCACTGCGGTTTCGACCTGAATTTGTTGCCATTGCCGACGAACGTTTTAGCGAAGATTTGCGTGATGCCCTGGCCGGTACCGGCATTGCCCATGGGGCTGGCCAGGGGGCCGTAGAGGAGGCCGCGGCTCGCGAGGCCGATTGGACCATGGCAGCGATCGTTGGTGCGGCGGGGTTGCGTTCCACCTTGCAGGTCGCCAATCGTGGTGGCGCCATTGCCATTGCCAATAAAGAATCTCTGGTTTGTGCGGGGGCATTGCTGATGCGCACCTGCGCGCGCACAGGGGCGCAGGTCTTGCCGGTAGATTCTGAGCACAATGCCATATTTCAGGTACTTGATCCGGAACGGCGCAGTGCCCTGGTACGAATCGTGCTTACTGCCTCTGGTGGACCGTTTCGTACCTGGACATTGGAACAGATGAAAACTGCAACCCCGGAACAAGCCATTGCCCACCCGATTTGGTCCATGGGGGCGAAAATATCTGTGGATTCCGCCAGCCTGATGAACAAAGGTCTGGAATTAATCGAGGCTTGCCATCTTTTTGACGTAAGTTCGGGCGAAATTGATGTTCTTATCCACCCGCAATCTGTGGTACATGGTCTGGTTGAATATGCAGATGGATCGATATTGGCACAATTGGGACCGGCGGACATGCGCGTGCCGATTGCGTCGGCGTTTGCCTGGCCAGAGCGGATCGCCACGCGGTGTGAACGGCTTGATCTGGCCCGGGTTTCGCGGCTGGATTTTGAAACGCCCGATACAGATCGTTTTCCAGCGCTTAATCTGGCGCGCAATGCCATGAAGGCGGGGGATGTGGCATGTACGGCGCTGAACGCTGCCAATGAGGTGGCGGTCGAGGCGTTTCTGGCTGGCCAGATCGGTTTTTTGGACATTTCTGCGCTGGTCGCAGATGTGCTAGAAGGGGGACATCCTGATGGGGGGGACTGGGAAGGAGCGCCGGAGGATTATGAAAGCGTGTTTGCCTTGGACCATTTGGCGCGAACCCGTGCACAAGCTCTCCTGGCGCAAAAATATAACTAAGCAAGAATGATCGACTGAGAAGGTTTTACTGTATGCAGGCCATTATCCACACGCCGGGGTTCATCCTCTCCTTTGCTTTTGTGTTTACGCTGATCGTGTTTGTGCATGAGATGGGGCACTTTCTGGCTGCCCGGGCCCTGGGCGCCAAAGTTGATGTTTTTTCAATCGGATTTGGCAAACGCCTGTTTCAGCGCACCGATCGTTATGGCACTTTATGGCAGATTTCCTTGTTCCCCATTGGCGGGTTTGTAAAATTTGCCGGCGATTCCGGTGCAGTCAGTACGCCAGATTTTGAGGCGATCAAGGCGGCTCAGTCCGATGGGAAGGCAAATCTGTTTCATTTACTGCCTGTCTGGCGCCGGTCCATCATTGTGGCGGCTGGCCCTCTCATGAATTTCTTTTTTGCAATTGTGATTTTTGCCATCTTGCTGATGTCTTTTGGCTCGGCCAGCATTCCAGCGCGTATCGATAGCGTCGAGCCGAACTCGCCGGCAGCCCTGGCTGGCTTTATGCAAGACGATCTGATTGTTGCTGCTGATGGTAGAAAGGTAAAAAGCTTTGCCGATGTTGCTGCCATTGTTTCCATTGCTGCCAATGAGCCGGTAAATTTTGTTGTAAAACGGGCCGGCGAGACCATCACCCTGAGGGCAGTTCCCGGTCTGGTCGAACAAACCGATCCGCTGGGTAATACCATTCGCATCGGGTATTTGGGGATCAGAGCCACCACAGGGGTGGTGGAGCATCAACGCTATGGCCCTCTGGCCGCGGTTGCGGCGGGGACCAGTAAAACCTGGAACAGCATTACCGACCAGCTGAAATTCATGGGCAGGCTGGTACGCGGTCATGGTTCTGTGGATATGCTTGGTGGGCCATTGCGTATTTTTGCATACACCGGTGCGGTCGGGACTGCTCCGGCAGCAGACGCACAAAGCGCCCCTGTTTCACTGGCCTTGCGCATTGTAAACCTGATCAATCTGGCAGCGCTTTTGTCGGTTGCCATTGGTTTGGTAAATTTATTGCCTGTTCCCGTACTTGATGGCGGGCATTTGTTGTACTACGCATTCGAGGCCGTGACGGGCAAGCCGTTGAGTGAAAACATGCAACTTGTCGGATTTAAGGTTGGCCTGGCGCTGATCCTGAGTCTGATGGTGTTTGCTACTCTCAATGATTTGCGCTATTTCGGCCTGTTTGAGAGTATCGGTCGATTATTTTCCTAAGGTTCTTCATGATGTATTTGCCGCATATTGGCCTACGCCTCTTGGCATGTTTGTTCGTAGCAGGCATTTTGTCCGTAGCCTCTGGGCCAGCGCAGGCCCAAGTGCCACAAGATCCCGCCCCCTTGGTTGATGCTCCGGCACCTGCCACTGCGCCTGCACCAGTGGCCCGCATACGCCAGATTATGGTGCAGGGAAACCAGCGACTGGAACCTGGCACCGTACAATCTTATCTATTATTGGGGCCGGGGGATGTATTTGATCCGGCCCGTATTGACCTGTCTTTGAAAACTCTATTTGCCACGGGGCTGTTTGCGGATGTTGAAATCCACGAAGAAGGCGACACACTGGTTGTTTCCGTGGTGGAAAACCCCATTATCAACCGGGTTATTTTTGAAAATAACCGCGCCCTCAAAGAAGATAAATTGCGCGATGAAGTGGAAGCACAGCCGCGGGCAATCTTTACCCGCGCGCGGGTGCAGGCCGATGTTCAGCGTATTGTGGACCTTTATCGCCAGGCCGGGCACTTTGCCGCCACCGTGACACCAAAGGTGGCCGAACAACCGCAAAACCGGGTTGATCTGATTTTTGAAATTTCGGAAGGGCCGGTAACTAATGTGCGCCGGATCAATTTTGTCGGCAATCTGGTGTATTCAGACTCTGAATTGCGCCGCATTGTCGCCACCAAAGAATCCCGCTGGTACAAATTTCTGACCTCCAACGATAATTATGACCCGGACCGGCTGGAATATGACCGTGAACAATTGCGCAAATTCTATGGGGACAAGGGCTATGCTGATTTTCGGGTGGTGTCCTCGGTTGCTGAACTGACGCCAGATCAAAAAGACTTTTTCATCACCTTCACGGTTGATGAGGGCATCAAATACAAATTTGGTGAATTGACTGTGGAGTCTGAACTGGATGCGCTGGATACCAAACTTCTGAAAGCGTTCGTCCGGATTAAACCCGGATCCCTTTACAAAAACCAGAAGATTGATGATGCGGTGGATTCGCTAACCTTTGCGGCCGGTGCGTCCGGTTATGCCTTTGTTGATGTGAGACCGCAGCGCACGCGTAATCGTGACAAGCGCACGGTGGATGTAAAATTTGTGGTGAATGAAGGGCCGCGGGTTTATGTCGAGCGTATTGATGTGGTTGGCAACACGCAAACGCTGGATCGGGTGATCCGGCGTGAAGTTCAATTGGTTGAGGGGGATGCTTTTAACCGCGTGCTGCTGGATCGTTCCCGTAATCTGATCCGTGGGCTCGGATTTTTTAAATCTGTAGAGATCACAGAAAAACCTGGCTCCAAGCCTGACCGCGCCGTTGTCGAGGTAACGGTGGAAGAACAGCCTACGGGCGAGTTGTCTTTTGGTCTTGGGTTTTCTTCGGTAAATTCTTTTTTGGTGGATATTTCCGTTACCCAGCGGAACTTCCGTGGTCGTGGCCAGTTCTTGCGCTTTGCGGTTTCGGCCAGTGCGCGCCAACAACAAATCGATATGCGGTTTACGGAGCCCAGATTTCTGGGGCGTAATCTGTCCGCAGGTATTGAGGCCTTTAACATTAAATCGGATTTTATCCGCGAAGCGGGCTTTCGTACCAATTCGCTCGGCGGCAGCCTGCGCATAGGATTTCCCACCACGGCTAATTCGCGGCTGTTCTTACGATATACCGCCAGAAGCGATAAAATTACGGCGCCGGAAATTGCCGCGCGGGATGTGTTTGGCAATCCGCAATTTGATACCAACGGTAATTTGATCACAACCTGTCGGGCCTCTTTGCAGATCTGTTCGCAATTGGGGCGGCGCATGACATCATTGGTCGGCTATTCGCTGATCTGGGATAAACGCAATGATCCAATCACGCCGACACGTGGCTTTAATGTGTCGTTTGATCAGGAATTTGCCGGGGTTGGTGGGGATGTCCGCTATGTCCGTTCGACATTGTCGGGCGATGCATATCGCGGCATCATCAAAAACTTTACCCTCAGTGCTCATATCAATGCCGGTTATATCACGGCTTGGGGTGGCAAGGATTTGCGCATTAACGACCGCTTTTTCAAAGGCGGTCTCTCTTTCCGCGGGTTTGATATTGCGGGCATCGGGCCACGTATTGTTGAGGTTGTAGATGATGGTAATGGCGGCACCAAAGATTTGGCGCGTCAGGCGTTGGGCGGCAAGGCTTTTGCGATTGGTGCTCTTGAATTGACCATTCCAACGGGGCTACCCGAACAATATGGGGTTAAAGGGGCTCTCTTCACCGAATGGGGGACACTCGGATTGCTCGATTCGATTGATAAGGTCGTGTCGGATCCAACGCGCTTTGCAGTGCGGGATAATCTGGCAATCCGTGGCTCAGCCGGGGTTTCCATCTTTTGGGATTCGCCGTTCGGGCCTGTTCGTTTCGACTTCTCGCGCATTATCAGAAGTGAAGTCTATGACGATATAACTAAATTCAGATTCAGTCAGGTAACAAGGTTTTGATCATGAAAACTCTAATAACAAGCATTGCACTCGCCTTGCTGGGCGCATTCTCGACAATGCCAGCACAGGCACAAAAGGCAGAAGCCGGCACCAAGGTGGCGGTCATCAGCCAGGAACTTTCTTTGGCTAAATCCAAGGTCGGCATTTATATTGCGGACCAGCTTATGGCACTGGATAAAACCATTGATAAAGAATTCGAAAGCGAGCTGGCACCACTGCGTACGCAGGCACAACAGCTCAATACCGAGATCAAAGCGCTTTCGCCGGAAACGCTGAGAACCCGGACGGATTTACAACGCCGTGGACAGGAAATTCGCCAAAAATTTGCCGAGCTGGGGAATTGGAAACAACGTCAGATGGCGGCCACTCGCGAACAGGCCCTTGCCCCGGCGTACAAGGCCTATGAAAAGGCGGTTAACGAGGTTATCAAGGAAAAAAATATTCAAATTCTGCTCCCTGGTGAGGCCACGCTCTATCGTACGTCGGCGGTCGATATTACCGAAGCCGTGGTTGCAAAAATTGATGCGGTTATGACCACGACACCGGTTAACCGGGTGCGGGTGCCACGCAAACCGACACAACAGGAACTGCAACAAGCGCAGGCCCGGGCCCAACAGCGCAGATAAACAGAAAAGAGGGGCGCCGCTGCGTGAGTGATAAACGCTTTTATGAACTGCAAGCGCCTCTAACTGTACGCGCAGCCGCTTTGGCGGCTGGGGCGGCACTGGTACATGGGGATGATACCCTCATGCTTTGTGATGTGGCTGCCCTTGAAACGGCGGCCCCCGACGAGATCGCTTTTGTACGCAGCGCCCGGCATTTAAAAGGCCTGCATTCTCTGTCTGCCGGTTTATGCCTTTGTACAGAGGATGTTAAAGATCCTCTGATTGCCTTGGGGGTGCAGGCCGTGGCGGTATGTCCACGTCCGGACGAGGCGTTTAATACGCTGGCATTATTGTTGGTTCAGCCCAAACGGGCCTCTTTTACCGAGTATGCCATCTCCCCCCATGCCCGTTTGGGTAAAAATGTACAAATCGGGGCCGGGGTCTGTATTGGCCCTGATGCTCAGATCGGTGATGGCACGGTTATTGGGCCGTATGCTGTTATTGGCCCCGGCTGTGTGCTTGGGAAAAATTGTATCATTGGGGCTAATGCGGTGGTCGGCTTTACCGTAATGGGTGATCGGGTGGATATTCGCCCGGGGGCGGTTCTGGGTGAGCCTGGCCTGGGGGTGTTTGCTGATGAAAACGGGATTGTTGCTAGCGCGCATTTTGGCTCTGTATATCTTGGGGATGAGGTGCGCATTGGGGCCAATTCTACAGTAGATCGCGCCGTATTCGGGCAAACCCAAATCGGTGCGCGCTCAAAACTCGATAACCTTGTGCAAGTTTCCCATAATGTTCAGATCGGCGAAGACTGTGTTCTGGCATCTTTTTGTGGCATCGCCGGCAGCTCCGTTTTGGGTAATGATGTAATGATGGGGGGGCGGGCCGGTATTGCCGATCACATTACGATTGGCACCGGGGCTCGGATAGCCGCTGCCGCTGCTGTGATGAAAAACATTCCCGATGGCGAGGTTTGGGGTGGCCATCCGGCGCGCCCATTGCGCCGTTATATGCGTGAACAGATTGCGCTTCGTGATTTGGCGACCAAAAAAGGGGTATCATAATGGGCGTGGCCGAAGCACCGGCAGGTAGGGGGCAATCCATCAGTCTGGAGGAGGTTTGCCATTATCTTCCTCACCGCTTTCCCTTTTTGATGATTGACCGGGCCGAAGAATTTATCGAGGGCCAAAGTATTACCGGCATCAAGGCCGTCAGCGCCAATGAGCCTTTTTTCCCAGGGCATTTTCCGGGCAATCCGGTGATGCCGGGGGTGTTGCTGATCGAGGCAATGGGCCAGTCCGGGGCGCTGTTATCTTCTAAAACACTGGATTTAAAACCCGGACAGCAAACCATCATGTTTCTGGGGGTAGAAAAAGGTAAGTTCAGGCGCCCGGTTGTGCCAGGAGATTACTTGCGCATTCCGGTCAAATTGCTCAAAATTCGTCGCAATATTCATTTCTATGAAGGTGAAGTACGGGTCAATGATGCCGTGTGTGCACAATGCACATTCAGTGCCATGGCCGTGCCGAGCAAAGCATGAGCGATACCATTATTCATCCGAGTGCTGACGTAGAGCACGGTGTCAAATTGGGCGCCGGGGTGAAAATTGGCCCCTTTAGCGTGATTAAGGCCGGGGCAGAATTGCATGATGGAGTCGTCATTCACGGCCAAGTCTATATTGCTGCATCGGTTACCCTGGGCGAAGGGTGCGAGGTGTTTCCACAGGCGGTTCTGGGCATGGCACCTCAGGATGTGAAATACAGGGGCGAACAGACTCGCCTGGTTATCGGGGTGCGCAATCTCATCCGCGAACACGTAACCATGCATCCGGGCACTGCGGTGGGCAATGGCATCACCATTGTCGGTGATGATGGTTTTTTCATGGTTGGCTCTCATGTCGGGCATGATTGCGTGGTGGGGAACCATGTAACGCTTGCCAATTCGGTGGCGCTGGGCGGTTATGTGCAGGTCGGTGATTATGCCAGTTTTGGCGGGTTTGCCGGGGTGCATCAATTTGTGCGTGTGGGTCATCATGCTTTTGTTGGGGCAATGGCATGTGTAACCAATGACGTCATTCCCTATGGCATGATCCAGGGAAATCCGGCGCAGCTGAAAGGGTTAAACGTGATTGGTATGCAACGCGCCGCCATGTCCCGTGCTTCCATTCAACAGGCCCGCGCTGCCTATAAGGCAATTTTCAGCAATAAAGAGGGATTGTTTGAAGATCGTTTAAAGCACGCACAATCCTTGTACAAACAAGATAAGCCCGCCATGGATATTATGGATTTTATTCAGACGCGTTCTTTGCGCCCCTTGTGTTTACCCGATGACTGCTAACAAACATAACGCGGACTGGGCGCATTTGGGCATTATTGCCGGTGGCGGGGATTTGCCTCTGGTGCTGGCCAAACAGGCCGTTGCCAAGGCCAAAAAGGTTTCTATTGTGCGGTTGAGTGGATTTGCCGATCAGGATTGGACTGGGTTTTCTGCCCAGGAATTTTCCATCCACAATATGACCCCCATCGGCAAATATCTCTATGAAGCCGGTGTGGATGCCGTCACCTTTGCCGGTAATGTCCGCCGCCCGGATTTTGATGATTTTACCATTAAAGGCATACCGGATTCCGCTCAAGAAGCCTTGCAAAGTGCGGCGCGCCAGGGCGAAGACGCCTTGTTGCGCAGCGTGATCAGTATTTTTGAAAAGGCTGGATTTACCGTGCTGGGTTTGGATGAAATTGCGCCGGATTATCTGGTGCAGCCCGGTGTCATTGGCAACCAACAGGCCTGTGCCCAGTCACAGGACGATTGCCAGCGCGCCAGCGACATTGCCCGCCAAATCGGGGCAATGGATATTGGGCAAAGTGCTGTGGTTTGCAAAGGCATTGTGCTGGCCGTAGAGGCGCAAGAGGGAACCGAACAGATGCTGGCTCGCTGTGCCAGCTTGCCTGAGGCTTTGCGTGGCACAGCGAAACAAAGACGTGGCGTGTTTGCCAAATGGGCTAAGCCCGGCCAGGATCGCCGCATTGATCTGCCTGTGGTGGGGGTGTCCACGGTGGAAAGCGTTGCACGGGCTGGACTGGCCGGTCTGGTTCTGGAGGCCGGGGCGGTAATGATACTGGAACCCGATGCCGTCAAGGCCACAGTTGAGCGCTTGGGCCTTTTTATGCTTGGGGCTAAGGCCGGGGGCTGAGCATGGCAGAGCAAAAGGCACCCAACGCCCCGGTGCGTATCTTTCTGGTAGCCGGCGAAGCCAGTGGCGATGTGTTGGCTGCCGAACTGATCGAGCCTCTGCACGAGCGTTTCGGTGGCAAGGCGGTATTTGCTGGCATAGGTGGGCCCGCTATGGCGGCAAAGGGGGTAGAAAGCCCCATTTCCATGTCTCAATTATCGGTTCTGGGTTATGTAGAAGGCCTGATGGCCTGGTGGCGGATCAGCAAGTTGGCAAAAAAAACGGCCATGATGATTGATGAGTTTCAGGCCGATATTGTTGTTCTGGTGGACAGTTGGGGCTTTACCATGCGCGTGGCCAAGGCCGTGCGGGCCTTGCGCCCCCAAACGACCCTGATCAAATATGTAGGGCCACAGGTCTGGGCCTCCCGTCCGGGGCGGGCTGTTGACCTGGCCAATACCGTGGATCAATTACTGACCATTCATGCGTTTGATGCGCCGTTTTACGAGCATACCTCTCTGCCGGTTCATTTTGTTGGCAACCCGGTACTATCGCGCCAAAGAAAGGGGAATGAGGCGGCTTTGCGCAAAACCTATAAACTTGGGCCGCAAGACAAGGTGATGCTGGTTCTCTTTGGTAGCCGCCGGGCCGAATTTTCCAAATTGCAGGAGCCGTTTATAGAGGCGGTTCAGATTGTGCGCGCGAAGAACCCGGCATTGACGGTTTTCTGTCCGCTGTCTGAAGCGATTGCGACACAGGTGCGCGCCGCGGCAATAAATAACCCACGCTTTGAAGGTCTTATTTTTCTGGATGAGGCAGACAAGGAAGATGCCTTTGCCGCGGCGGATCTGGCCCTGGCCTGTTCGGGAACGGTTACAACGGAACTGGCCGCCGCCGCAGTGCCCATGGTGGTTGGTTATAAGGTCAATCCGGTCACCTGGGGATTGCTGAAGGTTTTCTTGCTCAAAACCCGCTTTGCCTCTTTGGTCAATGTGGCGGCCAAGGCGATGATCGTGCCCGAATATATTCAAGGCGCGTGCCAGCCAGAGGCCTTAGGGGCGGCCTTGGATACATTGCTTAATGATGAGACTAGTCGAGCCAGACAACAAAAGGCCCTGGCCGATGCCGTCGATAAAATGGGGTCGAATGGACCACCGACGGCGCAGCGCGCCGCCGAGGCCATTCATGAATTTTGGCAAAATAGGCC
The DNA here is from genome assembly GCA_030949705.1 of Robiginitomaculum sp. Classification (GTDB taxonomy): domain Bacteria; phylum Pseudomonadota; class Alphaproteobacteria; order Caulobacterales; family Maricaulaceae; genus Robiginitomaculum_B. The sequence goes on along the minus strand of JAUZSF010000024.1, from coordinate 21,599 downwards.
CTAGCGATTATCCATCGGCACATAGTCCCGTTGCGGCGCGCCGGTATAAATCTGGCGCGGGCGCCCGATTTTCTGTGATGGGTCACTAAGCATTTCAGACCATTGCGCAATCCAGCCCACGGTACGGGCCAGGGCAAACAAAACCGTAAACATATCGGTCGGGAAACCCATGGCCTTCAGGGTAATACCAGAATAGAAATCAATATTGGGATAGAGCTTGCGATCAACAAAATATTCATCGCTAAGGGCGATACGTTCCAGTTCCAGCGCAATTTTCAAAATGGGGTCATCGCGGTGCCCGGTGACATCCAGCACTTCGTGACAGGTGCGTTGCATGATTTTTGCGCGTGGATCATAGTTTTTGTAAACCCGGTGGCCAAAGCCCATCAGACGGAAGGGATCGTCCTTGTCTTTGGCCCGTTTGATGAATTCCGGTATGCGATCGACCGAACCGATTTCATAGAGCATACGCAATGCCGCTTCGTTGGCACCGCCATGGGCCGGTCCCCACAGACAGGCTACGCCGGCGGCGATACAGGCAAAGGGGTTGGCCCCGGATGAGCCGGCAAGACGCACCGTAGAGGTCGAGGCATTTTGCTCATGGTCGGCATGCAGGATGAAGATGCGATCCATGGCGCGGGCCAAGATCGGATTTACATCATAATTTTCTGCTGGCACGGCAAAGCACATGCGCAGGAAATTTTCCGCATAGCCATAATCATTACGCGGTCCGATAAACGGCTGGCCAATCGAATATTTATAGGCCCGGGCTGCAATGGTAGGCATTTTGGCGACCATGCGATGGCTGGCGACGGTGCGTTGTACCGGGTCATTAATATCGGTGGAATCGTGATAAAAAGCCGACAAGGCCCCCACCGCGCCACAGACAATGGCCATGGGATGCGCATCGCGCCGAAAGCCGTTGAAGAAGGTATCAAACTGGGTGTGCAACATGGTGTGATAGGTAATGGAGTGGGAGAACTCCGCCATCTCTGCCGAAGTGGGCAAATGGCCATAAAGCAATAAATACGAAACTTCGAGGAAATTGGATTGTTCGGCAAGCTGGTCAATCGGATAGCCGCGATAGAGCAGGGTGCCTTCGCCGCCATCAATATAGGTGATCTGGGATTCGCAGCTGGCGGTAGAGGTAAAGCCCGGATCAAACGTGAACATGCCTGAATGCTTGTACAGCGCGCGTATGTCGATGACATCTGGCCCCACCGTGCCCGAATATACCGGCAGTTCCAGAGCTTCGCCGGACGGAATGCTCAATACCGTTTTATCTGTTTTTTTAATCTTTATTTCCATCATTAGACCTCATCTCAATATTATGGCGCTATGTACGCCTCTCTTTTTTGTCGTCTTTCAATCCAATCTTGCCGCCAGGGCGTCATCTATGCGCGCCAGCGTTTCTGCCTTGCCCAACAACGCACAGCTGGCACCCAAATCCGGTGCCGGTGCACCGCCGGTCAGGGCTGCGCGTAATGGCTGGCCAATTTTACCAAACCCGACCCCCTCTTCATCGGCGAAAGCCTGAAGGCACTCGCCCAAATGATCTGCCGTCCAATCCGTTTCCTTTGCCAGAACTTCGCGCAAGCGTGCTAGTCTGGGCAGTGCATCCCCTTTTAGTGGCTTTGCCACTTTGCCGCTCAAGGGAATCGGACGGGACCGCACCAGAAAGTACCCCTGATCGGCTAGATCGGAAATGGTTTTGGCGCGTTTTTTTAGAATTTCCATGGCGTTTTCCAGGCGTGCCTGCGCCTGCGCATCCATTGGCCAGTCTTTGAATTGGCGGATGTGTTCCCGCACCAGTTTTGCCAGTCGTGCATTATCGGCCAGATGCAGATAATGGGCATTGATGCTGGCCATTTTGTCAAAATCCAGCCGGGATGGCGCCTTGTTAATGCCGCCAAGGTCAAAAACCTCCAGCAATTCTTCAGTCGAAGCAATCTCTAGATCCTGATAGGACCAGCCCAGTCGCACCAGATAATTGCGCATGGCTTCGGGTAAATAGCCCATATCACGATAGGCCTCGACCCCCAGCGCTCCATGGCGTTTGGATAGTTTTTTGCCATCCGGACCATGGATAAGGGGAATATGGGCAAAGACCGGCATATCCCAGCCCAGGGCCTGATAGATCAGGGCTTGGCGTGCCGCATTGACCAGATGATCATCGCCGCGAATGATGTGACTGATCTGCATGTCATGATCATCAACCACCACCGCCAGCATATAGGTCGGCGTGCCATCGGCCCGCAACAGGATCAGATCATCCAGTTCTGTATTGGCAAATACAACCTCGCCCTGAACCTCGTCATGAATGCGGGTTTCCCCTTCGGTCGGGGCTTTGATACGCACTGCAAATGGCTGGTTCGCCGGCGCTTCATCTTCGTTCCGGTCACGCCACGGCGAGCGAAAAACACGGCCTTCCTGGCGGGCGGCATCGCGCTCTTCGCTGATCTCTTCGGGGGTCATATAACAGCGATAGGCGGCTCCCGTTTGCAATAGCTGGTGAGCAATCTCACCATGGCGTGTCGCGCGCTGGCTCTGGTATATAATTTCCCCATCATGATCCAGACCCAGCCAGTCAAGTCCATCCACAATGGCCGCTTTGGCCTCCGGGGTGGAGCGGGCCTTGTCTGTATCCTCGATCCGCAGCAAAAATTTACCCCCTTTGGCCCGGGCATAGAGCCAGTTAAACAGCGCCGTGCGGGCACCGCCAATATGTAAAAATCCGGTGGGAGAGGGGGCAAAGCGGGTAATCACATCAGGCATGGCTGGACCAGTAAAGAAAATGAGGCATGAATCAAAACTCATGCTATCATGATGTCTGATGGCGAACAGCAAAGAAGCACAGCCAATTGGGGGCTTTTTCGGCACGGATACAGCCGCCGCCAGCAAATCTGCAAGACGCTGGCATTGGGGTCGGGTACGCCCATTCTGGGCCGGTATGATTAAATCCATGGTGGTGGCCCCCACCCGGGGCAGTTTTTCGCTCTGGGCACCCTGGGCATTTTGCGCCGGGGCGGCGGCTTATTTTTTTCCAAGCCATGAACCATTATGGCCGGTGCCTGTATTTGTCTTTCTGTTGTGCGCCATAGCCCTGATATATCTGCGTCGTTTTACCAGCTCCCAATTTGTCTGGCTGGGTTTTGTTTTGGCGCTTATTGCGGCCTTTATGGCGGGATGGGGGGTGGCGCAATGGCGAAGTTATGCCCGTGCGGCGCCGGTCCTAAAGGGACAGAGCGCCGTCTATCGGGGCAAAGGGCGGGTGGTGGCCGTTGATAAGGAACGCGGTCATCGGGCGCGCTATCTGATTGCTCCGCAAACCCTTGGGCGTTTGCCACCCCGCCAAATCCCAAAATACATTCGCATCAGCAGCTTTCGTCAGGATGCCGAACCCGGTGATCGGGTGCGATTCACCGCCGCGTTACAGGCCCCCGCCGCGGCCAGTTTCCCGGGGGGGTATAATTTTATCCGTGATGCCTGGTTCAAGCAAATTGGTGGCACCGGGTTTTCTTATGGGCATTTGCATTTGATGCCCGCCACAGAACCGGCCAGCGCGGCGCCTCTGTATCTGGCCAAAATCAGGCGGGGCATGGCATTGCGTATTCGTGAGAACCTGGGCGGCCAAAAGGGCGCTGTGGCCGCGGCGCTGGTTACCGGGGATCGCAGTGCTATCAGCGAGGAAACCGCCGATGATTTACGCGAAGCCGGACTGGCGCACATGCTGGCGATTTCGGGCCTGCATATGGGGCTGGTGGCCGGGTTGGTGTTTGGCGGCGGGGCCATGGTGTTGGCGGCCATACCGGCAATTGGGCGGCGTTATGATGCGCGCAAGCCGGCGGCCTTGCTGGGGCTGGCCGTGGCGATTGTCTATCTTTTGCTTTCCGGAGCCAGTGCGCCCACCCAGCGTGCCTTTGTCATGACAGCGGTGGTGTTGGCCGCGGTTTTGTTTGATCGCCGTGCCCTTTCTTTGCGCACCATTTCTTTGGCTGCGCTGATCGTCATTGCCTTGTCGCCGGAAAATGTAATTTCGCCAGGCTTTCAAATGTCATTTGCCGCCGCGCTGGCGCTGATTGCATTTTATGAATGGGTCGGAATGCGGGGGCAGATTTTGCCAAAGGGGGGAGGGACCACACCATGGCAATTGGTTTTGCGTTTTCTTGGCATATTGGCGGCTCTGGCGCTGACCAGTTTGATCGCGGGACTGGCCACTGGCCCCTTTGCGGCTTTTTATTTTCACCGCACCGCCGTATATGGCCTGATTGCCAATATGGCGGCCATGCCGGTCTTTACCTTTGTTGTCATGCCTTCTTTGCTGACTGGCACCTTGCTCAATCCGATCGGGGCCGGGGCCCCTTTTTTTGCCCTGGCTGGCTGGGGGCTAGATGTCATTATGGGCATTGCCCATACGGTTGCCCATTATCCCGGGGCGCTGGCCCGTATTAATGCTGCTCCGGCGTTGGTGTTAGGACCGATCACCATTGGGCTGTTGCTGGTATGCCTTATGCGCGAACGCCGTCGTCTTTGGGGGCTGGCACTGATCCTGTCTGGCCTGGGGCTATGGACCCAGACATCAGTGCCCGACGGGGTGGTTACGTCCACTGGCGGGGCCTTGAAAGTGCAGATCCAGGGGCAGGAAAGCGTGATCGGTTTTGGTGATATATCCCAATTTGAACTGGAACAATTTGCAACCGCACTAGCCATCGCCCCTGAACGCGCTGTGCGCCTGAAAAAAGCGAAAAAACAATTGCCCTGTGATGCCAGCGGTTGTTCTGCCAGGCTAAAAGATGGCCGCCGTGTTGTGTTTAACCGCCAACTTGATCATCTGGCCGAAGATTGTCGGGTTGCGGATCTGGTGATTACGACCTTGCGCCCCACAGCGCGTAATGTTGCTAATTGCCCGGATGGAAAGCTGATTACCGGCTCTCGGCGCGCTGGTGTGTCCCCTTCAGCGCTTATGGGACTGATTTAGGCCTGTGCTAAGGGAGGGTTTTTGTTCATCTTGATCTCACGGAGAGAAGATGAGACAGAAACTGTAAAAGTGAGCAATCGCCATCGGAGCGGGTTGTTCGAAACATTCAGCGTAAAACCCGCAAGCAGTATGGTGCAGGAGGAAAGAATTCGCATTGTGCTGGATGGCCTGCGTGGTGAGGACAGCATTGCCGAGCTGTGCCGCCAGGAAGGCATATCGCAGGGTCTGCTACTACAAATGGTCGAAGGATTTCCTTGAAGCGGGCAAGAAACGCCTGGCGGGTGATATCACCCGCCAGGCCAACACCGATGAGGTTAAAGCTTTGCGGGCCCAGGCCCGTGACCTCAAAGAGGTTGTGGCCGAACAGACGCTGGAACTTCGCCTTCTTAAAAAAAGCATGATCGGGGATGGGGGAGACGCAGAATGAGGTACCCTGCATCAGAAAAGCTGGAGATTATCCGCACTGTTGAGCGCTCCCACCTGCCTGCCAAACGGACGCTGGACAAGCTGGGCATTCCCAGGACCACGTTCTATCGCTGGTACGACCGGTATCTGTCTGGGGGAGCTGAGGCTCTTGAGGATATAGCATCCATGCCATCAAGCGTATGGAATCGTATCCCGGATGCGGTAAGGGGCCAGCTTGTCGATCTGGCCCTGGAATGCCCTGAGTTGTCCCCACGTGAGCTGGCGGTACGCTTTACAGATACACAAGGCTACTTCGTGTCAGAAAGCTCGGTGTACCGGCTCCTGAAGGCCCATGACCTGATCACAAGCCCGGCCTTTATCGTCATGAAGGCGGCCAGTGAATTTACCGACAAGACAACGGCCATCAACCAGATGTGGCAGACTGACTTTACCTACTTCAAAATCATCGGCTGGGGCTGGGTGTATCTGTCGACCATCCTGGATGACTTCTCCCGCTACATTATCGCCTGGAAACTGTGCACCACGATGAAGACCTCTGACGTCACCCAAACCCTGGAACTGGCTCTACAGGCTTCTGGCTGCGATCAGGCCAAGGTGCGGCACAAACCAAGGCTGCTCAGTGACAATGGTGCCAGCTACATATCTGGCGATCTGGCGGACTGGATCAAAACCAAGGGCATGTCCCATGTACGAGGGGCGCCGTATCATCCGCAAACTCAGGGTAAGATCGAACGTTGGCACCAAACGCTCAAGAACCGCATCCTGTTGGAAAACTACTTCCTTCCGGGCGATCTGGAAGCCCAAGTCGAGGCGTTCGTCGATCACTATAACCATCGGCGCTATCACGAAAGTCTGAGCAACCTTACCCCGGCAGACGTCTACTTCGGACGCGGGCAATCAATCTTGAACAGAAGGAGAAAAATCAAACAACAAACAATCCAACACCGGCGCTTGCAATACCGCAAAGCCGTCGCTTAATATCAACACAAACGATGAGCAAAACCCTCGCAACGCTCAAAGGGAAATCTGTCCCACTTCATATGAACACGGACAATATCCTCAAGAGCCTCAGCTCCCCCAGACAGATACCGGTCGTACCAGCGATAGAACGTGGTCCTGGGAATGCCCAGCTTGTCCAGCGTCCGTTTGGCAGGCAGGTGGGAGCGCTCAACAGTGCGGATAATCTCCAGCTTTTCTGATGCAGGGTACCTCATTCTGCGTCTCCCCCATCCCCGATCATGCTTTTTTTAAGAAGGCGAAGTTCCAGCGTCTGTTCGGCCACAACCTCTTTGAGGTCACGGGCCTGGGCCCGCAAAGCTTTAACCTCATCGGTGTTGGCCTGGCGGGTGATATCACCCGCCAGGCGTTTCTTGCCCGCTTCAAGGAAATCCTTCGACCATTTGTAGTACAGACCCTGCGATATGCCTTCCTGGCGGCACAGCTCGGCAATGCTGTCCTCACCACGCAGGCCATCCAGCACAATGCGAATCTTTTCCTCCGCACCATACTGCTTGCGGGTTTTACGCTGAATGTTTCGAACAACCCGCTCCGATGGCGATTGCTCACTTTTACGTTTCTGTCTCATCTTTCTCTCCGTGAGATCAAGATGAACAAAAACCCTCCCTTAGCACAGGCCTAAATCAGTCCCATAAGCGCTGAAGGGGGACAGTTAATTCAGGCTTTCACCCGCCAGAATTTTTTGAAAAATTGTGGCAATGTATTTCATCGGGAAAACCATGGCGTGGTAATATTCAGAACCGGGCCAAAAACGGCAATCATTACTGGGTGGATACCACCATTACGCCGATGCTGGCCCCTGATGGCACCGTGACAGGGTATGCCTCGGTACGAACCGACATAACGGAGCTGGTGAAGGACAAAAACCGGCGAAAAATGGAGGCCGAGAATGCGGCTTGCCTGAAAGCCCTATATGAACTCACTTATGAGACCACCAGTGTTGCCGAGGTTCTGGATGCAGCCCTGAAAATCCTGCTTTCACTATCCTGGCTTAAACTATCGGATAAGGGCGGTATCTTTCTGGCAGACCCGCAAGAGCGAACCTTGCGGCTGGAAAGTGCGCACCAGTTGGGTCCTTTGAAAAGCTTGTGTGCCAAGGTTGCCTATGGGCACTGCCTGTGCGGGCGGGCAGCAAAAAGCCAGGAATTGCAATTTGCCGGCTGTGTGGACGAACGCCATGACACCCGTTTTGCCGACATGCAGCCCCATGGCCATTACAATGTGCCCTTGATGTTTGATCGTGAATTGCTGGGCGTGTTGGTGGTGTATCTGGAAGAGGGGGCCCAATATAATCCGGCGCAGGCGGATTTTTTGAAAACCTATTGTGCGGCTCTGGCCATCATTATCCGCCTCAAGCAAAAACAAATCCGCCTGAATGAAGAGGTGGAACGCTCGAATGCGCTGGCCAAACAGGCCCAGGCCGCCAGCGAAGAGGCCATGCAGGCCGCCGAGGCCAAGGCCAATTTTCTGGCCACCATGAGCCATGAAATCCGTACCCCGATGAACTCGGTCATTGGCATGTTATACCTGATGGAGCAAAGCGAACTGAACGAAGAGCTGAGCGAATATGTATCTATTGGCAAGAACTCTGCCGACAGCCTGATGCATATTATCGACGATATACTGGATTATAGTAAGTACGAGCAGGGGGCCTTTACGCTGGAGGAAATTCCCTTTGATTTACGTCAGTTATTGACCCAGAGCATGGAGCCTTTTCGGGCGCCGGCACAGGCCAAGGGGCTGGGGCTGTTCTTACAGGTCAATGAAGGTCTGCCGCCCCATATTGTGGGCGACCCGGCACGCTTGCGCCAGATTCTTACCAATCTGATTTCCAATGCGTTGAAATTCACTGCTCAGGGGCGCATTGAGGTCAAAGTGGATGTGGCTGGCACCCCCGAAACCCCTGAAATGATGGTCATGGTCATCGACAGCGGGCCGGGGATCGAACCAGAGGCCCTAAGCGGTATTTTTGAGCGTTTCAGCCAGGCCGACACCTCCATCACCCGCCGTTTTGGGGGTACGGGGCTGGGACTGGCCATCTGTAAAACCCTGGCTAAGGCCATGGGAGGCAAGATTGGCGTGGAAACGGTACTGGATGAAGGCAGTACCTTTTGGGTACGCTTGCCGGTGCGCGCAGTGGCCGGGAGGATTTCCCCGCTCGCCGAAGGGGAACAGGCCGAAGAGACCATGCCGGCCATGCCATTGAACATTCTGGTGGCCGAGGACAACCGGCATAACCAGTTTCTGATCCGCAAAATGCTGGAGGCCAACGCCCACCACGTCACCTGCGTTGATGATGGCCTTCAGGCGGTCGAGCTGGCCGCCAGCATGGAATTTGATGTGATCCTGATGGATTTGCAAATGCCCGTGCTGGATGGCCTTAGCGCCACCCGGGAAATCCGCAAACTGCATCCGCCCTATGGCAAGGTGCCCATCTATGCCGTCAGCGCCAATGCTCTCAGCCAGCACCATAAACAGACCAGGGCAGCAGGCATGGATGGCCATATCAACAAACCGATCCAGCCCGCCGAGCTATACGGCGTGCTGGAACAGATCACGGCAGAGAAAGAAGACCAGAATACGCCCCTGCAGATGAGTTTTAGCTAGGGGCGGCAGGGGTTATTCTTCTCGCATTTTATCGCGTAAGGCGCGGAACTCGTTATCTTTGTACCAGTTTGGCCAAACGCCATCATGGCTCATGGTTTCGCCCACTTCATACAAAATGCTGGCGTCCTCGGCGATGCCCGAAAGATCCCAATCCTTTGAATATTCATCCGCCGGTTTGTGATAACGATTGGCCGTATAACCTTCGGTAAAGGCCTTGCCGGCGGCTTTGCCGCCCTTGATCAGATCTTCGCCACCAGAACCATAAATCATTGGCACGCCCTTTTTGGCGAGGCTGATATGATCCGAGCGATAAAAATGTCCGGCCTCGGGGGTTTGGTCCGGCACCAGATGCTTGCCGTGGCGGGCGGCCTTTTCTTTCAGGATATCTTCCATTTCCGAAGCCCCAAAGCCTACGACCTCCATATCTTTGGTGCGGCCCATGGGCATCAGGGCATCAATATTGATGCCGCCAACAATGTTCTTAAGGGGCACAAAGGGGTCTTCGGCAAAATAGGCAGAGCCCAACAGGCCGGATTCCTCGGCGGTAACCGCCAAAAACAGGATGGAGCGATCCGGGGGTGTTTCCTGATGCACAAAGGCATCGGCAATGCCCAATATGGCGGCGACCCCGGTGGCATTATCGACCGCGCCATTATAAATGCCATCTTCACCCTCGGGCACGTCCTTTTTGCCCAGATGGTCCCAATGGGCCATATAGAGCACGTATTCATCGGGGGTTTTGGCCCCAGGCAATACCCCGGCGACATTGCGTGAAACCAGATGCTTGATACCGGTTTTGACCACGCCGGAGGCTTTGATCCCCTTCATCACAGAAGGCTTGAAGCCTTTTTTGGCGGCGCTTTCTTTCATGACTTCATAATCTTCGCCCGCGGCGGCAAACAGTTTTTGCGCCGCATCATGGGATATCCAGCCTTCCAGCTTGGTGCGGTTGGCTCCCCCGTCCGGGCGTTCCAGATCATATTGCGCCCCGGCCCACGAGCCGGAAACCACTTCCCAGGGATAGCTGGCCGGGGCGGTCTCGTGCACAATGATGGCGGCGGCGGCGCCCTGGCGACCGGCCTCTTCGAATTTATAGGTCCAGCGCCCGTAATAGGTCATCGCCTTGCCGTTAAAAAGGTCTGGATCGTGGGTGGCAAAGCCCGGATCATTGACCAGCATCACCACGGTTTTGCCCTTCACGTCTATGCCGGCATAATCGTTCCAGCCATATTCCGGGGCCACCACACCATAGCCAACAAACACCACATCGGTGTCATCAAAGCTAAGGTTTTCATCAATACGCTTGGTCCAGAAAATCTCATCACTGCCAAAGGGGATGTCCAGGGTTTTGCCATTGGCGGTAAAGCCAAAACGGGATGCCCCTTCATCCAGGGTGGCTTCGACCAGCGGTACCCGTTCAAAATAACCGCCATCCACGGCACCCTTCAGGCCAATGCGGGCCATTTCGTCGGCAACCCACTGACTGGCGGCAATGCCGCCGGGGGTGGTGGGGGCGCGGCCCTCGAACTTGTCATCTGCCAATTGCGCAATGCGCGCGCCCAGAGCCTCTTGCGAAACCACGATGGCCGGGCTGGCCTCGGCAATGATGCCGCTTACCTTTTCCCCCCGCGGTAACGGCGTGGGGTCTGGTGCCGTGGTTTTCTGGTTCTTGGCATCGGTGGGGGCGCTGGCCTGGGGGGCACAGGCGGCCAGGGCACCAAGGGTCAGCCCCGCCAGGGTCAGCGTTTTAAGCGTGTGATGGATTTTCATGGTTGATGACTTTCTATTGGGCAATTTTGTGTTTGCCGTTGTGGTGTGTGTGTCCTTGATGAAAACGGGAAAGGGCTAAGCTTCAGGGACCAAAACGGGTCATAATAAGGGAATTTCTACCATTGATTTTTTCACTGTGGACCTGAACGTAAAACAGTTGCGATTTTTTAACCGCATCCAACAGCAATAAGTTTTGGGCCACGTGCGATTGTCGGCCACCGTGGGGAATTCGGTCAATTCTACCCACGCCCAGTATGTTTGCGGTTATTCCTTGTGGCGAGACCTTTACAGAACGCACCGGGTTTTCGGCATTCTTGAAAATGAAGAAGCCTGGTTCACTTGCCGCCACGGGCCTGTCCACCCATGCGCATTGCCCGTGGCCGGGCTTTTGCCGACTGGCGGCATTGGCGGACCGACTAAAATAAACGCGGATGCTTGGTTTGCCATTAAACCACGGATCATGGTTCTGATACGTTGCTTCAACCTCATTACAGACTAGGGTGTAATTTTTGGGGGCGGCCTTGGCGGTGTGGGCGGTCGCCAGAGCGATGCCCAAGGCCAGCGTACTTGCCAGTAATATTAAAGGGGTTCGCATAATTGCATCCTTCCTATCAAAGCTGTCCACTCGCGCCTTTCATGATATGGAGGAATGAATAACGATACAAGGGTGACATATTCGCCCGGTTACATTTTCAGACTGGCGCACTGGCCAGCCCCGTCCTAGTCTGTCTCCCTTAGGGAGACTGCCATCATGAAACATTTTAAAACACTGCTGATTTCCAGCGCCCTCATCCTGAGTTTGGCCGGGCCTGCTTTGGCCGAAGACAGCGCCGCCAGCGCCAAAGTTCTGATTGAAAAAGCACAAGCCAGCACGCTGGGCTGGGACATTGTAGAGAGCCTGACCACCGAAGTGGGCCCCCGCCTGGCCGGGTCGGCTGCCGAGGCCCGGGCGCGCGATTGGGCGGTTAAAAAACTGAACGCTCTGGGCTTTGCCAATGTGCATGTGGAACCTTTCGAGATGGAAGGCTGGCAACGGGGCACCATTGCGCTAAACGTTGGTGATCCTTATCCGCAACGCCTGGTGGCCACGGCGCTGGGTGGCTCGATCGGTACGCCGGTGGGCGGCATTACCGCGCCGGTGGTGCGCTTTGAAAGCCTTCAGGATTTGCGCGATGCCAAGGTCGGTTCCCTCAAGGGCAAGATCGCCTTTGTCGACAGCAAAATGACCCGCACGCAACGGGGGGCCGGTTACGGACAGGCCGTGCAAAAACGCTCTGCCGGGCCATCCATTGCGGCCGAGCGGGGGGCACTGGCGCTGCTTATTCGCTCTGCCGGTACCGATTACCAGCGCAATGCCCATACCGGAGGCTTGCGTTATGATGATCAACAGCCGCGCATTCCGGCCGCCGCCCTTTCCAACAATGATGCGGACCAGTTGGGCCGCTTGTTGGCGCTGAAAAGTGATCTGCCGCTTAGCCTGTCCATGAGTTCCAAACGCATTGGCAAAGTGATGTCGGGCAATGTCATTGGCGATATTGTAGGCAGCGAATATCCGGACGAAATTGTGCTGTTGGGTGCGCATCTGGACAGTTGGGACGAAGGCACCGGGGCGATTGACGATGGCACCGGCGTGGCCATCATCACCGCAGCGGCCAAGCTGGTTGCCATGCATGCCCGGCCCAAACGCACCATTCGGGTGGTCTTTTTTGGGGCCGAAGAACCGGGCCTGATCGGGGCCAGAGCCTATGTAAAAGAACATAAGGACGAATTGGACAAGATCATCATGGTATCCGAATCCGATTTCGGATCGGGCCGTATCTGGCGCATGGATACCGGCATAGCCAAGGCGGATGAGGCAAAGGCCGATGCCATTTTACGGGTGCTGGCCCCCCTGGGGGTTTTGCCGGGCGCGCGTACGGCATCCGGCGGCTCTGATGTGTCGGCGCTCTCGGCGGCCGGCACACCAGCCATCACCTTGGGGCAAAATGGTTGGGAATACTTTGATCTGCACCATACCCCCAATGATACGCTGGACAAGGTGGATCCGGATGATCTGGCGCAAAACATTGCCGTTTATGCGGCCTTTGCCCTGATGGTTGCCAATACCCAAGGTGGCTTCCATCCCCCCGAAAAACCGGCCAGCGAAGAATAGGAGATTATACAATGTCTGAGCAAAATGATGTCATTCTGGACGCCAGCCCCGGCGGTCTGGCCACCATACTGATTAACCGGCCGGAACTGCACAATGCCTTTAATGGCGAAGTGGTGGAACAACTGGCTGATGCCTTTGAAACCGTGCGCACGTCCAATTGCCGGGCCGTGATCCTGCGCGGCGCGGGCAAAAGCTTTTCCGCTGGTGGTGATCTGAAATGGATGCGCGCGGCAGGGCATTATACCAAGTCGGAAAATGAAAACGATGCGGTAAAACTGGGCCATATGCTGAAAAAACTGGCCGATCTGCCCATGCTGACCATTGCCAGCGTGCAGGGGGCCTGTATGGGCGGCGGCTGTGGTCTGGTGGCGGCCTGTGATGTGGCGGTGGCGCGCAAAGATGCCAAATTTCGCTTTTCCGAAGTGCGACTGGGCCTGATTCCGGCGGTCATTTCCCCCTATGCGGTGCGGGCCATCGGGCCGCGATGGGCGCGGGCGCTGTTCGCCACGGGCGAGGGGTTTGACGGCGTTATGGCCGAAAAAATGGGCCTGGTGCATTATACCGTGGATGATGAAAACGCCATGGAAGAAATGTTGGAATATCTGGTCAAGCTGGCCTTCCAGACCGCGCCAGGTGCCGTCGCGGCGGCCAAGGAACTGGTTGATGATGTGGCCGATCGGCCGATTACCGAAGACCTGATCCATATGACCGCCAAACGCATTGCGGCCATGCGCGCCTCGGACGAAGGCAAAGAGGGCCTGACCGCCTTTTTGGAAAAACGAAAACCCAGCTGGGCAGAGTAATCTATGCATGATTCCATACTGAACGAACCGCTGAGCCTGCCGTGCGGCGCCGTTCTTAAAAACCGTTTGTGCAAGGCGGCCATGACTGAAGGGCTGGCGGACCGGTATAACCGCGCCACAAAGGGGCACGAGAGGCTATACCGGCGCTGGGGCGCGGGCGGTATCGGCATGATGTTGACCGGCAATGTGCAGGTGGATCACCGCTATCTGGAACGCCCCGGCAATGTGGTGATCGAAGGGGAACAAAGCTCCGAACAACTGGACGCCTTGAAACGCTGGTCGGCGGCGGCCAAGGAAAACGGCGCGGCCATCTGGATGCAGATCAGCCATGCCGGACGCCAGACCATGAAATATGTGGCCAGCGAACCCGTCGGTCCATCAGCGGTGCAAGTGGAAATGCCCGGCGGCATGTTTGGCAAACCACGGGCGCTGAGCGCGGATGAGATTACCGATATTATCGGTCGCTTTGCCCACACGGCGCGCATCGCCAAAGAGACCGGCTTTGACGGGGTGCAAATCCACGCAGCCCATGGGTATTTGCTATCCGAATTCCTGAACCCGCTGACCAACCGGCGCGAGGATGAATGGGGCGGGGCGCTGGAGAACCGGGCGCGTTTGCTGCGCAGCGTGATTGCCGCCGTGCGCCAAGCGGTGGGCGCAGATTTTCCCATCAGTGTAAAGCTGAACTCGTCAGATTTTCAAAAAGGCGGGTTTGACTTTGCCGACAGTCGGCAGGTGGCCAAATGGCTGCGCGAAGATGGGGTGGACCTTCTGGAAATCTCGGGTGGCAATTATGAACAGCCGGTGATGATGGGTACCGAAGGGATAGAGCCGGTATTCGAGGAAGGCAAGCGCGAAAGTACCCGCGCCCGGGAGGGATATTTTCTGGATTATGCGCGCGAGATGCGTGCCGCCGATACGCCGCCCTTGATGGTCACCGGCGGGTTTCGTACCCGCACGGGCATGGAAACGGCCATCCGTGATGATGGGGTGGCGATGATTGGTCTGGGCCGTCCCCTGTGTGTGGATACCGATGCCCCGGCAAAACTGCTTGGCGGCGCGGCCGATCATCTGACCGCCTGGGAAAATATATTGCGCATTGGCCCCGGCTGGTTTGGCCCGCAAAGCAAGAACAATACCCTGCGTATGCTCAATGGCTGGGGCATTCAGGCGTGGTTTTGTCTGCAACTTCTGCGCATGGGCGCGGGCAAGGCCCCCAATCCGCGTTTGGGGGTGTTTCGTGCCTTTTTGAAATACCAATCCGGCGAAAAGAAAAAAGCCAAGGCGTTGGCATGGTGAAGCGTTTCACCAGCAAAACGTGATGGCACGGCCCTTGGATTTTGGGCGCCGGGGGCCATATCTGCATCAGATAATATAAAGGAGCACCTCATGGCCCAGCAAAACCCGATCGAGCTTTACTTTTTCCCGACCCCCAATGGCTGGAAAGTGTCTATCACGCTGGAGGAAATGGGGCTGTCATACGTCATGAAGCCGGTGATGATTGGCAAGGGCGATCAGTTCAAACCAGAATATGAAGCCATCAGCCCCAATAACAAAATGCCGGCCATTATCGATCCCGATGGCCCGGACGGCAAACCGATATCAGTCTTCGAGTCGGGGGCGATCTTGCAATATCTGGCCCGCAAGACTGGCAAGTTTTATGGCAAGGACGAGCGAAGCCGCGTCGCCGTGGAAGAATGGCTGATGTGGCAAACCAGTGGCCTTGGTCCCATGGGCGGGCAGGCGCTTCATTTTCGTGAATTTTGTGACGAGCAAATCCCCTATGCGATCGCGCGTTATACCAATGAAGTAAAACGGCTTTACGGGGTGATGAACAAGCGTCTTGAGGGGCGCGATTATTTGGCCGATGAGTATTCCATTGCTGATATGGCGTGTTGGGGCTGGATTTTCTTGCACGAGCGAGAGGGGCAGGACCTGAACGATTTTTCCAATCTGAAGGCCTGGTTTGAACGGGTGGGCGAGCGCCCGGCGGTGAAAAGGGGCCATGCGCTGGGCGCGGAATTGCGTGCTGCCTGAGAATTAAAACAAAGACACCAACAAGGCCAAGGCGGTCTTGTTTGGACAAAAGTGCGGGATTAAGTCTCTCCGGTCGTATCATCCCGGACTTGATCCGTGATCCATATCCAATCGAAATATGCGTCGACCCTATCTATAGGTCCCCCGATCAGGCCGGGGGATGACGAGGAGGTGGACGGCAGTGCCAAAAAGAGGAGTGTTGTTATGCGGCGCACCGTCTCCTAGAGTGCTAAAAAAAGGGGATGGAAATGAAAACGAGCATTTTGACATTAATTGCCGCGACCAGCCTGCCGTTTGCGGCCATGGCCGCGGACAAGTCCGCCGAGCCGGTCACGGTGATCAAGGCGGCGCATATGATCGACACCATTGCCGGCAAGCGCCGCGATAATGTGATGGTGGTAGTGCGCGGCGAGCGCATTGAAAAAGTGGGCAAAGCGGGCGACGCTATCCCCGATGGGGCGCGGGTGATCGATCTGGGTGGCAAAACCATTATGCCGGGGTTGGTGGATAGCCATACCCACATGACCGGCGCACCGTTTCATGGCTATGAGGCGCTAAAGGTCTCCATCCCGCGCGCAGCGCTTTATGGGGCCAAGAATGCGCGCATCACCCTGTTGGCGGGCATCACCACCGTGCGCGATGCCGGGGCTGATGGGTATAGTGATGTGGCGCTGCGCGATGCCATAAACGATGGCGATGTGCCGGGGCCGCGTATGCTGGTTGCCGGCACGGCTTTGGGTATGACTGGCGGCCATTGCGACAGCAATCTTTTGCCTGCTGAATACCATGTGAAAGCCGGCGGCGTGGCCGATGGCCCCTGGGCGGTGCGGGCCAAGGTGCGCGAAGTGATTAAATACGGCGCGGACGTGATTAAATTTTGCGCCACTGGCGGCGTGCTCTCCAAGGGCGACAGCCCCGGCGCACAGCAATATTCATTTGAGGAAATGAAAGCCATTGTTGACGAGGCGCATCTGCATGGCCGCCGTGTGGCCGCCCATGCCCATGGCACCGATGGTATCAAAACCGCGATCCGCGCCGGTGTGGACAGCATTGAACACGCCAGCATTCTGGACGATGAAGCCATAAAAATGGCCAAGGAACACGGCACCTATTTCTCCATGGACATTTATAATGATGATTACATCCTGTCCGAAGGGATCAAGAACGGCATGTTGCCCGAATCCATTGAAAAGGAACGCGCCATTGGCCTCGTGCAGCGCCAAAGCTTTCGCCGGGCCTATAAGGCCGGGGTGAAAATGGCCTTTGGCACTGACGAGGGCGTCTATCCCCACGGTGATAATGGCAAGCAAATGGCCAAAATGGTGGAATGGGGCATGTCCCCCATGGTGGCCATCCAGACCGCTACCATGGGGTCGGCAACCTTGCTGGGGATGCAAGACGACATTGGCGCCATCACACCGGGCCGCTTTGCCGACATTATAGCGGTGGATGGCGACCCCTTAAAAGACGCCGGGGAATATACCCGTGTGACCTTCGTGATGAAGGGCGGCGAGGTCTATAAGGGGGAGTGAATAGGCGCCTGATCTTCCTCTCCCATGGGAAGAGGGTGAGGTAGAAAATGATAGATGATCATTTTTAACGAACGGTGAGGTGGTAAAGGCTTACTTGGTTGTGCCTAAGGCATATCAAACCGCACAAGCCCCTCATCCTAACCTTCTCCCCAAGGGAGAAGGGATACGTCTTTCGTCTTAAAGCCCCGGTTCGCCTTTGTGTTCCGGGTGGCGAGCGACATAGTCGGCCTTGATCTGGCGGGAGGATTTGCGCCCCCCCGTCATGGCACCAGCCGGGCTCGGCAAAAATGTACCAGAGCCGCTCTTTTAGCGTCAGGCCCTTTTGCGCCACATCCTTGATGATGCCCACATATTCATGGGTGGCGACGCGCAAGGGGTTGAACGTACCAATATCACTGACCAGACCATAGCGGGGTTTGTCGTCTTCGCGCTCGGCAACAAAGGTGCCGAACATCTTGTCCCAGATAATGAACACGCCGGCATAATTGGCATCCAGATAGCGCGGGTTATTGGCATGGTGCACCCGGTGGTGCGAGGGGGTGTTCATAATGGCCTCGAACCAGCGGGGCATTTTGTCGATCACTTCGGTGTGGAACCAGAACTGGTAAATCAGATTCAGGCCAAAACAAAACCCCATCAGGGCCGGATGAAAGCCCATCAGCGCGATGGGAACGTACACAATGAATGCACCAGATAGCAGGCCGGACCAGGTCTGGCGCAATGCCGTGGTCAGATTGTAATGCTGTGAGGAATGGTGGATCACATGGGCCGCCCACCCCCCAGCGCGAGCGGTGGTAATAGCGGTGGATCCAGTAATAGGCCAAATCCACCAGCACAAAACAGGCCGCCCCCGTTATCCAGTTGATCGGCAGCTTGATGGGCGCAATCTGATAGGCAAGCAGCAAGGCCGCAAAGGAAATAAAACCCATCAGGCCATCGGCAATGGTACTGCCCAGCCCCATAAAGACACTGGTGGCGGCGTCTCGGCTTTCATACTGGCCGCCTTTGCCGCGTAGCTTGATCAGAATAATTTCGGCCAGGATCAGCAACACAAAAAACGGGGCCGCCAGGGTGGTGATCGGGGGGCCTTGTAAAAACTCAGGCATGGGCCATCGCCTCGCGCTTATCGGCTATCCGGGATTCAATCAAATCCTGGGCATTGGCGCGGGCGGTGGTATTTTCAAACACCATACGCGCGCGAGGCCAGGTAAAATCACGCAGTTTCAGATTTAGAACCGTATCCTTGCCAGAGACCGCCTTGACCATATTTGACGTCAGGCGACGTACCACCATGCGATCGCCCATGGCCCGCACCAGCGCCGGGGCGCCGGTGCTCATCACGACCAGGGCGCATTGGCCATCCTGTCCCAGAATGATGCGTTCAATCGGCATACCCTCAAAATGTTCGTCAATGGCGTCGCGCACCAGGGATTCGTCATCCAGTACCACCGGATGGGCCAGGCCGGTCAGGCGGATCAGCCCTACCATCAGCGCAATGGCAATCAGGGAGGGCACAATCACGGTCATCAGGTCAGGCATTGATGGCCCCTCAGGTCAAAAAGCCAAGCACCCGTTCAATGGACTTGCCATAGGGCGGGAACAGCATTTTGCGGCCATTGATTTTGGACTGGCGGAAGGTCGCCTTGGCATGGGAAAAGGTCAAAAACCCGTCATGGCCGTGATAAGCCCCAATGCCGCTGTCGCCTATGCCGCCAAAGGGCAGATCATTCTGGGTGATGTGCATCAGCGTATCATTGATGGCAACGCCACCGGCCAGCAATTCATTATTGGTGCGCTCCACCACAATCTTGTTGTCCGAAAACACATAAAGTGCCAGTGGATGCGGCCGCTCGGCAACAAAATCAATGGCCTCGTCAAGGCTTTCATAGGGGACCAGAGGCAATAACGGCCCGAAAATCTCTTCCTGCATAATGGCCATGTCCGGCGTGACATCGGTGACCAGCTTGGGCGGCATTTTGCGCACATTCGAGCTGGTTTTGGCCTCTTCAGGATAGATTTCAATCACGTTGGCGCCTTTTTCGCGCGCATCCTCGATCAGGCCGTTCAGGCGGGCAAAATGCTGTTCCGAAATAATGGCGGTATAGTCGTCATTATCGTGAATGTTTTTGTAAAACCGCCGGCATACCTTGGTCAGTTGCTTGACCGTGGCATCCACCTGATCCTTGGGGGTCAGAACATAGTCTGGCGCAATGCAGGTCTGGCCTGAATTGAGCAATTTGCCAGACAAAATCCGCTCCGCCGCGGTTTTTAACGGATAGTCATAATCGATAATGGTGGGGGACTTGCCGCCCAGCTCCAGCGTTACCGGGGTCAGGTTTTTGGCCGCTGCCTCCATCACATACCGGCCCACCTTGGTCGAGCCGGTAAACAGCATGTGATCAAAATTCAGGGCTGAAAATTCCTGCGCCACCTTGGCATCTCCGGTGACCACGGCCACCAGATCTTCGTCGAAGATCTCGCCCAGCAAACGCTTGGTCAGTTCCGACGTGCGTGGGGTCAACTCGGATGGCTTTATCATGGCACGATTGCCGGCGCTAAGGGCGGCAATCAGCGGTGAAATGGCCAACTGGAACGGATAATTCCACGGACTGATAATGCCCACCACGCCCTTGGGCATATAGCGCACTTCGTTCTTGGCCGGTTTGAATTGCAGCGCCACCGGGCGGCGCTCCACCCGCATCCATTTTTTCAAATGGGCCCGGGTGTGCTTGATCTCGGTAAGCAGGGCGGCAATGTCGGCAAGGCGTGTTTCGATCTTGGAACGATGACCAAAATCCTCGGACACGGTGTCGGCGATCTCATCGGCATTTTGCGTGATCATTTCCGCCAGACGCTTCAGGCGATCATCGCGCACTTCGTAAGAGGGGTTCGGCTCGGCGCGAAAGGCGGCGCGCTGTTTTTCCAAAATCGATTGCATGATGTCTCCGCAAAAAGTGAACAGCGTTCATCTTAGCCCGATCTTGCGGCTCTCGCCAAGAGGGCAGCGCGGGCATCATTGGAAAAATCGGTAAATACCCCGTCCACACCCAGATCAAAGAAGAAATCAAATTCGGCCTGCGCATTGGCAAAGACCTCGGGCAGCATGTCCGAGCGGAACGTCCACGGGTGGAGCTTCAACCCCTCTTTGTGGGCCGCCTCGATAAAGCCGGTGGAGGTGCCATCCTGGTTTGCCAACAGCGCCTTGGACGGGCCAATGCCGTCGGCATAGGTGGCAATGTCCTTCATGTCCACGCCATCGGCAAATTCCAGCAACATGATCAGCGGTAATTCGGTTTTTTGCCGTAATGAGCGCAAAATGCCATCCTCGAAAGATTGGATAAAGACCGGCGAGCCGGGGCGGTCCCACCCGGTTTTTTTCAGTTCGTCCAATACCGCGGTTTCAAAATCATAGCCCAGAGATTTGAAATAAGACGGCAGCTTGGTTTCCGGATAAATGCCAATGGGCTTGCCCTGCAAAGAGGTGCGCCCCTGGGCAATGGTAATAAATTCGCCAAAGGTCAGGATTTCAAATTTGCCATCGGCGGCATGGCTGCGGCTTTCAAAAGCCTGGGTGGCGCGCAGGGTCTTGATCTCGGCCAGGGTGAAATCTTCGGAAAACCAGTCTTCGCCCTCATGGCCTTCCTTGACGGTTTTGCGGTCGGCAAATTCCGGATGATCAGCCACATCGGTGGTATCTGACAGATAATGGTCGTGGCGAACAATCAGATGTCCGTCTTTGGTAAAGACCAGATCGGGCTCGATATAATCGGCCCCCATGCGGATCGCCAGATCATACCCCGGGGCCGTATGTTCGGGCAGATATCCCGGCGCGCCGCGGTGGGCAATGACCAATGGCTGGGCCTGTTTTGGATCGGACATGGGGGTATCCTTTTTTTTGGCATTATGAACGGCGGGGGCTTTGGGCTGACAGGCGGCCAAACCGGCGGTGGCCAATACGGCTGGTACGGCGGCCAAAGCATACCGTCGGGTTAAATTGATTTTCTGATTGCTCATCTGTGCTTACTCCACGCTTTTTGCACGCTATGCCAATTTGCGGCACCTTCGCAAGCCGATGCCGGTCACCCGGGCGATATTCACCCCGTGCCTATGGCAATGGCAAAGCCATTTTGCGCGTTTGCAAAGGCAGAGCACAGTTTTGCGTCATTTCCACGACAGCGCTGCTGGTGGGAGGCACCCCTCACGTCATTGCGGCCCCCGCTTTCGCAAGCACAGGCTCTGGCCGCAATCCATAGTGAGGCCTCAAAATGGACCCCGGC
>JAUZSF010000023.1 GCA_030949705.1 Robiginitomaculum sp. | reverse complement strand
ATTTTCCTTTGTGAAAGCAAGGGCCGGGGCGACGTCGGGAGCATGCCTTCAACAGGCCTTTTGCGGGTTTGTTATATCATCTCAGGGCAGGCGCATGACGGTTAGGGAAGGAAAAGAACGGACCTTGAGCTTGTCAAAAGGTGAAATCCCGAAAGGGTATGCCTTCTCACATTGAAAGGCTTCGGTAATCTCAGTTTAGATATGAAAATCGCCTTGCTACATTTTACCAAGCAAGGCGTTTGCAAATCCAGAGATACATCAAAGCGTTATAAGTTACACTGCCTCTTGTACGTTTCCAAATCAAAACCGGAAGAGTCAGTTGTTAACAAGACCTTCGGTTATCTTATTGTAATTTCTTGAAAAAATGGTGCGCCCACACAGGACTCGAACCTGTGGACCCGCTGATTAAGAGTCAGCTGCTCTACCAACTGAGCTATAGGCGCATAACCATAGAACTGGTACTTAGCTTAGCCATAGGGCCGTGATTTGCAAGTCTGTCTGTCAGGGCAGGGCAGCGTTCAGATCAGCCAGCGGAGCGCCCACGGATCTCGCATTCGCGCAACAACATGCCAAGCGCTCCATGCTTGGATTGCGTAAGCTTAACGATCTCATCAAAGCTTATATTGGAAATACGATGGCCTATGTTGCACATATCCTGAAGGTGCTGAGATAAGAGCAGGCGCAGGGCCTGATCGCTCAGCTTGTCCAGCTGTGGCATGTCTTCGGCTTCGCGTTCAATACGGTCAAGGCGCTCGTCTAGGGATTCCATAATGGCTCGCAATGGAAAGTGTTAATAACATGCATTATCACGCGAACGCAGCGAATATGCGTGCAATGCAGGGCGATCATTTAGGGATTCCGAAGGGGGTTTAAACCTGTCCGATCAGACAGGATAAAGCTTAAAATGTTTTAACAAAATGCCCCAGGATCAGGGCCTGTTCATAGCTCCTGCCCCCTAGATCAATATCTCAAGATTACGGATGGCCTCCACGACGGCCTGCAGGCGCGTTGGTACCATCATCTTCTTTTTGGCATTTTCTATGTGGTAATGGACGGTACGTTCCGAGATCTCAAGCAGTTGTGCAATCTCCCAATCGGTTTTGCCCTGGGCCACCCAGCTGAGGGTTTCGCGTTCCCGGTCTGACAAGCCGCCATTATGGCGTATCCCCTGTAGTTCTGATCCGGGGAAAAGGTCACAGGCCCGGCGGTAAAACGCCAGGATGACCATTTCCATAAGCATCAGGGCCTGGGCATCAATATTTTTAAAGTCGCCGGAAATATACATCATTGTGGGCCGGCAACTGCGCCCCTTGAGGGGAAAGCAATATCCATGCTCAAAGCCCGCTCTTTTGGCGCGATTATAAATTTTATGGCCGCGCCGGGACAGCAGGGCAATATCAAAAATTTTATCAAAGGAAACCGGCTTGCAGGAATACTGGGTGGCGCGAAAGGTTGGACTGTCGAAAAAGCTGTTGGTGGCGAAATATTCTTCCAGATAGGCATTGGGAATGGTCCCAAGGATCAGGTTCTTGCGCCAGTCCTCCCCGGCACTGCATATCTCGGCAAGGGTGAAGGGGCCAAGTGAGTTTTCATCCAGATAATGACGAAACAGCGCTACCAAAGTCTTCGTGTCGGGGGCACGACCAATCTCCAGAATAATTTCTGGAAGGCAGTCGTCATGTCTTTGGGTGGCAGCGCTCATGCGTGTCCCCTTTGAAGATGATATAGCATAAATAGAATGCCGAGGCAAAAATGGACTATGAAGTAGCAGTATCGGGCCAAAAACAACGGAATACTGGGCATGGACCGGGGAATGGTGGCGATGCTCAATCCGGTTCAGAGCCCGGCGCCAGGCAAAGGTGCAGCCCGTTTAGCGCCGGTTTCATCAGGATCTGGCATGACAGGCGCGAGTTTTCTTTGACGTCGAAGGCCTCGTCCAGCATGTCCTCTTCCTCGCTGGTCGGCGGGACCAGCTTGTCAGTCCAGGCCGGGTCTACATAGACATGACAGGTGGCACAGGCACAGGCGCCGCCGCACTCGGCCTTGATCGGCAGGCCATAGTCACGGATGACCTCCATGGCACGCCAGCCGGGCAGGGCGACCAGGGCATGCTCCTGTCCATCCATGGTGGTGACATTGAGAATGATTTCGGGGGCTTCAGGCGTCGTGTTCATCATGGCCGATTAGCGCGCCTGACCGGGGGATGCAAGGGCCGGCATCACTTGGTTAAATACTCTTCACAGCGTGCCAGCCAGTCCTGGATGGCCGGGAAGGGAACAAGGGAAAATCCACCCTCCGGGGCGAGGCGGGTATAGGCCATCAGGGCAATGTCAGCGAGGCTCATCTGGTCACCCACCAGCCAGTTTTGGTCGACCAGTGTACGCTCCATCAGGTCCAGTGCCGCCACGCCTTTTTGCATCAGGGCCGGGTCGATATCGGCCTCATCCACGCCGCGATACTGGATCAGCGCCCGGCGCACCGCTATGGCCGGCTCGTGGGTGTATTGCTCCCAGAACAGCCAGGCATGCATTTGCGCGCGTCGATAGGCATCTTTGGGGATCAGGGCCGAGCCTTCGGCCAGATACAGCATAATGGCATTGGACTGGGCCAGTGTGCGCTGATCGGCAAAGACAATGGCGGGCACCTGCCCGGCGGGATTGATGGATTGTAAAAAATCTTCGGCTTGGGCCGCCCCGTCAAAAATGGGGGTCTCTATCCATTCGTAAGGCAAAGAGAGAAAATCCGCCACCATGCGTACTTTTTCGCAATTGCCCGAGCCGGTAAAGCCATACAGGGTGAAAGCCTCCATGGCTTACTTCACCCCCAGTTTTTGTTGCAGGCTGGTCGAAGAGGTGGTGTATTGAAAGCGCAATTTGGCATCCGGATTGACATACCGAAACGCCTGTTGCGCCATCAGGGCGGCCTCGTGAAAACCCGACAGGATGAGCTTTAACTTGCCCGGATAGTGGTTGATATCGCCGATGGCGAAAATGGTGGGCACATTGGTTTCAAATTTTTCGGTATCTACCGGGATCAGATTGTTTTCCATATGGATGCCAAAGTTTGCCACCGGGCCCAGCTTCATGGTCAGGCCAAAAAATGGCAGCAACACATCGCACGGCACCTCAATGTCCCCATCAGCGGTTTTCATGGTAACCCCTTCCAGAACGCCATCCTCGCCGTGCAATTCCTTGATCTGGCCAGTATAAAGCGCCATGCCCCCGGCGGCGACCAAGGTGCGCATTTTACTGACACTGTCTGGCGCGGCACGAAAATCCGGGCGACGATGCACCAACCCCAAGGATTTGGCCAGTGGACGCAGGTTCAATGACCAGTCGAGCGCCGAATCGCCGCCCCCGGCGATCAGGATGTTTTTGTCGCGAAAATCCTCCATATGGCGCACCGAATAAAACACGCTTTTGCCTTCAAAGGCATCGATGTTGGGAATGGGGGGCTTTTTGGGCTGGAACGAGCCACCCCCGGCGGCAATGACCACCACCGGCGCATCAATGGTGGTGCCCATATCGGTGGTCAGGCGCCATTTGCCATTATCACGTTTTTTCAGGTCTATGGCCATCTGGCCCAGATGAAACTGTGCCCCAAAGGGCGCGATCTGTTGCAACAGGTTTTGCGTCAGATCATCCCCGGTCAGTACCGGGATGCCGGGAATATCGTATATCGGCTTTTCCGGATACAGTTCGGCGCATTGCCCCCCCGGTCGGTCCAGAATGTCGACCAGATGGGCTTTTAAATCCAACAGGCCCAACTCGAACACGGCAAACAGGCCCACCGGGCCGGCCCCGGCAATGATCACATCGGTTTCAAAATGGCTGCCCGGGAGCACAGCATTAAACAGGGGGGTATCGGTCATGGTATTCCTCGTCTTGGGGAGGTGTTACGGTGCGCACTGTGCAAGATCAAGCCGCTTTGCGGCTATGTGGCACCGTGCCGCTATCTCTACTTGCCAGTTGCGCAGCATTCTGTAGGTTCCGGCGCAAAAGCAATGAGAAGCCATCCATGACCCAATATATCTCTGATCCGCGCGTGAACACTGGCCCCGAATGCCAGACCATGGATGATGTCCGCTATGAGATTGACCGGCTGGACCGCTTGCTGGTGCAATTGATCAAGGAGCGGCAGGATTACATGGATGCGGCGGCGCGTATCAAGCCGGATCGTGAGGCGGTTCGCGATGAGGCCCGCATCGAAGATGTGGTGCAAAAGGTTCTCAAAAGCGCGCAAAAAGAAGGCCTGAGCGCGACCATTGCCGAGCCGGTGTGGCGCACCATGGTGGAACAGTGCATTGCCTACGAATTTGCGCGCTGGGATGATTTGCGCAACGCCTGAAGGCGCATTTTATAGGTGTGCTGATCAATAAATTTCAGCGCATCTTCCACAGATTTTTGTACTTCCTGGGCCGCGACTGAACGCGAAGTGGGGCTGTCTGCTCCACAATTTTCGGCCTGTTCACAGGCGGCAGCCAGGGCGTGGGCGCCAATGCTGCGGGCAGATCCTTTGAGGGAATGTGCCGCCGAAGCCCAGCTTTCCTGATCGACTTTGGGATCCAACAGGCGTGACCACATTTCCACCTGTTGACGAAACAGGGCAAAGACCTCGGCCTCCAGATCCGCATCGCCGCCGCTATAGCGTCGCAAATGTTCCAGATCGATGGCGGCGTTTTCGGCCATGAAAATTCCCTTGGGTGAATGGCTTGTTCAGCTTGGCTTCATGTTGGTTAATTTACTCTTATGGCATATATGAGTCATACCCCGCTCTGCAAGGAGACCCCGATGCGCACCAGATTATTTCTAACCGCTAGCATGCTTGGTGTTTTGCTTGGTTATGCAGGCCTTCCCACACCGGCGGCGCGGGCCGACGAGCCAGAACGCTTTATTGCCCCCAAAATGGCCGTGCATAATGGTGATGGTGCCCGTCAAAACCGCGAAAGCCATGTCCGCGACAATCGTCGGAACGGTAATCATAATGGTGACAGTTCGCGCCGGGGCAATCGTCATCGTGACAACCAGAACCATCAATTCCGCAATCGTCATCGTGACAATGATGCCCGTGGCCATCGCCGGTATAATAATAATCGAAATTACAGCACTCATAACGGGAACGATCATTACGACCAGCGTTATAATCGTCGTCATGAACGCCGCGAGGCTCGCCGCCATGAACGTAATGAACGCCGCTATGAGCGCCATGAGCGTCGCGAGGCCAGACGCGCGCATCGCCGCCACGAACGCCGTGAAGCGCGCAATTATTACCGCAATAATTACTATTACGGACGTCATAACCATTCTGCTTTTTCGTTTAACCTTGGTTATGGCAGCTATGGATATGGCAATCGGTATGGCTATCCCTTTTACAGCGGTTATGACCTATATCCATGGTGGTATGGGGACCGTTATGGTTATCGCAGCCGCACTGGATACCGCACCGGCTACGGACACCGCGGGCATTCCAATATCTATTGCACCGATCCATACCATCAAAGCTATGGGGCCAACTGGGGCCGTAATTACAGCGACCAGTTCGCTTATAGCTCTTATACCGATGGTACTTATGGCGGCATCGATGTGCGCGACTGTCACCGTGAAACCCATCGCGGGGTGTTCGGGCGCCGCTCCGCCATTGTCTCTTCGATGATCTGTTATGATAGCGCCAGTGGCGAATATTACGAAACCGGTGCACAAACCCTGGTCCGCTATATTCACTAGCGCCGGTCTCTATTTGGTCTTTGCAAGGATCATTAAGACACAGGTCCCGGCTGTCCGGGGCCTGTTTTTTTTTAAAGGCTTAGGGGCTGACCGCATAGACGGCGCAAACGCTGGCGGTCACGGTTTGCGGTACGCGGTCCGAGGGCAGGTTCAGGGCGTTAATATCATCCTGGGTAATGGTGATGGTTTTGCCGTTTTTAAAACGGGCAGAGGTCATGACAGAGGGTTCCGCCATTGCAGACGTTTTGGACATCATGCGGTCAAGACCATATCGGTTCATTACCCGGCCTGGCGGTGATGTCCAAGATCCCAGACAGGGGCCATTGCCTTCCTGCAGAACCATCAGATGGCCCAGCTTGGCCCCGGCGGCCTTGGCGCTGGCCTCTGCCCGTTTGGCCGCGTCGGTAACGGCGGCTTCATAGGCCTGGCGATTCACTTCGGCGGTGCGTTCCAGATAGATACGCATGCGCGAGGCTTGCTCTGGTCCCAAGGCCAAGGCGGCGGCACGCGCCTTGCCAGCCTTGTCCACATCCAGCATGGTCACCTTCAAGGACACCTTGGCGGCATAGCCTTCAACCTTGTCGGCGCGGTTATTTTCGATCCGATCGCCGTTTTTGTCCCGGTATTGTTTGTAATAGGGCTCAACCGATACGGAACTGGTCACCCGGGCATCATCGCCGGCCACTTTCTTGACGGTGGTATAGGCCAGACGCGCCCGTTCCACCGCGGCCTGCATGGCGTCATCGGCACTGGCGCCGGTTTCACGAAATTCCACGCCAAAGCTGGCACGATTGGGGGGCACTTCCAACTTGGCCCGTCCCTGAGCTTCAATAACCGGGCTTTTGGTCCAATAGGGTTGTTCAAAGACACGTTCCTGGGCCAGCGCCGGGCCGCTTAATGCCAAAGCCATCAGACTGGTAAGGGGGATAAGTTTCATGGGAAGCCTCTTTTTCTTTGTCCACCCGCATCTTAGGCAAAACCGCTCCTGTGGCAAATTAAACTCTACTCTCTTTGGTTATCCACACTCCCAAAACCATAGCACCGATATAGAGGCAATCTCTTCTCCCTCTCCCCTGGGGAGAGGGAGAAATCCCCCGCATAGCAAACCTGAGGGGCAATGAGGGCAAGGCTTACCCCTCGGTGTCGCTGCCTTGTCTTTCTATAGCGCTCTTTGAATCGGCCCCTGCGTTTTCTCTTTTAAAAGCACATCTGGCGGGATAGGGAAAATCAGGATTAGACCGACAGGCACCGGATATGAACGTTTGGCGCAGTCAGGTACTTCCGTTGCTGCGCCGGGCGGGTTATAGAGCGCGCTCTGACCTTTGGGGGCCTGTAGCTCAGTTGGTTAGAGCCGGCCGCTCATAACGGTCTGGTCGCAGGTTCGAGTCCTGCCGGGCCCACCATTTTCTGTCCTATCGCGATGCCAAAGCTCGTGATTTGAGGACGTGATTTTCCAATTTTCGTTGACGCATCAGGGAGCGCCCCCCCTACATAGAGCCGGGCTTGGGGAAAATCTGAAAATGAAAACTGTTCGGTACGCGTTGTTGGCGGTGGTGGTGGTCTTTGTGGCCTGGTGGATTTATGCCGCACCGCCGCCCTATATCCACATTGGACCGAAGCTGAATTTGGGGGCCGTTTCGCCCGCCGTAAAAGAGGTAATGGCATCGGATGTGATCCGCACGTCGGTTAAAAACATCGCGCCATCGCTGCCCGGCTATGACGAGGTGATCCTGTTTGAAGATAAAAGCATTGCCTATGCCACGTCGGTAGATGGCTGGATATGGAAAATTGACCTGGCGGCGGGTGCCGCGAGCCGGTTTGTTGACGTGCCGTTGATGGCGGCCGGGGCGCGGTTGGCGCCAAATGATGAAAATCTGCTCTATTTTTGCGCGTCTTATCTTTATGGGGCCAGTTATCCCAAGGGCGAACGGGTTGGCCTTTATCAGTTGAATTTGAACACCAAAGAGATCACGCCCCTGGTGCTGGAAATGCCCAAGGTGGATGACATTGGCGGCACGCCAATGGTTTATGCCGCCGGCACCGGGCCGACCTTGATGCATCCCGTCAAGGGGGATGACACCTCGCGGGCGTTTGCGTTTTGCAATGATCTGGCCGTTAGCCGGGATGGAAAGCGGATTTATTTCACCGAGCCATTTTCGTATGCAAACGCCAGCATGGGCGGCGGCGGTACCTATCGCGAGGCCGTGTCCATGGGCCAAAACGGGCTGGTCTGGCGCTATGATATGCCCAGCAAGACGGTGTCGTTGGTGGCGCAGAATTTCACCTTCCCCGATGGCATTCTGGTCGAGGATCGCGAGGATGGGGCTGAACAAAGCCTGTTGGTCGCCGAAACCATCAAGTTTCAGATACAGCGGATGTTTCTGGATGGTGCCCGGGCCGGGCAAAGCGAAATTGTGCAGAAAAACCTGCCGGCCATGCCCGATGGGCTGGACCGTGATGTGGGTGGCACGATCTGGATCGGTATGATCAAACAGCGCTCTTCGGCGGTGGACTGGATCCATGCGCATCCATGGATCAAGCCGTTATTGTTGCGCCTGCCCGATACCATGATGCCGGTTTCGCGCGAAACCAGCTATATGGCCTTGTCACAGGATGGGCGCACGCCTTTGTTTTATTCGCTGCATGATGGATCGGTGCTGAGCGAAATTTCGGTGGTGATCCCGGGCCGCGACCGGCTATTTCTGGCTACGGTTGGCCATGAAGCCCATGGGCTGTACAGCGTGCCCTACCCCGAGGGGTTACAGCCGATGGCCGAGTAGGTTTTCAGGTTTTGGCATTGTTCATTACCCGCTGTGTGCTCAGTTTTTCCAACCATGAGGGGGCCAGGCGCGAGAGCAGGCGCGCCAGCGTCGCGCCTTTGCCAAGGGCCAGAAAGTCGCGGCGCTTGTTGGCGGCGGATATGATTTGCGCGGCGGCGTCCTCTGCCGAGATCGCATCTTTGGCTTCCGGGCGTTGATAGGTGGCCTTGTCCCCATCACCGCCCAGGGCGTTCTTGCCAATTTTGGTGGCCACATAAGAGGGGCAGACAATCATCACCCCCAGCCCACGATGGCGGGTTTCGGTGCGCAGGGTTTCAAAAAAACCACGCACCGCGTATTTGCTGGCGGCATAACCGGACCGCATGGGCAGGGGGCAAAACCCGGCCACGCTGGACATGGCGATGATCTGGCCTTTGGTTTTAAAAAGGGCGGGCAGGGCAACCTTGGCGATGTTAATGGCACCAAAGAAATTGACCTCCATCACCCGTCGAATGACGCTCAAATCCGTGTCTTCCAACAGGCTGAGATGGGTCAGCCCCGCATTGGCCACCACCACATCAATATGCCCAAAATGCGCCAGGGTTTCCTCGACCGCATCCATGCACGACTGAGGGGAGGTGACGTCGCATTCCTGCACCAAAACCGTGGCCCCGATTTGCCGGCATACATTGGCGGTCTCCTCGGCCCCTTGCGGGTTAATATCCAAAATGGCCAGATTGTACCCGCCCTTGGCGTATTGATGCGCCAGCGCTGCGCCAATGCCGCTGCCCCCGCCGGTGATGATCACGGTTTTAGCCTTCATGGCGCACTCCCATTCTGGTTTGTACTTTTTAGATAACTTTCAAAGACTTCGATGGTGGCCATGGTGGGGGTATAGCCAAATTCATTTTTCAGGCGGTCATTGGCCAGTACCGGGCGATAGCGCAAAAAGTCCACCCCCTCGGGGCCGCGCACAGAAAGTTTCAGGGCTTTGAGTATCCACAATACCAGTTTCAACAGTCCTGCGGGGACCGGCACATAGGGCTTGCCCACCATATGAGCAATCTGGCGCAGGCCCAGCACCCCATCACCGGCAAGATTGTAAATCCCTTCGCGGTTTTCCAATATGCCCTTGACGATAATGGCGGCCACATCATCAACCAGGATCATCACAAAAGGGGCGTCCGCGCCGGCAATGCCGATTACCACTGGCCCCTCAAAAATGGCGCTGACCGGACTTTTGACATGGGGGCCCAATATGGTGCCGGGGCGTAAGATCAGCTGGCGTAATTGCGGGGATTGTTGACGGGTTTGTGCCAGAAATTCCTCGACCAGACGTTTGTGCCGGGAATAGGCAAAATCCTCATTGCCCCGCAATTCATCTTCTTCGCGAAGCGGCACCGGGTTATCGGCGTGATAGCCATAGGCGGCTCCGCTGGAAAGCGTGATGATCTGTTGGACCCCGGCGGCCAGTGCACAGTCAACAATGTTGATCGTGCCCAGCACATCGACGCGATATTCCATTTGCGCCGAGCTGTCATGGCCGGGTGCAACAATGGCGGCCAGATGCACGACTGTGGAAATGTCGTGAGTTTTGAACACCTTCTCCATGGCCGGATCACAAATATCACCTTCGATATAGTCGATACCCGCAATGCGTTTGTCTTGATCAATGGGGCGAATGTCCAGGGCCATGACGGTGCCAAACCGGTTCCGGTTCTGCGCCATGGTTGTCAACACCTTGCCCCCCACCAGACCGCCGGCTCCGGTGATCAGAACATTGGGTTTATTGCCCATGGGGGTTACCCCGCCGGTTCCTGATGCATGGCCTTGAAGGTTTCAAACCCGGGGGCCCAGATATGCTCTACTGGATCCACATCCACATGGATGACGGCACATTTGCCACTTTTTATGGCCCGCCCCAGGGCGGGTTTCAGGTCTTCTTTTTGGCTGACCCGTTCGCCATGTGCGCCCATGGCTTCGGCCAGTTTGTCAAAGGCAATCTCACCAAAATCAGTATTGATGGTTTCCGGGGCGGGCAGAATGCGTTTTTCCATCATGCCCTGGGGGTTCAGCGCCATGCCCTGACTGAATTTGACCATGCCCCATTGCTTGTCCACGGCCACCAGAAAAATCACCGGCAGTTTGTTGCGCACCGCGGTTTCAATCTCCTGCATATGAAAGCCCATCGCTCCATCGCCGATAATGGTATAAACTTGGCGATCCGGATAGGCGACCTGTGCCCCCAGGGCTTGCCCGATACCGGCCCCCAACATGCCCAGCTTGTAGGTCATCAAATGCGCGCCGGGGGTACGGATCTGGTGAAACGAGGTGCCCCATACCGCTGTGTTGCCCCCATCAATGACGATAATCGCATCATCATCAAATACTTCCTGGCAGATCACCGGGATCTGGAAGGTGTGCAGCGGGACCTCCACCGCCGACATGAACATCATGGCCGCTTCGCCGTTTTCGGTTTTGGCTTTGTGATAGGCCTGTACCCGGGCTTCCTGGGGGGAGCCGGTGCGGTCCAGATTGCGGGATTTCAGCTCTGCTGCCAGATCGGCCAGAAAGGCCCTGGCATCGCATTGAATGCCCAGCGCCACGGGCTTGTTCAGGCCGATAATCTGTGCATCACAATCCACATGGATCAGGTCCTGATCCTCCGGTTTGGCCCAATAGGGGGCCTTGCCCCACCAGTCGGTTTCGCCAAAACGGGTGCCCAGCGCCAACACCACATCGGATTCATTGCGGATTTTATCGACCATTTCCGTATGCATCAGTGGCATGGATACGGCGCGGCGCTCATCAATGCAGGAACGCCCGCCCCAACTGGTGGTGACCGGGGCCTGTAATAATTCGGCCACAATGGCCAGCTCTTCGCTGGCCCCGGCGTGTAAAACCCCGGATCCGGCCTGGATCATCGGCATTTTGGCGTTTTCCAGCATGTCGGCGGCGCGCTTGACCAGCGCCGGGGCCGGCTGTACCGGGGTGGTGAGGCGATATTGCTCCGGGCGGGTAAGGGGAGGGATTTTCTCGTCGCTGGGGGTGTTGATGACATCTTCGGGTACGGTCACATGTACCATGCCCGGGCGGCCTTCATGTGAAATTCTGAAGGCCCGGCGCATGATTTCCGGAATGCGGGAAAATTCTTCGGCGGCCCCCGACCATTTGGCAATCGGTTTGATGGCGCCGACCTGATTGAAATATTGAAATGCGCCGCCGCGATCAGGGTTGATAATGCCGGTCCGTCGCCAACTGGTGATTAGCAATACCCGGTTGCCCTCGCCATTCTCGGTGGCCACCCCCGGCAATACATTGGCCACCCCCGGCCCGTTAGAGGCAATGCAAACCCCCAGTTTACCTGTGGTGCGCGCATAGGCCCCGGCCATGTGCGCGGCGCTGCTTTCATGGCGCGGTGTAACCAGGCGAATGCCATGTTTTTTAAAGGCCGCGGTGAGCTGCACATAGGTGCCGTCAATAATCCCGAAAACGGTATCAACGCCTTCTTTTGTGAGCATTTTGGCGATCAGGTCGCCCCCGGTCTGTGTGGTCATGATCTTCGCCTTTCCTGTTTTGCGTTATTCTTTGTGTCCTATGATGACCGTGATCAGTCGTTCCAATTGTGCCGCGGCGCGTTCGACGCTGACATCAATGGTCTGGCTGAGTTGTTCAAATTCCAGCCGCGCGATCAGTCCCATCAGCAAATCCGCATCAATCTGTGGTGCGGGCGAGTGACAGCGGCGGCAAAATTCCAGTGCCGGTTCGCGCATGCGCTCCCGATAGGCGCACACCCGTTCGGCCAATTCGGGTTCCAGGCGGGGTTGATGATAAAAGGCCAGCTCGAAGGCAATTTCATCCCGGTGCCGGTTTTCGGGCAGGCACAGAAAATTGGCGGCCAGACGGGCCAGTTCGCGAATCCCTTCCTCTGTGGGCAGGCCGTCATCGATCCTGTCCAGAATGTCATAGGCCTGTTGCCACAGCGCATTGATCGCTGGCAAACCTTGTTCCACATAATGGTCAAAGGCCTGCAGGATCAGGTCCAGCTTGCTGGAAAAATAATAGGTCGTCAGTGCCGGTGATGCCCCCGCCTGTTTGGCCACTTCACGATGGCTGGCACCTTCCAGACCCTTGCTGGCAATAACATGAAAGGCCGCATCCAACAGTGCCTTGCGGGTCCGTTTTCCGCTTTGCCTTTTGGCGGTGCGGGGCATGTTTTTTCTCCGGTATGCGGGTGGCCAGCAAAATTATTGGACAAATGTACAATAAAATTGTGCAAGGCGCAATGCCACCATGTTTTCCCCCGTGAAAGCAAAAAAATACGCGGTCCGTTTCGCCATTTTTGCGAAGTTTTGGACCGCGTCAGGGGGAGGGGAGAGTGATTTGCTAGAACAGGTCGTGAAGGGTATCGGGCCAGGATTATGGTTGGACGACGACCTCGCCCACCATGCCGACCCCCTCATGGGGAATGCAGAAATATTTATAGGTGCCTGGGGTGGTGAAGGTATGGCTGAACGTGCCTTTGGCTTCGATATTACCTGAATTGAACGGCGTTGCCCCGGCGGGGAGGTGTACGTTGGCAGTATCACTTGCCAGCGAGGCATCGGCGGTAACCGTGTGTATCAGCACAGAGCCGTTTTTCCATTCCACAGTATCACCGGCATGAATGGTTACGCTGGCCGGTACAAACTTCATGGCATCATTCATCATCACGGTTTTGGTCGCATCGCCGGCCCAAGCCTGGGATGCGGTCAGCCATAGCGTGCTACAGGCGGCGAGCAGGACAAGCCTTGGGAAGGTCCTATAAGGAGAAGTGTTTTTGGTGACCGTGGATAAGCGAATAGATTGCATAACTGCCTCTTTTTCTGCATGCGGTCGTATGCCGCAAAGTGTCAATCCCCAGCACTGGAGGATAAATTTAATGCAGCCCGGCTTCACACCCCAATCAAACCTTTGTGAATATTGATTGTAATGGAAACAATATACAGAAGTCTGACCTTAATAGGTCCTGATCCTAAACACTTAGAGTCTGACCGAAAACTAATTGAGTGATATCAGTGGATTATGATTCATTCGGATTGTGAAAAGATTCGAAGGAGATCACGATGACCTGGACTGATATCACCCGTCCACAATATGAACGCAATTATGGCCGCTATGCAAGTGATTGTACGGATGAGGAATGGGCTCTGATTGAACCATTTCTGCCCGGCGACAAGTCGAATGGCCGCCCGCGCACCACCAAACTTCGTGATGTCTGGGATGCCATCCAATACATGGCCACGACCGGTTGCCAGTGGCGGATGATCCCCAATGATTTTCCGCCGATGTCGACCGTACAAGGGTATTTCTATGAGTGGCGAGGCGTGGTTTGTACCATGAAATCAATCATGCCCTTGTGATGACG
Source organism: Robiginitomaculum sp. (assembly GCA_030949705.1). GTDB lineage: Bacteria > Pseudomonadota > Alphaproteobacteria > Caulobacterales > Maricaulaceae > Robiginitomaculum_B. Next base: position 21,421 of record JAUZSF010000023.1, on the reverse strand, counting down.
GCGCGTGAGAAAGAAGGCCGTAAAGCCTCACCAAGTGCCGGTGTAATTGACAGCCAGAGCGTTAAAACCACAGAAAGCGGCGGGGTTTGCGGCTATGATGCTGGCAAGAAGATTAAAGGTCGCAAGCGCCATATCATTACCGACACCATTGGCCTGCTGATCGGGTTTGTCATTCATGGCGCTGATATTCAGGATCGCGATGGCGCGGTTCAGGTGCTCAAATCCATCCGCTTCACGCACCCGTGGCTGCGCCATGTTTTTGCTGATGGGGGCTACGCAGGCCCCAAACTGCAGGGGCAGGCTGGAGAAAATCGGCTGCTGGACAATGGAAATTGTCAAACGCTCTGACAAGGCCAAAGGCTTTGAAATCATTCCCCGCCGCTGGGTGGTGGAACGCACCTTCGCATGGCTGGGCCGCTGCCGCAGACTGGCTAAAGACTGGGAAAAATCTATCCTCTCTGCCGAAAGCTGGCTCCTCATCGCCCATATCAAAATGGTCACAAGGCGATTGGCAAGGAATTGATTCTATGGAATTAGTTTTCGGTCAGACTCTTAGGTCACCATTTAGACGATAGCGCAGATCGGTGGGGCGGCAATCAGCGGGATGAGTCTGGCCCCTGGACCTATTGTTGTTATAGAGCATCCCCGTTTTGTGGTCTGTTTTGAAGGAAGTGTTGGTTGAGCGCGGATACGCAAAGTAAAATGCTGGATCTTCTGGATCAGGCATATTCCGTTACAGAAGATTCTGATCGGCTGGATGCGTTGCTGGAAAGTGCCCACCGCTATTTGTTTGAAGATCAGCAAAATGCCATTATCGCAAAAAACCTGCCACATTTTGCGGACTTAGACCCTCATCTGGAAAGCCACATCAGCCGTCTGGAAGACTTGATCGAGCGCCGGGTCGATGATGAAAAACTCGGGCTGTCCATTGGGCATCATGGACAAATGATCATCAATAATAAGGGGATGATTCTTACGGTAAACTCACAGGCAAAGGCATTACTCAGTGGGGCTGCGGAGGGCTATATTGATAAACTGCCGCTCAGCCATGACAGTATCCATGCATTGCGTGACATTATCGCCGAGATTACGGTGGGGGTTCAACGCTTGGAGCGGGTGATCTACCTTCAGATTGAAACAGACACCCCGCGTTCCGCCTTTGGATATTGTCGGGCCTTGCCTATTAGTGAAGATGAGGTGGGGCTGCATATCAGCCTGTCTTATTTTGACTGGTCCCCCGCCATTTTTGCCAGCCTGCAAAGCGCATTGGGCCTGAGTGAGAGTGAAGGTCTGGTTCTGCAAAGCATTTTGATGGGCCACAGTCACAAAGAAATCGCGCAGCGCCGTAATCGCTCGGTGGATACGATCAAGACCCAGGCCAAAGCCATTTTGCGTAAAGCCCGCTGTACCAAAATGAATGACCTGGTGCATTTGTGTACCAGCATTGCCTATGTCATCGGCCTGTCAGAAAGAACCGTGCCTGCGGTGCAAAAGGGAAGTGACTGGACCACGCCCCGGCAAGGGTTGCATACCTTGTCTCTGCCTCAGGGGCGAACCCTGGCCTATTACGAATATGGTGATCCCAAAGGGGTGCCCGTATTGTTTATCCACGGCTTTTTTCAAGGACCGTATTTTCTGGATGGCATGAAAAGCGCTTTTATGAAAAGTGGCCTTCGGGTGATTGCGCCCTCCCGCCCGCATTTTGGTTATACCAGTGCGCCATTGCGTCGGCATGGCTATAATGCGACGGCCTGTGAAGATGTCATCGAACTGATCAATCATTTGAATTTGAAAGACCGGATGTTGATCGTCACTCACCATGGCGGGGTCAGCCATGCTTTTCGGCTGGCCAAACGTATTGAAGGCCAATTGACTGGCATGGTTATGATCGGGGCGGGTATTCCCATTACCTCAGAGCATATCCGTTTTATGACCAGACAGGCACGTATGACCTCGGTTGCTTCGCGTCACGCTCCCTCCGTACTGAAATTGATTGCGACTATGGGCATTCGTACCTATCGGAAAAAAGGGGTGCAGGCATTTCTGGAGGATCATTATTCGCCCACGCCGTTTGATCGTCCCTGCATTCACGATCCCCTCATTCAACCCAATCTCTATGAAGGCATGTTTCATCTGGTGGAACAGGGGGCCGATGCCTTTGTGCATGATGGGCGCTCGCAACTGGCGGACTGGACTGAGGATTTCAAGGCTGTCCATTGTCGACAAATCTGGCTTCACGGGCGGCATTGCCACCTTATGGGCGCACATTTTGTTGCTGATTATGTGCGTTCCCACAGCAATCACAGCGTCGAAATCCTGGAAGATGTCGGCTATAATATCCTGTATCAATGCCCTGATCGCGTAGCGCAGAGCATTTCTGAGGCTGCTGAATGGATCTGAACCTGACCGTCTTAACCGCCGCTATAATGAGAGCTTTTTGGTGGTTTTTGTGTGCTCAATATTTTCGTTTTTCAGTCAGAGGATATGTTAATCCCATTTTCGGAGGCCCTTTAGAGCCTGCTGGTATAGGGAAGGAGCCGTAGTGAGAACCGCATTTCTCCATTTGGGTGCCTGTGGACAAAAGCGATCAATCAGTTGTGCGCGCACAGTATCCACAAGAGGGCCTTCTGCCGTATAATTGGCTTTTAGCCAATCATCCAGCAAGAGTGATTGCAGCATTTCATCCAGTTTATATGTACCCCATTCGATCACCACACATAGTGTCTCAGCATTGCCAATACTGGTAATTTTTTCTTTCAAGCCTCTGATAATCAATCCTGAATAGTCAGGAGAAGCACCATCAAGAATGTCATCACTGTGGATGGTATGTGGTGCCCACCATTGACTGGCCTGAGCATAGGCAGGCGAGGAGACCGGGTCATCCATTATGAAATACGGTTTTCCATACGAGCCGATACCGGTATGCCAATCGACCATAACAATTTTTTTGGCATGCCCTAGATATTGCTCCACGATTGTATAAAGGGTCTGGCATGACCAGCTGAGGGCATTGCCGCCAAAGCTCATGCCGTTGGGATAAGTGTACTGACCGGCGGTAATGCCGCCAATGGACTGCCCCAAGCCGTGCTGTGCGCTATAGCCATGAAAGGCTTTGATGAAAGCCACGAGGCCTTCCGAATCCACATGGGCATTTTTGATCAGAGGATGTAGATCATCATAGGCCGTATTGACGGGGTAAGGCAGGCTATGGTCCAGACAGTTGCGATTTAAGTCGATCCCATCTTCATTGCCACGACGGTCATATGCCCATCCAAATGGATTTATCGGATGAATGATTAAAAGGGCGGTGTCCTGGCTGCGTTCAAGATAAGCGTTGTTGTATAAAAACTGCAAAATTGTTGCCGCACCGGTGGAGGCTTCAAGCCCGTGTGTGCCGCATGCAACGACCATAACCTTTTCAGCATTTTGGGGGCCTATCCAGGCACAATCAATGGCCAGGTCCTCCCCTTGGGGACCTTTATGATCCGGGTGGATATAGGCAGAAACATCAAGACCTTTTGCCATGCATATTTCAAGAAATCTCTGGCGTCCCTCACGATAATTTTTGCTAAAAAAAAGTGTTGGCGAGGAGCGGTCAAAGGACATGTTTGGCAAACTCCTCCAGCAATGTATTGAAATATGCCGGGGCTTCGATAAAGGGGGCGTGACCACAATTAGCGCGTGTAAAAATTTTATCCCGCCACAGATTACGCCAAGGCAAAGTGGTCAGATATTCAAGTGATACAAAAGGGTCTTGTTCTCCATGTACGACACAAATGGGATTTTCCCATTGCGCTGCGGTCTGGTACTGGTTGTAACCATCATTGCCCCCCATCCAGTGTTCAACCATGATTTGTCTGGCTTTACCTTCGGTCCGCAGGGCACACTGGTAAAATGTCTCAGGAATGGGATCCAATGTGCCATAAATGGAGCGCACATAGGCCATGATATCGTCTTTCGTGGCCTGACTGTTTCCGATGGCAGTTTCAAACGTGGCCGGCAGATAGGCCTTGTCAATGTTTTCCATGCCGGGACCTACCGGCGGCGCCCCAAAAATCATCAACCCTTTTGCGGCATTGCCGGCGCCGGCCATTTCCAGCGCAATATTGCCTCCCAAAGACCACCCGATCAGAATATATGCCCTGATCCCCAATGCCTTTATGAGCTTGGCAATCAGATCCGCATAACCGGGGATTGTATAGGTTGTTTCTGGCGTGCAGGCGTTATCCGACTGTCCATGCCCAGGAAGATCAATCGCCAGTGCCGAGAAGTGAGTGTTTTTAAAATGCAAAAACTGTTTGAAAAACACATCCTTACAACCGGAATTCCCATGTAGAAAAACTAATGTCTTTGGGGCCGTGCCTTGCCGTAAAAGGCTGAGCTTCATACCCTCGATTTCGACTTCGATAGGGGAAGGATTATCCATGAGCTGTAACTTTTATTGGTTATATCTTTGGGAGATAGAAAGGGGGCGGGCCTTACCCGACACATGGAAATTCCATGGCAGGTAAGGCGAATCCCCCCTAAAAATTGGCTGTTACCCCCAACCCATAGGTGCGGCCAATTTTGGGCTTGTTGGTAATGGTACCAAAGAAGTCCCGAAAATTGTCATCCAGCCCGTCTTCATTGGTCAGGTTGCGGCCCCAAAGATAAAAGGCGAACTTTTCATTATTAGGAATAATGCCAATCCGGCCGTTCAACTGGGTAAATTTATTGATGTAGCCAAAGGGAACGCTGCTGCCGCCCAGTAATTGGGTGCTCTTTACGTTATTGACGGTGGTAAAATAGCCGCCCGTATGGGTAACATCTGCACGCACCAGAAGAGAGCTGTTCAGTGAGGAGAGTTCATGAGTATAAACCGCGCTGAACGAGGCCGTGAACTTCGGTGCATTGGGCAGTTTATTGCCTGTCACATCAGTTCCGGCCGTGCCGCCTCCGGGGAAGGAATCAAACTTGGCATCCAGCAGGCCCAAAGAGCCTTGCAGGTGCAGATCATCCGTAACCTGTAATTGCAATTCGGCCTCAATACCTTTGGTCTGCACCTGGGCTGCATTGGTGATTCTGATGGAGGTGCGTCCACCGCCAAGGTCAACAAACTGATTGACCTGGTAATTATCATAATTTGATAAAAAGGCCGCAAGGTTCATTTTGAAACGACCATCAGCAAAGTTACCCTTAAAGCCAAGTTCATAGCTGTCCACGGTCTCTTTGTTGAACTCCAGACCATTATTGGCCGCCAGTTCATTGGCATTGATAAAGTCCAGATTGAAACCACCACTTTTATACCCGGAGGAATATTTGGCGTACATATTGGCATCATCTGTCAGGGCGTAGGAAAGGCTAAGCGCCGGGGAGAAGAATTTATCCTGACGTTTGTTGAGCAGCGGGGAGGGGGCCGGTGGGTTGGGATCTGTGGGGTCTACCCCGGTGGAGCCGATATTAAACAGCCCCGATTTTGTCCCATCCAGTACCCAGTTTACGTTTTTGTCTTCAATGCTATAGCGTCCACCAAAACCAAAGGTCAGGCGATCGCTTAGATCATAACTGCCATTGACGTAACCGGCGATGCTTTCGGTTGTAACTTTACCACGATTGAAAATCACCGAGCCTTCGGGGCCAAACCCAACAAAATTGGCAATAAAAGCAAGCTGTCCTTGTGTAACCGTTGCCGGGTTAAAGCCGAAGGCGGGGGCAACCACGGGGGCCAGGAAGCCTTCGAAAAAATCCTTGCCGATAATGCCATCCCGGATGGTGTTGGCATTCTGGTGATAATAATACAGGCCAGCCATATAGGTCAGCTTTTGGTTATCTGGCGATATGAATTGAAACTCTTGGGTGAATTGCTTGAAATCATCCGTGAATTCAATCGAGAAAATATCGATGGGCGAGTAATCGGTGGCATTCTTAGAGTCTGACTCCGAAAGTTTATGATTGATTACAGAGCCTTGCAATACGCCTGATGAGGATACGGATATGGGCGATGAGGGTCCATGCGGTAGAGCTTTCGATGCTGGCCTCATAATCTTTTGCCAGTCTGCGGCACCGGCCCAACCATGCGAAGGTGCGCTCCACCACCCAGCGGCGGGGTATGACCTCAAAGCCCTTTGCCTTATCTGAGCGTTTGACGATCTGGATCGTCCAGTGCCCCTTCGTCTTGAGAGCGTTGCGTAGTTTTGGCCCGGCATAGCCTCCATCCGCAAAGATATGGCGCAAAAAGGGATAAAACCGGCGTATGGATTGTAGCACTGGAATAGCCCCATCGCGATCCTGAACGCTGGCCTCGTGCACAACCAGACCGACCAGAAAACCATTGGTATCAGTCACGATGTGACGCTTGCGCCCCTTTATCTTCTTGCCTGCGTCATGCCCCCTTGGGCCGCCACTTTCTGTGGTTTTAACGCTCTGGCTGTCAATAACACCGGCGCTGGGGCATGGCTCCCTTGTGCTCAAGTACACGCCCCATCTGCACCAGCGCAAAGTTGATATTGGATAACACCCCCGCCCTTGCGCCAGTCATAGAAATACCGCTGCACCGTTGCGTGTGGCGGAAAGTCATTGGGCAGCATCCGCCACTGGATGCCGCCCTGCGCCATATACAGAATCGCATCAAAAAGATTGCGCATATTCGTCGTACGAGGGCGTCCCCCATGCCGGGCCGGTGGTAGCAAGGGCTCGATAATTGCCCATTCCTCATCCGTACAATCGCTTGGATAACGGCAGAAAATGCGCTTATGCTCCGCTCGAGTGGTATCAGTCCAAGGCATTGTGATCTCCTTCGAATCTTCGTCAATCCGAATGAATCATAAACCTCTGATATCACTCAACTACTTTCGATACAGGCTCTTAGTAAATCCGTGCGTGTCCCGATAACCGGTGATTGACTTCAAGGTAAAGCCATTTGGCAATTCGTATTGCAGGTCCGCCATGCCACCTTTGACATCTCTCTTATCGAGGGGATCGATATCAAAGGCGACACTGCGGGCCTCAGGGGCAAAGGCCACAGGACCGATACCCAGGAAATCTGAAAGGGGCTCTCCCAAAAGGGCCAGATTGTCTGATTTGAGCATGTCAAACGCCAGGTTGACTTCAAAATTTTCACTTGGGGTTAGTCTCAATTGCCCCCGATAGGCCAGCACATCTTTTGAGGCCAGTTTGCTGCCGGTCGTGATGTTTTTGATATAGCCATCCCGATCTGTTTTTGCGATCGAAAATTTGGCGGCGGCCTTGTCACCAAGAGGCAGGTTCACCATGCCTTTGAGTTCGCGATAATTATAATTGCCCAGATCGGCGCTGACCTGGCCATAAAATTCATCACTGGGTTTTACTGTGACCAAACTAATGGCCCCGGCCACCGTGTTTTTACCAAACAGCATGCCCTGGGGGCCGCGAAGAACCTCTACCCGTTCCAGGTCCAGCAATTCCTGATTTACTGAGGGTGATTGACCCATATAGACGCCATCTACATAAACTCCAACGCGGCTGTCAAAACCAATGTTCCGGCTATTGGAGCCGACGCCCCGAATGGTAATTACCGAACGGAAATCCGTACCGTTGGAAATCTGCACATTGGGGATATATTCCGAAATTTCAGAGAGCTCACGAATGCTGGTCTGGTCTATATCATCAGCCCCCATAACCGAGATCGCAATGGGCACTTCAGACAATTTTTCGGCACGTTTGGTGGCCGTAACAATGATGACGTCTTCTTCATTGTCTACCTGTGCCTGTGCCGGTAGGCACAGTGCGCTGGTGGCCAATAGGGCGCTCAAACCTATGGAAAGTCTCGAACGAGATATCGTATATGAAGCGTGTTTTGTCATCATAGTCCCCTGTGTTATGTCCTGTTCAGTGATGGCTTGCCATTACTATACAGGGCTGTATAGTAATGGCAAGCCATACCAAACCTTGACAAACAGGTAAGTGTTTTGGACCAAAATTTATCAAAAAATACAATACGTTCCGGGCGCCCCAGGGACCCGGATATTGAACAAAGAGTGGTCGAAGCCTCCTATCGCATATTGGCTGAATCCGGCTATCAAGGGCTATCCTTTGCCAAAGTGAGCCAGCTGTCAGGGGTTGCCAGGCCCACCATTAAGTTACGTTGGCACACCCAGGCAGATTTGTGCATTGCAACGGTAAAATACATTTTGGATACCCCCCTGGATATTCAGATACCGGATGATTTGACGGGGCATAATGTCAGAGAGTTGACCACTGCCGTGCTGGCTGGATTGATTAGGGCATTAAGTGTGCCGCAGACTATTCGTATCCTGACGTCGGTTATTTCGGCCGCCCATTTTTCAGAACCTCTTGGACAATTACGACAATACATTCTTTCCCGACGCGGCATTGTTTTAAGACAGCTGATTGAGGCAGGAATGCAAAATGGGGAATTCTCCAATTGCACCGACGTAGAGTTTGCTCTGGACGCTTTGAATGGCCCAATTCTCTACCACACATTGATTTTGGGGCTGCCCATGGATCCCAAACAATCGGTACAGATCGTTGATATGGTTTTTCCGGTTCGCAAGCATAATGCCGACTAAGCGTTTTGGCTTGGACCCGGGCCTGGGCTTGGGGGACACAAGGCGTCACGCAGAATAGTGAATTGAATTGGGTTCAAGTCCTGAACAGGAGAGTGTTATCCAATTGAGCTTGTGCCCTTTGTGCTTCATTATCAAAGGTGCTCTTATGCTTGTTTGGGCGGGAAAGAAACGTCTATAACTTGTATTATAAATATGCTACCAATGCCCAGATATAATACCATTGAACCATGCCGGTCTGGCGGATGGTTGGAATCAAAAGGAAAAAATCGTTGTTGCGCCAAACTTTACTCGCCTTTTCATGCTTGCCCCTTGTTCTTGCCGCCTGTTCCCAAGGGGAAGCGCCAAAGGAGGTGACCCCGCCCCTGGATCCCGTGGCCGTGCACGACAACGTGCTGGTGCTGGACAGCCATATTGATCTGGAACTGGAATACATTGCCGACGACATGGATCCGTGGACCAATGAAAAGGGCAAAATCAATGTCCAGAAAATGCAGGATGGTGGATTGGATGCCGCGTTCCTGATTGTCTACTCACCGCAAGGCGAAATGACCGATGAAGGCCTGGCCAAGGCGCGGGAAATTGTGGAAACGCGCTATAAGGCGATTATGCGCCTGACGGAAAAATATGCGGACCAGTTGGCGCTGGCACGTACTGCTGAAGAGGTTCGCTCCATCCATAACAGCGGCAAGAAGGCCATTTTGCTGGGCATGGAAAATGCTTTTCCTTTGGGCAATTCCCTTGATGATCTGGCCATGTGGGAAAAACGTGGCGTGCGCTATCTGGGCATAACCCATATGGGGCATAACCAGTTTGCTGACAGTTCCAACCCCAGCTATAGCCGCGGCGAGACCAAAACTCTGCACGGTGGCCTGTCGCCACTGGGCAAGGAGCTGGTCGTCGCGCTCAATGATGCCGGGATCATGGTTGATGTTTCGCATACCAGCAAGGACACCATGATGCAGGCGGTGGCCTTATCAAAGGTGCCAGTCATTGCCTCTCATTCCGGGGTCAAGGCGCTGGTGGATAATCCACGTAATCTGGATGACGAACAATTAAAGACGCTGGCGGCCAAGGGCGGGGTCATTCAGATTGTCGCCTATGGCGGTTATCTGAAAAACCTGAGTCCGGAACAGCAAGCCTTTAAAATGAAGGTGCGCAAGGAAATGGGTCTGGAAGATGACATGGCGTTTTTATCCATGGACGAAAAAACCGAGGCGCTTTTCGATAAAAAAATGGAAGCCGCCAAAGATCTTGGTCCGGCGGCCAGTGTCGCCGATCTGGTTGATCATATTGATTATGTGGTCAAACTGGTTGGCATAGACCATGTGGGCATTGCCTCTGACTTTGATGGCGGCGGCAAGATCCAAGGCTGGTGGGATGTCGGCGAAACGCCCAATGTCACCAAAGAGCTGGTCAAGCGGGGATATAGCCAGGCCGATATCGAAAAAATCTGGGGTGGCAATCTGTTGCGGGTATTGGCGGCCGTACAGGCCTATGCCCATCCATAAGGTCCAGGCCTGATCTGGCTGTAGGTTTGGGGGCATAGGCGCATGTCGTATTTTCATTATTCAAATGGGCAATTGTGTGCCGAAGGCGTGCCCTTGGGTGACATAACCAAGGATGTGGACACGCCGGTTTATGTCTACAGCGCCTCGGCGCTGGCTGATAATTATCATGGTTTTTCCCGTGCCTGTGAACCTATGGACGCGTTAATCGCTTATTCGGTCAAGGCCAATTCCAATCTGGCGGTTTTGACCTTGCTGGCTTCCTGTGGGGCCGGGGCTGATGTGGTCAGTGGCGGCGAGCTGGAACGGGCTTTGCGCGCCGGGATTGCGCCGCAAAAGATCGTCTTTTCCGGGGTTGGCAAATCTCGCGACGAAATGCACAAGGCCTTAAAGGTCGGGATTTACCAGTTTAATATCGAGTCTGCGCCCGAACTGATCGCGTTAAATGATGTGGCCTGCGCACTGAATACACGGGCCGCCATTGCCTTGCGTATCAATCCCGATGTCAGCGCAGGCGGGCATGAAAAAATCTCAACCGGTAAGGCCGAAAACAAGTTTGGCGTAAACCTTGATCAGGCCCGAGGTGTCTACAAACAGGCGCGCGAGTTACCTGGCATTGAGGTGATCGGTGTGGACATGCATATCGGCAGCCAGATCGACAGCCTGGCCCCGTTTGAAACGGCGTTGTTGAAAGGGCTGGACCTGGTGCGTGAGTTACGCCGCGATGGCCATGATATTCGCACCTTTGACATGGGCGGTGGTCTGGGCATTGTTTATAATCAGGACGAAGACACCTTGCCTACGGTTACAGATTATATGGACATGGTCCGCCGGCATACCGCGGGGCTGGGCCTGAAAATGATCTTCGAGCCGGGCCGCGCCATTGCTGGCAATGCGGGGGTGCTGCTCAGCCGCGTGCAATACGTAAAACACGGCTCGGCGCGTAATTTTTTGATCCTGGATGCGGCCATGAATGACCTGCTGCGCCCGGCACTCTATGGTGCCTATCACGCCATACAGCCAGTAAAAGAGCCGATGAGTGATCAGACCGAGATCTATGATATTGTCGGCCCGGTTTGCGAAACCGGCGATACCTTTGCCACCCACCGTCGTTTAAGCGTTATGCAAAGCGATGACTTGGTCGCCATGTTGTCTGCCGGGGCCTATGGTGCGGTCCAGGCCGGGCAATATAACACCCGCCCCCTGGTGCCCGAAGTGCTGGTGAAAGATAGCCAGTTCAGTGTCATCCGTATGCGCCCGGACCTTGAGGATATTCTCAGGCTGGAAAGCGTGCCGGGCTGGTTTGGCGCCTGATCTTTTCTAAATCATGATCAGGCTGGCTATGACATAAAGTACCAGCGTTATGCTGCCGGCAAATAGCGCATAGGGCAATTGGGTGCGCACGTGTTCCAACAGATCACTGCCGCTGGCGATGGCCGAAACCGCCGTGGTGTCCGATATGGGCGAGCAATGGTCGCCAAACACCCCGCCACCAAGAATGGCCGCCAGTACCAGTGATGGCGGCAAGCCCAATTCCTGGATCAGTGGCATGCCGAGCGGGATCAGGATGGCAAAGGTGCCCCAGGACGTGCCCGTGGTAAATGAGATCAACGCACCGGCCAGAAAGAGCATTGGCACCACCAGAAACAGCGGCAGATAATCGCCCACCATGCCGGCAATAAAGATGCCCGTGCCCAGGGCTTTCAAACTTGCCCCCAGCGCCAGAGAAAAGAGTACAATGGTCACCAAAGGCAGAATTTCACCCATGCCCGTAAAGCCGGTTTCCACCAATTGGATGTGGGTGAATTTGCGGCTGAACAGCATCATCAGATAGCCCACCACACAAGCCAGCGCCGTGGCATAAAGTACGGACTTTGAGCCGCTGCCCTTGGCCAGATCCCCATGGCCAGTCCACAACATAAAGCCGATCATGCCAAACACCATGGTGGCCAGTGGCAATACCATAAAAAGCGCATTGGTGGGTGTGTATTCATGTTTGTAATCGATGGGGGCGGCTTCGTTTTTGATCTCGGCATCTTTCATCGGACCATACACCTTGGTGGTGATCACCGTGTAAAACACGATAGCCAGCGTCACCAATGCATAGAAGTTCAGCGGCACCGTGCCCCATAAAATCTGTGCTGCTGATTGTTCCATTTCATAACCGCCCAGCAGCGCCAGAATGTAAGCCCCCCAACCGTTTAACAGGATCAGGATACATACCGGGGCGCTGGTACTATCGATAATATAGGCCAGGCGGGCGCGGCTCATGCCATATTTGTCAAACAGGCCACGAGACAAAATTCCGGCAGTCAGAACGCTAAGGTTTGACTCAATGAAAATCACAATACCGGTCAGCGTTGTCAGCAGACCAACTGATACCCGGCCCTTGGCCAGTCCGCTATTCACCAGCTTGTCCACCATGGCGGTCACCCCGCCGGAAACCCGGATAAAGGCCAACAGGGCCCCGATCAGCAAGGAGAAGATCAAAATGCGGGTATTGCCCGCATCGGCGAACACCGCCGTGATGCGTTCCAGCGCATTGAGAAAGCCAGTCAGTGGCAAAAGTGGCGTTTTGTGCGCAATCATCAGAATTTCTGAGGTGAACAGCGACAGAAACAGGGCCAGAATCACTTCCTTGCGCCAGACAACAACAATGATTGCCACCAATGGCGGTAACACAGAAAGCCAGCCCATATAGGTTCCCCTGATGCAGTGCGCCTTGTTCTTTGGCGTTTAATGGTATTAGACGATACCCTTTCACAAAGGCAAGGGGAAGGCAAAATCAATCGGCGATCTGTTACCAATCTAATACCAAAAATGCCTTCCCCTAGTATATTTCCATGGTATGAATATGTGAACAGCACATTTTCTCTGTCACGGGCATAAGGGTTTTCCCATGATCACTGGCGGTTTTGCCTATCTGGCGGTTCTGTTTTTTGTTGGCGGCGCGATTGCCTGGACGGAAAACAACAGCAAGCTTTCGCTTTTCACGGTCCTGCCCGGCATTGTGATCCTTTATTTTGTTGTCATGCTGCTTTCCACCTTCAAAGTGTGGAGCGATACGGATGCCATTACCGCCACCTATAAGGCGATGAAGGGCAATTTATTGCCGGCAATGATTTTTCTCCTCTTGCTGAAGGGCGATATTCGACAGATCGCCGCCCTTGGTCCGCGTATGCTGACTGCCTTTATTGCTGCCTCACTGAGTATTGGAGCCGGTTTTGTGATCACCTTTTTGATCTTGAAAACATGGTTGCCCGATACTGCCTGGATGACCTTTGCCGCGCTCAGCGGTAGCTGGATGGGCGGCACCGGCAATATGGTGGCGGTACAGGGGGCACTGAATATTCCCGATGCCAGCATGGGCTATACCTTGTTGATGGATTCCATTGATTATGCCCTCTGGGTGATGATCCTTTTGGCGCTGGTACCCCATGCCGCCAAATTCAACATCTGGACAAAAAGCGATACCAGCCTGATCGAAAAGATCAGCGCAAAAATAGAGGCGCGCGCCCAAAAAGACGAGAGCGAAATGAACGCCGCCTCCTTGTTATTTCTAATCGGGGCCGGGCTGATGGCTTCGGCCTTGTCGCAATATGGCGCGAGATTTTTGCCCACTTCGGCGTTTTTTTCCCAAACCACATGGACTGTGCTGATCGTCACCGTGCTCGGCGCGTTGGGGGCCATGACGCGGCTGGGGCGCATTGCCGGGTCCAGCGAGCTGGGCACTATTTTACTTTACGGCATTATTGCGCTGATTGCCTCGCGGGCCAATTTTGCCGAACTGACGCAGGCACCGCTGTTCATTATTGCGGGCCTGATGGTGCTTGTGCTGCACGGGGTGTTTATGCTGGTGGCGGCCAAAATTCTTCGCCTCGACCTGTTCTCCTGCGGTGTGGCTTCGCTGGCCAATATTGGCGGCGTGGCCTCGGCCCCGATTCTGGCGGCGGCCTATTCGCGGGCCCTGATTCCGATCGGGGTTCTTATGGCCCTGCTGGGCTATATTATCGGCACGGGGGGCGGTTTACTGGTTGGCAAAATCCTCTTTACGCTTTCATGATGGAGGGTGCGCTATGAATACGAAAACACTTCTTCTTGGCGCGGCGGTGGCGCTTCTACTGGTGGCCTGTGGTCAGGAAACCCACCAAAGCTCTGGCACTGATATGGGCTTTGATGATCCGTTTGTCTCTGACGTTATCGGGGTTTCCCCCCAGCACCTGAACGCAGATTTCTGGATTTCGCGCAAAATGGACAAGGTGTTGTTATCGCCCGAGGCCATCACCGCCTTTAATGCCAAAAACACCGCGCAGGATCCCACGCTTTACGATCTTAATGCCATGGCTGATAGGCTGGACCGGGATGACCTGATCGCGCGCATGCGCACGGTCAGCCGCATCTCCAAAAGCCCTCGTATTTATGAAGATGGTACGCCGGTTACGGCGGCGGATTTTGCGCGCTATGAGGCCATGCTCAATCTGGACGCCATCGCGGATCAGAATACGGTGGGCTTTGCCCTGGTCGTACGGCGTACTGCCATGCGCAGCTATCCCACCCATGATCTGATTTTCAGTAAAGGGGCAAAGGATCGCGATATAGAGCGTTTTCAGGAATCGGCACTGTTCCCCGGCGATGCCGTGGCGGTTTTGCATACCAGCACGGATGGGCAATGGGCGCTGGTGCAATCTTATAATTACATCGCCTGGGTGCCTGTCGAGGCCATTGCCGTGGGCACGCGGGATGAAGTTCTGGGCTATGCCAGCCGCGATAATTTTCTCATTGTAACCGGGGACAGGGTGTTCACCGTTTATAACCCCGATGTACCGCAAGTCTCCGAAGTGCAATTGGACATGGGGGTGCGCCTGCCCTTATCGCGGCCCAAGGCATTGGCGCATAACCTTTACGGGCAAAACCCTTATCTTAGCCATATGGTGTTGATGCCGGTGCGCCAAGAGGACGGTACATTGGCGTTGAAACACGCCCTGATCCAACGCAAAGCCGATGTGCATGTGGGCTATTTGCCCTTTACCCGCGCCAATATTATTCGCCAATCCTTTAAATTCTTAGGCGAGCGTTATGGCTGGGGCCATCGCTTTAACGGACGCGACTGCACCGGTTTTGTCTCCGAAGTGTATAAGAGCTTTGGCATCAAGCTGCCGCGCAATTCCGGTGACCAGGGCCGCAGCGCGATTGGCACCAATACGCGCTATGAAAAAGACGCGCCTCTAGCGGACAAGATTGATCGGTTAAAACGCGGCAAAGTGGGCGATTTGATCTATATTCCGGGCCATGTTCTGATGCTGATCGGTCATGATCAGGGCAAGCCTTATGTCATTCATGATGTGCACGGGCTTGGTTATCTAAAAGATGATGGCACGCTCTATAAAGGCACGCTGAACGAGGTGTCGCTTACCCCCATGCTGCCTTTGCGCTCATCGGTTGATCACAGCTATCTGCAAAGCGCCACTACCATCAAAACATTGCCCTAGTCACCCGAATCTAAAGTTCGGCACATAATCTAAAGTTCGGTGCATAAGGTTTGCTGTGTTTTGTGGCAGAAGCGTTTGACGGAGGCAAGGATTTCATCGGCGGATTTGACCCATCTGTATGGTTTTGGGTTTTCATTGTGGGTCTCAATGAAGGCGAGAATGTCAGCTTCCAGTTCGCGGGTTGATCGGTGAACACCGCGTTTAAGTTTCTTTCGGCTCAACTCGGCAAACCAGCGTTCGACCTGATTGATCCAGGAGGCGGAGGTGGGCGTGAAGTGAACATGCCAGTGAGGCCGCCGGACCAACCACGCCTTGACTTCTTTGGTCTTGTGGGTCGCGTAGTTATCCATCACCAGATGCACGTCCGGTCCTTTAGGCAGACACTCATCAATCTGTTTGAGAAAGCCCAGAAATTCTTGTGAGCGGTGGCGTTTGTAGCACTTGCCGATCACCGCACCGGTCGAAGCAATATCAAGGGCGGCAAACAGGGAAGTCGTGCCATGGCGGATATAGGTGTGAGTTTGTCGCTCTGCCACCCCAGGCATCATTGGCAGAACCGGCTGTTCGCGATCCAGCGCCTGAATTTGGGACTTTTCGTCTACACAAAGCACAATCGCCCGGTTGGGCGGTGACATATAGAGACCAACAATGTCCCGCACCTTGTCAACAAACAAAGGGTCGGTCGAGAGCTTGAAGGTCTCACGCCGATGTGGTTGCAGGCCAAAGGCATTCCAGATGCGCCGGATGGTGGTATGCGAAAGACCGACCTCTTTGGCCATCGAGCGGATCGACCAGTGGGTGGCATCTTTGGGTGTGCTGTGCAGCGTGCGCTCAATCACCTTCGCCACTTGTGCATCAGACACCGTGCGCGGTCGGCCCGGGCGATACTCGTCCGACAAACCCTGCACACGGTCCCTCACAAATCGTCGCCGCCATTTGCCAACCGTATGTTCATGCACGCCCATGGTGCTGGCCACTTCCTTGCTGGGCAACCCATCGGCGCACAGCAGGATCATCCGGCAGCGATCCGAAAGTGAACGCGGTGCCTTGTGCCGCCTGACCTGACTTTCCAGAAAAGAACGTTCTTCAACACTCAATACAACAACACCAGCAACACGACCCACCAAAACCTCCAAATCAATAGCATCATAATGATATCAATTACAGTTCCAGATGACTAGCGTACGTAAGAAGCGCCATTGACGTCAAAGGTGGCGCCGGTTGCCGACGGGCAGGCCCCAGAGAGAAGAAAAACCGTCAGGGCGGCGATTTCATCGGGACTGGCCATTTTCCCCAAAGGAATTTCGCGTAAGGCCAGGTTCAGCTTTGGCCCGCCTTTGGGGGCCATATCGGTATCGATCCAGCCCGGCGCAATGGCATAGCAGAGGATGTTTTCGTGGGCCAAGGCGCGTGCCAGTGTGCGTGTATGGGCCAGCATGGCCCCCTTGGTCGCAGCATAGGCATCATGGTCGATATCATCGCCCCGCTCGCCGGCGCGCGAGGCAATGTTGACAATGGTGCCACCACCAGATTTACGAAATTCACCTACAGCACAACGGCTTAGCTCGGCAGGCGCAATGAGGTTTACCGCCAGATTGGCGGTCCAGGATTGTCGCCAGGGCGCAATATCACCACCAAGCGGGCTGGGGGGATCGATGCCGGCATTGTTGACCAGCGCATGGATGGGGCCAGCCAGTTCGGTGGCACTCTCCCACAGATGCATGCCAGCCTCTGGTTGGCGCAAATCTTCTTGTATACAGCCAAGGACCGCCGCGCCCAGTTTTTTCTGCAAGGCCTGCGCGGCCTTGGCATTGGCACCGTAATGCAGGATAATTTTAGCCCCGGCAGCAGCACATTGGGTGGCAATGGCGGCCCCCAGGCCACGGGATGCGCCGGTGATCAGTATGGTGTGGTTTTGCAAGCTCATGGGGCCAGCATAGGGGGCAAAAAACTCTTTGATAAGAGGGACGCAATTACAGATTGTGCAGATTTAACTTTGCCAAGCGGGAAATAGCAGGGATAAGAGAGCTTCACATTATCAAGCGCGCCAGCGCCGGGGGAGTCTATATGAGTGTTTCAGGCGTGGCCGCCAAACGGCCCGGATTGTATCGCAACATTGTACTTGGGTCGTTGTTTGTCATTTATACCTTCAATTTTATCGACCGCCTGATTTTCAGCGTGTTGCAGGAGCCGATTCGTCATGAATTGGGCTTTAGCGATTTACAAATAGGCCTGCTGAGTGGTTTGGCCTTTGCCGTTTTTTATACTGCCGTTGGCCTGCCCATTGCGTGGGCGGCGGACCGGTTTAACCGGGTCAGCATTATCAGCATTTCCCTGGCCATCTGGAGTTTGTTTACCGCGGCCTCTGGGCTGGCGATGAATTTCTGGCAAATGTTTTTTGCTCGCTTGGGGGTTGGTTTTGGCGAGGCCGGGTGCACGCCACCGGCGCATTCGCTGATGTCGGATTATTTTGATTCCAAACAACGCACCCGTGCCATCGCCATTTATTCGTTGGGCATTCCGGTTGGCAGTCTTTTGGGACTCATTGCCGGGGGCTGGGTGGTACAGAATATCGGCTGGCGTGAGGCCTTTTTTATTGTTGGTCTGCCGGGATTGGTTGTCGCCGTCCTAGCCAAAATCATTATCAAGGAACCCAAGCGCGGTAATTTTGATAGACAGACAGCCGCGCCGGTTCCGTTTTCGACGGTACTGAAAACGCTGCGCTCAAAGCCGACCTTCTGGATCTTCAGCCTGGGGGCTTCCTTAACCTCGCTGGGGGGGTATGCGGTTTCAGCGTGGATGGTGCCCCATTTTATCCGTACATTTCATATGGGATATGCCGAAGTTGGCCTCAAATTCGGTCTGGTGGGCATTGTTCCCATGGCTGTGGGGACCTATCTGGGCGGCTGGTTAAGCGACAAGATGGGCCAGCGTGACCTGAAATGGTATGCGTTGGTCCCCATGTTTTCCAGCGCCTTCATGGCCCCAATGTTTTTTGTGGCGCTGCAAATGCAAAACCCCTGGATCCTGATGGCCATATGGGTCATTCCGGCCATGTGCAGTGGTATTTGGCTGGCCCCGGTGTTCGGCTCTATTCAGAATCTGGTGCCGCCAAACATGCGGGCCTTTTCCTCATCCATCAATTTGTTCATCATCAATATTGTTGGGCTTGGTGTTGGCCCGACCCTGACCGGCGCCCTGTCTACGCACTTCACCTTGCCCGATGGCAGTAATGCGGGGCCGGCCCTGCAATCGGCCTTGTCCTTGGTGGTCTGGGTTTATGTGTTGGCTGCGGTCATGTACTTTTTTGCTTCCCGTTCGATCAAAAAAGACTGGTATGGGGACGGTCACGGTTAGGATAAAACCACCATATGCACAAGCAAGCCCGATATCGCCGTGATAACCATGAACTGATCCGCTTTTTTGCTGGTCACCTTGTTGTTGGCCTGATTGCCGGCGAGGGGATGCTGGCCGGCTTGTTGTTGCTCGATGTCGGTGGATTGCGCACGATGATCTGGTCTTCTTCGGATAAAATGATTGCTCTTGGCCTGCTGATAATCTTTTTTGCGCTCACCTTTGGCTCTCTGGCCATGGGCACCGGCGTGATGGGGCTGCGCAATCGCAATGAGGAAGATAAGAAAAAGCACAAACTACGCTCTGACCAGATCGATTAGGCCCAATGGACCGGTCATGCACAAAATTACGTAAAAGCACATAATAGGTCTTCACAACAGGCTAAAAAACGCTACAACCACCGCTCGCTCTGACCATATAGTCAGCAGAGCAAAACACGGTTTAACGCGGGGTGGAGCAGCCCGGTAGCTCGTCAGGCTCATAACCTGAAGGTCGTAGGTTCAAATCCTACCCCCGCAACCAACTGAACCTGCTTAAGCTCTGTACGCCTTGTAAAATCAAGGTTTTCAGAGGGTTTGGTTTCATGCTCCCGCAACTTTGGACCTGCTGCCAGCAGGATACCTGCCAGACTTCCTTGCAGATCAATCACGAGAGCGCTCTTGTCCTCATTGGGGCTAAGGACAATTTTATCAATCAATTCCCGAATCAAACCAGCCGATTCGTCGCGGTGTTCAGGATCATTGAGTGATTTAATGAGGTTTTGTACTTCGACATGGAATCGGTGCGCCATGTTCGGATGAACGAACACCGGCGCTTCTTCGGTTGTATTCAGAAGACGTTCCAGTTCAATACGTCTTTCTTCGAGCTGCTGCATTGTATCTTTTATCGCGAAAAAATCCGCGCCATTGCCAATGGCTTCAACAAACTTTTCCATTTTCCGCTTGTTCTGTCCGAGCTCCCGCTCATAGGCATTACGTTGAGCATTCCGCTCCATGCGGATTTTGTTCAAATGGGCGTCCCCCTTCAGCGCTTATGGGACTGATTTAGGCCTGTGCTAAGGGAGGGTTTTTGTTCATCTTGATCTCACGGAGAGAAAGATGAGACAGAAACGTAAAAGTGAGCAATCGCCATCGGAGCGGGTTGTTCGAAACATTCAGCGTAAAACCCGCAAGCAGTATGGTGCGGAGGAAAAGATTCGCATTGTGCTGGATGGCCTGCGTGGTGAGGACAGCATTGCCGAGCTGTGCCGCCAGGAAGGCATATCGCAGGGTCTGTACTACAAATGGTCGAAGGATTTCCTTGAAGCGGGCAAGAAACGCCTGGCGGGTGATATCACCCGCCAGGCCAACACCGATGAGGTTAAAGCTTTGCGGGCCCAGGCCCGTGACCTCAAAGAGGTTGTGGCCGAACAGACGCTGGAACTTCGCCTTCTTAAAAAAAAGCATGATCGGGGATGGGGGGAGACGCAGAATGAGGTACCCTGCATCAGAAAAGCTGGAGATTATCCGCACTGTTGAGCGCTCCCACCTGCCTGCCAAACGGACGCTGGACAAGCTGGGCATTCCCAGGACCACGTTCTATCGCTGGTACGACCGGTATCTGTCTGGGGGAGCTGAGGCTCTTGAGGATATAGCATCCATGCCATCAAGCGTATGGAATCGTATCCCGGATGCGGTAAGGGGCCAGCTTGTCGATCTGGCCCTGGAATGCCCTGAGTTGTCCCCACGTGAGCTGGCGGTACGCTTTACAGATACACAAGGCTACTTCGTGTCAGAAAGCTCGGTGTACCGGCTCCTGAAGGCCCATGACCTGATCACAAGCCCGGCCTTTATCGTCATGAAGGCGGCCAGTGAATTTACCGACAAGACAACGGCCATCAACCAGATGTGGCAGACTGACTTTACCTACTTCAAAATCATCGGCTGGGGCTGGGTGTATCTGTCGACCATCCTGGATGACTTCTCCCGCTACATTATCGCCTGGAAACTGTGCACCACGATGAAGACCTCTGACGTCACCCAAACCCTGGAACTGGCTCTACAGGCTTCTGGCTGCGATCAGGCCAAGGTGCGGCACAAACCAAGGCTGCTCAGTGACAATGGTGCCAGCTACATATCTGGCGATCTGGCGGACTGGATCAAAACCAAGGGCATGTCCCATGTACGAGGGGCGCCGTATCATCCGCAAACTCAGGGTAAGATCGAACGTTGGCACCAAACGCTCAAGAACCGCATCCTGTTGGAAAACTACTTCCTTCCGGGCGATCTGGAAGCCCAAGTCGAGGCGTTCGTCGATCACTATAACCATCGGCGCTATCACGAAAGTCTGAGCAACCTTACCCCGGCAGACGTCTACTTCGGACGCGGGCAATCAATCTTGAACAGAAGGAGAAAAATCAAACAACAAACAATCCAACACCGGCGCTTGCAATACCGCAAAGCCGTCGCTTAATATCAACACAAACGATGAGCAAAACCCTCGCAACGCTCAAAGGGAAATCTGTCCCACTTCATATGAACACGGACAG
>JAUZSF010000022.1 GCA_030949705.1 Robiginitomaculum sp. | reverse complement strand
CGCCAATTCATTCTGGCTATGCCAAGCTGGTGCCTTCGGGGGAGTGGGCCAAGGATGCCATTGGCGGCATGGTTGACCGGGTGACCGGCAACAAGCTGATCACGGTAAAAACCGGCACCACCGTCAAAGAATTTTCCGGCCAACCCGGCAATTTTTCGGTGAAATATTCCGAAGGCAAGGGCAATAGGGTTGCGGCCGCGGTGCTGTGCACCGGCTTTACCCATTTTGACAGTATCAACAAGCCTGAGTGGGGCTTTGGCACCTATCCAGATGTGGTGACCACCACACAGGTGGAACAGATGATTTCATCGGGCCAGGGCGTGCGTCGTCCTTCCAATGGTGAAAAACCAAAACGGGTGGCCATTTTGCTGTGCGTGGGGTCCCGCGACCGGCAAATTGGCCGTGAATGGTGCTCGAAAATCTGTTGTTCGGTGTCGGCCAATCTGGCGATGGAAATTCGTGAAGAGCTGCCGGACTGCCACGTCTATATCTACTACATGGATATCCGTACCTTTGGTCTTCTGGAAACCAAATATTACTGGAAAAGCCAGGAAGAGTTCAAAGTCAAATACATCAAGGCGCGTATTGCCGAGGTGACCTCTGATGGCGACAAGGTGATTGTCAAAGGCGAAGATACACTGGTCAAACGCCCGATCACCATTCCTTTTGATCTGGTGGTGCACGCCATTGGCATGGACCCCAATGTGGACAACATGCTGCTGTCATCGATTTTTGACGTCAATCTGGAACCCAACGGCTTTATTGACCGTGCTTCCTCTTATGGGGGGATGGGGGCCAGCTCGCGCGAGGGCGTGTTTGTCGCCGGTTCGGCCACAGGGCCGGAAACCATTGATGATTCCATTGCCCAGGGGCAGGCCGCTGCGTTTAGCGCGCTGGCGATTGCCAATGGCCAGATGGCCGCGGCGGAGTAAGGTCTGGTGTTATCCTTTTTGAACAAATCAAAAAAGGAGGCCGCTTTGGCGGTGGGTGAAGCACGCCCAGAATTACACTTGTCTGGACCCATTTTACAGCAAGCCTTGCAACAGGCCATTGCCGGGTGTGAACCCATGGGGGGAATAGAGCGTTATATCGAAGCCCTGAAACTGAAAAGCACGCTTTTTAAAGAAGCCTTGCTGGATAACGCCCATGAAACCATGAGTGCCGAGACGTTTAGTGGCCTGTGTGTGTTCATGTCGACAGTTCGACGTCGTGTGGCCCCCTATCTGGAGGTGGATAAATTTACGGCCTTAAGAACTGCGGTCGGCGAATTACTGGAGGGGCGCGAGGACACCTCGACGGCTGATGCGCGCATCAATGCGTTTTGTCTGGCCTTTCCCGTGGACAAAAAACACCGCTGGGTGCGCGATCTGGCGGCAGAAATTCTGCATAATGTGGACCCGGAACGTTATCCGCTGATGACCCGCTGGATGTGGGACGTTAACGCCAATACCGGATTTTTGCGTGAAGTGTGGTTTGATGATCAGATCGATCATATGACCCTGGAGGTTCCCGACACCTATCTGACTTTTATTACGCTTCGTGAAGAACTCAGCCAGTATCTGACTGAAAACGGTATTTTCCGCGATGTGCTGAACTATATCGACCTTTTATGCGCGCAAATTTATGCCGATTATATCTGTGCCCAGGGCGGCTCGTATTTACGTACTGACTTTGCCTCGCCGCAAGACCCCATGGAATACACCCGCCGGCTTTTGGGGCTGGACGGGATCAAGCCCAAAACCAATAAAACCCGGCTGAAATCGATTGATGGCACGGCTTTCGTGCTGGAAGACGCCAACCTTCTTGAACAAAACTGAGTGAACCTATGGCCATTCATGAAAAACACCTGATCCGCCCGGAAAACATCAAAACCCACGATAATCTGGTTATCGATGGGGTGGATGTTTCCGGCCATTGGAGCACGTTTATCGAAACCCGGGTGGTCACCGATTATAACGAACAGTTACAGGAAGAAATTGCGGCCTTGCCCGGCGGTGAATATATCCACCGATGCTGGCAATGTGGCTCGTGCACCAATTCGTGCACGGTCAATGCCATCAATCCCGACTTTAACCCACGGTACTGGATTTACCTGATCCGTATGGGTATGGAATCCGAGTTGTTGCGGGATAAGGAAATTATCTGGCAATGCGTTTCCTGCAACAAATGCACCTATGCCTGTCCGCGCGATGTAGTGCCCGAAGGGGTCATGAAGGCTACCGCGCATTGGCTGGAAATGAAGGGGCATACGGAAACGACGCCTTCTACGATTTTCGATGCAGAATTCACTCGCCAGGTGGTGCAGACCGGCAAGATTGAGGATGGCCGGATTTTGAAGAACTTCCTGTTGAATTCCAAGCAACCGCTGGTTCAAGACTGGCTGATTGAAATGGTCAAAAAAATGATCACCAATTTGCCGATCAAATTTCTCTTTGGGATGGGCTGGGCGACCATTTTCCAACCCAAAACCAAAGGCTGGGGCAAAGCCCGGGCTGCTATCGAAGAACATATTGCCGAGGAGAAGGCTGCTGAACGCGCCGCCCTTGGCCTGGACCCCATTAAATAAAGGATCGACCAATGTCCGACCGCAAAGAAAAATACAAAAAAGTTGCCTATTACCACGGCTGTGCGCTGGAAGGCACGGCACAGCCCTATAATACCTCTACCCGGGCCATTGCCAAAAAACTGGACCTGGAACTGGTTGATATCGAAAACTGGAATTGCTGTGGGGCGATGGAGGTCAAGAATGTTGACCCGGAAATCCAGACTTACCTGTCCTCGCGGGTGATGTCTCTGGCCCATAATAATATGGGACAGGATGTGGTGATGGCACCCTGTAATGGCTGTTATCACAATCTCAAAAAAGCGGAATATGACATCGCTCATAAGGAAAAATCTCGCGAGGTTGTGGAGAAAATTTCTGCCAAGGCCGACCACCCCGCCTATGAAGCCGGACAGGTGGAAACCATCCATGCGCTGGACTGGATCAAGTTTGGTTATGGCGAAGAAGAGCTGAAAGCCAAAATCAAAGGTGGCCTTAAGGGATTGAAAGTTGCCAACTATTACGGCTGTATGTACACACGTCCACGCCATATTTTCCCCGAAAAAGATCAGGGGGGCGACAGCGAGAGCACGTCAAAGCCTCATTATATGGATGATTTGCTGGAAATTGCAGGCGCCGTAAATGTGGAGTTTCCGCTAAAAACCGCCTGTTGCGGTGGCGCGCATACCTTGTCCGACAGTGACACCTCTACCAAATTGGTGCTGAATATCCTGCAGGCTGCCGAAGCCGCCGGGGCCGATGTTATTGCCACCGAATGCCCGACCTGTCATTCAGGTCTGGAAATGCACCAGATTCGCGCTCTCAAACGCATGTCAGCGCAAACCAATGTGAAGATCATTTATTTTACACAATTGCTTGGTCTGGCCATGGGCCTTAGCCCGCGCAAAGTCGGCATTCATGAAAATGTTTCCAATGCCATTCCCATGTTGAAGGAAATGAAAATCGCATGAGAAGCGTTGCCGACATAGGCAAAGCTCTGGATGCCCCCTTGCCCGAAGGGGATCCGGCGGCGGCAGCTCTCTTTTTGCTGCATTCTGGTGAAGAAATATTAGAGCACTGGCTGAGTGCCCACGACAAGATACCCACGGATGAGTTGAAAGAGGGATTTCGGATTCTGGCCCTGCACAGACAGGGGGCGAAGGGCGATCCCAGCTTTAATGCCTGTCGTGAAACCGCACGTGAACTGGTTTACCATTATAATTTGATTGTGCTGGATCCGGATCATGAAGACACACCCAATCGTCTTGCCATGATGCGCCTGGTGGCCAACCATCTTTATCTGTTTGTCAGTGGTAAAATGGAAGTGGCAGGCCTTGGAGAGTTTTGTTGCTCTTCCAAACCGATCCGGTTAAATTCCGTATAGAGAGTAAGACAAAAGGATTCTTATCATGCCAGACGTTCGCGGTTGCCATTTCCCCGAAGACCTTCTTTATGATGTGGAAAACCACATTTGGGTAAAAGAAGAAGGCGGCGGTAAAATCAGGCTGGGCATGACCTCGGTCGCCACGGCTATGGCGGGGCAGCTGGTTGCCTTTACCCCTAAAAAAGTTGGCCGCAAGGTCAAGGCTGGTCGTTCTTGTGCAACTGTAGAATCAGGTAAATGGGTTGGCCCGGCCAAATCCCTTGCGGGCGGTGAGGTGGTTGCCTCTAATGAGGCTCTGGTTGCCAATCCCAGTCTGGCAAATGAAGACCCCTATGCAAACTGGATGGTCGAAATTCAGGCCGAAGACTGGGATGATATTAAAGGCAATTACGTTGCCGGTACCGATGTGGCTGCGCCCTATGAAGCTAAAATGGAAGCCGACGGTTTTGCCGGTTGCGAATAGTCTCTCAATCCTTCATGACCGAAAAAGCGCGGGGTTTTGCTCTGCGCTTTTTTTATGGTGTCACACCTTTGCCAAACACCGAAATTATATCTATTGAATCGATTGATCGAGTCTAAGGGGACAGAGATGGGTAAGCGGATTTGTGTATTGGGCGGCGATGGATTTTGTGGCTGGCCAACGGCGCTGCATCTTTCCAAAATGGGCCATGAGGTGGTCATTGTCGACAATCTGTCGCGGCGAAATATAGATAATGAACTGGAAGTTGGTTCCCTGACGCCAATTTCTCATATGGGCGTTCGCCTGGCGGCGTGGGAAGAGGTCAGTGGTCACAAAATTCCATTCTATAATTTCAATATCGCCAAGCATTATCACCGGCTTTTATCTCTGTTTAGCGAATTTAAACCCGATACGGTCATCCATTTTGCGGAACAGCGTGCTGCGCCTTATTCGATGAAATCCTCGTATCACAAACGCTATACAGTTGATAACAACCTGAACGCTACTAACAATATACTGGCCGCCATTGTCGAGGCCAATGCATTGGACACCCACATCATCCATCTGGGTACGATGGGGGTTTATGGATATGGTACGGCGGGGATGAAAATCCCCGAAGGTTATCTTCAGATCAAGGTGGAAACCGACGAGGGGGAAAACCTTACCCAGGAAATTCTCTACCCAGCCAATCCGGGCAGTATTTATCACCTGACCAAAACCCAGGACCAATTGCTATTTGCTTATTATAACAAGAATGATGGTATCAAGGTTACGGATCTGCACCAGGGCATAGTCTGGGGCACGCAAACCGAGGAAACGCGTCTGGACGAGCGCCTGATCAACCGTTTTGACTATGACGGCGACTATGGCACCGTGTTGAACCGGTTTTTGATGCAGGCGGCGGTGGATTATCCACTGACAGTGCATGGTACTGGCGGGCAAACTCGTGCCTTTATCAATATTCAGGATACGGTGAAGTGTATTCTGCTCGCCGTGGAAAACCCGCCGCAGGCTGGTGAGCGGGTACACATTATGAACCAGATGACTGAAACCCATCGGGTGCGTGATCTGGCACAGATGATCAGCGAGTTGACTGGCGCGCAAATTGCCAATGTTGATAATCCGCGTAACGAAGCGGCTGAAAACGAATTGCACGTCAAGAATGACAGCCTGTTGGGGCTGGGTCTTACCCCAATCACCCTACAAAGTGGACTGCTTCAGGAGATTACCGAAATCGCCCGTAAATATGCGGATCGATGTGATCGTGAGAAAATCCCGTGTGTTTCCTACTGGAAAACACGTTAACGGGGATCCCAGCGAACCCTGGCCCCTTTTTTGTCCATGTCATAAACCCGAAATCGCATGCCGGTATCCTGGCCATAGTCGGTATTGGCATGGTTCAGCCATTTGAGGTAAAAGGGGCCAGAATGCGGCGTCCAGGGCAGACTGCCTCCCCACTGGTTAGGACGGCCTTGGCCTCCTGGGGAAATGACCACCGCCGACATCACCTTGCCACAACTCAGGCCTATGCCGGGCAATCTTGTGGGTTGTTGGATGGTATTATTGCGCAAACGTTTTCCTATGATGGCTGTGCTGGTGTGGTACACGCCCTTGTCATCCTTTTCTCCGCACTTGTGGTTGAGACGATCGGGTATGCGATCTGGAATGCTGAGCAGATTGCCGCCGCTATCGGTTTTGATATGCCAGACTACAATACCATTGCGAGAAATATCAGCATCGTAACCATAGGGGTTATTCGCTCTATCCCGCTGTCGTGAGCGGTATTCCAATATAAAATATTCCCGGGTGCCCTGGCTGGGATCATAAAGAATAATCGGCCCATTATTGTAAGCACCTTCATCATTATTCGTAGGGGCCGCCAGATAAGCCGAGCCGGCGTGGTTCAGGGCGAATATACGTGGCTTTATCCACCCCAGACGACTGCGGTGCCATGGGTCCAGGAGGCTGAGAAACAGATCATCCGCTGCTGTACATGACATGAGAGAGAGGGTTTTTACTCAGACAGTTCGTACCATAAAGGTCAATCGTGCCCAATTGATGACTCAGTTCGTGGGCAAACGTGGCAAGATTGGTATCCTCGCCGGTAAACGACACGGCAGAACACACGGAAACCATGCCGCCAGCCGGGCGGTGGACATCGATACACCCAGGATTGGCGCTGGTAACACCGCCAATGTGGGAAAAATTGTCAATAACCAGTATGCCCAGTTCGGCTGTGCTAATGGTACCATCTCGATTGCGATCATAGCGCCCAAAATCAAATTCATGGGCCGCAGCTATCCTTTTGATACTGCTGAAACGCCGGTTGCTGTTTTCTTTATTGGCGGCACCAGGGTCTTTTTTTTTGTGCTGGGAGGCGTCGTATCCGCGAACGGGCCGATTATAGCCGCTTTACGCCAGCTCATGCCACGGCCGCCACGTGCCGCTGTGCTGGTCATGAAGAAAGAGTTGGCCTTGTAGTAATCAGCAACATTGGGATAACCCGGGCCAAACAGGCGGCGTTCGTAATACGTGCTATCATGGGTGAGGGCAGGGGTGACGCCCTGGCCGGGGCGAGCTTGCAATAGAATGACCAATAACGGCCTTACCCCGCGAGCGGGCGAATGGTCTTGGGGGGTAACCATCCTTCCAAACTTGAAATCCGGGGGGGGAGTGGCCTGAACCGGTGTATTTACCATTGAGGTAAGAGCTGCCATCCAGGTGATTACAAAAAACTTTCCAAGACAGTTGAACGTTTGCGCAGCTAGGTTCAAGACAGGCATTGCAATTGTGCCCTCTTCAATCTTGCCCAATTCCTGCAGGCAACTAGGATCTAAACCCTACATCACAGCCCGCCCGGGTTTAGCCGGGCGGGTGTGCATGTGTATTGTGTACAGTCTGGCTAGCCAGCAATTTTTGCTTTTGCTTCGGCCAGTTTTGCCTCGATTTCCTTGCGACGGCCTTCATCAGCAATAGGCCGGTTGGGGCGCGCCGGGGCATCCAGTGCATGTTCGAAGGCGGCAATTGCCTCATCATATTTTTTACGGCGCAACAGGAAATCACCGTAAAAATAGTTGGCATCAATGCCGTCCGGATTAATGGCCAGGGCCTGTTTCAGGTTGGCCCGGGCTTTTTTTCTTGCTGCCAAAACCAATCGGGCCACCGGGAACCTGGTAATACAGGGAACCAAGACTGGTATAGGCAGAACCATCCAGCGCTTTACCATCTATTTTGATGGCTTGTTCCAGTTCGCGGCGGGCCTGTTTGGCCAGCCCCAAAGCGCCCATGCCGCCTTTCATGCCGGCTTCGGTGCTTTTGATAATCGCCGACCAGACAAGCGGTTCCGCACGGTTAGGATTGGCCGCGGTGAGCTGATCAGCTTCGTCAGCCAAAGCCGCCATTTTTTCAAGTTGCACTTTGGGGTCGGGGGTTTTGTAATTGATCACCGCCCATTGTTGTTGAAGGTGGGCAACGCCATCGTCAACGGCATCGGCGTAGACCGGTTGCACCATCATAAGGGCGCCAAAAATGGCAAGAGTGAGCATTTTCATCATAAGTCTCCCAATCAGGATTGTTGGATTTGAAACAGGTTGCGAGCAATCTTGTCATTCGCCACCAATGAGCCATCAACCAGGCGGGGTAATACCGCGTTGAGGCGCACAAAAAAGCTTTCCGGGAAGCCAATATAGACGTCTTTCTTACCGGCGATGATCGATTTAACGATACGGTTTGCCACATAATCCGGGTCATCCATGGCCATGCGGGTCAGTTCGGCAAAGCGCATGACGGTGTTGTTGTTCAGCGGCGTTTTTACGGCTCGTGGGGCAATATAGGTTACGCCAATGCCGGTGCTTTGCAGCTCGCGTCTGATGGCTTCGCTAAACCCTTTCAAACCGGCTTTGGCCGACGAGTACGTGGCAAAATGGGCAAAGTTAATAGACCCGAAAATAGAGCCGATATTGACGATCTGGCCTTTGCCGCGCTTGCGCATGGCTGGCAATACCGCCTGACTTAACATCACCGGCGCCACCAAATTGATCATATAGGTGAGCTGGATAGAGTCTGTCGGTTGTTTTTCCAGCGGGCCAAAATACTGGATACCCGCCAAATTGACCAGAATGTCCGGCTCCAGGGCGGCCAATTGTTCACCAATGGCGGTGATGCCTTCCTGTGTCGAAAGGTCTCCAGTTACCAGATTCGCCTCAAAGGGCAGTTCCTTGGCACGATCCACGATGGTCAGGCGAGCGCCTTTTTTCTGCATCAAGGCGCTGATACGACTGCCCAGACCACCGGCACCGCCAGTGATCACGACATGTTTTCCTTTAAGCCGCATTTTTAATCTCCTCTTTGTGGGGAATGCCGCCAAACATGTTGCCGAATAAGACAAACATACGTTTGGCCATGTGCAGGATGTCTTCCTGATCTTTAGGGTCATCGATTTGCCCCATCAGATCGGCAAAAAACTTCATGTGTTCCAGATCAAGGGCACCATGAGAAGTGAGGTAGGAAAAACAATTGTCATCCAGTCCCAGTTTTTCCTGAACCGCTTTGGCGCCATTGGTGGCCAATTGTGTGCTGGTACCTTCCAGAACCAGTACCATGCCAAAAAAGGCAACCGGGTTAATGCGGGTGATGGTATCATAAGCGTAAGAAACCATCATTTCTGTGGCAAAGCGGGGCTTGCCATTGCGCACGGCTTCGGCATCTCCGCCGGCATTGGCAATATCATTAAGGATCCATTCTTCGTGTCCGGTTTCTTCCTCGATATATTCTTCAAGGGCAGCAATCATATTGGATTTTTCCTTTGGCATATGGGCTTTGGCACATTCCATCAAAGGCACCGTATGTTTGACGTGGTGATAGGCCTCGGTGAGATAAGCAATATAGGTTTCCAGCGAAATATCGCCTTTCATGGCATCCATGATTTGCGGGATATTGCTAAGGTATTGCTGCTCAGCGGCGGTTTCCTGAACCAGACGTTCGAAGAAAGAACGGCTCTGGCCCTCGGTCTTGTAACTGGCTTCCGTCATTTTTTTATACTCCTTGAGGATTTGTTTGCGTTTGGGGCGTCCATTACCGGTTGCCAATCCATTTGACGGCAAGAAAGGCATGGTTTTGACCCAGTGTTTAATACGGGCGTAATCAGGCAGGCGATCATTGGCGCGGGCTATGGCAGCGGCCAGGGCCGGATCGTCTACATCAAAACCACCGGGAACAATCAGGGCGCCAAGGGCGGGCTTGGCCTCGCCATAAACGACGGCCTGGCCAATTTGTGGCTCGGCCAGCAATTCACTTTCGACCCACTCCGGGGCGATATTGCGGCCAAAACCCGAAATGATGAGGTTGGCTTTGCGCCCGGTAATGCGCAGGCGACCATTGTCATCAATGGCGCCCAGATCTCCAGTACGTAGAGGGGTGGTGAAGGTATGGGTGCCGGTATATCCCAGCAAAGCAGGGTTATGAATGATGATCTCGCCATCGTCATCAATGCTGAGTTTGACATGGGGCAACACCCGACCGGTAGTTTCCGGGTCAATATCATTGGGCGTATTCAGGGCCACCACAGAGGCCACTTCGCTCAGGCCATAGCCTTGAAAAACTGGCAAGCCACGAGCTTTGGCCCGTTTTAATAGATCCGGGGCAACACGCGCACCGCCCACGGCGATCAGGCGCATATCGTCCAGGCGGCCATCTTCGGCCTCCAGCGTGGAGAGCAGCCCACCCAAAATTTCCGGCACCAGGATAATGCTGCTGGCTTTGGCTTCGCGCAGACTGCGTGCCAAAAGAGAAAAATCGGGCATAAAGGTGTGCTCAAAGCCGATGGCCTTGGAAGGTTCAATGCGACAACACCCGCCCGCCAGTAAAGTGGTGTAGAGGCCGGCAACGTTTTCCAGCAATACTGGTAGGGGCAGCACCGAGAAATGCGTGCCGGCATAATCACTGCCAATCACCTCAACCAGGGACCGTGATACCGCTTCCATGCCTTCCTGCGACAGGCAAACCCCTTTTGGATTGCCTGTAGAGCCAGAAGTGTAGGTGATTTTTGCCGTTCCATCGGGGATGTTGGCTTTTGGTAAATCCAGGGAATGGGCCCGCAGGGAAAAGGGACCAATGTTAAAGGTTTTAACCTTCGCTCCATCGGTGGTAATATCTACCTCTTCCGTGTCGCTGATCAGCCATCTTGCGCCGCAATCGGCAAGGGCATGTTGCCGTTGCAATGGCGTGAAAAATGGTGGCAGCGGCACACTGGCCAGACATGCCTGCTCCAATGCCAGGTCCAAAATGATCCAGGCAGGCCCGTTGGATACGTCTACAGCAACGGGGCGGTGGGTCAGACAATGCTTTTGCAGCCAGTCTGCGGTTCTGTCGATGGCCAGTGCCAAATCTTTATAGGTGCACTCCCAACCGGCACCTTGCAGAGCCAGGGCATCAGGTTTGACGCGTGCATGACCCCGGATGGCGTCTATAACGGCGCTCATTTTACGGCTCCGTTCAGCGGCCGATGCAGGCGAGAATAGAGGGGTTGTGGCTCCACATCATTGGCAATACCTGCACTGCCCTTATAGTTCACAGGAAGCAGACGACACCCGGCGGCAATATCACCAAACAGAACTTGCGGGTCGGTGTCATAATAGCTGCCCCAATGTTCGCCCTGATCAGGAAGGCGCATTTTGTCTGCTTTGGCCAGTTGACGGGGGTCAAGACCAAGATGTCCGAAAAAGCGCTTCAGAACCCGGGTGCCGGTGATGGTGGCATAGTTCAAACCTTGTGATTTCAGGTAATCCGCCAACACCATGAACAAGAAGAAAGTGGCGCCGTGACCTTCAGAAGCCAGGCTGCCCAGCTCGGCGATTTCTGCACGCTCTACTTTGCGACACAGGCTGTTGCTGATGTCATGTTCGATTGTATTATCCAGATAATGTTCCAGAAACAGAGGTTCGTCTTTGGCCAGGCGAAAACCAATGGCCGCCAAAATCTTGCCAGAGGCATCGCGAGCACTCATCAGATAAGGGTAGTGAGTCTCCAGTTTGGCGCCGTATTTTTCCGCATAGATTTTTTCGATAAAAGCTTCAACGCGGCGACGTTCCGGCATGAAGTGTTTGGTCAGCGAGATCACCGCCGGGGTAACCCGAGCATAGCTGCCAACGGTATCACGGTTGATCAGAACCTGGCCGCGGTCTTTGCCATCATTGCTAATCTGTAACTCTAAAACACTCACGATCTTTCCTCGGTTTTTATGGTTTGGCAGCTGATGTGCTGCTCATACCGGGAAGACGTCATGAGGGGGCTTCACCCTCCAGTGGAGATGCAATTTATTTGAAAATATTGCATTTTTTATTGGGGCGACTTTATGTCTCTATATATAGAGAAAAAAAGATGCATGATCAGAGCATTAGCAAGACAGGACAGAGTTGGTATTTTGCTACCCTATAATAATCCTTATGGGGCCTTTGTTTGGCAAAGTGGTGGGCCAAAAGGGGACAGGAATTTTTAAAGAAAAACTGGAGGGTCAGCGTAATCGGTGGCGTCACTCGGTTATAAAACAAGAAATATAAGCAATGAAAACGCACGTACATACATATGACCCTGGCAAGCTCGAAGAAGAAGCCGTGCAGTGGCACGTGCGGCTACAGGGCGGTGCAGCTACCAGCGATGACTGGATGGCCTTTACGCGCTGGCTGGAAACCGACCCGGCTTATAATGCAGCTTATGATGCGGTGGTCAGAATATGGGATGTGGCAGGCGAGTTGGCTGAACCAGCCTGTTTGAGTGACGGAAAAAAAACGTCCACCAAAAACATAATTGCTTTCCCTTTTCATCGTTTGCCTTCTGCGGTGCGTGCGCGCCCCATAGTCTTTGGCGGCGGGTTTGGAACTGCGATTGCGGCCACTTTATTGGTTTTGGCCGCGCCGGTTTTTCTAAGCAGCCAAAGTGCCTCCTATAGCACAGGCATAGGAGAACAGCGCACCATAACGCTGGCCGATGGCACCACCGTTATGTTGAATACCAATACGGACATCAGCATTCACTATGGCAAGAATATTCGCCAAGTGAACATGAAAAAGGGAGAAGCCTTTTTTACTGTTCATCATGACCAGTCCCGCCCCTTTACGGTAGCCGTCAATGATCTGAAAGTGACGGACGTTGGTACCCGGTTTGATATACGCAATGATCTGGGCCGTACCCAGGTGTCGGTCACTGAAGGGATTGTGGATATCGGCCTGGTTATGGCCAATGGCGAACCACGATCCGTAATGCCTAAACCTGTCCGTCTGACGGCAGGTGATCAGGCAGTATACAGAATTGGCCATGATCTTGAGACCCATACCTTTGATGTGGAACAGCTTACGGCATGGAAACAAGGCCAATTGGTGTTTGAAAATGACAACCTGGCCACCGTAACCGCCGAGTTGAACCGGTATTTTGACAGACCGGTGATCCTGGCGGACGCCGATCTTGGAAACTTACGCTTTTCAGGCGTACTGCAAATCCATGACCAGAAAAGAGCCTTACGCGATTTAACGGCATTCTTTTCGTTAAAGACAAAAGAAACGTCCTCCAGTGTTCTTTTGCTTCATAATAATGAATCGTAATGACCAATAAATATTTCGTGAGTAAAGGTATGAGCATGGTCGGGTGGAATATCCATAAATTCAGCACAAAAGCGCTGGCCGCGGGTTTGATCGGCATCATGGCGCTTTTGACCGTGCCGGCTGCCTATGCCGATGACGAAAAAACTTTTATTATTGATCTGCCTCCCATGCGGCTGGACCGGGCGCTGACCCAATTGGCACGCCAGACCCGTATTTCTGTTGATTTTTCTGATCTGGATCTGGAAAAAGTAAGGCGCAAGGCGGTGCTGGGCCTGTTTGGTCGCGAAGAGGCTCTTAAGGCAGTGTTGGAAGGATCTGGCTACGGATTTCGCCGGGCTGGGCCGGGGGCCTATCGCATTATTGTTGCCCCAGTGCCAATGCGCCATGCTGGTGAGCCCAACATTGCGCAAAGCTCTGCGATCAAGGGCCCCAAGATCAATGAGGACCTTATTATTGTTCACGCCACCAAAAGAGCCAGCATCGCCCGACGGCTGCCCCTTAGCCTGGCAGTCAAAGGTTCCATTGAAATGGAGCGTTTGCAGATAAATGATACCAATGCGCTGGCTCAACATACAGCGGGCATGTCCTCTACCAACCTGGGGCCCAGCCGGAACAAAATTTTTATACGCGGCATTTCAGACGGCAGTTTTACCGGACGCCAACAGGCCACTATTGGGGCATATCTGGATAATATTCGCCTGAACTATAACGAGCCGGACCCCTATCTTCAGCTGGAAGATGTGGATCATGTAGAGGTGTTGCGCGGCCCCCAGGGCACGCTCTACGGCGCTGGATCTTTGGGTGGCCTGTATCGGGTGGTTACCAACTTGCCGGATATGGAGAATTATACAGCGATTTTTCACACCAGTATTTCACAAACTCACAGTGGGGGCACCAACAAGCATCTTAGCACCACCATCAATCTGCCTCTGATCGCCGACAAGTTGGCGTTTCGTGCCACAGGCTATATCGACCATACCGCAGGGTATATTGACGATGTTGCTCTGAATTTGAAGAATGTGAATTCGACCGATGTATTTGGGACGCGGTTGCGCCTGTTGGCCTATTTAAATGAAAACTGGTCGGTAACCACAGGGTTGAATTTTCAGGATGTGATCGCGGACGACACGCAGTATTTTCTGGAATCCCTGGGCCCTTACAATCGGGCCAATCTGGTTCAGGAGCCCCATGAGGATGACTACATCAACCCATTTGTTGACGTGAAAGGCTCGTATCACTGGGGTGATATTGTGTCTTCTACGGCCATTGTCCATCGTACCATTGATGACCGGATTGATGCCTCCAGTTCTGTTCCCAGTCTGTCTGGATTGCCAATCACGGCCAGTCCATTTGCAGTTAAACGCGTTATCAATATGGTTACAAATGAGTCCCGTCTGGTCTCGCGCACTGGCGGTCGTTTTGATTGGCTGATTGGTACCTTTCTTTCCCAGCGCCATGAAACCTATCGCTCTTCATTGACCATTCCGGGGTTGGCCGCCTCATTGGGTACCAATCCAGCTGATGGCGATGTGGCATTCCGGGAAAATCGCCGTGAGAGAACCAATGAGGTGGCGCTTTTTGGGGAGACCACATGGCATTTGCCCCATAATGTGAATCTGACGGGGGGGCTTCGCTGGTTCTATTCAGATGAGCGCACCCAGGCAACCGTTGATGGCTCTTTGGGTAAAGGGGCCATCCCACGGGCCGGTAAGAGCCGTGATCAAGGTTTTACGCCCAAGGCTGTACTCAGTTATCAGCCCAACAACCACACACTGTATTATGTACAGGCCAGCCAGGGCTATCGTCCTGGGGGGATCAACCTGAACAGCCCGGACAGTGTGTTTTTTGAAACCGAAGAAAATGATGTTCAAAAAGGTAAAGACCAAACGTTTGAGCCCGACAAGCTTAAGATGTATGAGGTCGGTGGCAAATTTTCTTTATCCGATGGCCGTCTTCAAATCGATGTTGCTGCCTTCACCTTCAAATGGAATGATATTCAATCTGACCAGATTTTACCCGATGGGTTTTCCTTTATTCTCAATGCCGGGTACGCGCGCAGTCGCGGGCTGGAGATGGAAGTGCACGCCGAACCATTTGATGGCTTAAGTATTGGTGCCAATATCGCCTTTAATGATGCAAAGCTGGTGATTGCCAACCCATTTCTTGGTGCAAACCCTAATAATCAACTTCCCAGCATCCCCAAACTGGCTGGCGGTATTTCTGCGGAGTACACTTGGCCTGCCTGGCCTGGGAAAGACTGGCATGTGGGCCTTGATTATGCCTATTCAGGTCAGGCGAACCTGACCTTTACGCGCGCCGATAATCGCCACGCGGAACGCTCACACATGTTGAATTTGCGGCTGGAACTGGATGCGCCAGAGCATTGGCAAGTCTCGTTGTTTGTTCGCAATGCGCTTAACGAAAAAGAGAACACCTTTGCCTTTGGTAATCCTTTCAGTTTTCGGCAAACCGTTCAGCACACACCACCGGTGCCGGTTACCACAGGGATTTCGGTTCGTTTGAAATATTAGGGGCCATTTAGGCCAGTTCCCTCAAGCGCACGCTATATCGATTTTGGATAGCGCAACAAAATCGATTTTTCATTTGTGCACTTGAGGTATGCTGGTTTTCGTCCCTTGTTTCCTAAAAGCACCGGGACGGCGAGGGTTCTTTTTCGCTTAAAGGCGTCAAAAGGCCTTGAAAATATATCATATTCCGGCACCCTTTTTCCTGTTTAAGCAAAAGAACACTCCTCGTGAAATCAATCATCTGAATGGGTCTGGACCCTAATACCGGATCTGCACGCTGGCTGTGACCGTGCGCGGCGGGGCATAAAAGGCGCTATAGGCGCTTTCCACGCCAAGCTGGCTAGGCGTTACAAAGTTGTAATAGGCAACGCGGGTCCGCTCATCGGTCAAATTCTTACCGATCAGGCTAAGCTGCCATTTTCCACTTGGACTGGTCCAGATCATGCTGGCGTCCAACGTGGTGGAACTGTTCGGGTCTAGGGCCGGGCCGCCATTGGGAAAGAGCGGGGTTTACACCCGGGCCAAACCCGGGGGCCGCCGCATTAAAAATGAAGTATTTATCCCGATAGGACACGGTGCCGCGCACATTGATCGAGCCTTTATCATCGGCCAGTTCCGTGTTGAAGTTCAGCGAAAAACTGCCGGTAAAATCTGGCGTATTTTGTACCACAAACTGATTGGCAACATTCACGCCACCGGAAATAATTTCACGGATATTGGCATCAATATAGCCCAGGTTGAAATCAGCACTCCATTGGTCGGTAAAGTGGGCGGTGCCTTCAATTTCCAGACCTTTATAGCGGGATTTGCCCGCGTTAAACACACCACTGACAAAGGTGTCATTGACCCCATCCCCATTGGTATCGGCGCCTTGCTGAACCGTGATCTGCTGATCCGTGTAATTGGCATAAAAAAAAGTGCGGTGTTTAGCGTCAGGGTGCCATCCAAAAAGCTGCCTTTGGCTC
The DNA here is from genome assembly GCA_030949705.1 of Robiginitomaculum sp. Lineage (GTDB taxonomy): Bacteria > Pseudomonadota > Alphaproteobacteria > Caulobacterales > Maricaulaceae > Robiginitomaculum_B. Next base: position 226,668 of record JAUZSF010000022.1, on the reverse strand, counting down.
CAAGTTCAAAGTTGTCGACGGTTTCCGGGCCAAATCCAGTGGCCACTAACGAGCTCACCGCCGCATTGCCCCGTGGGTCAAACCCACCGGATTTAAAGCCTTGTGCATAGCTGGCATAGAGATTGAGGTCTTCACTGGCAGCATATTCAACAGAAATTCGTGGCGAAAACTTATTGTCGGTGCGTGAAGGCCGAATATTAGTATCGACTGACAACAAGAAGGCTGCCGGGTTGTCGGCAAAGCTGCCGCTGCCATTGCCCAGCCAACGCTCGCGCACAATGGTGGCCGTGGTTTTGTCGCTGGTATAACGCCCGCCAACAGAAACACTCCATTGGTCGTCCAGATCAATGGTGACATCGCCATAGGCAGAATAACTTTTGCTGTCCACATTGCCTGAATTAAAGAGGGTAAATCCCAGTCCCGGCACCAGATTGGTGAGGATCACATCGAAGGCACCATTGGCATTGGCATCCAGGTAATAAAGCCCAAACACCCCCGATGCCCGGCCGGTATCAAAGAGCAATTGGAATTCCTGGGTAAACTGATCGTCATCATAAAATGCCGGCACGTCAAAATCCTGAACTGGCAGACCATCAAAGTCGATCGGAGTCTGTGAATTGCCCTCGCGATAGGCGCTGATGGACTTCAAGGTGAACTGGTCGTTGAGATCAAACTCGGCCAAAAATGACCCGCCGCGGGTTTCAACATTGTTGCGGTCGCCCGCCCCAGCGCGAGTGTCGTAAACGTCTTTTAAGACCGGCTCGCCGCCCAAAACGCCGGGTAATTCGCGATGCCCGTGTTTGGCATTGGAATCATCGTCGGCAAAGTCCCCGGTGAGGCGGAAAAAGACATTTTCCGTGGGGGTGAACTCGATCGAAGCCCGCCCGGCCAATACGTCCTTATTATATTGATCCGCGCCGGTATAGACATTCTTGCCAAAACCATCGCGTTGGTAATTGGCCAGCGCCCCGCCAATGGCCAGCTTGTCAGAAACCAGAGGAACCGAGCCGGAAACAATGGTGTCCAATTGGCTGTAAGAGCCAACATTGACCCGCGCCATCAGCTCAGGTTTTTCCATATTCAGGCGTTTGGTGACGTATTTGATCGCGCCACCAATGGTGTTGCGGCCATAGAGCGTGCCCTGGGGACCGCGCAGTACCTCGATACGCTGTACATCATAAATATCCAGCACCGCGCCCTGAGGGCGGGCAATATAGACATCGTCAAGATAAAGGCCGACGCCGGGTTGAAAACCCCATAGCGGGTCCTGTTGACCAACACCGCGAATAAAGGCGGTCAGTGTGGAATTGGTGCCCCGGCTGACCACAAAGGTTACATTAGGGGTTTGTGCCTGCAAATTGGTAATATCCACGGCGCCCATTTGTTCCAGTTTTTCTGCACTGAAGGCCGAAACCGCCAGGGGGACGTCTTGCAGGCTTTCTTCGCGGCGACGCGCGGAAACAATAATGGTGTCTTCTTTTATGGTCGGCTCGTCACTTTGTGCCATGACCGGGGAGGTATGTGCCAAGGCGCCCAGGCTCAGGGCGGCACACGTTGAAAATAAAACCCGCTTTTTCATTGAAGACATAGAATTTCCCCTCTTTATGCATGGCCATACCATTCGTACTGACCAGATGTCCGACGTCACTCTAACAAATTGCATTGCACGACGCCTTAGGACTTTGGTCTAATGGTCCTTGCAACACAGACCTTGCAGACTTGAAGAGCGCTGGTGTTGGAAAATAAATCTGGGGCAAGGAGAATAAGGTGATCAGTATCATAGGGTTGGCGGTGGCTTTGGCCTTGCTGGTGTATCTGGCCATGCGCGGCATGAGCATCCTTGTTGCCGCGCCATTGTGTGCGATTCTTATTGCTTTGACCTCTGGACTGGCCCTGCTGCCGGTAAAAGGCTCCACCGAGGCCAGCTTTGCCGTCAGCTATATGACTGGCTTTACCGGTTTTTTTCGGGACTGGTTTTTGATGTTTTTACTGGGAGCCATCTTTGGCAAAGTGATGGAAGATAGTGGCGCCGCCCATTCCATTGCCCACTGGGTTATTGCCAAACTTGGGGTTCGCCATGCCGTTTTGGCGCTGGTGGCGGCCTGTGCCATCCTCACCTATGGCGGGGTGTCGGTCTTCATTGTGGCGTTTTCGGTCTATCCCATGGCGGTGGGCCTGTTTCGCGAGGCCAATTTGCCGCGCCGGTTTTTGCCAGGCACCATCGCTTTTGGCTCGGTCACCTTCACCATGACCAGCGCAGGCTCGCCGGAAATACAAAACTGGATCCCCATTCAATATCTGGGCACCACGCCCTATGCCGGATGGCAGGTAAGCCTGGTGGTGTCCATCTTTATGGCGCTGACCGGGTTTTACTGGCTAACGCGGATGATCAAAAAGGCGGTGGCCGATGGCGAGCGATTTAATGGTCGTGCCGAAGACCCGGAACCAAGATCACCGGGCACCATGCCGCATCCGCTTTTATCTTTGTTGCCATTGGCGACTGTCCTTCTGGTTTCTCTCACTTTGCAAGGGGTTTACGGAAAATATGCGCTGGTCATTGCACTGGCGTCGGGCATTGCCGTGGCAACACTTTTTAATATGAAACGCTTTACCGATTTTGGCGGCGCGCTCACTCTTGGGGCAACTGGCGCCGTGATCGCCATCGCCAACACCTGCGCCGTAGTTGGCTTTGGATCGGTCGCCAAAGGTTCACCGGCCTTTCAGGCGGCGCTGGAGGCCCTGACCAACATGCCGGGCTCGCCTCTGGTTGCGGCCGCCATTGCGGTGACGGTGATTTGCGGGCTGACCGGCTCCGCTTCAGGTGGTCAGCAGATTGCCCTGCCGCTTCTGGCGCCGCTTTATGTGGGGCCGAATGCCCCGCAACCTGTTGACCCAGAGGCATTACACCGGGTGGTGGCCATTGCCTCGGGTGGTTTGGATAGCCTGCCCCATAATGGCTATGTGGTGACCACCATACGTGCCATTTGCGGTGAAACCCACAAGGATGCCTATGGTGTGGTCGGGGCGCTGACCGTCATTGTCCCCGCTGTGGGCACAGTGTTGGCCCTCTTTCTGTTTTCTGTTTTTTGAGGGCCGTGAGGGCGAAGGATCGTTATGGCAAGTGCATTGGGGTTTTATCGGCTTGGAATTGCCATACTGGCCCTTGGCTTGGTCACTTCCTGTGCGCCCACCCCCAGGGCAGAACCGGATTTTATCGTCTATAGCATGGCCCCGGTTTATCACCAGAACAGCTTGCTGGATGGTGGTTTGGACATGGCCGGACTGCGTAATCCATCCCCGCCACCCATAGATGAAAACGCCGATAAAGATCATCAGCGAGAAAGCCTGCGGACACTGGCCATTCATACCAATATCCGGGCCTTGCTGGATACCAGTGATGCGGGCGGGTTTGGCCGCCTGTATGGGCCGCGTACGCCGGAACAAATCAGGGTTTCCGGCACAGAATATCTGGCTGCTGCCCGTATTAAGGGACAGAAATGGCCTTTTGCCATTGCCGTACTGGTTCCCGATAGTTTTGCGCCACAAAAGCCATGCATGGTGGTTTCCCCATCCTCCGGCTCGCGCGGCGTTTATGGGGCCATTGGGCTGACCGGCCCATGGGCCTTTGCCCACCAATGCGCCCTGGTGCTGACTGACAAGACAACCGGCACCGCATTGGTGGCACTGGACGACCGGGTGCCGTACCGACTGGATGGTACACGCGCGATAGAAAAGGATGCTTCTTCTGAACCGCCGGTCCTGTTTAATTTGGAAGAAACAAAGGCAATTGAGGCCTATGCTTCTGGCCATCCACGGCGGATAGCCTTCAAGCACGCCCACTCACAAGACAATAGCGAAAAAGACTGGGGCGCCGTGGTGCTGATGGCGGCACGTTATGGGGACTATGTTCTTAGAAAAGAATATGGGGTTACCAAACGCCCACGAACCCTGGCAGCCTCGATCTCTAATGGTGGCGCAGCGGTCCTGCGTGCCGCAGAGTTGGACCAGGGTGGCATTATTGATGGTGTGGTGGCTTCCGAGCCCAATATCACGCCGCCCAATGGGCCATACCCGATTGCCTATGCAAATCAAAAACCGGTAATGGGGGGCAGGGCGTTTTATGATTATCTGACGCTTCTAAACCTCTATGCGCCGTGCGCAGTGCTTTCGCCAAAACTGGACAATGCTCCCTTTATCGCCATTACGCGCTATGCCCCTGATGGTCTCAAAACACGTTGTCGCCTGCTGGCAAAAAGTGGGCGATTAACGGCGCAATCTCTGGATGATCAGATCGCCGAAGCCCTTGAGGTTGTGGACAGTGCAGGATTGCACAAAGAGGCCTGGCCATATTTATCCATCATGTCCCCGGCGGCGCTCTGGCCGTCGCTTAGCGCGGCCTATGCCATGGCCTATAGTCGTGCCGGGGTGGAGGAGGAATTGTGTGATCTTAGCTTTATCGCCGGGCCTGCCTTTGATGGCGCAAAGGTTGCCGGCCTAAGTAGTGGTATCGCCCCAACCATGGGGATCACACTCAGTTATGATGGACTGGGAAAGGATCAGAATTTTGCGGCTGCCCTGTGCCTGCGCAAACTCTACGAAGAGAAAAATCCGGCTTTGATGGCGGGCATTGCAGAGATTCGAGCAAATGCAAAACCCGGGCAGCGGCCTATTGTCATTCTGCATGGGCGTAATGATGGGCTGATCCTGCCAGAGCATGCTTCACGGGCGTATATGAGCGCTGTCCTTGCCGCTGGTCCTCATCCAGAGCTTCGTTATTACGAAATTGAAAATGCCCAGCATTTTGATGCCCTAACGGCCTTGCCGTCCATGGCCGGGCGTATCGTGCCGATCCAGCCCTATTTTGAAACCGCATTGGATATGGTGTTTGCAAGATTGGCCGGTGGCCCGCCATTGCCGCCCAGTCAATGGGTGCACACCAAACGGCGTCAAGGTTCGGACACGGCAAAAGTGGAGCCATTTAGCTCTCAACATTTAGGCCCCATCGCTCTACAGCCCGGCAAAGATGCGATAGAGTTTGCCGATGGGATATTACACGTCCCGGAATAGAGAGCCGCCATGCTAAGTTCCTGGGTCCTCATTATAACAACACTGGTCTATTTTGGGCTGTTGTTTGGCATTGCCAGATGGGCAGACCGACACTTTCGTTCCCGGCCGAGCCCCCGTGTCCGCCGCATCATTTATGGCTTGGCTTTGGCGGTGTATTGCACATCCTGGTCCTTTTATGGCACGGCGGGTCAGGCCAGTGCCAATGGCTGGCTGTTCCCACCCACCTATATTGGCGTGATGGCGGCCCTGTTTATTCTGGGCCGACCGATAGAGAAGATGATCAGCATATCCGAGCGGCAAAACATTGCCTCAATCGCTGATTTCATTGCTTCCCGCTATGGTAAATCACAAGGCCTGGGTGCGGCGGTGGCTATTCTGACCCTGGCGGTGGCGGTGCCATATATTGCGCTGCAACTGAAAGCTATTTCGGCCAGTCTGGATATTGCCTCGGGGGGCCTAGTATCACTGGTCGACACCTCCTTTCTGGTAACCGTGATCATGGGCATATTTGCCATTGTATTTGCGGCACAGCGGGTGGAAACCGCCGGCCATAATGATGGACTTATGCTGGCCATTGCCTTTGATTCTTTGATCAAAATTATTATTTTTACTGTCGTTGGTATTACGGCCGTTCTGATCATCAAAGACGTGCCGTTATCTCTACCAACCGGGGAGGGGGGGCGCGAAAGGCGCTGGTATGGCCGGTTATTTCTCCTCTGTCGTTTTGGGGGGCATTACTTTTGCCATACTGCCGCGCCAGTTTCACATACTGGCGGTGGAATCTCATCGCAGCAGCGACTTTCGGGCCATGCGGCTGTGGTTTGCCTTGTACTTGCTGATTATGGGGGTGCTGGTCTGGCCCATCATGCTGTGGGGGCGTTCGGTGGCAGCGGGATCCGACGCGGACTTTTTTGCTCTTTCTGCGCCCCTGGCCGAAGGTCGCTCGGTAATGGCGCTGGCCGTCTATGTGGGGGGGGGCTGGCGGCCAGCACGGGTATGATCTTAGTCTCCACCGTGGCGCTGGCGGTAATGATTTCCAATAATGTGGTAACCCCGTTATTGCTGCGCACCCGGGCCATTCAAACGGGTGGCAAGGGGGATGTCACCCGTCTTTTGCGCATTGTCCGCCGGGCCTCTATTGCCATCGTACTGGCACTGGCACTTGGCTATCACCGCCTGGTGGATGGCTTTGATGGGCTGGCTGATTCTGGTCTGTTGGCCATGACCTTGGCAGCGCAATTTGCCCCGGCAGCCTTTATCGGTCTTTACTGGAAAAAAGGTAATTCCAGAGGCGCGCTGGCCGGGATGATTACCGGGGCGCTGATCTGGGCGATTACACTCTTGCTACCCTCTTTGGCGCGAACCGGCATATTGGATGCCGGCTTATTGTCTGATGGTCTATTTGGGCTGTCCTGGTTGCGCCCGGAAGCACTTTTTGGCGTTTCCTTTTCCCATTCGGTAACCCACGGCCTTTTATGGAGCCTGGGGCTGAATATGGCGGTCTATGTATGGGTGTCGATGACCACAAAAGAGCGGGGCATTGATCGGATACAGGCCGAAACCTTTGTGTCCTCGGATGCATTGTCCAGCCCGGAACGCTCGTTTCGTCGGGCCACCCGCCTTGGGGATTTGCGCCAGCTGGTGGAACGCTTTGTTGGTGAAGCCGCAGCCCGGGACGCCTTTGCCGGTTATTACAGCAGTCGTTCAAAAGTGCCAGATGACCGAGAACCGGCCGATGCCGGTGTGATCGCCATGACCGAGCGATTATTGTCAGGGGCGCTCGGCGTTGCCTCGGCACGGGTGGTGATGAACGCCGTCTTGCGCGGCATGTCCATGGATATGGGTGATGCGGTCTCGATCATTGATGAGGCGGCAGATGTGTTTCGCTTTAATCGTGATCTCTTACAGGCCTCGATGAACACCGTGCCCATTGGTGTCAGCGTGGTGGACAGCAATCTGCATCTGGTGGCCTGGAACAAGGCCTATGAAGAGATGTTCGCCTATCCCAAAGGCTATCTCTATGAAGGTCGCCCGGTTACCGAACTGATCCGTTACAATTCTGAACGGGGTGAGTGCGGGGAAGGGGCGCCAGAGGAACATGTACGCAAGCGCGTTAAATTCATGTCAGAAGGTTCGGCCTATGTCATACAGCGCCCACGGCCGGATGGGCGCGTGATCGAGATCACCGGCAGGCCGATGTCCGGCGGTGGTTTTGTAACCAGTTATGCGGACATTACCGAACTTAAAAAGGTTGAAAGGGCTTTGCGCGTAGCCAATGAAACCCTGGAAGCGCGAGTAGAGGAACGTACTCGGGAGTTGGCAGAAGCGAAAACCCGGGCCGAACAGATAGAGCGGGCCAAAACCCGGTTTTTTGCCGCTATCAGTCATGACGTATTGCAACCTTTAAATGCCGCCAAATTGTTTACCGCCTCGCTGGAAACCCGGGTTCAGGATGAGGAGGGGGCGCAGATTGTCAGCTATCTTGGGAAGTCTCTGGAGAATGTCGGGGGGCTTTTGGAAAATGTGTTGGATCTGTCCAAGATTGAGGCGGGGGGAGAAACCATAACCTTGGCGCCGGTGTCGCTGGATGGGGTTTTTCGGTCGTTAGCGATTGAATTTGAGGAAATGGCGACGCAAAAGGGACTTTCCCTGCGCTATGTATCTTCATCATTGACAGTATATACAGATTCGCGAGATCTGCGCCGCATCATCCAAAACCTGATCAGCAATGCTATCAAATACACCCGGACAGGCCGCGTTCTTTTTGGCGCGCGCCGGGTAGGTGGATCTGTCAGCATTGAAGTGCGCGATACCGGCATCGGTATATCCAAGGACAATTTAAATAAGGTTTTTCGGGAGTTTCAGCGCATATCCCCGCATAGCGATATTGAGGGCCTGGGGCTTGGCCTGGCAATTGCGGAACGGTTGGCAAGGCGCTTGGAACACCCCATCGATGTGCAATCTGAACCCGGCTCAGGCTCTACATTTCGGTTGACCCTGCCCCGCTATAATGGGGATGGTGAGCCGGTACATTCTATATCCGCACGAAAATCTGATGCGGATATCGCCGGCGTTCAAATTCTATGTGTGGATAATGACAAGGCGGTACGCGATGCTATGTGTGCCTTATTGGGCGACTGGGGAGGGCTGGTCCGGTGTGTGAGTAATCAGCAGGAGGCCTTGGCGCAGCAGGGTAATGGGTTTGTGCCAGACCTTATGATTGTGGACTATCACCTGGATGATGGTCCTAATGGTCTGTCTCTGGCCAGAGAATTGCGTGCTCAATGGGGTGAACACCTGCCCGGCATTCTGATTACTGCGGATGACAGTGTAGAGGTGTTGGGTGCGGCCAGGGCCAACCGTATTCGCGTGCTAAGAAAGCCCGTGCGGGCGGCGGCGCTGCGCGCCCTGATTGCGGGGTTGGCAGGGCAAAAACCGTCCTGAGAAAAAGACGGGCTATTCCAGCCCCTCAGAACCATCCGTTTCTACGGAGAGGTGCCGCATGGCCGCCAGCACCTGTGTGCGCCTTTGCATTTCCAGCTTTTTTAAAATTGCGGTGGTGTGCGCCTTTACGGTTGACAGTGATAATCCCAATTCATAGGCGATTTGTTTGTTCAACAACCCTTCGCCGATCAGTTGAAAAACCTTGTGTTGATGCGACGTAAGGGTGGCAATTTTCTGCGCCAGGCTGGCAAATTCCGTGTCTGCATTGCTGGCATTTGGGGTCATGTGTGGAAACCATGTGCCCCCGGACAAGACTTCGTGAATGCCGGCAATCATCTGTGTGAGTGGTGATGATTTTGGGATGAATGCGGATATGCCCAGCATTTTTGCACGTTTGATAACGGCCTCGTCTTCAATCCCCGAAATGATCACCACCGGGATGTGCGGAAAGTGGCTGCGAAGGTAAATCAGTCCAGAATACCCGGCACGTCCCGGCATACATAAATCCAGCAATAACAGGTCAATTTGGGTTTGCTGGTGCAGTGTTTTTTCTACCGCTACCCAGTTTTCCGCTTCTGTAATGCTGATTTTTGGCAGGCGGTCTACAAGCGCCTGGACAAGCGCAGCCCGAAACAACGGGTGGTCATCGGCAACCAGAATATGATGAGGCAAAGACTCCATGTGGATGTCTTAAGTCAGTTTATTGTTTGGCGCATCATAAAACCTTGTAATCTCATTACTCATTGGGGCTATTCAGATGGGTATAGAGTTGCCAAATATTTTAGTCATCGGGCCCAGGGCGCCAGACGTCGGTTTCGGAAATGGCGGTAAAGGGGGCAAAAAATCCACCACCGGAGCCGCCGCCAATAAGATAGATGGCACCGTTTAGTGCCACCGCCGCTGCGCCGGTGCGCGGTGCGGGCAGGGGTTCGGCCTTGGTCCAGGACTTGGCTTCCAGGTCCAGTACCCAATGATCGGCCAGGGACATGCCGCGGCCGCCGCTGCGTCCGCCCAGAACATGGATTTTCCCATCCAGCGCGGCAATGGAGTGGCCGGAACGCGCGCTTGGCAAAGCCGGGCCCTCGGCCCAACTGGCCGTGTTGGTATCAAAGATATGGACCGCCGCCACCGGGTTGGCTGCAGGACCACCGCCGATGACATAAATATTGGTGCCCATTACGACGGCCGCCAAATCCCGGCTATCGGTCAGGCCCTGTTCCAAAATGCTCCATTGGCGTTCAACAGGATCAAATACAAACAGCTTTTCAGAATCCGGGCCGGTGCCGCCAAAGGCATAGAGCTTACCCGCTGCCGCCACCAGGGCAAAGCTGGATCGGGCAGAGGGCATGCTGGGCCCCTGAATCCAGTCATCTTCGACCGGGTCAAATTCCCACATGCGTTCGGTGGGGTGCCCATCGGTGTCGGCGGCATAGCCACCCGCGGCATAGATTTTACCGTTCAGTACCGCCATGCCAAAGGATTCCAGCCCCACCGGCAGATCCGCATCGATGCGCCATCCGCCCATGCCGGGCTGATAGGTTTCGGTATTGCTCAATGGCATCAAAATACCAGAGCCGCCAACTGCATAAATCTTGTTTCCTAATACCGCCGCGCTCAGGCCAGCCCGGCCGGTCTGCAGGGGCGCGCCGGCGGTCCAGCTGCCGGCTTGTGCCAAAGATAGGGACGCAAGCCATATTAAGGAACTCAAGACAAATGCGTACCGCATAAACACCTCCGTAAAATTGCCTTATAGCAGAATTAAGGTCGCCAGGCCGAGAAAGACAAAAAAACCGATCACATCGGTTGCCGTTGTCACAAAAACCGAAGAGGCCACGGCCGGGTCCGCTCCCAGTTTTTTCAATCCCAATGGCACCAGAATGCCAGCCAGGCCGGCAATCAGCAAATTAATCAGCATGGCCGCTCCTATTACCAGGGCCAACAGAACCGAGTGAAACCATAGATAGGCGATTGGCCCCATAATCGCGGCAAATATAAGGCCATTGATCAACCCGGCTGAGATTTCACGCAGCACAATGCGCCGCACATTGGACGAGGTAATGTCCCGCGAAGCGATTGAGCGCACCGCCACGGCCAGGCCCTGGGTGCCGGCATTGCCGCCCATGGAGGCCACAATGGGGGCCAGTACCGCCAGCGCCACAATTTTGCTGATGACCTCACTGAAGGTGGCAATCACTGCCGAGGCCAAAATGGCGGTACCCAGATTGATGGCGAGCCAGGGAACCCGGCTGCGCACGGTTTCCATAATGGTGTCGGCCAGGCCCGCCTCGTTCACCCCGGCCAGGGCCAGCATGTCTTCGGTATATTCTTCTTGCAGCACTTCAACGATGTCATCGACCATGATCATGCCGGTCAGGCGGCCTTCGGCATCTACCACGGGAGCGGATGGAAGGTCATACTTTTCAAAAAGATAGGCCGCGTCTTCCTGATCCATTTGCGGCGTTACTACGGCGCGCAGGGGGGCCATGACCTCGCTAAGGGCGGTATTGCGTTCAGCCCGCAGCAATGTCGACAAGGCAACGCTGCCCAGGGGATGAAAGGCCGGATCGACAATATACACTTCGTAAAACACATCGGGCAGGCTATCTGGTGGGGCTTTGCGGACATAGTCAATCAGGTGGCCGACGGTCCAGAATTGCGGGGCGGAGACAAAGTCACGCTGCATCAGGCGACCGGCACTGTCTTCCTCAAATTTCAGGCTGTGTTCCAGCGAATCACGCACCGTGGGGGACAACTTGTCCAGAACCTGAGAACGCATATCATCGTCCAGTTCTTCGACCAGCTGTACCGCATCGTCAAATTCCATATCGTGAATGGCATCGGCGATTTGTTGCGGGTTCAGGGCATCGACCACATCCTCCAATGCATCGTCGGATAATTCCGCCAACACATCACCGCCAAAGGCATCCGGTGCCAGGCGCGCGGCGGCCTGGGTTTCGTTGGCAGATAACTGTTCTACAACGTCGGCGGCATCGGCCGGGTCCAGTTCGTCCAGCGCTTTTTCAACCGCATCGGCATCACGCTGGGCAACCGCTACGCGCACATCGTCTACGGCCTGGGTATCAACATGAACGCCCCTGGCCAGTTCGTCTGCGGCCAGGGCATTGTCGCGTGGTTTGTTTGTCTCGCTCATGAGATGGCCTTTGTTGCCAATGCATTGCACAGCGCAATAGGGCGGACCATAGGCAAAGCCTTTATGAAAATCGAGCCAAATCATACAGTCTCATGCGATAAACTCTGAGCTTGCCTCAGGAGGCGGGGCGTTGATGATCAGGCATTTCATTTTTCCCCATTGTCGCCCTCCAATTAACGCTGTTAAGTTATTGAACGATCTTCGTCTCAGATGGTTCCGTATAAAGAGAATGTCATGCCCCAAAAGATACCCCTGATTCTTTCCTGCCTTGTTCTGCTTGGTGCCTGTAATCAAATCCGGGAAACCAGTGCGCCACCACCGCCAGCGGCACCGGTTGAGGGCAAGGGGGCTGTGCCGGCCATTCTTGATTTTTCGGACCGTACCGATTTTACCAGCGCCGAACGCGGCTTTATTGCCAGCCTGCCGTCGGGGGTGATCAAGGATGCAGACGGCAAAACCGTTTACTCCATGGCTGCCTATGACTTTTTGAAAGCCGATGCGCCAGCCAGCGTCAACAAATCCCTTTGGCGGCAAAGCCAGCTGAATGCCAAACATGGTCTTTTTGAAGTGGTCGATGGTATTTATCAGGTGCGCGGCTTTGACCTCTCTAATATGAGTTTAATTCGGGGAAAAACCGGCTGGATTGTGATTGATCCGCTGATCAGCAAGGAAACCGCCGCCGCGGCGCTGGCTTTGGCCAATGAAAAACTGGGCGCGCGTCCGGTCAAAGCCGTTATCTTCACCCATTCCCATATCGATCATTATGGCGGGGTGCGCGGGGTTACCAATACGCAGGACGTGGCCAGCGGTAAGGTGCAGATCATTGCGCCCAAAGACTTTACCCGCGAAACCGTGTCAGAAAATATTCTGGCCGGCAACCAGATGGCCCGCCGCGCCGGCTATATGTTTGGGGCCTTTCTGCCCAAGGGGCCGATGGGCCATGTTGGCTCGGGTCTGGGCCAGGGCATCAGTCTGGGCACGTCTGGCCTGATTCCCCCCACCCATGAGATCACCCATACGGGCGAAACCCTCACCGTGGATGGTATCGAAATGGTGTTCCAAATGGCACCGGGGGCCGAGGCGCCACAGGAATTCATGTTTTATCTGCCCCAGTTCAAGGCCTTTTGCCAGGCCGAAGAGATGAGCCGCAATTTGCATAACCTGCTCACCCCCCGGGGGGCACAAATCCGCAATGGTCTGGTCTGGAGCAAGTATATCGACAAGACCATCACTACCTTTGGCAAGGACATAGAGGTGTCCTTTGGTTCGCACCACTGGCCAACCTGGGGCAATGCCAATATTCTGGATTTTTATGAAAAACAGCGCGATACCTATCGCTACATTCATGACCAGACCTTGCGGCTGGCCAATCACGGCATGACCATGACCGAGATTGCCGAACAGATAAAACTGCCACCCAGCCTGGCCAAGGAGTTTTATAATCGCGGCTATTACGGCACCGTCAATTTCAATTCCAAGGCACAATACCAGTTTTATTATGGCTGGTTTGATGGCAATCCGGCGCATCTGAATCCCTTGCCGCCAGTGGCAGAAGCCAAGGAAATGGTGCGGTATATGGGCGGCAGTGCGGCCATTCTGGAAAAGGCACAGCAAGATTATGACCAAGGTCACTGGCGCTTTGTGGCCACCGCGCTGAATTATCTGGTTTTTGCTGAACCGGACAACCAGGAAGCTGCCAGCCTGTTGGCCAAGACCTATCAGCAATTGGCATACCGGACCGAATCGGGGCCATGGCGGGATTTTTACCTGACCGGGGCGCAGGAACTGGTCCGCCCGTTAATGAAAAACATAAGCATCAATCCCGGCAATCCAGATATGATCGCCAATCTGCCGCTGGATCTTTTCTTCGATCTGATGGCAGTGCGTCTGAATGGTCCAAAGGCAGAAGGTCTTGATATCAAAATTAATTTTGATTTCATGGATACCGGGGACCAGGCTGCCTTGCATCTTAAAAATTCGGTACTGAATACCCGTATGGGTACCCAGTATGAGAATGCCAATGCCACCATTCATCTTAATCGTACTGATCTGAACAAGGTGATGCTGAAACAAACCAGCTTTGCCGCGCTGATGATCAAGCGCAAAGTGCGTGTTACCGGCAGTTTGAAAGATCTGAAAACCTTTATGGGGCTTCAGGACAATTTCGAATACTGGTTCAATATTGTGAAGCCATAGTTATGAGGCTGCACAAATCAAAAATACGTATATCACGCTGAAATGGCTATTCAGCGGGTTTGAGGGGCATGGTTTCGTCTTCGACATAAATAAAGGTACCCAGAAAATACAGAAAGATGATGACAACGGCGACCATGCTCCACATGAAATAGATGGAGACCGTGAACAGCGATGGTTCCCAAAACCAGCCGGTCAGGCCAATGGCGGTCATGATCATCATGACGATATAGCCGGAAATCACAAATTTTGTGGTGACCGGGGTTGGCATGTTTTTGATTTTCCGCCGCCGGTTCAGATAATGCAGCATATAACAAAACGGGATCAGAATAATCAGATAGCTGGTGGTGCGCCAAATCACAGGCTCGCCCGGATAAAGGTTGTGCAACATGGCCGGGATTAACAGCATGATGACGTGCAAAAGGCCGGTTTCTACAAAAAAACGAAACAACAGATATTGCATGGAAGTCAGGGGCGTTCCAAAAGACTGCCGCAGCGTGGCGACGATGGTGGCAAAGGCGACAAAGGCAATATAGGTCTGTAAAAGCAGCGTTATGAAATCTATGTTTTCTATCATGATTTTTCACTCGAAATGCACATGGCCGGATTGCCGGCACTGGGAAAAATCTACTGGTGCTCAAGAAAAGCACCAGTAGAGGTGACAAAGCCTGCTTATTGTAGAGGGGCGTTTGAGGCTTCGAGTTTGGGAACCGACCCCTTGATCGCGTGATAGGCGGTCAAGTCGGAATCTTCGATTTGTGCGATGACCTTGCCCATAACCTCGTCAACGCATTTTTGGATATATACGCCCTTCTGATCAATGGGAGAGAGGCGGTCTTCGACCCGGCGATCTTCCCGTTTGCAATATTTCATCGCCTGGGTTTCCATGGCAGCATAGCTGGCTTCTACCGATTTGCCCTCAATGCGCTTGATCTTCACCGTAAAGGTATCCCCGGCCGAGACCGTCCCGGCCAAGGTCAGCAGCGCCAGGGTGGTCAAGGCGGTATTTCTGCATAGACTTCCAAATTTCATGTACATTTTCATGATAATCTCCGTATCAAATTGCGTTTAGGAAAGGTGAGGATTGCCCGGGATTTTGCCCCGTATTCACCTCGCCCCCCTGATCCGATCATTCGGATTGCAGAGGCATCGCAGGTTGGCCCAATGAAGTCCTGTCGGAGATTGGAGTTATTTCTTAGGTATTTCTTAGGGGCCTAAACCCCGATGATTCATTGACTTTTTTCACTGGATTTGGGAAGAAGCAGGTGCAGTTTGTTGATGATTCAATGGGTGCACCTGTCTCTGGGGGGGGCAAATGAACATCGGGCAGACGCATATAGACTTCGAAGCGTTGTTGATCGAAGGTCCGGCAGGCCGTTTTTCTGTTGAATCAAAGGTGATGGATGTTTTTGCCATTTTGGCGGAAAATCCGAATGCCGTCATCAGCCGTGAAACCCTGATCGAGAAAGTCTGGGGCGTGGAACATGGCGGTGATGAGCGCTTGTCCCGGGCCATTTCAATCCTGCGCAAGGCGTTGGGCGATATTCGGGGGCAGCACAGCCATATCGAAACGATTCCGCGAAAGGGTTATCGTTTCATCGCCGAACAGGGGCATGAACCGGGCGGGCAGGGTGTGCCCCCGGACACCATGAATGACGAGGCCGATGCTGCAAAGAATGCCCTTCCTGCCAAGCGGCCGCTAACGCCGGTGGTCCCATTGGTGGAACCATCGGCGTCCCATAAAAAACGCAACCGTTTTGGTAAGATGGGGGCTTTGGCCGCCATTATCTTGATCGGTGTTGCCATGATCGGGATCAGAACCGGCTATTTTGACAAAGCGTCCCAAAAAG
Organism: Robiginitomaculum sp.; assembly: GCA_030949705.1. Lineage (GTDB taxonomy): Bacteria > Pseudomonadota > Alphaproteobacteria > Caulobacterales > Maricaulaceae > Robiginitomaculum_B. The sequence goes on along the minus strand of JAUZSF010000022.1, from coordinate 210,963 downwards.
CTTCGCAAATCAGCCGCCTGGAAGCCGGGCTGGAGCATGTTAAGCACTACATGCAGGACAATGCTATTGTACAGGCGCAAACCCTTTTTTCCGGCGTTCTTGCCGATAATCCTGATCATGCGGCGGCCCAGGCCGGACTGGCGTTGGCTTTGCTGCGCGAATATGCCTATCTGGAGACAGACCCGGCGATTTTGCACCGCGCCAAGGCAACGGCCGAGCTTTCTTTAAGTCTTGCTCCCCAGTTGGCCTTGGCCAATATAGCCGTTGGCTGGGCCGCTGGGTATGAGGGTGAATTTGACAAGGCGCTTAAGGCTTATGACCGCGCCGACATTCTGGATCCTGATAATTTGTTCACACTGGTGGGCAGGGTAACCACCTATCAAAAACAAAACCTGCACCAACAGGCGCGCGAAACCCTGACCAGAGCGATCTCGCTCTATCCGGACTATGCTTTCTTTCACTCTTTATTAGGGCACCAATTGATGAAAGAGGGGGAGTTTGTTCAAGGAGAAGCCTCGTTCCGACAGGCGATTGCCCTGGAAAACAATGTCCCGCGCTTTTATTCACAACTGGCGGAATCTCTGCATCGCCAATCGCGAACCCCCGAGGCCATCAAGGTCATACAGGATGGTTTGAAAATCAGGGAAGACGGGGCGCTTTATAACAATCTTGGCACCTATCTGTCTGATCAGGGCCATTATGAACTGGCGGTGCAGGCCATTGAGAGCGCCATTCAAAAAGGCAATTCCTATGGTTATTTATTTTGGGGAAACCTCGGCTCTCTCTATAGCTATATTCCATCCCGTAAGGTTGAGGCCAATGCCGCCTTTGACAGGGCTATACAGTTGCTGCAGGCCAAAATGGAACTGGTCAACGGCAAAGACCCGATCTTACAGCACCGGGCCGCGTTTTATCTGGCCAAGCGTGGTAAATTTGATCTTGCCAGAGAAGCCATGGCACGAGCACAATTTGATGGCCCCATGCCCGCATTCGAGCTGTACCGTGCCGGGTGTATCCATGAAATTATGGGTGAGCGAGATCAAGCCCTTACACAGTTGGAGGCTGCCGTAAAGGCAGGGTTCCCACTGCATTATATTGCGGAAGAGCCAGAGTTAAAAACCCTGCGTCAAGACCCCAAATATCACCGTCTTTATGCCCGTCTGAGCCCCGATTTGTAAATTACCGTGCTAAATTTTACCGTGCAAGGCGTCTGCAAATCTTGGGGGCATCAGCTCAAATGCCTCCCGTAGGTGGCCATTGGTAGCACGACCCTTGATGGCCGATGCTGGAATTTCGGTAAGCTATTGAAAAGCTTGGTGAGCCCGTCCGGGTTCGAACCGGAGACCTACTGATTAAAAGTCAGTTGCTCTACCAGCTGAGCTACGGGCCCTGACCAAGGCGCGGAACCTATCAGGACGCGCGCGTGGGTCAACACCTGATCTGTAGTTGAAGTGCAGCTTTTTTGCAGGGTGAATGCAGATAAAAATATAGCGGTTCTATTGGACAAACATCGCCAAAGCAGGCCTTGTATGCTTGCCCGGGCGCAGAACAGGGCCTAAGCCTCTGTTTTGATTTCGAGCCGGCCCTTCGCGGAGATAACCAGAATGAGCCAACCCCAAGGGTCACGCTATGCGTTGACCTTTATTTTTATTACGGTGCTGATCGACATGGCCACCATGGGCGTGATCATGCCGGTATTGCCGGACCTGATCCGTGATCTGACGGGCAAGGATCTGGCCGGGGCCAGTTTTTATGGTGGGGGGGCTGATGCTGTCCTTTGCCGCCATGCAGTTTTTGTGTTCGCCCATTGTTGGTAATTTAAGCGACCGTTTTGGCCGCCGCCCCATTTTGTTGCTGTCCTTGGGGGGATTGGCGATTAATATGGTGCTGATGGCGGTGGCACCCAGCCTGTTCTGGCTGTTCGTGGGGCGGATTATCTCCGGGGTTTTCGGGGCGACCATGTCTACAGCCAGCGCCTATATTGCTGATGTTTCTCCGCCGGAAAAACGGGCCGCCAATTTTGGACTGATCGGGGCCGCCTTTGGGGTTGGCTTTGTCTTGGGGCCGGTGATTGGCGGTGTGTTGGCCCAATATGGCGTGCGGGCACCGTTTTATGCGGCGGCGGCTCTGGCCTTTTTGAACCTGCTTTATGGGGTGTTTGTCTTGCCCGAATCGCTGGTGCCGGCAAAGCGCCGCCCGTTTGAATGGCGTCGAGCTAATCCATTGGGGGCATTTTATCATCTCCGTACGCGCCCGGTGGTGCTCAGCTTTGCATTCGTTATGATGGTCTTTGGGGTGGCCAACCCGGTCTATCCCACGGTCTGGGCGTTTTACACCCAGGAAAAATTTGGCTGGACCGCTTTTGATGTGGGCCTTTCTTTGGGGCTGGTGGGCATTGTCTTTGGGCTCAGTCAGACCTTTTTTATTCGCTGGGCCATGCCCCGCTTTGGCGAAGTGCGCTCGGCCATGATCGGGCTATCGGTGCTGGCCATGGTGTTTACCGCCTATGCGCTCAGCCCGGTGGGCTGGCTGGTCTATATCATCATTCTTCTGTCATTTCCGGCGGGCCTGACGGTTCCCTCCTTGCAGGGGATTATGTCGAACCGCACTTCGGAATCCGAACAGGGCGAATTACAGGGCGCCCTGGCCAGCATAGCCGCAGTGGGGGCGGTGATCGGCCCCATGCTGTTTGCCGGCCTTTTTGGGGTGTTCAGCGTCAAAGATGCCCCGGTCTATTTTCCGGGCGCGCCGTTTATGGCGGCGGCGGGTCTCTGCCTTGCTGGCTTGATCGGCCTGCGCTTTGCGGTCAAGAAAATGCAAGAACATCCAAAAGAGCCTTCCCATCATAACGAACCAGAACGCCATGAGTAAATTTACATTTGATCTGAACCCCACGGACGGCGCGGCGCGCACCGGGGTATTGCACACCCCGCGGGGCGATATCCGCACCCCCGCCTTTATGCCGGTGGGCACGGCGGCCACGGTAAAGGCCATGACCATGGATATGGTCCGGGACGCCGGGGCCGACATTATTTTGGGCAATACCTATCATTTGATGCTGCGGCCGGGGGCCGAGCGCATGAAGCGCCTTGGTGGGTTGCACAAGTTTTCCACCTGGGATGGGCCGATATTGACCGATTCGGGCGGTTTTCAGGTGTTTTCTCTGGCCGCACTGGCCAAAAAATCAGAGGAAGGTGTGGCCTTTCAAAGCCATATTGATGGCTCGCGCCATATGCTGACCCCGGAGCGCTCCATTGAAATTCAGGCCGATCTGCTGGGCGCCGATATTTCCATGCAGTTTGACGAATGCACACCGTTTCCGGCCACCCATGAGGAGGCCAAAACCTCGATGGAGTTGTCGTTGCGCTGGGGTGCGCGTTCAAAGACCGCTTTTGGCTCGCGTACCGATCAGGCGCTGTTTGGCATTGTACAAGGCTCTGTCTTTGAGGATTTGCGCGAGCAATCGGCCAAAGGGCTGATCGAGATGGGCTTTGATGGCTATGCGGTGGGTGGTCTGGCCGTGGGCGAGGGCTTTGATGCCATGGTGCGTACGCTGGATTTCACCGTGCCCATGCTGCCCCAAACCCATCCGCGTTATCTGATGGGGGTGGGGCGCCCCATCGACATTATCGAGGCCGTGGCGCGCGGCATTGATATGTTTGATTGTGTGATCCCGACGCGCTCTGGCCGCCATGGTCAGGCGTGGAGCGATGCAGGGCCGGTCAATCTGAAAAAGGCCTGTTTTGCCGAAGATTTATCGCCATTGGATGAAACCAGCGATTGCCCGGCCAGCCGGGATTATTCACGCGCCTATCTGCACCATTTGGTGCGGGCCAATGAATATCTGGGCGCGATTTTGCTTTCCTGGCATAATATTGCGTATTATCAGGAGCTTATGAACCGTATCAGAACCGCCATTGCCGCCGGAACGCTGGAGGCGCTCCGACAGCAAATCGCAGGCTCTGTTAAGCCATAAGTCTTAGTTGGCGGTTTCGGTGGCGGGTGCCGTCCCTTGCGCAGGGGCGACGGCCTGTGCTGGTGCTGCCACGGGGGCAGGGGCCTGATCACAGCGTCCGCCCTGATAAAGGCCGACAATATAGTACCAGCGCTTTTGTGCCGATTCTTTTCGAGCGGCCTCAGCTTCGGCGCGGCGTTTGCCTGAATCCTTGGCGGCCCGGCCCAACAGGCTGATGGCCCCGCCGGCACGACCACCCATCTTGCCGGCCATGCCCGAGTGAAGAAGGCCCTGGCTAATCGCCGTTTCGCCAATTCTGGCGGCCATTTCACCACCAAACATGCCAGCTTCGGGTGCCCCGCCCAAAATCGTTTGCATGGCGTTGGCCTCAGTGGCCAGTTGATCACAATTCATCCGGGTGTCACCCAACACAATAGGCTGTACCGGTTGTGGCAAAGGTTTTTTATTTTTTCTGGCTTCTGCGGTCGAGGCCAGTGCCATCATGCCCAGGGCACAAAGGGTGAGTGTTCTGAATTTCATGTAAATTCCCCATAACAAAAAGAAAGAATTGCTAACGGGAATTGTGAGGGACGTCCTCACCCCGCAGGGTGAATAGACATCAAAATACTTATTTTCCAGCCGGTGGCACCTGGCTTTCATTCCAGCGTTTGTTGGGGGTTTTGGGGTCCACCGGCTTGATCCGCCCCCAATAAGGGGCATAGGTGATCAGCGGTGCCGCTGGTGTCTTACACCCTTTGGCCAGTCCATACCCCTTTAGAAAGGCCCGGCGACGACGACCATTATCATAGCGTTCATCATAATGTTTTTTGGCTTTTCTGGCCCCGGTAACAGTGCGCACAACGGGGCGCAGGGGAATAAAGGAACGGGCAATGCCGCGAATGACGTCCAGCGTGGTTTCACTGGCGCTGCTGTGTTGTTTGACAATTTCATTGGCGATCACGACGTCCGTGTCTGGTTCTTGCAGAGCGGAATCCAGCACAACGATCTGTCTGGCGATTTCCTTGCAGCTCAGCTGATGATTGGCCGTATAAACATAGCCAAGTTTTTCCAGGGTGTCCGGGGGTACTGGCGTTCTCAGATTCAGATCCGTTAGCGGCGAAGAAACCGCCCCGGGCAACCCCTGGCGGGTTTGCGACAAAGTATTGACCGTGCCTTTTTCCGCTTTGGACAGGGCCTTGCGTGTGCGGGCAAAACGTTTGTGTTCCTGATGGATAACTGTTGGGCCCGTTTTATGGCTGATTGGCGCGGGTTTGGAGGTGCTGCACGCCGATATCGCCAGCAAAAGGGGGATGATCAACAGGTCTGTGGATTGAGGGCGGAAACGGTTTTGTACGGGGCGATTAATCATCATGAACTCCATGGTAAGAGAGTCTCCCCAATTCTGCAAATGCAAGCTTTTCCGGGAAAGGTGCGGTTATGGAAAATCGTGGGGCGTTCTTGTCAGCAGCAAATAAAGATGGGTAAAATCACAAGATGGCTAATCTGAAGCAACCAGGAGGCGAGGGGGGCATGATCGATTTTAATATGCTTAACGCCGCCAGGGTTCATACGTCTCCCTATTCCTATTTGCTGGCTGACGGCGTGCTGAGCCAAGAGCAAGCAGCACAAATCAGGCGGGATTACCCTTCGGAAATTAAAAAGCCCGGCTTTCTGCCCTTGTCAAAGCTTGCTCCCCGGGGCGCTTTCAAGGCCTTGATCGATGATCTGCAAAGCGTGCAACTGGCCAAACTGCTCAGTGATAAATTTGACGTCGATCTCACTGACAAGCCTTATATCATTACGGTCCGGCGTTTGTCCCAGCGCTCGGATGGTGGCATTCACCGGGATTCGCGCTCCAAAATTCTTACCCTGCTGGTCTATCTGAATGCAGACTGGGGCGATGACGGGGCGGGGGCGTTGCGCGTGCTGAACGGACCTGATGATTTTGAAGATTATGAAGAAGAAGTGCCGCCGGTGGCCGGCAATGTTTTTGCATTTTTGCGTTCCGACGACAGTTGGCACGGGTTTCTGCCCTTCACGGGCGAACGCTATGTGGTGCAAATGGCGTTCCTGACCTCACAGGAAGAACTGGATCGCAAGGAAAAGCGAGGCACCTTGCAGATGCTGCTAAAAAACCTCAATCCGTTCCAGTGAAACCGGACTATTGCCCGCCCCGTGGGTACAATGCTATGGCCTAGGCAAAAGGATACGGTCATGAAGCATATACTGGACGAGCTGGAAAACCGGCGCGCTTTGGCGCAGGCGGGCGGCGGCGCGGCGCGGATAGAAAAACAGCACGCCAAGGGAAAATTGACGGCGCGCGAACGCCTCGAAATCCTGCTTGATAAGGAAAGTTTCGAAGAATACGACATGTTTGTCGAACACCGTTGTCATGATTTTGGCATGGCAGATAAAACCGTGCCCGGCGATGGGGTGGTAACCGGGCAGGGCACGATTAATGGCCGTCTGGTCTATGTTTTTGCCAAGGATTTCACGGTGATGGGCGGTTCCCTGTCGCTGGCCCATGCGCAAAAAATCTGCAAAGTGCAGGATATGGCGCTGAAAAACGGGGCGCCGATCATTGGCCTCTTTGATGCGGGCGGCGCGCGTATTCAGGAAGGCGTCGACGCCCTTGGCGGCTATGCCGAAGTGTTTCAGCGCAACGTGCTGGCTTCTGGCGTGATCCCGCAAATCTCTGTCATTATGGGCCCGTGCGCCGGCGGTGATGTTTATTCCCCGGCCATGACCGATTTCATCTTTATGGTGCGCGATACGTCCTATCTTTATGTCACCGGACCCGAAGTGGTTAAAACCGTGACCAATGAAGTGGTTACCCACGAAGAACTGGGGGGGCGCCAAAATGCACGCCAAGGTTTCCGGTGTGGCCGAGGGCGCGTTTGACAATGATTTTGAGGCCCTGACCCAAGTGCGCCGCCTGATCAGCTTTTTGCCGTCCAGCAATCGCGAAGCGCCGCCCCATTGGCCCAGTTTTGATGAGGCCGAATGTCTGGCCCCGGTACTGGATACCTTGATCCCGGCCAACCCCAACATGCCTTACGACATGAAAGAGCTGGTGGCAAATGTTGCCGATGAGGGCGATCTGTTTGAAATCATGCCTGAATTTGGCGCCAATATCATCACCGCCTTTGGTCGCCTTGAGGGGCGCACGGTGGGCTTTGTGGCGAACCAGCCCATGGTGCTGGCCGGGGTGCTGGACATCGATGCCAGCAAAAAGGCGGCGCGTTTTGTGCGCTTTTGCGATGCCTTTGATATTCCGCTGGTGACGTTTGTGGACGTGCCGGGGTTTTTGCCGGGCACCAAACAGGAGGCCGGTGGCCTGATCAAACATGGGGCCAAATTGCTGTTTGCCTATGCAGAGGCTACGGTGCCAAAGGTGACGGTGATCACCCGCAAGGCCTATGGCGGGGCCTATGACGTGATGGCGTCCAAGCATTTGCGCGGCGATGTGAACTATGCCTGGCCCAGCGCCGAAATTGCGGTGATGGGCGCCAAGGGCGCGGTGGAAATTATTTTTCGCGGTGAAGCCGGCGATCCGGAGAAAATCGCGGCCCGGACCAAGGAATATGAAGATAATTTTGCCAATCCCTTCATCGCGGCCCAGCGCGGCTATATCGACGATGTGATCATGCCCCATTCGACCCGCAAACGGGTGGTGCGTTCTTTGCGCACCTTGCGCAATAAAGATCTTAGCAATCCATGGAAAAAACATGATAATATACCACTTTAAAAGATATTCTTAAAGTTATATACAAGGCCTTTCCTCCGTTAAGGCCCTGGGGGTGACTCCATCCTTCGAGGCTCTCTTCGTTCGCACCTCAGGATGAGGGCGTTGTTAAATTTAAGCCTACCTCATACTGAGGTGGTGCGAAGTGCCCTCGAATTCTGGATATATACTGCCTGTCATTACCCGGCTTGTCCGGGTAATCCAGTCCTATGCTGATCCCGCTCTGGATTGCCGGGACAGGCCCGGCAATGACAGGGGGCCAGCGTGCAAACACAATAGCCCAACCTGACCGGTGTGGGACTAGATATTTCTATCCCCACCTCCAAAACCATAGCACCGGCATAAGAGACAATCTCTTTCCTCTCCCGGGTGGGAGAGGAATAAGGTGAGGGATCAGAGGCTTAAAGGCAGAACACGAACTTTGCTTCACCATCCCCTCACCCCGGCCCTCTCCCCAGGGAGAGGGAGAAATCCCCCCGCATAGAAAGCCCAAGGGTCAAAGAGGGTCACCTCATACCCCTATGCATGCCCGTCTTTACCCCTTAAATGCCCCTAAAGGGCGCAAAAGCGACCCTGAAACGCCCCTCATTTACCTCTCACTGCCCCTGAAATCACGGGGATAAATTGGATTTGCCCCCGCTAAAAAAGGCAGGTGGTAAGATTGGTGATTTAAATGGCGGGATGCCGGTTTGCTAACTTCGCGGTAACCCTGTTGTGGTGGACTCTCTGTCCAACAGGGAGAGTGAAGATGGGACGCACGCGCGCCGATAAACTGATCGAACAATACGGTAAGTTCTCGCCTATGAGTATGAACGAGGCCGGGGCCTTGGCCAAAAAAATGTTTGCCGACACACCAGCCAGCCGCGAAGAGGCCGAGATTTTGTTGGGGGCCTGTGGTCTGTTTGAACCCAATGATAGGGGCTGGCGTCATCTGGTTTCACAGGAAATACGCCGTCACTTGCTGGATCATGAAGAGGCGGCAGGCACTTTGCCCGACGGCGCCGAAGACTGGCTTATTGCGACGTTGGCAACGCTTCAGGTGCCATCCGCCATTACACTGGAACTGGTCCAGTCCATCATGCTGGGTGCCGATAATGCGACGCAAAGACTGGGTCGTATTGGGCTTCGCTCGGCGCTGACCTGTATGAAAAGCGCCGCTCGTGAAGAGGCGCAACATCAGGCCAGCACGGCTTTGGGTTAACCGGCCTTTATAATTTTTTCGCCAAAAGGCTTTGGCACCAAAAAGACCGCGCAAGGAGCCTCGCGTACAATGTCGCGTGAGGGGGCGCCGTCAAACAAGGCTTTCCAGGCGCCTTTCTGGTGGGTGCCGACAACAATCAGGTCCGCATCTTTTTCCCGGGCAAAATCGGTAATTTCCTTTGCCGGTTCGCCAACCAGTATGATTGCTTCGCTTTCGGGGAGCTCTTTGTTGACCTGGGCATTAAGCTCTTTTTCCCGCTGATTGCGGGCCTTGCGGTCGGCCTCCAGATTGGCTTCGGATGGTAACATGGCGGTCGCCCCCAAGGGATCCGCAATACCGGTGGCCATGGTATAGTTCAAATCCGGCCAGACATCGACAACCCACAATTTGGCCTGATCGCGTTTGGCCAGCATGATGGCGGTTTTTAAAACGCCGGGGGCAAGATCATCGTCCATATTGATGGCGGCAATGATGTTTTTGAACTTCATGATGTCCTCCATGATGAATGGCTCCTCTGTTATATACCCTATGGTTGAAATATGGGAATGATCGGGTGCCAATGCGCGGGACAATGCGACGCAGGGCGTAATTTTTTGCAAAAAATGAAATAATTACTTTTCAGCACGGCCCATTCCCTGCCAAACTTGCGTTAACACGGAAGGCGATGGGTATGGATGATTACACCGAAAAAAGTGCGGCCAGTCTGGTAAAGGCCATCAAGGCCAAGAAAATCAGTGCCGTTGAGGCGCTGCAAATGCATCTGGCGCGTGTAAAAATACGAAATGATGCCATCAATGCGGTGGTCACGCTGGATGAAGGGGCCGCGCAGAGGCGGGCAAAAGAGGCTGATGCGGCCTTGGCAGAGGGGCAAGATTGGGGGCCATTACACGGCCTGCCCATGACCATCAAGGACAGTTGGGAAACCGCGGGCCTGCGCACCACCGCCGGGGCACGCGAATATAAAAACCATGTGCCCAAAGCCGATGCGGTGCCGGTGGCGCGCCTAAAAGCGGCGGGGGCCATTGTCTTTGGCAAAACCAATTTGCCAGCCTATGCGGCCGACATTCAAACCGATAATCCGGTCTTTGGCAAAACGGGCAACCCCTGGAATACGGATCTGACCGCGGGCGGTTCGTCCGGCGGGGCCGCGGCCGCGCTGGCCACCGGCATGACGCCGCTGGAACTGGGCAGCGATCTGGCCGGTTCGACCCGCATCCCGGCGGCCATGTGCGGGGTTTATGGCCACAAACCCAGCTTTCGGGCCATGCCCATGCAGGGGCATATTCCGGGACCTCCCGGTACGCTCAGCGAGGCCGATCTGGCCGTTGGGGGCCCTTTGGCCCGCGATGCGGGGGATCTGCAACTGGCCATGGACGTTCTGACCGGACCTGGCCCGCGCGAGGCGGTGGGGTGGTCATTGAACTTTCCCAAACCGCGCCATAAAGCCCTCAAGGAATATCGGGTAGCCTGTTGGTTTAATGATCCCTATTGCGGGGTTCAGTCGGCCCTGTACAAACAACTGGAAACCATGGCCGATGCCCTGGAAAAGGCGGGGGCCAAGGTGGACCGCCAGGCTCGCCCGCCATTCAGTTTACAGGAAAATCACGACATTTATTTCAGCTTGCTGGCAGCCGTGGCGGCGGCTGGTTTGCCGCCGGGCTCGTTCTCGCAACTGGATCGTGGGCTGCCATTGCTAAAAATCGCGGCCCGTTTTGGTCTGGTACCACAAGCGCTGGCCGACTATGCCAAAGGCGCTACGCAACAGGCCAGGGAATGGATTGGCGTGAACGAAGCGCGCACTCATTTGCGCGCCGGCTGGGATGCGTTTTTTACGCAATATGATGTTTTGTTGACGCCGGTTTTGCCCACCAATGCCTTTGCCCATGTGACCGATGGCAGCGTGGTTAAACGAAAACTCAATATTGATGGCAAGACTCGCAATTATCTGGATCTGTTTATCTGGCCGGGCCTGGCCGGGGCCAGTTATTTACCGGCCAGTGTGGCGCCGATTGGAGTTTGCGACGATGGTCTGCCGGGCGCAGTGCAAATTATCGGCCCCTATCTGGAAGATCGGACCTGTATGGATTTTGCCGGCAAATTAGGCAAGGTATTTGGCGGTTTTACGCCGCCACCGCAATAAAGGCTTTGCGCCTGCCCACGTCTGGGTTTAGCGTGTTGATTAGATAACTGGTGGGAGAAAAAAATGAAAAGACGTGAGTTTCTGTATGGAGCCGTAGCCGTGGGGGCTTTGGCCGGGTGCACGCCCAAAGGCGGTGGCGAAATTGCGGCACCACCACCACCACCGCCTAAATTTACGCCTTCATGGATGAAGGATGCCCTGGCCCATGGCGAAATGATTGCCAAGGGCGAGATGACCGCTCTGGAACAAGCCAATATTGCCATTGAGCGGGCCGAGAAACTCAACAAAGAACTGAACTTTCTGGTCACGCCGACCTTTGAACAGGCGCGTGAAATGGCCCAGGGCGATCTGCCCGACGGCCCATTTGCCGGTGTGCCAACCCTTACCAAGGATTTGCAGGAAACCAAGGGGGTGCGCACGGCCTATGGTTCGCGTGCCTTTATGAATAATATCCCTGATCATGATCACCGCATTGTCATTGCGATGAAAGAGGCAGGGCTGGTTTCTATTGGCAAATCCGCTACGCCGGAATTTGGCTTTTTGCCAACAACGGAACCGCTGGCCTTTGGCCCGACGCGCAATCCCTGGAACCCGGAATATAGTTCCGGTGGGTCTTCGGGCGGTTCGGCCAGTGCAGTGGCTGCCGGGGTGGTGCCGATGGCGCAATCCTCTGATGGGGGCGGCTCGATCCGCATTCCCTCAAACTGCTGTGGCCTCTTTGGTATGAAGGCTTCGCGCGGGCGCTGGCCGGATTCGGACGGCACACCGTGGGAATTGTCGGTCAAAGGATTTGTGGCGCGCACTGTGCGCGATTCACAAACTGCCATGGCGGTCATGGCGGCCACAGACAAAGGCCTGCCATCGCCGGTCTTGCCAGAAGGTGCCGGCAAAAAACAATATAAAATCGGGTATTCCACCAAGGATGCCTGGGGCAATGAGGTGCATCCGGATTGTAAAAAGGCGGTGCTGATGGCTGCCAAAACTTGCGCAGATCTGGGCCATATTGTCGAAGAAGCGGCCCCGGCCTACACCGCACAGGAATTTAATGATGCCTTTATGACGCTCTGGTCGTTTGGGGCCAAGCAAGTGGTTGGTAATGTTTCCAAGGCCTTGGGCGGCAAGCCGGTGCCCCATGATTTGCTGGAACCTTTTACCTGGTGGCTGTATGAAAAAGTGGCAGATCAGGATCCCAGCGTTCTTGAGGATGTCTATAAACAGTTCGCGGCCGAGCGCTATGCCTCGCGTAAATTCCACGAAACCTATGATTTCCATCTCAGCCCGGTTCTGGGCGAACCGCCGGTCAAAATTGGCCGCATCGACCAATCCGCCGATCTGGAAGCCCAGGGCGAATGGTTCAAAACCTACGTCGCCTTTACGCCCTATGCCAATGCGACGGGGCATCCGGCCATGTCGGTGCCGACCATGAGGACAGTGAATAATGTACCGGTTGGGGTTCAGTTCGAAGGCAATTTTGGCGACGAGGCAAACCTCTTTGCGCTGGCCAGCCAGATCGAAGCCGCCGCGCCCTGGGCACAGGACTGGCCGGAGATGGCCCTGAACGCCTAAAAATGGAAGGGCAGTGATGCTAGCGCAGAACCTAATACTGGCCAGTATCATGGTTGCCTTCACTGCCCTTATCCATTTGATGGGGTTGACGTTTTTGATTTGGATCATGCGCAATTCCAAGGCTTCTGAATTGGCAAAGTTCAGTGTGATGCGGTCCAGCACGGTGATCATGCTGGTGGTGATGGGTATTTTTGCCATCCACACCGTCGAGGTCTGGGCCTATGCGGCACTCTATTACGAGCTGGAGTTGTTCGATACGTTCGAGGCTTGCCTCTATTTTTCTACCAGCGTGTTTACCACGGTTGGGTTTGGAGATCTGGTGGTGGGGCCGCACTGGCGGTTGTTAACGGCCATTGAATCAGCCAACGGGTTCTTGTTGCTGGGCTGGTCGACCGCCTTTCTGATCAGCCTGACCGGGCATATGCGGGCGCTGGAACACAAATGGCTGGAAGGTGGCGATGGCGAGGAGGGGCGCTGATCAGTCTGCCGCACTGGCCTCTTTGGCCAGGGTTTCCAAAACGCCGCGCATTTTGATTAATACAGGATTGGTGGCTTCGATGCCGTACCAGGCCCCCAATTTTGCCGGGTTCAAAAAGACAATTTTGGTTTGCCCATGATCATCCCACACCAGGATTTTTATCGGCAGATCCAATCCCATGCGCGGATCAATTTGCATTAAAGGGGTGCCCAATTTGGGATTGCCAAAGATCAGTACTTCTTCGGCAGGCAGAACTTCGCCAATGCTTTGCGCGCCGGCGGTGTGGTTGATGCGGGCAAAGACCTTGGCCCCTTTGGTGATAACGGCGGCTTCCAGCCGGTCCATGGTCTCGGTAACACTATGGGGGCTGGTCCGGGTGATCAGTTCGTTATCGGCAGTTTGCGGGGCAGGCTGGCAAGCGGCAAGCAATATACCAATCCCGATCAGGACTAAAGTGCGCATATCAAATTCCCTAGAGTTAGAACCCCATGATCCTAATCCGGTGAACGGCGCAAGGCCAGCGCGGCCTGATCAAACAGTGCGTGACGCAACGGCCAAATCCAGTTTTGCCGCTTTGGCGAATAGACCCCAAATTCAGTGGCAAAATCAAAGCTGCACCAGCCCATGCCCGCGGCCTCGGCGGCACGGCGCACGGCGCGGGTCCAGCGCGCACGATCTTCGATATGGGTGGCCGTGGTGGCCCCAAATTCGCCCAGCCATATTTGATGTCCTTTGGCGCGACCAAGGGCAGCGGCGCGGCTGAACTCGGTCTTTAGATGCCGTTTTTCGGCCTTGCTGCCCCAGGAGCGACCCACCGGCGGTGCCCCTTCAAACCAACTTGCCCCCTGGTGAGTAAATTTATAAGGGTCGTAATAATGAAAAGTCAGTACCAATTGCGGGTCCGGGGGCGCCGAAAATCGTGCCAGGCCGTCAATACTGTTCCAGTTATCGCCGCCCATAATGATCCAGCGATCCGGGTTGCTGTGGCGCACGGTTTGGTAGAGCTGTGCAGACAGGCGTTGCCATACTTCGCCTTGCAGGGCATCTTTTGGCTCGTTCAACAGCTCAAATATTACCGACTGGGGCGCCTTGGCATAATGGCGGGCAATCTGCATCCACAGGGCGATGGCCCGGGGGCCATGGGAAGTGGGGTTGGCATACAGGTCTTCATAATTGTGCATGTCCAGGATGATGGAAAGACCATAGCCTTGCGCCTGCGCAATCACCTCATCGATGCGGGCAAAGAAGGAAGGATCAATGGTGTAGGGGGGCTTGGCCCCGGCATGCTGGTCCCAGGCGATCAGTACCCGCACACTGTCAAACCCGGCCCTGGCAATGCGCTGTAAGTCTGCATCCCGAATCACATAGCCCCATTCGCCCTCTTTGGGGGCATTCAGGGCATTGGCCAGGTTTACACAGCGTCTGGCGGGAAAGGCAGCGTGCTGTGCCTTGGCCTGCGCTGGTACACTGGCGGCAATCAATACCGCCAGCATAGCCAAAAGGACATGATTTGCTTTCATGTTTACTGTGTAACCTGCTGATCTTGATATTTTACCAACATGGCAAGCCGGTTGCCGCCCGGCCTGCGCAAGGGTAAGACTGATATAAATATTTCATATGTCGGCGGGGCTGATGTTTACAAAAATTCTGATTGCGAACCGGGGCGAAATTGCCGTGCGGATTATCCGAGCGTGTAAAAAACTCTCGATCAACAGTGTGGCGGTGTATTCAGAGGCTGATGCCAATTCATTGGCCGTCGAGATGGCTGATGAGGCGGTGCTGTTGGGCGCGGCTCCGGCGGCGCAAAGCTATCTGGATATGGAAAAAATCATTGCTGCCGCCAAGGAAACCGGAGCCGAGGCCGTGCATCCGGGGTTCGGGTTTTTGTCTGAAAATGCGGCCTTTGCCAAACGTCTGGAAGAGGAAGGCATTGCCTTTATTGGCCCCAATACCAAAGCTATCGAAATTATGGGCGACAAGATTGCCTCCAAGAAATTTGCCGACAAGGCCGGGGTCAATACGGTACCTGGTCATATGGGGTTGATCGAAGATCCGGACACGGCGGTGAAAATCGCCAAGGAAGTTGGCTTTCCGGTAATGATCAAGGCTTCGGCCGGCGGCGGTGGCAAAGGGGATGCGCATCGCCTGGGATGAAGACGAGGCTCGCGAAGGGTTCACCTCGGCCCGTAATGAAGCAAAAACGGCCTTTGGTGATGAGCGGATTTTTATCGAACGTTTTGTCACCGAACCCCGCCATATCGAAATTCAGGTGCTGGGCGACAAGCATGGTAATTGCATTCATTTAAACGAGCGCGAATGTTCGATCCAGCGACGCAATCAAAAGGTGATTGAAGAAGCCCCATCGCCGTTTCTGGATGAGAAAACCCGCGCCGCCATGGGGGCACAGGCCATCGCCCTGGCCGCCGCGGTGGATTATGACAGCGCCGGTACGGTCGAGTTTATTGTCGACAAGGATCGCAATTTTTTCTTTCTGGAAATGAATACGCGCCTTCAGGTTGAACACCCGGTCAGCGAAATGATTACCGGCGTGGACCTGGTTGAACAGATGATCCGTGTGGCCGCTGGCGAAAAGCTTTCCTTAAAGCAAAAGGACATTGGCATTGATGGCTGGGCGGTAGAAACCCGTATCTATGCCGAAGACCCGTATCGTAATTTTCTGCCCTCAATCGGCCGGTTGAACCGGTTTTCACCCCCCCCCGCCAGAGCGATGCCGTGCGGCTGGATACCGGGGTGCGGGCCGGGGACGAGGTATCGATTTTTTATGATCCCATGCTGGCCAAGCTGATCACCCATGGGCGGGACAGAAAAGCCGCAGTGCAGGCCATGCAGGCCGCCTTGGATCAGTTTGATGTTGCCGGGGTGCAATCCAATATCCCGTTTTTAAGTGCGGTGATTGCCCAAGACCGGTTCCAGTCTGGCAAGATCAACACCGCCTATATCGCCGAAGAATTTCCAGATGGATTTCATGGCATTACCCCCGGTGATGAGGCGCGACGTTTGTTGTGTGCCGCCGCGGTTTATATGCGGCTGATCTTGCGCGCCCGGGCCTCGCAAATCAGTGGCCGGATGACCCCGCCAAAGCCAATGCCGCTGGACTGGGTGGTAATGCTGGATCGCCAGGCCTATCCGGTAAAGGTCCGCTTGCACGAGGGCGGGGCAGAAATTATGCTGGATGGAAAATGGCATGATTTGCAAAGCCCCTGGAACCCGACGCAACACGTATTTGAAGGCACATTGGATGGAACACCGTTTGCCTTGACGTTGGAAAACGAAACCGAAGGGGTGCTGTTGCGGTATCGCGGAAGCCAGGTACAGGCCATTGTCAGCCCGCCTCGTATTGCCGAGTTACATGCGCTGTTGCCGGAAAAACAAAGCGCTGATACGGGCCAGCATATCCTCAGCCCGATGCCGGGCCGGGTGGTGCTGGTCGAAGTGAAACCCGGTCAGGAAGTCAAGGCCGGCGAACCGGTTCTGGTGGTCGAAGCCATGAAAATGGAAAACATTATTCGCGCCGAGCGCGATGGTGTGATCGACACCATTCATGTGGCCGCCGATGATAATGTAGCGGCTGATGAAGTGCTGGTCAGTTTTGCATAAACCATGAAAAAACCCCGGCTTTTTAAGGCCGGGGTTGCAATCATGTTCAGCTTTTTTTCGGATCCGCCGGTGCATCAGGGCGGACGGTATTGGCGGCCACTGGTTTGGCGCCGCCTTGTTGTGCGGCCGGTGGCGGCGCGCTTTGTGCCTGTGCTTTACGCGCTCCCAAAGGGTCATTGTCATGGTGGCACTGGCCTTCGAAATACGCGCCATTTTCCATGGACAGGGTTGAATGGACAATATCGCCTTCGACGTGGGCGGTGGCGGCCAGCTGGATTTGCCGGGCGCGAAGCTTGCCGGTGACCTTGCCGCGAACCGTTATCTGTTCGGCGTGTATTTCGCCCTTAACCACGGCTTTTTCACCAATGGTCACGGCTTTGGCGCGAATATCGCCTTCTACACTGCCGTCCAGTTGAATCTCGCCCTGTGTTTTCAGGGAACCCGTAATCGCCAGATCGGCGCTAAGGATTGAGGGAGTGGAATTACGTGTCATATGTTTACTCGCACCGATGGGGTTGGAGGCAGGCGCTGCCCCTTTGCGGTTGGAATCATTACCCTTGTTGAACATAAATACCAGCTTTCAAAAACTTCTGTGGATCATATGGTTTCCCTTTGAACCACACTTCATAGTGCAAGTGAACGCCTGTACTGCGTCCGCTTGATCCCATAGCCCCGATTTGTTGGCCAAATTTTACCTTTTGACCGCGCTTTACCTTGATTTTAGCCATATGCCCATAGCGGGTTTTAAAACCAAAACCATGATCAATTTCAACCAGACGGCCATAGCCGGAACGCCAACCGGCATACACCACCGTGCCATCGGCGGTTGCCCGGATGGGGGCCAGTCTGAAAGCCCCAAAATCCTGGCCTGAATGGTGGGCGGCGCGATGGGTAATGGGGTCCACACGGGTGCCAAAGCCACTGGTTTTTCTGTGTTCAACCCACAGCGGTTCACGCAGAGGTACATCCCGAAGCATGCCCTCCAATTGCTCTGCCTGGGCCATGCGGCCGGTCAAACGGGCTACCCGGCGGGTGAAATCCTCGTCCAGAGACAGGGCCTCGCCAAACAACTGGCTTTCATTCAGCGCAATCAGCGGCCCGCCAATTTTGCTGTTATTCTGGGAGAGGATGTCATCAAGGTTAAGGCCGGTCATGGATAATACGGCCTGCATACCCTCAATACGGTTTTCCGCACGTTCTTCGGCGGTGCGTAAAATCTGGCTTTCTTTTTCGCGTAGCAAAGCCAGGCGTTCGATCGGATCATCCGTGGATTTCAGCTTCGCCTGTTTTGCCTCTGAAAGAGTGCGGGATTGTCGAGGAGTCTGGTCTTCAATAGCTGCATTCATGACCAGCTTGCTGACACCATTTGGCCCTGGTAGCAGCGTATCCAGTGCGGAATTATCGCTCTGGTCCAATAACAGTTTCAGGGTGTCCAGCCGACGCTCTATATCGTTGGCCGCCGTGGTAAAGGCCGCTGTCCGATTATCCAGAAGGGCCTGGGTCGAGGCCTCCTTGGCGCGGGCCTCGGCAACCAGCCTTTGAAAGTGCATGCGGCTGGCAAAGGCCTGGCGCGATTGGGAGGAGAGGAGGTGGCCACTCAGAAACACGCTGGCCGTGGCGTAACCAAACCAGAGCACCACGATAATGGCAGTACCAGAAGCAATGATCTGTGTGCGGGTGCTCAAAGAGAGATAACGCACTTCTCCATGGCTGCGGTGATAAATCTGCCGCTCAGGAAAAATGTGCTCAAGAACTTCCCGTGCCCTTTCCAGGACGCGTGCGATCATCCGATCCCCCTGATTGTTTTTGTAAACACCTGCGTTCAACTGGGATAAAAGCGGATTACCATCATGATTTCAACACTAAAAACATTAACAACCAGCTATTGCTGAATTTCCTGTTTCATTTTGGCGAAAAAATTGGGATTTTCCCCTCTCAGGCGAGTGGGGTTTGGTAATATTCCCGGGTTAGGCCGGCCATTTCACGGGCGCTATGGTTAAAGGGCGCGCGCAGTCCGGCGGGAAAGTGTTCCTGGACCAGGGTCCTGAAGAGAGATTGTGGTTCCTCATGGCGTGCCGCGCATACGCTTTTGAACCAGTGCACCCCTTTGGCGACGTGGCCGATTTCTTCCTCGTAAATTATGTTCAGCACCTGGGCGCTTTGGGTATCGCCGGCGCCGATGAGTTTTTCGATCATGGACGGGGTGACATCCAGACCCCGCGCTTCCAGCAACATGGGGGCAATGGCCAGGCGCGCTGCCAGATCGTGGCGGGTTTTGCTGGCGGCCTCCCACAACCCCTGATGCACGGGCAGATCGCCATAGGCGCTATCCAATTCGTGCAGGCGGTTGTTGATCAGGGCGAAATGCTTTGCTTCTTCACCGGCAATGTTTAGCCAGTCGGTTGCAAAGTCCAAACGTTCTGTATCAGACAATATCGGATCAAAAGTAAAGCGGGCCAGCATATCCAGCGCCAGGTCAATGGCGTTCAGTTCAATATGGGCAATGGCATGCAACAGCGCGACACGCCCCTCTGGCGTGCCTATTCGCCGTTTTGGAACTGCCCCGGGGGTCACCTGTTCCAGCGTGTCTGGTCGGCCCGGCTGGTCAGGCGGTGTAAATGTGCTCTGCGCCAAGGGCAGGGCCAGCTTGTCGCTTTGCCAATCGTGTGCGAGCTGGCGCGTATGCTCTGCTTTTCGGTCCGGATCCGCCTGACGCAACAGGGCGATTACCCGGCCAAGCAGATTATTTTCCAAGAGATTTCACTTCGGCCAAGACCGCATCCACATGGCCTTTGACCCGCACTTTGCGCCAGATTTTGGCAATTTTGCCCTCAGCATCAATCAGGAAGGTTGCCCGCTCGATCCCCATATATTTTCGGCCATACATGCTCTTTTCCACCCAAACCCCATAGGCTTTGATGGCTTCCAGCTCTTCATCCGCAGCCAATATCACTTTCAACGCATGTTTGGCCTTGAATTTGTCATGTTTTTGGGCGCTGTCTTTGGAGACACCAACGATGGTGGCACCGGCCTCAGCAAAGTCTTCAATTTTTTCTGAAAAGCCGATGGCCTCGGTCGTACAGCCAGATGTGTCGTCTTTTGGATAGAAATAGAGAACCAGTATTTTGCCACGAAAATCTTTAAGAGATATGGTGCCGCCACCGTCGCGTGGCAGGGTAAAATCCGGGGCTGCGCTGCCCTCTGTGGGGATTGCACTCATCATAACTCCTCATAAAGCAAAAGTGTGCATAGTGTGATGATGATAATGCCCAAACCGGGCCATTGGACAAGAGTTTTGTGACCGAACCATCCCAACAATCTCAGCAAGCCGGTAAAGCAACACCTGCGGATGATCAGAACCAGCGCATCTGGCGGGCGACGTTGATGCATGGGCTGGAGGTGGTGGCTCTCCTGCTGGCGCTGGCCATGGCCGTCAGCGGCGGTGTAGCCTGGCGGCTTGCCCAGGGGCCGGTGTCGCTGGAGTTTTTGCGCAAAGATGCCGAACGGTCTCTGGTGCAGGTTTTTGAAGGCGGTGAAGCTCATATCGGTGCCTTGCAGGCGATCTGGTCACCCAAGGAACGCGCCATCGTCATTGCTGCCCGCGAAGTGCGGGTGGTGGACAATGCTGGCCGGGTATTGGTGCAGGTGCCGCAATTTGATGTTGGTCTGTCGGCCTTGGGCCTGTTGCAGGGCAAGGCCATATTGCAACGAATTATTGCCATTGGCGGTGAATTTTCCATTGTTCGCAAAGAAGATGGCCGCATCGGGGCCGGGCTGGGTCAGCCAGATCAGGTGGTGTTTGCCACTCCCGCCAAACAAGCCAGAGAGAATGCTAACAAGAATAACAGCCGCGCCTCCTTGCCAGATGTCTTGAAGCGCTTGCGGGTTCTGGCCATGCGCGATGCCAGCCTGCATTTTGTTGATGAGCGTTCCGGGGTGAACTGGACCGCCCCCCATGCTAATTTGCGCTTTGTGCGTAATGGCAACCAGATTGTTGCCAGCGCCTTTGGCAATATAGAAAGCCCCTCTGGCACCACACACATTTCTATCAACGCCTCATCACGTAGTGATTTTTCTCGCATGAATGCAGAGCTGAGCCTGAACAATGCGGTGCCGGCCACCTTATTGCCGCTATCCAAAGGTGGGTGGCAATGGCTGGGGGGTGTGGATGCGCCTTTAAATGCACAAATCTCGTTTGCCACCACCGAAGAGGGGCTTTTGCGTTCTGCCGATGGTCATCTGCGCTTTACCCAAGGGGTTTACCGCAAAGGGGAAAGTGTTACCCCCATTGAGAGCGCCGAGATTGTTTTTGCGTTTGATCCAATAGATGGTGCGGTCAGCATAGAATTGGCCGAAATTCATTCCAAACTCGTTAGTGGCACCTTAAAGGGGCATATTTCCGGTCTGGATCCGGCGCGGCTGGTGGTGGGCAAGAAAATCGGCTTTGATCTGTCATTTGAAAACATAGCCATTGAGCCGGATAATGTTTTTGACGGGGCTTTGCAGGTCAATCGTCTGTGGATGGATGGCCATTATCTGCCGGGTGAAAAAAAAGCCGAGTTCAAGCATTTGGGCATTGGTCTTTATGATTTGTCGCTTCAGGGCGCCGGGGCCTTGACCCTGCCAGATACGACACTGGATACGGACGCACCACTCTTTACCCTGAAAGCACGCAGCGATGGGCAAATCACCCCGGCACAGATTTTATCGCTTTGGCCCGTCAATTTTGCCAAAGGCGGGCGAGACTGGATCCACCGTAATGTCCTCTCGGGGCGTTTGCATGATCTGGTGCTGGATGTGCGTTTGCCGCAACGGGCTATCGGGGCCCACCATCTGGACAATGATATGTTGTCGCTTTCTTTTGCGTTTGACGAGGCCGATGCGCATTTTGTCAATGCCATGACGCCTTTGCGTGCTGGCGAGGGTACGGGCCTGTTGCAAGGTAATCGGTTCGATTTGCGGATGAACCGCGCCCAATTGCGGGGGCTGATCTTAAAAGATGGCTTTGTTGAGATTCCCAGGCTTAGCCCCAAAGGTGTAACGGCCCGTTTTGGTGGCCGTGCTACCGGACCGCTGGGGGATGTGGTGAAGTTGCTGGATGAACCGCCACTGGGTTTTATCAGCAAATACGGGCTGTCCACTGATGCCATTACCGGGCAGGGGGAGATGGAATTTACTATCGCCCGGCCAATGCGGGTGCAGGTTGCCCCGCGTAAAATAGGCTTTGCCGCCTCTGGGGATTTTAAGGATATTCGTGTTGTCGGCCTGATTGCCGGGCAAGACCTCGCCGGGGTGAGTGCAAAGTTTACGGCCAGCCCCGACGGTATGCGGGTAGAGGGCGATGGCAAGTTGGGCTCGGTGCCGGGGCATTTTATCTGGCAGGAAAAATTCTTTCCAAAAGACGAGCCCCGCACCCGTCTGGAAATCGATGTGGTGACCAATGAACAGGTGTTTGATGATCTGGGTATTCCCACCCGCTTGTTTGTGGATGGCCCCATGGGTATCCATGTGACCACCGAGGGAGAGGGCAAAAAAATCGTCAGGGCGCGCTTGCAGGCAGACCTGACCCAGGCGCGGCTTATGTCCCCTGGCGAAGAATGGGAAAAACCAACTGGTCAACCAGGCAAAGCAGAATTGCTGCTCACCCGCCGCGCGGATGGGGGCTATGAAATTGAGGACTTTGAGGCCAGCACAGAGGGTTTTTTACTGGCCGGTGATCTTTCAATCGCGGCTAAAGGCGGGGTGCAGAGTGCTCATATTGCCAAGGCAAAAATGGCGGGCCTGTTTGACTTTTCTGCGGATATAAATCGCAGCGACGATGGGGCATTTTTACTGAAGGGGCATGCCAAAGAGCTGGATGCCCGTGGTTTTGTGCGCGGCCTGACCCAGGGGGGCAACAATGATTTTGGCTTTGCGCTGGATGCCAATGTTACTTTTGATCAGGCCATGGTTTCGGACGATATGACGCTGGTTGATGGTGTGCTGGATTTTAAAAGAAGCGATCAGGATATTGAAACTCTGATTTTCAGAGCGTCTACGCCACATGGCAAAGCAAGCTTTTCCATCCGGCCAGATGATACGGGTATGCGACAGGTTTCAGGCCAATCCGATGATGCGGGCTTGGTTATTCAGGCCCTTTTCGGGGCCAGCAGTGTCCATGGTGGCGTGATACAAATCAATGGCACGCTGGGCGATGGCAAAGATACGCATACGCGACTGGACCTGAGTATGAGTGATTTCAAATTGCGTAATGTGCCGGTAATGGCACGCATGCTGTCTTTGGGCTCTCTTACCGGGATCGCCAACACCATGAGCGGTGAAGGCATTGGCTTTAAAACCCTGATTGCACCATTGGAATTTGACGAAGGCAAAATCTATATTGGCGAAGCGCGGGCCACGGGGCCGGCGCTGGGAGTGACCGTTACCGGTACTATCAACATGGCAGAAAAATCCATGGATCTTAGCGGCGCGCTGGCCCCGGCCTATTCTTTGAATTCCGCATTGGGCAATATCCCCGTTCTGGGTGGGGTTCTGGTGTCGCGCAAGGGCGAAGGGTTGTTTGGGCTTTCCTATCAGGTGAAGGGGCCATTTGAGGCCTTGCAGGTCTTTGTGAACCCCCTGTCGGCACTAACCCCCGGGGTTTTGCGGCGCATTTTTGAAGGCGGCAAAGTCAATGTTGAACCAAGACAAGCTCCAGAACCAAAATCAGAACAAACGGTCGGTCAAAAAGTACCAGCGCCAGTCCCAGAGCCAGAGTCCACGGCACAACCGGTTACAGAACCAGCACAGTCATCAGACGGCGGGTAAGACCAGCGCGTGCTTTTTCTTGCCCACGGACAGTTTCAAATTATCCTGATCAGCAAAATCACTGGCCGATATGCTGGCCTGCATATCGGTAACGGCTTGATCGTTCAGCTTGAGCGCCCCGGCCTTGATATGGCGTTTGGCTTCCCCGCGGGAGGCAACCAGCCCGGCGCGCTCAAAAAGCGAGACCAGGGAAACCCCTTCGCACATCTCATCAGCGCTTAGCTGCACTTTGGGCAGATCGCCGCCGGCCTGTCCCTGTTCAAATGTGGCCCGCGCTGTTTCTTCGGCGCTTTTGGCGGCCTCTTCACCATGCAAAAGCGTGGTGCATTGATTGGCCAACACGATCTTGGCGCGGTTTATGTCGGCACCTTCAAGGGCTTCATAACGGGCAATTTCGTCCAGCGGCATATCGGTGAACAGGCGCATAAAGCGGCCCACATCGGCATCCTCGCAATTGCGCCAGAACTGCCAGTATTCATACGGGCTACGCTGGTCAGCATTCAGCCACACCGCTCCATTGGCGGTTTTGCCCATTTTGGCCCCCGATGCGGTGGTGATCAGCGGCGCGGTAAAGCCAAAGGCCTTTTCCTCTTCGCGCTCTTCACCGCTTTTTTCAACCTTGTATTTGTGAATCAATTCGCGTCCGTTGACGATATTGCCCCATTGATCAGACCCGCCCATTTGCAACCGACAGCCATAACGCTGGTTCAGTTCCAAAAAGTCATAGGCTTGCAACAGCATGTAGTTGAATTCCAGGAAGGTCATTTCCTGTTCCCGGTCCAGCCGCCGCTTGACACTTTCCAACGCAATCATGCGATTGATCGAGAAGAACCGCCCATAATCGCGCAAAAACTCAATATAGCCGAGGCCTTCCAGCCAGTCGGCATTGTCCACCATAATCGCATCGGTGGGGCCATCACCAAATTTCAGAAACTTGGCAAAAACGCCTTTCAGGCTTTCCTTGTTGGCAGTGATTTGCGCTTCGGTCAGAACCGGGCGGGACTTGTCCTTGTCAGACGGATCGCCGATTTTGGTGGTGCCGCCGCCCAGCAAGACAATGGGACGTCCGCCGGCCTGTTGCAGACGACGTAGCAGCATGATCTGAACCAATGAACCAACATGCAGGCTGGGGGCCGTGCAATCAAACCCGATATACGCATTCAACCCACCTTGCAGAGCGGCACGGTCAATGCCCTCCAGATCGGTAGCCTGATAGTGGTAGCCACGGGAAACAAGGCTGCGCACGAATTCTGATTTATACTGGTCCATAAGCTCTCTGCCGGTTAAACTGAATACGCCTCATAGCAGCTGTCAGGCTTTATCGAAAAGTGCTAATTGAAGGAAATCACATGCGCGCCATCGGTTTAATGAGCGGAACCTCGCTGGATGGCATGGATGCGGCCCTGATCGAGACCGATGGAGAGCACATTGCCCATCATGGCCCGGCACAAACGCTGCCTTTTGATGCGACCACCAAAGCTCTGTTGCAAAGCGCTGTGGACGATGCCCTGAATTGGCAATTTACGGGTGCACCACCGGACAGTTTCGCCCCGGCGGCGGAGGCCTTGGCGAAAGTTGCGCAAAACGCTGTAGAGGCCGTCATGGCCGCGGCAGGCCTTGGCCAAAAAGACATCGACCTTGTCGGCTTTCATGGCCAAACCGTGCTGCATACCCCGCCTGTAAATGGCGCGCCGGGAAAGACCTGTCAGATTGGTGATGCGCAAGCGTTGGCCAACGCCCTTGGCATTGCGGTCGTGCATAATTTTCGAGAGGACGATATGGCCGCCGGCGGGCATGGCGCCCCCTTGGCCCCGGCTTATCACCGGGCGCTGGCCGCCGACCTGCCAAAGCCGGTAATGATCTTGAACCTTGGCGGGGTTGGCAATCTGACCTGGTTGGGCGAGGGAGATCAGATCCTTGCCTTTGATACCGGGCCGGGCAATGGGCCACTGGATGCCTGGGTGCAGGAAAACGGCGCTGGCGAGATGGATAGAGATGGCAAAATTGCCGCCCGTGGGCAAGTGGATGAGGCCCGTATAGCCTCCCTGTTGAAGGCTGATTTCTTTGCGCTTAAACCACCAAAATCTGTGGATCGCTGGGATTTTGACGCCAGCGTCGTTAACGGCATGAAGCTGGAAGATGGGGCGGCAACCTTAAGTGCCTTTTGTGCGCAATCCGTGGCCCGGGCGCTGGACTGGCTGCCCCAACGACCCAGATCCATACTGGTGTGCGGCGGCGGGCGACATAACCCGGTGTTGATGCGGCATTTGGCCGAGGCCATTGGCATGCCGGTCGCCCCGGTCGAGGATCAAGGCTGGCGCGGTGATGCACTGGAGGCCGAGGCCTTTGGCTTCTTGGCGGTGCGTCATATGCGCGCCTTGCCGCTTAGCTGGCCAGGCACTACGGGCGTTGGGACACCAATTTGCGGTGGCAAGTTGGTCAAGCCGCAATAAAACCCGCTAGTCATCTGGAACTGTAATTGATATCATTATGATGCTATTGATTTGGAGGTTTTGGTGGGTCGTGTTGCTGGTGTTGTTGTATTGAGTGTTGAAGAACGTTCTTTTCTGGAAAGTCAGGTCAGGCGGCACAAGGCACCGCGTTCACTTTCGGATCGCTGCCGGATGATCCTGCTGTGCGCCGATGGGTTGCCCAGCAAGGAAGTGGCCAGCACCATGGGCGTGCATGAACATACGGTTGGCAAATGGCGGCGACGATTTGTGAGGGACCGTGTGCAGGGTTTGTCGGACGAGTATCGCCCGGGCCGACCGCGCACGGTGTCTGATGCACAAGTGGCGAAGGTGATTGAGCGCACGCTGCACAGCACACCCAAAGATGCCACCCACTGGTCGATCCGCTCGATGGCCAAAGAGGTCGGTCTTTCGCATACCACCATCCGGCGCATCTGGAATGCCTTTGGCCTGCAACCACATCGGCGTGAGACCTTCAAGCTCTCGACCGACCCTTTGTTTGTTGACAAGGTGCGGGACATTGTTGGTCTCTATATGTCACCGCCAAACCGGGCTATCGTCTTGTGTGTAGACGAGAAATCCCAAATTCAGGCGCTGGATCGCGAACAACCTGTCCTGCCAATGGCCCCCGGTGTGGCCGAACGGCGCACGCACACCTATATCCGCCACGGCACGACTTCGCTTTTTGCCGCACTGGATATTGCCACCGGTGCGGTGATCGGCAAGTGCTACAAACGCCACCGCTCACAAGAATTTCTGGGCTTTCTCAAACAGATTGATGAGTGTCTGCCTAAAGGACCGGACGTGCATCTGGTGATGGATAACTACGCGACCCACAAGACCAAAGAAGTCAAGGCGTGGTTGGTCCGGCGGCCTCACTGGCATGTTCACTTCACGCCCACCTCCGCCTCCTGGATCAATCAGGTCGAACGCTGGTTTGCCGAGTTGAGCCGAAAGAAACTTAAACGCGGTGTTCACCGATCAACCCGCGAACTGGAAGCTGACATTCTCGCCTTCATTGAGACCCACAATGAAAACCCAAAACCATACAGATGGGTCAAATCCGCCGATGAAATCCTTGCCTCCGTCAAACGCTTCTGCCACAAAACACAGCAAACCTTATGCACCGAACTTTAGATTATGTGCCGAACTTTAGATTCGGGTGACTAGCGCCGCCCTTTTTTGGTTTGCATGAATTCTTCCAGTGCGGGATCCACCATACCATTCTGACGATAATCCAGATAGGCCTCGACCTCGGCTTCCAGCTCTTCAGCATGATCTTCAAACAAATGTCCAGCACCGGGGATGACCTTGTGGGTCAGCAAGGTGCCTTTCTGAATGCGGATTTTTTCCGACACGCGCTCAATTTCGTCGGGCGGGCAAATGCGATCAGCTGAGCCATAAACCAACAGACCAGAGGTCGGGCAGGGGGCCAAAAACCCAAAGTCATACATATTCATCGGCGGAGAGACCGAGATAAACCCCCGAATTTCCGGGCGGCGCATCAATAGCTGCATGCCGATCCACGCGCCAAACGAATGCCCGGCAATCCAGCATAGTGACGCATTGGGATTTAACGCCTGCATCCAGTCCAGCACCGTGGCAGCATCCTGCAACTCGCCCTGGCCATGATCATACTCGCCAACACTGCGGCCAACACCGCGCAGGTTAAAGCGCAAGGTGGCATAGCCGCGACGCTTGAATATGTCATACAGGCCCGTCACTACCCGTGTATTCATGGAGCCGCCGCCTTGTGGGTGGGCATGAAGAATCAGCGCCAAGGGCGCATCTTCGGCATCGGCGGGGGAATAATGGCCTTCCAGACGACCTTCTGGTCCGGGGATGATAACATCAGGCATGGTGGTTTGATCCTGTTATGTTTCGTTTCAACAACATATTATGTGGGTTGGTATTCTGGTAATATTCTTTCATGCAGCCACTGTTTTCTTTGTATTATGTTCACATCATAATCTTGACTAAATTAGTAGGTTATTGCACGTTTCAGTTTCAAGCGGGGCGCATGCTTCACGGTCTGCGCCTGCAAGTTTTGCGGGTTCTAGCATAGGCCGGATGCGCATGGCGAGACAGGAAATGAGATTAAACCATGAAGTTAAGTGCAAAAGGTAGGTATGCAGTGATGGCGCTGGCTGATCTGGCCTCCATCAAGGCGCAAGGGCCGGTAACCCTGGCCGAGATTGCCGAACGGCAGGATATTTCCATCTCTTATCTGGAGCAATTGTTTGCCAAGCTACGCCGTCGCGGTGTGGTCAAGGGCGTTCGCGGGCCGGGCGGCGGCTATCGCCTGACCCGACCTGCCGATGAGACCAGCATTGCGGACATCATTCTGGCGGTTGATGAGCAGATTGACACGGTGGCCTGTGACCGCACTTCACATTTGGGCTGTAATGGTAAAACCGGGCGTTGTCTGGCCCATGACCTTTGGGATGAGCTGGGCCGCCATATCTATCTTTTTCTTAGCTCGGTTACGCTGGACGATGTGCTGAATCGGCGGGTTTTGGGTACGGCGGGCGGTGCCCGCATGCTGGAGGGGGTCGAGCGGATATGAGCGTATATCTGGATTATAACGCTACGGCCCCTTTGCGTGATGAAGCTCGCGCCGCGATGCTGGCGGCCTTTGAGGCGCCGGGTAACCCCTCGTCGGTTCATGCGGCTGGGCGGCGGGCACGCGCACAAGTGGAAGAGGCGCGGCGAGTGCTGGCCCAGGCCCTTGGGGCGGCCCCGGCGGACGTGATTTTCACCGCTGGCGGTACCGAGGCCAACAATCTGGGCCTGTTGGGTGTAGCCAGCGGAAACAAATGCACCCATGTCTTGTTGAGCGCAGTCGAGCATTCCTGCATCCGGGTGGCGGCGCGCACGGCGGGCCTGCCCATGCACACCATACCGGTCACCCAGGACGGGGTGATTGATCTGGTCGCGCTGCAAACGGCGCTGGATGAACTGCCAGAGGGCGCGCAGCCCTTGCTGGCGCTGATGATGGTGAATAATGAAACCGGGGTGGTGCAACCGGTGGTCGAAGCGGCCACAATGGTGCATGAGGCCGGCGGTCTGATCCATGTGGATGCGGTGCAGGGCTTTGGCAAAATGCCCGTCAGCCTGGGGGCGCTGGGCGCCGATTCGCTGGCGGTTTCGGCCCATAAAATTGGCGGGCCGCTGGGGACAGGTGCACTGGCACTGGCTTGCGGTACCAAGCTCGCCCCGCGCAGCTTTGGCGGTGGACAGGAAAGCGGCCATCGCGGCGGGACGGAAAACGTGCCTGGTATTCTGGGTTTTGCCGCCGCCACCAAGGCCGCTTTAGCGGATCTTGGTCATGCGACAGAGATTGCCGCTTTGCGCGATCATCTGGAACAACGCCTTCTCAGCATTGCGCCTGACGCGGTGGTGGTGGGCGGCAAGGCGCCGCGCCTGTGTAACACTTTGTGTCTGGCCACCCCCGGCTTTGCCGCTGATACCCAGTTGATGACCATGGATTTGGCTGGCTTTGCCATATCCTCCGGCTCTGCCTGCTCGTCCGGCAAGGTAAAGGCCAGCGTGGTGATGCTGGCCATGGGGCTGCCCGGTGATTTGCCGTCTTGCGCCATTCGAATTTCGCTTGGCAAGGACACGACCCGCGAAGAACTGGACGCCTTTGCCGATGCCTGGGGCGAGGCTTTGGTCCGTGCCCGTGAAAAAGAGAGTGCATGATGGACGGTGTAAAAGACAGCATTGATCGCGAAACCGTCGAGACCGCCAGAGGCCTTGAGGCGGACAAGTACAAATACGGTTTTGTTACCGATATTGAACAGGACTTTGCCCCCAAAGGCCTGAACGAGGATATTGTGCGCTACATATCGGCGCAAAAGAAAGAGCCGGACTGGTTGCTGGAATGGCGACTGGCGGCCTATCGGCGCTGGTTGACCATGGAAGAGCCAAGCTGGGCCATGGTCAATTATCCCAAGATTGACTATCAGGATATGTATTATTTCGCCGCCCCCAAAAAGGACGGTGATGGTCCCAAAAGTCTTGACGAGATCGACCCGGATATTCTGGCGACTTATGAGAAGTTAGGCATTCCCATTCGCGAGCAGGAGGTTTTGCTGGGCGTTGAGGGCGCGGCCAAGGTCGCCGTGGACGCGGTATTTGATTCTGTTTCCGTGGCCACCACATTTCGCGCGGAATTGGCCAAGTCCGGGGTAATTTTCTGTTCCTTTTCTGAGGCCGTGCATGATCATCCAGAACTGGTGCGTAAATATCTGGGCAGCGTGGTACCCCCATCGGACAATTTCTTTGCTACGCTGAACACCGCCGTTTTTTCGGACGGTACGTTTGTTTACATCCCCAAGGGCGTGCGCTGCCCGATGGAATTATCCACCTATTTTCGCATGAATGCGCAAAGCACCGGCCAGTTTGAACGCACCTTGATCATCGCCGATGAGGGCAGCTATGTCTCTTATCTGGAAGGCTGTACCGCCCCCATGCGCGAAGAAAACCAGCTGCACGCCGCCGTGGTGGAATTGGTGATTCTTAAAGATGCCGAAATTAAATATTCCACCGTGCAAAACTGGTGGCCCGGCGATGAAGACGGCCAGGGCGGGGTGTATAACTTTGTCACCAAGCGCGCCGATTGCCGCGAGGAACGCGCCCGTGTATCGTGGACGCAGGTTGAAACCGGCTCCTCCATTACCTGGAAATACCCGTCCTGCATTTTGCGCGGCGATGAAAGTCAGGGCGAATTTTATTCGGTCGCCATCACCAATGGCGCGCAACAGGCCGATACCGGCACCAAGATGATCCATTTGGGCAAAAATACCCGCTCGCGCATCATCTCCAAAGGCATATCGGCGGGCCGTTCCAACAATACCTATCGCGGATTGGTTAGCGTTCATCAAAAAGCCACCGGTGCGCGTAATTTCACCCAGTGTGACAGCTTGCTGGTGGGCAATGAATGCGGCGCACACACCGTGCCCTATATCGAGGTCAAAACCCCGGACGCGCAATTGGAACACGAGGCCACCACCACCAAGCTATCCGAAGAACAGCTTTTTTACTGTCGCCAGCGTGGTCTGGACGCCGAAGAGGCCACGGCCCTTCTAGTCAATGGCTTTGCCCGCGATGTGTTGCAAAAACTGCCCATGGAATTTGCCGTCGAGGCGCAGGCGCTGGTGAAAGTCAGTCTGGAAGGGAGCGTCGGCTGATGGATGCAAAGACACGACACTGTCATTGCCCGATTTATTCGGGCAATCCAGAAAGACCTCTATCTGTGAACTGGATTACCGGGACAAGCCCGGTAATGACCCGAGAGGGAAAGGCAACATGACCGATAAAACAAAACCGGTTCTCAATATTGCCGACGTTGAGTTGATGGACTTTGGTCATGGCGGGAAGTTTGCTGCCAAATTGGGGCGTATTGGCCCGCTTTTAGGCGCTAAAAATCTCGGCTGTATGCTGACCATTGTGCCGCCGGGCAAGCGTGCCTTTCCCCACCATGCGCATCTGATTGATGATGAGATGATGTACATCATCGAAGGGACGGGAGATTACCGTTTTGGCGATCAGACCTATCCGGTCAAGGCGGGCGATATGCTGGGTGCACCGCCGGGCGGTGCCGAGGTGGCGCACCAATTGATCAATACTGGCAATACGGATCTTAAATATCTGGCGTTTTCCACCAATGGCGAAGCCTCTGTGGTGGTTTACCCGGATTCTGACAAGTTTGTGGCCTCTGCCGGCATTCCCCAAAATGGCTCTCCGCGCGATGCGGCGTTCCGTCATCTGGGCAAAATCGGTGAAGGTACGGCAGATTATTTTGATGGCGAAGAATGATGATGATTGAAATTAAAGACTTAACCGTTGGTGTTGAAGGCGTAGAGGGCAATATCCTCAAGGGGCTTTCGCTTAGCGTGCCTGCGGGTGAAGTGCATGCCATTATGGGACCAAACGGCACCGGCAAGTCCACCTTGGCCAATGTGCTGACCGGGCGTGATGGCTATGAGGTCAAAGGCGGCAGCGCCACATTCGAAGGCGAGGATTTATTGTCCCTTGAGCCAGAAGAACGCGCCGCCAAGGGGATTTTCCTGTCATTTCAGTATCCAGTGGAAATTCCGGGCGTGCCGGCCATGACGTTTTTGCGGGCCAGCCTTAATGCCCAGCGCAAACGGCGCGGCGAGGAAGAGCTGGCGGCCCCGGACTTTTTGAAACTGGCCCGGGAAAAGGCAAAATTGCTTAAAGTTAAAGCCGACATGTTGAAACGCCCGCTGAATGTTGGCTTTTCCGGCGGCGAAAAAAAACGCATGGAAATTCTGCAAATGGCGGTATTAGAGCCGCGTTTTGCCATTCTGGATGAAACGGATTCCGGGCTGGATATTGATGCCTTGAAAGTTGTGGCCGAAGGGGTAAATGCCCTGCGCGCTCCCAACCGTTCCATGCTGGTCATCACCCATTATCAGCGCCTGTTGGATTATATCAAACCCGATGTGGTGCATGTGATGTCGGGCGGAAAAATCGTCGATAGCGGCGGGCCGGAACTGGCCCTGAAACTCGAAGCCGAAGGTTATGACGCCTATGAGGGAGCCGCCGCGTGAGCATAAGCGCACAAATACCCGCGCCAGAGGTCCTGCCGCACCGGCGTATGGAGGCCTGGAAGTGGAGCGATGTTCGCGCCGCTTTGGCCAAGACGCCTGCACCCACGGGTGCATCCATTGCACCGCTGGCTTTGCCGGGCGGTGTGGTAACGCTCTGCTTTGTGGATGGGGTTTTGCAAAACAGCCCTGATCTGCCGGACGGGGTGCGCTTTGATGAGGCTGGTAAAGCCGATTTTGATGAGGCATTGCCCATGGCGGCCCTGGCCAGCACCTTGGCGCACCATCATTATGCCCTACGGATCAGCGCGTCCTTATCCGCGCCGCTATGCCTGCGCATCACCGGGCAGGGGCCGATCAGCATTGCAATTTCCCTGGCGCCCGATTGTACCGCCACCATTATCGAGGACCATGTCTGCGCAGGTGGCTTTGCCAATGTGGCGCTTGGTTATGATCTGGGCAAAGGGGCGCATCTGAACCGTATCCTTCACCAACAGGGCGATGCCAGTGCGGTACAGGTGGTCAGCGCCCGCATGAGGCTGGGAGAAGCGGCGCAGTTGTCTCAATTCTCCTTAGGCTTTGGCGCGCGCCTGTCGCGCTTGGAAACCCGGCTTTCCTATCAGGGCACACAGGCCAAAGCGCGCCTGAACGGGGCTTATCTGCTGGATAATGATCGCCATGGCGATCAGACCTTTCATGTTGATCATGATGTGGAAGATTGCACCACGCGCCAATTGGTGCGCGGGGTGGTGAAAGACCGCGCCAACGGTGTGTTTCAAGGCAAGTTTTATGTGGGGCGCGGTGGCCAGCACACCGATGCCAGCATGAATCATGATGCGCTGTTGCTGAATGGCGGGGCGTGCGTGAATGCCAAGCCGGAGCTGGAAATCTATGCCGATGACGTGGCCTGCGCCCATGGCAACACCTCGGGCGCTCTGGACGAGCATGCGCTCTTTTATATGCGCCAGCGTGGCCTGGATGAAGCACAGGCCAAGGCCTTGTTGATCCGGGCATTTTTGGGCGCGGCGTTTGATGATCTGAAAGATGAAGCCTTGCATGACATGTTGATGGTGCCGGTGATGAGCTGGTTGGAGGGGGCATTATGAGTGCGTCCTTCCTGCAAGCTCCGGCCAGCTTTGACCCTTATGCGGTGCGTGCTGAATTTCCGATTCTGGAACGACAGGTTAATGGTTTTGCCCTGACCTATCTGGATAGTGCCGCCTCGGCGCAAAAACCGGCCTGTGTGGTCAGTGGCATGGCTGATCAGATGCGCACCGCCTATGCCAATGTGCACCGGGGTTTGCACACCATGGCCAATGAAACCACGCAAAGCTTTGAAGGCGCGCGCCAAACCATCGCCAGATTCCTGAACGCGGCGCACAGCGAGGAAATCATTTTTACCTCGGGCACGACCGAAGCCATTAATCTGGTGGCCTCTGGCATTGGCGCAGACTTAAAAGCCGGTGACGAGATTATCCTGTCGGTAATGGAGCACCATTCCAACATTGTGCCCTGGCATTTCTTGCGCGAACGCAAAGGCGTGGTGCTGAAATGGGTGGACGTATTGGACGATGGGCAATTGGATCTGCAAAGCTATGAAGTGGCGTTTAGTGCCAAAACCCGTTTTGTCGCCCTTAGCCATATGTCCAATGTTACCGGGGTGATCACCGATGCGAAAGCACTGGTGGATATGGCCCATGCCCACGACGTGCCGATCCTGTTGGATGGCTCGCAGGCGGCGGTGCACATGCCCGTGGATGTACAGGCCCTGGGCGCGGATTTTTACGCCATTACCGGGCACAAGCTTTATGGTCCCACCGGCATAGGCGCGCTTTATGGCAAGGCCGACCGGCTGGCCGCTTTGCGCCCCTATCAGGGCGGCGGGGAAATGATTGAAAGCGTCAGCAAAGACAAAATCACCTATGGACAGGCCCCGCATAAATTCGAGGCCGGCACACCACCTATTCTGCAAGCCATCGGTTTGGGCATGGCGCTGAACTGGATGATGGATCTGGACCGTCTGGCCGTGGCCGAGCATGAAAATACGTTGGCCGCGCGGGTGGCCGAGGGGATTTTACGTCATAATGATGTGCGCATTATTGGTGATGCACCGGGCAAGGGGGCAATTGTATCCTTTGATGTCAAAGGCATGCATGCTCACGATCTGGCACAGCTTATGGATCGATATGGCGTGGCAGTACGCGCTGGTAATCATTGCGCCGAACCCTTGATGCAGCGTTTTAAGGCGGCCTCGACCTGTCGGGCCAGTTTTGCCGCCTATAACACCCATGAAGATGTAGACCGGTTTTTGGAAGCCTTTGAAAAGGCCAGAGAGTTTTTATCATGATGGAGAGCGAATTGGACCAGAACGTCCGGGATACCATTGATCTTTCGACACCGGCTGAAGATCCGGATGCAAACGAAGGTGCAGGTCTGCCACAGGAAGAGCTGGATCGTTTGACCGAAGAACTGATCGCGGCGTTTAAAACCGTGTTTGATCCGGAAATCCCCGTGGATATCTATGAATTGGGCCTGATTTACAAAGTTGATGTTAATGATGATCGCGATGTGGAAATTGATATGACGCTGACAGCACCGGGATGCCCGGTAGCTGGCGATATGCCAATCTGGGTGGAAAATGCCGCCCGTTCCGTACCGGGCGTTCGCGAGGTCAAGGTCAATCTGACGTTCGAACCACCTTGGGATCCTTCGCGCATGTCCGATATTGCCCGTCTGGAGCTCAATATGTTTTAGAGCCGCCACCAGGCGCCTTTATTTGCATGATTACCGGTAAAGCATTAGCATATCCCAATCATTAACGGGAGTACCTGATGATGTTTACTGAAAAAACAATATTAAATCACATATTTACCTGGGGTGTTCTTGCCGTCCTTACTGTTTTTTTGGGACTGGCTGGTACCAGTCGGGCCGCTGCTCAAGTGGGGGCGCCAAAAGGGCTGAACGTCCTGACCAAAATCAATGTAAATGCCTATGGATTCGAAGTTCGAACTGTTCATCCCTCAAAAGTACAGGGACAGGTTTCCTTCTCCAAGGTTGCCTGGAATTGTCAGGGCAATGTCTGCACTACTGATGTAAAATATCCCGGCTTTGGGGTGACGGCCTGTCATGCCTTGGCCATGAAGGTTGGGCCGATCCATTCGTTTCGACTTACGAAACAACCGCCAAGGGTCGTTCCCGTCAAAGGATATCCCTTAAGCGCTGCGCAAATTTCCAGATGTAATCAGGGAATCAGCACCCCAAAAAACATAAAAATGAATACAAGCGCACCGGCGCTCAATACCCGCATCAATGGTACTGGTACCTCTGTGGGCCAGGGCGCCCAGCGCGCCAAAGCCATTGGCGAAGCCAGCAATCGTATGAAACAGGCCAAAGAACTGCAACGTCTGCGCGATCTTGGCTCGCCAGTGGATCAGGCCATGGGGCGCGGGGCCGTTGGCAGGCAAGATTGTTCTCAAAGCGCTGATCGCGCCAAATGCCTGCGCGGCAATTTGAATGCAGGCAAAGCGCCTGCCGGACCATCCGGTGGGGGCATGCGTGAGTGTATTATGGGGGCAAATCCGCAAAACTGTTTCAATAGCGGAAAAGCTAAGCGACCAGGCACTCTGAACGCCGGCCCCGGTGACCCCCGTGACCAGATTAAGGACCCAAGGGACATCAGTGCTGTCCGGGTAGGTAGTTATGATACGGGCTTTGTCATTTGGGGCGGGTGGGAGACTACGCAATTGCCAAATGGCACGGTTAGAAGATCACGTAGTGGCTACGACACAGACGGCAACCAGTTTGACGAGAGTATTTTTATCTACGATGACGGCTATAGCGCCCATGTCGTAAGAGAGACGTCAGGGTCTGGGGGTAATTTGTCCAAGACCGTTACGCATACCGAAATCCGCAATGAATATGATGTCGTGGAAGAAGAAACAGAGTCCACCACATACAAGCAGAGGAGAAACAACGGCGACACCCCACCTGATTCAGATAGCCCGGGCAGATCAGGCCAGGCCGCTCCCGATAGTGCCAGCTCCGGTCCGGCCGACAATTGCAACTGGAACCCGGCTTTGGGCAGGTGCATGAAACCTGCGCCAGACCCCAGGGGTAACACCTCACAACCGGGACCCGATGGGGAGAATACCGGTGGCATTTTGGGGCGTAATGCTCCGAAAACGGATATTGGCGCCGCAATTAATTGTGGAGATGCCAATTCCGAGGCGTGCAATCGCGCTGGCGCCGGCCTGAGTAATCGGGCTAAACCACTGGATCATAAAGATCCTGGTCCGACACCGGGCAGTGCGCCCCATTAGGGCCTAGTGCTTGAATATATCCAGCGGTTTACCAATCGTCGGGTCAAAATCCTGCCAGTGCATCCCCAGTGCCTTCAGGGCTGTGGCGGCCACCTAGCTGGACGTGGCGCAATCGGCCATGGTGTAGGCCTTGCCTCCGGCGGGGTTGATATCTGGACCGATGGCGGCCATCCATACTGCATCAGAGCCGACAATGCCGTCCGGATAGGTGTTTAGGGATTTGAGATACCCTTGGGTGGCCCGGGGGCTGGCATGGTGTTGCCAGGCCTCTTTTGGGGTTTGGCCGCGACCATGATCGGTGGTGATGATCATGGTGGTGTGGCCTTTCCATAGCGGATCATCCTGTACCGCCTCCCACAATTCGCGGATAAATTTATCGGTGCGCTGTGCCGAATACAGCACCTGATCATAGCGCCCTTCATGGGCAAAATCATCGGTCTCGCCATAGGCGATATAGAGCACCCGCGGCGCCTTGGTGCGCATGGTATAGCGGGCAAATTCGTGGGTGAAGGCATCATGGCGCACGGTATCAAAGGGGTGGGCAACCTCGCTTTGCAGCCGGTTCAGCACGTCCAGTTCGGTTGATGGTTCACCATCCAGCGCCATAAAGCCGGCATTGACGGGCAGATGGGAACGGTTGGCGTTGATGATGGCGGGAAATGCATCCCAGGAGCCAAACGCATAGACCGATCTGGCAAAACCCTTTTGCCCGTTCAGCCATTCAAGAAAGGTGGTATTGGGATTATCGATACTGGCATTGGAATTGATATTGTTATCGGCCTTGCCGGTCAGAATTTCATTATAGCCGGGATAGGAAAACCACCAGGCATTGGTAACCCGGGCACAGGAACCGGCATCGCGATTGCCAATGATGACACCATCTTTGCTTATAATATTGATCATAAACGGCATCAGGGCCGCGGCGTGGTTATCAGCCGTCAAAAACGGGGCCAGCGCCTTTTCCTGATCATGATTGTATTTGGGGTCGGCAACGAGTTCTGGGTCGGCACCGCGGAACAATTCCTGCCAGCGCAGTCCGTCAATGGTAACCAGAATCAGACGAGATTGATTCTTCTCTGGCTGGGCGGCATGGGCCGATACCAAAAAGGTGCCCAGTATAAAAAAGGGCAAGGCAAAAACGTTTCATGGCAAAGCTCCGATCACCGGGAATATAAAAGAAAAACAGGGCGGACTGAAACAGTCCGCCCTGTCAGAGTTGGTGAGGAACTAAAAATCTGCCGTAATGGTCAGAGAGGCTGTCCGTGGGGCACCAATCCAGCCGCCCCAGCCACCGGCGACACCACCGATATAACGCTCGTTAAAGACGTTATTGATGGTCAGGCGTACGTCAAAGCCGTTCAGGACATCGCTAAGCGAATCGCCGGCAACGGAGACATAAGCATCGGTGACCACATAATCCGCAAGGCGCTGGTTATTGGCCGGGTCCAGCCAGCGTTTGCCAACATATTTGGCCGAAACCCCGGCGCGGTAATTGCCATTGGCCCAATCCAGGCTGGCAACGCCCATGTTTTCAGGCGAACCAAAGACCGTATTGCCCGGATAAATGCCATTTTGGGCATCCAGCACCGCATCGCCACTGCCGCGATAGGTCGAGTCGTTCTTGGTAAAGGACGTAAATAGACTAAGCGTGTCGGTTAGCTGTGCCGTACCGGAAAACTCGATCCCTTTGGACTTGATCCCACCTACATTCAGATAGGTGCCATTGGTGCCAATCAGGAAATTGATACCGGCACCGCTGTTGGGTGGAATGAAGGTGATGCGGTTGTTAAAGCTGATGTCATAATAGGTGATCTGGGCGGTAAAACGATCGCTGAAATAGCGTGCGCCCAACTCTTTATTGGTGGCCGTTTCCGGTGAAATGCGATCCAGTGCCGAGGCATCACGTTCCAGAACACCGTCTTTGATGGCGGCGAAGTTCTCGGCATAACCGGCATATAATTCAACATTTTCGCCAAGGCGATACTGGGCGCCGCCAGAGAAGAGCAGTTTCGAATCTGAATTGGCCTGGGCCGTAATGGCACCGCCCTGAAAATTGTCAGATCGTTTCAGGTCCACCAGAAACTGTTTGACGCCACCTTTGACAGTCAAAGGACCAAATTCGGCGCTGTCTTCCAGATAGTACATGAAGCTGGAAACCGGATATTCGCGGTCATATTGACGCCAATAGGCCGGGTTTTCAAAGTTAAAGCTGGTCCGTGAATCAATGATTTTGTGCCAATCGCGCCATTCCTTGCGTTGATAATCTTCGGCCCAGATCCCACCGCGCAGAGTGTTTTGCACCGTGCCAAAGGTTTTCTGCCAGTCAAAATCAGCGGTGATGCCAAAGCGTTCTTTGGCATAATGGGTATGACGATAGGAACCTACCGGGATCGCGCCCGGGCCATAACAGGCCGGATCAAATTCGGGGCCGGCGCCACCATAGGGAAAGGTGATCGAGCTGACACAACCAGGGTTCGGGGAAAGGGCAACGCCATTGGCATCCACAAAAAAGATCCGTCCCAGCGGAGTGCCGCCAAGAACCGTACCGGCGTTGAGCACTTCTGAATTGGGATTGCCGGCACCATTATCGGTAACGTCCACAATATAAGGAGGAACCCAGTCACCGCGACCGCGATTTTTGTGATAATAGCCGGCCACATTAAAGTTTACATCACCGGCGGAAAACTTGGCCCGTAAATAGCTGAACAGGTTTTCACGCAATGTTGACCAGCCACGGCGATAAAGCTGATCCACATAGGGCACGCCAGTCCAGTCGCCGGTCAGACGATCCCAGGTGGGGTCGGCTGCAAATTGCGCCGGGGTAACCCGCTGGTAGTTATCTTCGGCGGCATCATCCCAGGAAAAATACCCGGTCAGGGCGACGCCCTGAACATTGCTGGTAAACTTACCTTCGATATTGTCGCGGGTGGTTTCCCCGGAGAGGTCAATCCAGGCCTTGTTGGTGGCGGTGGAGACACTAAGCCAGGCATAGGTGTCGGGAAGAATTTCACCGGTATCATAACGGGCATAATATTTATGGGCATCAAAGTCCGCAAAGGTGGCGCTAACGCGCATGCGTTGTTCTTTTTCAGGATCTTGCGTCAAAAAGTTGAGCGTGCCGCCCAGCGCTTCGTTGGAGCGCGAGGAAATATCCGCCGTGCCCTGGGAAACTTCGACGCCGCCCAGATTCAAGGTGTCGATATAACGATTGGCCTTGGCCCCGCCGCCATAGTTGGAATTGCCGTTGGGCAGGCCATCAATGGTAATGCCGATCTGTTGTTCATCCAGACTGTTTTGAAAGCCGCGGATATGGATGGTGGTTGACCAGTCATCCGAGCCAAACGTGTCACCTTCATTGATCAACACGCCGGGCAGATTATCGATAACGGACAAAACACTGGTAATGGGCGATTGCTGGTCCAGCATTTCGCGGGTCACCACCGAATTACTATAAGTAGCGCGCTTGCCGACAATCAGGATTTCATCTTCGGAATCATTAGGCGGTGCCGCTTCGGCTTCCAGCTCGGCTGCCTGGGCCGCAACCCCTAAAAAGGTATAGGCCACACTGGCCATTAAAATGGTTTTGAGTTTCCAGTTCATGGAACGCCCCCTGTACAAAAATTCACCATGCCCACGCAGGGCAGGGGTCATATGCAAGATGCTGATGACAGGGAGGAGACGCTTTTGTAACGCTTGCATGAATTTTTTTGTGCAAAAATATTACAATGAATTCAATGCATTACTGTGACATTTTTATGAACCATCGCTGGGCGCATAAACCAGGCTAGGCGTTAAAATCCTCGCTCAGGGTGTGGCGTTGCTTGTCGCTGAGAAACAGGCCCAGCTTGGTCCGTCGCCATAATACATCCTCGGCCGAGGTCGCCCATTCATGGGATTTGAGATAATCCAGCTCGGCCTGATAAAGGCCACCGCCATAGTGCCGGCCAAGACTTTTCAGGGTTTTTGCCTTGCCCAGCACCTTGGTAAGCCGGGTGCCATAGGCATGGATCAGGCGGCGGCGCAGGGCCTCACCCAAAAACGGATATCTGGCCGCCATGTCTGCATCAAAAGCCTCAATACCCGCGGGCATATCACCGCCCGGCAGGGCCGTGGTGCCGGTCCAGTGGGGTGAGTCATGGCCAAGGCGTTCGGCCAATTGATCCACTGCTTTTTCTGCCAGGGCGCGAAAGGTGGTGATTTTGCCGCCCAGAACGGTCAGCACCGGCGCGCCATCCTTTTTGTGGGAAAGTTCCAGATGGTATTCCCGCGATAGTTTAGAGGCATCCATTTCTTCATCGCCAAAAAGCGCTCGCACCCCCGAATAGGACCAGACAATGTCTTCCTTGCTTTTGGGGGTGGCGAAAAAACGATTGACCGCCCCTAACAGGTAATCGCGTTCTGCATCATCCATTTTGGCGGCATAGGGGTCGCCCTCATAGGGCGTATCGGTGGTGCCAAACAGGGTGAATTCACCCTGCCAGGGCAAAGCAAAGAGGACGCGGCGATCATCATTTTGAAACAGAAACCCGCGCGGCCCGTCAAACAGCTTGGGTAGGACAATATGGCTGCCTTTGACCAGACGCATATGGGAAACTGCCTTGGCCCCGGTGCAGTCGTCCATGGCATCCACCCACGGCCCCGCGGCATTAACCAGCAGGCGCGTGCGCCAGGTTTTCTTCTTGCCGGCGGCGGTTTTGGCCAAGATTTTCCAGTATTCGCCCTCACGGGTGCAGGCCGTGACTTTGGTCCGGGTATGGATTTGCGCGCCATGTTCAGCGGCATCCATGGCGTTGGCCACCACCAGACGGGCATCATCGGTGCGGGCATCGGAATAGGCAAAGGCCAGGCCTCTGGGTTGGCGCAGGTTTTTGGCCTCGATACAGCTTCCCAGCCGCAGCGTGCCGGAACGGGGCAGCGAGGATTTTCCGCCCAAATGATCATAAAGCCATAGACCCGCGCGGATCATCAGGGCCGGGCGCATGTCGGCATTATGGGGCAGGATCAGGCGCAGCGGTGTGACCAGATGGGGTGCAATGTGCAACAGGCGTTCGCGTTCGGCCAGGGCTTCGCGTACCAGCCCGAACTCATAATATTCCAGATAGCGCAGGCCTCCATGCACCATTTTGGTGCTGGCCGACGAGGTGGCCCCGGCCAGATCGCCCTGTTCACACAGCACCACAGACAGACCGCGCCCGGCGGCATCGCGGGCAATGCCCGCCCCATTAATGCCGCCGCCGATAACCAGAATGTCCACGATATCCTTCATGCCTCTCCCTTGGCTGATTTTTTGGTTCCTGTCAGCCTTTCATCTGTTAGTGTCTGCAAAAAAAAAGAGGAGAAAGACGCGGTGAGTGATAAACGCGCCATCTTAGCTATTGATCAGGGCACAACCTCCAGCCGCGCTATTGTGTTCTCGCTGGAAGGCGAGCCGGTCGCGCTGGCACAACGCGAATTTACGCAAATCTATCCCCAGCCGGGTTGGGTAGAGCATGACCCGGAGGAGATTTGGGAAAGCACCTGCGCGGTAATGGCCGAGGCACTGGATGCGGCCCGGGAAAACGGCTGGCAGGTTTTGACCACCGGCATCACCAACCAGCGCGAAACCACCATTATCTGGGACCGGGTGACCGGCATGCCGATCTATAATGCCATTGTCTGGCAGGACCGGCGTACGGCGGGGCGCTGTGCCGCGCTGGCGGCCGAGGGCCATGAAGAGATGGTCAGCGCCCGCACCGGCCTGTTGCTGGATCCGTATTTCTCGGCCAGTAAAATATCGTGGATATTGGATGAAATCCCAGGCGCGCGGGCGCGCGCCGAGGCGGGCGAGCTGGCCTTTGGTACAGTCGAGAGTTTTTTGCTCTGGCGTTTGTCCGGCGGTGTTCACCTTAGCGATGCCACCAATGCCTCACGCACCTGCCTTTACGATATAAATAACGGAAAATGGGACGAAGAATTGCTGGCACTGTTCGAGGTGCCGGCGGCGCTGTTGCCCACTGTTTGTCCCAATGCCGGTAAATTTGCCTTAATTGCCCAAGGCCTGCCCGGCGGCGGCCTGCCCATTACCGGCATGGCGGGGGATCAACAGGCGGCGGCCATCGGTCAGGCCTGTTATCGGCCAGGTGAAATGAAAATCACTTTTGGCACGGGCGCGTTTATGCTGGCCAATACCGGCGACAAGGCGGTGCAATCGGCCCATCGGCTGCTGACCACCATTGCCTGGGAGATTGAGGGGGTGCGCTCCTATGCCATGGAGGGTTCCATCCTGTCGGCGGGCTCCACCTTGCAATGGTTGCGTGATGGGCTGGGCATTATTGAAAACGCCGGGGATAGCGAGGAAATGGCAAAATCCATCACCGATACCGGCGGGGTTTATATGGTGCCAGCCTTTGCCGGGCTGGGCGCGCCCTGGTGGGATGCCGAGGCGCGGGGCGCCATTGTCGGCCTGACCCGGGGCACCGGACCGGCGCAGATCGCCCGGGCAGGCCTGGAGGCCGTGGCCTATCAATGTGCTGATCTGCTGGCGGCCATGAAGGCGGATGGAATTGTGCCCAAACGCCTGAAAGTGGATGGTGGCATGACCAAAAACGCCTGGTTGATGCAGTTTCTGGCCGACATAGTGGCTTTGCCGGTTTCGCGGCCAAGGATGACCGAAACCACTGCCTTTGGCGCAGCCATGCTGGCCGGGATCGGTGCCGGGATTTTTGAAAGCCTGATGGATGTGGATGCGCGCTGGCACGAAGATGCCAGCTTCATCCCCACCATTGATGCCGCCGAACGCCAGGCAAAGCTGGATGGGTGGAACGAGGCATTGGGCCGGGTAAAAACCCAAAAATAATCCCAAGATCAGGATTGCGCTTTCCCGGTGAACGCTGTTCACTTATAGTCACCAAAACGGAGGCGTTATTGTGGCAAAAAACCAGGACGAGTTTGATTATGTGATTACCGGCGCGGGTTCGGCGGGGGCCTGTCTGGCTAGCCGCTTGACCGAGAATGCGGACGTGACGGTTTGTCTTTTAGAGGCCGGTCCGGCCGATAAAAGCCCGGCCATCCATACGCCGGCGATGATTGTGGATGCCATTTATTCAGATGATCTGAACTGGCATTACGACACGGTTCCCCAAAAAGAGCTGAACAACCGCGAGCTGTATTGGCCGCGCGGCAAGACCCTGGGCGGATCCTCTTCGATTAATGCCATGGTGTATATCCGTGGTGGCCATGTGGATTACGAAGCCTGGAAGGCGCTGGGGGCGGATGGTTTTGGCTGGAACGATGTGTTGCCATATTTTCGAAAATCCGAAGACCAGCAACGCATACAGGACCAGTTTCATGGCTCTGGCGGGCCGCTCTGCGTATCTGATCTGCGTTATGTGAATCCGCTAAGCGAGGCTTTTGTGCGCGCCGGGATCGAGCGAGGCCTGCCGTACAACAAGGACTTCAACGGTGAAACCCGCATGGGGGTGGGGCAATATCAGGTAACCCAGCGCGACGGCAAACGGTGCTCGGCCGCGGCGGGGTATCTGAATGCGGACGTCAAGGCACGGCCAAACCTGACCATTTTGGTGGAAACCCTGGCCACCAAAGTGCTGATGGATGGCACCACGGCCACCGGGGTGCGGGTGCGCACCAAGGGGGATGAACGGGATATCATTGCGCGGCGCGAAGTGATCGTCACCGGGGGGGCGATTAATTCACCGCAAATCCTGATGCTTTCGGGCATCGGCCCGGCGGATCATTTGCGCGA
Organism: Robiginitomaculum sp.; assembly: GCA_030949705.1. GTDB lineage: Bacteria > Pseudomonadota > Alphaproteobacteria > Caulobacterales > Maricaulaceae > Robiginitomaculum_B. Next base: position 166,347 of record JAUZSF010000022.1, on the reverse strand, counting down.
AATGGGTATCAGCGTTGCCGTGGACCGGCCCGGCGTTGGTGAGAATTTACAGGATCATCTGGATACCGGCATTGCCTTTACTGGCAAGACCGGACGCTCCTATGCCTATAGCCTGCGCGCACTGCCCAAACAGATTACCGAGGCGGTACGCTATCTCTTTACCAAACGCGGTATGCTGACCTCCAATGCGGCCGAAACCGGCGGTTTTGCCAGCACCCGCGGTGAAGATGAGCCGGACATCCAGTTCCATTTTGTGCCGGCCATTGTGGCCCCGCGCGGCGAACCGCGCAGCAAAACCCATGGCATTACCCTGCATTCCTATGTGCTCTATCCGGATTCGCGCGGCACCATCCGTCTGAACACCACCAACCCCGAAGATCATCCCCTGATTGATCCGCAATATCTGACCAAGGGCCATGACCTGCAAACCCAGATCGACGGCGCCAAAATGGCACTGGATATACTGGAGGCCCCGGCCTTTGATGATGAACGCAAGGCCTTGTATGCGCCCGAAGTGCGTCCCCAGAGCGATGCGGACTGGGAAGCCTTTGTGCGCGAAAAGGCGGAAACCCTGTTTCATCCCATCGGGACCTGTAAAATGGGCCGCGAGGATGATGATATGGCGGTGGTGGATCCCCATTGCCGCCTTTATGGGGCCAGCAATTTGCGGGTGGTCGATGCCTCGGTTATGCCGCGTCTGGTGGGCGGCAATACCAATGCGCCAACCATTATGATCGCCGAAAAAAATTGCTGATCTGATCAAAGCCGGCGGGTGATTCTCTTAGAGTCTGACCGAAAACTAATTCCATAGAATCAATTCCTTGCCAATCGCCTTGTGACCATTTTGATATGGGCGATGAGGAGCCAGCTTTCGGCAGAGAGGATAGATTTTTCCCAGTCTTTAGCCAGTCTGCGGCAGCGGCCCAGCCATGCGAAGGTGCGTTCCACCACCCAGCGGCGGGGAATGATTTCAAAGCCTTTGGCCTTGTCAGAGCGTTTGACAATTTCCATTGTCCAGCAGCCGATTTTCTCCAGCCTGCCCCGCAGTTTGGGGCCTGCGTAGCCCCCATCAGCAAAAACATGGCGCAGCCACGGGTGCGTGAAGCGGATGGATTTGAGCACCTGAACCGCGCCATCGCGATCCTGAATATCAGCGCCATGAATGACAAACCCGATCAGCAGGCCAATGGTGTCGGTAATGATATGGCGCTTGCGACCTTTAATCTTCTTGCCAGCATCATAGCCGCAAACCCCGCCGCTTTCTGTGGTTTTAACGCTCTGGCTGTCAATTACACCGGCACTTGGTGAGGCTTTTACGGCCTTCTTTCTCACGCGCCGTCATCACAAGGGCATGATTGATTTCATGGTACAAACCACGCTCTCTCCACTCATAGAAATACCCTTGTACGGTCGACATCGGCGGAAAATCATTGGGGATCATCCGCCACTGGCAACCGGTCGTGGCCATGTATTGGATGGCATCCCAGACATCACGAAGTTTGGTGGTGCGCGGGCGGCCATTCGACTTGTCGCCGGGCAGAAATGGTTCAATCAGAGCCCATTCCTCATCCGTACAATCACTTGCATAGCGGCCATAATTGCGTTCATATTGTGGACGGGTGATATCAGTCCAGGTCATCGTGATCTCCTTCGAATCTTTTCACAATCCGAATGAATCATAATCCACTGATATCACTCAATTAGTTTTCGGTCAGACTCTTAATAGAAAATACATTGTCATCGCAGGTAGGTGAATCTGTATATTGGATCCGAGAACTTTAAATTACTTTTCTTATAGTTCTTCCAACAATAATAGAAAAACCATCAATAGATATAAATATAAGTGTATATGTGCTGGACATTTCACCGTATTGGTGAAACCGGTTCCATAGCGCGATATATCCATGCGATATGAATGCTCAACGGGGACATGTAAATTGTTAAGTTTATTGAGAACTGGCCTGCTGACGGCGCTGTTTTTGAGCCTTTATGGCTGTGCGCACCCGCCATGGCGCAGCAAGGCCGATCCATTGGAGCCCATGAACCGCGTTGTATTTGCATTTAATACAGTTGCCGACAAGGCCGTATTGAAACCGGTGGCCAAAACCTATCAGGCCATTACCCCCAAACCGGCGCGCAAGGGTATTCGCAATTTTCTCGATAATTTGCAAAGTCCGGTCATCCTGGCCAATGATCTGTTGCAGGGAAAATGGAAACGCGCCGCGCAAACCACGGCGCGCTTTGCCATCAACAGTACCGTAGGCCTTGGTGGTGTGTTGGATGTTGCCAAGTCCACAGGCCTTGAAAAGCATTATGAGGATTTTGGTCAAACGCTGGCGACCAAGGGCATATCGGCGGGCCCCTATCTGGTCTTGCCATTATTTGGACCAACCAATGCGCGGGATCTGGTCGGCCTGACGGTCGATCTGACGCTTTCGCCGCTCAGCTTTACCCGCTTCAAAGGCAAACAGACCTTTGGCCGGGCGCGGCTGGCACTCAACACCATCGATCGCCGTGCAGAAACACTGCAACAAATTGATATTATACGTAAAAATACCCCAGATGAATATGTGAGCATACGTAGCTATTACGAACAAATTCGCAAAGACGCGATTGCGGACGGCGTGGTGGATGTACACGATTTGCCAGATTTTGACCTGGTAGACTGATGTTGAGCCACCCATTCGGGGGGGCGCGACAGGTACGATAGTGGAGGTTTTGGCGCGGCAGCGACGTTAGTATAGGGAAACCGTCCCTATCACAGGGGGAATAACATTTGCGTGAAAGGCTATGGGCAAGACAGTCATATTCAGCCAGCATTCAGATTGAATCTGTTTAGGCTGAAAACAGGTACCGGTTTGACTGGTTTGGCCGCAATAAGAGAGGACGGCACACAAGTGGGATATCGTTTACCAGCACTCTTATTGCTTGTGCCGGGCCTGGTGCTTGGTGGTTGTGCCAGTCGTGCCAATCGGGTTGCTGGGGATCCGCTGGAGCCCATGAACCGCGCTCTTTTTGATTTTAATACGGCGATGGACAAGACTATTCTTATCCCGGTCAGCAAAACCTATCAGACCGTTACCCCCAAGCCGGCGCGCAACGGTATCCGCAATTTCCTGAACAATCTGGGCAGCCCGGTCATTCTGGTCAATGATGTGTTGCAGGGCGAGTGGAAACGCGCCGGGATAACCATTAGCCGCTTTGCCATCAATACGACCGCCGGGGTGGGCGGCCTGTTTGATGTTGCCAAACGCAATGGCCTGGAACGCCATAATGAAGATTTTGGACAAACCATGGCAATTGCAGGTATTGGTGCCGGCCCCTATCTGGTGCTGCCATTGCTGGGTCCCAGCAGTCTGCGGGATGCTTTTGGCCGCTTGCCGGACCATTATTTTGCGCCCCTGACGTATACACAGTTTGACGGTAAGAGTACCTATCTGACCACTAGCCGTGCCGTTGATATCGTCGATAAACGCGCCCGCGCCCTGAAGCTGGTAAAAAAGCTCCGGCAAACCGCTTTTGATGAATATAACAGCGTGCGTGATCTTTATTGGCAAACTCGAAAAGACGAGATTGCCAATGGTCATACCCAAATTGAAACCCTCCCTGAATTTGACATCAGCAGTACCGAGTAATTTTTGATGCATCATCCAAGAAACGGAACCTGTTTATGAAAATCAAATCTATATTCGCTGCCTCTGTATTGACGATCTCCATGGTGCTTAGCGCGCCGGCTATGGCCTCCGAAAGGGCGGTATCCTTTGTCCAGAACAAAGTCGCGCAAATTCTAACTATCCTTTCGGATCCGGCCCTGGACGAAATGCAAAAAGAAGAAAAATTCCAACAGGAATTATTGCAAACCGCGGACGTGAATGTCATTGCGCGCTTTGTGCTTGGTAAATATGCGGCCAAGGCCAGTGCAAAGGAATTCGAAGAATTCAGTCATGCCTTCCAGCTCTATGCACTCAGCGTGTATCAGTCAGAGCTCAGCAATTTTGGCAGCGAAGTTTTTGAAGTCAAAAGCTCCGAAGACCGCCGCCCCGGCGACAGTGTGGTTTTGACCACCATTTCCGGTGGTGCCATGGCCGATAAGTCCGAGGAAATCAAATGGCGGGTTCTAGAGATAAAAGGGGCTCCCCCGGGTGGTTGATATTGAAATTTCCGGCGTCTGGTTGAGCCAGCACCAACGGGCAGAAATTACCGGGATTATTGCCAAGAATAATGGTGATGTGCGTGCCGCCAGCAAAGTGTTATGCGAGCGCTCGGCGCAATGCCATTATAACGGCTAGGGCCAGACCGTATTACAGCTTGTGTCCTGGGGGCAAAGGCGGTGCCTCGCGCAGCAACACAATGGAGATGCGCCGGTTGCCGGGCATATAGGGATCATCCGGGAACAAGGGTTCGGACCCTGCTTTGCCGGTAACCTGATAGAAGCGATCCTCTGGCACCTGGCTTTCTTGCAAAATCTGACGGGCTGCATTGGCGCGGTTAAAGGACAGGTCCCAGTTTGAATAGCCCCTGGCCGCCGAAGGCGAAGCATCGGTATGCCCATAAATGCTAATACGGTTGGGCAAACGGTTTATAATTTTGGCAACGGATCTGAGCAATACAATGGTATGCGGCTTCAGATCTGCCGAACCCGGCTCAAACATGGATCGCCCTTCCTGATCCACAATCTGGATGCGAAGCCCTTCGGGGGTCTGGTCTACCATCAGGTTTTTGGACAATTCGGCCAGTTCAGGCATATCCTGCATGGCTTGGCGCAGGGATTCTGATGCCTCCTTGAAGGCCATATCTTCACGACGGGCAAGGGCCTGTTGCAAGGCATTTTCCGATACGTCGCTACTGGAGCTATTATTTTTGCGGGATTTCCCTTTTTTGCTGTCTGGGGTTTTGGGAGCTTTGGGGGCCAGCTTGCTGACCAGGGCCGTCGTGCCGGAATTACGTGCCCCATCTTCGCCAAGGGCGGTGCCGCCCAAAATGCCGCCGGCACCGGAGCGAGATTCACTGATGCTGGCGGGGGCAAAATAATCGGCCACGCCGCGTTTTTGCTCGGGTGTGGTGGTGTTGATCAACCACATCAGCAAAAAGAAAGCCATCATCGCAGTTACAAAATCCGCATAGGCAACTTTCCATGCGCCACCATGGTGTCCACCACCACTGACCTTGATCACCTTCTTGATAATTGGACGATCGTCTGACATTGCTTTCCCACCAAATTCTTTTGGTCAGAAAACACCAAAGCGGTTAATTTCAGGTGTAAATCGGCCCTTATTGCGGATTTAAGACAAGAATCTGTGTGCCCTGCGGCGGCGAGGCAGGTGTCCAGTCATCACGGATCTGGATGTACTCTCCCTTGGCCCAGCTTTTGGCCATATCCCGATAGTGTTTGGATAACACCTGACCGGATTGGCCGGGTGCCGACATATAAAGCGAGGCATTCATATCCGACAGATCGTAAATAGCCCGCATACTGGGCCCCCAGGGGGCATCAAAATTGCCTGATTTATAAGAATAATGCGCCACATTGGGGGTAGAACCATCGCCGCCCACGGGCACGCGCACGGAAAAGAAGCTTTTCAAGATAGGGATGCCCCCGAATAAGGGGTGGGCAAACACGGCCTCGTGGACAGCGCCCCAGCGCCATTTTTGCGGGTTCTTGCCATAGGCATCACCCAGTGCCGTCGCGGCCTTATCAAAGGCGCGGCCCGCCATTGTCTGACAGGTTTCGTGTTCTTCGGTATTGATGTCATCACACCAATTGGCATTGTCGCCCGTGACCACGCGTTCCATAAAGCCGCGGCGCGGGGTCCAGAAGCGTTCAAAATCATCACCCAGATCATCGGCGTATACCAGTTTTGAAAACGCCCGCATCCAACCGGCATAAATCAGTCCCTCGGGCCGCCCCGGGGCCAGGTTGCCATCCCAGCGGACCACCATGTCGCGCAGCACCTGACCTTTTTTGGTCTCTGGCGTGGCGCTGGCCAACAGGGGCAGGGTGCGGCGGGCAAGGTCGGAAACCGTGTCCATCTGCATGGCCTTGAAGCTGTCTATGCTGTGTTTGGGCGTGGCCTCGATATTTTCGACAATGCGACGAATGCGGTGAAAGCCATACCAGTGATTGGTGATGAAATAGGGATAGCTGTCCGGCACAATCTTGTTATTGGCCGTGGCAACATAATGGCGACCGGGGTTTTTGGTGCGCGGCAGGGCCTCATAGGGAATTTCGCCAATCCAATTGCCATCCGCGTCGCGCACTGGTACCCGCGCCGGGGCCACAAAGCCGATATTGCCGTTTATGTCCGCATAAACCATGTTTTGTTCGGGCATTTTGAAACGGCGCAAGGCCTTGTCAAAATCTTCAAAGCTGCGCGCATCAATATTGGCCATGCCGATGGAGGCGGTGGTATCGTCGTCATCATCCAGCGTGGTATAGAGCAAGATCGTCTCATCATCCTTGGCCATGCCCTGGATTTTGTACCATTTTGGATCCAGCACCACGGCGCCTTTGGCAAAGGCAATATCCAGCTTCACATCATCACCGCCCTTGACCTTAATGGTTTCCGTGATGGTAGTGGGGTGAAGGGTGTTGGTTTTGACAACTTTCAGGTCAGACGTATCCGGCCCGGTATTGGTAAAGCCCCAGGCGATGGTGCGGTTGCGCCCCAGGGTTACAAAGGGCGTGCCTGGCAGGGTGACCCCCAATACCATCATGTCCGGGGCGTTCAGGCGGGCATAATACCAGATGCCAGGGGCGGTCAGGGCCAGATGTGGGTCATTGGCCAGCAGCGGCAGGCCGCTTTTGCTTAAAGAGCCATCGACGACCCAATTATTTGAGCCCTTGATCTGTTCCCCCATGGCTGGGCCAATGGCAGGGGCGGGCGCTTCTTCTACGGGCGCTACCGGAGCCGGATAGACCGAAGTCATATCTTCTTCGCGCAATGCCACCGGGGCATTTTTGGGATAGGCCGGCAGAAACTGTTCCAGACGTTCCTGCCCCAGAATTTCCCGCAAGCGTTTACGCCCGGGTTCCTGCATGGCATCGCCAGCCAGACTGTATGCCATGACCTTGAAAACGGTCAGGGTGTCGGCAGGCACCCAGGGTTCGGGCCGGGCACGCAAAAACACATATTCCGCCGGCGGGACATAATCTTTGGCGGTGATGATGGCATTCACCCCATCGGTATAGGCGGTAATGGCGGCCTGTTCTTCGGGGGTCAAATGGTTCCACGAGCCTTCAGCGGCGCGGCGCAGACCCAGAATGCGCATTTGCGCATCCGTAGACACCGCCCGCTTGCCCACCAGCTCCGAAAGACGGCCAGAGCCAAAACGTCGGCTCATATCCATCTGGAACATACGATCCTGGGCATGGGCCACCCCCAGAGCGTAAAAAGCATCATGGCGACTGGAGGCAAAAATATGCGCAATGCCCCGATTGTCCCGGGCAATTTTCACCTGAGAGGCGAGGTTTGTTAAGGTTAATTCCCCCTTAACTTGTGGAAGGGCGCGTTGAAGTCGCCAATACAAACCGCCGGCGGCAAAGAGTGAAATGGTAATCAATCCGGCTAAAGTCCAGCCAGCCCAGCGTAAAACGGTTTTCATAATCAGCACTTGTCCCTATGTGTACGCATACGATTTACTCCAAGCTAGCAAAGTCGGCAGGAAGGGCAAGGAAAATGGCAAAATGTGCGTTCATTGGTTTGGGGGTGATGGGCTATCCCATGGCCGGATTTTTGAAAAAAGCCGATCATGAAGTGCGGGTATGGAATCGCACGGCGCAAAAGGCCACGGACTGGGCAGAGCAATATGGCGGCGTGGCAGCAGACACCATTGAGGCCGCCGTGGCGGATTGTGATCTGGTGTTTGCCTGTGTGGGCGATGACCCCGATGTACGCGCCATTGCCACGCCGGCCTTTGCCGCCATGAAAGCCGGGGCGGTCTTTGTGGATCACACTACCGCCTCGGCGGCGCTGGCCCGCGAACTGGCCAAAACGGCAAAGGCGCGCCAGTTGGGCTTTGTGGATGCGCCGGTGTCCGGCGGTCAGGCCGGGGCCGAAGCCGGGCAGCTCACCATCATGTGCGGCGGCCACGAAGTCGATTTTGCCCGGGCAGAACCGGTCATGGCCGTTTATGCCAAGGCAATCACGTTAATGGGCGAGGCGGGGGCCGGGCAATTGACCAAAATGGTCAACCAGATCTGCATTGCCGGGGTGGTTGAGGGGCTGGCCGAAGGCCTGCACTTTGCCAAACGCGCCGGGCTGGATGGTGAACGGGTGATCGAGGCCATTTCCAAGGGCGCGGCGCAAAGCTGGCAGATGGAGAACCGTTATCAAACCATGTTGCGGGGCGAATTTGATTTTGGCTTCGCGGTGGACTGGATGCGTAAAGACCTGCGCATCACGCTGGAGGAAGCGCGCGAAAACGGCGCGCGCCTTCCCGTGGCTGCCCTGGTAGACCAGTTCTATGCCGATGTGCAGGCCATGGGCGGGAAACGCTGGGATACTTCCAGCCTGATTGCCCGGCTGGAAAAAGACTAGGTGGCGGATACCGGGTCAAAAAATGCGCCGAGTTGCTTGAATTCTTCATCCCGGCCCGAGGTTTTGCGCCACAAAAGACCAATGTCGCGGGCATTACTGTTCGGCTCAAGCGGCACCAGGGCCAGATTGCTGAGCCGGGCCAGACCGGCATCAATGGCCATTTGCGGCAAAAGGGTAATGCCAAGCCCACCGGCCACCATTTGCGCCAGCGTGAGCAGCGAGGTTCCCTCCATACCCCGTTGACCACGACGTCCCTTGAATGAACAGGCGTTAAGAGCGTGTTCTCGCAGACAATGCCCATCGGCGAGCAGCAAAAGCGGCTCATCGGCAAAGTCATCCGAACAGACCTGTTTGCATTTCGCCAGTCGGTGGTCTTTGGGACAGGCCAGTTGAAACGGGTCCGCAAACAGCGTGAAACTGGTAAATTCATCACTGGGCCAGGGCAGGGCCATGAGTACCACGTCCAGCCGCCCTTCGCGCAAACTTTGCAATAACCGCTCGGTCTGATCCTCGATCAGGATCAGATCCAGATCAGGATGTGCGGCGCGAATGTCCGGTAACGCCCGGGGCAGCAAATAGGGCGCAATGGTGGGAATGACCCCAAAGCGCAGCGCGCCGCTCAGCGGTTGGCGATAGCTGGCGGTTAAGGCCTTGATCTCTTCGGCATCACGCAATAAGGCCCTGGCGCGCACGGCGACTTCCTGCCCCAAGGGGGTTAGAACCACTCGGCGCTTGGTACGTTCGGCCAGACGCGCGCCCAGGCTTTCTTCCAGCTCTTTGATACCGGCAGAAAGGGTGGACTGGGTCACAAAACAGCGCGTTGCCGCCTTGCCAAAATGCAAGGTTTCCGCCAGAGCGACAAAATAACGAAGTTGACGCAGGGAAAGACTCATTAATCGAAATATCCAATCAAACAGACTTAAATATATCGTTTCACAAAGTTATTGGCAATCCCTATATACTATCTGTAACGCTTCAGGAAAGGAGTGAGAAAATGAATAACCCCATCAATATCGGCATGAGCGAGGCGGATCGCACCGCCATTGCCAACGGCTTGGCCGGTCTTCTGGCCGACACCTATACCCTGTATCTGAAAACCCATAACTTCCACTGGAATGTCAAAGGGCCGATGTTTAACAGCCTGCACCTGATGTTTGAAACGCAATATGCTGAACTGGCCCTGGCGGTTGATGAAATTGCCGAGCGTATTCGTGCCCTGGGGCTACCGGCACCGGGTTCCTATCGGGAATTTGCATCTCTGACCAAATTGTCCGAAGCCAAAGGCGGCGAAAATGCCATGCAAATGGTGGCGGCGCTGGCTGCGGATCACGAGGCCGTTTCGGCCCGCGCCCGCAGTATTTTTGACGTGGTGGAAAAAGCCAATGATCAACCCAGTGCTGATCTCTTGACACGGCGCATGGATATCCATGAAAAGACCGCCTGGATGCTGCGTTCCACACTGGAAGACTAAGACAAGACTTGTAACAACCCATCTACCTGATCAATCAAAGGAGATCATCATGATCGATAACCAACTTCCCGACGTTGTCTTTAAAACCCGCGTGCGCAATGACGCCCTGGACGGTGACAATCCGTTCGAATGGAAAGACGTTACCACCGCAGACTTGTTCAAAGGCAAAAAGGTTGTGCTGTTTGCCCTGCCGGGTGCCTTTACACCAACCTGTTCATCAACGCACCTGCCGGGCTATGAAGCCGCTTTTGAAGAGTTCAGGGCTCAGGGCGTGGATGCCGTAATCTGCCTTAGCGTCAATGATGCTTTCTCCATGTACCAATGGGGCAAAAATCTGGGGGCGGAAAACGTCTTCCTGTTGCCCGATGGCAATGGCGAATTTACCCGTAAAATGGGCATGTTGGTCGACAAATCCAATCTGGGCTTTGGCTATCGCAGCTGGCGTTATTCGCTCTATGCCGAAGACGGCGAAGTGAAAAAGCTGTTTGCTGAAGAAGGCTTTTCCGACAATTGCCCCACCGACCCGTTTGAAGTGTCCGATGCGGGCACCATGCTGAACTATCTGAAAAACCGCTAAGGCGCGTTTATTGGATTTACAATAAGAAGGCTCCGGGTTTGCGCCCGGGGCCTTTTTGTTTGGGACATCCATCCTTAGACAGGCTCAGGATGAGGACTTGATGATCGCCTCATCCTAAGGTGTGAACCAAAAGTGAGCCTCGAAGGATGGCTAGAATAATACTCCACCCACGCCGGTGTGGGACAAGGTTTTTCTATCCACCATGTCTAACCTGTGGCACCGGCATAGAGACGATCTCTTTCCTCTCCCGGGCGAGAGAGGAATAAGGTGAGGGGTCATAGGCTTAAAGACAGAACCCTGACGTTAATTCACCATCCCCTCACCCCGGCCCTCTGCCCAGGGCGAGGGAGAAATCCCCCGCATAACACGTTTGAGGGTCAATGAGGGGCAAGGCTTACCCTTGGATCATCCATCATTTACCCCTTAATGACCCTTAAATGCGAAAAAACAGGCCTTGAATCGCCCCTCATTCATCCCTTTTTACCCCTTGAATGTGCGGGGATAAGCCAGATTTATCCCCTTAACCGGCCAGGGCCGTATTATGGTGCCTTTTAAAACGCCAAAGCGTGTAATTTACGACACTTTGCGCCTTTGTCGCATTGCAGCATCGGCGCGGTCGCGCTAGACGGGTATTCCTGATTCCCTAAACTGGAGACCCCCCATGGCTCGCAAAAAAATTGCCCTTATCGGCGCCGGTATGATCGGCGGCACTCTTGCCCACATTTGCGCTCGCGAAGAGCTGGGCGATGTGGTTCTGTTTGATATTGCCGAAGGCATACCACAAGGCAAAGCGCTGGACCTTTGCGAAGCCAGCACGGTCTTTGGCCGCGACAGTCATGTCACCGGCGCGCAGGATTATGCCGACATTGCCGGGGCCGATGTTTGTATCGTCACCGCCGGGGTAGCGCGCAAGCCGGGCATGAGCCGCGATGATCTGCTGGGCATCAATCTCAAAGTGATGAAATCGGTGGGCGAGGGCATTGCCAAACACGCCCCCGATGCGTTTGTCATCTGCATAACCAACCCGTTGGACGCCATGGTCTGGGCCTTGCGCGAATTTTCCGGTCTGGCCACCAATAAAGTGGTTGGCATGGCCGGGGTATTGGATTCGGCGCGCTTTCGCTGGTTCCTGGCCGAAGAGTTTGGCGTTTCGGTTGAAGATGTTACCGCCTTTGTGATGGGTGGACACGGCGATACCATGGTACCGCTAACCCGTTATTCCACGGTCGCCGGTATTCCGATCCCGGATCTGGCCAAAATGGGCTGGACCACAGACGAGAAAATCGAGGCCATCGTGCAACGCACCCGTATGGGCGGCGGCGAGATTGTCAAATTGCTGGGTACAGGCTCTGCCTATTATGCTCCGGCGGAAAGCGCCGTGGACATGGCGGCGTCATACTTGAAAGACAAAAAACGAGTTCTGCCCTGCGCGGCCTATTGCGATGGCCAGTTTGGCGTACAGGGTCGTTATGTGGGCGTGCCCACGGTGATCGGCGCCGGTGGCGTGGAACGAATTATCGAAATTTCGCTAAATGCCGATGAAAAGGCCATGTTTGACAATTCTCTGGCCGCCGTTGAAGGCCTGATCGAGGATTGCATCAAGCTGGACCCAAGTCTGGGGTAAAGAAAGCGGTTTGCCTGGGGTCTGGCTATTGATCGCCACTGCATTTGCCCTCGATTTCGTCACTGACGCGTTCGAGTGCGCCAAGAATCGAGTTGTATTTTTTGCATTTCGGCAATTTTCCTGCGTCTGCGTCTGAGGAGCTTTGCTTTTCTATGCAATCGGTCATGACCTGGATTTTACGATCGTATTCAGCTTCCGAAGCTTGCAATTTTTTCAAGTCAGCGCTTCTTTTTTCAATATCTGCCTTGAGAGAAGCCTGCTCTTGTTTCAGCGCTTCAAGGTTTTTGTCACTTCGCTGTACGTCGGCGTTAAGGTCGCGCACAGTTTTGGCCAACTTTAAGTGTTCTTTGATATAGTCATAGACTCTGGTGCCCTTGAGCATTGGCAAATATTGCACTTCATAAATAATGCTTTCCTGTCTTGTAGGGTTGGCTTGGGGCAATGGTATGTTTTGGTATTGGGGATTGCTTTTCATCGCTGCCAGCATTTTTTGGATGAAATTGTAATTTCCTTTCATGCCGTTTTTGGCTTTTTCCAGACGGCTTTTCTTGTACGATAGGCTGAATTGCGCATCCTTGATGCGACGGTTGCTTCTATCCAGATTGTTTTTTTGGATCGTAAGGTTTGAACGGGCTATTGCAATTTTTCTATAAAGGGCGCGTAACTCATCCATATAAGTATCAGGCAAACCAGCTTTTTTCTGGCAAGAATCGATAATTTCTTGAGGAATGTCTGGCCCTTCTGTGTCTTCAGGCTCTGGCGCACCTTTGTCACAATCCAGCCCAGCCAATTCTGCTTTAATGGCGGCGGCTCTCTGGGTCAGCGCATTCCATTCCCGTTCTTTCTTGGTCGGGATGTGATAATAATCCTTACCAGCGATTTCCCGCATGAGGTCACCCTGTTTGCGCCGAATGCTTTCTATATCGGCAATCGACGCCGCGGCAGAATGCACCGCTTCCCCATAAGCATCAATAAACCCGCCAATTACCGGTATTGCTTTCAGATAGGGGCCAAGGGGCTCTTTGATTGCCTGATAATAATCATCAAATGCTTTGGCCATGTCTGCGGCTGTAGGTGCGCGCTCAGCAGCCAGGGCAATATCCAGAAATTTACTGGCCTGTTTAAGATGGTTGACCACCGCTTCGGACTTATCTGCAAGGGCACCGCTGGCTTCTAAGGCCTGTTTAACAGCATCCTCAAATCCTTCGTGCTGCCCTTTTAAATATTTGGTAATTTTTTCAAGTTCGCCTTTAACTTTGTCGGCATCACCTTTCATGCCTTCAAGGGCGGCAATCGAACCATTGAGCGTGTCAGTTAATGCCTGCAAAGTTTGCCCGCGTTTGTATTGCGGATCAATCTGTAACAGTTTGCGTTCTGTATTTGCCAGTTCAATGCGTAATGCCGAACACCGTTCGGCATCTACCGAGGGATGATACGGACTATAGTCCTGACTTGCCGCGGGTGCTGCCAAATACACAATAGCAGCAATCAACGAAAGTATTGAGTAAAATCGTGTCCGCATATGCCCCTCCCAAATCATTGGATAGTTTAACATAAATGGGGCATTAGTGGAATTGATGTAATATACTGTTTTATAAAACGATTTCCGAGCAGGAGTTACCCCATCGCCTTGACGCTTTCATAGCAATGGCAGTCGGTCGTGTGGTCATTGACCATGCCGACCGCTTGGCAGAAGGCATAGACGATCACGGGTCCGCAGAATTTAAAGCCGCGTTTTTTCAGATCCCTGGCGATGGTTTCTGACAATTCGGTCTTGGCGGGCACGTCGCTGATACTACTCCAGGTATTCTGGATCGGCTTGCCGTCGACAAAGTTCCACATATAGGTGGCAAAATCTTCGCCGTTTTCCGCCATATCCAGGTAAATCCGGGCACCATCTATGGCGGCCTTGCATTTCAGGCGGCTGCGGATGATGCCAGGATTGCCAAGCAGGCGTTCCATATCAGCATCATCATAGGCGGCGACTTTGACCGGATCAAAGCCGTCAAAGGCCTCGCGAATGCTGTCCCGTTTACGCAAAATGGTAATCCATGACAGGCCGGCCTGCATGCCATCCAGCACCAGCTTTTCCCAAAGCGCACGAGCATCATATTCGGGCACGCCCCATTCTGTATCGTGATAATCGCAATAAAGCGGATCGTTCGGTGGCACCCATGTGCAGCGGGGCAGGGTCATGATGTCTGTTCCGGTAGGGTGATGGTTACGGGGGTGCCATTGGCGGTAATCAGGGTGCAAGCTGCCAGCGCTTTTTCCAGCCGGTCGGTGCGCACCAGGGCCAGTGCCTGTTCAACCCCTGCCGCGGAGCGTACATCGCCAAGGCGGGCTTCTCCGGCCATGATGATGGTGCCATTGGCCGGGGCCGGGCCATCAAAACGGGCCAGCGCCATGCGTTTGCGAATGGTGCCGCGCCGTTTCATGCGGCTGACCACTTCCTGACCGACATAACAGCCCTTGCGAAAGGCGACGCCGTTTTGCAAATCCATATTGATATCGGATGCGAAGACTTCCTCCATGCCAAAATCGGAACCCTGGTCGGGCACACAGGCGGCGATGCGGTCAGCCTCATAATCGGGCGCGGTGGGGGGCAGATCACCTTTGGGAAGGATGACCCGATGGCCAAGATGGGGCGACCGCGGATCAGCAAAACCAATACTTTCATCGCCAAGGGCGATCATAAGGGCCGCGCTTTGATCCTCTATATCGACATGCGCGCGCAGGCGAAACATGCGCAGACGGCGCATCAGATCGCTTGCGGTGTCGGCATGGGCATCCAGCCAATAGCCGCCGCCATTGCGATTGCTGATGAAAAAGGTGTGCAGGACTTTGCCTTGCGGGCTAAGCAGCGCCGCGTAAATCAGGTCTTCTTTATCAAGGCGCGTTATATCATTGGTGATCAGACCTTGCAGGAAATCACGGGCATCCTTGCCGGTAATGGCTAGGACGGAACGGGGGCGGGGGGGTGCGAAAGTGCTCATATGGGTTATATTCGCTTTCCAATCCTGTTTCGCAAGGCGAGTCGCAACAAATGTCTGAATCTTTTGATCTGCTCATTACCGGCGGCACGCTGGTCAATCACGATGGCATCGGGCCCGGCGATGTGGGGGTGCGCGATGGCAAAATCGTCGCCATTGGCGATCTTGGTCGTGCCGATGCGGGCAAACGCGTGGACGCCACGGGCTTGCATGTCTTGCCCGGTGTGATCGATACGCAGGTACATTTTCGCGAACCCGGACCGACCCATAAAGAAGATCTGGAAAGTGGTTCCCGCGCGGCGGTGCTGGGCGGCGTGGTTGGCGTTTTTGAAATGCCCAATACCAGCCCCACCACCTCCAGCGTAGAGGCCTTGGCACACAAATTATCACTGGCCAAGGGGCGCATGCATTGTGACCATGCGTTTTATGCTGGGGCGACCAACGATAATGCCGATGTGCTGCCCGATCTGGAGCGCGTGCCCGGATGCGCCGGGGTGAAGGTGTTTATGGGGGCCTCTACCGGCTCGCTATTGGTGGCCGATGATGCAGGGGTGTCCCGGGTTCTGGCCGCTATATCGCGCCGCGCCGCGTTTCATTGCGAGGACGAGATGCGCCTGAATGATCGCAAAAAACTGGCCCGTGAAGGCGATTGGAGTTCTCACCCAGAGGTGCGCGACGCCAAGGCAGCATTGCTGGCCACCCAGCGCCTGATCCGGCTGGCGCGTGAGGCGGGCAAGCGCGTGCATGTGTTGCATGTTTCAACGGCCGAAGAAATGGCCTTTTTACAAGCCCAGAAAGATATCGCCACGGTGGAAGTGACGCCGCAACACCTGACCCTGCGCGCGCCGGACTGTTATGAAAACATACAGGGCCGGGCGCAGATGAACCCACCCATTCGCACCAATGACCATCGCACGGCGCTGTGGAGTGCACTGCGCCTTGGGGTGGTCGATGTAATCGGATCCGATCATGCCCCCCATACGCTGGAAGAAAAGGCAAAGCCTTATCCTGCTTCTCCTTCGGGCATGCCGGGGGTGCAAAGTCTGGTGCCGATCATGCTGGATCACGTCAATAAAGGACGCCTGACTTTGCAGCGCTTTGTGGATCTGACCAGCGCCGGACCAAAGCGCATTTTTGGTTTGGCAGGCAAAGGCCGCATGGCGGTGGGGTATGATGCCGACTTCACCCTGGTGGATATGAAGGCGGTGCGCGTAATTACCGATGCAGATAGTGCCAGCAAAAGCGGCTGGACGCCGTTTGATGGCAAAACCGTAACCGGTTGGCCCATGGCGACCATTATTCGCGGGCAAAGTGTCATGCGCGATGGGGCGCTGGAAAGTGCAGGCCAGGGCAAGCCCATCTATTTTGAGGAAGCGCTGGCAGAAAAATAATCCCAAAAATGAATTTGCCGAAGGATCGGATTCGCGCTATTCAACCTATGGGGGTCAGGAACGTTCCTGACAGGAGAAAA
Source organism: Robiginitomaculum sp. (assembly GCA_030949705.1). Taxonomy (GTDB): domain Bacteria; phylum Pseudomonadota; class Alphaproteobacteria; order Caulobacterales; family Maricaulaceae; genus Robiginitomaculum_B. The sequence continues at coordinate 149,674 of JAUZSF010000022.1, read as the reverse complement.
AACAATGAAATATAAAATTACCACTGTATCCATGATTATGGCGCTGGCTTTTACCGGCACTGCATTTGCCGCATCTATGGATGAAGATCTTCATGGGGTCTGTATGAAAGACAAGGCCAATTCAGACGAGAACTGTTCTTGTGCTGTTGATCTGGTAAAATCGCATATGGCGGCAGATGATTATACCTTGTTGCACGCCATGGCGACTACCGAAGATGGAAGCGATGAACGCAATGCCAAGCTGGCTGCTTTGGGCGCCACACCTGAAAAAATGCAGGCCATGAACGAAAAGTTCAATGCCATGGGGGGCGATTTGAAATCGAAATGCAATGTCACCATCAATAATAATGATGGGGAAAGTGCAGACTAACGCTCTGCATTCATGTAATAAAAATGAATGGCCGGAGGAAAACCTCCGGCCTTTTTATTTGATTGGCTTAATTAACCGGCCCCTGGCGCATGGAAAACTCGCCCCGTCGAACCCGGGCCGGCAAACGATTGGCCATCTCGGCCACAATATCTTCCCCATAGACATCAATCAGATCCGCAAAGGCCGCAAAGATGGCTGATGTGGCGATTTGCTCTGGTTCGCATCCGCGCACCAGTGCTGTATCCCAGGCATCCAGAATCAAATCCAGTGCCTGATCTTTTTGCTCGTTCTTTGGTAATTCTGCTATAGCTTCGCCCCTGGCGCGCATTGGCTCCACCCCATGTTATCCATTCACCTGTCCGGGCGATTTTTCGCCTCTTGACGGTTATGGATATAACTCAATGTAGATAAGGATCTGCTAACGCGGTCGTTAAAAATTGACCTTGTTCTGCTTTTAAGCGTTTTTGCGCCATGATCTGGCTTACCGTGCGCGGTGTGCAGCGGGGAAATTCGTGCTTTTGCTGGCGAAATCCATGATTGAACGCTGCAACCAGGTCTTCGCGTTCATAGGCGCTAAGAGGTTCCAATTGCAGCATTTCCGCCATGCGTTCGCGCCAACTCTGGTCCAGACGCCCGGAACAGGTAATGGTCAGATAGTGCATGGCCCCCAAAGTATCGGCCAGCAGCAGGCGGTTGCGTGTGGTGTCCGGCGGGCGCTGGATTGCCGGCTTGTCCCGCGACAGGGCAGGGGCCGTGCTCAGGCCCATAAGAACAAGTATAAAAACGCTAAGCCCTTTATACATAATACCGGCGAATGCTGGTAAATGACCAGATAAAGGCGACAATCCAGCCAATAAAGGTCCAGCCCAGCAATACATTCAATAAAAAGATGGCGCCCGCATTATGGTGACCACGGATCAGGGCGATTATCCAAGGTAAAAAATAGAGCAATAGCGGAACAAGAGCGAATTCCATCGCGGTTCTCCAGTATCTATTGCCCCTCAGCAGAATCAATATAGGCGCGCGCTCCCCTCGCGTAAAGGTGAATGGTTTGTGTTTACGCAATATCCTAAACTTGCCTGCAAAAGTGGGGAGCTCATCATGCGCATTTTTGCCCTGTTGGTATTTCTGGTTGGTCTGGCCAGTGCACCGGCACTGGCCGGGCCGTCTCGCAAGATTATGAAGGCATGGCCAAAAACCGATTTTGAACGTTCCAGTGTTGATTTTTCATCCATTATGGCCGGCGGGCCACCAAAAGATGGCATACCATCCATTGATCACCCTAAATTTATGCCGGTTTCGGCCTCGGATCTGCCGGGCAATGAGCCAGTGGTCAGCCTGGTGGTCAACGGCGTGGCGCGGGCCTATCCCTTGCGCATTTTGACCTGGCATGAAATCGTCAATGATGAGATTGGCGGTGTGCCGGTGATCGTTACCTATTGCCCCCTTTGCAATTCAGCCATTGTCTATGACCGTCGGATCAAGGGGGCCAAGGGGGCGCCGACCTTCGGAACCTCGGGTATGTTGCGAAATTCAAATCTGATTATGTATGACCGGGAGAGCGAAACCTGGTGGCAGCAATTTACCGGCAATGCCATTGTCGGCCGGTTCAACAAAACCAAATTAAAAACCCTGCCATCGCGTCTGGAATCCTTTGAACGTTTCAAAAAACGTTTTCCCAAGGGACAGGTGCTGGTGCCTAATGACCCCAAAGCGCGGCCCTATGGCCGCAATCCCTATGCGGGCTATGACAGCGCGGTAAAGCCGTTTTTATATCGTGGGGGATCTGCCCCAAAATATAGAGCCCATGCTGCGCGTTGTGGTGGTGGATGATACTGCCTATGGACTAAACCTTATTCGGGATCAGCAAAGCCTGACTGATGGCGATGTGCGGCTTCGCTATGAAGGGGATCATGCCTCGGCATTGGACCAGCAAAGCATCAAGGACAGCCGTCCGGTGCCCGGGGTTTCGGTGCAAAAACGCAGGCCGGATGGCAGGTGGGTAGAGGCCCCCTATGACGTCACCTTTGCCTTTGTTTTTCACGCCTTCAAACCAAAGGGGAAGTGGAAATTAAAGCCCTGACCTGAACGAAAATTCTTTGGATTGATGATTTTTTGTTGCGCTGCATCATCCAAGGATTTATGCCCTGTCTATGGATACGAAAAACACTGTGCAACCACCCGCGGGCTATGAACAATGGTCTAATGAGGACCGTTTTGAACACATCAACGGGCCTATTTTTATCCACAAGGACCATACGCCAGAACCGGGGCGGGGCCTGATTACGTTCTATGCCCAAAAGAAGCATTGCAATGGTGGCGGTGCGGTGCATGGCGGCATGTTGATGACCTTTGCCGACAGCGCGCTGTTTGCCATATCCAAACATGCCTTTGAGGGTGATCATGGTGTTACGGTTACCATGAATAACGAGTTCGTTGCCGCCGCCTGGCCCGGTGAGTGGATCGAGGCTGACGGCGAATTGGTGCGCAAGACCAAATCCGGCCTTATGTTTGTACGCGGCCGGTTATTTAGTGGTGATAAAACGATTTTGCTGTTTTCAGGACTGCTGAAACGAATCAAGACCTGATTTCAGGGATTGTAAGGAGATGGTTCAACCAGTTCCCAGCCTATTGGGGAGAGTGTCTGAACTTTGTGTATGAGTAATTTGGTCCATGCTTCACCAACGAAGGAGCATGACGATAATGACATTATCCAACGACATACTGGATCAATTACTGAAGGGTGTTGATCGGCCTGAAGATTTGCTGGGCGAACAGGGTCTGATGAAGGAACTGAAAGTTCGCCTGATGGAGCGGATGCTGGGCGCGGAACTGACCGAGCATCTGGGCTATGAGCCGAACGGTGAGCCTGCCAGCCAGCAAGGCAATCGGCGCAATGGGGCCACACGCAAAACCTTAAAGGGTAATGACGGTGCGCTACCGATTGACATCCCGCGTGATCGCGACGGCAGTTTTGAGCCAGAGCTGATCAAGAAGAGGTCAGACCCGGATCGATGGTATGGATGACAAAATCATCGGGCTTTATGCCGCTGGGCTGTCGACCCGTGACATCCGTGCCCATCTTGAGGAAGTCTATGGTCTTCGTGTTTCCGCCGATCTGATCAGCCGCGTGACTGACGCGGTTTTGGAGGAAGTCTCGGACTGGCAGAACCGGGCGCTGGAGCCGGTTTACCCCATCGTTTTTCTTGATGCCTTGCGGGTCAAAATCCGCGATGCGGAAAGCCGTCAGGTTAAGAACAAGGCGGTTTACGTGGCCCTGGGCGTCACCCCTGAAGGGATGCGTGAGGTTCTGGGGCTGTGGATTGCAAACCATGAAGGCGCCAAGTTCTGGCTTTCCATTATGAACACCCTGAAGAACCGGGGCGTGGAGGATATCCTGATTGCCGTTGTGGACGGCCTGAAGGGCTTTCCCGACGCCATCAACGCCGCCTTCCCGGACACCATTGTCCAGACCTGTATCGTGCATCTGGTGCGTCATTCCCTGAATTTTTGCGGCTGGAAAGACCGCAAGGCTGTGGCCAAAAGCCTGAGGCGCATTTATCGGGCTGTGGATGACGAGGAAGCAGCCAAAGCTCTGGATGCGTTTGAGGAGGAATGGGGCAAGAAATATCCCTCCATCGCCCCAAGCTGGCGGCGGGCCTGGCAGGAAGTGATCCCGTTCTTTGCCTTCCCACCTGCGGTACGCAAAATCATCTACACCACCAACGCGATTGAAAGTCTGAACCGGGTGATCCGAAAAACCACCAAAACCCGGGGCAGCTTCCCAACCGATGATGCCGCCACCAAGCTGATTTATCTGGCCATACGCAACTTCGAAAAGACAGGCCGCCGTGTCAGGGAGTGGGTTGCCGCCAGAAACCAGTTCGCTATTCTTTATCCCGAACGGTTCAATAAATGATCCGTTCTAACCGCATGGGACAGATCCCATACACAAAGTCTCGGATACTCCCCTATTGGGGTATATCGCGTTCGCACTTTCCATCGCTTTGGTGTGAAACACCACCACCGGCCGGTTCCGCCCGTAGCTTCCATCTCGTTCTTTGCGTGCAGATTGATCTTGACTGTGCCAGTAAGCTGTAATTGCCGTCCTTGTTCAAAATCCATAAATACCAGCCCAGCGCACGGATTGACCATCAAATTACCCGGTAATCCCCCCATTTTTGATGGGGTCCGCTTGTAGAACTACGCGGCTAGTTTCAGTTTCATAGCAGGAGTTATCCCACCGATGGCCATGTTGGGCCGGTCATTGTTGTAAGTCCATAGCCATTGTGTGGCTTGTTCTTGTGCCTCCTCTATGGTTTCAAGAATGTTTTGATCCAGCCATTCATGCCGAACCGTCCGATTGTATCGTTCGATATAAGCGTTCTGCTGAGGTTTGCCGGGTTGGATATACTGGATGTAAATGCCCATCCTTTCAGCCCATGCCATAAGTTTGCCGCTGATATATTCTGGGCCATTATCGACCCTGATTATCTGCGGCCTGCCACGCCATTCAATAATCCGGTTCAGGCTGCGCACCACCCGCTCGGCGGGCAGCGAGAAGTCGACTTCAATGCCCAATCCTTCACGGTTAAAGTCATCCAGCACGTTCAGGGTTCGGATCGGGCGACCATCCGCAAGCTGATCAGCCATAAAATCCATTGACCACGTATGGTTGGGTGCATCCGGTACCGCCAATGCGTCCGGTCTATCTCGTTTCAAGCGTTTCCTTGGCCTGATACGCAAATTGAGTTCCAGCTCCCGGTAGATCCGGTACACGCGCTTGTGGTTCCAGCCGAAGCCTTTCACGTTGCGCAAATACAGAAAACACAAGCCAAAGCCCCAGGTACGGCGGTTGCTGGTCAACTTCACAAGCCACCCCGCAATTTCGGCATTCTCATCACCCAGTTTACGGTCGTAACGATAACAGCATTCGCTGATCTGAAATGCGCGGCAGGCCAGCGCAATGCTGACACCACGGTGGGCAACCGCTTTCATGGCCATCTCTTTGCGCTGAGACGGCCTTAGCGCTTTTTCCAAGGGCTTCCTTCAGCAGATCATTCTGCATGCTCACATCCGCATACATCCGCTTCAGGCGGCGGTTCTCTTCAGCCATCGCCTTCAGTTCCGAAATCATCGATGCATCCATGCCGCCGTACCTGGCCCGCCATTTGTAAAATGATGCGCTGCTCATGCCATGTTCACGGCAAAGTTCAGATACCGGCACACCGCTTTCGGCCTGCTTCAATATCCCCATGATCTGCGCATCGCTATATCGTTTGTTCTTCATCAAAATCTCCTCAGATTATCATGCCGAGAAAATTCTACCCGTGAACACCACTAATTTTCGGGGGGATTACCACCCAATGTGCCGAACATATTGTTTCCCTGATAATCGGGTATATATAATTTTCCTTCTTGCACACGAACAAAGCCCGGTTTGCCGCCCCGGTGAGATACGTCTGTGCGGCCATCGGGATGGGCGCTGGCAACAAAAAAAGTATCAGCAATCGTAACCCAGTTTATTATGTCATTGGTCAGAGATGTACCTTCGCTGAGGCTGGACAGGGCATTTGTGGAATCTAATCTCCTTGCGAGGCGGCGTTGAATATATTTAGGACAGTTTGGAAAAACCTCCTCAACCTTGATTGTTAGCTGTGTTTCAAAAAGTCTGTCTATGGTGCCATTCACGCGTAAACGGCGACGATCGGAAAGGTCTATGAACAGCATCCCGGTCTGATTACCGATTTTTAGCGCGCCTGAAACCAATGCTTCATGTTGTGTGTGATGTAACTTACTCAGGTCTAAGTGCAACAAAGCACCATTATCACTGGTGTGCGCAAACCCCAGAGCGCCAGTCAGAATGCCCGCCCACAGTTCTTTATTTGGTGCCGTCCAGCCAAGAGCACAGACCTCTTGTGTGTTTAGAAACTGGGCGGCGCCCCGCGGGATGTAATTGACGACCATCCGGCTGAGACGCAAGGCGGCATCGCGTACACCGACCTGTTCCTGAATTTGGATTTCACCTGAATGAAAAGGATCCGTCATGACGATCTCTTTATAAAAACAACGCCACCCCCCAATGGCGTTGCCGTATGCAGAAAGGACTAAAACGTTAGAACGCGGTACCCCTCATCCATATATTTTGAGATATCAATTATGCCCGAAGTGCCTGGAATGGCTTTTTCACTGACAAGTTGTACACCCGAAGCCTTCACCCCTTCTGCTGCCCCAAAAACGTCCGCACACCCCTGACATGCTCCAACAATGCTGTCTTTAACCGCTTCATAAAGTGCATGTGCAGGGTGTTCAGGCTTGATCAGTTCATTGGGCCACCGCACACCAGCACCTTGAAAGATCAGGGCAATTTCCTGTTTTTTCTCCTTAAGTTCATAGGCCACAAACAGGGCATTGAATAACCGGCCAACAGCGTCATCAGATCCAGATTTTGGATCTGAATAGAGTACGATTGCAGTTTTGTTCATTGGAATCTCCTTATTACCGAACGAACGGTAAAGTATAAGGTTGCACCTTACTGTCAATCGAATTTTACCGTTCGTTCGGTTAATGTTATAAAGGCGTAAGAGGAGATTTGAATGGCGCGCAAGGTCAGCATAGAGGAAACGGCATTATTACAACGTCTCAGCGAAGTGTTCCGAGATCATGGGTATGAGGGGGCTTCACTGGCAAAACTGTCAGAAGCCGCCGGGCTAAAAAAGGCAAGCCTGTATCACCGTTTTCCAAAAGGAAAGGAACAAATGGCGTGTGAAGTGCTTTTGGCAGCGCAAGCCTGGTTGTCGAAAAATATTGTAAAACCTTTGAAAAGTAAAAATAACCCCAGAGAACGCATCAAGGCCATGGCTAAGACCCTGGACACATTTTATTCGGGCGGCAAGCAGGCCTGTCTTCTGAATATGCTTTCATCTTCGCGCATTCAGGGCGGGCCGTTTACGGGGGTGATCCGGGAAGCATTTGATCTTTGGATTGATGCTCTGACCGATGTCTTGATTGAGGCGCAAATGGATAGAAAAGAGGCGCGCACACGTGCCGAGCGCGCAATCGCTTTATTACAAGGCAATCTGGTGCTAGCCCGCGGCATGGGAACCACCCGGCCTTTCAAAGCCTTTCTACAAACTTTGCCTGACGAGTTATTGGGATAATCTGCGTTCAAGCCCTAACTGGTCATCATCCAGATCGCCAATAGTGCAAAGCCAGAACAGACCACCAAGAACCCACTGATCAACAGGACGATCTGGTGCGGAATGAGCGCAATATCCAGATTTTTGAGCTTCTTGCACAGCCCCGTATAGCGCCAGGCCGCTAACATAAATGAGAGCGCCGCCAGCAGAATCAATAAGGATGCGATGGACCGTACCGTCCATGTGGGCACGGTGTTATCAATAAATTTGGCAATGCCCAGCGCTGCGGCCAGACTGGCCAGCCCGGTACGCACCCACGAGGCATAGGTGCGCTCGCTGGCCAGCGCGGTGCGGTCCTGCGCCAATTCCTCTCGCGGGTCGACAGTTTGTACCGGGGGTGGCTCTGTTGGCGTCATTCTAATCCAGCAGTTTTTCGCACAAAATCTTGTTCACCGCCTGTGGGTTGGCTTTGCCCTGGCTGGCCTTCATCACCTGACCTACAAACCAGCCAAGCGTTTTGGGCTTGTCCTTGACCTTGGCGGCCTGATCCGGATTGGCGGCAATGATTTCATCAATCATGGCCTCAATCGCGCCGGTATCGGTGACCTGTTTCAGGCCGCGTTCTTCCACGATGGCGACCGGGTCGCCGCCTTCCTCCCAACAGATTTCAAATACCTGTTTGGCAATTTTGCCGGAGATTACATCACTGGAAATCATCGCCACGATGGCACAATTGGCTGCCGCCGAAACCGGGCAGTCGGTGATCTCCACATTTTCCTTGTTCAGCTTGCCAAAAACCTCGTTCAGCACCCAATTGGCGGCCAGTTTCTTGTCATTGCCCTTGGCCACCTCTTCATAATAGGCCGCTTTTTCACGGTCACTGACCAAAACGCCGGCATCATATTCGGAAAGGCCAAAATCCTTCACATAGCGGATTTTTTTCTCGTCCGGCAATTCTGGCAGGTCCGCTTTGATGCGTGCCAGCCAGTCTTCGCTGAGCTTTACGGGCAGCAAATCCGGATCCGGAAAATAACGATAATCGTGGGCATCTTCCTTGGAGCGCATGGTCCGTGTTTCGCCGGTGTCGGTGTTAAAAAGGCGCGTTTCCTGATCCACCGTGCCGCCATCTTCGATGATCTGGATCTGGCGGCGGGCTTCATATTCAATGGCTTGCTGGATAAAGCGCATGGAGTTCAGATTCTTGATCTCGCATCGTGTGCCCAGCTCGCCGCCCGGGCGGCGCACCGAGACATTCACATCGGCGCGCAAATTACCCTTTTCCATATCGCCATCACAGGTGCCTAAGTATCGCACCAAAGATCGCAATTTACGCACATAGCCAGCCGCTTCGCGGGCCGAGCGCATGTCCGGCTTGGAAACAATTTCCATCAAGGCCACGCCGCAACGGTTTAGGTCCACATAGGTGGCATTGGGATCCAGATCATGGATGGACTTGCCCGCGTCCTGTTCCAGGTGTAGGCGCTCAATACCCACCGTGATGCTGTCCCCATCATCCAGTTCCACCAGCATTTCGCCCTCCCCAACAATGGGGTGGTATAGCTGGCTGATTTGATAGCCCTGGGGCAGATCAGGGTAGAAATAGTTTTTGCGATCAAAGCGTGAAAACGCATTGATTTGCGCCCGCAGACCCATACCGGTGCGCACCGCCTGTTCCACGCAATACTCGTTCAGCACCGGCAACATGCCAGGCATGGCCGCATCGACCAAAGACACTTGCGTGTTTGGCTCGGCACCATATTCGGTGGCGGCACCGGAAAAAAGCTTGGCCTTGGAGGCCACTTGCGCATGGATTTCCAGCCCGATGATGATTTCCCAATCCCCGGTATCGGTGGTGATCCAGTCTGATTTGTCGGCTACTCGTTCCGCAGTAAACATTTTTATTTCCTCACCACCATTTGCCAGGTTTGGCATTAAAGCACGCGGCACGTTCCAGCGCCCCGCCCACGGCAAAACAGGTTTCTTCGTCCAGCGCCTTGCCAATCACCTGCAGGCCAAGCGGCAGGCCCGCATTGTCCAATGCCGCGGGCACCGAAATGCCTGGCAGACCCGCCAGATTGGCAGTCACGGTAAAGATGTCATTCAGATACATTTTCACCGGGTCATTGAATTTGGCATTGATGCCAAAGGCGGCACTGGGTGCCGTGGGGGTCAGCAAGGCATCGCATTGTGAAAAAGCATTTTTAAAATCTTCGGCAATGCGGGCACGTACTTTTTGGGCGCGGATATAGTAGGCATCGTAAAAACCGGCCGACAGCACATAAGCCCCGATCATGATGCGGCGGCGCACTTCTTCGCCAAATCCCTGGCCGCGGGTCTTTTCATAGGTTTCGGTCAGGTCCGCGCCTTCAATGCGGGTGCCATAGCGCATGCCGTCATAACGGGCGAGGTTTGAGGAGGCCTCGGCCGGGGCAATGATATAATAGGCCGGCAGCGCATATTTGGTGTGGGGCAGGGATACATCCACCAGCTCGCACCCTTCGGCGCGCAGCCAGTCCATGCCATCAGCCCAGATTTTCTCAATCTCGGCGGGCATGCCCTCCACCCGGTATTCCTTGGGTACGCCAATGCGCAGACCCTTTAGCGAACGCGTGCAGGCGGCGGCAAAGTCCGGCACGTCTGCTTTTAAGGATGTTGAATCCTTGGGGTCATGCCCAGACATGGAGCGCAGCATGATGGCGGCGTCCTCAACCGTGCGGGTGATTGGCCCCGCCTGATCCAGCGAGGAGGCAAAGGCCACAATGCCCCAGCGCGAACAACGCCCATAGGTGGGCTTGATGCCCACGGTGCCGGTAAAGCTGGCGGGCTGGCGGATAGAACCGCCGGTATCGGTGGCCGTGGCCCCCAGACACAGACCTGCGGCCACCGCAGCCGCTGAGCCGCCGGAGGAGCCACCCGGGACCAGTTTTTGCTCGCCGCCTTTGGCGCGCCACGGATTGACCACCGGGCCAAAGGCAGAATTTTCATTGGACGAGCCCATGGCAAATTCATCCATGTTCAATTTGCCCAGCATCACCGCGCCATCACGCCAGAGATTGGCGCTGACCGTGCTTTCGTAAGGCGGAGTGAAATCACCCAGGATTTTACTGCCCGCCGTGGTGCGCACCCCCCTTGGTGCAAAACAGGTCTTTAATGCCCAATGGAATGCCATCCAGCGGACCGGTTTCAGCCTTGGTGCGCCGTTCATCCGAGGCATCGGCCATGGCCAGTGCCTGGTCGGCGGTGGTGACCAGATAGGCATTCAAGGCCTCGGCACCCGCCATGGCATCCAGATGGGCCTGCGTCAGTTCGCGTGAAGAAAAGTCTTTGTTGGCCAGGCCTTTGAGGGCTTCGGCCAGACTGAGTTCATTTAGATTGCTCATTATTCGACTGCCTTGGGCATTACAAAAAAGCCTTCTTCGGTTTTTGGCGCATTGGCCAGCACGTCATCACGGATATTACCATCAGTGATCTTGTCTTCGCGGGTCGGCGTGGGGACATCCTCAACTGAGGCCATAGGGGCCACGCCCTCTACATCCACTTCGCCCAGCTGTTCAATCCAGTGCAAATTCCGTTCAGTTCATCAGCCAGCGGGGCCAGACGTTCTTCGGCAACCTCAAGGCGGGCCAAATGCGCAATCTTGCGCACCGTTTTCGCATCAACAGACATGGGTAAATTCCTAAAAACCAGTGCAAGACGCTGGCCTAACAAAGCCCACGCCAAAGGGCAAGCGATCCATGGCACAGACGGCAGCTTGCGTAATGGCTTTAGGCAGGCTAGAGGGTCTCTTTGCATGACCAGAAGCTATAAAGATACGTTCACCGGCCCACATTTGCTGGGCATAGCCGGCCTAAACCGGCTGGAGGTGGAATCTCTGCTGGAGCGCGCCGAAGATTTTGTGACGCTGAACCGCCGCCGCGACAAGCATCTGGACACCTTGAAGGGCCGCACGCTGGTTAATCTGTTTTTTGAGCCCTCGACCCGAACCCAAAGCTCGTTCGAACTGGCGGGCAAGCGTCTGGGGGCAGACGTGATCAATATGGCGATAAAAACCTCGTCTGTGGCCAAGGGCGAAACCCTGATTGATACTGCGGTGACGCTCAACGCCATGCATCCGGACTTGCTGGTGGTGCGCCACTCTGCCTCCGGGGCGGCGGCGCTGTTGAGCCAGAAGGTGGATTGCGCCGTGATCAATGCCGGGGATGGCACGCACGAGCATCCCACACAGGCGCTGTTGGATACCCTGACCTTGCGGGCGCATTTTGGCGATCTGGCCGGGGTGCGGATCGCCATTTGCGGCGATGTGGTGCACAGCCGCGTAGCGCGTTCCGATATTACCCTGCTTACCCTGATGGGGGCCGAGGTGCGTCTGTGTGCGCCGCCAACCCTGTTGCCGGCCAGTGCCGGGCAGTGGGGGGTGGAGGTTTTTCATAACATGGATGATGCGTTGGATGGCTGTGATGTGGTGATGGTGTTACGCCTGCAACGCGAGCGGATGACCAGCGCCTGCGTGCCTTCAACGCGAGAATATTTTCGCTATTACGGGCTGGATCGGGCAAAACTGTCAAAAGCCAAAAAAGGTGCGCTGGTCATGCATCCCGGCCCAATGAACCGGGGCGTGGAAATCGATTCCGAAATTGCCGATGATCCGGCCATCAGTCTGATTACTGAACAGGTCGAATCCGGAGTGGCCGTCCGTATGGCCGTACTGGCCGCACTGGCGGAGGGCAAAACATGAAGGGGGCAAAGGCAGATCCCGTCATCATCACCGGCGCGCGGGTGATCGACCCGGCCAGTGGGCGTGATGAAGTAGTGGATGTGCACCTCAAAAATGGCCGCATTCACGAACTTGGCGCTTCGCTGCCGAGGAATGGTGTGAACACCATTGATGCATCGGGCCTGATTCTGGCCCCCGGTCTGGTAGATGTGCTGGTCAAAACCGGCGAGCCCGGTGCCGAGGCGCGCGAAACCTTGCGCTCCGCCGGTAAGGCCGCCGCGGCGGGGGGGGTGACTACCCTGGTGGTATCGCCGCAAACCGACCCGGTAATTGATGATCCGGCCATGGTAGATTTTATCAAACGCCGGGGGCGCAAACGTGCCGCCGTTCACATTTTGCCGGCCGGGGGGCTGACCCGAGGCCTAAACGGTGAGTTACTGGCCGAAATCGGCCTGATGAAAGAGGCCGGTGCCGTGCTTTTTACCAATGGGGATCGCCCCATCGGCAATGCCGCGATTATGCGCAATGCACTGACCTATGCCGGTGGTATGGATGCCCTGATCAGCAATCGGCCGATCGAGCCGGATCTGAGCGCCAACGGGGTAATGAATGCAGGGGATTTTGCCTCTCGTCTGGGCCTTGGCGGCATTCCGGCCATCGCCGAACGCATTATGGTCGAGCGCGATGTTGCCCTGGCTGAAGCCAGCGGCACACGGCTTTTGATTGACCAGCTCTCCACAGGGGACGCCCTGGATGTGGTGCGCCAGGCCAAAGCGCGTGGGGTGAGGGTCTGTTGCAGTGTTTCCATCCACCATCTGACGCTGAATGAGCTGGATGTGGGCGATTATCGCACCTTTGCGCGCCTTTCCCCGCCTTTGCGCAAAGAAGAGGACCGTCTAGCGATGATTGCCGGGATCTCCGATGGCACCATTGATGCGGTGGTTTCCGGGCATGACCCACGCCCGGCCGAGGAAAAGCGCCTGCCATTTTCTGAAAGCTCACCTGGAGCCGTGGGGTTGGAAACTTTGCTCTCTGGTGCTTTGTCCCTGGTCCATAATGGCGAAGTGTCGCTAAAGGATATGTTGTATGTCCTCAGCGCCAGTCCGGCCCGCCTGCTGGGGTTGGGCTGTGGACAGCTTGAGGCAGGTACCGCAGCGGATCTGGTTCTGTTTGACCTGGATAAGCCCTGGGTCTGTGATGCTAACAAGCTGCGCTCTAAATCCAAAAACACACCCTATGATGGCCGCCGCATGCAGGGCAGGGTGGCGATGACCTTTGTGGATGGTCTTTGCGTGTTTAAACGTCAGCCCTAAACGGGACAGGTAACCAAGAATACCCCCTTACATTTCATTGTCGATGCGTTCGGGCAAGCCAACGCAGTGTTGATTCCGCCTTGAGTTACCGGAACCTGCCCGGTCATGATATTTTGGAGCTGTCATCCTGTTTGCCAACAAAAAAAAGGGCCGGCGAAACGCCGGCCCTTTGATCGTCAATTTAAGTCAGACTTAAATCAGAAGCTTTTGCGAAGCGAAACGCCATAGGTGCGTGGCTGGTTAGGATAAGCATTAATCGTCCCGGCCTGCACAACACCTGGGAAGGCGCTGGTGAAGAACTTATCATTAAAGATATTTCTACCCCAGAAGCGAAGGTCCAGACCATTTTCCCAGCTCAGACCGGCACTGGCATTAACCAGATTGACCGTGCGCCGTGGTGACAGAATTTCCACAACCTGAACGCCGCTTTCATACTGATAGTCAGCACGAATAAAGCCGGTCATCCCATTGTCAAAGTTATGGGTATAGGTCGCCGAGGTCGCAATGCTGACCGAAGCAATACCAGCAGGTTTCTGACCGGAACGGTCAACAATCGTGCCATTTGGCCCCGGTGCATTGACAAAAGAGTCATATTTGGGGTCCAGCAAGGTCATGGCAAAGGTCAGCTTCAGCGGATCAACCGGTACATAGGTGGCATCCACTTCGATACCTTGTGTAGATTGCTTACCAGCATTGCTCAGCACAAAGCCCGTTCCCAGGAAGGTGTTAGATTGGAAACCTTTGATGGTTTGATCAAACACGGCAATGTTAATGGCACCACGTTCAAAACGGGATTTCAGACCCAGTTCAAAGACAGTAGCTTCTTCGGGCCCAGCAAAGCGGGTACCAAAGCTCTGGTTGGTTAATGCCAGACCTGCACCACGAATGGCAGCTTCTTGATTAACGAACGGCCGGGAATCCCGGGACAGGTTCCACGAAGAGGCCTTAAAGCCTGTTGCCGCACTGGCATAGACATTGATGTTATCGGTTGCATCAAAGGCTGCCCGCGCTGTCCAGGTCAGCTTGTTATCATTGGTTTTGCCGTTTTCAACCGCGTTAGGAAAGCCCAGGAACGGTGGCATGAATTGCAGGGCTTGCAAGCCAAGCAGTGGGTTTTGGGCCGGATCAGACAGATCAAGCGCACCAACGCCGGCGGCAATGCTTTGCTGCAACCCACCAAAGGCCACGGCCCCTGGAATGCCACCCAGAGCAGGGCAGGATGGGGTTGTTACCACGGCGCCAACATTTGCCTGCGTGAAGGGCAGGAAGCCCAACCCGCAAGCAGCGGCGATGTTGGGGAAGTTCTGGAGTAGACTACCAAGAACCAGTGCATTAAAGGCACCAGAACCAGCAAGATCAATCGCTGAGAACGGCTCTGTAGTCAGAGCACTGCCCTTAACCCGTTTGCTGTCGTCAGTATAGTTCAAACCACCAGTAAGCGTCAGGCGATCGCTGACATGCAGATCAAGGGTACCATAAGCAGAGATGGATTCATCATCCTGTACGAACTTGTCAAACAAGCCGGTGCCAGGAGCATAAAATGAACCAGGTGCAAACCCGTTTGCCGCTTCGATCAGGGCTAGAGCACCCGTGCCACCCGCCAGAATGTCCGCATAGCTGCGAAAAGCGGTACCGGTAACGAGATCATCTTCTACCTTAACATTCTCGTTGAAGTAAAAACCACCGATCATCCAGTCAACGCGATTATCGCCGGTTGATGTCAGGCGCACTTCCTGGGTGAAGGTGTCAATATCATTGCGAAGACTCACATCACCCAGCAAATCAGCGGAGCTGAAGTCTGCATCATATGTCGCACTGCTCTTATTGTTACGATAAGAGGTGATGGAGCTGAGGGCGAAGGTCGGAAAATCATAGTCGATATGTGCCGACAAGCCGCCATCATGTACAACGTTACGTGGGTCTTTGTTGTTAAATGCCTTAAAAGCAAATGGGTTGGCTGGATCTGCCAATTGACCACCCAAGGCCTGAATGATTTGCGCCGTTGGGCCATTCTGGAAATTGGTAACAGTACAGCAGATTTCATCGATTTCGCTATAATCTGCGATGAAACGCATATCCAGATTGTCATTAGGCTGGATCAGCAATTGTCCACGAATGTTAAAACGATCACGTTCATTGATGACGTTTTTCCCGGATGGGCTGTCGGTATAACCATCACGTTTATTATAGCTGCCGCCAATGCTGGCTGCTGCATTTTCAGAGATCGGGCCCGTAATATAGGCTTTGACCAGCGCAAGATTGAGATTGCCGGTACCAGCCTCAACATAACCGCTTCTTTCAAAGGAGGGTTTTTCGGTGACGATGCTGATAACCCCGGCAGATGCATTCTTGCCAAACAGGGTGCTTTGCGGGCCACGCAGAACCTCAATACGGTTCAATTTTGGCAAATCACCAATCTGAGCCGCTGAGCGAGAACGATACACGCCATCAATAAACACACCAACCGATGGTTCAACACCGGCATTATTGGCGCCGTTACCAAAGCCGCGGATGATAAAGTTGGTGTTGGCAGAGGTTTGCAGTGAGTTAACCCGCAAGGATGTCGCCACGGATTGCAGGTCAAAAATATCCAGAATCTGTGTTTTTACGATGGTGTCTTCCGAGGTCACCGTGACCGCAACAGGCGTTTGTTGAAGCGTTTTTTCACGCTTGGTCGCGGTAACGACAATCTCGTCTTCCATTTGGGCGTAGACCGCCCCAGGCACTGCAAACGATGCCACCAATGCGGTTGTCGCAATGGCACGTAATTTAAACTTATTCATACTCTTCCCCTCGGGTTATTTGCGCTTGAGCGCTTACTTAATTTCTGTCGGTGGTTAATTCTTGCACAACCGACGTGTATTGTATTCTGCAATCTAAGCCAAGCAATTAGCGTGCCAGACGCAAGGTTATACCATATGTGCGCGGATCCCCCGGATAACCATTAAAACTGCCCGGCTGTCCAACAGAGTTGAACGCACCTTGCAGGTAGTTTTCATCAAACAGATTACGACCCCATAGCTGGATCTGCCAGCCCTTGTCATCATCACCAAAGCCTATGCTGCCATTCACAATTGTATAGGCCCCCTGTCTTTTGATCGGGTCAAGGTCGGCGGCAAGGTCAACAGCGCTAGCATAGCGCAATTCACCTCGCAAAAAGCCATCATATTTGCCGGCTTTAAAGAGATAGGTCGCCGTTGATGAAACATTTAAATCAGAGACGCCAGAAAGGCTTTTGCCTTTAAAGTCCTGCGCCCCGGTGTTGATACATGAGGGAACAGCATTGGGCGAGCCTGGAGTCTGTTCCGAAATCTGACAGGGACCACCAACAAACCGTGTGAAATGCGCATCCGGTATCCAAGTGCTGGACAGGGTGAAAATAAAATTGT
This sequence comes from Robiginitomaculum sp., assembly GCA_030949705.1. Taxonomy (GTDB): domain Bacteria; phylum Pseudomonadota; class Alphaproteobacteria; order Caulobacterales; family Maricaulaceae; genus Robiginitomaculum_B. The sequence continues at coordinate 132,749 of JAUZSF010000022.1, read as the reverse complement.
CGGTAGGGCGGGACATAAAGTCAGCCTCAAGACCATAGGTCACCGCATCGGCATTGCCAATATCAAAGCTGGCACCGTTAAAGACATTTTGCTGGAAATTATTTTGCTCGGTATAAAACGCCGCCAGATTCAAGTTGGAGGTATTGTTAAAGAGCTTGGCTTTGAGACCAGCTTCCAGAGAATTGGTTTTTTCGGCCTTAAAGTCCCGGCTGCCGGCGCGGGATGAATTGGAAAGGTTGAAACCACCAGCCTTGTACCCGCGAGAATAACTCAGATAGGTGTTCAACTCATCATTCCAGTCATAGGCCAAAATGACATTACCCGACAGATTGTCCTCGTTGCGACTATCGACAAAGCTGGGCGTGGGGGTAAAGAACTGAAACACCGCCAGACCAATAAAGGCATTGCGCGGGGCGACCCCCAGGGTTTCCAAAAAGGTCAGATTGTTCAGATCCAGAGCAGAATAGGGATCATTAATTTGAATTTGCGCATTCACCTTTTTGTTTTCATTGGTGTAGCGCAGGCCTGTGGTTACGGTGAACTGGTCACTGACATGGAAATCCAAAGAGCCAAAGGCGGCAAAGGTTTCAGTATCCTGGGCAAAGTTTGAATTTTGCAGACCCTGTCCCTGCGCCAGAAATGTCCCCGGGGTGATGGGCCCGGCGGCAAGCGCGTTGGGAATGCCAAAGGCCTGTCCCAACATGAACAGATTTTCCAGAGTGGAAATCGCGCCACCGGATGCCAAGTCGGCAAAGGGGCGCAAAGTAGCCCCATAGGCCGTTCGATTTACGTGTTTCAGGTCCTGATTGTAATAATAGCCCCCAAACAGGTAATCCACTTTGCGATCCCCGGTGGAGGTCAGGCGAAACTCCTGCGTGAAGGTGCTATAGACATCTTTCAGCGTGCGATTATTGGTCAGGGCAATATCGACAAAGTCGGCGTCAATATCATTGATTTCATCAAACGTGCGAAACGCACTGATCGAGGTAAAGACCGCCCCGCCCAGATCCACTTCAACCTCGGTTGAAACGCCGGCAGTTTCCTGATCGGTGAAGAGCTTGCCTTCGAAGCTGACATTGCGATCAAAGGGGCGTGCGGGCAGGACATTGGCACCCAAAAACCCTAAGGCTGCTGCATTGCGCGGGTTATTGAAGATGAAAGGAGCCGCACAACAGGTCTCGCTAATCGAAGCAAAATCGCCAATCACCCGGATGGTGAGATTGTCAGAAGGTTCAAACAGCAACTGACCGCGCAAGGCCCAACGATCACGTACATTAATGGAGCGGCCATTGAGGACATTGGTAATAAAACCATCCCGTTGATTCAAATTTCCCGAAAGCCGGAAAGCGGCCTTTTCTCCACCGCCGATGGGACCGGTAACAGAACCTTTGAGAATAAACGAATTTTTATTGCCATAGGTAGCTTCCAATGAGTCAAAACCAAATTCATATTCAGGTTTCTTGGTAATGATGCTGACCACACCGGCAGGGGTATTCTTGCCATAAATGGTGCTTTGCGGCCCACGCAGAATTTCGATGCGCTCTACCGTAGGGAAGTCATTAATGGATGCCCCTTGGCGTGAACGATAAACCCCGTCTACAAAAACGCCAACAGAGGGCTCCAACCCGGCATTAAAGCCGGACGTACCAATGCCGCGAATGGCAAAGGTCGTGGCAGAGGAGTTGGCAAACTGGGCAACGGTAAGGGAAGGGGCCAGCAAAGGCAGGTCACGCATATCCCGAATTTGTGAGCGTTCCAGATCTACATCTGTAACCGGGGTAACCGCAACGGGAGTATCTTGAAGCGTTTTTTCGCGCTTTTGCGCGGTGACAATAATTTCATCTTCGGTTTGTGCAACAGCTAAGCTAGGTGCAGCCAGTGTGGCCACCAGAGCGGTAGTCGCAATGGCACGTAACTTAAAATTCGTCATAGTCTTCCCCCTCTTAGATAGCGATTCAGCGCGCTTTGGGATCATTTCACCATTTTGTGTGCGGCGCGTCCAGTGCTGTTTTGGGGAATTATTGCGTCTATGAAGGGAATTTCCCTAAAGTTTACAATCTGTATGCGCAAATTTGGCAACTTGCGCACTAATTTCCGGAAACCAGCCTTTGACGCCAAGAAACGCCATGCACTTTTCTTTTAAGGAGGAAAAGCGGCTGTCTTTAACAAGCGAATTCAGGACACTTTCTACCGAAATTTCTTCACTCGACATGCGTACGCCCCCACCAGAAGCTGTATCCAAAATCATCAAACGGTCCTGATCATCGCCCCAGGCGCGCCATTCCGGCAAGTCGTTATTCATGCCCCGACCCGGCTTTCCATTCGTGGCAAAGGCCGCCCAATATGACATCATGGTGCGCGATAATGCGTCTCTTTCCCTGGCCATGTCTTTAGGGAAAATGCGCCCGCCACCCACGGGAAAGGTGGCAAAGCCATTAAACACAAAGGGCAATTCCATGGCATGACCAGCCCCCAGAAGGAGCGAAAAATCTGTACCCAGAAAAGAGCCTTCTTCATCCCAGTCAAAACGATAGGCATAAAGGGCGCTATCGCCTGTGGCTTTCAACCGGCGGGCCTGTGTATCCACTGAGCGGGCGCGCCAGATGGCGCTTTCGTATTCGGCCTGCAAAGCATAGCCATTGGCATTGCGCGGGCGAGGCAGAACGCCAAATAATTTTTTGACCAGTTTTTTGTTGGTAATGTTAAAAAGCTTGGTTTCATCACGATTGGTGCCGGTAATGACGGGCACAATCGGAAAACCCGGATTATCCAGCGCGGCTTCCAGGCTGGGGGCCTTTAAGACAACATTGTCCGCAATGATCAGCGGTGCGCCTGGTTCATTGCTCCCATCTTCCTGTGCGGCAATATAAACATCCTTAGCCGCGGCATCACGCATAAAGGCGGCCAGGTCCGGGCCGGAAAGGCCTGGCGGCGGGTTCAGCTTTTCCACCACCGCTCTGGCGCCTTTATAGGTCCAGCCCGAGCCTTCGGGCACGCCATTTTCGGCAACATCCAGAGATTGAGACGTAAAATATCCACTTTGGATAATGGCCCCTTTGAACAGGCCCTGGGCGCGGGGCAGGGCGATCAGGCTGGCCACATCATGACCACCGGCGGATTCACCAAAAATCGTCACCCGGTCCGGATCACCGCCAAAACTGGCAATATTACGCTGTACCCATTTTAACGCGGCAATCATATCCAGATCGGCAAAGTTGGCACTTTGATCCGGGCCGCTCAGTGCCGTTTCGCGCAAGGCCGAATGGGCAAACCAGCCAAAGGGGCCCAATCGATAATTGATGGAGACCATAATGATATTATGGCGAGTAGCCAGATACTGGCCGTCATACTGACCGCCATAGCCCCAGACATTGCTGCCGCCATGAATGAAAAACATAACCGGCAGGCGGTCTTTACCGGTAGGCAGGTTATCAGCGGCAAAGGCCGGCGACCAGACGTTCAGCACCAGACAGTCTTCGCTGCCAACCAGGGCACCCAGATCATCATAAATATCGGCGGTTCGTGCGCGCTGCACACACCGTACATTGCGATCCAGTGTTTCTTTTTGCCCTTTCCAGGACGCCGCCGGACGTGGTGCCCGCCATCGCAATTCGCCAACCGGTGGTGCAGCATAAGGAATGGCCGCCCACTGATAAGCTCCCGCCGGGCTGGTGATGGAGCCCACAATATCGCCGGTCTCAATATGGCGCAGGGTCTTGATATCGGCGGTTGGGGCTTCGGGGGCAGTCGGTTTTTTCTGACAGGCAGACAAGGCAAAGCTGGCGAGGGCTAAGGTGGCAATCAGCGAGAAGAGGCGCATAAGTCGTCCTTTGGTGTCCAGTGCAATTAAGAAGCATGGGCATAAAGGGGCGCCCTGCACGCTTGTCAAGACACTTTTGGGTGGTGCCCTCTGGCCCGTGCAGCCGGGCTGTCCGGTTATACCTGATTTATACCAGACGGGCCGGAATGGTGCCCCTCCTCAGTAGGGTTTGGTTAAGCTCAATGAATCAAACGTCACCAAAAGTCTTTGTTTTTACAAATAAAAAATCTTTATTACTTTAACCGAATAGAAACGCTAAACGGAAAAAATCCCCGTGTGGCTAGGCCACGAATGGTGAAAACAATCTCGATCCTTGGCGAAAAATAAGGACGGGATTTGGACTAGGGGATTAAAAATGGCGTTTACGGATGTCGAAGTGCAAGAAGCCCACAAGGCGGTTGCAGGCGCGCCTGAAGCCGAAGATCTGAACCGGCTCGGCCTGATATATTCATCTGGCGAAGGACGCGAACTGGATCTGGTGGAAGCCCACAAATGGTTCAATCTGGCCGCGGTGCTGGGCTATGAAACGGCGAAGACCTACCGTCAGGAAGTTTCTGATCAGATGGATACCAGCCAGATTGTCAAGGCGCAGCGTGCGGCCCGTAAATGGTTGCAAGGGCATAAGTGCTAATCCATTGAATTCAAGCGGTTTTATGGGCCGGAAACACCTGGGCTAACACTGCTGGAATTGCCAAGATAATAAGACAGCGAGAAGCTGACTGGCAGGGCATCGCGGATATATTGCTGCATAAAGAGATTAAGATTGGCGATGCCGGAACGGGGTACAAAGACCACATCCCCCCGCTGTAACGGGGTCGTGTCGGCATTGGCGCCTTTATGCAGAACCGATTTCAGGTTGATGATTTTCATCATTGGCCCGCCGTCTGGATGACGCCGGATCAGTACCACCTTGCTGGTACGGGCGGTATTGCGAAAGCCTCCGGCCATCATCACGGCTTCCATAACGCCGATCTGGGCAGGCAGCTCGAACACGCCTGGCTGGCCAACTTCGCCGCCGACATAAATCCGCTGCGAGCCAAACGCACGCGGCGTTATCTCTACATTGGGGTTAATCAATTGGCTGGAAAGAGCCTTGCGCAGCTTTTGTTCCAGTTGTCCAATGGTCAGATTGGCCGCCATAACCGGCGGGGCGAGGGGCATTTGCACCCGTCCATCGGGTCCAACCAGCAATAGTCGCGATAATTCCGGTGCCGAATAGACGATGATGTCCAGCTGGTCGCCAGGCAATAGCCGATATTGCGGATCAGAATCACGCCAGGTCCGAAATCCACCGGCAATCGCATTTTGTCCCGCACCGTTCTGTCGGTATTGCGGTGATGCTGCACTCTTGTAATACCCGCCAGATCCCTTTGGATAACGGTGATAGCCGCCACTGGCACACGCCGTCAGGGTAAAAAGGGCAAGCCCCATTAGGGCGATGCATAGACGTGACAAATTCACAACATTTTCCTGTTCAACAGAGAATTTACCCAAATCTTAACGACAATGGTTAGGAATTGTTAAACACGATGCCTGAATGATGGCGTCAAATACGAATTGGGTATGTAGAGATTCGATGACGCAGCATTCCAGAGTACCGTCCAGAAAAATAGCCGGTGGCCCGGTCACAGGCGGGTGGGCGCACCTTTCCGAGGTCTCGTTTGTCGAATTGCTGGGGCATGTACTTTCCCGTAAGCTCTTGATGTTTTTCGTCTTTATATTGATATTTGGCGTCTCTATGGCGGGGGTAATGACGCTCAAAAAAACCTATACCGCCCAGGGAAAGATACTGGTCCAATTTGGCGAAGAGTATATTTATAACCCGATTGTGGGGACGGCCGGACAGGGAACGGCGTTTTCTGCCGATCAGATGATTCAGGCCGAAGTCGGCTTTATCACGGCGGCGGAGCTGAAAGAACGAGTGCTGAAAAAAATCGGTTTGCGGCGACTCTATCCAAAACTGGCCATGAAGCTGGAACTGGAACCGCAAAACCGCACCCGGATTATTGGTACCGCCCTGCATAACATGACCAAAGATCTTGGCGCCTATACGGCGCCCAACCAGCCTTTGGTCTATGTCACGTTTCGTCACCTGAACCCGCAAACTGCCCGCGATGTCTTAAGCGCGTTTATCGAGGAATACCACAACTATCGCCGTGAGGTTTTGATTGATGATGGTGAAAATGGGTTCGAAGCCGAGCGGCAGACCTCAGAAAAGGCGTTGCAACAGGTCAATAAGGAGCTGGAACATTTTCTGGTCAAAAACGGCATTGGTGATTTTGAGGCCGAACGCACGGCACTGGGTACACGCATTGCCGTACTGCGGGATCAATTGCTGACCGCACAGGCCCGCCAACAGGAGATCGAAAGCGCACTGCGCATTATCAATACGCGCATGGCGGAAACCCCAAAAACCGTGGAGCAATATACCGATGACGCCAGCTCCGGCCAGTTGGCAGCATTGAAGCTGGAGCGCGAACAATTGCTGGCAAAATATCTGCCAACCTCCAGCCCGGTTAAGGAAATCAATGCCCGGATTACACGCACAGAACGCTATTTAAACAGTGGCAGCAGTCAGAACACCGGCACCAAGCGCACCGGCGTCAATACGATCTATCAGGGACTGCAGACCAGCAAGCTGACCTATGAAGCCGAACAGCAATCCAACAATGCCAAAATCAGCGTTCTGAAATCACAGATTGCCAAAATCAATGCACGGCAACGGCGCTTTCAAAGCCTGTTTCCCGAGTATCAGCGACTGGCCAGCCGGGCGCGGATCATGGAAAAGAATTACGAGCAATTTGCCTCCCGCGAGCAGGAATTGATTACCCGCCGCAATCTGGCCGCGCTTAAATCTGATAATATTCGGGTGATCGAACACCCAACCCTGCCGGTTAAAGGCAAATCCTTAAAGCGCCCTGCAGCGGTGCTGGCGTTTCTGTTTGCTGTCTTCACCGCCCTTTGTGTTGGCTTTTATAGCGCGATCCTGTCTATTGTGCGGACCCCGGTGGCTATTGAAGAGACTCCGGCTTCTGCGCCAGAACCCCCGACAGAACCGGAAAAGCCGCGTGCACCAAAACGCCCCATGCCGCCGCCTGCACAGCATGTTGATCCGTCTTTCCCCTATATCCTGACTGAAGGTCCTGGGGGTGCTGGTATGCCCCCCCCCCCGGGCGGGACGGTTCCATCGGGCGATTTGCCCGTTCTGGGCAGCATACCAGCGCGTCGTTAAAACGCGACTCTCAACGCTTTCTGAATAGGGCTTGGTCATATCTCGTTAACCAAGTTTGCCTTAACTGAAGTTATGGATTCGGAACCTGCGTTTAATGATTGATCTTAGTCGGGAATTATCTGGTTTAAGCCGGCTTTATGAACAGCTGGCCCTTCGCCAAAGCGGCGTGGTGCTACAGTTCATAGGCGTGCATGCGGGCTGTGGGGTATCCACCTGCGCGCGAGCCTTTGCACGCATGATGGCACCCCGTTCGTCCCGTGGGATCTGGCTGTTTGATCTTGATTTTTACACCAATACGCATTTTCGGGTGTTTTCCAGCCCCAAGGCACAGGCGCTTTACGGAGCGTTGGGACCGGCAACCGCCTTGGCCCAAGAGGGGCAGCCGCTGTTTTGGCGCATCCACCCCGAACTGGTGCGCGAAGATGGCCGCAAGGCCGGGGATCGTTATTATATGAATATGCACCGGGTGGGTGCGCATTCCCTCTATGTCAGCCATTTTCGCAGTGATCTGTTGCGGGCCAAACAGCATGTACATTTGCGCCCCTCAAAGACCTATTGGGATCATGTACGCACCAAGGCAGACCTGGCGATTATCGATGCCCCGGTCCTGCACCGCAGCCGCGGCGGACTGGTAACGGCGGTGGATGCGGATGGTGTGATCATCATTGCACACCCGGCGGACCCAAAGACGCAGATCCAAAAGGTGCAACAACAAATCGAAGGCCGGGGCGGGCGTTGCCTGGGGGTGATCTATAATGCAGTGCCCAGACAAGGCATGGACCCGGTTGAGCAGGCCGCGCAGTAAGTTTCTGTTAACCATAACGCACTCTATTGGGGCAGTTATGTCAGCGGTTCAACCATATTCCTTTTTATGCATGGACAGGCACTCGTGGTGCCTTAGCCCAACTCCATGGACACAGCCGTGAGTATGACCATGGATGCACCCGCCCGACGCCCCTTTACGCTGGGACAGTTTGGCGGGGTCGTGGAAGTCACGGTCACGCTGATTTTCCTGCTGATATTTTCCAGTGCGTTTTTTGGGCCGCTGATTGAAACCTCGGCGGCGACAACAGATACCTCCTGGGTGCGGATGCTGTATTATGGCGTCTATTTTTTCATAATCATTCTGGTGGTGCAGCACCCACTGGTTACCGCCAAGGGGCTGGCCCGCAGTTTTTTATTATTGTTGCCGGTGATGCTGGCGATTGTCTCTGCGCTCTGGTCGATCGAGCCGGGTTTTACCTTTCGCCGCTCCATCGCATTGTTGATGACCACTGGCTTCGCAATCTATCTGGCTTCGCGTTATGACTGGAGCGATCTGATCGAACTGCTGGCAACCACCTATGGCATGTTGGCGGTGATGAGTCTGGTCTTTGTGCTGTTGGTGCCAGACAAGGGCATTATGCAAACCACCCATCCCGGGGCCTGGGCCGGTTTGTGGTGGGAAAAGAATGATCTGGGCATGAACATGGCCAAAGCGGCACACTTGTGCCTGTGCGCTCTGATTTTCAGACCAAAACGGGCCTGGCTGTGGGGGCCATTATTGGCGCTGTCTGTGGCGTTGATTTTGCTCTCCACCTCCAAAACCTCATTATTGGCCATGATCCTGGCCTTTGCCGGGGTAGGGGGGCTGTATGTGTTTCGGCGCAGCCCGCTGATTGGCATTCCTTTGGTCTATTTTGGGGTGATTTTTGGGGTTGGTTTGGCGTTGGCGGTCGAATTTGCCCCAAAGTTCATGTTTGGCCTGATTGGCAAGGATCCAACGCTGACCGGGCGCACCGACATCTGGGAGGCACTTTTCTCGCAAATCAAGCATCACCCCTGGTTGGGCCATGGCTATGGGGTGTTCTGGCTGGATGAAACCGGCCCGGCCTTTTTGGGTGCGCCAACAGACCGAATGGCTGGTTCCCACGGCCCATAATGGGTGGCTGGAAACCTGGTTATCCATTGGCCTTGTTGGGGTGGTAATTTTTGCACTGACCTATTTCAGCGCTATTATTGCCGCCTTGCGCAGTGTATTGCGCGATAAAACCGCCTATTGGGCGCTGATTTCCACACTGGTATTCTTGCTGTTTTCTATGTCTGAAAGCAATATTTTACAACAAAATAACCTTGGCTGGATCGTCTTTGCGGCCACAGCGGCCAAGCTGTTTGGGGCCGGACCGGTAAAACCGGGTCACAAGGCAGATGCGCCATAAAAGCGTGGCTCCAACCCTTTGAACCAAAGCAGTTTTCCAAGGCCCTGCATGGCCCGGTCCAGGGTTTCAGGCTTTGGCTTGGCCCGCAACAGGCGCTTTATTCCATATAATGTGCCATAGAGGGCAAACTGTCCAAGGCCTACTGCCATCCAGTACAAAACGCCAAAAACCTTGCGGTGCTGCCAACAGGTTTGCGTTGGTCCCTGGCCAAAGGCAAAGGCCTTGGACAGGGCGTAAGATAACGTGGCGCGCTGCGGCGGGATCATCTCATAAACCAGGGCGTCGGCAGCCCAGGCAATGCGCGCCCCATCGGCCAGCGCCGCAGAAAACAGCGCATCATCCTCGCCGCCGGTTTCATTGGTGGCCGGATCAAAAATTGGCGCGTCTGAAAAGTATTTAGCGCGCTTAATCAGTGAATTTCCACACCCGTAATAGGTATCAATCAGGCCCGATTGTTGGGGGCCATTGCGGGTAAAGCGCGCCTCGATATAGGCTTTGTGTGGCGTTTTGGCCGCAACTTTCCCCTTGACCGGGCCAAAGACCACATCGGCATTGGTTGCTTCCTGCACATCCAAAAGGGATTTCAGCCAGCCCTCAGCGGCGATTTCATCATCATCCAGAAATACGATCAGCTTGGCCTTGGCCAGTCGCAGGGCCGCATTGCGCGCATTGGCCACACCAGGTTCCGGTTCATGGCCGTATTCGATGGGCCAGCGGGTAGAGGCGGCCAGAGATTGCACCATCGCCCGAGCCGAAGCCTCGGGATCATTATCCAGCACCACAATTTCCACCAGCGCCTTGAAGCCTTTTTGCAATAATACGCTTTTTACTGCTCGTTCCACATAATCCGGGCGACGAAAGGTGGGAATGACGACGGAAACGTCCGGGGTCATGCGGCCTTCTCCATCACAGACAAGCTGGCCATGGCCTTGCCTACGGGCAAGACTTCAAACCCGGCTTTGTCCACCGCCGTACAGACAGCCTCAAAAAGGTCTGGCGTACATCCCCATTTGCCGGGGGGGTCACGCACATCGTGGGTATAAAAAATCAGCCAGCCAGACCCGGTGCCAAGTTCATCCACATAGGCAAGGGGCGCATCCTTGTCATCCAGCGTGCCTTCAATGGCAACGGCGCTGAGCTGGTGTGCATCGGCAAAGCGGCGGTTAATCCCCGGGCGCACGCCCCGCAAGGTGGTATAGTGCTGGCCCAGCAAGGTTTTCGCCACCGCCGAGGTTTCCCCATAGGGAAAGGCAAACGAGGTGGGGATTGGTGCCCCCAGGGCCCGCAGCCGGTTTTGATTGCGGCGGATCTCCCGCTCGATAATTACCGGGGGGTTCAACGCGCAATCAATATGGTTTTCAGTGTGACAGCCAATTTCATGACCATTTGCAATCAGGGTGCTGACATCGGCGGCGGTAAACAGTTCGCCCAGATGATTGGAGGTGTTTTCAAAGGCGGCGCTGGTATAATAGGTGCCGCGCCAGCCAAATCGTTCCAGTATTTCAGCACCGGTCTGGGCGGCGCTTTTGGGGAAATCATCAAAACTGAAACTCACCAGAAAACGCCCTTGCGCACAGTCCAGGCTTTTTCGCGCCTGAAGACGCGTAAGACGGCGCTTTAACGCGCTGATCAAGCCACTGGTGGGGATATAAGGCGCGCTCATGGCAACACCTTGGCATACCAGCTGGATCGCCAGAGCTTGAGCGCCAAAACGCGCAGGCCCAGGGGGATTAGCCCGGAGGTATCTTTGGCCATGGCCGCCAAAAGAGGGCGGAACAGTAAAAGTGTCGGAATTTTGCGTAAAAAATGCGCTGCTTTCCAACTGGGCAGCGTGCGGGCCAGATCCGGGTGGCGTTGCACAAACCGGGCGTAATTGGGGGCCGAATCCCGAAAACGGCGCACCAGCGTGTCAGCACTTTCCAGGCCCAGATGGCGGGCAGGATTATCAATATGCAATATGGTATGGCGTTTGGCGGCGCGGGCGGCCCATTCCACATCCTCCCAGCCCCAGCCGGCAAAGCCTTTGTCGAAGGGACAGTCACGCAACACATCGCTGCGGACCAGCAAATTGGACGTACAGACATGCTTGGCCGGGTTTTGCGCCCTTATGCGTGCCGGCAGACAATCAGAACGCTGGGAAAAGGCCTGATGCAGCGCCAGGGTTGGCGGCACAGTATCATTGGTGGAAACGCTAAAGCCGCCAAACGCTATGGCCGGTTTTTCGACCTTGATACAGGCCATCCAGTTTGTCAAAAAGTCATCCTGCTCGGGCATCATGTCGGCATCTAGAAATAGCACCCATTGCCCCCGGGCAGCACGGATCAGCGCGTTGCGGGCCGCTGCTCGTCCCAGATTCTCACGGGCACTGATCAATTGCACTGGTATGAGGGCGGCGGCGGTGGCCGCATCCATGCACTGGCTGAGCAGAGGATCATTACTGCCATCATCATAAAGAATGATTTCCACAGCATCGGGCGCGGTTTTGGCCAGGCGGCGCAAAAGATTATGCGGATCATCCTTGTAAAACGGGATCAGCACGCTCAGCACGATGGGTGCATCATGTTGCCAGAAGGCATTGTAATGAATGGTGGGCAGGGTTCGAGAACCATTGCTCATGTTGGCACCTCTTGATGTTTACGCAATCGATCGCTCAGGCGACCCAAAAGGTCGCGGCAATCGGCCAGATTGAAGGCAAAAGCAGCCATGCCATACAACAAGGCCCCAAGACTTGCCTGTGCCACCAGCAAGGCGGTGGCTGGCCAGCTGGGCGGCCATGGCACCAGCAATACCCCGACAGCCATAACGGTACAGGCCATAATGGTTTTGGCCGCGGCCCCAAAGGGCAAGGGTAAAGGGAAATAGCGCCGGCCGATTATGGCGCTGAGCACCATGCCGGCAAAATAGGCGATCACCGTGGCAATTACCGCGCCTTGCAGGCCCATACGGGGCAGCAACAGCATGTTCAGGGCGATATTCAAAAGCGCCGGAAAGGCCATGGCCGCCGCCATCACGCCGGTGCGTTTGGACAGGGTGAAGGCCTCGTGCAGATAATAAGTCATGATCCCGTTCATCAGACCTGCCAGCGCGATCCAGGGAATGATGGTCGCGGCCTGGGCGCGAAAGGCCGGACCGGTCATGATGGTGGCCAATGGCACCGCCACCAGCGCCAGCCCCGTCGCCGCCGGAAAGGTCAGCAGCGCCATATACCCAAAGGCCTTGCGGGCCATGGCACGGGCATCATCCATGCCGCCATGTTCCAGCGCCGCAATGGTCAGGGGCGCCGCCGCCATGCCTGCCCAGACAAAAATAACATCCAGCGTGCGATTGGCCAGACCATAACCGGCGGTGTAAATGCCGACCGAGGCGGTGCCCAGATAACCGGCGATTAGGAAACGATCCCCGGTGGACAAGGCATATTCCAGCACCAAAGAAAGCGAAATCGGCAGGCCATAAAGCGCAAAGACTTTTAGGTTTTGCATGGAAACCTGCCCGCCTTTGGCGCGGGCCAGCATATGGGGCAGGTCAAACACCAATGCGATGCCTGCGGCCACGGCCATACCGGCAAAGGGGCCGGCGGCGCGCAAATCTGTGGCGGCGACCAGCATGATCCCCAGACCAAAGCCCATGGAAATATGGAAGAACTCTATCAGGCTATAGCGATTGACCTCTCTGGCGGCGCGGCGCGCCTGCATGGTCAGATTCAGGGCGGCGCGCAAAATGGCCGCGGCCAGGGCAAAGCCCAAAATGGTTTTGAAATCGGTGGGCAGGGGCAGAAAGGATATGGCAATACCGCCCAGCACCGCGCCGATGACTGAGAATGCCCCCAGCCCCCCATAAGCACTGGCCAGATGGTCTTTCAGCGAATGGTCTGCCTCGGCACGGGCGTAAAAGCGCGCCATGGCCGCTTCCATCCAGGTAAACAGGACCGAGTGGAAAAACGTCATCACGGCAAAGGCCAGTCCATAGCGGCCATAATCTTCCGGGCTTAGCAGACGGGTCAGCAAAAAAATGCCGCCAAAGCCCGCCAAAGCCTGGGCAATATTAACCGGCAAATAGCCAAGAAGGTGCCGCCAAAGCATGTTTTATCCTGTTCTTTGGGCGCTAGCGCGTTGTTAGGATTTATAGGGTAGAACAAACGCACTAACTCTCGGTGAACAAAATAAAATAAAATCAGGAACCACGAATTGTGGACGTAAACGTCAAAAAACCCTCCGCGCTTACCTATGAGGAAGCCCAAGCCTGGCGGGCCTTTCAACAGGCCGACCCGGCGCTGCACAGCCCGTATTACACGCTTGAATTTGCGCTCGCCTGTGATCGGGTGCGTGCCGACACACAAGTGGCAGTTTTAAGAATTGGCGGCGCGATCAAGGGGTTCTTTCCGTTTCATCGTGCGCCCTTGGGCTATGCCTTGCCTCTGGGCGGGCCGCTGGGTGATTTTCAGGGACTGATCGCGGAACCCGGCATGACATTTGAGATCAATGCCATTTTGCAGGCCGCCGGCATCAGCGTTTATCCGTTCAGCTTCATCCCCGCGACGCAATCCAGTTTTGCAACCCGTTTTGAGGCGCAAGAAGACTGTCATACCGCTGATCTCAGTAAAGGCTATGAGCACTGGTACACGATACAGCTGGCCGCCCATAAAAAGACGTTCAAGAAATACGAGGCCAATGCCCGCCGTCTGGAGCGTGAGCATGGCGAGCTGGTCTTTACCATGCATGACCCGGACCCGGCGGCTTTTACCACCTTGCTTGCCTGGAAAAGTGCGCAATATCGGGCGACCGGATTTTTTGATGTGTTTTCCGTGCCCTGGACTGGAAACTTGTTGCGAGCCATTGCCGAGGCCAAAAGCAAATATCTGGTCGGTCAACTCTCCACCCTGCGGGCTGGGAACACGCTGGTGGCGGTGCATTTTGGCATGAAAAGCGCCCAGGCCGCCCATTACTGGTTCCCGGCCTATGATCCCCAGTTTTCACGTTTTGGTCCGGGCCATACCCTGATGTTCAAAATGCTGGAAAATCATGCGGCATCCGGCATCGGCCAGATGCATTTGGGAGTAGGGGATTATCGCTATAAGCGAGAGTTTGGCGGCCATATGGTGCCGGTGTGTTCCGGCACCGCACTGGCCCCTTCCTTTGGTGCGGTACTTCGCCAGAGTGCGCAGGCCATTCAGCGCGGGTTCGAGGCTTTGCCTTTGGGGCCGATATCGCGCCTGCCGGGGCGGGCCTTGCGCCGGTTTGATCGCACCATGGCGTTTCACCCGGCCTGATCAGGATTGCTTGGGCGGTGCAATCAGGGCAGCCAGCCCCAGCCCCACGGCCATATAACACCAGACGCAATGCCCATAGAACACCAGCACGCCGTCTTTGGGAGCGGGCACTTCATCACCTAGACATAGCTTCAGATGAGCAAAAGGATCCTGGTACAAAGCGGCCATGGAAAAGCAGGACGCCACAAAGGCAATGGCGGCCAACAAAGCCATCAACAGGCGCAAATCCGTAGACCTGATCCCGGAAATAACCCGCACAGCGTGTGAATTCATTTTATACCTGCCTTCGAATCTGTTTAACATCAGCAACATTGGCGAAAGTTTGCGCGTTTGCGAAGGGCCAATGTACAAGATGCGACATATTAGCGCATCCAAATATATACGGCAGTAAAGCCCTTGAGAAAACGCTGAAATCATCGTTGATATAGTATCAAAAGCCGTGGCTGGTCACGGTGGCATGAGGGGGAGCCTCACCATGAATGACTCTGCTGCCCGCAAGGGTATTGGACTGGATGTACTGACACTGGGCGTGTTTCTGAGTGTACTGGCGCTGGTCAGTTTGTTTTTAACCGCCAAAACCGAAGATCCTTTGATGAAGGTTCATGCGGTCATCCTTCTTGGCGCCTTTACGTTGGGCGTTGCGGCGCTCTTTATGCGCGCCGCCAGTGGTCTGAATTTTGATCAGACCCGATATGAAGAAGGTATCATCAAGGCTGGCATTGTAGCCACGGTTTTCTGGGGGCTGGTTGGTTTTCTGGTCGGGGTGATTATCGCCTCGCAACTGGCATTCCCCAACATAATGTACAATCCAGACTTTGGCTGGATGAATTTTGGCCGATTACGGCCGGTACATACCTCGGCGGTGATTTTTGCCTTTGGCGGCAATGCCCTGATGGTGACCTCGTTCTATGTGGTGCAGCGCACCTGTCATGCCCGCCTGGCGGGCGGGGTTTGGGCCTGGTTTGTATTCTGGGGCTATCAACTCTTCATCGTGCTGGCCGCCACCGGCTATGTCAGCGGCATCACCCAAAGCAAGGAATATGCAGAGCCTGAATGGTATATCGATATCTGGCTGACCATTGTCTGGGTGGCTTATCTGCTGGTGTTTCTGGGCACCTTGTGGAAACGCAAAATCAAACACATTTATGTGGCCAACTGGTTCTATCTGGCATTTATCGTCACCGTGGCCATGTTGCACATCATCAACAATCTCGCGGTGCCGATCAGCCTGACCGAGCACAAGAGCTATTCGCTCTTCTCTGGGGTTCAGGACGCCATGACCCAATGGTGGTACGGCCATAATGCGGTGGGCTTTTTCCTTACTGCCGGTTTTCTGGGGATGATGTATTACTTTGTGCCCAAACGTGCCGAGCGCCCGGTGTATTCCTACCGACTGTCCATTGTGCACTTCTGGTCGCTGATTTTCATCTATATCTGGGCCGGGCCGCACCATTTGCACTATACGGCATTGCCCATGTGGGCGCAGACCCTTGGCATGACCTTCTCGATTGCCCTGTGGATGCCGTCCTGGGGGGGGGGATGATCAATGGTCTGATGACCCTTTCGGGGGCCTGGGACAAGCTGCGCACCGATCCGGTTATGCGCATGCTGGTGGTCTCGGTTGCCTTTTATGGCATGAGCACCTTTGAAGGGCCGGTGATGTCGATCCGGGCAGTCAACTCCCTGTCGCACTATACCGACTGGACCATTGGCCACGTGCACTCAGGGGCCCTTGGCTGGGTGGCCTATGTCAGCTTTGGAGCCATGTATTGTCTGGTGCCCTGGGTATGGAAACGCAAACGGCTCTATTCCAACGATCTGGTGGAATGGCATTTCTGGATCTCCACCATCGGGATTGTGTTCTACATCACCTCCATGTGGGTCAGCGGGATCATGCAGGGCCTGATGTGGCGCGCCTATAACAGCTTTGGGTTCCTGGAATATTCCTTCGTGGAAACCGTTGAGGCGATGCATCCATACTACATCATCCGGGCAACGGGGGGGCTGTTGTTCCTCATCGGGGCCCTAATCATGGCGTACAATTTGTGGCGCACCGCCCGCGGTGACGTGCGCAAAGGCGAAAGCGTGCCGGATATGGCACCACTGACCAGCGCCATACCGGCCGCCAGCTAGGGAGAAAGAGATGAAATTCAAACATGAGATATTTGAGAAAAACTCTCTGATCCTGACCCTTGGTATTCTGGTCGTGGTCTCGATTGGCGGGTTGGTGGAAATTGCACCGCTCTTCTACCTTTCCAGCACGATCGAGAAAGTGGACGGCATGCGGCCTTATACGCCGCTGGAGCTGACCGGGCGTAATGTCTATATCCGCGAAGGGTGCTATCTGTGTCACAGTCAGATGATCCGCCCCTTGCGTGATGAGGCAGAACGATATGGTCATTACAGCCTGGCGGCGGAAAGCATGTATGACCACCCGTTCCAATGGGGGTCCAAGCGCACGGGCCCGGATCTGGCCCGCGTCGGCGGGAAATATTCCGATGCCTGGCATTTGGCGCATTTGACCCATCCCCAGGCTGTGGTGCCTGAATCGGTCATGCCGCCCTACAAATTCCTGCTGGATAATATTCTGGACGGACGCACCATCGAGGCCGATCTAAAGGCCAATAAAATTGTTGGCGTGCCCTATACCGAAGCGCAAATTGCAGCGGCCAAGTCTGATCTGGCCACGCAAGTTGATGAATATGCCGACGACTATGATGGCTTTATGGCCCGCTATCCCGGTGCCAATGTTCGTGACTTTGATGGGGATCCGGAACATCTGACGGAAATGGATGCTCTGATCGCGTATTTGCAAATGCTCGGCACGCTGGTTGATTTTTCAACCTATGAAGCCGATGCCGAAGACAATCTGCGTTAGGAGGCGATCATGAATTACGAAGATGTAGCTAAGTTTGCGCAGACTTGGGGGTTGGTCTATTTCGCCCTGCTGTTTGCACTGGTCCTGCTGTACGCCTTGTGGCCGGGAAACCAGCGGCGCTTTGATGAAGCGGCGCAGATCCCTCTTAATGATGGACCTCTTGAAAACGAGGAGGATCAGTAATGTCAGACCGTCCAGAAATCGATGATCATTCCGGTACCGAAACCACGGGCCATGAATGGGATGGAATCAAAGAGCTGAACACCCCGCTGCCGCGCTGGTGGCTGACCATCTGGTTCGGCTGTATTGCCATTGCCATTGTCTATATGGTGTTGATGCCCTCCTGGCCTTTGCCCTGGGCAGATACCTATCTGAAGGGGCTGCGCCATTATTCAGAACGGGCTACATTTGAAAAAGACATGGTCAAGCTGGCGGCTTCTCGTGGACCGGCCGAACAGCAATTGGCCAATACACCAATTACCCAGGTCGAAAAGAATCCCGAAATGCTGAACTTTGCCATGGCGGCCGGCAAATCCGCCTTTGGCGACAATTGCGCCACCTGTCATGGTTCTGGCGGGGTAGGGACCTTTGGCTATCCGGCACTGGTGGATGATGTCTGGCTGTGGGGCGGCACATTGGAAGATATCAAATATACCATCACCAATGGTATTCGCTCGACCGGCGATGATACCCGTTTTTCACAAATGCCGGCCTTTGGCCGCGATGGCCTGTTGACCAAGGACGAGATCAAAGACCTGGTTGAATATGTGGTATCGCTTTCGGGTCGTGAGGCCGACAAGGCGGCGGTGGCACGGGCTCAACCCCTGTTTGCCGATAATTGCACCATGTGCCACGGCGAAGATGGCAAGGGAACCCGTGAACTGGGTGCGCCAAATCTGACGGACGCGGACTGGCTTTATGCCGGCGATCGGGCCACCATTACCGAAACCATTACCAACAGCCGCCAAGGGGTCATGCCGACCTGGGATGGCCGGTTGGAGCCATGGAAAATCGATGCCCTGGCCATTTATGTTCACTCGCTGGGTGGTGGTGAATAAACACACATTGAAAGGCCCCGGAGGCCAGATTGGGAAAAACTACGATCATTGGGGGCTCGTCGGGTAAAACCGGCGGGCCCCAATCCTCTAAATCACAACGCGCGGCCCCCGGCGTTGAGAAAATAGATGTGACTGCGGTAAACAAGCCGGAACATCGCGAGCTATATCAAAAACGTATCCCCATTTATCCGAAACTGGCCCATGGAACGTATCGCAAAATCAAATGGGCTTTTCTGTTTATCCTGTTGGGGATTTACTATGTGGTGCCCTTTATCCGATGGGATCGGGGGCCGGGAGCACCAGACCAGGCGGTGCTGGCAGACTTTGCCGGACGGCGCTTTTATTTCTTTTTTATCGAGATCTGGCCCCAGGAGGTTTACTATATCACCGGGCTTTTGATGCTGGCGGCCTTTGGCCTCTTTATGGCGACCTCGCTGTTTGGTCGTGTGTGGTGCGGTTATGCCTGTCCTCAAACCATCTGGACGGACCTGTTCATTGCCGTAGAGCGCTGGGTTGAGGGGGATCGTAATGCCCGTATCAAACTGGCGCGCAAACCCTTGCGCGGCAAAAAACTGGTCAAAAAAATCATCAAGCATAGTGCCTGGCTGCTCATTTCATTTCTCACCGGCGGCGTGTTTGTCCTGTATTTTCTGGATGCGCCCACCGTGGTGCGTGGCTTTTTTATCGGCCAGGCGCCCATATCGGCGTATTTATTTACCGCCATTTTGACCTTCACCACCTATACGCTGGCCGGCACCATGCGCGAACAGGTCTGTACCTATATGTGCCCCTGGCCGCGTATCCAGGGGGCCTTGACCGACGAAGACAGTTTCGAGGTTACCTATCGAGCCTATCGCGGCGAGCCACGCGGCCCGCACAAAAAGGGCGATAGCTGGGAGGGGCGCGGTGATTGTATTGATTGTAAAATGTGCGTGGCGGTATGCCCCATGGGCATTGATATCCGCGACGGTGACCAGTTGGAATGCATCAATTGTGCGTTGTGCATTGATGCCTGCGACGACGTGATGGAAAAAATAGGCAGGCCCAAAGGGCTGATTGCCTATGATACGGAGCGTAACCGCAAACGCTTGCCCAAAGGCGAAAAACCGGTTTATCGCCTGTTTCGACCTCGTATTATTCTCTATGCCATTCTGGTGGGTGGCATTGCGGCAATCATGACGTATGGCCTGATGACCCGTTCAACCCTGGATTTGAACACCTTGCGGGATCGCAGCCCGACCTTTGTGCGTCTTTCCGATGGTTCGGTGCGCAATGGCTATACGCTGAAAATTATCAACAAAGCGCCCAATACTCGCAAATTCCAGGTTTCCGTAGAGGGGATCAAGGACAGTACGCTAAAGGCCATAGGCCTGAACAGCGATGGCAAGACGGTTACGGTGGTGGCAGAACCCGATAAGGTACGGGTAATCAAAATTTATGTTACGGTGCCCGCAAAAACGGTCAAAACCTTGAAAATTTCCACACCCGTTTCCATTATTGTACAAGAGCTTGGAGGCGGGGAACGGGCCGTCAACAAGACGGTATTTCTGTCAGGCAAGCCATGAAAAAAACACCATACAGAGTAAAGGGCTGGCACGTACTGGCCGGGATGATTATCTTTTTCGGCATTATCATTGGGGTCAATACGATCTTTATTATCAAGGCCACCGGTACCTTTCCGGGAATGAGCGTTTCTCATCCATTTCAGAAAGGCATCCATTACAATCAAACCATCGAGGCCCGCGAGATTGCCAGAGCCGAGGGATGGAAAGCCCATTTCATTATTGAAAATGATGAGGCTATCCTGGTCACCATCCAGAATGACAAGGGGCCGGTAGACGGACTTAGTGTTTCAGTGCATTTGTTTTGGCCGGGGCTGCCTCATGAAGACAGAAATTTGAAATTACTGCCCAGTGGGCCGGGGCAATATCGCGCGGCGCTGGATGCCAGCCAGTTTCCCTCCCGCACCATGGAGTTTGAAGGCGTGGCCATACGCAAAGACAATCAATGGGGGTTTCCCTTTAAGGGGCGGTTATGAGCATTGGCGATACGGAAATTGATTCGCGGGACCGTGGTTGCCCCACCATGGGCGGGCCGGTGGCCATGCCGGGCGCCGCGGCGGACCCTAGCGCCTTTGTGCGCACCGAAGACGATGGTTTGGCACATCTGGATCTGCTGGTACGTGGCGCCCGCTGCGCCGGGTGTATTTCCAAAATTGAAAAGGGCGTCAACGCCATTGCCGGCGTACAGTTGAGCCAGCTCAACCTTTCCACCGGCAAACTGTCGGTGAACTGGATCCCCGGGGCGGCCGATCCGGGCCTGATCGCCCGCACCGTCGCCGATCTGGGCTATCAGGTGTCTCCCTATGATCCGGGCGAGGCCGAGGAGATGCGCGATAAACAGGGACGATTTCTGCTTCTTTGCATGGCGGTGGCGGGTTTTGCCGCCATGAACATTATGCTCTTTTCGGTTTCGGTCTGGGCCGGATTTAATGGCGAAATGCAAGACACCACCCGGGTATTTTTTCACTGGATGTCGGCGCTGATTGCTTTGCCGGCGGCGGCCTTTGCCGGCCAGCCATTTTTTCGTTCGGCCTTTGCGTCCCTGCGCAAGGGCAAGGCCAATATGGATGTGCCGATCTCGCTGGCGGTCTTGCTGGCGCTGGGGGTCAGTCTTTACGAGACCATGACCGGCGGCGAGCACGCCTATTTCGATGCGGCAGTCATGCTGTTGTTCTTTTTGCTTATCGGGCGCTGGCTGGATCATCGCCTGCGTGGCCAAACCCGCCTCGCGGCGCGCGAGCTGTTGTCATTGCAGGCCGCCACCGCCAATCGGGTTGCCGAAGATGGCAGCGTCCATGCGGTTCAGGCCCGCGATATTGAACCCGGCGATACGATCATTCTCTGGCCCGGGGATCGCGCCCCGGTGGATGGCCAGATCATCGAAGGGCGATCCGATGTGGATATGGCGCTGGTCAGCGGGGAAAGCGCGCCGGATCTGGTGAAGGCGGGCGATGCCATTCGCGCCGGCATGGTCAATCTGACCGACAAGCTGGTGGTCCGGGCCAGCGCCCGCACCGAAGATTCGCTTCTTGCAGAACTAACCCGCCTGGTCGAGGCCGGGGAAACCGCGCGCGGACGTTTTGTCAAACTGGCGGACCGCGCCGCACAGGCCTATGTGCCCATTGTGCACACGCTGGCGGCCCTGTCCTTTATTGGCTGGATTGTGGCTGGGGCCGGGGTGCACCATGCGGTGCTGATCGCAGCGGCGGTACTGATCATCACCTGTCCATGTGCACTGGGGCTGGCGGCCCCGGCAGTACAGATTGTGGCGGTGGGGCGTTTGTTCAAACGCGGCGTGCTGGTCAAGGCCGGAGATGCGCTGGAAAGACTGGCCGAAATTGATACGGTTCTGGTGGATAAAACCGGCACGCTGACTCTTGGCAAACCGCGTCTGATCAATGCCGATGAGATCAGCGCTGATGCGCTGGTACTGGCGGCCAAGCTGGCCCGGTCCAGCCGCCATCCGTTATCGCGTGCCATTGCCGATCTGGCGGGGCCGGGGGCTGTGGCCAAGGATGCCGAGGAAACCCCGGGGCACGGCGTAGAGGGCACGATTGATGGCGTCCGCGTACGCCTTGGCCGCGCCGACTGGGCTGGTGTGGAAAAACAGGATGAAGACCGCTCTGGCCTGTGGCTGGTGGCCAAGGGTGCCGCGCCGGTGCATTTCATATTCGAAGATGCCATGCGCGAGGATGCGGCCCAGATGGTGGCCGGACTAAAGGCCCGGGGGCTTCGCGTTGAAATGCTCTCTGGCGATCGCGAGGCCCCGGCACGGGCCGCTGCCGCCGAGGCCGGCATAGAACACGTTTCCTTTGGCCTGACCCCACAGGAAAAGATTGCCCGGGTTGAAGCCCTGGTCAGCGATGGCAAAAAAGTGCTGATGATTGGCGATGGGCTGAACGATGCCCCGGCGCTGGCCGCGGCCAATGTGTCCATGTCCCTGGCCAGTGCGGCCGATGCCAGTCAGGCCGCTGCCGATATGGTTTTGCAGGGCGAAAAGCTTGGCCCCATATTGACCGCCATTGATATTTCCCGGGCCGCCCGGGGGCGTATATTGCAAAACTTTGGCTTTGCCGCAGGCTATAACATGGTGGCGGTACCGCTGGCCGTCTTTGGCTTTGTCACCCCGATGATTGCCGCCATCGCCATGTCGTCTTCCTCCATCGTGGTCACGTTGAACGCGCTTCGGCCCTTTATGATCCGGCACAAATCATGAGCATTCTGGTCTATCTCATCCCGGCGGCTTTATTTTTGGCCCTGTTGGGGCTGGGGGCCTTTATCTGGACGGTTAAATCCGGCCAGTATGACGATATGGAAGGTGCCAAATGGCGCATTTTCATGGATGATGACCGGGATGACCACATCCCGGAATAGTCCTTTAGAGTCGTCATTCCGGCCTACGCCGGGGTGACGTCAGAGTATATGAAATAATAATTCAGTCTTCCTCGGCCGGAGCGACCATTTCGCGATAGGCATGCCAGGTGGCATGGCCCATGATGGGGAACACAAATACCAGTCCTAAGAACGCAAAAGCCAACCCAAAGGCAGTGTAAAGCGCAATCAGCCAGGCCCAGACCAGCATTGGACCCGGATGCTGGATGACCATACGCACACTGGCTGAAATAGCCGTGACCGCATCGACATGGTGTTCCAGCAAAATGGGGATGGACAGGGCACTGATGGAAAACACCACCAGCGAGATGAACAAGCCAATGGCGGCCCCGATACTGGCCATGGTCAGTCCGGCTTCGGTAGTCAGGACAAAGGCGGTAAAGTCCTGCAAGGCCAGGGTATGTCCATGAGAAAAGAGCGCAAACAGCAACAGCGCCACCTGCATCCACACAATGAATGCCAGCATCAGCGCCAGCGCCACATAGGCCAGTTGCTTGGGTTCGGCAAAGCGCCGGGGAAACAATACCGACAGGCTGAGAGGTTTGCCCTCTTCATCGCGGCGCGAAATGCCATAAAGGCCAACGGCCAGCAAAGGGGCCAACATGATGAAGCCTCCCGCCGCGGCGGGAATCAGCGCTGCCCAGCCAAGTCTGAACAGCGTGTACATCATGAGGAGGCCACCGGCGGTAAAGAAAAAGCCATATCCCAAAGAATAAACGGGATGACGCAGCACATCATCCCAACCAGCCGTAATCCAGCGCATGGGCGAACCCATATTGGGTGCCCGCAGGGTTAGTCTTTCCATGTGCCGTGTATGCTGTTGACTGGCTTGTTTTTTATCGCCCAAAAGTGCCTCCCGATTATTCTTTGCGCAAACAGTAGCAAAAAAACTTGCAGCCTAAAAGCATCTCTCTAAAGTGAACATTGTTAACTTGTTTAATGAGGGGCTCATATGGCGCGCTATGATTTTGATCTTTCCGGCAAAATTGCCTTTGTTAACGGGGCTTCACGGGGCATAGGGGCCGCTGTGGCGCAAGGTTTGGCCGATCGCGGCGCTCATGTGATTTGTGCCAGCCGCAAGCTGGAAGGGTGTTCCAGTGTCGCCCAAAACATCATCGAATCAGGTGGCAAGGCCGAGGCCTTGGCCTGTCATGCCGGCCATATGGACCAGATCACCGCCGCGATTGAGCATGTACGCAAAACCCATGGCCGGCTGGACATACTAATCAATAATGCCGCCACCAATCCCTATTTCGGCCCGGCAACCGAAACCCCGGAAGGGGCGTTTGATAAAACCATCGAGGTAAATTTAAAGGGGCCATTTTTCTTTTGCGCCCAGGCCATCCCTTTGATGCGCGAGGGCGGCGGTGGGGCCATCGTCAATGTGGCCTCGATCAATGCCATCGAGCCAGGCCTTTATCAGGGGGTCTATTCCATGACCAAGGCCGCCCTGATCAATATGACCAAGGCGCTGGCCAAGGAAAACGCCCGCGACAAAATTCGCGTCAATGCGCTGCTTCCGGGCTTTACCGACACCAAAATGACCGCAGTGTTCAAGGCCGACGAGGAAAACTTAAAGGCCATGCTGGATGAAAATGTGCCTTATAACCGTATGGCCCAACCCGAAGAAATGGTGGGCGCGGTGCTGTATCTGGTTTCAGACGAGGCGTCCTATACCACGGGCGCGCAAATCATTGTTGATGGGGGGTATCTGCTTTGAGTGTGGAAAATACCTCTATTGAGGTCCGCCAGGGCGAGGAATTGGACGTGCAGGCCGTTGATGCCTGCCTGAAGGCGAATATTGAAGGCCTGACCGGCACGCCAACCATCCGCCAATATCCCTCCGGCGCATCCAATTTGACCTATGCGGTGGACTATCCCGGCCGTTCGCTGGTTCTACGCCGCCCCCCGACTGGCTCCAAACCCAAGTCCGGCCATGATATGGGCCGCGAATACCGCATTATGAATGCCTTAAAGGATGTATATGCGGTGCCCAAGACAGAGTTCTATACCGAAGACACCAGCATTATCGGGGCGCCGTTTTATGTGATGGAAAAGGCCGAAGGGGTTCTGGTTAAAGGCGACTTTCCAAAAGAATGGGGATGGGGCAAGGCCGAGGCTCGCAAGCTCTGCACCGCCTTTTTTGACAAGCTGATCGAGTTGCATGCCATTGATTATAAAGCCGTTGGTCTTGAAGATTTTGGCAAGCCCGAAGGCTATGTGGAGCGCCAGATCATGGGCTGGGACCGGCGCTATGACCGGGCACGCACCCCCGATGTGGATGCCTTTGACGATGTGCGGACCTGGTTGAAAGACAATATCCCGGCGATTGAGCATAAACCGGCCATTCTGCATGGCGATTTTCGCATCGATAACATGATTTTGGATGCGCAAAACCCATTTGAAATTCGCGCCGTGCTGGATTGGGAAATTTCGGCTCTTGGCGATCCTTTGATGGATCTTGGCAATACGCTGGCCTATTGGACCGAGGCGGGCGATCCAGAGAGCATGCGCGCCCTGGCCCGCCAACCCAGCCATGCTCCCGGCATGATGAACCGCGCGCAAGTGCTGGAATATTATGCCGAAAAAACTGGCCGCGATGTCAGCAATTTTTCCTTCTATTACGCCTATGGGATCTGGCGTCTGGCGGTCATTTTGCAACAAATCTATTACCGGTTTTATCATGGGCAAACCAAAAATGCGGCCTTTGCCAATTTCGCCGAAGGGGTGAATGGGCTGGGGCAATATTGCCGGTACGTAATTGAAAAGACGTGAGGGGGCGGCCTGAATACAAACAAAATGTCATTACCCGATTTATTCGGGTGATCCAGTTTTTGAGCCCATCAGCTTCACTGGATTACCGGGACAAGCCCGGCAGTGACAGCTTTCGTATATGAATGGAGAATTCTTTTTGAGTGATTTAGAAACTTTCCGCAAAGAGACCCGTGCCTGGCTGGAAGAAAACTGCCCGGCCGAAATGCGTAAACCCATGCGGTCCGAAGAAGATGCCTGTTGGGGGGGGCGCAATGCCAAATTTTCCTGCGAGGCACAAAAGCTCTGGATGGAACGCATGGGCGCCAAAGGGTGGACGGCGCCGGAATGGCCTAAAGAATATGGCGGCGGCGGACTCTCCCGTGAAGAGGCCAAAATTCTCAAAGAAGAAATGGCCGCCATCAAGGCGCGCAACCCCCTGATGAGCTTTGGCATCTGGATGCTGGGGCCAGCGCTTTTGAAATATGGATCAGAAGAGCAGAAAAAACATTATCTGCCGCAAATCACCCGTGGGGAAATTCGCTGGTGTCAGGGCTATTCTGAACCGGGTGCAGGTTCCGATCTGGCATCCTTGCAAACCCGTTGCGAAGACAAGGGCGATTATTTTGAGGTCACCGGCCAAAAGATATGGACGTCTTATGCGGACAAGGCCGACTGGATTTTCTGCCTGGTGCGTACTGACCGCGAGGCCCCAAAGCATTTGGGCATTTCCTTCATCCTGTTCGATATGCAAAGCGAAGGAGTCAGCACCAAGCCAATTACGTTGATCTCCGGCCGTTCGCCGTTTTGTGAAACCTTTTTTGATCAGGTTAAAGTGCCCAAGGAAAACCTGGTAGGTACGCTGAACAAGGGCTGGGACATTGCCAAATATCTGCTGACCCATGAACGGGCCATGATTGGCGATGCGGGCGATGGCGGCATTGGCGGCCGCTCGATCGGGCAGATTGCAGTGGACAGCCTGGGTACGGATGCCCAAGGGCGTTTGGCTGATCAGGCCTTGCGGGCTGATCTGGCGCGGGCCGAGATTGATGGCTGGTCATTTATGCTGACCATGGAACGCATGAAGGATGAAGCCAAAGCCGGGCAGGGCATTGGTGCACGCTCGTCCATGCTGAAATATTATGGCACCGAGATGAACAAGCGCCGTTACGAGCTGTTGATGGCCTCCCAAGGGCCATGCGGCGCTGGAATGGGAAGGCGAGGCCAGCCGCGATGGGGAATTGCCCCGCGCCTGGCTACGCACCAAGGCCAATTCCATCGAGGGCGGCACGTCCGAAGTGCAATTGAACATTATTTCCAAACGTATTCTGGGCCTTCCGGCTTCTTAAGGGACAGTATTGATGGCATTGGTATTAAACGAAGAAGAACAAATGCTGCGCGATGCGGCCAAGGGGTTCTTGAGTGAAAAAGCGCCGGTTAGCGCGTTTCGTAAATTACGCGATGATGAGGACCCGCTGGGCTGGTCCCGCGCATTGTGGGCGCAAATGGCCGACATGGGCTGGGCTGGCATTTTTAGTGCCCGAGGAATACGGCGGCATTGATTACGGCATGGTCGGCGCGGGCCTGATCGCCGAGGAAATGGGGCGCAATCTGACCGCCTCGCCCTTTATCAGCACTGCCTTGATGGCCGTTACCGCTTTGCGCGAAGGCACGGACGAACAAAAGGAAAAGTGGTTGCCGGGCATTGCCGAGGGTAAAACCATTATCGCCATGGCGGTAGATGAAGGGGTAAAACACGACCCGGCCAAAACCGCGCTCAGCGCCGTTGCTCATGGTAATGGCTATCGCTTGAACGGCGAAAAATCATATATCATTGACGGGTTTGATGCCGATGCCCTGATTGTGGCGGCGCGCACCTCGGGCGAAGTGGGCGATGAGACCGGCATTTCGCTGTTCATTGTGGAAAAAGACGCCGCCGGGTTGAGTTCCTCGCGCACCAAATTGCTGGACGCGCGCAATTATGCGCACACAGAGTTTAACGACGTGGACGTGGCGGGCGATGCCCTGATTGGCACGCTGGATGATGGCTTTGCGCTTCTGGAAAGGGTGCTCAATGTGGGCCGGGTCGGGCTGGCCGCGGAAATGCTGGGGGCGTCCGAACAAAGCTTTGAAATGACCATGGATTATATCAAGGAACGCAAGCAGTTCGATACACATGTGGGGGCCTTTCAGGGCCTGCAACATCGCTCTGCGCATCTGTATTCCGAGATCGAACTGGTCAAATCCGCCGTGCTGAAGGCTTTGCAGATGTTTGGCGAAGCGCCGGAAATGGCCGGGGCCGGGGCCGCCTTGGCCAAGGCCAAGGCTGGCGAAGTGGCGATTCTGGCGGCCAATGAAGCAGTGCAAATGCACGGCGGCATCGGCATGACTGATGAATACGACATCGGCTTTTACATGAAGCGCGTACGCGCGGCACAGGAACTTTTGGGCGATTACGCCTTTCAGGCCAACCGTTTGGCCATTTTGCGAGGATTTTAAAGATGGATTTAGGCATTTCAAAAAAGGTTCAGCCGCTGCTGGAACAAGTCCGCTCTATGGTGCGCAACGACATCATGCCGCTGGAAGAGGAATACTTTGCCGAGGTTGGTACCGCGACTGGCGGCGAGCGCTTTGTCTTCACCCCGCGGCAGGAGGAAATTCGCGAAAGCCTGAAAGACAAGGCCAAAAAGCTGGGTCTGTGGAACTTCTGGCTGACCGATTCAGAGCATGGTTATGGCCTCTCTACCGTGGAATATGCCCATCTGGCCGAAGAAATGGGCTGGTCCCATCTGGCCCCCGAAGTGTTTAATTGCGCCGCGCCGGACACCGGCAATATGGAAGTAATCGAGCGTTACGGCACGCAAGAGCAAAAGGATAAATGGCTGAAACCGCTGCTGGAAGGCAAAATTCGCTCGGCCTATGTGATGACCGAACCCAATGTGGCGTCATCGGATGCCACCAATATTTCCATGCCGGCGGTGCTCAAAGGTGGCCAATGGGTGATGAATGGCGAGAAGGTCTGGTCATCCGGTGCCGGGGATCCGCGTTGCGAAATTTATATCGTGATGGTCAAAACCAATCCCGATGGTCCCCGTCATGCCCAGCATTCAATGATTTTGGTGCCTGCCAATACGCCGGGCATTGAAAAAGTGCGCGCCATGCAGATTTTTGGGGCCGATGATGCCCCGCACGGGCATTTACACTTGCGCTTTACCGACGTGAAAGTGCCCGAAGACCACATTATTGCTGGCCCCGGTCGTGGCTTTGAAGTAGCGCAAGGCCGGCTTGGCCCTGGCCGTATTCACCATTGCATGAGGGCCGTAGGGCAGGCCGAACGGGCGCTGGAGCTTCTTTGCAAACGCTCGGTCAGCCGTGTTGCCTTTGGCCGCCCCCTAGCCAAGCTGGGCGCCAATTACGACATTATTGCCAATTGCCGCATCGAGATTGAACAAACCCGGCTGCTTTGCCTGAAAGCGGCCTGGATGATGGACACCCGCGGCGTGAAAGAGGCGCAAACCTTTATCTCCATGATCAAGGTGGCGGCTCCCTCGGTGGCCTTGCAAGTGGTAGATGAAGCCATTCAAATGCATGGCGGCTTTGGGGTCAGTCAGGATACCCCACTGGCCAGTATGTGGACGGCACTGCGCACACTGCGCTTTGCCGATGGTCCCGATGCGGTGCACCGCATGCAGGTAGCGCGTCAGGAATTGCGCCATTATGTCAATGAAAAGGTGTGAAGATAGTGTCAGAACTCTTTGATATATCGGGAAAAACCGTTCTCATCACCGGCGGCGCATCGGGCATCGGCCTGATGGCGTCGCGTGCCTTTGCCAAAGCCGGGTGCAATATCATGATCGCCTCGCGCAAAGGGGCGGTATGCGAAGGGGCTGCGGCCTCGATCAACGAGGAGATGGGCCGCGACTGCGCCTTTGGCTTTGCGGCGGATCTGGCCTCGGATGAAGGCGTTGCGGCGGTGGTAGAGGCCGTATCGGCCCGAACCGACACGCTTGATGTTCTGATGAACAATGCCGGGGCCACCTGGGGCGCGCCCATGGGCGAGTTTCCCCGCTCCGGCTTTGACAAGATCATGAATGTGAACGTCACCGGCGTGTTTATGCTGACCCAGGCGCTTCTTCCCATGCTGGAGGCCGCGGCCAGCGCCGATGATCCGGCGCGCATTGTTAATGTTGGCTCGGTCGTGGGCACCCGGGCGGTGGGCAATAGTGCCTATTCCTATACGGCGTCCAAGGCGGCGGTGCATCATTTGACCAAAGTGCTCTCGAACGAGCTGGCGGCCCGCCATATCACGGTCAATGCCATTGCGCCGGGACCGTTCCCATCGCGCATGATGGCGTTTGTTACCGAAAACGAAGAGCTGGCCGCCTTGGCCCGCGCCGATGTGCCATTGGGTCGTTTGGGCGAGCCGGAAGATGTTGCCGGTGTGTTACAGTTTTTGTGCAGTCGCGCCGGAGCCTATATCAATGGGGCCATTATCCCATTGGATGGCGGCATGTCGGCCAAACCATAATCAACAAGCAATAAGGAAAAGGGGTAGACCATGGTAAAAATCGTTTCAAAAGAAGAGCTTCTGGCATCCGGCGGCAAGGATTTGGGCCATTCAGACTGGTTTGAGATTGATCAGGAGCGCATCAACGCCTTTGCCGATGCCACACTGGATCATCAATTCATCCATGTGGACCCCGAGGCCGCTGCCAAGACGCCGTTTGGTGGCACCATCGCACACGGGTTTTTGACCCTGTCCATGCTGCCCTATCTGATGAAGGACCTAACCATGATCCCGGAAAATGTGATGATGGGGGTCAATTACGGGTTTAATTCCTTGCGCTTTATCAATCCGGTGGCGGTCAATTCCAAAATCCGCGCCGCGGCCACCATCAAAGAGGTGATCGAGAAAAAGCCCGGACAGTTCCTCGTGACCTATAGCATTACCATCGAGATCGAAGGAGCCGACAAGCCCGCTCTGGTCGCTGAATGGCTGGCCATGAGTTTCACCGCTTAAGGGGCACGCTTCCTCTCCCCTGTGGGGAGAGGATTGAGGTGAGGGGGCCTGACGGTATCAAATTTACGATCTGCTGATACCCCTCATCCCAACCTTCTCCCTAAGGGAGAAGGGGAAAACATTTCTCCTTCATCCTTCGACAAGCTCAGGATGAGGTGGACCGAAATGACAACAACGAATAGAAACAACACGTAAGGAACAGAGAAAATGAGTATTCGATTTGATGATCGCGTCGCCATCGTTACTGGCGCCGGTAATGGCCTTGGGCGCACCCATGCTTTGGGTTTGGCCGCGCGTGGGGCCAAGGTTGTGGTCAATGATCTGGGCGGTGCCCGTGATGGCACGGGGGGCTCGCTGAGCGCCGCCGAAACCGTGGTTGAGGAAATCAAGGCCGCCGGCGGTGAAGCCATTGCCAATGGGGCCAATGTGACCAAGATCGACGAAGTCGAGACCATGGTCAAAGAAGCCATGGACACATGGGGCCGTGTGGATATTCTGGTCAATAATGCCGGGATTCTGCGCGATAAAACCTTCCTGAAAATGGACCTGGCCGATTTTCAGATGGTCATTGATGTGCACCTGATGGGATCCGTCAATTGCACCAAGGCCGTGTGGGAAATTATGCGCGAACAGGGCTATGGCCGCATCGCCATGACCACCTCATCTTCTGGCCTTTATGGCAATTTTGGTCAGGCCAATTATGGCGCGGCCAAGCTGGGTCTGGTGGGCTTTATGAACACTCTGCATCTGGAAGGCGCCAAATATGACATTCGCGTCAATGCGCTCTCACCGGTGGCGGGCACGCGCATGACCGAAGATCTGATGCCCCAGGAAGTGCTGGACGTGATGACGCCGGAATCGGTGTCGGCAGGCCTTCTGTATCTGGTCAGCGAAGATGGTCCCAAGCGCACCATTCTGGCCGCGGGCGCGGGTGGCTTTGCCTGTGCGCGTATTACCGAGACCCAGGGCATCTATTTGAAACCGGATGAACAAACCCCGGAAAATGTGGCGGCCAATTGGGACGCCATTACCAATCCGGATGGTGCCGAAGAATACACCATGGGCGGCCAGCAATCGATGAAATTCCTGGCCGAAGCCAGCAAGGCGCTGGGTCTGGATTTGAAACGATGAAGGCGGTTATTTGCAAGGAATATGGTGATTATCACAATCTCGCTTTTGAAGAGATGGATGATCCCACGCCTGGCCCCGGTCAGGTGTGTATTGATGTGCGCGCGGCGGGGCTGAATTTTCCAGACCTCCTTCTGGTGCAGGGGCTTTACCAGATGAAGCCCCCAACCCCCTTTGTACCGGGGGCGGAATGTGCCGGCGTGATCAGTGCGCTGGGCGAGGGCGTGAGCGGGTTTGCCGTGGGCGACCGGGTGATTGCCTACACCATGAATGGTGCGTTTGCGCAAAAGGTCGTGGTGGCGGCACAATCACTGGCTCGCCTTCCCGAAGGCATGGATTTTGATGTGGGTGCCGGCATCACCACCACCTATGCCACGTCCTATTATGCGCTAAAACAACGCGCCAACTTACAGCAAAGCGAAAGTCTGGCGGTGCTGGGTGCGGCGGGCGGTGTTGGTCTGGCGGCGGTGGAACTCGGCGCAGCCATGGGGGCCAAGGTCATCGCCTGTGCCAGCACACAAGAAAAGCTGGACCTGACCAAAGCGCACGGCGCCACCAGCCTAATCAATTATGAAAAGGATGAGTTAAAGGCAGCCCTTAAAGAGGCCACCGGCGGCAAGGGCGCCGACGTGATCTATGATCCCGTGGGCGGCAAATATGCCGAACCGGCGCTCAGGGCCATTGGCTGGAACGGGCGTTATCTGGTGATTGGGTTTGCCGCTGGCGATATTCCCAAAATTCCGCTTAATCTGGTGCTCTTGAAAACCGCGTCTATCGTCGGCGTGTTCTGGGGGGCCTGGGCCATGCGGGATCCGAAGGCTCATGCACAGAATATGGCCGAGATTTTTGATTTCTATGCACAGGGAAAAATTAAAGCCACAGTGACCAAGCGCTATGAAATGCAAGACTTTATGGGCGGCTTTGATGCCTTGGCCAAACGCGAAGCCAAAGGCAAGCTGGTCTTGGTATCGTCCTGATTTGTCCTTGATCCGCCCATATTTGCATCGGTAAATGGCGCATGCTTCAGAATAATACCTTGCCAGATTTTGCCGATGTTGAGGCCGCCCATGCACGCCTTAAGGGGCGCGTGGTGCGCACGCCGCTCTTGCGGTGCGCAGCACTGGACGCGGTGGTGGGGCGATCTGTGTTTGTCAAGGCAGAATGCCTGCAAACCACCGGCTCGTTCAAATATCGCGGAGCCAGCAATCGCATCATGCAATTGGCCGAACACGAGCGGGCCGCCGGTGTGGTGGCGTACTCGTCCGGCAATCATGCCCAAGGGGTGGCCGCGGCGGCGGCCGAGGCCGGGGTGCCGGCCCTGATTGTTATGCCCAGGGATGTTCCGGCGGTAAAATCCGATGGGGTGAAGGCGCGGAGCGCGCAGATTGTTTATTACGACCGCATACACGAAAACCGCGAGGAGATGGCGGCGCGTATTGCCAAAGAACGCGGCGCGGTGCTGGTTCCCCCCTATGAAGACCCCATGGTCATTGCCGGGCAAGGCACGGCGGGCATGGAATGCGCCGAACAATTGCGCGAATTTGGGGTGGCGCCAGAGGCCCTGATTGTCAATGCCGGGGGCGGCGGCCTGACGGCAGGCATTGCGCTTGCCTGGGAGGCACTCAATCCTGAGGCCAAGCTCTATACCGCGGAACCCGATGGTTTTGATGATCATAAACGCTCCTTCGCGGTGGGTAAAAAACAACGTAATGATCGGCTGGACGGCTCGGTCTGTGATGCACTGTTAACGCCAGAGCCGGGGGATCTAACCTTTGGCATCAACCAGAGCCGCATTACGGCTGGCCTCAGCGCCAGCGATGAAGATGTCTTTGCCGCCATGCGCTTTGCGTTTCGGCATTTGAAAATCACTCTGGAGCCCGGTGGGGCCATGGCACTGGCCATCACGCTGAAAGGCCTGGTGCCGGGCAAGGGGCCTCTCTGCGTGCTGGCCACCGGCGGTAATGTTGACCCGGTGCTCTTTGCGCGGGTGATCACGGCTTGAGGGTTGGTACTTTTTTCTCCCAGAATTTGTGTTCTTTCATACTTCGAGGGCGCTTTGCGCCACCTCAGTATGAGGCCGTATAATGCCTCATCTGAGGTGCGAACGAAGTGAGCCTCAAAGGATGACTAGAATTATACCCCAACCATGCCCATGTGGGATTAAGTAAGGTTATCCCCATCCCGTCATGGCGGCGTAGGCCGCCATCCATCTTGATGCATCGAAATGGTTCCCGGTCTCCACCGGGACGACGGGGCGGGGGATCCCCGGGATCCCCGGCATCCCCCCCCTAGGGTCAATAAGGGGTAACACTTAGCCCTCAACCATCCGTCATTTACCCCTTCATTACCCCTAAAATTTGCAAAACTGCCCCTGAAGCGTCCCTTAAACGCCCCTTTTTACCCTTGCTTGCCCCTGAAAACCGCGGGGATATCCACGTCTTATCCCCACCTTTAGAAAAACCAGTAAAATGGTGCATTTTAATGGTGGGTTTGCCGGTCATCCACTTGCCCAGCGGCCTTTGTGCCGGTATCAGCGCATGATGAGAACTCTTATCCTGACTGCGGCCGGCGGTGCCTTGGGGGCCAGTGCGCGGCACCTGCTAAGCCGTTATGCTTTACATGTCTTTGGTCCGGGTTTGCCCATGGGCACGTTGATGGCCAATATTATTGGTGGTTTTGCCATGGGGATGTTGGCCGGGTGGCTGGCCTTTGGGGTGGATGGCGGTCGAGAATTGCGCCTGTTCCTGGGGGTTGGGTTACTGGGTGGTTTTACAACATTTTCGGCGTTCTCGCTGGAAGTTGCCCTGTTGATAGAGCGCAAGGCCTGGGCCGCTGCCATGGGGTATGTTGGTATTTCGGTCGTCTTTGCCATTGGGGCGCTGTTCGTTGGGCTTTATATTTCCCGGCGTTTGTTTGCCGTATGAGTGGTGTGCAAACCATTGCGGTCGCCGCCGGAGAAGAAGATCAACGTCTGGACCGCTGGTTCAAACGCCGGTTTCCCCATATCAGCCATGGGGCGCTGGAAAAGTATTTGCGCAAGGGCGAAGTACGGGTTGATGGCAAGCGGGTAAAATCATCCTTTCGCCTGAAAAAAGATATGCAGGTGCGCATTCCGCCTCTGCCAGAACCGGGCGTGCAAAAACCCACCAACCGGGTAAGCGCCGAGGATGCGGCCGCTTTGCGCGAAATGGTGATCTATAAGGACGCGCGGGTGATTGTGCTGAACAAACCCGCCGGGTTGGCGGTGCAGGGGGGGACCAAAACCCACCGCCATATTGATGGTATGCTGGATGCACTGGCCAAAAAAGGCGAACGCCCCCGCTTGGTACACAGGCTGGACCGGGATACCTCGGGGGTATTATTGCTGGGCCGCGATGTGGCTGCCACGGCGGCGTTGGCCAAGGCGTTTCAGTCCCGCAAGGCCAAAAAGACCTATTGGGCGCTAGTCCTGGGGGTGCCAAGGCCTGAATTGGGCATATTGAGCGGCTATATGAAAAAGGGCTTTGGCGAAAAGGGGCGCGAAATCATGATGGCCGCCCGCCATGGTGACCCCGATGCCAGCTATGCGCGCACCCGCTATGCCGTACTGGCCCGGGCAGGGCAGCGGGCCTCCTGGGTGGCGTTGCGCCCCGAAACCGGCCGTACGCACCAATTGCGCTTTCACATGGCGGGGATGGGGCATGCCATTGCCGGAGATCGAAAATATATGTGTGACCGGCCCGAAATTGGCGGCTTGGGAAGAGCAATTGCACCTGCATGCCCATGCCATCAGCCTGCCACATCCCGATGGAGGCATATTGAGCGCCGAAGCCCCTTTGCCGCCCCACATGAAGCAAAGTTTTGAGGCCCTTGGATTTTCCATGCAGGATGCCGCCGAGGATCCGTTTGCGGAGTAAACGCGGCATATCGTCTTCATGACCCATTGGACCTTTGTAACGTAAAGGGTTTTCAGACATACTCATGAAATCAGCACAAAAAAGGCGAATTCATGAATGATAAGGCAACACAACCCAAGAACCTGGCCAGCAATGGCAAGATAGAACCAGTGGCCCATGATGCCGGGGAAACTCTGCATCATCTGGCCGAAATGCGCCATGATCCCGACGCCATTCGGGACGCCTTTGAAAACGGCGTCTATCCCTACAAAACCAAAATGAGCCGCAAGGCCTATGAAAGGCACAAAACGGAATTGCAGGTCGAACTGCTGAAAATGCAGCGTTGGGTGGAAGAGAGTGGTGAAAAAATCATCATGATTTTTGAGGGCCGTGATGCCGCCGGCAAGGGTGGCACCATCAAACGCATTACTGAACACCTAAATCCCCGTTCAGCGCGGGTGGTGGCCCTCTCAAAACCATCGGAACGGGAACGCAATCAATGGTTTTTCCAGCGTTATATTCGTCATTTGCCGACCGGTGGCGAAATCGTTCTGTTTGACCGTTCCTGGTACAACCGGGCCGGTGTCGAGCGGGTAATGAAGTTTTGCGAACCCCATGAATATCTGGAATTCATGCGCCAGGTACCGGAATTGGAACGCATGCTGGTGCGTTCGGGCATTCGAATTTTCAAATTCTGGTTTTCCGTAACCCAGGACGAACAGGCGCGGCGGTTTAAGTCGAGAGAACAGGATCCGCTAAAACAATGGAAATTGTCGCCGGTGGATCGAGCCAGTTTTGATAAATGGGCCGAATATACCGAAGCCAAGGAGGCCATGTTCTTTTACACCGATACCGCCGATGCGCCTTGGACCATTATCAAGTCCGATGACAAAAAACGCGCCCGTCTGGAATGCATGCAACACATATTGGCAAGTCTGCCATACCCGAATAAAAACAATGCATTAATTCGCGGTTCGGATCCACTGATTGTGGGCGGTACGCACCATGTTATTGGCCGGTCCGATCACATATTGGGGGCCAGTCTGCATCCGGATTTACGGCGCAGCTGACAGGCCAGCGTACCCATGACCCGGGATTGCATTATGAGGTGAAATCCAGCCCCAGATCCAGCGCCCGGGCGCTCATGGTGATGGCGCTGGTGGAGATCACATCAACGCCGGTGGCGGCAATGTCGGCAATGGTGTCTATGGTCACGCCACCTGAAGCCTCAGAAATGGCATGTTCACCAATTACATCAACGGCTTGTCGCAATGTTCTCAGGTCCATATTGTCCAGCATGATCACATCAGGTCTATGGGGCAGGGCCTCATGCAACTGGTCCAGCGTGTCGACTTCTATCTCTATTTTGGTCATATGACCGGTGTGCTGGCGGGCGCGCGTAATGGCATTCTCAATACCACCGGCGGCATGGATGTGGTTATCCTTGATCAGGATGGCATCCCCCAAACCAAAACGATGGTTGACCCCGCCGCCTACCCGAACCGCATATTTTTGCAGGCTTCGCAAGCCTGGCAGGGTTTTACGAGTACAACAAAGGCGCGCATCCGTGCCTTCCAGTTTGGCCACCATGGCGCGGGTGCTGGTGGCAATGCCGCTTAAATGGCCAAGAAAGTTAAGCGCCACGCGCTCGCCGGCCAAAATGGCCCGCGCCGGGCCTTTTAGGCTGGCCACTACATCACCTGCCTTGGCATCGTCACCATCGTGCAAACGTTTGGCAAAAACCAGATTGGCATCCAGTTGCGCAAAGGTGAGGCGGGCGCAATTCAAACCGGCAATGCGCCCATCCTGTCGGGCCACGATCACCGCCTTTGCCATTTGATCGGGGGCGATCAGAGCATTGCTGGTAAGGTCACCGCCCTGGGCCAGGTCTTCCTCCAGCGCTTTTTGCACGATGGGCAGGATAATCGTATCTGGTGGCGGTGTGGGCATCTTATTGGCCAAGATCGACCATACGTTCAACGGCGCGCCGCGCCGAGGCCGCAACCGAGCTGTCGATATGCACTTCATAGCGGTTATGAAGCAGGGCTTCGAGAATGTTTTGCAAGGTGATCTTCTTCATATGCGGGCAGAGATTGCACGGGCGGATGAAGTCAACATTGGGGTTTTCAACGGCCACATTGTCGCTCATGGAGCACTCGGTCACCATCATTACTTTTTGGGGTTGGTGGTCCTGTACCCATTTGATCATACCTGCGGTCGAGCCGGCAAAGTCCGCCTCGTCCAGCACTTCGGGGGGGCATTCAGGATGAGCAATGATTTTCAAGCCATCATGACCGGCACGATAATCGCGAAGCTCTTGGGCGGTAAAGCGTTCATGAACTTCACAACGCCCGGAAAAGGCAATGACGTCCACCTCTGTCTGGGCATTAACGTTTTGTGCCAAAAACTCGTCCGGCACCAGAATGACACGCTCTGTACCTAGCGATTCAACGACTTTTACCGCATTCGACGAGGTGCAACATATATCGCATTCGGCCTTAACGGCGGCGCTGGTGTTAATATAGGTAACCACCGGCACGCCGGGATATTGGCGCCGCAAAGCGCGTATGTCGGCAGGCGTTACAGATTCGGCCAATGAACATCCGGCCCCGGCATCCGGAATGAGAACGGTTTTATCCGGGTTCAGCAATTTGGCGGTTTCCGCCATGAAATGCACCCCGCATTGCACGATTATATCGGCATCGGCCTTGGCGGCTTCGCGGGCCAATTGCAGGGAATCGCCAACCACATCAGCCACCCCATGGAAGATTTCCGGCGTCTGGTAATTATGGGCCAGAATAATGGCGTGGCGCTCTTTTTTAAGCTGGTTAATGGCCCGGATCAGCGGCGCAAAAACCGGCCATTCCATAGGCGGAATGACGTCTTTTACCTTGTCATAAAGCGGCGCCATTTCTTTGGCGATTTCAGGGGTGTAGGAAAGATCTGGTGTTAAATTATTGATCTGAGCAATGTTCATCTCAATCTCCGCCATGGATGGCGGTTGAAGGACACCATCCGATGCAACGTACATAGGAATTTGAAAAATTCAACGCCAGTAACGCAGGTGTATTTCACCGTCATAATCTTTATTCTGAGACAGGGTTCCGCTTGTCTAAAATCTTGGTCATGGCGTAAAACGCCAAGCCTGACACCACAATGGCCAGGGCAAAAAGCGCCTCGGTGGGACGGCTGATCCCCACATAAAGCAAGGTAAACCCTGTGAGCGCAAGAAACACCAGCGGCGTTAGTGGAAACGCAAAAACCCGATAAGGGCGCGGCAAATCGGGTTGCCGCCAGCGCAAGACAAACAGGCCCAGCACCGCTGCAAAGCTGTTCAGGGCCAGCAACATGCCGGAAAATACCAAAATGGATTCAAAGCTGGAGGTAATGATAAAGGCCAATGTCAGGATGGATTGAAACCAGATGGCAGAAACCGGGATGCCATCCTTATTGGTTTTGGACAGG
This sequence comes from Robiginitomaculum sp., assembly GCA_030949705.1. Taxonomy (GTDB): domain Bacteria; phylum Pseudomonadota; class Alphaproteobacteria; order Caulobacterales; family Maricaulaceae; genus Robiginitomaculum_B. Next base: position 93,604 of record JAUZSF010000022.1, on the reverse strand, counting down.
GGGCGTAAAATGGTGAAATCTTCGCCCAAAACCTGCAAAACCCGAGGACCAGCCAGCACCATGGCGCTGACCGTGGAAACCAGCAACAGCGCCAGCATAATACCGATCAGCCGGGCGCCGGTCTCTCCAAAGGCGTATTGGGCAGCAATAAAGCCAATTTCCAGCTTGCCCACCAGCGCGTCCATGGGGGTCACGCGCAAAAACATGTAATTCAGCGCCACATAGAGCAACATCACCAAAACTGTGCCAGTAAACAAAACCCAAGGCAATGCGCTGTGGGTTTTCAACTTCACCGCTAAGATACGTCGCCGCATTCCAGCCGGTATAGGCATAGCTGACATAAATCAGTGAAACTGCAAAGGCGCCGCCAAAAAGCAAGTGTACGTCCCCCTTTGCCGGCAACACGCTAATGGGTTGAGGTGTGGGCACCAGCATGAGGGCAGTAATGCAGAAGAGGCAAATCAGGATAATTTTAAGGGCGGTAAAGACCACTTGTGTGCGGCCGCTGTTTTTGTGAGTACTGGAATGAATAACGGTCATGATCAGGACCAGGGCGCTGGCCAGCGCCTTGACGACCCAGGGCCCCGAGCCGGCATCGGGTAATATGGACACAAAATAAGTGCCAAAGGTTATGGCTGCCAGGGCCGTCGGGGCGGCAAAACCAATCAGGGCAGACATCCACCCCGATACAAAGCCGGCGGCTGGATGGTAGATTTTGCCCAAAAAGTTATATTCACCGCCGGAGCGGGGCAGGGCAGCCCCCAACTCGGCATAGCTCATGGCACCGCAAAGGGCGGTAATGCCGCCAACGAGCCACAACATCATCAAGACAAAGGGGGCGCGAATATCCTGTAGTTGATAGCCCAGGCTGGTAAATACGCCAGTGCCGATCATATTGGCTATGACCACGGCGGTGGCGGTCCAAAATCGGAATTTACTCAAAAACCCACCCCCATCGCGATGCGAGTACAAAGCTAAGCGCGAATAGGCCGGTGAAGCAAGAGGGATTTGAATATCCGTTTTGGGTAAGCCTTTTTGTTTATAAATACGAGCAGGTTAAGGCATTCCGGTTTCTGGTTCCGCGGTGGGGACATCGTTGACAAAACGGGAAATGGCACGGGCTTCGCGCGCCAGCTCCACCAGCTCGGCCGGAGCGTCACCGGCACTTTTTTGTATGGTATCGGCCAGTCGCTCAGCAATGTTTAGCAGACGCAGTCCATTAGCCATGATCCGTGCCTGCATTTCTATGGCCTTGGGATCACGATCATATTCCGCCCCGGGTGTGCGCCAGCCACCCCAGTCCTTAGAGTTGGTAACCACCACAGGAAATGTGCCCGGAAACGGGTGATGGGCGCATTCTTCGGGGGTTTGCCATTTATTGCGGGCGCGCAGAATACGCCAGTTCTGGTGTTTGATGGTGCCAGCACTTTCATCGCGTTCTTCGCCAGTCAGTTCATCGGCGGTAAAATCGCGCCCAAGCCCAACTTCGTAATAAATACGAACGGGTTCTTCAACATTTTTGACCCATTGTGGTTTGATCTGCTCTATTACAGACCAGGTGCCCACGGGTTTTACATACACCCGCTGGTTTTTATGAAAGACTGCTTTGGCCATGGACTGTTCTCTCGCTTGTACCCATAAAAACCCTAGCACGCTCCTGCTTAGCCGGGCGTTAAAACTCACGATGATTTTGCTGGTATTTGGACTGGGGGCGTGTGGTACGGAAAGGCACCATCAGGGATCGATCTTACGTGAGGCGCAAAATCGGGGTGTATTACGGGTGGTGACCCTCAACTCTCCCACCACGTATTATGAAGATCGGGAAGGCCCCGCCGGTTTTGAATATGATCTGGCCAATGCCTATGCGGCCCATTTGGGGCTTGAGTTACAAATGGAAACGGCCCCCACCATAGAGGCCGTGCTGAATGCCGTCATACAGGACAAAGCCGATTTTGCGGCCGCTGGTCTGACCATAACGCCAGAACGTCAACGCATTTTTCGTTTCGGACCAAGCTATTTACAGGTGCAAACCCGTCTGGTGTGTGGCCGCCGTGGCCCCAAACCCAAAACGCTGGAGGATCTAGTCACGGTGGATTTACGCGTTGCGCCAGGTTCTGCCTATGTTGAAGTCTTGACCGATTTGCAAAAACAACAACCGGAAATTCAATATAAAATTAGTGAAAACGTTTCAGTGGAGAACTTGCTGGGGCAAATCGGGAATGGCAAGAAATTTTGTACGTTGGCCGACAGCTATGTATTTGATCTTAACCGGCGTTATTTACCCGAACTGACCAGCCCCATGACGCTGAGCGATGCCCAACCCATCGCCTGGGCACTGGGCGGGGGTCTGAGTTGGCGGCCGATCAGCCTGGAACGTAATATGAAAGCCTGGTTCGCGCGCAAAGAAACGGGTGCCTTGCTGGAGATTTTGAAAGAGCGCTATTTCCAGGTGGCGGACAATGATTTTGATTATGTCGATCTGGCGCGTTTTCGCCGGGCCATTAGGGGACGATTGCCAGTGTTTCGCCCTTTGTTTGAAAAGGCTGGCAAGCGCTATAAACTTCCTTGGGAATTGCTGGCGGCGATTTCCTGGCGAGAAAGCCATTGGCGCCCCAATGCCCGCAGCCATACCGGCGTGCGCGGCATGATGATGCTTACCCGGACCAGCGCCCGTGAGGCCGGCGTAACCAATCGTCTGGATCCGGCACAATCCATCAAAGGTGGTGCCCGTTATTTTGCTCGTCTCTTACGGCGTTTGCCGTCCAGCATTACCGGTGAAGACCGCATCTGGTTTGTCCTGGCTGCCTATAACATGGGCTATGCCCATATGATGGATGCCAGAACACTGGCTACCCGCCGTGGTTTGAACCCCAATCTTTGGCGGGATGTGCGGGAGGTTTTGATGGATATGGAAGACCCCAAAACCTATAAAACCTTGCCACGGGGATATGCCAATGGCCTTCAGGCGCGCGATTATGTGGCGGCGGTGCGTAATTTTTACGATATTTTGCGGCAAAACACGCAGAAGTCCATGGCTCAATAAATATTGATGCATATGGCGGTTGTGAACGATAGCCCTGACCGTTAAACCCGCTTTCATGAAGCAGAAACCAGCATACCTAAGGCAACTCGAAGCGCAGAGCATTATGATTTTGCGTGAGGTCGCCGCGCAATTTGATAATCCAGTGTTGATGTATTCCATTGGCAAGGATTCGGCAGTGTTGTTGCATTTGGCCATGAAGGCCTTTGCCCCCGCCAAACCACCCTTTGCCATATTACATGTGGATACCACCTGGAAATTTCGCGAAATGATCGCCTTTCGCGATGCCCTGATGGCAGAACTTGGGCTGGACCTGATTGTGCATACCAATATGGCCGGAGTAGAGGCAGGGATTACGCCGTTTTCCCATGGCAGCGCCCGTTATACCGATGTGATGAAAACCGCCGCCTTAAAAGAAGCTTTGTCGCTGCACGGATTTGATGTGGCCATTGGCGGGGCGCGCCGCGATGAAGAAGCCTCACGCGCCAAAGAGCGCATTTTTTCTTTTCGTTCGGCCAACCATCGCTGGGATGCCAAAAACCAGCGCCCTGAACTCTGGAATTTACTGAACGGTCGCATCAATCCCGGCGAAAGCGTGCGGGCGTTTCCTTTGTCCAACTGGACCGAGCTGGACGTGTGGACCTATATCGAAGCCGAAAACATTCCCCTGGTGCCACTCTACTTTGCCGCAAAACGTCCGGTGGTGAAGCGCGATGGCATGTTGGTCATGGTGGATGATGATCGCATGACCCTGGCGGAAGGCGAGCAGGTGGAAGAACGCATGGTGCGCTTTCGCACATTGGGCTGTTATCCACTGACCGGGGCGATCGAATCCGAAGCCTCTACGGTGTCCGAGATCATAGAAGAACTGACCCATTCCAATCTTTCCGAGCGCGCCAATCGGGCCATTGATCATGATGAGGCCGGGTCCATGGAAAAGAAAAAGCAGGAAGGCTATTTCTGATGAGCCTGGCACAGGAAAAAGGGCTGTTGCGGTTTCTCACCTGCGGCAGTGTAGATGATGGCAAAAGCACGCTGATCGGGCATTTGCTGTTTGATTGCAATGAGGTCAGCGAAGACGGTTTGGCCCGTCTGCATGCGCAAAGCCAGGCCGGCGGCCGTGCCGGGGCGGCGCTGGATTATTCTCTGTTGGTGGATGGCTTGATGGCCGAGCGCGAACAGGGCATCACCATTGATGTGGCCTATCGGTATTTTTCGACGCCAAAACGCAAATTCATTGTGGCCGATACACCGGGACACGAACAATACACGCGCAATATGGCCACCGGAGCCTCGAACTCTGATCTGGCGATATTGCTGGTGGATGCCAGCAAGGGGCTGCAAATCCAGACCAAGCGGCATAGCAAAATCGTGTCCTTGATGGGCATTCGCCATCTGGTACTGGCGGTCAACAAGATGGATCTGGTGGAGTATCGCCAAGACGTGTTTGATACCATAGCCGCAGATTATCTGACCTTTGCACAAAAGTTGGGCGATTGTGATATTCAGGCCATTCCGCTTTCTGCCTTGCAGGGGGACAATCTATCTCGTCACAGCGAAGCCATGGCCTGGTATGATGGTCCAACCTTGCTGGACCATCTGGAAACCGTAGATACCAGCCATGCTGTAAAGGTGAGCGCCTTTCGCCTACCGGTACAATGGGTTAACCGCCCCAATGCCAATTTTCGTGGCTATAGCGGCACCATTAGTGCTGGCCAGGTCTCCATTGGTGATGATGTGCGCATTGGACCTTCGGGGGCGTTATCCAAAATCGCCTCCATTCTGACCCCGGATGGCGAGGCCAAAAGCGCCGGTATCGGCGAAGCGGTGACGGTGACGCTAGCGGACGAGCGCGACATTAGCCGCGGCAATGTGATTGCGGCCGCCGATGACCCGCCGCCGGTCAGTGACCAGTTTGCGGCCCATGTAATCTGGATGCATCAACAACCCTTGCTTCCCGGTCGCCAATTGCAATTGCGCCTGGGGGCGCAAAGCGTCAATGCCGCCGTGACCGAGCTGAAATACGTTATCAATTACGAAGACAACAGCCACAATGCCGGCAAAACGCTGGGGTTTAACGAAACCGGTTATTGCAATCTGGCGCTGGATCATCCGGTGGTGTTCGATACGTTTGAGAACAACCGCGATATGGGCAGCTTTATTCTGGTCGACAAGCTGAGCAATGAAACCGTGGGGGCCGGCATGATCGCCTTTGGCCTTCGCCGGGCCGATAATGTGCACTGGCAGGCCATGGACGTGGACAAACAGGCGCGCGCCGCCCTGAAAGGCCAAAAACCCTGTGTTTTATGGTTCACGGGCCTGTCCGGTTCAGGCAAATCCACCATCGCCAATTTACTGGAAAAACGCCTGCTGGCCCGAGGTGGCCATACCTATTTGCTGGACGGCGATAATGTGCGTCACGGCCTGAACCGTGATCTGGGCTTTACCGATGCAGACCGGGTGGAAAATATTCGCCGGATAGGCGAAGTGTCCCGATTGATGGTGGATGCCGGCTTGCTGGTGATGGTGTCCTTCATTTCCCCGTTTCGCTCGGAACGTCGTCTGGCCCGCCAGATGGTAGAGGACGGTGAATTTGTTGAGGTGTTTGTCGATACACCGCTGGAAATTTGCGAAGAACGCGATGTGAAGGGGCTCTATAAAAAGGCCCGCGCCGGGCAGATCAAAAACTTTACCGGCATTGATAGCCCCTATGAAGCGCCGGAAAACCCGGAGATCCACCTGCACGCCGCCGACAAAACCCCCGAAGAGCTGGCTGAAGAGGTGTTTGCCGTTCTGGAGGCCAAAGGCATTGTCTGAAGTGGAACTAGACGAGGCACAAAAACAGATCCTTCGCAATGCCATGTTGGCGGCGGGGCGTGTCATTTTAGCAGTTCGGGCCGATGGCGGCGACCATACCATCAAAGGTGATGGCTCGCCGGTAACCCTGGCAGATACCCGCGCCGAAGCGATCTTGTTAGAGGCACTAAAAGAGGCCGTTCCAAACATACCTGTGGTGGCCGAAGAGGCCGCCGAGGCTGGGAATATCCCCAAAACCGCCGAGGCGTTCTTTTTGGTGGACCCACTGGATGGCACCAAGGAGTTTATCCGTGGTGGCACCGATTTCACGGTCAATATTGGCCTTATCAAGAACGGCGTACCCGTTTTTGGGCAGATCTATGTGCCAGCCACTGGCCGCTTTTACGAAGGCGAGACCGGGCAGGGGGCATGGGCGGCCGATATTGATTGTAACCGGTACGACATTTTCGCAGACACAGAGAAAACGCCGATTTCTGTACGTCATCCTGACCCGCTTAGTCTGATGGCTGTGGCCTCGCGCTCGCACCGCTCTGACGAGACCAATGCCTGGCTGGCAGACCATAACATCAATGACACGGTATCGGCAGGCAGTTCCCTGAAATTCTGCCTGTTGGCCGAAGGCAAAGCCGATGTATATCCCCGTCATGGCCCCACCATGGAGTGGGATACGGCGGCAGGGCATGCCATTTTGTCAGCAGCCGGTGGGTGTGTTGAAAATTTGGATGGTACGGCATTTCTCTATGGCAAAGCCGATCAGGACCGCCCGTATTTAAACCCTGGCTTTATTGCCTATGGCACGAAAGCCTGATGCATAATGGATGTCGCGCTTATTCTGTCGCTGATCGGTTTTGCCTTCATGACCACCATCACGCCTGGCCCCAATAATTTTCTGTTGATGTCATCGGGGGCCCTGTTTGGGTGGCGTAAGACCTTGCCCCATATATTGGGCATACAGTTTGGCTTCATCGCGCTTCTTAGTGCTTTTGTCTTTGGGCTTGGGCTGGTGGTGGATGATCGTCCGTGGCTGGTCACCATAGCCAAATGGATCGGGGCCGCCTGGCTCTTCTGGATGGCCATACAATTTTTCAGAACGGCGTTTCATTTGGGACGGTCAAATACCATGCCCATTACAAAGGCTAAATCCAGACCTTTTCGTTTTTACGAGGCGGCCTTGTTCCAGTGGGCAAACCCCAAAGCCGTGATTATCGGTTTGTCGGTGGGAGGCGGTTTTATCGGCCTATCGCCCAGCATGTCGCTGCGTGCCCTGATCATCAGCATTACATTTTTACTCTGTGGCATCATCTCCTCAACCACGTGGACACTGGCCGGCAGCTATTTAAACCGGCATATGTCTGGCGGGCGGTCAGCCATGTTTCTGAATCTGCTGATGGGGATATTGTTAAGCGTAACCGCCGCCCTCATTTTGAGTTATTGAGCGCTTCTTGTGTGGGGGGTGGCATGCCAATGTCCTGGGCCTTGCCAATGCCCCCGGCCTTTCCATCATTGCCAAACGAGTACACATTGAACTGGCCGGTGCGGGCAGAATAAAAGTACTGATAAGCATTGCCCCAGGGATCGCTTTTGTCAGCAAGCGCATTTTCCAGAACTGTCAGCCCTTCTTCCATCGATGGGTAGTGTGTATTTGACACTTTATAGGCTTCTATGGCTTCACTTAGAATTGAGACATCCTGGAGTGCCATTGCCCGCCGGGCTTTGTACTGGCCAGGCAGTATGTTTAAAGCGGCTATAAACGCCAAAACGCTAACCATGGCGATAGCCGTTATGATTTCCATTGAGGTATACGGGGAAAACAAGCGGCGTTTTAATCTGAAGCTGGATTTTGTCTGCAATGCAGATGTATCGATATGAGACAGGGCAACCTCCACAAATACTCAACACGCCCCGGTTTTGTACAAAACGCGGTTATATTGATGTTTATACTACAGTGCTGCATTCGAACGAGCAATCTTTACGCCACAATTTGACTCTGGAATAACATTTCACTGGCAGGCCAAGGCCGGGGCAAATTTCAGGTTTGGTGGGATTAGCTTTTGAATTTACGATCAATACAGCCCATAAGACTGCCATGAAAACCGTTGCCAATCATACGCTCTCTGTGGCGCCGATGATGGATTGGACTGATCGGCATTGCCGTTTTTTCCACCGTCTGATCAGCAAGCATGCGCAATTGTACACAGAAATGGTAACCGCCAAAGCGCTGATCCACGGCGATGCAATGCGGCTTTTGCGCTTTGATGCGGCTGAGCATCCAGTGGTTTTACAATTGGGCGGGGCCGAACCGAGTGAATTAGCACACGCCGCAAAACTGGCCGAAGAGGCTGGCTATGGCGAGATAAACCTGAATGTGGGCTGCCCATCCGACCGGGTGCAATCGGGGGCGTTTGGGGCAGCCCTGATGGCAGAACCGGATCGCGTGGCCACATGCATTGCCGCCATGAAGGCGGCAGTCTCGGTACCAGTGACAGTCAAATGCCGTCTTGGCATTGATGATCAAAACCCCGAAGAGACATTGCCTGCTTTTATCGAAACGGTGAAGGCGGCCCCCTGCCAGACCTTTATTATCCATGCCCGCAAAGCCTGGTTAAAAGGGCTTAGCCCCAAAGACAACCGCACCATACCGCCCTTGGATTATGGCCTGGTGCGCACCATCAAAGAGACCTGGCCGGACCTTACCATCATCCTGAATGGTGGCTTGCGTGATGTGCCGCATGCGCTGGAAGAAACCAAAATGCTGGATGGGGCCATGCTGGGCCGCGCGGCTTATCAAACCCCATGGGTGTTGGCCAAGGTGGATGCCATGGTCTTTGGGGATGCAAAAGCAAAACCCAATAAGGCCGAAGTGGTACAGGCATTGATGGAGTATGCCGCAGAAGAAATCGCCCAAGGAACACCGCTGCATGCCATCACCAGGCACGTGTTTGGGCTATTTGCGGGCGAAGCCGGGGCGCGCCTCTGGCGGCGCACGCTCTCGGAAAAAGCCCCCAAACCCGGGGCTGGGCCAGAGGTAATTGTCGAGGCAGCCGAGGCTGTATTGGGCGAAAAATGGGCGGCGTAATGAGTATTTTCATAGACCATTGGCAATTGATTGCGGCTCTGATCGGGGCCGGGGCCTTTGCCGGCATCATCGCCGGGTTGTTTGGCGTGGGCGGTGGTGTCGTCATCGTACCGGCGCTATATGCCGCCTTTGGTATTTTGGATGTGGATGATGCGGTGCGCATGAAAGCGGCGGTGGCAACCTCTTTGGCGACCATCATCACCACCTCTATTCGCTCGGCATGGCTGCATTATAAACGCGGTGCCGTGGATGTGCGTATTCTCAAACTGTGGGCACCCTGGATTATGGCAGGCGCGCTAGTGGGCTCGTTTGCGGCCAGCGCCGCCCCTGGCGAAGCATTGACCATGGGCTTTGCCATATTTCTTATTCTTTTGTCCGTGCAAATGGGCTTTGGTCAACCCGATTGGCGATTGCGCGAGACCATGCCGCCAAAAGGCCCCAGCGCCGTTATCGCGGCATTTGTCGGCCTGTTTTCTGCCATGGCGGGTATTGGCGGCGGTATTTTCGGGGTCATTATCATGACCTTGTGTGGCAAACCGATTCACCGCGCCGTCGGCACCGCGGCGGGCTTTGGCGCGGCGATTGGCATTCCGGCCACGCTTGGCTTTATCTTGGCAGGCTGGAATGTACCAAACCTGCCCGTATTCTCGTTTGGCTATGTCAATGTGACGGGCTTTATCTTTATTGCCAGCCTGACGGCCTTGATGGCCCCGGTTGGGGTGGCCTTGGCCCATGCCCTGCCGGTCAAGCATTTGCGCCGCCTGTTTGCGGTATTAATGGTGGTTGCTGGTGGCCTGATGCTAAGAGATGTGTTGGGCTAGCGTCGCAAAATGAGCTGATCGCGGCTGGCTTCAAAACGCGACAGACGGCCAAGATAACTCATGCCCAATAGGGAAGTATCCAAGCCTTTATCCAATACCAGCGCATCAACATTGCGCACACCCAGGCCACCAATGCTTAAGGTTTCAATCTGAATTGGAGCGGCAAATACCTGCCCCGAGGCAGTATTGACCGGCACGACAAAGTGCAAATCTTCTTTTCTGTATCCGGCGCGCCGGGCATCCGAGAGCGTAAGGGCGACTTTGCTGGCCCCGGTATCGACCATAAAGCGTACATGGGTATTGTTGACACTGCCTTCCGCCCAAAAATGCCCATCCGAGGCTTTGCGAATGGCCACCGCAGATCCACTTTGATTGACCTCACCCAGGTCAGAGAGTGCTTGCGGACGAGAGGGGCTTAACTCCCCCATTACCTTTTTGCCGACAAAGACAAAGTCTTGGCGAAAGGCAAAAAGAGTGACCAGTAAAAGGAAAATACCAATCCAGATCACGCCCTGGCGCAAGGCCAGCCCAATTCTGGCGCGCGAGCCGCTGAATATACCGGTACTGATCATGGTCACCAGAATGATCAGAAAGACAAATTGTCCACGGTCATCGGGATTGGGCAATAAATTCGGGGCCAATAGGCCAATACCCAGCATCAAAGCAGCAACAATCAGGGCAAAAACAGCAAAAAAACCAAGGGCGTTGCGCACATTCTGTCTCCAGTGAAAGACAAACCTTAGTGTATTTTCGAGGTGCAGCAAATAAATTCCATGGAATCATAAAATGCTCTAGCCTTCGTATATGCTGGTTTGATTCAGTAGGAGAAAACCTGTGCTGCACGATCCACAGTTCATACGGATGATCCTGGTTCTGGCTGTCGTGGCCGGGATTGTGATCCTGTATGCATTCGAGCTGTTTGCCATTGAAATCATATCGGCGGCGGCCATTGCTGTATTTTTGCTGCTCTTTCAGTTGTGGCCAGTGCCCAACAGCACGTTTGGGGCAGAGGAAATCCTGGCTGGGTTCTCCAATCCGGCGCTGATCGCCATTCTGGCCCTGTTGGTGGTGGGGCAGGGTATGTTTCATACCGGCGCCATGGAGGGACCCTCACGGGCACTGGCGGCCTCTTATGACCGTCGGCCAACCCTGACCATGGGGGCGCTGTTTGGTTTTGTTATGCTAATCAGCGCTTTTATCAACAATACACCGGTGGTGGTGATGTTTATTCCGGTGCTGGTAGCAATTGCCTCGCGGGTTGGCACCTCGGCATCGCGGGTGATGATCCCCTTGTCCTATGTTTCCATATTGGCGGGCATGACCACACTCATCGGGTCATCCACCAACATACTGGTTGCTGATGTGCTCAAACGCGAAGACGGGATTCGTCTGGACTTTTTCTCGCTGGCACCTCTGGGACTGGTTTTTGCCCTGACCGGGGTAGTGTATTTGCTGGTGGTCGGGGTGCGGCTATTACCCAAACGCGAAGGCGTTAAAAAAGAGCGCAGCTCTGGCCGGCAGTATATCGCACAGATTGTCATTACGGCCAAAAACCCGCATCTGGGTGAAGCGCCGGTGGCGGGTATGTTTCCAAACCTGAACACCCTGACCATTCGCATGATTCAACGCGACGACAAGATTTTCTATCCCCGTATGGCGAAGAAGCCACCTTGCAAGAAGGCGATGTGTTAACGGTGGCGGCCACGCGCAAGGTGCTAAGCGATCTTCTGATTTCTGATCCGGGCATGCTGAGCGGCATGCTGCGCGGCGATGCCACCAAGGAAAGCGCCAATCCGGAAGGCGCACTGGCCATTACCGAGGCGGTTGTGGCCCCGGGATCGCGTTATGAAGGCCGCACGTTAGAGCAAATTGGCCTTAGGGCGCGTACCGGCTGCATCGTGCTGGGGATCCAGCGCCGTTCGCACATGATGCGTCAAAAGCTCTCGACCATACGTCTGCAGGCCGGTGATGATTTATTGCTGTTTGGCTCACGGGCGGACTTGCGGGCTTTGCGCCATGACCGAAACTTGCTGGTGTTATTATGGTCGATGGCCGATGTGCCGGATATCCGCTTGGCTCTGCGGGCCAGATTAATTTTCGGGGCGGTGATTTTGGCCGCGGCCAGCGGGGTGATACCCATTGTTGATGCGGCGCTGGGCGGGGCTGTGGCCATGGTTATCTTTGGGTGCCTTAATTTGCGACAGGCAGCCAGAGCATTGGACCTGCGGATCTATCTGCTCATTGGGGCGGCCTTTGCCATGGGAGCCAGCCTGCAGGAAAGCGGGGCCGCTGAAATGATGGCTAATGCCGCCGTTCATGCGGCCATGCCCTATGGACCAACGGCTCTGTTAATCGGGCTTTTTGCGCTAGTAGCGGTGCTAACCAATATCTTGTCCAATGCGGCCACCGCGGTGTTGTTTGCCCCCATTGCCATGAATGCCGCCATTAAGTTTGCCGACACCCCGGAAATGGAAAACAAACTGGCCGTGGCCGCCGTAATGACGGTGATTTATGCGGCGAACTGTTCCTTTGCGACGCCAATTGCTTATCAAACCAATTTGCTGGTCATGGGGCCGGGGCATTACCGGTTTATGGATTATTTGCGGGTTGGCGGACCATTGGTTGTATTGATATGGTTGGTTTTTTCACTGATTGCGCCCTACTATTTTGGTTTGTAGGCCAGGAAAAATACGAGTTATATAGCATTGTCATGACCCATCCCTTTCCCCTCAAGCAATTACGGTTCTTCCTGACGGCCCCGGCGCCGTGCCCGTATTTGCCGGGAAAAATGGAACGCAAACTGTTCACCCATTTGCATGTTCTGGATGGGCCGGAACTGAACGACAGCCTGACACAGGCGGGCTTTCGTCGCTCGCAAAATATTGTTTATCGTCCGGCGTGCGAAAACTGTTCGGCCTGTCGTTCGGTACGGGTTTTGGCTGCACAATTTAAACCCAACCGCACTCAACGCCGTGTGTTCAAAAAGAATGCTGATTTGACCCGCACCATAGAAGCCGCCCTGGCCAGTGAAGAGCATTACGCATTATTGTTGCGCTATGTGCGGGCACGCCATCCTGATGGCGGTATGGAAGATATGTCGTATGCCGATTATCTGAGCATGGTTGAGGATACGGCCGCGCGCAGCCAAGTTTGCGAATATCGCGATGAGAGTGGCAAACTGCTGGCCGCCGCTCTGGTCGATCAACTGAGCGATGGCCCTTCGCTGGTCTATAGTTTTTATGACCCCGGTTCGATTTCCAGATCGTTGGGGACGTATATTATTCTGGACCACATAGATCAGGCCCAAAAAAATAATCTGCCCTATGTTTATCTTGGCTTTTGGATACAAAACAGTGACAAGATGCGCTACAAGGCCCAATACAGGCCCTTGGAGGTTTTACGCCCCCATGGCTGGGAAATTCTGGAGAAAAGCGAATAATGAAACGCAGAACCTTACTGACCGCAGGCAGCCTGGGACTGGGGGCGGCCCTGGCCGGGTGTGGCGGTCCACAAAGTGCAAAATCTGGTGCTCAATCCCAAGATGGCAGCCCGGCTTCGCCTGCGGTTTTGCGTAAAAAAGCCCGCACGCTCAGGTTGGTGACGGCCTGGCCCAAAAACTTTCCAGGCCTGGGCACGGTTGCCGAGGAAATCTCCCAGAATATTGGTACACTTTCGGGGGGGAACACTGGCTGTAAAGCTTTATGCCGCTGGCGAACTGGTGCCGGCCCATGAAGAATTTGATGCAGTGTCATCGGGCGCGGCCGACATCTATCATGCTTCTGAATACTATTGGGTGGGCAAATCCAAAGGCTTTGCCTTTTTTTACTGCTGTCCCCTTTGGCATGACCGCAATTGAACAATTGGGTTGGATCAATGATGGTGGCGGCAAAGCCTTGTGGGACAAGCTGTCGGCACGTTTTAACCTGATTGCTTTTCCGGCTGGCTCCACAGGGCATCAAATGGGCGGTTGGTTCAAAAAAGAAATCAACTCACTGGATGACCTCAAGGGGTTGGTCATGCGCATTCCTGGCCTTGGCGGCGATGTAATGCGCGAATTGGGGGTATCCCCCAAATTGCTGGCCGGCGGGGCGATTTATCAGGCGCTGCAATCGGGGGCTATTGATGCCACTGAATGGGTGGGGCCGTGGAATGATATGGCGTTCGGGTTTTATCGCGAAGCACCCTATTATTATGGCCCAGGTTTTCATGAACCGGGTTCAACCGTGGCCTTGGGTTTCAACCTTGAGGTTTGGAACAGCCTCAGCCCGCAAGAGCAAATGGCGGTAAAAGGGGCCTGTGGCTGGGCCATGAGTACGTCTTTGGCACAGTTTAGCTGGCAAAATGCCAAGGCCCTGAAAACCCTCAAGGACGAGCACGGTGTGCAGGTGCGAAACTTCTCGGACGAGATATGGAAAGCCTTGGGAGCAGCCACCAAAAAAGTGTTGGCAGAGGTTGGCCAGTCTGACCCGGAAACCCAGACCATTCACGATAGTTATATGGCCGCTTTGCAAGAAGCCAGCGCTTGGGCCCAGGTCTCCGATGGCCCTTATTTACGTCTGCGTTCGCTAGCCGGGTTTTAATGTCGTTTTTGTTTTCCAATACGGTGCTCAGTTGGGGGGTGCTCTGGGCACAGCCATTGCTGGTCATGGCGTTTGCCCTGTTGTTCATGCGGGTAATGGGGCGACGGGCCGATGCCCTCGTCGAGGTGTCCATACGTCTTGTGCGTTTTATGGATCGAATCAGCGTGGCTATTATCGAAGCGGCCAAATGGCTGGCTCCGATAATGGCACTAACCGTCGCCGCCCTGGTAATTACCCGTTATGTTTTTGGTATCAGCGCCATTAAGCCACAGGAATCTGTGATCTATATGCACGCCCTTTTGTTCCTGCTGGCCGCACCGGCAACCTTGCTGACCAATGGGCATGTGCGTGTTGATATCTATTACGCCAAGCTGTCAGAACAAGGACAGGCCATAGTGGACCTGTTGGGGGCAAGCTTTTTATTGATACCAGTGTCCATCTTAATCTTCAAATATGGTGGCAGCTATGCCGCCCGCGCCTGGATTTTTCATGAAGGCTCGGCCGAGGCCAATGGTCTACAGGCGGTTTATCTTTTAAAAACCGCCATCCCCGTCTTTGCCGCCTTGATGATGGCACAGGGCTCGGCCATGGCATTGCGAGCAGCACTTTGCCTTTATGGTGCGCCCATGCCCGCGCCGCAAAGCGTTGAAGAGCACGTCTAGCTCATGGACATCCTGCTTTCCCATCTGGACCTGTTGATGTTCGCCGCGGCCATATTGGTCTTGCTGTCGGGCTATCCCGTGGCCTTTGCCCTAGCCGGGGTGGCCCTGTTATTTGCCGGCATCGGGATTCTGACCGGGCATTTTGAAGCCCACCTACTCAGTGCGTTTCCCAATCGTATTTATGGCGGCGTGATGACCCGCCAAGTGATGTTGGCAGTGCCGCTCTTTGTGTTTATGGGGGTCATGCTGGAGCGCTCGAACATTGCGGCGGAACTCCTTGAAACTATGGCAAGACTATTTGGCCGCCTTCGTGGGGGCTTGGGCATTTCTGTCATTCTGGTCGGGGCATTGCTGGCAGCATCCACCGGTATTGTTGGGGCCACGGTGGTAACCATGGGGCTACTGTCACTGCCAACCATGTTGCGCCATGGCTATTCTCCATCACTCTCGTGCGGCGCCATTGCTGCCTCTGGCACCTTGGGACAGATCATTCCTCCCTCCATTGTGTTGGTGCTACTGGGAGATGTGATTTCCAATGCCTATCAGCGCTCGCAATTGGACGCCGGTAATTTTGCGCCGCGCACCATATCCGTTGGCGACCTTTTTGCCGGGGCCTTGTTGCCAGGCCTGTTGCTGGTGGTTTTGTATCTGCTCTGGATGATTACGGTGGCATATCTGCGCCCGCAAATGGCCCCGGCCGTTAAAAAAGCAGAGGGACAGGCCCCGAGTTTAGGAGCAATTCTTGGCGTGTTGCTACCGCCATTATTACTGATTTTTGCGGTGTTGGGCTCCATTTTGGGCGGGCTTGCCGATGTAACTGAGGCCGCCGGTGTTGGGGCTCTGGGGGCCCTGTTCCTGGCGGCCAGTCGTTTGGGCAAGGTTGCAAAAGGGGGCCGCGATTGG
Source organism: Robiginitomaculum sp. (assembly GCA_030949705.1). GTDB lineage: Bacteria > Pseudomonadota > Alphaproteobacteria > Caulobacterales > Maricaulaceae > Robiginitomaculum_B. The sequence continues at coordinate 77,705 of JAUZSF010000022.1, read as the reverse complement.
GGGCGCATCTGGGTGATGGCCGGAGCGGCTGCCTTTGCCAGCATGATTGCACTGGCGATGATGATGGATCTACGTCTTGGCCGTAGCGATACCAGCCTGGCAGAGAAGATAGGGCAGGGAGCAGCTATATTGCTTACCGTGCCAGCAATCCTGGGCGTTGGGGTATCTTTATGGCGTTTGTTTAAAACCAGGGTGTTGCAGGCAGTGAGCCGTTCCACAGCGCAAATCAGCTCGATGGTTTTCGTCATCCTGATTGGAGCCACTTTGTTCAGCCTAGTTTTTCGTGGCCTTGGCGGCGATGATACGGTGGAACACTTGCTGCTGTCTGGTGGTGGCGGGCCGGTACGAGCTGTTGTGCTGGTAATGCTGGTAATGTTCCTGTTGGGATTTTTTCTGGATTTTATTGAAATTACCTTTGTGGTGGTTCCCATTGTGGGCCCGATTTTGCTGGGCATGGGGGTGGATCCCATTTGGCTGGGCGTGATGATGGCGATTAACCTGCAAACCAGTTTTTTAACGCCACCCTTTGGCTTTGCCCTGTTTTATTTGCGCGGCGTGGCCCCCAAAGAGGTCACCACCGGGCATATATACCGTGGTGCCTTACCCTTTGTGGCCATCCAAGTGCTAGTGATGGCGCTGGTGGCGCTTTTTCCCGACTTGGCAACCGCCTTGCCGCATATGATTTATGGCTAGGCGTTTCTACTAGAGATCTGGGAAAAAGCGTTCGCGCATGCGCGCACAATAGGCCGGTAAAACTTTATGAGACATAGCCGCGCGCTTTAGAGGGGTGTCAAATGGCGCATCAATAATACCGCTGAGTTGCCCATATAACGCCGCATCGACGGCCTTGGGGGTGTCCCCAAAGGCAAAATCCTGATCACCGATAAAATCTGCTATGGCGGCCAAATCCTCGGCTGCCAGGGCATATAACGTGTCACGATCATGGCGGCCAATCCCATGACCATGCAGGGCTTTGCGCAAATCATTGCGCGCAATGTTTGGCACAATCAACCGCAAGGGAAACGGCAGTTTTCCAAAAAACAAAGGTCTTAATACGGCCCAGTTTTCATCCTCAAGCCAACGTGAATACACCAGTGCCCAATAAAGATGTTCATCGGCAAGCCGAATAAAGGCAAGGCCCTCTGCCTTTTGGCGCGCATTCAGGCCCACATTGAAATCAACATTATATTCGCGCTCCAGATAGCGCTGAATAAGGCCGGAATCGCCCATACGAGAACCATTGTCTTCGATAAAGGGAATTTTCCCTGTGGGGCCTTTGCGCGGATCTCCTTTGAATTTGATTTCAAAGGGGAGTTCCGACATTTTTAATAAAACCTCCAGCTTGATGCAAAAAGGGCTGGGGTTGGCCGCACCAAGGGCGGGGGGAGGCTGGAAGAGTTTAATCAATTTGGGTCACCATGAAGTTGGAAAGATGGAAACAAACAAAGAACATAGGTTTGTGTATGAGACAAGAAAAAAAGGCCCGGCAAACCGCCGGGCCTTTGATCAAATTTTTGTTATCATCTTTTAGCGATGCATCGTCAGGGAGATACCAAATGTCCGTGGGTCTTTGGTGAAGCCCGTCAGATTGTTAAAATCGATCCCGCCGATGACGTTTCTTTCATTGGTGATGTTCCGAACGTAAAAGCCAAAATCAAAGGCCTTGTCATTGCGAGCATAACCAACCCGAAGGCCGCCTTCGAAATTGCCGCTGGTTTTGAATTCAGCAGATTCGTACAGGAAGAAGTTGGTTTTTCCTTGAATAGACCAATCGGTAAAGACGTAGAAATCGCCATCAGGACCTGCGGGAATAGAATACCGCGCGGTGAAATTACCCGTAACTTTCGGGGCTTGCGGGAAGGGGTTGCCGTTGACGATGGCATTGCCGTTGGCATCCAGCGGATCAAGTGGCGTACACTGACCGGACCCACAAATCGGAACCGTCAGGTTCGGGTCACGGAATTCAGTTTTGTTAAGAGCAAAACCGGCGGTCAGCACCAGATAATCGGCGGCCAACCATTCCACATCAGATTCAAACCCGTACCCAATGCCTTTTTTGGCATTGATCAATTGGTTGAAGTTACCGGCACCACCGATCGCGGTCAGTTGCATATCCTTGATGCGATAATAATAAATATCCGCATTCAGACGCAGGGTATTTTCATAAAGTTCTGATTTGAAACCGGTTTCGATGGAGTCGATGGTTTCGGAACGCGCCGATGAAGGCTGGCCAAAGAAGGCAACATCCCGGCCCTAATGGACGGGGCGCGGAAACCACGAGCCGCACGGGTGTAGAGGCTGACTGTATCGGTTGCGGCATAATCTGCACTAACATCCCAGCTGACTTTTGTGCCTTTGATATCGACATTGGAAATTGGGAAGTTTGTAGCAATGGCGCCAAGGCGCTTTTTGTCTTCCGTATAACGCACACCAGCGGTAACCGTTAACTGGTCTGTTACGTCATAACTGCCCTGACCAAAGACAGCCCAGGAGTTGTTGGACTGTTTCAAAACCGTTTCCGGCACAAAGAACGGGTTGGTTCCCAGCGCCAGATCCATATTAAAGTAATATGCACCAACCTGCCATTTGGCCGGGCCGCTGCCATTGCTGGCAAGGCGGAATTCCTGGGTGAACTGGTTGTGTTCTTTAATGGAACCTTCCGTGGTTGAAGGGAAGGGGATAAAGCCTGGTCCCATAAAGGGCAGGAAGGAGGCACCAAACCCACCATCAATATCACCAATGCTGGAACCGTCTACGGTTTGCAAGGAGGTGATAGAGGTAAAGGTGACGGCATCGGCTTCGTATTCCATTTTCAGGGTCAGGCCAGCGTTGTCATAGGTCTGGAAGTTATTGTCCCCGCCATCAAAGAAGACAGTGTCGCGAATAAAGTTTTTGTTTAACCGGTTGCTGCCCGTGTCAAAGATGTTGGCGCGGAATAAAGTGGCGGTATTACCGTTTATCGAACGTGCCTGACCGATCAACAGAGCGCTGAAGCGTTCCGTCGGCGTGAACAGGAACTGGATACGCCCAGCCACATCATCAAAACCGCCAATAACGTTTTTCTCGCCGGTGAAGCCATTATCCACCCAGTTGTCGCGGTGTTCAAACAGGCCAGAAACCCGCATGGAGAGTTTGTCTTTGATCAGACCGCCCCCCATGGCACCGGTCAGGCGAATGGTGTTGAAACGCCCCCAGCTGGCGGTGGTATCGACTTCGAATTCATCGCTGGGACGAACACTGTCAAATTTTACGATACCGGCCGTGGTGTTTCGCCCAAAGAGCGTGCCTTGTGGGCCGCGCAGAACTTCAACCTGTTCGATATCAAACAGTGGAAAGCTCTTCAGCGCTACGTTTTCCATCACCACGTCGTCCATGATGACGGAAACTGGCTGTGAGGCTGCCAGGTCAAAATCGGTGTTACCAAGACCACGAATATAGAAACGCGGGGCAACCCGGCCATTTGAAGATTCAATGTTCAGGCTGGGGATTTTCCCGGAGAGCGCCAGAATATCTTCACCGCCAGAAAGAATGTTATCCAGGTTATCGCCATTCATGGTGCTGATGGAAATCGGCACGTCCTGAATGTTTTCTGCCCGCTTTTGAGCCGTTACGATGATGACGTCTAGGCCATTGTCGTTGGTAACTTCCTGGGCCGTTGCCGGCAGAGCCAGAGCGCCCGAAAAAGCAAGGGCAGCTACGCTAACCGCGCCACCGAAGCGTCCCAAAGTCTTTTTGTATGAAGTGTGCATAAGAGATAATTTCCTGTTCAGGCAGGCCGACAGCGCGCCAGCCTCATAATAATCAGTCAGATGATGTAATTTTCTAGGCCCAGAGCTAACGAAACGCCAGATTGTGTAGAGGCAGTTACAGAAATTACGTTGCCATAGTGACATTTAGAACACGATTATTCTTCGCAGGCGAAGCAATTGTTTGCTTTGAACTGTTTTCTGCCCGGTATTGAGGCAAAATAACGCAAAATTTTATGTTTTGTGAGGCATTTGAACATCCCCCTTCGCCAGCGAAGACAGGCAGGCCGGATAAAGCCAATGTTCTGATTCGATCACTCGTTTGGCCAGAATGTCACTGGTGTCATCTGTCAGGACCGGCACAGCAGCCTGGGCAATAATTGGCCCCTCATCCATTTCTGGACTAACAAAATGGACCGTGCATCCATGACGTTTCATTCCCGCTTGGATGGCGCGCTCATGGGTATTCAAGCCTTTCAGCGCGGGGAGTAGGGAAGGGTGGATATTGATCATTTTACCAGTCCACTGGCCAACAAAATCAGCCCCTAAAATCCGCATAAAGCCGGCCAGACAAACCAACTGAATCTGGTTGACTGTCAGAGCCTTGTGCAGAGCAGCCTCAAAGTTTTCGCGGGTAGCATAATCCGTATGAGAAATAATCTGGGTTTTAATCCCATATGCGTGTGCGATGGACAGGCCTTTGGCCTCTTTTTTATTGGAAATCACCAGGGATATTCGGGCAGGAAGCCAGGTTTATTGGAGGCTTTGATCAGGGCTTCCATGTTGGAGCCACGCCCTGAAATCAGTACGGCTGTTGGGACGGTCACGAATTTGCATCCACCAGACACCCGGCTGCCCAGGCTGTTTCACCGGCGGTCTGCAGGGTCTCAATTATGTCCGGTGCCGTGTCGGCGTCGGCAACACACAACATGCCAATGCCGCAATTGAAGGTGCGCTGCATTTCATATGCTGAGATATTGCCTGTTTCTGCCAACCATTTGAATACAGGCGGCCATTCCCATGTTTTTTCATCTATGTTGGCGTGCAAATGTGCTGGCAACATGCGCGGTGGGTTTTCAATCAGCCCGCCGCCGGTAATGTGCGCCAGTCCCTTGATCGTGCCATCATGAATATGGGGCAGCAATGAGCGCACATAAATCCGGGTCGGACAGAGCAGAGCCTCGGCCAGCGTGGCGTCTGGCGCAAAGGGACAAGGATCAGACCAAGCTAATTCGGTTCGTTCAACCACCGCCCGGATCAGTGAATACCCATTGGAATGCGGGCCGGAAGAGCCAATAGCGATCAACGTATCGCCGGCTTTCATGGTGTTTTTGGTGGGCAACAGGGCGTTGCGTTCGGCGGCCCCGACGACAAAGCCGGCCAGATCAAAGTCTTTCCCGGTATACATACCTGGCATTTCAGCAGTTTCGCCGCCAATCAACGCGCATCCGGCCTGTGCACACCCTTGGGCAATGCCAGCTATAACGCGGGCCGCAGCGTCTGGATCCAACTGTCCACAGGCAAAATAGTCCAGAAAAAAGAGCGGCTCGGCCCCCTGGGCTAATACGTCATTGACACACATGGCCACCAGGTCGATGCCAACGGTATCGATCTGGCCGCTCTGCACTGCAATTTTCAACTTGGTCCCCACACCGTCGGTGCCTGAAACCAGTATAGGGTCTTTATACCCGGCGGCCTTGAGATCAAAAACACCGCCAAAACCGCCCAGCGCAGTGTCGGCACCGGGGCGGTACGTTTTTTTGGTGAGTTGACGAAGTTTGGTGACCAGTATGTCTCCGGCGCTGATATCAACGCCAGCTTGCGCATAGCTGAGACTGGTTTTTGGTGGTTTGACCATCAGCTGATTCCTATCGGTTTTCTCCCTATGACCTATTGTGAGAATAGGCGCAAGTCGCGGCTTTCATTCAGGGGGCTGCATCGTCTATATTGATGGCCGGTTCGGTGTAATTATGTCAGGAACACCCATGTTACGCGCAATGATCATTTTTCTGGCAGGCCTGGTAGTCTCTACAGCCGCCATGGCAGGCAGCCCGTTTGAAATTACCGGGGTTCGTATTGATGCCTATGGGGCCAATGTCACCAAGGCACGGACACAGGCCATTCGGGTTGGCACGCTGGATGCCACCTATCAATTGCTGGATCGGCTAACCCTGCCATCCGACCGCTTGGCATTGGACCCGCCATTGGTCATCACCGAAGATGTTGCAGAACAATTGGTGGCCGGTATCGAAATTGCCAATGAAAAACGCAGCCGTTCGCGTTATCTGGGGGATTTGAGTGTCACCTTTGATGCGCAAGCGGTACGAAATTTTCTGCGGGCACATAATCTGCCATTTGTGGAAAGTCAGGCCGCCCCGGTTTTGATCGTAGCGCTGTGGCAGAACCCAGAAGGACAGGCGGTGCTAGGGACCGATAACCCTTTTGCAAAGGTACTAAAGCGTCCAGGGTTTCAAAACCATCTGGTTCCGTTGAAACTTGCCACCGAAGATATGGATCTGGATGAACAAGGAACCTCTCTGAAAGCCTGGCAATTGGCCAATTTTGATAATGATTTGCTCAGTACCATGGCCGCCAGCGCGGGGGTGAAGGAAATCATCATTGCCTCTGCCAAACCCGAAGGTTCGAATGCTGTACGTATCAAGGCACAGCGTGTTCAGATTGGAGAAAATGGGGTCGAATCCATAGTGGACATGGGTTCATTTGAAGGGATGGCCCCGTTTAGTGCGCGCCAATCCCAATGGCTGGACCAGGCATTATACGCTGCGGCAGATAAAATCGCGCAAGTGCTGGATACGGACTGGAAGCAACAGGCCATCGTCCGTGATGCCAGCCGCCAAAGCGTGCGTCTGACAGCGCTTTATAACACACTGCCAGAATGGCAACGCCTTCGTGATGCCCTGGGGGGCGTGGCGCTGGTGGAGGAAGCACGGCTGGATGCCCTTAGTTATGATGGGGCCTTGCTGACGCTCAGCTATATTGGCAGCGAGGAGCAATTGGCCAGACGCCTGGCACAAAAAGGGGTGCTCCTGCGCCAAGAAGAAATCGGGGCTGGTGGCCCGCCTGCAATAACCCTGCCTGAGGTGGTATCGTGCAAACCCGTCAACTCTGGCTTGATCTGGCCCCAAAGGGCGGTGCGTATCGCCGCGACACCTTTGTCGAAGGGCAAAGCAATGCATTGGCCCGCAAGGCCTTACAGGCATGGCGGGATTGGCCGGGCGGTTTAATGGCGCTGACCGGCCCCATGGGGTGTGGAAAAACACATTTGGCGGCTTTGTGGATCGAAGAAAATGAAGGCCAAATTCTGGATTTGTCCAACCTGCCAAGACGCATTCAGGGCTGTGTGCTGATTGAAGACCTGCCAGATGCCATGCATGAACAAAATCTGTTCAGGTTGATTAATGAGGCCGCGCGGGGAACAGTCCATGTTTTACTGACCAGTACACGGAAACCACGCCAATGGCCGGTCAGCCTCCCAGATCTGCCCTCCCGTTTGGCCGCCATGCACACGGTTGCTATTGAAGAGCCGGATGATGTAGTGCTTGGTGGCGTTCTCAAGAAACTATTTGCCGATCGCCAGATTGCCGTGGATCAAGCGGTGATAGATTACCTTCTTACTCGTATGGAACGCTCGACGGCTGCGGCATTGACGACCGTTGAACGTATCCACGTCATTTATTCATAAGGTGCATAGATACATTAAGGCAGCATCGTACGGTTACCGCTGGTACAGCACCGTGGATCGCCCGTCGGAATTGGCACGGAAGAGACTGCCCGCCCTGATGCAACGGGATAACCAAGATAGCGCATCGGCCAATACCCTCAATGAGGAACTGATGACCTCCTCGGCGCGATTTCTGAATCGCGAATTGAGCTGGCTGCAATTCAATATGCGTGTCTTGCAGGAGGCGGAAAACCCCTGTCATCCGCTGCTGGAGCGTTTGCGGTTTCTGTCCATTTCCGGCTCCAACCTGGACGAGTTTTACATGGTGCGGGTTGCCGGGCTGCGCGCACAAATTCGTGCCGGTATCAGCCACAAAAGCCAGGATGGCCTGACCCCGTCGGAACAATTGGAACGTATCAATCAGGAAGCCGGGCGGTTAATGCAAGATCAACAACGCATCTGGCGTGAGTTGCAGCCCAATCTTGCCAAGGCCGGGGTATGTGTAACCAATGCCGAAAATTTGGCCGAAGAAGACCGCCAACGACTGCATGATCTGTTTATAACGCGCATTTTTCCCCTGATTACTCCCTTGGCGATTGATCCGGCACACCCCTTTCCCTTCATTCCCAATCTTGGCTTTGCTCTGGTACTCAGGCTGCGCCGGGCGCGCGATGGCAAACCAATGAATGCACTGGTGCCGATTCCTTCGGGGGTGCCGCGCTTTTTGGTGCTGGATGATCAGAAAAAAACCGAAGACGGATTTTCCATCAAGCGCCATGTGCCGCTGGAATCGGTGCTGGCGCTGTTTTTTGAAGATATTTTTCCCAGCTATATCGTCGAAGAAACCGGAGCATTTCGGTTGCTGCGGGACAGCGATATCGAGATCGAGGAAGAAGCCGAAGACCTGGTGCGTCAATTTGAAAGCATGATCCGGGAACGCCGGCGCGGTGTGGTGGTGCGGGTCAAATTTGATGTCAGTACGCCAGACAGCCTGCGCCAGTTCATTATCGAACAATTAGGTGCTGACCAGCGCGATGTAGCCCCGGTGGATGGTATTTTGGGGATCAGTCAGCTGGACCAGTTGATCGTCCCTGAACGCTCTGACCTGCAATTCCCGCCTTACGAGCCGCGCTTTCCTGAACGCATTCGCGATCATGGCGGCGATTGTTTTGCGGCCATCCGTGAAAAAGACATTCTGATTCACCACCCATACGAATCCTTTGACGTGATGGTGCAGTTTTTGCGCCAGGCCGTTGCAGATCCTGATGTGGTAACGATTAAACAGACCCTCTATCGGACCTCCAAAAGCTCGCCCATTGTCGCCGCCCTGATTGCCGCGGCCGAAGCTGGCAAAAACGTCACCGCCCTGATCGAGCTTAAAGCGCGCTTTGATGAAGAGACCAACCTTAATCTGGCCCGCGCATTGGAACGCGCCGGGGTGCAGGTGGTGTATGGCTTTATCGAGTGGAAAACCCATGCCAAGCTGAGCCTGGTGGTGCGCCGCGAAGGCGAACAGCTGCGCACCTATACTCATTTTGGTACCGGCAATTACCATCCGGTCACCGCGCGGGTGTATACGGACCTTTCGCTTTTTACTGCCGATCCCGCTTTTGGCCGCGATGCTGTGCGGGTATTTAATTATGTAACTGGTTATGCCCAGCCCAAAGCGCTGGAACGCATTGCCTTATCCCCATTAAATTGCAAATCCACCTTGTTGCGCCTGATTGCGGCCGAGGCCGACAATGCCCGGGCCGGCAAACCCAGCGGCATTTGGGTGAAACTGAACGCTCTGGTCGACAGTCAGGTCATTGATGCACTCTATCAAGCCAGTGCCGCCGGCGTGCCGATTGATCTGGTTATTCGCGGGATTTGCTGTCTGCGTCCGGGCGTACCCGGCTTGTCAGAGAATATTCGGGTAAAAAGTATTATTGGCCGCTTTTTGGAACATTCGCGCATAGCCTGTTTCGCCAACGGCAAGGCCATGCCCTCCAACAACGCTCTGGTGTTTATTTCTTCGGCGGACTGGATGCCGCGCAACCTGGATCGCCGGGTCGAGGTTTTGTGTCCCATCCAGAACCCAACGGTGCATCGTCAGGTGTTATATCAGATTATGGTGACCAATTTACAGGATCAGGCACAGAGTTGGATTATGGGCCCCGATGGCAGTTTTGAACGAGTTGATACTTCAGGAATCGAAAAACCGTTTAGTGCCCATACCTATTTTATGACCAATCCATCCCTGTCCGGGCGCGGCAGTGCGCTCAAACATGACCAACCACCGCTCGTACAACCGCGGAGCACATAAACATGGCATCCAAGGGGGGCAAAACCGTAAACGGTCTTGTTGACAAGGCCGTCATTGATGTTGGCTCCAACTCTGTCCGACTGGTTGTGTTTCGCACCCATGAGACGTTTTTTCAGCCGATCTTCAACGAAAAGGTCTTGGCCGGGCTGGGGCGCGGCGTGGCCCAAACTGGCAAGTTAAATCCGGAAGGCGCGGTGGCCGCCATGGCGGCCTTGAAACGCTATAAACGCATCATCAAGGCCCGGGGGGTAAGCAATGTGCTGGCGGTGGCCACCGCCGCTGTGCGCGTTGCCGAAGATGGTCCGGACTTTATCAAGGCCGTCAAAGCCCAAACCGGATTGCGCATATCCATCATTGCCGGCCTGGAAGAGGCCCGTCTGTCTGCCTTAGGGGTGATCGCCGGCGCGCCGGATGCTGTGGGCGTGATCGGGGATTTGGGCGGATCCTCGCTGGAACTGGTGCCCGTGGGCAAGGGCAGGGTAAAGCGGGGCATTTCCCTGCCTCTCGGGCCATTGGCCATGCGTGCCGGCGGCGATATGGATATTAAGGCGATGAGTGCCCGCATTGATGAGGCGCTGGATGAAGCCTCAGCGCAGATCACCACCAAAGATAGTGGCAGTTTTTATGCGGTGGGCGGGGCGTGGCGTTCTCTGGCACTGGTGAATATGGCCCTGCGAGGGCACCCCTTGCGGGTTTTGCATAATTACCGGATCAGCCGGGATGAGGCATTCGAGCTGGTGCATTTGGTAGGGTCCCAAAGCCCGGCCTCGCTGGCGCGTACCCCGGGGCTTTCTTCGCGCCGAGCACCTTTATTGCCCTATGCGGCCCTGTTGCTGGAACGGATATTACAACGCCAGTTTTTTGAAAGCGTGACCATATCCGGTTATGGCCTCCGCGAAGGCCTGCTGTATGAAGAGCTGGGCTCAAAGGCGCGGGCCAAACACCCGGTACTGGCCGGGGTGAAGGCCTTGGCACAACAAAATTGGTCATCCTCACGCTTTGGCAGCGAAGTACAGCGCTGGCTGGAACCGGTACGCGATGTACTCAAATCTCCATTTGGCGAGCCACGCACCAATCTGATGATGGCGGCGGCCTGTCGGCTGGCGGATATTGGCGCACGTCTGCACCCCGATCACCGGGCGCAGATTGCCTTTGATATTGTTTTATTTGCCCCCTTTGCCGGTCTGTCTCACGAAGAGCGTGTGGCCTTGGCTCTGTGTATATTTTATCGCTATAGCGGGGATACAACGCCACCCCGCGGCGGCCTGATTGGCCATTTGCTGGGCAAAGAGCAAAAAAAGACTGGGCCTTGGGGCTGGGCATGAGCCTGCGATGCGCTGCTGCGGTCTCGGGGCGCACATCCAAATTGCTAAAACGCACGCACGTGCACTTACAGGACGACCAATTGTATCTGGTTGCTCGCGATGATGCCCAGGAATTGCTCACCGCACGGGCCCAAAAACGCCTACAGGAAATGGCCGCAGCATTGGGGCTGGAAACCGGGCCGCCCCCTAACCTTGACGTGGCTCAATAACGGCACGCTTGCCTTTTAGCGTTAACGAAAGTTCACCTTTTTTCAAGCGCAAGGCGTCATTGCCAAAGGCTTGCAGACGCCAGCCTTTCAAGGCGGAATATCGGCATCATCAAAGGCGGCCAGACGTTCGATATCGGCGGCATTGGCAATCAGGCGAGGGGCCACGCCCAGCTCTTCGGACTTAATGCGCAATAATACCTTTAGCAATTCAACCACCGGCCCCAAACCAGAAGGCATGACCGGCGGACGGGAGATTTGCGGCGCATGCTTTTCCGGGTCCGACAAGGCTTCATTAATGGCGGCCAAAAGGCCCTGTGCCATGGAAGAGCGCTCAAACCCTCTGGGGATGGCGCGCATTCTGCCCAAAGCCTCCACGGATCGGGGGGCCTGTTGCGCGAGCTCATATATGGCATCATCTTTCAGGATACGTCCCCGTGGCTTGTCGCGGGTTTGGGCCTCGCGTTCGCGCCAGCGCGTGACCAGCCGCATGACGGCCAGCCATTGCGGCGAATATTTGCGAATTTTCATTCTGCGCCAGGCGTCTTCCGGGTCAAACTGGTAAATCGCGGGGTTGGTCAGGCTTGCCATTTCTTCATCAACCCAGCTCAGCCGATCGCGCTCCTTCAGGCGACCAATCAACAAGGGATACAGATCGCGCAAATGGGTGACATCGCCAATGGCATAGGTCAGTTGCTTGTCCGATAGCGGTCGCCGGGACCAGTCGGTAAAGCGCGAACCTTTGTCCACGCTTTTCTTGAGCATTTTCTGTACCAGCGTGTCATAGCCGATGGAATCGCCCAGGCCCGCGGCCATGGCGGCGATCTGGCTGTCAAACAGGGGCAGGGGCACTTGTCCCATCAGGCGATAAAAAATTTCCAGATCCTGTCGGGCGGCATGAAATACCTTGGTAATGCGGGTATCGGCCATGATCGACAGGAACGGACGCATATCCAGCCCATCGGCCAGCGGATCGATAATGGCCTCAACATCGCCGCCGGCCACCTGTATCAGGCACAGTTTGGACCAATAGGTGCTTTCGCGCAAAAATTCGGTATCCACGGCGAAAAAGTCGGTCTGGCTCAATGCCTCGCAGACGTTTTTCAGGGCGGCGTTATCGGTGACAATTACCATGTGTTTTTTATCCGTCGATAGATCATGAAAAGAGCGAAAAGCAGGCTGAAAACAGCAATGCCAACATAGGCGCTGGACAGCGGTAAATGCGCCCGGGCCATGCCGATCAGCGCCAGTTGGCCGAAGGAGGCACCAGCGGCATTCATTACCGCGCCGCCAGCCAGAATACGGGCGCGCGATTCTTCGGGCGCCCGATGCTGGGACATGGCCTGCAGGGGGACAACAAACACGCCGGAAAAAACCGCCATGGCAAAAAAGTCAAAGAGCAGTCGCCAGTTTCGTTTGTCGGCAAAAAACTCATTCAGGCCGCCAAGAGGCATGGCCGTACGCCCAGCGCTGGCCAGTAAGACATCGATGGCAAAAACAGAAAGCAAAATGGCCCCGGCTATGGAAAGCCATAAAATATCCCGGTCCCGGTTAATGGCCGCACAGCCTAACGAGCCCAGTGCCGCCCCTATGGTAAAGACCGCCATGAAAACCGATACAACACTGACATCCATGTACAGAACGTCATGTACCAACAATGGTAAAACGGTGGTGGAAGCCGCCCCCGCCGTCCAGAACCAGGCAACGCCGATCAGGGGGCGAAAAGCTTTTGGCTCAGTAAATAAGGTGGCCATGGTATGCCAGGTACCCGAAACAATATTCCAGTTTAATTTCAGGTGGGGGGCGGCGGCCGGCTTGGTGGGCATCATGCGCATGAATCCCCACCCCAATATCGCCAGCGTGACCAGTAATCCGCCAATGATTTCCGGGCCAAAGGGGCGACGTATCAGCAATATACCAACCAAAGAGCCGCTAAGTATGGACAAAAACAAGGTGCCGCTGATCATGGCATTGCCGGGCACCAGTTCCTTTCGGCTGAGATATTGTGGCAAAGAGGCCTGTTTCGCCGGGGCAAAAATGGCCGATTGCGCCCCCATGAAGAATAGGGTGACAAACAGGATCGGGCCGGAATTCAGGATGAATCCTAACGCCGCGCTGAGCATCAGGATAATTTCGGCAAATTTGGTATATTTTAATACCAGATCACGGGGAAACCGATCGGCAATTTGGCCGGCCAGAGCAGAAAATAAAAAGAACGGCAAGGTGAAAATTGTGGCCGCCACAGGCACCAGAACGCTGCGCGGGATGCCCTGTAATTGCAATCCACCAAAGGTAATCAGAATGATCAGCGAGTATTTAAATACATTGTCGTTAAATCCACCCAGAGTCTGGGAAACAAGTAACGGCCCGAAACGGCGTTGCCGGATCAACTGAAACGCGGTGCTCTCGCTCATATACTCTTGTCCAGAAATGCGCGAACCGCCCTAAAAACGTCGTCAAACATGGCTTCGGTCAACCGACCCGTATTGGTGTTATAGCGCGAGCAATGATAGCTGTCGAACAATCGATACTGTCGCCCATTGCTGTGCAGATCATGCTCTGCTCCATGGCCAAAGGGGTAGGCGGCCCGGCGTAACCCCAAGGTGGAGATAATATTGTCGTGGGCGATCCGGCCCAGAGCGAATAACGCTATGACATTCGGTAAATGTGCCAGGCGACTGACCAGAAAGGGCCGACAATTGCGGGTTTCTTCCCCGGTGGGTTTGTTTTGTGGCGGCACGCACCGCACTGCATTGGTGATCATACAATCGTTCAAGCGCAGGTCATCCTGGCCATTTCTGTCAAACTGACCAATGGAAAACCCCTGTTTTGCCAATGCTTTATAGAGTAAGTCTCCAGCACCATCACCGGTAAATGGTCGCCCGGTTCGATTGGCACCCCCGCGCCCGGGGGCCATGCCAATAATCAACAGACGCGCTGCTTCATCGCCAAAGGAATCAACCGGACCGTTATGCCAATCGGGTTCAGCCAGGGCGATTTCCTTGATGTAGGCCACCAAACGCGGGCACAAAGTACAGGAATAAGGGGCCTCGGGCGGCATCATAGCAGACGGGGATGGCGTGTTTTCAGCCATCACAACGCGCCAGCCTCATTATCATCGGGTAGCGGACGCCCAAGCAAGGGCGCCAGGTCACTCAATTCAATGAAGGAATCTGCAACGCGGCGCAGATCATCAGAAGCGACAGGCGGGTTAGACAAGGTTGTGGAGACAACCGAAACCCGCACGCCCTTGCGCTGTATGGCTTTGACCAGAGGGCAGAAGTCACCATCGCCGGAAAACAAAATGATATGGTCCAGCCAGTCTGCTGCGGACAGAGCATCAACGGTTATATCAACATCCATATCGCCCTTAATCCGTTTTCGCCCACTGGATATATCGGTATATTCCTTGGCGGATTTGGTGATGATGGTGAAGCCGTTATAGTCGAGCCAGTCGACCATTTTTTTCAAAGGAGAAAACTCCTGATCATCTACCAGAGCCGTATAATAATTGGCACGAACCAGGCGACCGCGCCGGCGAAATTCGTCCAGCAGTCTGGAATAGTCTATTTCGATGTCTAGTGCCCGCAGAGCAGCGTAAAAATTAGCGCCATCAATAAAAAGCCCAAGGCGTTCATCGGGATAAAATGCCATGTATATAATCTCTCAAAAAAATGGATAAAAAAGTGGGTCAGCGATTATTCATGCACACAAACAAAGCCTATATCGGCTTTGGTGCCAACCTCCCATATGCAAAACATGCACCCGCAGATACGATTTTGGGGGCGAAATCGGCCTTGATGGCCAAGGGCATACGCGTATTGCGGTTTTCCCGGTTATGGCAAAGTCCGGCCTGGCCAGATCCATCCGAGCCGGCCTATGTGAATGCGGTGGCCGAAGTGGTAACGGTGTTGCCCCCGCATAGGCTGTTGCAAACCTTGCGGGGCATAGAGCGTCAATTTGGCCGTCGGCGCTCTTATCGTAATGCGCCGCGCACCCTGGATCTTGATCTTTTATCCTATGAAAATCTATGTTTGCGAACCCTGCATTTAACCTTACCCCATCCCGGCATAGAAAGACGGGCATTTGTCTTGCTTCCTCTGCAAGAGGTCGCACCGCAATGGCGTTTGCCGGGCCGGGGAACAGCGCTGGCGGTAATGATAAAGGCCTTAACCGCCCAAAGCCGGGATATGGTTTTGCCCCTGGATGGCAAATAAATGTACAAACAACTGTATTATAGTGCATTCTAGACGATATTGAGACTTGCATAGCGGCGGGCGCAAGGCTATGCAGTCGCGTTTCCACAATGGTTTTTTGCCCAGATACCGGAGTGCCATATGGCTCGCGTCACCGTCGAAGATTGCATTGAAAAAGTCGATACCCGTTTTGACCTTATCTTGCTGGCTGCGCATCGGGCGCGCTCTATCCTTTCGGGTGCCCCTTTGCTGGTCGATCGTGACAACGATAAAAACCCGGTTGTGGCCCTGCGCGAAATCGCCGATGAGGCCATCAGTGTGGACACATTGAAAGAAAGCCTGGTTTCCAGTCTGCAACGGGTGTTGCCCGAAGAAGACAGTGGCGAAGAAACCGAACGTATGGCGATCGAGCACCAAAAAGCAGACGCGGCCATTTCCGAAGTTGATATGCTCAAAGCGCTGACTGCTGATCGCGATGGCGCCCCAGACAACCGTTTCTGACGTTATGGCTGAGGCGACCATGTCGCCAGTTAATTCACCGTCCCTGCCGGGCGGCGTTCCCGGACCTATACCAACCGCTGAGGATTTGATCGAGGGGATCAAGGCCTATTATCCTGGTGTTGATGAAGCACTGATCCGGGATGCCTATGCATTTTCCCGGGAAAAGCATGGTGAACAATTGCGGGCATCGGGCGAGCCATATTACGGGCATCCGGTCAATGTGGCATCCATCCTGATCGGGCTGCACCTGGACCCGGCAAGCATTGTTACAGCCCTACTGCATGACACTGTCGAAGATACGGATGTAACGCTGGATGATCTGCGAGAACGGTTTGGGGAAGAGGTGGCCTTTCTGGTCGACGGGGTTACCAAGCTGGGCAAGCTGGAACTGATCTCCGCCCGGACCCAACAGGGTGAAAATCTGCAAAAATTTGTACTGGCCATCACCAAGGACGTACGGGTGTTGTTGGTTAAGCTGGCCGACCGGTTGCACAATATGCAGACGCTTAACTTTATTCCCAGAAAAGAAAAGCGCGAACGTATTGCCCGCGAAACCGCCGAAATCTATGCCCCACTAGCGCGGCGGATTGGTATTCAAAAAATCTGTGCCGAGCTGGAAGACCTTTCCTTTCGCTGTCTGAACCCACCGGCCTATGTTTCAATTACTCGTCGTTTGCAGACCCAGCGTGAACGCACATCTGCCGAAGTGGGTAAAATGTCCCGGGCCATATCAGAACGGGTGATGGCCGCGGGCATTGCGGCGCGGGTTTTCGGCCGGGAAAAACGCCCGTTTTCCATCTGGCGAAAACTGGAGCGCCAAGCCATTACCTTTGACGAGCTGGCTGATGTTTATGCTTTTCGGATTATTGTGGATAATCCCGAAGATTGTTACCGGGTGCTTGGGCTGATCCATACGACTTGGCGTTGTGTGCCGGAACGGTTTCGTGACTTCATTTCCGTACCAAAGCCAAATCGTTATCAATCCCTGCATACCACCGTTATCGGCCCGGGCAATATCAAGGTGGAGCTGCAAATCCGTACCGAGGAAATGGACCGTATTGCCGAAGAGGGCGTGGCCGCGCACTGGCGCTATAAACAGGGCGGGTATGCCTATGACACGGTTGCCGGTGGAGATCCGCTGGAAATGCTCAAACCACTATTGGAAATTCTGGAATTTGGTGGCGAGCCCGAAGATTTTCTGGAACATGCCAAACTGGAAATGTTCCAGGATCAGGTGTTTGCCTTTACTCCCAAGGGGAAGCTGATTTCCCTGCCGGCCGGGGCCACGGCACTGGATTTTGCCTATGCGGTTCATACCGACATTGGCGACGATTGTGTTGGCGTGAAAATCAATGGCCGGGAACGACCCTTGCGCACTTCACTCAATAATGGAGATTCGGTGGACATTATTCGTGGCGGGGTGCCGGGACCGCCCCATGGCTGGGAAGGCATGGTGGTGACCGGACGCGCACGTTCGGCCATCCGGCGCCTGATCCGAGAGGTGGAGCGTCAGGAATTTGAAAAACTGGGGAGGGCTTTTGTGGACCGGCTTTTGCGACGCGAAGGTCTCAAAGGCACAGTGGTATTAAGAGAGGCCCGCAAACGGCTTGGCCTGAAAACCAATAAAGAATTGTACGGTCAAGTGGGGCGTGGGCAGTTGCGCACCGACAAGCTGATGGACGCCTTGTTTCCGGGGCGGGCAGATCATGGCGCAGAGCACATTAATCAGCGTGAATTGATCAGCGATGAAACCGCGCGCTATTATATCAAGGGCAATGGTATAAAAGCCAATGCCACTCTGCATCTGGCGCAATGTTGTTCCCCGTTACCTGGGGACCGTATTGTCGGGGTAAGGGTATCTGGCAAAGGGGTGATCGTACATACGATTGATTGTGAATTGCTGGCCGATTTTGAAAACAACGAGGATGATCTGATCGATCTGAGTTGGACCCCACAGGCCGGCACGCAATCCGCCTCGATTGGCCGCATTCTGGCAACTGTCGTGCATCAACCGGGGGCTTTGGCCGAAATCGCTGATGCGGTTGGCCGCTCCAAAGGCAATATTATGGATATTCGCTCCATAACCCGTTCCCCGGATTTTTTCGATATGTCTTTTGATGTTGAAGTATCAGGGGCCAGACATCTTTCCCATATTGTTGCCGCCATGCGGGCGTGCAGTTGTGTGGTTTCTGCGCACCGTGCCAGAGCCAGCAGCCCAACAGAAGGGTCTAACCATGAACACAAATGATGTTTTACAAGTTTTTCGCGATGCCGGCGCCTTGCTGGAGGGGCATTTTGTGCTTTCGTCGGGGCGTCATAGTCCATTCTTTTTGCAAAAAGCTTTTGTATTCATGGATCCGGACAGCACCGAGACCTTGTGCAAGGCCTTGGCCGAGAAAGTCGCCGAAGCGGATTTGGGACCATTGGATGCCATTGTTTCCCCGGCAGTTGGCGGCATCATTCCGGGCTATGAAACCGCCCGGCATATGAAATTGCCGGCCATGTATGTGGAACGCGATGAGGGGCAATTTTGCCTGCGACGTGGATTTTCCCTAAAATCTGGCGCGCGGGTATTAATTGTGGAGGATATCGTCACTACCGGGCTTTCTTCGCGTGAATGTATCGAAGCGGTGCGGGCATTAGGGGCCGATGTCGTGGCTGAGGCCTGTCTGATTGATCGTTCGGGCGGCAAGGCCGATGTGGGGGCACCTTTGATCGCCTTGGCGCAAGTTGATTTTCCCACCTATGCTGCCGACGATCTGCCACCAGAGCTGGCGGCCCTTCCCCCCCATAAACCCGGCAGCCGGGATTTGCACGCATGATCCCCCGCCTTGGTGTGAATATTGATCACGTGGCGACGATCCGAAACGCCCGGGGTGGGGATTATCCCGATCCGGTAAAGGCAGCGCTGATTGCGGCCAAGGCCGGTGCCGATGGCATTACGGCGCATTTGCGCGAAGACCGGCGGCATATTACGGACCGCGACATCGTTCGCCTGGGCAAAGACATTCATCTGCCACTTAATCTGGAAATGGCAGCAACCGACGAAATGTTGGACATCGCCTTGAATGCCCGTCCTCATGCGGCCTGTATTGTGCCGGAAAAGCGCGAGGAACGGACCACCGAAGGGGGGCTGGATGCGGCAGGACAGCATAACCATTTAGCCCGTTTTGTGCGCCAGCTTCGCGAAAATGGCACCCGGGTATCCCTGTTCATTGAACCGTCGCAGGCCCAATTAGAGGCCGCATTGTCTTTGGGCGCTCCTGTAGTGGAGTTACATACCGGGGCCTATGCCGATGCCTGTAATGCTGGCGACAGTCAAAAAGCGGCCTCTATATTGGATGACCTGATCAAGGCGGCCGCCTTTGGGGCCAAAGCTGGTCTTGAAATTCATGCCGGTCATGGATTGACCTATGACAGTGTGATGCCGATTGCAGCCATTGCTGAGGTAAAAGAGTTGAACATTGGGCATTTTTTGATCAGTGAGGCAATTTTTTGTGGGCTGCATGAAGCCATTTGCCATATGCGCGACCTGATCGCGCGGTCCCGCCACGAGGCCTCATCATGATTTTGGGTATTGGAGCCGACCTTTGCGATATTACCCGCATAGAAAAAACACTGGCGCGCTTTGGCGAGCGTTTCACCAACCGCGTCTTCACACCGGTTGAGCGCGAAAAGTCTGACCGGCGCAAGGAACGGGCAGCCTCTTATGCCAAACGTTTTGCCGCCAAAGAGGCCTGTTCCAAGGCTTTGGGAACTGGCGTGAAGTTCGGCGTGGCGTGGCGCGAGCTGGGCGTTGTAAACCTGCCTTCGGGTAAACCAACCATGGTGTTGGCCGATGGAGCGGCGAAGCGGCTGGACGAGTTGACCCCAAAGGGGTATCAGCCCTTCATCCATTTAACGATTACGGATGATTACCCGATGGCACAAGCCTTCGTCGTGATCGAAGCAAGGAAAACCTGAACCATGGCTGAGAATGTTGGCGTAAATACTGAGTCCAAGGAAAAAGCAGAGGAGGACGGGTGGGGCGAAACCATTCGTACGGTTTTCTGGGCACTGATCATCGCAGCGATTTTGCGTACTGTTTTATATCAGCCCTTTACCATTCCCTCTGAATCCATGCGCCCGCAATTGCTGGTTGGGGACTATTTGATTGCTTCAAAATATGCATATGGCTACAGTCATTATTCACTTCCCTTCAGCCCCAAGCTCTTCAAAGGCAGGATTTTTGGTAAAGATCCAAAGCGCGGCGACATCATCGTCTTCAAATGGCCTCGGGATAATAAAACCAACTATATCAAACGTGTCATTGGCCTTCCCGGGGATTCAATTCAGGTCAAGAGCGGACGTGTTTTGCTCAATGGGAAATTTCTTTCAAAAGAAAGAATCGGCGATGAGGCCATTGTTGAACATCTTGGTGGCTCGCGTGTTGTAACCCGGTATCGGGAAACCATGCCCAATGGGCACAGCTATATCACCTATAATATGATTGACGGCGGGCGTTACGATAATACGCCGGTTTACCATGTGCCCCCTGGGCATTATTTTATGATGGGTGATAATCGTGACAACTCGCTGGATAGCCGGGATTGGGGGTTTGTGCCCGCAGAAAATCTGGTTGGCCGCGGAGAGAGAGTGCTGGTTTCAGTCAATGACAAATTCAAATTGCTGCGCCCATGGACCTGGTACCACTTCAGACCTCGCGTTTTAATCAGTCTGCGGAAAAACAAGTGACTGAACCGACCTCTGATGCGATGGCCGCTTTTGAGCGCCATCTTGGCTATCAATTCAAGAACAAGGATCTCTTGCGTCGGGCGTTGACCCATTCCAGCTATGGCGATGGGCGCAATATTGTTCCTGATAACGAACGGCTGGAATTTCTGGGTGACCGGGTACTGGGGTTATTGGCATCGGCATTCTTATATGATGCAGACCAACGCTTTGAAGAAGGGGAAATGGCCCCGCGTTTGAACGAACTGGTGCGCAAGGAAACCTGTGCCCGGGCGGCAAGGCGCGCCGAAATTGGCAAGGTCTTATGGCTCTCCAAATCAGAAGAAAAAAGTGGCGGGCGTGATAAAACCAAAATACTGGGCGATGCCTGCGAGGCTATGTTGGCGGCCCTCTACCTGGATGGCGGGCTGGAGGCAGCAAAGCAGTTTTTTACCACTTTCTGGAAAGGGGAGCTGGAAAATGCTGGCGGTGCCAAACCCGACCCCAAGAGCCAGATCCAGGAATGGGCACAAGGCAAAGGCGATGCCTTGCCACACTATACCTTGTTGCAACGTTCCGGCCCGGATCATGCGCCGGAATTCCTGATCGAGGTCAAAGCCGGGGGACTGAGCGCCCAGGGAAAGGCTCGCAACAAACAGGAAGCCGAACGAGAGGCTGCGCGTAATCTATTGAAAATGCGAACAAAAATATGACCGATACGGCCCAACAACCCCGATGCGGCTTTGCGGCTATTATTGGCGCGCCCAATGCGGGTAAATCCACTTTGGTCAACACATTGGTCGGGGCCAAGGTCTCTATTGTTACCCACAAGGTGCAGACCACACGCTTTAATGTGCGCGGCGTTCTGGTGGCGGGACAAAGTCAGATCATATTGGTCGACACCCCCGGCATTTTTTCCCCTAAACGGGCCTTGGACCGGGCCATGGTACAGGCCGCCTGGAATGGTGCTGCCGAAGCCGATAAAATCGTGCATTTGATTGATGCCCCGGCCTTTGCCAGGGTTTTGAATGGCAATGAGGCCAAGGCCCAGGATCAATTGGCATTCAAGGATGTTGAGCGCATTATTGAGGGGCTCAAAACCCATAATTTGAAAGCAGATCTGGCGCTGAACAAAATTGATCTGATGCCCAAGGAAGACTTGCTGAAACTGGCAAAACATTTCGAAAATACAGGGCGTTATGGTGAAACTTTCATGATAAGCGCCAGTAAGGGTTCTGGGCTAAAGACGCTAAAATCATCCCTGGCGGCAGCCATGCCCCCCAGTCCCTGGCATTATCCGGCAGACCAGATCGCGGACCTGCCTTCGCGTCTGCTGGCCGCCGAGGTGACCCGCGAAAAGCTGATGTTACGAGTTCACGAAGAATTGCCCTATGCGGCCAGTGTAGAGACCGAAACCTGGGAAGAGCACCGCAATGGCGCGGTGCGCATCGGCCAGGTGATTTGTGTACAGCGCGAAAGCCAGCGCAAAATCGTGCTTGGCAAAGGCGGTCAGGTGATCAAGGCCATCGGCGCCGCCGCCCGACAGGAATTATCGCACATGTTTGATCGCAAGGTGCATTTGTTCCTGCATGTCAAAGTCCGCGAGAACTGGTCGCGGGATCCCGCGCACCTTGCTATCTTTGGCTTGGAACTGGACTGATGGAATGGCAAGACCGCGCCATTGTTTTGATGGTGCACCCCCATGGGGAAACCAGCGCCATTGTCGAAGTGCTCAGCGCTGATCATGGCCGCCATGCGGGTCTGGTCCGTGGGGCCTCGGGCAAACGTCTGCGCGGGGTATTGCAACCCGGTAATGTTCTGGATGTTCACTGGCGTGCCCGCCTGTCAGAACATTTGGGCACCTTCAGTTTTGAGGCCATAGAGGCCCGCGCCCCGGCGCTTTTTGATGACCCTTTGGCCTTGGCCGGCCTTGGTTCTGCCTGTGCCATGGCCTGTCTGACCCTGCCGGAGCGCGTGGCGCAACCACGCATTTACGAGGCCTTTGATGTCCTGATTTCGCAAATGCACGACATCAATATATGGCCGGCCCTTTATGTGCGCTGGGAAGCCGGTGTTTTGCGCGAGCTGGGGTATGGTTTGCAACTGGATCGCTGTGCCGCCACGGGTACTGCTGAAAACCTTACCCATGTCAGCCCCCGAAGCGGCCAGGCCGTCAGCGCCGAGGCCGCCGAACCATACCTGGACAAGTTATTGTCTTTGCCTGGCTTTTTGCGAACAGAACCCCTGGCACCCCAAAGCGGTGATGTGCGCGCCGGGCTGGACCTGACCGGTTATTTTCTGGAACGCCGTGTATTATGGCCAATCGACAAGGTTTTGCCCGAAGCACGAACCCGAATGATCGAACGTCTGGACAGGGCTGGGCATTTATAACAGGTGATTTTCACCTCTGGACCTTGGCCGCCGGAAGCGCCATAGTCGCCTCAGATAAGTGAGGCGAATCTGATCATGCTACTCTTCATCAAAAGACTGTTTGCCTGGTGGGATGGGGCAACCCTTGGCACCTTGTTCACCATTTTCAAACACGGCGTCAAAGTCGGCGAAGATGATTTTGGCAATGTGTATTACGAGGAAAAGAAACCCGGCATTTATAATCAAAAGCGCCGTTGGGTAGTCTATAAAGGCTATGCCGATGCGTCGCGCGTGCCGACAGAATGGCATGGCTGGTTGCACCACACCTTTGAAAATCCGCCAACTGTGTCGCCGTTGGCGCGCAAAGATTGGGAAAAGGATCACCAACCCAATCTGACCGGCACCATTTATGCCTGGCATCCTCAGGGATCTCTGGCCAAAGGCGGTCACCGTCCCCATGCCACCGGTGATTATGAGGCCTGGACACCAGCCAGTGCACAGGATGGAGCCAAACCCTGATGCGTGACCAGCTTGTCGAAACACTGGTTGGCCTGCTGGTTCTGATCGCGGCTGGTTTTTTTGTGGTCTACGCCATGCAAACCGTTGGCGAAGGCCAGAACCGCGATGATTATACGCTGACAGCTAAATTTGGCTCGATCGGCGGGGTTAATGCCGGCTCGGACGTTCGCATGGCCGGTGTGAAAGTCGGTGTGATCAGCAATATTTCTCTGGACACCAAAACCTATGATGCCCGGGTGGATATGAGTATCCATGCCGGCATACCGGTACCCGAGGACTCCGTGGCCCGCATCACCACCGATGGCCTGTTGGGCTCTGCCTATATTTCCATTGATCCAGGTGCCGAAGAAGAATTGCTGGCCCCCGGCGATGAGTTCGATTTTACGCAAGGGGCAGTGGACTTATTAACTCTTCTGGGGCAGTTTGCTGGAAAATCATCAACTGAACCCGCTCAATCGACGCCATAATCACGTCACATAGTATATGATATACAGGCTTATGCGCATTATTCTGTTCACGCTTTTTGCCTTCTTCTTTACGTCTGCGACCATGGCGCAGGATGCACGCTCGGAGTCTGGCCGGGATTTGTTGTCTTCGCGTGCCGGTAGCGTGGCGGTGTTGCGTGGTCTGGACAAGATCAGCGCCGAAACCCGCGATTTCGAGGCCCCCATCAATACCACGGTACAGTTCGGCACGCTGAGCATTACCGTTAATTATTGCCGCAAAACCCCGCCCGAAGAAAAACCCGAAGTCTATGTCTTTATGAATATCAAAGACCGGCGCACGGATGGCGCTGGCAAGGAAACCGAAGGCGAGGAGATTTTCTCCGGCTGGATGTTTGCCTCCAACCCGGCTCTGAACGCCCTTGAACACCCGATTTATGATGTCTGGGTACTTGACTGCAAAGGCTGAAACCGCGCGTACAGTCATATATGACTGGGGCCGCATGGATTGGTTAATAGATGATGTAAATCATGAGAATCCCGGGTTTTCACTTGCCCGCATGATTGTACGCCATGGCCAGTGTTCAGATCGCCACAGACACACTCTTTGTCATGAAGCAATCAGTGTAATCATTGGAAAGTGCATAGTAGTCTTGGGCAATGATACGGCTGTGCTTCAATCCGGAGAAACAATTTTTGTACCCAAAGGAATAGCTCACTCCGTTGACAACACTAATAATAAAACGGACGTGGAATTGCTGATTACCTATTCCAACGGCACCCGTGATTACCTTCCCGTTTCCTGATTCAAATTGGTCCAGTTTAAGTTATTTTGCCCTGGTGAGGATAACCCCGTTTTATCCCCGTTTTTGTTAGGGGTGGTGAGGGGCAATCAGGGGTAAATGAGGGACGTTTCAGGGTCTGTTTTGCAAATTTTAGGGGCCATTAAGGGGTAATTGCAGGGTGTCCAAGGGGTAAGTGATGCCCCTTATTGACCCTTGGGTTGTCTATGTGGGGGATAAATCCCTGATGTCACCCCGGGCGAAGACCCGGGGTCCATTATGCACATCCATTTATGTAAGGCTTCACCATGGATCCCGGGTCTTCGCCCGGGATGACACCGTTGAGAATAATAAAACCTTATCCAACATCGGCGCTGGTAGGGTATATTATTGATATTAATGCTTCGAGGCTTCG
The DNA here is from genome assembly GCA_030949705.1 of Robiginitomaculum sp. Lineage (GTDB taxonomy): Bacteria > Pseudomonadota > Alphaproteobacteria > Caulobacterales > Maricaulaceae > Robiginitomaculum_B. The sequence continues at coordinate 52,505 of JAUZSF010000022.1, read as the reverse complement.
CCCTAGAAAGGGCTACGCACCTCAGCATGAGGTGGAGAATACTATGCAGACCTCATCCTGAGGTGCGAACCCCGGACTTAATCCGGGGGGAGCCTTGAAGGATGGAGGACAAGAGACAGAAAAAGCTACAGCAAGAGAGAAGCACTGTTTGGATCCCGGGTCTTCGCCCGGGAGCCCTAAAAAACTATACCCTCATCCTGATGTACAAACGAAGAAACCTCATTTGCCCCCCCTATCGCGCCTCCAGAATTTCCAGAGCCATTTTACCCGAAATGGAAACCGGAAGGGCCATAAAGTCGCCCTTTTGTTTCAGGGCCTGTTGCAAGCGTTTATGATAGTCAGCACGGGTAATTTCCTGCGCACCAAATTGCGCCAGATGATCGGTCAGGAACTGCGTATCCAGCAAGGAAAAGCCGCCCTGACTAAGCCGGGCGCACAAATGAACAAGGGCTATTTTGGAGGCATCGCGCGCCGTGGAAAACATGCTTTCGCCAAAAAAAGGCACCGCCCAAATGCACCCCGTAAAGGCCACCAACCAACTCGTCATCGTCCCAGCACTCTACCGAATGGGCAGCCCCCTGGGTAAAAAGTGCACAATAAAGATATTCAATACCATGGCTAATCCAGGTATCTTCGCGTTCCGGGGCGGGGGCGGCGCAGGCATTGACCACGCCGCCAAAGGCCGTATCGACGCGCACCTCGTATATGTCCTGGCGCACGGATCGGCGCAGGCGGCGAGGTATGTGCAAGGCGTGCAAGGGCAAAATACCCCGCATGGGCGGATCAACAATGGCGGCGCGTGTGTCTTCACGACCATCGGCCATGGGAAACAGGCCCCGGGCATAGAGATCAAGAAGCTCGTCTGGTCCTAATACGCCCGGCACGCCTTACCCGTCATGCTCGGCCAGCCACTCTTCCAGCCAGTGAATATGATAATCGCCTTTTTGGAAGTCCTCATTTTTCAGAAGGTCCTGAAACAACGGCAAGGTGGTTTCAATGCCGGTCACCACCAATTCATCCAGCGAGCGCGAAAGCCGGCGCAGGGCATCTTTGCGGCAAGCCCCATGGACAATCAATTTGCCAATCAGGCTGTCATAATAAGGCGGGATGGAATAACCGGAATAAACCGCCGAATCGAGGCGCACACCCAGACCACCCGGAGGGTGAAACTCGCGTACTTTCCCCGGCGAGGGCACAAAGGTGCGCGGGTGTTCGGCATTGATGCGACATTCAATGGCACAGCCGCTAAAGCGTACATCCTCCTGGGTAAAGGAAAGCGGCTCGCCGGCGGCAATGGCGATTTGTTCGCGCACCAGATCAACGCTGGTCACCATTTCGGTTACCGGGTGTTCCACCTGAAGGCGGGTGTTCATTTCAATAAAAAAGAACTCACCATTTTCGTACAAAAACTCAATGGTACCAACGCCAAGATAGCCAATGCGTTTGATGGCGGTGCTGACAATGCTGCCAATCTCTTCGCGCTGTGCCTGATTCAAGGCAGGAGAGAGGGGGCCTCTTCCAGCACTTTCTGGTTGCGCCGTTGCAGCGAACAATCCCGTTCGCCCAGATGCACCACATTGCCATGGCTGTCGGCAACCACCTGTACTTCGATATGGCGGGGTTGTTCCAGATAGCGTTCCAGATACACCGTGCCATCGCCAAAGGCGGCGGCGGCCTCGGCACGGGCGTTTGCACGGCCTGAATCAGCTCGTTTTCTTCGCGGGCCAGCTTCATGCCCCGACCACCGCCACCGGAGGCGGCTTTGACCAGCAGGGGGAAGCCCACCTCGCGGGCAATGGCGATGGCATCTTCTGGCTCGCTGATTTCGCCTTCAGAGCCCGGCACCACGGGAATGCCGGCTTCCTTGACGGCGGCCTTGGCGGTGATCTTGTCGCCCATCAGGCGGATGTGCGCCGGCGAAGGGCCGATAAAGGTCAAATCATGGGATTGGACAATTTCGGCAAAACGGGCATTTTCCGACAAAAAACCATAGCCCGGGTGCACCGCATCGGCCCCGGTGATTTCCGCCGCGGCCATAATGGATGGCACATTCAGATAGCTTTGTGCCGGGGCAGGCGGGCCAATACACACGCTTTCGTCTGCCAGCAATACATGCTTGGCATCCCGGTCTGCGGTGGAATGCACGGCCACGGTGGCAATGCCCATTTCATGGCAGGCGCGATGAATACGTAGGGCAATTTCGCCGCGATTGGCGATGAGAACTTTTTCGAACACTTAAGCGATCACCAACAGGGTTTCATCAAACTCGATCGGTGCTCCATCATCAACCAGGATTTCTATGACTTTGCCCGATTGCGGGGCCAGAATGGGGTTAAACGTCTTCATGGCTTCGATCAGCAACAAGGTATCGCCCTCAGTGACCGTGTCGCCAACCTTGACAAAGGGGGTCGCCCCGGGTTCGGGGGCCAGATAGGCGGTGCCAACCATGGGCGCGCGTACCGCCCCCGGATGGACCGAGAAATCAACGGCGGCTTCAGGGGCCGGGGTTTCCGGGGCCATGGTGGCGGAGGCCGATTTGGTTTCTACGGGAGGCGTGGCCGCCGCGGGCAAGGCCGCATGAACCATTTGCGTCGCCATCTGGCGGCTGACCCGCAGTTTCAGGTCCCCGCGCTCCACTTCAATCTCGCTCAAATCCGTATCGCGCAAAATATCCGCCAGTTCGCGGATCAGTGCCAGATCGCCTTTGCCCAATGCGCGTGCGCCTGATTTTGTGCCTGCTGCCATAATGAGTTTCCGGTTGTTATTGTGTGATCAGGTTTTAACGAGCCTTAGCGCCGCTGTCACGGCCATGTCATATCCCATTGCACCAAAACCGCATATACTGGCAGTGGCCGCCGGGGCCACATAATTGGTACGGCGAAAATCTTCGCGGGCCGCCGGATTGGATAAATGCAGCTCGATCACCGGCACATTGACCAGACGCAAGGCGTCATGCAGGGCCACCGAGGTATGCGTATACGCCCCGGCATTGAGTATCAGGGCGCAGGCCGCATCGGCAGCCTCTTGCACATAATCCACCAGCGTGCCTTCGGCATTGGTTTGGCGAAAGACCAGGTCTAGCCCGCCGTCCCTTGCCAGTTTGGCGCAAGCCTTTTCAATATCGCCCAGGGTCTCCGTGCCATAAACGTCTGGTTCGCGGGTTCCCAGTCGATTGAGGTTCGGGCCGTTGAGTATGTATAGCGCTTTGCTCATGGCGCGCGTTTTACGAGGATTGCGCGAAGGGGGCAAGCATTTGCGTCTTTTGCACTCACAACCATTGTCGCGCATTGGCGAAACGGATATGCCTCTCCCCATGAAAATCACCCTGAATGGCGAGGACCACGAGGTCGAAAGCGGCACCACGATCACCGCCTTGCTGGGTGCGCTGAAAATCCCCCTTGTCAAAGTGGCGGTAGAGCGCAATCTCTGCATCGTTCCGCGCTCAACCTTTGATGAAGTGATTCTGCAAGAGGGCGACCGGATCGAGATTGTACGCTTTATTGGCGGGGGATGACCATGCAGGACAAACCATTGGTGATTGCCGGGCGGGAATTTACGTCGCGCCTGATTATTGGCACCGGTAAATACAAGGATTATGCGCAAAACGCGGCAGCCCTTAAGGCTTCGGGTGCTGAAATGGTCACCGTGGCCATGCGCCGGGTGAATGTGATGAACCCGGACGAACCAATGCTGGTGGATTTCATCAACCCCAAGGAAACGGTGTATCTGCCCAATACGGCTGGGTGTTTTACCGGCGAGGATGCGGTGCGCACCTTGCGTCTGGCGCGCGAGGCCGGGGGCTGGTCGCTGGTCAAGCTGGAAGTCTTGTCAGACCCCAAACATCTTTATCCCGATATGGAAGAGACCCTGCGCGCCGCCAAAATGCTGATCGATGATGGCTTTGACGTGATGGTCTATTGCTCGGATGATCCGGTTTTTGCCCGCAAGCTGGAGGACCTGGGCTGCGCCGCCATCATGCCGCTGGGCGCGCCCATTGGTTCTGGTTTGGGCCTGCAGAACAAGGTCAATATTCGCCTGATTGTTGAGCAATCTTCGGTGCCGGTGATTGTGGATGCCGGGGTGGGCACCGCATCGGATGCCACCGAAGCCATGGAACTGGGCTGTGATGGCGTGTTGATGAATACCGCCATTGCCGAGGCCCAGGACCCCATTCGCATGGCCCGCGCCATGAAACATGCGGTGATTGCCGGGCGCGAGGCCTATCTGGCCGGGCGTATGGCGAAAAAACGCTATGCCGACCCGTCCAGCCCGCTGGCCGGTCTAATTTAACCTTTTCATGCAAGTTTACACACTATTGTGTCCCTGCGACGATTTACCTCTGCGGCTCTTCTCTTGCGCAACGGCGTAATATATGATCGGAAGAGGGGTGAGTAGACTCAAGAGGAGACGGGTGCCGTTGGTGCCCCGATATGTGCATGCAGTATGATGCCAAATTCGAAGCCGCCATTGATCAGGTAAAGGCCGAAGGCCGCTATCGGGTTTTTGCAGATCTGCGCCGCCAGCGCGGCAATTTCCCACACGCACAGTTTCGTACCCCCAATGGTGACGACAAGGATATCGTCATTTGGTGCTCCAATGACTATCTGGGCATGGGCCAGCATCCGTGCGTAATCGAGGCCATGCACACGGCCATCGATGCCGTAGGCGCGGGGGCAGGCGGCACCCGCAATATTTCCGGCACCACTCGCTATCATGTTGAACTGGAAGAAGAACTCGCCGATTTGCACGGCAAGGAAGGCGCGCTTCTTTTTACCTCTGGCTATATCGCCAACGAGGCCACCCTGGCCACCTTGGCCAAAATCCTGCCCGGCTGCATTTATTTTTCTGATGCGATGAACCATGCCTCGATGATCGAGGGTATTCGCCGCGCCGGTACGCCCAAACACATCTGGCGGCACAATGATCTGGACCATCTGGAAGAATTATTGGCCGCGGCCCCGGCCGATGCGCCCAAGGTCATCGCCTTTGAATCCGTATATTCCATGGATGGCGATGTTGGGCCGATTGAGGCCGTTTGTGATCTGGCCGACAAATACGGCGCCATTACCTATCTGGACGAAGTGCATGCGGTTGGCCTTTATGGGCCGCGCGGTGCGGGCATTGCGGAACGCGACGGCGTGATGGACCGGGTCGACATTATTAATGGCACGCTGGGCAAGGCCTTTGGCCTGATGGGCGGCTATGTGGCCGCCAATGCCACCATGATTGATGCCATTCGCAGCCAGGCCCCGGGTTTTATTTTTACCACCTCTTTAGCACCAACCCTGGCTGCCGGCGCTGTCGCCAGCGTCAAATATCTGAAACAAAACAATGCATTGCGTGAGAAACATCAAGAGCGCGCTTTGCGCCTGAAAACCCTGCTGCGCGAGGCTGGCCTGCCACTTATGCCATCGGAAACCCATGTGGTGCCGTTGCTGGTTGGTGATCCGGTGGCGTGCAAGGCGGTAACCGATGCATTGCTGAGCGAATATGGCATATACGTACAGCCGATCAATTATCCCACGGTGCCGCGCGGTACCGAACGTTTGCGTCTCACCCCATCGCCTCTGCACGATGATGAATTGATGGCCAAATTGATTGATGCCCTGCAAAATGTGTGGGCGCGTCTGGGGTTATCTGCCAAGGCTGCATGAGCGAGGCGCCTCAAAGACGCGAAATCTTTTTCGAATTTACCCGGATGGATGAAAACCTGCGCGTATGCGCGGTTGATGCCATAACGGGCATTGAAATCGTTACCATTTTACCGGCCAGCACGCCGGAATCCCAAGCCCAGAAACAAGCCTTAAAAAAACTGCTGTGGCGGCTGGAACGTGAAAGTGAAGGCGTAGAGGAGGGGGCCGATGCACCCCATCGGCCGCCCGGCAAGTACGTGTAATGCCACATCACTAGCGCAGTCGTTTTAAGTACTGACGTTCAAAGGCGCGCTTGGCCCAATGGCCGACACGCAAAGGCGGCAGCATGAATTGACGCTTTTCCGTGCGATAAACCAGAGCACCCTTGTCCATACTGTCGATCAGGCACACAAGTTCGGTACGAAATTCTTCGCTCGGAGTTTTGCCATTCAGCTCATCCACCAGGTTATTGGCGGCGGCATCGGCTTGCAGGTCGGCCATATGGGCCTGTTTGGGCATCCAGCCGGGGCCGGGAAAGCTGCCCGCATCGCCCGCCACATAGGTTTTGGCCATGCCATCGACCTGGCAGAGTTTGTTGGCGCGGATCATGCCGCCGGGCGATAGCGGTAATTCGCTGTCTTTAAACCAGGCATTACCGGTCATGCCCGGCATAAACAGGATCAGATCGGCATTAAACTGGCCGCCTTCGGTGGTTACCGTATCGGCGGTGAAGCCCTTGATTTTATGGCCAATATGGATGTCGATATCCAGCTCTTTCATCCGGCCCAACAGACGATCCACCGCCGCTTCGCCAAGGCGTGCACCCGGGCGTGGTGCCGGGCAGAAAAATACCAGTTTAAAGGCTTTGCGGCGTTTCTCTTTACGCAATTGGCGATCAATCCCAAACAGAAATTCAAACATCGGCCCGCCGCGCATGGCGGCTGGTTCCTTGGGGTTGCCCGCAAAGCCACAGGCGATGGTGCCGCCGGATAGCGCCGCCAGACGGTCCCGAATGGTCTCGGCGGCGGGAATGCCTTCGCAGGGCGTGATGACATGCTCTATACCGGGCAGTTTTTTGATAAAACGGCCGCCACAGGCGATGATCAGGCCGTCATTCTCAACATCACCGGTGCTGGTGCTCACCATGCGGCCGCTATTGGTGACGCCTGAGGCACTGGCTTCGATAAAATTGATGTCATGGCGTTTGATGAATTTAGCCAGCGGTATGCGCAAATCATCGCCGGTGCGTTTACCGCACGGTATCCAGATCAGGCTGGGTAAATAAATAAATTCAGCCCGGGGCGCGATCATGGTAATTTTCGCTTGGACGTCCAATGCCCGTAATTTGCGCGCCGCAGTGATGGCCGCAAATCCGGCACCTAATATTGTATAAGAGCGGCTCATGACTGATTCTCGCATTTTGCTCGGAATTAGGGATGATAGACGTGAATGACGAAAATGTAAGCCTGTTTGACATTTTCACGATAATAACAACACATAATATATATTATGCGCCTTATTGAGGTTGCAGTGCATTGCTGAAAACGGGCTTCTCCCTCATCAGATTGAATGATAGCGATGTATAAAATCACACGCCGCACAAATTACGAATGGATCTGTAATGGACATTAATGCAATCAGCGCCGGTAAAGCCCCGCCATGGGATGTGAATGCCATCATCGAAATCCCCTTGGGTGGCGTGCCGGTTAAATACGAAGTGGACAAGGCATCCGGTGCTTTGTTTGTTGACCGCTTCCTGCATACCGCCATGTTTTATCCCGGCAATTATGGCTTTATCCCCCACTCCTTATCGCTGGATGGCGATCCGATTGATGTGATGGTGGTGGGCCGCACCCCGGTCATTGCGGGCTGTGTCATGCGGGTACGCCCGGTGGGCATGTTGCAAATGGAAGATGAAAGCGGCCCGGACGAGAAAATCCTGGCTGTGCCGGTTTCCAAACTGCACCCCTATTACGAAAGTGTGCGCACATACAAAGACTTGCCAGCGGTTATGTGTGACCAGATCAAGCACTTTTTCACCCATTACAAGGATCTGGAACACGAAAAATGGGTAAAAGTTGGCGAATGGCAGGACGCAGATACCGCCGCCAGTGCCGTTGTCGAAGCCATTGATCGCTATCAGGCGCAGCCATAACCACACAGGGAGTCTGGGGCGGCATGGCCGATTTGACCAAACTGCAAGCCATTGTGGCGCGCTTGCGCGACCCGGAAACGGGATGCCCGTGGGATGTGAAGCAGGATTTTGCCACCATAGCCCCCTACACCATCGAAGAAGCTTATGAAGTGGCCGATGCCATCGAGCGCCAGGACATGAATGATTTGCGCGACGAGCTGGGCGATTTGCTGTTCCAAGTGGTGTTTCACGCCCAAATGGCAAATGAAATCAAGGCCTTCACGTTGGATGACGTCATTACTGGCATTTGCGACAAGATGGAGCGACGCCACCCCCATGTGTTTGGTACAGATGCGCAGATCGCGGCCGGCGTGCAGGCCGGGGATTGGGAACGCCATAAAGAGCGCGAGAGAGCCGATAAATCCAAGGAAAACAACCGCAAATCTGGCCTGCTGGACGGAATTGCAAACACCCTGCCCCGCCTGAAACGCGCCCAGAAACTGCAGGCCCGTGCCGCGCGCGTCGGTTTTGACTGGCCGGATCTGGGGCCGATTTTTGACAAGCTGGACGAGGAAGTCGCCGAGCTGAAAGAGGCCATGAATACGCCGGACAACACCGAACATATTGCTGATGAATTAGGTGATATATTGTTTGTTTGCACTAACTTAGCAAGAAAACTTAACATAGACGCAGAGAGCGCATTAGAGCGCTCAAATATTAAATTCAAGCGCCGCTTTGCCTATATCGAAAAATGTCTGGCCGAGAGGAATATATCGCTGGATGATGCCGATCTGGACCTGATGGAGCGCTATTGGGTTGAGGCTAAGGCGTATGATTGAACCTAGCCAGCCCGCCTTTTAAGTGACCGCAGACACTATAAACAAGCCCAAAACGCCACTGACAATCATGGTTAGGAATTTAAGTCTAAAAAGTTTGGTGTTGCCAACGAACTTAACGATTCCCTCTTCATCACCGCTAAATTGGGCAATGCCCAAGCATATGATCAGAGGGATTAAGTTATATAATAACGATAATGTTTCTGTCTTGTCGTTATTTACATTTGGATATGAAAACATTTTCCATAAATAATATACAAGAAAACCAGTCAGGATATACACAGCATAAAATTTGAATGAAAACTGTTTGTATGAAAATTTATTGGACATAGAGCGCCACCTTTGATGTAGATACCTAAGTCTACGAATACATATAAATGATTGCAACCTGCTTTTATAGAGAAACCCGCTCGGGCGATATATCCGGAAAAGCCGCCACCAGCGCGCCCAGGTTTTTGCTGTCCAGTTGTGCTATCAGGATTTGCCGGCCATTTTCATCGCTCTGGGTATCCAGCAATTTACCATTTCGGCATATCCATGGGTTGATCCGCCCTTCACCGGCGGGAACGGCAATGCGTACGGTAATCGAGCCAGCAGATAGAATATCCTCGATACGTTCGACCAGAGTTTCCTGCCCCTGCCCCGAAACCGCGGACAGAAGAACCGGATTGGGAGTGATGGACTTGGCCTGGGCCTGTAACAAGGCACGATCTTCCTTTGGCACCAGATCGATCTTGTTCCAGACTTCCAATATGGGAATGGCGTTATCCTGGGCACTGAATAACTGGTCTAAAATGCTGTTTACATCCTCGCGCTGTTCGGCACTTTGATTCGAAGAAATATCGCGCACATGGATGACCAGATCGGCCTCCAGCACCTCTTCCAGCGTGGCGCGAAAGGCGGCGATCAGCTCGGTCGGCAGATCAGAGATAAAGCCCACCGTATCGGAGAGAATGGCCTCGCGCCCCTGCCCCAGAGCGATCTGGCGCATGGCCGGGTCCAGCGTGGCGAACAGCATGTCCTCGGCCAGCATTTTGGTGCCGCACAGCGCATTGAAGAGTGTGGATTTACCGGCATTGGTATAGCCCACCAGGGCAATCACCGGATACGGCACGCGCTGGCGCGCCGAGCGGTGCAGCCCCCGGGTGCGGCGCACATTGTCCAGGGCCTTGCGCAGGCGCGTTATGCGTTGGCTCAGCAAACGCCGGTCGGTTTCCAGCTGTCGCTCCCCCGGCCCGGCGAGAAAGCCCTTGCCGCCCCGTTGGCGTTCAAGGTGCGTCCAGGTTCTGACCAGGCGCGAGCGCTCATAGGTCATAAGCGCCAATTCCACCTGCAAACGGCCTTCTTTGGTGCGGGCGCGCAGACCAAAGATTTCGAGAATAAGGCCGGTGCGGTCAATGACCTTCACATCCAGCGCTTTTTCCAGATTGCGTTGTTGCACCGGGGTCAGGCTGGTATCAACAATCAACAGGCTGGCATCGTGCTGGTGCAGCTCGATACGTAAATTATCGATCAGCCCCTTGCCCAGAAAGGCGCCGGCATGGGCCTTGCGGATGGACACCAGACGGGCCGCAGGGACGCTCAGTTCCAGCGCCAGGGCCAGGCCTTTGGCCTCTTCAAGGCGCACATAAGAATCCCGCATGCCGCCTTTGGGCACAGGCCCTTTGTGCACGGGGACAATGACAATAGCGTTAGTTTGCGGGCTGGCGGGTGCGTTCACGCGCCTTCATCACCACTTTCATCTTCATCCGATTCAAAAAGGGAAATCGGTGCGGATGGCATAATGGTGGAGATGGCTTGTTTATAGACCAGTTGTGAGTGACCATCCCGGCGCAAGAGGACGCAGAAATTGTCAAACCAGGTGATAATACCCTGTAATTTCACTCCATTGACCAGAAAAATGGTCAGTGGTGTTTTGGTTTTTCTCAGGGCATTCAGGAACGTATCTTGTAAACTTTGTTTTTTTTCGCCAGCCATTGCCGTGCTCCGTTTGCGGCATGGAATAAGCCCATAGCCGGTTCGCAGTCTGTTTGTCTTATTGCACTATCTAATCACGCTTTATAAGCGTGGCAAGTGCTCTGCCTTATGTTGCTGCGCTTTGCAAGTAATCTTTACGCAACGCACGCGCCATGGAGCCAGGCTTGCCCTCGCCCACCGCGACGCCGTCTATATGGGTGATCGGGGTTACCAGGGTGGTTGCCGAGGTCATAAACGCTTCCTGAGCGCTTTGCGCTTCTTCCAGAGAGAAAGACCGCTCCTCCACCTTCATTTGCCGCTCTGCCGCCAACGTCAGCACATGGGCCCGGGTAATGCCCCCCAATATATCCGAGGACAAATTGCGTGTGGTCAGAACGCCATCACGGGTGATGATCCACGCATTGGATGACGAACCTTCGGTGATCTGGCCATGGGCATCCACCATCCAGGCCTCAAAGGCCCCCTTTTCATGGGCGGCCTGTTTGGCCAGAATATTGGGCAACAGGGATACCGTTTTGATGTCGCACCGCGCCCAGCGTTCGTCCGGTACGGTGATGACGGCCACGCCGTTTTTCGCCGTTTGATCCGCCTTGGCCGGATTGGTGCTTTTGGCGGTGATCACGATGGAAGGGAACGTGTCTTTTGGAAAGGCATGATCGCGCGGGGCCACCCCGCGGGTGATTTGCAAATAGATCAGGCCATTACGTACCCGGTTTTTGCGCATGATTTCCCGCAATACTACGCCCAGGGCCCCTACACTCATGGGCATGGCAATCCTCAATTCGCCCAAGGAGCGCTTCAGGCGACGAAAATGCCCCGCACTATCCAGCATTTTACCCTGGCGGACCGCCCAGACCTCGTAAACCCCATCAGAAAACTGATAACCGCGATCCTCGATATGAATGCAAGCCTGGTGGTGGGGCACATAGGCACCGTTTACATAGGCAACTCTCGACATAAGATTTCCTACTCTCTCCAAAATTCAGGGGATAGCAAAGCCAATACGGCCAGAATTTCAACCCGGCCCAGGGCCATGCCCAGGCTAAGCGCCAAAAGGGCCGGTGGAGACAAATGGGAAAAATCCCCCGGTCCGCCAGGTCCGGCCAGAAAGGAAGGCCCCGCATTGGATATAGCCGCCACGGCGGCATTGCTGGCCTCTTCAAAATCAGCCCCAAAAGCAGCAACCACAACAATCAAAAACCCCAACGCCCCGGCATAGCCCAGAACATAGACCCATAGATTGGTAAAACTGCTTTCAGGAATGGTCTGGCCGCGAAACCGGGTGGGGCTGACCGCCGAAGGATGACTGAGCTTGAAAAGTTCTGATCCGGTGCGGCGAAACAACATTAAAAAGCGAATGACCTTCACCCCCCCTGCCGTCGACAAGGCCGCCCCGCCAACCAGAACGATGCTCATGGTAATGGGCAAGGGCAAAAGGCCGGTGCCACCCGGGGTCATGGGGGCTGCGTTGGTGGTGGCCAGAGAAATGCCGTTCAGGATAGCCGGGCTGAGATGCGCCCCCATTAAGAATAACATGACTGCCGAAAGTGCCGCCATGGCCAGCACCCCCAGGGTTTCCGGATCTGAAAAATGCAATATCCGACCCCGGTGTAATTCCCAATGCACGGTGAAACTGGTGGCACCGATCAGCATGCCCATGGCCCCTCCCCAGGCCCCGATGCGCCCGGCAATGGCATCAAAAGAGGATGCGCCGGGCAGGATGCCGCCGGTGGATACAGAGCCGAACATGGCAATCATGGCATCAAAAAACGGGGCACCGGCCAGCAATAGCCAGATCAGCAACCCCAGACTGGCCATGCCATAAACACTCGCCACAATCAGGGCCAATGTACCGATCCGGTTGCTCAGATCTTCTTTATCCACGCTGAGCAGGGAGGAGCGATAAACCCCCGGCCCTGTCAAATAGAGGGGGGCCAAAACCGCCAATGCCAGCAAGATCGATAAATACCCGCCCAGCCACTGCAACAGGCCACGCCAGAAAATAACGGGCTCGCGGTCACTGGCAAAGGATAAAATCTGACCACCCGTGGTGGTCAATTGCGCCATGGCATCGCTGTAGGCCAGTATATAAGGGGTCTGTGGCGAGGCCATCGCCAAAGGAATGGCCGCCAAAGCCGGTGTGCCCAGCCATACAATCATTATCAGCAACAGAGCACTGCGCACACTGCCCAAATGCTGAACACCGCGCTCGCCAAGACGTAAAATCAGCGCCAGCGCCGCGCATATAATGGCGGTCAGCACAAAACCATGCATGATGCTTTCATCACCCGAATTGACCGCCATGCGCCATCCGACCATCGCCCCAAGGGCCAGAAAGGCCGGAATGGCGGCCAGAATACGCCAAAGGCCGCTCACGGCCTGGCCCCGCTGGTTCTAGACATAATCACGGCTGACCCGGAACATTTTTTCAACGCCGGGCACATCCTTGCGCTCGGCAAACAGGACCACATGGTCCCCCGCCTTGATGACAAAATCCCCATTAGGAAACAATAATTGCTCACCACGCTGCACCGCCGCCACCTTGATGCCGTCAGAAATATCCACATCACGCAGGGGTTTGCCCACCAGTGCCGAGGTGGCCAGGGCCACCGCTTCGATCACTTCGGCCTCGCCATCCTCAATCGATTGTACCGCAATAATGCGGCCCCGGCGAACATGTTGCAAAATGGTGGAAATGGTGGTTTCGCGCGGGTCAATAAAGACATCAATGCCTAGTGGCTCTTTTAATAAATCCAGCGTGCGGTCATTGACCAGACACAAGGCCCGCCGCACCCCGGCCTCTTTGGCCAGGCCGGCCACCAGCACATTGACCCGATCATCATTGGTCAGGGCCAGGGCTATATCGGCCTCGTTCACCCCGGCCTCGATCAGGGTGTTGCGGTCCAGGGCATCGCCGTTCAGAATCACAGTGCGGTTCAGTCCAATGGAGGCCTGTTCGGCCTGCTGGCTGTTGTTTTCAATCACCCGCACCCGAATGCCCGGCAGTTTTTCCAATTGCTTGGCGACCTGGATACCAATATTGCCGGCCCCCACCATAATCACTTTGCGGCCGCGTTCTTCCTTGCGCCCCAAAATATCCAGGGTGCGGGCCACCTGCCCTTCCTGAGCAACCACATACACTTCGTCACCCACCAACACCTGATCACTGCCCTTGGGCACAAACAGGGTGCCTTCGCGTTTCACCCCCACAATCATGGCATTCAGATCGGGAAACAATTCGGTCAATTGGGTCAGGGCGGTATTGGCCACCGGACAATCATCCAGCAGGCGCACCCCCAACAGTTTGATCCGGCCACCGGCAAAGGGCACGGTCATAAAGGCGCCCGGCGTGGCAATGCGTTGCAAAATGGTGCGCGCCACCTCAATTTCCGGCGAAATGACCACATCAATGGGCATATTCTTGTTGGAAAACAGATGTTGCCAGGACTTATCCAGATAGGCCTGCGCCCGCACACGGGCAATTTTGATCGAGACATTGAACAGGGAATGGGCAATCTGGCAGGCCACCATATTGACCTCGTCCAGATGGGTTGCCGCCACAATCATATCGGCGTCTTCAATGCCGGCACGCACCAGCACATCGGGATGCGATCCATGGCCAACCACGCCGCGCACATCCAGATCGGTCGAAATTTGTTGTACCAGCTTTGGTGAAAGGTCGATGACCGTGACTTCATTTTTTTCTGCGGATAGCTGGCTGGCGATACCAAAGCCCACCCGGCCGGCACCGCATACAATGACCTTCATGAACGATCACCTGTGTTCTTTGCGTTTCTGGGCTGGATGCCCAAAGACTTGAGTTTACGGTGCAAGGCAGAGCGTTCCATGCCGATAAAGGTGGCGGTGCGGGAAATATTGCCCCCAAAACGACTGACCTGAACCTTCAAATATTCGCGTTCAAACTCCAGTCTGGCCTCGCGCAAAGGAAATGCAACCAGTTTTTCCGCCCCCAGTATAGAATCCGCATCATCTGAATTTTGTTCCATAGGCAATTGATCCAGTGTCAATGGTTCGGATGGATCGCCATTGGCCAGAATAAGGATGCGTTCGATATTGTTGCGTAACTGGCGGACATTGCCGGGCCAGCGGGCGGCCTGAAGATAGGCCATAACATCGTCACTAATCAGGCGCGGTGGCTGGCCAGCCGCGGCGGAAAGCCGGGAGACAAAATAGTTTACCAGGGCCGGAATGTCTTCGCGCCGCTCACTCAGTGCGGGAACATGAACCGGCACCACATTAAGACGATGATACAGGGCCTCGCGAAACAGGCCCCGTTCAATCAGGGAAGTCAGATTTTTTGAAGTAGAGCTGATCACCCGGACATCGACCTTCACATCAGCCGAGCCGCCAAGGCGGCGAAAACTTTGAGCAACCAGCAAATGCAGCAGTTTTCCCTGGGTTTCCAGGGGCATATCGCCAACTTCATCAATGTACAAGGTGCCCATATGGGCTTGCTCAAACAATCCGGCCTTGGTCACCTTGCCTGATGCATCTTCCGAACCAAATAACTCCAACTCGACCGAATCCGGTGTCATGGCGGCGGCATTAATGGCCACAAAGCGACCGTTTCTACGTTCTGATTGTTCGTGGATATTGCGCGCCACCAATTGCTTGCCCGCCCCCATGGGGCCGATGACCAGAACCCGGCTGTTGGCGCGCGCTACCCGGGAGATGACCTGCCGCACCGCATTAATGCTTTGGGATACCCCGATCAGTTCAGAAACATTGGCGGCATTGGCCTTCAGGTCCAGATTTTCCCGGCGCAGCTGTACCGTTTCCAAAGCCCGGCGCACCACCAGCAACAGGCGTTCGCTGTTAAAAGGTTTTTCGATAAAGTCATAGGCCCCTTTGCGTATGGCAGAAACCGCCGTTTCAATGGTGCCGTGGCCGGAAATTAGGATCACCGGCAGATCCGGGTCCAGGGCCTTGACTTCTTCCAGAACCCCAATCCCGTCCCGTTCACTGCCTTGCAACCAGACGTCCAGAATAACCAAAGCGGGCTTGCGATCCGAAATTGCCATCAAGGCAGAGCTGGCACCATCGGCGGTACGGGCTTCGTACCCATCATCCTCTAAAATACCGCCGATCAGTTCGCGGATATCTTCTTCATCATCAACGACCAATATATCAGCAGACATCAGGCTTCTCTTTTCTCTGTTTTCTTTGCATTTGCGGTTTTGGTTTTCTCTTCGGGTGGCAGGGGAAAGCGCAATGCAACAACTGCGCCAGTTAAACCGTCTTCACGATCAAGCAGGCGTAAATCCCCATCATGGTCTTCCATAATCCGGTTCACGATCGCCAGGCCAAGGCCGGTGCCTTTGGCCCGGGTGGTCATATAGGGTTCCAACAGGCGTTCTCGTCCGCGCGACGGCCATCCCGGACCGTTATCAATCACCTTGACCACCTGCCCGTGATCACTCTGGGTAATGGTGACATTAATTTCGCCCGATTGCCCGGCCCCCAAAATGGCCTCAGCAGCATTTTTAAGAATATTGCCAACGGCTTGCGAGGCTAAGCGTTCATCCCCCCAACCCAGAATTTTACCGTTCGGTATTTCCGTATTAAAGCGGATATCCGGAAAGGCCACGTGCTGGGCAAAAACCGCATCACGAACCAGCTGGGCCAGATCAATCGCAGCACTTTTGGGCACCGGCATGCGGGCAAAGGATGAAAATTCATCTACCATACGCCCGATATCGGACACTTGGCGCACAATGGTTTTAATGCATTTATCAAACACATCGCCATCGGTTTTCAGCTCAGTACGATATTTGCGACGCAGGCGCTCTGCCGATAACTGGATGGGCGTCAAGGGGTTCTTGATCTCGTGGGCAATGCGCCGGGCCACTTCACGCCAGGCAGCGCTGCGCTGGGCAGCAATGGCGCGGCTCATGTCATCAAAGGTAATGACATAACCATGGCGCTTGCCACGCCCGCTGGGGGCTACTTTGGTGTTCAAATGAATGCCCCCGTCTTTACCACTCAATTCCACCTGGCCTTCGGCCTTGCGATCCGGTGACTTTTTGGCCTTGCTCAGCAAATGGGTAAATTCGGGAATGCATTTTTGCAGTTTCTTGCCCTTCAGGTCGTCTTCTTCACAGCCCAACAAGGCAAGTGCCGATGGGTTGGCAAACCCAATGCGACCCTGGGCATCCAGATCCAGTACCCCGGCGCTCACCCCCGAAAGCACAGTTTCAATGAACAAACGCCGGCTTTCAGATTCCTGATGGGCGCTAATCAGCTCTTGTCTTTGTGATTGAAGTTGTGACGTCATTTCATTGAAATCACGAGATAATTCCGCTACTTCATCATTTTCATTACCAACCCCGACCCGGGCCATCAAATCACCATCACGTACCCGTTGTGCTGCTTGGGCCAACTTGCCAATGGGCAGCACAATCCGCGTCGCGGCAGCCAGACCGACCCAAATCGCCCCAATCAGCACCAGCAAGGCAGTTTCCAGGTAAATCAACGCAAAAGAACCAGCCAGACGCCCCCGGCGATTTTCGGCCTCCTGAAAGGCATCCAGCGCCTGACTGGCTTCGGCAAGGGTGCTTAGGCTTCGTCCCGTGGCAAAGCGCACTACATAAAGATAGGCATCCTCATAACCTGAAAGCTTGATCAGCCCCCGTATGAGGTTTTGATCACTGTCGAATTGCAGATTAACCCGGCCCGAGCCTGCGGCGGCAAAGGCCTCGGCCGATGGCACCAGAAATGGCGGCGCATCCTTGGCCTCTACCCGCCGCAGAACCGTGCCATTGCCGTGTAAAATATAGGCGGCCTGAAAAAACCGGCGTTCAGCCTGAAAGCGCAAATAGTCGGTAAAAATAATCGGCCCGTCGATAAAGTTTTTGACGGCTTCGGGCTGGCTGAGGTCATTCGCCATGGGCGGAATTTCGCTATAAACTTCATCAGCTTGGGCCTGTAAAGTGGCGCGGGCTACCGAAACAATATTATTGGTCAGGGTCGCCACCCGGTCGGAAAACCAATACTCGATCCCCCGGGTGTAAACCACGGCAAAAAATATTGCCACAATAATGGCCGGAAAGACGGCTGCCATGCTGAACATGCCGGCAAAGCGCAAGTGCAGCCTGGGGGCTGCTTCGTCATGACTGCGCATCACCCAAAGGCGCCCCAGACGCAAAATCACATAGCCGGCAAGCCCCAGTATCAGCAGCAGATTGCCAACCAGCACAGCGACCAGAAAGCTGCTGCCGGGGCCAAAGCGCCCTGCCCCGGACAAGGCAAAGAACGCCCCCAGTGCGGTAATCACGATGGCAATGGCATAAAATGCGCCAAAGAGCGCCGAGCTGAGCAGGTTTACCGGACGGGCGAACCGGGCATCTACACTTAATGGCGCTTTACCAGCCTTTTCCATGCGGAAAACCGCTCCATAACACTAGCATTAGCGACACAATTGCCACACCTGTTGCCAAAGTTCAACAGTTCTTGCGCGGGCGGGTGTTATGGAATGATCTTATAACGCACCAGTTTTTTGTGCAGGGTGTTGCGATTAATGCCCAATAATTTAGCCGCTTTGAGCTGATTTCCACCCGCCATGGCCATCACGCTTTTTAATAATGGTTTTTCCAGCGCTGCCAGGGCATGGATGTACAGGTCGTCGGGAAGGTCCTGTGGATCGAAACCATTTAGATAGACCGCCAAGGCCCGGGCGATGGTGTCATCCAGTTCTTTATCCCCGGCCACATGGCCCGGAGCGGTTGGGGCCATGACATCTTCCGGTGCAATACTGTCATGGCGGGTCATCAGGGCTGCACGTTGCAAGACATTACGCAATTCACGGACATTGCCGGGCCATGGCCGCCCACACAGACTGCGTTCGGCTTCTCTGCCCAGTTTTTTTTGCCCCTGACTGAACTGTGCCACAAAGGCCTGGGCCAGTTCGACAATATCATTTTGTCGATCCCGCAAGGCTGGCAAATGAATGTGCAGGGTGTTCAACCGGAATAACAGCTCATGACCGATCCCGGCAAGATTACCATCATCAGATATGGGTAATCGGGTGGTGGCAATCAGGCGCGGAGAAGGCTCCTGATCATCCAGGCGGCTAAGCATGCTGATTAAACGGGCCTGCTGAATATCAGAAAGAGCACTGATTTCATCCAGCACCAACGTGCCCTCTTTGGCATTAGTACAGGCCTTGGCCAAGGTTTCATCAAAGACTTCATCCGCAAGAGGAAAGTGCAAAACCTCATAATTGGTCTGGGCATACAGGCCATATTCATGCAGCATTTTTGCCACGAGGCTTTTGCCGGTGCCGGTTTCGCCAGTAATCAGGATCGGCAAGGTGGATTGCGTTGCCTGCGCTATCAGGCGGTAAACGGCCTGCATGGGCTCTGAACTGCCCACCAGGGGTAAATCTGTGCGTGACTTGGTTTTCTTTTTAGGCGTTTCGGGGGTTTGCAGCGCTGCGGTGATCGAAGCGTTTAATTGTTCAAAACTGAATGGCTTTGGAAAATAATCAAAGGCACCAAAACGCGCCGCCAACAAGGAAGTCAGTACCGTATTTTCCGCGCTGAGCACCAAGGCCGGCAAATGGGGATAGGCTTCGCGAATTTGCTTGAGCAGTTCAAATCCGTTGCGTGCCGGATCAGTTATATCCACGTCTATCAGAACAATATCACCCTTACCGGCACGTATCCATCGCCACAGCGTGTCGAAGGTTTCGGTGGCGCGAACATCATAGCCCTTTTGCGATAGATCCCGGGCAAGAGTTTCCCTGGCTATGCGCTCATTATGGGCTAGCAATATTTTTTTACGCGCACTCATGCGGCCAATAGCGACGGGCAGTCCTGGCCCAGTGCTTGGATCAGGTCTTTTATGGCTTCTGGCTCTGATAACCGACAGGCCCGGGCGCGCAAGGCCCGCCGTGCACTTTCCTCCCATTGCAGAGGCGCGGCATCAATGCTGGCCGAAAGGTGTTTGCGAAACATGCGCACACCCAACCGACTGCCATATAGCGTCAGGGTACCCTCAAACTGTTCTGCCAGCAGGGCAAAATGGGTCTCCAACCTGGGACTACCTATCGACGTCTTGCCTTGTAGAGACGCCGCGACCATGCCCGGCAGCCATGGGCGGCCACAGGCTCCCCGGCCAATCATCACCCCGGCAGCACCAGAGTACGCAAGGGCGGTTCTGGCATCGCTGGCATTACAAATATCGCCATTGACGATCACGGGAATATCCACCGCCTGCACCACATTTGCCACGGCTTTCCAGTCTGCCCTGCCCTTGTAAAACTGGCACCGGGTACGGCCATGCACGGTTAACATCGCTGCCCCGGCATTTTGTGCGCGCCGGGCCAGTTCGGGCGCATTCAGGCTGTGTTCGTCCCAGCCAAGGCGCATTTTAACGCTGACCGGCAGGTTTACCGCCTTGATGGTGGCTTCGATCAGGCTGAGCGCGTGATCCAGATCACGCATCAGCGCCGAACCGGTCGCCCCCCGGGTGACCTGCCGCGAGGGACAGCCCATATTGATATCAATCAGCTTGGCCCCGGCATCTTCGGCCAGCTTGGCCGCCTCAGCCATCCAATGGGCCTCGCGCCCGGCAATCTGAATGGCCAGTGGCCCGGATTGTCCGTTGGCGGCAATTTTGCGCAGCATATCCTTGCGCCCACGGACCAGCTCCCGGCTGGCGGTCATTTCATTGACAACCAGCCCGGCGCCCAGTCTTTTGACTTGGGTACGAAAGGGTAAATCGGTGATACCAGACATGGGGGCCAGTATTACGCGATTGCCAAGAACCAGATTGTCTACAATAAGGGTCATCAGGGTATTTTACATGCAGTGCCTAAATTTTAAGCACTGATTGCGACAAATGTTGGCCTTGTAAAGGGAGTGCACGGATGAATTGTGCAGTGATTGTGGTTGGTGCCGGGCGTGGCACCCGTCATGGCGGCGAAGTTCCAAAGCAATATCAATTGCTTGGCGGCACACCTGTATTCACACGTACTCTGATGACCTTTTTAAACCATAACCGGATTAATACGGTCATTGCCGTAATTGCCGAGGACGCAGCCCCTCTCTTTACCTCGATCAGCGAAGGCCTGGCGGTGCGCACCGTCTTTGGCGGGGCCAGCCGCACCGCTTCGGTACGCGCCGGACTGGCGGCATTGGCCGACACCCCGCCGGATCTGCTGCTGATCCATGATGCGGCCCGCCCGCTGGTCAGTGAAAGCCTGATTACCCGGTTGATCGAGGCCGCCAGCCCAGAGGCAGGCGCCGCCCCCGGCATGGCCTTGTCGGATGCCCTTAAAAAGGTGGATCATACGGCACAAGCCGGTGAAGACGTGGCGCGGGCCGGACTGGTCAGTGTACAAACCCCGCAAGTCTTTCCCTTTGCCCCGCTTTATAAAGCCTATAAGGCCTTAGCCGATAATGAGGATTTGCCTGATGATCTGGCCGTGGCTCGCACAGCTGGTATGAAATGTAAAATTATCCCGGGCGATGTGGATAATTTCAAAATCACCAATCCCGGTGATCTGGAACGGGCGGAACGTATTGTACAGCCACAAAACGGGTTTCAGCTTTGTGTGACGGGCACCGGCTATGATGTGCATCGCCTGATTCCCGGCACGCAGATGATGCTGGGCGGGGTGCCGATCAAGGGTGATCTGGCCCTGCTTGGCCATTCCGATGCCGATGCGGCGCTGCACGCGCTGACCGATGCTCTGCTGGGCACCATTGGTGCGGGTGATATTGGCGATCATTTCCCGCCCAGTGATCCTCAGTGGAAAAATGTAGATTCCACGGTTTTTCTGCAAAAGGCGCTGGACCTGCTCGGCCAGCAAAGCGCCTGTGTGCGCCATGTTGATCTGACGATTATTTGCGAAAAACCCAAAATAAAACCCCACCGGGCGGCCATGCGTGCCCGCCTTGGAGAGCTGTTAGGGCTGGATCCATCTCATATCAGCGTCAAAGCCACCACGACCGAGGGGCTGGGCTATACCGGACGTGGTGAAGGCCTGGCGGTCATGGCCACCGTTACGGTCAGTCGTTAGCTGCCCTTAATTGAGTTTTTGCGGGACAATCTCTTTTTACGACGATAACGTCGCTTGTCTGTCTATGATGATCACGAGGCCCCTATGTTTTCCGAAGATGTTCTCAAACTCGCCGAAACGGCCTTGCAAACGGCGCGTGACAATCATGCCATGATCACCACGGCAGAAAGCTGCACCGGCGGGCTGGTCAGTGCGGCTTTGACGGCGATCGCCGGCTCTTCGGATGTATTTGATTGTGGATTTTCGACCTATTCATACAAGGCGAAATCCTCTCTGTTGGGCGTGCCCCAAAGTATTCTGGTTGAACACGGCGCGGTGAGTGAAACGGTGGCCAGACTGATGGCCGAAGGGGCGCTGGCCCATTCAGTTGCTGATGTATCGGTGGCACTGACCGGCATTGCCGGTCCCGGTGGTGGTTTGACCGACAAACCTATTGGCACGGTATGTTTTGCCTGCGCGCGCATAGGGTACAAAACCCGCAGCCTGACCCACCAATTTGGCAATCCCGGTCGGCCCATTGTGCGCATGGAAAGCGTAAAAGTTGCCCTGGGCATGTTGATCGAGGCGTTTGATTAAAGACTTTTGATGGCCGCGATTTGCGCTTCCACATCTTCGTCTGGACCGCCAACCGATTGAAACCGCTCGGCGGCCCGGCGTTCAAATGCCCGCATAATCGAGGCTGCTGCCCGATCCTCTTTACTCTTGAGTAAATGACTAAGAAACGGAATATCCAGCTCGTAATCTACCTTGAATTCAACAAAAGATGAGCCATCGTCCAGAGGGTGAATACGCCAGGAGTTTTTTAATTTGCGAAATGGCCCTCTGGCCAGTTTTACCTCTACGGTTCGCTCTTGTGCGTTCAAATACACATGGGTGGAAAACCGTTCCCGTATAAACTGATAACGGATACGGACTTCGGCCAACAGGGTGCGAATACCCTCATGGGTATAATCATCTTTTATCCGTATCGCACTGATAAATTTGATGAAGTTTGGATAATCACCAATATCAGATGCCAGGGTGAATACATCATCGGGGGAAAAGGCCACCCGTTTCCAGATATGATGCCGGGCCAAGGTTCAGGACTTTCCGCTGGATTTGTTTTCTTGCCGGGCGCGGGCCTGTTGCAATTGTGCAAAATCCTCGCCGGCATGGTGACTAGACCGGGTCAGTGGCGAAGACGACACCATGAGAAACCCTTTGGAGCGAGCCAGCACTTCCAGGCTTTCAAACTCTTCGGGGGTAACAAAACGGTCCACGGGGGCATGCTTGCGCGTGGGTTGCAGGTATTGGCCAATGGTAATGAAATCCACATCGGCCGAGCGCATATCGTCCATCACCTGCATGACTTCTTCGCGGGTTTCGCCAAGACCAACCATCAGTCCGGATTTGGTGAACTGGTTTGGATCCCGCTCTTTCACACTTTGTAACAGGCGCAAAGAGTGGAAATACCGTGCGCCAGGACGGATAGACAGATAAAGCCGCGGCACGGTTTCCAGATTGTGATTAAACACATCGGGGCGCGAATCAATAACGATCTCAGCGGATTTTCCCTTGCGCAAAAAGTCCGGAGTCAGGATTTCAATGGTCGTATTGGGCGCAGCCTGACGAATGGCGCGCACGGTTTTGGCAAAATGCGCCGCCCCCCCATCATCCAGGTCATCCCGGTCAACCGAGGTAACCACCACATGACGCAAACCCATTTCCACCACGGCCCGGGCGGCATTTTGGGGCTCGTCCGGGTCCAGAGGGGCTGGCTTGCCGGTACGTACATTGCAAAAGGCACAGGCCCGGGTGCAGGTATCGCCCATGATCATCAAGGTTGCATGCTTTTTTATCCCAGCATTCACCAAGATTGGGACAGGCCGCCTCTTCGCAGACAGTAAAGAGACCTTTTTCCTTCACAATAGCCCGGGTTTCCAGATAGCCCTTGCCGACTGGTGCTTTTACGCGAATCCAAGACGGTTTTCGCTGTATCGGCGAATCCTCGCGATTACGCTTTTCCGGATGACGGTGCGTCTGTTTTGCTTTGGTGGTATCGATTAATGTAGCCATGGGTGCAAAATGAACCTGATTGTACAGGTGCGCAAGAGTGGGTGTTCAGTCAGATGGTGTCAGAGACCAGTTAAAGGGTTTTGCCTCATCGCCAAAGCGAAAATACTGGCTTTGGGTTTGACCATTCAGGGTCAGATTGACCAGATTGACCTGGTCATCAAAGGCATCGTGCAACAGTGTATCTTCCACCATCAGTGTATCGCCGGGTTTGGGGCGCGGTGCCGTGAAATAAACATAAATAAATTCGCCGTCCGGCTCGGCTCCCACATAGTTGAGGGAAAGTCGTTTGCCGTTAATCGTAATGGTGAATTTGGCGGCACAATATTCACCAACTTTGGCGATGCCCTTCGCGGTTTCTTCCCATCCGCTCATCACCTTGTAGAAAAGCCTGGGTTCAAGATCGTGGGCATAGAGCCGGTGAGTAATTTCGATATCCTGATTGACTTTGCTGGGCATAATTTCCGTCAAACCAGCATGGGCACGATGCGCAAAAGCGGGCGTACCTGAAAGTGCCCCGATAGACAGCACCAGCAAAAAGGCAAAAGCGCCAAAGGTTTCCCTTTGACGCTCCTGCTATCGTCTGCTTGATGGCGTGATTCATTCGCCTTATTTACCTTTTTTTACTTTTTTTGGCCTTGTGCAGAGTCAGGCTGTCACGAGTGACTGCTTTTTCCATTTTCTGCATCAGGTTCTTTTTGGCTTTACGGCGTTCATACACTTCCAGACGAGAGGGTAAAATGCGGCGCGGATAGGCATTGTTGTCCATATCCACATCGGCGGTTTCCCAGCGAGGATCTACCATAACCGAAACCAGCTCTTTGGGACTCATCACCCGCACGGTTACGGTGTGGGGATTGTTTTTCCAGACCTCAGCCGGCAGGCGGCGGGATTGCTTGCTGCCATCGGCATATTCCAGCTCCAGAAGGATCGGCATGACCAGGCCACCCTTGTTGGTAAAGGTCATGAAATAGAAATTTTCCTTGGAAGCCAGAATATCTTTTTTCCAGGGTTCCATATTTTTCAGGCTTTTTTTGTATTTCTTGCGCTGGCCAGGTGAAACCGTGTGTTTTCCGTTCTTGTTATAGAAATCAATAACCGATGGGTCTCTGTCGGCCCATTTCTCGATATCGGCATTACGGGTGATCGACAAAGGCACAGGCTCGGTCTTGTCTCTTTCAATAAGATAGTCGGCCTCAGTGTCGGGATTCTGGGTATTAATGGTACCCTTGACCACTTTGTCGATGGAAATGTCCACATGGTCGGTCGAATAGAACCAACCGCGCCAGAACCAGTCCAGATCAACGCCGGAAACCTCTTCCATGGTGCGGAAGAAATCATACGGGGTCGGGCGTTTGAAACGCCAGCGATTGGCATAGGTGGAAAATGCCTTGTCGAACAGTTCACGGCCCAAAATGGTTTCGCGCAATATGTTCAGGGCTGTTGCCGGTTTGCCATAAGCATTGTTGCCAAATTGCAGAATAGATTCTGAATTGGTCATAATCGGCACTTGATTTTCCGATTTCATATAACCGGTGATTTTAGCCGGATCACCACGCCATGAAGGATAGTCATCTTCCCAGAGGCGCTCGGCCAGGAACTGGGTGAAGGTATTGAGGCCTTCATCCATCCATGTCCACTGACGTTCGTCCGAATTAACCGTCATGGGGAAGAAACCATGGCCGATTTCGTGAATGATGACCGAAATCAGGCCGTATTTGGTGCGCCGTGAATAGGTCAGATTGCCCTCATCATCCTTGGTTGGCCGCGGGCCGTTAAAGGTGATCATCGGGTATTCCATGCCGCCGACCGGCCCATTGACCGAAATGGCCTTGGGCCAGGGGTAAGGCGTGGAGAATTTTGAATAAACCGCCAGGGTGTGGGCCACGGCTTTCGTTGAATAAGCGGACCAGAGTGGCTCTGCCTCTTTAGGGTAAAAGGACATGGCCATAATGGTATCCGGGGAGCCATCCAGACCCAGTTTTACGCCCATGCTGTCCCAGATAAACTTGCGAGAAGCCGCCCAGGCAAAATCACGCACCTCATCGGCATGAAATTTCCAGGTCCGGGTGCCCTTTGCCTTGCTCTTTTCGGCGCTGGCTGCCTCGGCTGGTGTGACAATGAAAACCGGGCTCTTGGCGGTTTTGGCATTTTCCAGCCGGGCGCGCTGGGTACTGGTCAACACCTCATCTGGGTTCAGCAAATTACCGGTTGAGGCAACAACCAGGTCAGAAGGCACCGTGATTTCAACATCATAGGAGCCAAATTCCAGTGTGAACTCGCCGCGCCCCATAAAGGTCTTATTGTGCCAGCCCTCATAGTCGGAAAAGACGGAAATCCGCGGATACCATTGCGAAATTTCAAAAATACAATTGCCGTCTTCATCTTTTTTGGTGAAGCATTCATAGCCGCCGCGCCCCCCCAGCACTTTGGCCTCAACAATGTTATAGGCGTAATCAATGGTAAATTGCGTTTTCTCACCGGGAGCCAGGGGCACAGGCAGGTCAATCCGCATCATGGTGTCTACAATGGTATAGGGAAGTGCCGCGCCCTTGCTATCGGTCACGCCGGCAATATCATAACCACCTTTGAACTTTTCCATTCTCATGGCGCGCCGGGCCGCACTGTAAGAGATTTTTTCCGTCGAGCCTGTGGTTGCTGCCATTTCCCCAAGAGAATCTTTGCGGAAGCGGTTCTGATCCAGCTGCACCCACAGGAAAGGCAGGGTTTCGGGCGAATTATTGGTGTAAATAATGCTGGAACTGCCGGTCAGGCGCCGTTTGGCCTCGTCCAAAGTTACCTTGATGACGTAATCGGCCTCTTGTTGCCAATATTGTGGCCCCGGTGCCCCGGTGGCAGAACGCACGCCATTAGGCGTCGGCCAGTCTTCGTCTTCCAGTTGACGAAACTTGTCTTCAAACGATCCTTTGGTTTGCCGTATTGGATCAGCAAAAACAGGGGTAGCAATAACAGAAAATAACGCAACTGCGCCCAAAATGCGGTGCATGGTAGAGCCCTCCGATAACCCAGAACTCTGGCCTAGCAAAAGCACAACCGTATTACCAGCGCCCCTACGTTACGAATCTTTCATATTTTCGAGGGTTTACAACCGGACGTTTTCGTACGCTGTCCCGATGCTTTGCATTCACGGTGTAAATGGCTAGTCTGTGCCTTTATGGGGGAAGCCCATTTGGTTTTGGGGCAATAATAAAGTCGGGGTAACATGTCTACGTACCGTCCAAGCAAAGCTAGAAAATCAATTTTTGCCGCGCTCTTAAGGGCCAGACGCCAATTTGGCGGCAAAACCGTTGCCATTGTCGATGCGGACGACCGCACCTTTACCTATACGGAAATAATACGCGCTGCCTTTGCCCTTGGCAGTGTGTTACGACGCTATACCAAAGCAGGCGAAAAGGTAGGCATCTTACTGCCCACCGGCGCGGGCTCCATCATCGCGTTTTTTGCACTTTTGGCCTATGGCCGGGTGCCGGCCATGCTTAATTTTACCGCCGGACCGCGCAATCTCAAAGCCGCCTTCAAGGTGGCCGAAATCACTACCATCATTACCGCACATCGTTTTATTTCATTGGCCAAGCTGGAAAAACTGGAAGAAACACTCAAAAAAGAGGTTAACTTTCTTTACCTAGAGGATGTTCGCGAAGAGATTGGTTTAATTGATAAAATTGCCGGTGCGGTTGGCCCCATTCTGCCATTTGTGTTTCGATCCCACCCCTCACCTGATGCACCGGGGGTTATCCTCTTTACCTCTGGCACGGAGGGCGATCCCAAGGGCGTCGTACTCAGCCACAGCAATGTGGTGGCCAATGTGGAACAGATCCGCGCCCACATCGCCCTGCGCACCACCGATGTGGTCTTTAACCCCCTGCCGACCTTTCATTGCTTTGGTCTGACTGGCGGGGCGCTTTTGCCCTTGTTCAGCGGCATGAAAGCGGCCCTTTACCCATCACCTTTGCACGTAAAAATCATCCCTGAACGGGTGCGGACCAGCGGGGCTACGGTGCTGTTTGCCACCGATACCTTCCTTAGCCGTTATTCCCGCGCCGGCAATCAGGGCGACCTGGACGGCCTGCGCTTTGCCGTTTGCGGCGCCGAGCGGGTGCGCGATGAAACCCGCGCCGCGGTAAAAAAGAAATATGGCCTGCAAGTGTTAGAGGGCTATGGCGTTACCGAGGCCTCTCCTGTCATTGCGGTCAATACCCCGGAAGACAATCGTCCCGGCACCGTTGGCCGGCTGATCCCCGGCATGGAATCCCGTCTGGAACCCGTGCCGGGCATTGAAAAAGGCGGCCGGTTGTTTGTTCGCGGCCCCAATATCATGCAGGGCTATATCAAACCTGAGCATCCCGGCCAAATCATCCCCCTGGAAGATGGCTGGTATGACACGGGCGATATTGTTGAAATTGACGAGGGCGGCTATGTCGCCATTCGGGGGCGCGCCAAACGCTTTGCTAAAATAGCGGGCGAAATGGTCTCGCTGGCCGTCGTGGAAAATTGCGCCACCGCGATCTGGCCGGAAAACCAGCACGTTGCCATCACCAGGGCTGATCCCAGCAAGGGCGAACAGATTGTCCTGATTTCCGATTATGCCGATGCCGATCGCGCCACTTTGCTGACCTGGGCACAATCTCATGGCGTGCCAGAACTGGCGGTACCTAAAAAAATCGTTTTTGTACCAACCATTCCGGTTTTGGGGTCTGGCAAGGTCGATTTTGTCAGTGCCGCCAAACTTCTTGATGAAGACGCCGTCGCCTGATCCATACTGGCTGTCATAGATAGGAATTTTGTATGCTGCGCCTGATCCTGATTGCCTTTTTTGCTCTGGTGTCCGTCTTTGCCCGAGCCGCCGAACCCCCACGCGACACCTTGTGGCTGGCCACCACCCTGCGCGCCGCGCCGGGGGAGCTGAAAAACCTGATCGAGGACTTGAAAGCGTTGGAAAAACAGGCGTTTTACTCCCACGGTGACCGCATTGCCCCCTTGATCATGCGCCACAGCCAGGGGGATCAATGGGATTTGATGCTGTTGGAGCCTATCGGTAGTTTTAGTGAGTTCTTTGCGCCGGAACGCCTGAAAAGCGAGGCCCGCAATACTTTTGAATCGGCGGAAACCCTGGGCAATCTGGAGGCGCGCATTGCCTATAAGGACGAATTGTTTGCCTATGGCCCTTCGTATGAGTTCGTCAAAGCCTACACCAAAGGGAAGAATTTTTTCCATATTGAAATGTTCGAGGCGCTGCCGGGCATGGATCAAAAGCTGTTGGAACAACGCGAAATGGAAAACGCCTATCTGGTGGCCACCAAACGGCGCGGCAATCTGATCTTTGATGGGGTGATGGGCACCAATGTGGATAGCTTTACCATTGGGGCCTATGATAATCTGGCGGCCTTTGCGGCCCGGCCTGACCTGAAAGAAGGGGCCTCGCTAAAGGCGGCCAAAGACGCCGGTTTTGCGGATGATAACAGCATTGGTTTCTATTTGCGGACCTTGATATCCGCGCATCACGATACATTGGCAAACCGGGTGAAATAATGACAAATCAAGAAACCGTATTGGTTACGGGTGCCTCCGGCTTTATTGCCAAGCATTGTGTTAAAAAACTTCTGGACGAAGGCTATACGGTGCGCGCCTCTTTGCGCTCGCCGGGTCGCGCCGACGAGGTTCGCGCTGCCGTGGACCCCGATGGCAAGGCGACAGACCGGCTGTCTTTTGTAACGCTAAATCTGGACAGTGATGAAGGCTGGGATGAAGCCATGCAGGGCTGTACCTATGTTCAGCATGTAGCCTCCCCCTTCCCGCCATCTGAACCCGATCATGAAGATGAATTGATCATCCCGGCCCGCGAAGGGGCTTTGCGCGCCTTGCGTTCGGCCGCCAAGGCCGGGGTAAAACGGGTGGTGCTGACCTCATCGGTGGCGGCTATCGCCTATGGCCGTACCGACAAGGAAGAAAGGGCCCAGCAGGACCGCGTCTTTAGCGAAGCCGACTGGTCCAACACCGAAGGCCCGATCAATGCCTATGCAAAAAGTAAGACCCTGGCCGAACGGGCCGCCTGGGATTTTATGAAAACCCAGGATGCGGGCAGCATGGAATTGGCCGTAATCAACCCCGGTGGCGTATTAGGCCCCTTGCTGGACAAGAACTTTTCCACCTCCGGACAGATCATATCGCGCCTGATTGATGGTAAAGTACCCGCCTGCCCGCGCCTGAACTGGAGCCTGATTGATGTGCGCGATGTCGCCGCCGCCCATTTCGAGGCCATGATCCGGCCCCAGGCCGCCGGTAAACGCTTTATTCTGGTCTCTGAAAATGCCTGGATGCTCGATATATCCAAAATACTGGGCAAAGCCGGGTTTAAAGCGCCCAAACGGGCTTTGCCGGATTTTGTACTGCGCCTGATGGCCAAATTTGATAAAACCTTGCGCATGACGGTTCATGGCCTGGGCAAACAAACCTTGATGGACAATACCGCCTTGCGTGAAGTTTTGGGTATAACTCCCTATTCCGTAGCGGATATGTCCATCGCCATGGCAGAAACCATGAAAAAATATAAGGCGGTATAAACGCGCCATGCCTTTTAAGCGCAGGCCAGCTTTTGTATGTGTTCAGTGTAAATTTTTAACCTCTCAGGCGAATTGTAAATTTAAAAAAGCTGTGCGTACCGCATTTTTTGATTTGCTTTTCATTACAAATCCTATATTAGCGAACCCGGATTACGTTATCGCTCCTTCTGAGGACAAGACTTTGGATTTTATTACAGAACCTGTCATGGGTACCGATCGCTTGGCGATCTTTCCTGTCACTTTCTAAAGCTCACAACACCTTCAACACGGACTTTTACGCATTCTTGGTTTTCCCACATTTTGGGAATTTTTGTGCAGTATAGAAATTAAGGAAACTGACAAATGGCAAATGGTACTGTTAAGTGGTTTAACGCCACTAAAGGTTATGGTTTTATCGCTCCTGAAGATGGCGGCAAGGATGTGTTTGTACACATCTCCGCTCTGGAACAGGCCGGTATTGCGGGCCTGAACGACGGACAAAAAGTGTCTTATGAAATCACCAGCAATCGTGGCAAAGACGCCGCTTCTAACGTCCAATTGATGGACTAAGCTGTTGATTGGTGATCTGGCAACAGATCGCTGACAAGTTACGGAAACGCGCGTTCGCCTCTTGGCGGCGCGCGTTTTTGTATGTGGGTACGGCTTTTTGCCCCTTCTCCCATGGGGAGAAGGTTGGGATGAGGGGTACCGTGGGCTATACTGCGAACATGACCCCAAAGACGAAAATCAGGTTGGCACGCAACCTTCGCCACAACCAAACCGAAGCCGAGCAGCACCTTTGGCAACACGTGCGCTCACGCCGCCTGAGTGGCTACAAATTCCGTCGGCAAGTGCCTATTGGTACCTATATCGTAGATTTCGTTTGTGAAGATGCAAAGCTAATCATTGAGCTGGATGGCGGCCAACATGATGACAACAAACAGGCCGACGATATACGCACTAAAAATTTGGAGGACTTCGGCTATCACGTCATCCGGTTTTGGAACAATGCAGTTCTTGAAAACATGGATGGGGTTTTGATGGTTTTGCTGCAAGCGCTGGAACGAACAAGAGGATAACCCCCCTTCTCCCCATGGGAGAGGACGTCATAGACAAACGCCGTGCGCATTCCTTCTCCCATGGGGAGAAGGTTAGGATGAGGGGATGGTGACGTAAAAACTTGCTCTTAACATTGCCTTACTGACCTAGGTCCAACCCCCTCACCTCATTCCTCTCCCATAGGGAGAGGAAGCACCGCGCGAAATGCCGCATCTCTTTTTTGTCCCTTCTCCCATGGGGAGAAGGCTAGGATGAGGGGGTGATTAGCATAATAGTGGCATTAAGGCCTGAACTTGCCTTTTTCACACCACCAATTTTTTTTTGCCGGATCATATTTTCTGTATATGGCGGCCGCTTCCCGGCAATTCTTTTCGTTATAATCGGGTGTAAATTTTCCGCCTTCTTTTGAATCAAAAGTTGCATAGTGAATGCGTGCATTTGGAAGGATCTCACTATTCCTATATAATGTATATGTGTTGTTGCCTGAATCGGTTGCTCCGCATCCACCAAGCATTGTTGTAACAATTACGCATATTGATTTTATTGAAATTTTCACTCCCCGGCCTCCACATAGACCTTGCCGCCGCTTTTGATGAATTTTTCACGCATGTCGGCCATGCCCCGTTCAATATCAGCGCGTTCATTGTCGCTCATATTGGCGGCATAATCGCGCACGTCTTGCGTGATCTTCATGGAACAGAATTTCGGCCCGCACATGGAGCAAAAATGCGAGGTTTTGTGCGCTTCCTTGGGCAAGGTGCGGTCGTGATAATCCCGGGCGGTTTCGGGATCTAGCGACAAGTTAAACTGATCCTCCCAGCGAAATTCAAACCGGGCGCGGCTGACCGCGTCATCGCGCAATTGCGCCGCCGGGTGGCCCTTGGCAAGGTCCGCCGCATGGGCGGCGAGCTTATAGGTCACCACGCCCACTTTGACGTCATCGCGGTCCGGCAGGCCCGATGTTCTTTGGGCGTGACATAGCACAGCATGGAGGTGCCGAACCAGCCAATCATGCCTGCGCCAATGGCCGAGGTGATATGGTCATAGCCGGGCGCAATATCGGTGGTGAGCGGGCCGAGGGTATAAAATGGCGCTTCCTTGCAAACATCCAGTTGTTTGGTGACGTTTTCGTGGATTTTGTGCATGGGCACATGGCCCGGCCCTTCGATCATCACCTGACAGCCCTTGTCCCAGGCGACTTTGGTCAACTCGCCCAGGGTTTCCAGTTCGGCAAATTGCGCTTCGTCATTGGCGTCCGCAATGGCACCGGGGCGCAAACCGTCGCCAAGGCTGAACGAGACGTCATAGGTGCGCATAATGTCGCAAATGTCCTCAAAGTGCTCGTAGAGGAAGCTCTCTGTATGATGGTGCAGGCACCATTTGGCCATGATCGAGCCGCCGCGTGAGACAATGCCGGTCACCCGGTTGGCGGTCAGGTGAATAAAGGGCAGACGCACCCCCGCATGGATGGTGAAATAGTCCACCCCCTGCTCGGCCTGTTCAATCAGTGTATCGGCATAGATTTCCCAGGTCAGATCTTCGGCAACGCCGTTCACCTTTTCCAGCGCCTGATACATGGGCACGGTGCCGATCGGCACCGGTGCATTACGGATAATCCATTCGCGGGTATTGTGAATATTGCGCCCCGTCGAGAGATCCATCACATTATCCGCGCCCCAGCGAATGGCCCAGACCATTTTTTCCACTTCTTCCTCGACCGAGGAGCCCAGCGCCGAATTGCCGATATTGGCGTTGATTTTCACCAAAAAAATTGCGCCCGATGATTTGCGGCTCCAACTCTCCATGATTGATATTGGCCGGGATGATGGCACGGCCCCGGGCGATCTCTTCACGGACAAATTCAGGGGTGATAAATTCGGGGATGGAGGCCCCAAAGCTCATTCCCGCGGCTATGCGTTCGGCGGCCCCCTCTACGGCGGCTTTGCGGCCCAGATTTTCGCGTTCGGCAGCAAAAATCATTTCCTTGGTAATGATCCCGGCGCGGGCATATTCCAGTTGGGTTAGTGGCCCCTGCCCCGTGCCGCGCAAGGGCTGGTGATGATGGGGAAAGGCACGGGCCAGATGTTTTTCGCCCACATTGCCATTGTCTTCGGGACGCACATCGCGGCCTTCATAGGTCTCTACGCCACCGCGTTCCAGCACCCACGCCGTACGCGGACGTGCCAGACCGGCATCCACATTGATACTGGCATCAGGGTCCGTATAAGGCCCAGAGGTGTCATACACGCGCACCGGTGGTTCGCCGGCGCTTTCATGCAGGCTGATCTGGCGGTGCGGCACTTTCAGATCCGGCGCGCCCTTTGGCGATGTATAGACCTTGCGCGAGGCGGGCAGCGGCCCGGTGGAGACGGTTTGGGGGGTGATATTACCAGCGTGCTTGTTCATGTTCCTGTTCCCACGGTTTGGGATGCAGACAAAGATAGCGCGCCTAAACGCCCCGTCCCTTCGCCGGCATGACCCGTATCAGGTTCCAAGAGTGCTTCTCAGCCCGCATAAGAATCGCGGACGCCCCTCGGAGCTGTGTTAACTATAACGTGGTTTTCAGGTTTGGCGACAGTCTTAGGAATTCAATTCTGGCAAATTACGAAAAAGCTCCAGCGCCTCGGGATTGGCCAATGCGTGGCTGTTTTTCACCTCGCGACCATGGATGACATCACGCACCGCCAATTCAGTAATTTTGCCGGATTTGGTGCGCGGAATATCCGCCACGGCGATGATTTTGGCTGGCACATGGCGCGGGCTGGCCCCGGTACGGATTTTGGTTTTGATTTCCTTGATCAGGGCCTCGTCCAGCGTCGCCCCTTCACGCAGCACCACAAACAGGATCACCCGCACATCATCCTGCCAGTCCTGCCCCACGCAGACGCTATCCAGAATGGTGGGAATCTGTTCAACCTGATTATAAATTTCGGCGGTACCAATGCGCACCCCGCCGGGGTTCAAAGTGGCGTCGGATCGCCCATGAATGATCACCCCACCATGTTCGGTAATTTCGGCCCAGTCCCCATGACGCCATATACCGGGATAATCCTCAAAATAGGCGGCCTTATAGCGCGCATTATCCGGATCATTCCAAAACCCGATCGGCATGCATGGGAAAGGTTTGACGCAAACCAGCTCGCCTTTTTTGCCAACCACCGGCTTGGCGTTCTCATCCCAGACCTCAACGGCCATACCCAGGCCCGGCCCCTGAATTTCTCCCTCATAGACACTCTGCAATGGATTTCCCAACACAAAGCAAGAGACAATATCCGTGCCACCAGACATGCTGGCAATCTGGGCAGTGGAGGAAATTTCATCGGCAATGAAGGCAAAGCCTTCGGGCGATAATGGTGATCCGGTAGAGCCGATCATACGAATGGCGCTCAAGTTATTTTCGTCTTTGGGGTGCTGACCGGATTTATGCACCGCATCAATCCATTTGGCCGATACCCCAAAATAATCAGCTCGTTCCCGGTCGGCAATGCGAAACAGAACCCGCCCATCCATGGCAAAGGGTGAACCGTCATAGAGCAATAGCGTGGAGCCGCCCCCCAGCCCGGCCACCAGCCAGTTCCACATCATCCAGCCACAGGTAGAGAAGAAAAAGATGCGGCTGTCCGGGCCATTATTACAATGCAGCTGGTGTTCCTTGAATTGCTGGATCAGCGCCCCGCCGACCGAATGTACAATGCATTTTGGTTTGCCAGTCGTGCCAGAAGAAAACAGGATATAAAGCGGATGGTTAAAGGAAAAGGCCTTGTAGGGCACCCCGCCCCCCTCGCCGATTCGCATCACGGTGTCCAGCGAGACAAAACGCTCGTCTCCTGAGAAATCCTCACGCGTGCCTTCATAGGGTACCACGATGACCTTCTCTATCGAGGGAATGTTATCGGCGATGGCCGTCAGCTTGCTGCCCACATCAAATATCTTGCCGCCATAGCGATACCCATCACAGGCAATCAGGATCTTGGGCTCGATCTGGCCAAAGCGGTCGGTTACCCCGCCAATGCCAAAATCCGGTGAAGCCGAAGAGAAAACCGCCCCGATCCAGGCCGCCCCCAAAAAGGCGGCAATGGTTTGCGGCATATTGGGCATGATGGCGGCAATCCGGTCGCCGGGCTTTATGCCATAGGCCAAATAGGTGGCCGCAAACCGGCCTGCCTTTTCTTTGAGCTCTGCTCTACTCCAGCTCTCCTGTCGTCCGTCCTCGGTCCAAAATACCAGAGCTTCATCGCTGGGGTGGCCCCGCTCGATCAGGTTTTCAGCGGCATTCAGCAAGCCATCGGGGAAAAACTGCGCACCCGGCATCTGGTCTTCATTGATCAACACCCTTGCCCCCGGATCGCCCTTGATCTGACAGGCCGTCCATACAGACTTCCAGAAGCGCGCGGGCTCCTCGACAGACCAGGCATGGAGCTGTGCATAAGCCTGGGGATCGGTTGGGTTTATGTTGGCCGCTGCTTTGGCAAACGGCCCATGCGACATGTTGATTTTTGCTCGTCATCAGGGGTCCACAGAACGCGCATCACCTGCCCTTTGCTTACAAGGTTTCAATGCCTAGCCATGTAACGCAGGTTCGCGACGGGTGAAAGAGCTAAAACCAGAAACGCCGGTCTCCACAATGGAAACCGGCGCTGGGCTGGGTTTGTTACAACCAAAAGACCGGAACCGCGCGAGGGACGTTATGACGGTCCCGATCTCGATGGTCAATCTATGCTTGCCTAGCTGAACCCGTGATGAATGCCTCTGGCAGGTCTGGTTCAGCTCATCAGCGTTTCAAACCAGTCAAAAGGAATGGGCCAAAAAGCCCTGGCGCGTCTTGAGAATGCACCACTGTGACCAATGTCGGCAATGCCTAAGTCTGTGGGGTCAATCCAATTCATTTCATAGGCTGCGTCCTGATAGCACTGGCGAATGAAGGCCTCGGACTTTGTATTCACCACCGGATCATCCGTGAAGGCAAATTGCCGTATCGGGGTATTATGCATTTTGAAATAGGCTCCATCCAGTTTGTTCTGAATGTCCTTGCAATAATACCGTGGGGACAGGCACCACCGACGCCATTGTTTAAAAACGCCGGCAGGCATAGAGCTGCCGGGCCAATATTCAATCCCTTTTAAATAGCCATGCTGTTTAATTGATAATGGACCAAGAACCATAAAAAACAAAAACTCTTTCCACCAATCCCGGGGGTGGTGGTGGGCCCAATACCCATTGCCCACAGCCACAAAGGCATGACCTGTGGCCAGGGTATGGTTGTCCATCAGGCCAATCAACTGTCCGCCAAAACTGTGACCTAATGTAAAGACAGGCTGCCCTTCCAATCCCTCAACAAGAGTGTTCAGAGCTGCCGGGGCGTCCAATGTACCCCAATCCAGCAGGTTGGCGGTGCATTCACGCATATCTGCCGGTGCAGAGGCCCCAATGCCACGATAATCATAGATCATGCAGGCAAACCCGCGGGAAGCACCGTATTGTGCAAAATGGGCATAAAACTCTTTGGGATAGCCAGTTCCCGAAGAGATCAACAGACCGGCTTTGCACTGGTCAGCCTCAGAGGGAAAATACACACGAGCGGCCAGGGAATAGCCATCTCTGGCCATAACCCGCAGGTCTTCCTGTCTGAAATCCACTTGGTGCAATTCAATCCTCTTTCCTCTCTTTTGCCAGTTAACGCGCAGGTAAAGTCAAGCTAAACTTATCGTTAAACGTATTGGAGAAGCCCTCATGTCCGCCATTCATACCCGCCTGAAAAAACTGGCCATCACTCTGCCCAAGGCTGCCGCGCCAGTGGCCAATTATGTGCCCTATGTTCGCACTGGAAATCTGTTGATTGTTTCAGGGCAAATAGCCTTTGGGCCAGATGGTCTGATGAAGGGATGCCTGGGCAAGACTATGGATGTTGAAACCGGGCAGAAGGCAGCCCGATTATGCGCGCTTAATCTGATCGCCCAGGCCAATGCCGCGCTGGATGGTGATCTGGATGCCATTACCCGTGTGGTGCGCCTGGGTGGGTTCGTCAATGCGACACCCGACTTTGAAGATATTCCTCATGTGATCAATGGAGCTTCTGATCTAATGGTAGAGGTGTTTGGTGATATCGGGCGTCATGCCCGTGCCGCGGTTTCCTGTCCCAACCTGCCCTTGGGCTCCGCCGTAGAAGTTGATGCTATTTTTGAGGTCAAATAGGTTTTGCCAGACTTTTCCCTGCGTCTCGTACCCTCGCTAAGCACTGTAAACAAAACCGCATGGGATGCCTTGGCTAATCCTGCTCCCAGTCAGGCAAACCCGTTTTTACGATGGGATTTCTTACAAGCGCTTGAAGAAACTGGCTGCGTAGGCGGTGAGACGGGCTGGCAAAGCCTACACCTGTTAGCTGAGAACAAGAGCGGTACTCTGGTGGGGGCTGTACCGTTATATCTGAAAAGCCATTCACTGGGCGAATATGTTTTTGATCATGGCTGGGCCCATGCTTACGAACAGGCCGGCGGTCAATATTATCCCAAATTACTAGCCGCCGTTCCGTTCAACCGGTGCCAGGGATACGCCTATTGGCCAACACTCATGAGGTTCGTACCATGCTGGCTTCTGGCCTGCGAAGAGCTGTGCAGGAATGCGGGGCCTCGTCCGTACATGTCACCTTTGCCACCGCGCAGGATATGGACCTTTTATGCACAAAAGATTTCGCACACCGCATTGATATACAATATCATTTTATCAATCCAGGCTATGCAAATTATAACGAATTCCTGCAAGCTTTATCATCGCGAAAACGTAAAAACCTGCGTAAAGAAAGAGCCCGCGCCAGTGCTGATATAATAATTGAACGCCTGAGCGGTGATGAGCTGAAGCCCAAACATTGGGATGCCTTTTATCGGTTTTATCTGGATACCGGTGCGCGCAAATGGGGGCAACCTTATCTGAACCGAGAATTCTTTGAAGAAATTCATGCCCGCATGAGTCAAGACATCTTGCTGGTGCTGGCCAAGGCGGAGGGGGCCTGGATAGCCGGTGCGTTGAACTTTATTGGTGGTAACGCCCTGTATGGGCGTTATTGGGGGTGTACGGTACAGCGCCCGGGCCTGCATTTTGAGCTTTGCTATCACCAGGCCGTAGAGGCCGCCATCGAGCGCAAGCTTGCCCGTGTGGAAGCAGGTGCTCAGGGTGAACATAAAATTGCCAGAGGGTATGTGCCCATAAAGACCCATTCGGCACACTGGTTTGCCGATACGGGCCTGCATGATGCGGTCTCGACTTATCTGAAGCACGAGCGGGACATGGTTGAACAAGATGTGATCACCCTTGATGCCCTTACCCCTTTTCGCAAAGATGCCAGCGGCTTATCTCTGCCTCTCAAAGGAGAATAAGCATGGCCTCTACCCGTTTTGACTTTACCGGCTATGACGGTGCCGGGCTGGCTGCCCTGTTGGAAATGCCCGAAGGCGAGGTCCGCGCAACGGCCCTTTTTGCCCACTGTTTCACCTGCTCTAAAGACATTCTGGCTGCTCGTCTGATTGCCCGCACTCTAGCGAATGCAGGTTTTGCAGTTTTGCGCTTTGACTTTACCGGCCTGGGCAATTCCGAAGGCGAATTTGCCAACACCAATTTTTCATCCAACATTATGGATCTTCGCCTTGCGGCCTTGGCCCTGGCCGAGCGCGTGTCCACGCCGGACCTGCTGATCGGGCACAGTCTGGGCGGTGCCGCCGTATTGGCCGCGGCCAAATACCTGCCTGATGTCAAAGCCATTGCCACCATTGGCGCGCCTTCTGATCCAGCCCATGTCCTGCACAATATGCAAACCTCTCTTGGTGATATTGAGCAAAAGGGCGAAGCCATGGTGACACTGGCGGGGCGGTCTTTTTTGGTGCAAAAGCAATTTTTAGAAGATGTGCGCACCCAAAATCTGGATGAAGCCATCCTAAATCTAAAGCGCGCCCTGTTGGTATTGCATGCACCCGCGGATCGGGTCGTCGGTATAGAAAATGCGGCGCATATCTTTGCTCTCGCCAAACATCCAAAAAGCTATGTCTCGCTGGATGATGCAGATCATCTGCTCATCCAGCCAAACGATGCGCAATATGTGGCCAATGTCATTACCGCCTGGGTCAGCCGCTATCTATGAGGCGGCATAGCGCATGGACCTGGGTGGATACGTGTTCTAGACTCCCCTCTTATTCGTTTGAAGGAGCGCGCGGATGAGCTTGCACGGCACCTATGATCCCGACAATATTTTTGCCAAAATCCTGCGTGGTGAAATGCCATCATGCAAAGTGTATGAAGATGAGCACGTTTTAGCATTTATGGATCTGTTTCCACAGGCACCGGGCCACACGTTGGTGATTCCCAAAAAAGCCGGCCGAAACTTACTGGATACCGATGATGCGGTGTTGGAAAATGCTATTGTGCGCGTCAAAAAAATTGCCTTGGGTGTGGACAAAGCCTTTAGTCCTGATGGGCTGATCATTACCCAGTTTAATGGTGCGCCAGCAGGGCAAAGCGTTTTCCATTTGCATTTTCACATCATCCCACGCTTTGCCGACCAACCATTTGATCGTCATGGGCGCGGAAAACCGGCAGACAAGGAAGTGTTGCATGCCCAAGCCGCAAAAATTGCCGAAGCCATCAAAGCACTGACCCCATAAAAAACGGGCCCGACCTCCCCGCCGGACCCGCTTCTCTCACCCCGTTCCCCACGGTTCTTATCGTTGTTCGGTTACCCGTGCCTCTGGAAAGCCGGCATTAGCCACCTCATAGCGCTGTTGCTCGGCACCACTGCGGCTGTCATAAGGGCCAACCAGAACCCGATGGATATAGCGATTGTTGACCCAGGCGGTCTGTACCAAGGCTTTGCCACTGGTGTGCAGGTTGGCGGCAATACGCTGGGCGCGCTCCCGATCCCCAAAGGCCCCTAATTGAACAAACCACCCGCCAACAGCAATTTTGGGTCTGGACAGGGCGATCTGATATTTCTCTTTTGGATCTTCGGGCCAGCTGTTTCCAAAGGTTTCGGGTTGTGTCCTGGCCGGACGTGCCGATGCTGGCGTTGGCCATACGCGGGCTTCATTTCTCCGCGTCGAAGCCCGTCTTACATTCACCCGACCTGGGTTTTTCACCGCTGGTCCCACATATTGCACCCGTACGTGGGCAATGCCCTGGCGAACATAGCCTAGCTCTTCAGCCGCACCTTTGGACAAATCAATCAGGCGATTATTCACAAAGGGGCCACGGTCATTCACACGAACGATGATCGAGCGACCATTATCCAGATTGGTGACCCGTACCAGGCTAGGCAAAGGCAAGGTGGTATGTGCCGCGCTGAGGCCATTCATATCGAATATTTCACCGTTGGCGGTTTTACGACCATGGAATTTAGAGCCATACCAGGAGGCAACGCCCTCGCGATCATAATCATCCTGGCGGGCAGGCACATAGGTGCGCCCGGCAATTTGATATGGACGGCCAATCTTTTGATGCGCACCATTGCCGGCAATGGCCGGTGTGGGCGTATTATGGTTATTATAGTAATGCCGTTTTTTATATCCGATACGCACATTGGCAGTAACCGGTGCCCCCCAGCGACTACCACTGGCAGTTAAGTTTACTGGACCGGTGCTACAGGCACTGACCAGCGCCAGTGCGATCATCACCCCCAAGGCACGAAGACTGTGACGAGGCATGCGCCCTCGCCCCCCCGTTATCGAGTTGAATTCGTTTGTGAACCAAATCCCTGATACGCGCCATGTCTGGTCTTCCTAAAATCAGAGCCCAAAGGCTCCGTCACCCCAATTTCACCGATTTTCCGGCAATTATTGAGGTGAACCTTAGGCGATGTCGCTGAATCTTGGGTTAAACGCCATGGTTACCAAATCATGACCAGGTCGCTTAGATTATAAAAATACAAAATATTGCACTTCGAAAGCGCGTTTTTACACGCAGTGACTTGCAGTATCGATCCAGCCTTGCTAGCCCTGCGCCCTCGCGGATGGGTGGCAGAGTGGTTGAATGCACTGGTCTTGAAAACCAGCGGGCGTGTGAGCGTCCCGGGGGGTTCGAATCCCTCCCCATCCGCCACCTAATTTATTGTTTTATATAAATAATTACGCACTCCGCTTATTCCCCCGACATTGCGGGGGTTAGCGGGTTTTGGGGTTTCTGAGACCGCGGATCAGGGATATTTTTAGCAACATTTTGGCCATACGTCTCTGTTGGGGGTTTTGGGGGGATCGGGTAGCGGGATTTTCCCTGATATGAGCGTATTTACAGGGCAGTTTGGCGTTTTTACAGGGAACGCGCTTTTTTGCGTCCGTATAAGGCGCGTATTTTCAATGACTTGCGGAGGTTTTCCATAAATCCCATAACAGGGAAACCGGATGGGGTTTGCGCGTAATCTAATCGCTAACCTCGCATTACAAGCGCACGCTAAGAATCATCGGCACACCCCAGGGTCTGCTATTGTTCATCCCAGTCATAAGGAATGGGAGCGGTGAGAAGCTTTTAGGGGCGCTCTATGGGCTGCTTGCTGTGTAACATGGTCCTTTTTGCCCCCCTGAGGTTACCTCGTTTAGAGGCACGTGATTTATTTTTGCCCCGGCTATTTAGCGCCAATTTAATATTTTGTGCCAATAGACTAGATGCATTTTCCAACACGCTGGTCTCATCCAATTCTGTTTCATCAAATATCATTTCTATGGTCGCATAAGACATCTCGATCCCCAGACGGACTCGGTCATAAATCATTGCCTCATCCAATTTCGGATCGAAATGCATCACCCGCGCCACCAATAACTTTGTCACGTGGCGATGGGATTGCAACCGGACATTGGAAAGCACTGGACTGGCATGCAGTGAACGCATGATCCACTCCCCCGCTGGCTCGGCTCTGGTCACATCCAGTGTGAGTTTGAGATGTTCAAATATTTCGGCTTCGAGAGTGTGCGGGTTGAATTCATTCTGCGCCCATTTTTCCAATAGAGCATTTTGCTTGTCCATAAGCCGTTCGCCCAAAGTCTTCAGCACGGCGTATTTATTAGGGAAGTATCGATAGAGCGCAGGGGGAGTCAGACCCGCCCGGGCACAAATACCGTTCGTCGAAAGTTTCTCGAAGCCAACCTCTCCCAACAATTCCGAGGTGGCACGCAAAATTTGCTCTACTGTTTTGTTGCTGCGAACCTGTAGCGGACTAGCCCGATTTTCGGTCCGGGGCATTGGAATATTGGCCATACAATCAAACTACATTTGACATTGATAAATCTAAACGATAGTCATAACTATCATTAAGGGGGAGGGAAGGCAATGGGGCTATCGAGACGTGCAGTTTTGCTGGGAGGAACGGGCATCGTTATCGGCGCACCAGCAATTCAACATGTTGCGTGGAATGCCAAAAATTTTGTTCGTGATGGGTATTCAGCAGACTTTCCAGAAGCGCCCGAAGGTAAAACCAGTTGGATGAACTGGTCCGGCAGCCAGTTTGCGACCCCCAGCGAGATCAATTTCCCATCAAACGAGGATGATTTAGTGGATGTATTGCAAAGCACATCTGGCCGGATCAGACCAGTTGGCAGTGGGCATTCTTTTACTGGGCTTGCCCCCTGCGAAGATGTCATGGTGGATGTCAGCGCAATGGCAGGCCTTTATAGCTATGATGATGCCACCGGGCTGGCTACATTTGGCGCGGGGACACGTTTGTTTCATGCGGCGGCTGACCTTGATGATAAGGGGCGGGCATTTCCCAACCTGCCGGATGTTGATGTCCAGACATTGGCTGGCTCGTTTTCCACCGCCACGCACGGAACCGGCAATCATCTGACCGCCATACACGATTATATTGAGAGCTTTCGCATCGTTACGGCAGCAGGCGAGCGCCTTGATGTGTCTGCCAAAAGCAATGCCGATCTATTTGCAGCCGGCAAGGTTTCCCTCGGCGCGCTGGGCATTATCACACAGTACACCCTGCGCACTGTCCCCGCGTTCAATCTGCATCGGCGGCTCACCATCGAGCCGGTTGAACCATTTCTAGAGCGCGTTGAAACCCTGGCTGAAGCTCACCGTAATTTCGAGTTTTTCTATTCGCCCAGCACGGGGATAGTTGCCTGGCTTGTGCATGACGTGCACGATGGCCCGATTTCAGGGCGAAGCGAAAGCCAAGACGACGAAACGCTTGAAAGCTTAAAACAGCTTCGCGACACATTTGGTTGGTTTCCCTGGTTGCGACGCAAGGTGGCAAAACTATCTGTACCTACGGGTATCGCCGAAGACTCTAGTGATGCGTCCTGGCACCTTCTCTCGACCACGCGACCAATTAAATTCAACGAAATGGAGTACCACATACCACGGGAAAACGGTGTGGCGACCCTTCGTAAAATCATTCGGATGATGGACCACCGCAAGGACGCTTTTTTTCCGATTGAGTACCGCCATATTGCGGCAGATACAGCGTGGCTGAGTCCGTTCAATGACGAGCCACGATCCTCAATCGCGATTCATGCAGCTGTCGATGAGCGCTATGACTATTTCTACTCGGATTTTGAGCCTGTGTTTCGGGCCGCTGGCGGCCGGCCACATTGGGGTAAGCATCATTCTCTTGGAAAATCAGATTTTGCGGCACTTTACCCGGAATTTGATCGTTTCAATGAAATACGGCGAGAACTCGACCCTAATGGGCGGTTCTTGAACCCACATCTTGCTAAAATATTTGGGGAGAATTTTGATGGCTAATCTTTCTCGTCGCACCCTCCTTTTGGGAGGTACTGGTATTTTAGGAACGGTAACGCTCTTGAACAAGCCCCATGATCAGAGCGGACCGCGTGCCACATATTTTCTGTCCATGCAAAACGCTCTGATTGAAGCCGGCATTGCCACACCAACCTTGGTGATTGACCGCAAACGCTTAAACCATAATATTGATACATTGGTTGGGCATTTGCCTAAGGGCATGGGCTACCGGATCGTGACAAAATCACTGCCCTCCCTTGATTTAATCCAGCATATCCGGGCCCGTTCCGGCACAGATCGCCTGATGACATTTAATCAGCCCATGCTGTCAACCTTGAGCGTGGCAATGCCGCAGACAAGCCAGCTTCTTGGGAAACCCCTGCCAATCACGGCTGTGAAGAACTACTTTAAAACACTACCCACAGAATTTTCAGGCTCGGCAGATCGCGTTCAATGGTTGATCGATACACCAAGGCGATTGC
This sequence comes from Robiginitomaculum sp., assembly GCA_030949705.1. Classification (GTDB taxonomy): domain Bacteria; phylum Pseudomonadota; class Alphaproteobacteria; order Caulobacterales; family Maricaulaceae; genus Robiginitomaculum_B. The sequence goes on along the minus strand of JAUZSF010000022.1, from coordinate 8,011 downwards.
AACAATATGCTGATCTTGCCAAAGCGCTTGGCCGCACATTTGCTATCAATCTCGAACTGGACGTTGGCCTGCATCGCGGTGGTTTCGAACCGGGCGCTGAATTGAATTCGGTATTGAACGCAATCAACAGTTCAAGCGCGCTTCGGTTTGCAGGTTATATGGGATATGAGCCGCACCTCCCTGTGCTCCCCTCTGTACTTGGCTGGCGAGACAGAGCAAAAGCCGATGCATGGCGACGCTACCGCGATGCGCTTGATCAAGCCGCGCTTGTCTTTGACGCCAAAACGATGGCTGGGATTACGCGCAATGCTGCAGGTAGTCCGACATATCGCTATTATAAGGATACCAGTCTTGCCAATGAGGTCTCAGCCGGGTCATGCCTGGTCAAACCAACCCATTTCGACACCGATCTTTTGGAGCCTCATCAAGCTTCAAGTTTCATTGCCACCCCCGTTATTAAGGCCCTACCTTCCACCCGAATCCCTGGCCTTGAATTTGCCACCTCAGCAACCCGCCTGTGGAATCCCAATACCAGCAAAACAGTGTTTACTTATGGTGGCCACTGGCTCGCTGAGCCAGTGGACCCACCCGGCCTGAGCTACAACTCAACATTTGGCCGTTCATCAAATCAGGAAATGCTCAATGGCGGCTCAAAGCTGGAAATTGCGGCAGATGATTTTGTATTCTTTCGGCCTCATCAGAGTGAGGCAGTATTCCTGCAATTTGGCGATATTGCCATTTTTGAAGATGGCAAAATCACTGATTATTGGCCGGTTTTTCCGGCCTCGGCATAAAGGGTGATGATGGGATTTTCATTTGACATGATACCTGCTTGCAGACAAGGCCTACGATGCTGACCATTGGCGTGCCCGGCTGTTACGTCGGCGCATCCTTCCGGTGATTCCAAACAAGAAGAACCGCAAGCTACCCCATGCCTTTGATGCCGTTCGATACAAAGGTCGCAATGTCGTTGAAAGAATGTTTGGTCGCCTCAAGGACTTCAGGCACATTGCTACACGTTATGACAAATTTGCTCAAAACTACATGGCTGGACTATGCCTTGCAGCACTCATTTGCTTCTGGATTTGAATGAGTCTGAACCCTAAACTAAAGTGGATTTAGTCCACACTCTAAATTATGATTTTCCGATTACTGAGCGAATTACCATACAGCGTTTTCCCGAAAATGTGCTCAAATTGATGGCGTAAAGCCTCATCTACATTTTTCATTGAATACTGAATTCCTAAATGCTCAAGACTGGTTACCCCGTGTTCGGTGATGCCACACGGCACAATGCCGTCAAAATGCGACAAATCCGGATTCACATTCAACGAAATGCCGTGAAAGCTGACCCACCGGCGAAGACGAATGCCAATAGCGGCAATTTTGTCTTCCCGCGAACGGCCATTATCTTGGCTCTCCACCCAGACGCCAATGCGGTCATCGCGCACATCGCCCGTCACCCCAAGATCGGCCAGGGTCAGAATAATCCACGCCTCCAGCGCCCGCACAAAGGCGCGCACATCACGCCCGCGCCGGCTAAGATCCAGCATCACATAGGCCACGCGCTGGCCCGGTCCGTGATAGGTATATTGCCCACCGCGGCCCGTGGGATAAACCGGAAAGCGATCTGGATCTTTCAAATCTTTTGGATTGGCGCTAGTGCCGGCGCTATAGAGCGGCGGATGTTCCAACAGCCAGACCTGTTCGAACGCTTCCCCCTTGTGAATGGCGGCCACCCGGGCCTCCATCATGGCAACGGCCTGATTATAGGGTACTAAATCTTTGGAAACGCACCATTCCACCACTGCACCGTCCGGGGCGGCCAATGAGAGCAAAGGTATTTTTTAATTTTTTTTCATCAAAAATGTGCCGCTTTAACGCATGGGAAAGGCATTGGCGCCAAACTCCATTAAACGAGTATTGCGTCAATTGGTAAATGGGGTTCAGGTGAGTCAGCTAGAAGCAGTCGAAATAGATATTTCTGTGATTCTGGGGCGGTCGATACTGCCAATGCAGCAGCTCTTGCGCATGGGCCGGGGAGCCGTGATTCCGCTGGAAGTTGGGGAAAATGATGAGGTCTGGATATTGGCCAACAATCACCCCATCGCACGCGGTGAAATCATTATTCAGGATGAAAAGGTTTCCATCAGCATTACCGAGGCGGCACACGTTTATGATTTTGAAGCAGCCGCCGCCTAATAAAATATAACATCCTGCACTTTGCGCTTCACAAGTATCATCAAGTTTGGTACCTCCGCGCACCTACCGAAGAGTGTGCGGCCGTGGCGGAATTGGTAGACGCGCAGCGTTGAGGTCGCTGTGGGGTAAAACCCGTGGAAGTTCGAGTCTTCTCGGCCGCACCAATCTTTCTATCCAGTGCCATGGCCTAAACGAAAAGGGGTGGCGGCTGACCATCTCCTCCATACCAAAACAATTTGCAATTCCAGCAGAGCATCACTCCCATAACCCTTTTGCATTTCATGCTTTCCTTGTTTGTCGCCTTTCCATAATAAGGCTATTTCTGGTCTATTATGGGCACGCCACCGTATTGAACAAGGATAACTATCATGCATTGGATGGCGCGCAGAAGTGAATGGATTCAGCCCAAAGACGATGCCCGCACCGCCTTTGATGTAGACTATGCCCGCATTATCCATTCGGGCTCTTTTCGGCGTTTGCAGGGCAAAACCCAGATTTTGAACCTTGGGGATAGTGATTTTTACCGCAACCGCCTGACCCATTCTTTGGAGGTTGCGCAGATTGCCACCAGCCTGGTGCGTCAGTTCAGACAGGATAATCAGGACCAGCCCGTGTTTAACCACCTGCCCGAAGACAGCCTGATTCAGGTATTGGGCTATACCCATGATCTGGGCCATCCCCCCTTTGGTCATGGGGGTGAGGTGGCGCTGAATTATTGCATGCGCGACCATGGCGGCTTCGAAGGCAATGGTCAGACCCTGCGTATTTTGGCTCGGCTGGAAAAAATGTCTGGCAATGAAGGGGCCGACCTGACCCGCCGGGCCCTGTTAGGGATATTAAAATACCCGATCCCGTTCTCAAAAGCCCATAACCCGTCGCGCGCCCCCCCGCCTTTTGGACGGGCCAAGCGTGGTTCGCCTGATTGATCGGGATCAATCCAAACCACCAAAATGCTATCTGGATACCGAACAGGAGGTGGTGGATTGGATACTGGCCCCCCTTAGTGCCAAAGAGCGCAAGACCTTTTGCACCCCCAGCGCCAAAAAGGGCCAGCACAGCCGTGCGCGGTACAAATCCTTTGATTGCAGTATCATGGATCTGGCCGATGATATTTCCTATGGGGTGCATGACTTTGAAGACGCCATAGCGCTGGGTCTGATTGATCAGGAACTTTTCAAAAGGGCAGTGGGTGATGCAGCCTGTGGCGCCTTTCTGGATTTCCTGAAAGAAAAATATCCCGATCAATATGGCAATAATATCTATGACCGGTTTGTCGAACAGCTTTTTGCCGATGGAAATACGCGCAAGCATACAATCAGTCGCATGGTCGGCTTTTTCATCAACAATGCCCGGATTGTGGAAAACAAAAGCATGGATGAGCCATTATTGCGGTATCAGGCCAGCATGCATGATGGACCGGCACGTTTTCTCAAGGCTTTAAAAGACTTTATTTTCACCAGCGTCATCAAAAGTCCAAACGTTCAACATCTTGAATTCAAAGGTCAAACTATGGTGGTGGCCGTATTTGAAACCTTTGCGTCAGAGCCAAAAGCCTTTTTACCACGCGATGCCTACACTGTATTTGAGAGATCCGGCAAAGATGTACGTATTATTTGCGATCACATTGCCGGCATGACCGATGCATTCCTGATGAAGACCTATGATCGCCTGTTCAGTCCGCGTATGGGGTCAGTTTTTGATCGGCTATAGCCCCCCTTTTTAATGGCTATAAAAAACGTTGACGTACATTAGCTTTTAGTAATATAAGTTATCTCTAATATATATTAGGCAGCCAGTTGGGCATTATTCAACCGTTGACCGCACTGCCTGTGCGCATTCAACTTAAACTTTCCCACACATTGAAAGGGGCCAGAAATGACCAGAAAAAGCTTACGAGAAAGCTGTGCCATTACCACAATGGCGGCCATCACGCTATGCTTTGCCAGCATACAGCCCGCCATTAGCGCCCCTTCTTCGGTGCCCTCCTTGTGGACGATGACCGCCACCACGGACGAGCAAGCCTCCCCCACAGCCCTGGTATTTTCAGCAATGCAGTTAACCCTGAAAGCTGGTCAATATGTACAGGTTCAGACCCCAACAGGGATTAGCCAAATCATGCAAATTACGGCCATTACCCACCCCCATCTTGGTGGTATGGTGCTGCGGGCGACTTCCGCCGATGGCAAGGACATGCTGGACCTGGTGATCCAGGCCGGACAGGCCTTTGGCGAATGGTCCAGAAACGGAAACACTACCCACATCATCCACAGCGAGGCAAAATCCGGGCCGGTTTTGCTAGAGGCCAATGCCGTCTCTCTTTTACCTGGCCGTGTAGAGGTGCAAACCCTGACGGCGAAGGCCTTGCAATACTCTGCCGGTCCGGTAGTCGCCTGGATCACCCCGGATTTTGAGGGTCGGTATGGGCTGGCCAGCGCCGCCCGCGTGCAATATCTGCTTGGAAAAATTAATCAACTTCGGGCCGAGCAAGGCCAGGAAGCCATTACCCTGGTCGCTACCAGAAAAGTACAAACCCCGGATAATGATCCGGCCTTTGCCGCCAGCGGTGTTACCTTTTCTGTTGCCCGCCCTCTGGCCGCTGATGACAACCTGGCCCTAGCCGCGGCAATCCTGCCCACTTCGCGCTCGGTCAAAACCGGCGTTGCGGCCACTGCCTATGCCACGATTATCAATCCCGGGGCCAGTGATGCGCTGGATTGTGGCTTGGTGATGAATGGTTCAACCCCGGCTGGCACCTTTCACTTTCAGGAAACCGACGCGGCAAACCTGCCTGTCGGCGTTCAGGACCAGACCGTTACCATCGCCGGAAAAGCAGCACAGAGCTATGTACTCTCCTTTACGGCCAGTACAGCCCAGGATCCCGGCCTGGAGCTACCGATCGAATTTTCCTGTTCCAATCGCCAGTCTGCGGTGATTATTTCCGGCCTGAACACTCTGTTTTTCTCGGCTTCTGACACCGATGTACCAGATATAATTGCCATTAGTGAAACTGGCTCTGCGGTCGGTCTGAATACCACCGCCGGTGTGGTGGATATGATTGACCGGGCCAAGGATGGTGCCTTTGTGGTGGCCACTACCAACGTCGGGGCGACGGGAGATATTGTAGTTTCGGCCAGTTCCAGCGCTTCGGCGGCTCTGCCGGTTAATTTGCTGGTATGCCAGACCGACCCGGCCGATGGCACCTGTCTGTCGGCACCTGCTGCCCAAATCAGCCTGACCATTGGGACCGGGGACACACCGTCCTTTGCCTTCTTCACCAGTTCGAATACCGTATGGCCCTACGATCCGGCGGCAAACCGCATCAACATCACTTTCAAGCAAAACGGGGTCATAATACGCGGTTCAACCTCGGTGGCACTGCGCACCTTGCAGGGCACACCGGCCCTGCCCACAACCACCGTTGATTATGAAGCCATTGCGGCCAATTTACCAGCGCATTTCACCACGGCCCCTAATAATCCAGGTGGCGGCATGGGCGCCATGAACAATCGCTATCCGCTAAACGAGGACAATACCCCGGTTGGCAATCCGGTGACCAATGCGGGAGCGACACTGGGACGGGTATTGTTTTATGATAAGCGCCTGAGCATAAATGACACCATTTCGTGTTCTTCCTGTCATGAGCAATCCATCGGCTTTTCCGACCCTGATGTGCTGAGCACTGGGTTTGCCGGTGGTCATACGGGCCGCCATTCCATGGGGCTGACCAATGCGCGCTTTTATGCTCCCGGGGCCTTTTTCTGGGACGAACGGGCGGCCACTCTGGAAGACCAGGTATTGATGCCCATTCAGGATGGTGTGGAAATGGGCATGACGCTCGGCCAGCTCTTGCCAAAACTGCAGGCGGTAGACTTTTATCCTGGGCTTTTCACCAACGCCTTTGGCGATGCCACCATCACCGCAGATCGTATTTCCAAAGCCTTGGCGCAATTTGTGCGCTCGCTGGTCTCCACCAACTCCAAATTTGATCAGGCCTATATCAACGGTACCGTCGATAATCCGGATTTTGTCGGCACCTTTACCGCGCAGGAATTGCTGGGCAAGCGCCTCTTTATGCCCTCCCCCGGCTCGGGCGTGCAGTCTTTGGGCTGTACCGCCTGCCATGGCACCACCACCCAAATTCTCAGCGTTGCCGAGAATAACGGACTGGATGCCAATACCGATGCAGATCAAGGCTCTGGTAATGGTACCTTTAAGGCGCCTTCATTGCGCAATATCGCCGTACGAGGCCCCTATATGCACGATGGCCGGTTCTCCACCCTGGAAGAAGTGGTCGAATTTTACAATTCGGGCATTCAGGATCACCCCAATTTGTCGGTGCATTTACGCCAAGGTGGCCCCGGCGGCCCGCCACGACGCATGAACATGACTGCCGAAGAAAAGGCGGCATTGGTGGCGTTTCTAAAAACGCTGACCGATACCGGCTTTTTGACAGACAGCCGCTTTGCCGACCCGTTCAACAAACGCTAGGGTCCAAACTCATTCAAATGGTTTAATTTCATGCTTTTAGGGAATGCCGAATGGAAGAGGCAATGCAGCAAGACTTATAGGTCTGCAAGGCTGACTTCGACAGACGGTTTCCCAAGCACCGGAACGAGGCTCTAAAGACGTCAAGGCCTTGAAAATATACCATATTTCCAGCACCCTTTTCCTGTTTAAGCAAAAACTCTCTCGTGAAATCAATCATCTGAATGAAGTCACCCTAGTCGCCGAATCTAAAGTTCGGTGCATAAGGTTTGCTGTGTTTTGTGGCAGAAGCGTTTGACGGAGGCAAGGATTTCATCGGCGGATTTGACCCATCTGTATGGTTTTGGGTTTTCATTGTGGGTCTCAATGAAGGCGAGAATGTCAGCTTCCAGTTCGCGGGTTGATCGGTGAACACCGCGTTTAAGTTTCTTTCGGCTCAACTCGGCAAACCAGCGTTCGACCTGATTGATCCAGGAGGCGGAGGTGGGCGTGAAGTGAACATGCCAGTGAGGCCGCCGGACCAACCACGCCTTGACTTCTTTGGTCTTGTGGGTCGCGTAGTTATCCATCACCAGATGCACGTCCGGTCCTTTAGGCAGACACTCATCAATCTGTTTGAGAAAGCCCAGAAATTCTTGTGAGCGGTGGCGTTTGTAGCACTTGCCGATCACCGCACCGGTGGCAATATCAAGGGCGGCAAACAGGGAAGTCGTGCCATGGCGGATATAGGTGTGAGTTTGTCGCTCTGCCACCCCAGGCATCATTGGCAGAACCGGCTGTTCGCGATCCAGCGCCTGAATTTGGGACTTTTCGTCTACACAAAGCACAATCGCCCGGTTGGGCGGTGACATATAGAGACCAACAATGTCCCGCACCTTGTCAACAAACAAAGGGTCGGTCGAGAGCTTGAAGGTCTCACGCCGATGTGGTTGCAGGCCAAAGGCATTCCAGATGCGCCGGATGGTGGTATGCGAAAGACCGACCTCTTTGGCCATCGAGCGGATCGACCAGTGGGTGGCATCTTTGGGTGTGCTGTGCAGCGTGCGCTCAATCACCTTCGCCACTTGTGCATCAGACACCGTGCGCGGTCGGCCCGGGCGATACTCGTCCGACAAACCCTGCACACGGTCCCTCACAAATCGTCGCCGCCATTTGCCAACCGTATGTTCATGCACGCCCATGGTGCTGGCCACTTCCTTGCTGGGCAACCCATCGGCGCACAGCAGGATCATCCGGCAGCGATCCGAAAGTGAACGCGGTGCCTTGTGCCGCCTGACCTGACTTTCCAGAAAAGAACGTTCTTCAACACTCAATACAACAACAC
>JAUZSF010000021.1 GCA_030949705.1 Robiginitomaculum sp. | reverse complement strand
TAAGTGAAGTGTCATTACCCGATTTATTCGGGTAATCCAGTTATGAGTTTGATAAAACCTGGATTGCCGGAACCCGTCCGGGAGTGACAATGAAGGCGTTTTGCGGAAGGATCTAATGGTTTTTGCGCAAATCCATGCCTGCATAGAGTGAGGCCACGGCATCGCCATAGCCATTGAACATTTCCGTATCCCGCCGCGCTAGCGCCCCGGCAAAGCCGGTTTGTGGTCCGATGACCCGTTCGCTGGCCTGGCTCCAGCGGGGGTGCTCCACCAGCGGGTTTACATTGGAATAAAAGCCGTATTCGCGGGCATTGGACTGGTTCCACGAGGTTTCGGGCATGGTCTGGGTAAAGCGGATGCGCTCGATGGATTTGATGGATTTATAACCATATTTCCACGGCACAACGAGACGCAAAGGCGCGCCGTTCTGGTTGGGCAGTACCCGCCCGTAAACCCCTACGACCAGAAACGCCAGCGGGTTTAGGGCCTCGTCCATACGCAGGCCTTCGCGATAGGGCCATTTGAGCACCGGCCAGAAGGTGCCAGGCATTTCCTTGCGGCTGTATTTGGTAAAAAACTGTACGTATTTTGCCCGGGAATTGGGCTCAAACTTTTTCAGAACACCGGCCAGGGGCACGCCGATCCAGGGGATCACCATGGACCAGGCCTCGACGCACCGATGGCGGTAAATGCGCTCTTCCAGCGCATTATAATCAATCAGGTCTTCCAGGGCATAGGTGCCGGTCTTCTCCGCTTCACCCTCCACCGTCACGGTCCAGGGTTTGGTGATTAATTTATGGGCCTTTTTGGCCGGATCATCCTTGCCGGTGCCAAATTCATAAAAGTTATTATAGCTGGTGAGGGCATCCCAAGGGGTGAGGGGGTCCTTGACCGTATAGCCGGTCTTGGCCGCGGTAAGCGGTGCATAATCGTGTTGTGCCGCGCGCCGTGCCTGGGCGACATTGGGCAGTGCCAGTATGCCGCCGGCGGCAATAAAGGCGGCCAGAACCTCCCGCCGGTGCAGATAGGCCGAAGGCGAGGTGACCTCGTTTTCTTTAAGGGCATAGGACGGCGGGCGGCGGATCAGCATAGACGATTTCTCCAAAGGGCGGGCAACCACCCTCTGTTTCTAACGGGCAAGAGAGTATCCCGCCACACTTACTTTAAAGGCTCACGACAAGTTCATGACTTGTGAGAACGTAATAATTCTTATTTTTGGCTGAACCAAACCCGCTGTGGGGACGACTATGGTATGTCTTGGTAAAAAGATCGGCCCATTGTGAATTGGAACATATGCGTAACGCACGGGACATAGCCAATGAACTGCTGGTGCTGAAGGCGCAAAGTGGCGATAGGGCGGCCTTTGACGCTCTGGTCCGTCACTGGTCGCCGATCATATTACGCTATTGCCTGCGCCTGACTCAGGATCCGGACATTGCCCAGGATGCTATGCAGACCTGTTGGCTTAGGGCCATCAAGGCCTTGAAAAGCCTTGACGATGCGGCCTGCTTTCCGGCCTGGATTTTGCGCATTGCCAGTCATGTCAGCACCGATACGCTACGCCGTAAAATCCGGCACCGCAAAACCGATCATGCCTTGGCACAATTGCCAACACCGGACACCGCGTCATTTATGCATGACGTCCTGGATCTGCGAACGGCCATAGCCGGTCTGAGGGCCGATGAAAGAATTCTGGTTGGCATGTTTTATGGCCAGGGTCTGGGGATTGCGCAAATCGCGATCATGTTGGGCGTGCCCGAAGGCACTATTAAATCAAGATTATACGCTGTGCGAAAAGAATTGCGCACCTTTATGGAAGGAGAACAAAATGACTGATATTGACGAGGAAATCCGCAAGGTTCTGGCCGGATCCGAGCTGGAAAAACTGGATGATATTGCCGGGGAGCCGGGCTTGTTTACGATGCTGGGCGATACGTTTCGTGGCAAAATGCGATTTTGGAATGCCTATGCCATGGTTTTGTCTTTTGCCAGTTTTGGCGCGGCCCTGTGGACTGGATGGCGGTTTTTGCACACCAACGAGCCTCATGAAATGACCCTTTGGGGGGTTGGCATGGGCATTTCCATCTTTTTTCTGGCCATGCTGAAACTATGGTTCTGGATGGAAATGAACAAGAACACGGTGATCCGCGAAATCAAGCGGGTGGAGTTGCAACTGGCCGTGCTTTCCAACGCGATGCGGGAAAAGGAAGCTTTGTGACTATTCGCCGATGCGCTCTTTTTGCTCGTGGCGTTCTTGCGCCTCTAAGGTCAGCGTGGCGATCGGGCGGGCTTGTAGCCGGGCAAGCTTGATCGGCTCGCCTGTGGCCTCGCAATAGCCATAGCTGCCGTCCTCAATACGGGCCAGTGCTGCATCAATTTTAGCAACCAGTTTGCGCTGGCGGTCTCTGGCGCGCAATTCCAGCGTACGGTCAGCTTCGGTGGCGGCCCGGTCGGTCAGATCCGGATGCGATCCGCTTTCTTCCTGTAAATTGGAAATCGTCTCCCGGCTTCCCTCAATGATCTCATTCTTCCAGTCCAATAATTTGCGCCGAAAAAACTCTAACTGCCGAGGCGACATAAATTCTTCGTCTTCGCTGGGGGAGTATCCTTCGGGCAGGTCAGTACCAAGCGTTTCCGCGAGTGCCATTACAGTCTCCTGTCCAAAACTTTGCCAAACGCTAAAGGGAACGTCATTCCCATCTTTGAAAGCGCGGCGGAGTATAGCCATCACAACCACAGCGTCAATCTTAACCAGCATTAGAAAACTGTGAGTAAAATCAATATTATATAACGATTTTGTGAGCGTGAAAGATGACGATTTTGTGAACGGACTTCAGAAGGCGGAATCAAGTTTGGCCTTTTCGACCTCGGCGCGTACTTCAATTTCGTTCAAAATGCTTTCCAGACGGGAATCACCGGTATTGGCGCGGGTGCGCTCCAGGGTGGCACTCAGGCGTTGCAAAGAGCGAAGCGGAATGGCTCCTTCGAGCAGGCCCAGGCGCAGATCAGAAAGCACATCCAGCAGTTCATCGGCACGGGCGGTTGCCTTTTTGCGGGCCTGACGAAAATCATCGCTTTCCTGCAAAGCAATCAGTGTGTCTATCGAAACCACCGGGCTGGTCCGGACCGTGGCCGCCGTGCTGGTGCTTTTGCTGGTACCGCCGGTTTGTGGCACAAACGTGCCGCCGCTGCCGGCTTTGCCTTTGCCGTTACTCTTGGAGGTGATGCGGGTTCGCTCTGTTGAATTGATTCGCATGGGTACTCACTCTTCCTGATGGGGCAAGTGTGGCCTCAGGGTTGTTAACACCCTATTAAGCATAAATGACCGCCCTGGACAGTTCTGCCGGATCATTTTTGCCGGGCGCATATTCCTCTAAGATTCAGTGCATCTAACTAATTGAATACATGTGTAAAATTAAGGTAGTGTGGTGGTGGAATGCTGGCACGACTTTCGCATGGCAGGAGTGAAGCAATCCTGTTGGGGTAAGTGTCGATGGCTAATATGAAAAGTGTTGTTACGGGTCTGGTGGTGTGGTTTCTGCTGATCATCGGGACGGGCACAGCGCACGCAGGATCACGGATCAAAGATATTGCCGACATCGAAGGGGTGCGGGAAAATCTGCTGGTGGGTTATGGTCTGGTGGTTGGTTTGAATGGCACGGGCGACAGTTTGCGCAATTCTCCGTTTACCAAGCAAAGTCTTGAATCCATGCTGGAACGGCTGGGGGTGAATACCCGCGGTGCCAATCTGAAAACTGACAATGTGGCCGCCGTGATGGTTACTGCCAATCTGCCCGGCTTTGCCACCAATGGTTCACGTATTGATGTTACCGTATCGGCCATGGGGGATGCTGACAGTCTTCAGGGTGGGTTGTTGCTGGTTACCCCATTGATGGGTGCCGATGGTGAGGTTTATGCCGTCAGCCAGGGACAGGTCTCCATTGGCGGCTTTAGCGCTGGCGGTGATGCGGCCACGATCACCCAGGGCGTGCCAACTTCGGGTCGTATTTCCAATGGCGGTATTGTTGAACGGGAAATCAAGTATGATCTGGCCAACAAAAAAACCTTGCGCATTTCGCTTCGTAATCCTGACTTTACCACTGCCAAGCGTATGGCCGGTGCCATCAATGCGTTTGCCGGCATGCCATTGGCCCAGGCTCTGAATCCAACCTCCGTACAGCTTACCCGGCCGCCCGATTGGGATGGCGATATGGTGTCCTTGCTGGCTGAGGTTGAGCAATTACGCATCGAACCCGACATGCCCGCCAAAATCGTGATCGACGAAGTTAGTGGCATCATTGTGATGGGTGAAAATGTACAGGTCAGCACGGTGGCCATTGCCCAGGGCAATTTGACCATCACGGTCGAGGAGACGCCGCAAGTCAGCCAGCCTTCACCGCTTTCACAGGGCGGGGAAACCACCGTGGTGCCGCGCAGCAGCGTGAGCGTGGAAGAAGAAGAAGGCACGGGTCTGGTTGTGGTGAAAAATGGAGTGAAGCTCAGCGATCTGGTGGAGGGTCTGAACGCACTGGGCCTGACGCCCCGCGATATGATCGCGATTTTGCAATCCATCAAGGCCGCCGGTGCCTTGCAGGCGGAAATCGAGGTTCTCTAGCCATGGTCGATGTTTTTGCATCCAACGCTTTTCTGGCCCAAACACTAGCGGCAAAATCCGGGGATGCCCCCAATGTTTCCGGTGTGCGCACTGAAGAAGAGGCCGCCAAGGTGGCCAAGGAGTTTGAGTCTTTTTTTCTCGGCCAGATGGTTGAGGGCATGTTCACGGGCCTGGATGGGGGTGGGCCTTTTAGCGGTGGTGCCGGTGAAAAGGCCTTTTCCAGCCTGTTACACGAAGAATATGCCAAGGTCTTTGCGAAAAATGGCGGGATTGGTCTGTCTGATCAGTTGAAAACAGAAATCCTGCGCATGCAGGGCATTGAAACCCAAAAAGAGCAAAAATAATGGCCCTGCACGCGCATAATGCCAAAGATCGGGTTGAGCAAATGTTGATTCTAACCCAGCGTTTGCGAGCGCTGATCGAACGCGAAACCAAGTTGTTTGAGGCGCGCACACCCCACGAAGCAGCGGCGTTTGCCAGCGAGAAAAATGCTCTGGCGACCACGTATCGGCTGGAAACAGCGCGTATTGCCAAAGACCCGGATCTGGTTGCCGATGCACCCACTTTATTGCGTCAACAGCTTCGTGAAGAAACTGTTTTGCTGGATCAGGCCCTTCAGGCCAACCATCAGATTGCCGGGGTGATCCGCAAGCTGACCGAAGGCATGGTGCAGGCCATTGCCAAGGAAGCGGCCAAAGCCCGCGCCAGCATGAATGCCTATGGGGCCAATGGCCGGGTTAATGCAAAAGATTCCGCGGTGGCAATAACCCTGAATCAACAAATTTAGGTCCTGAACCTAGGCTTTCGTAACCCCTTACCGGCTCTTGATCTGCCTTGGGGTTTTGCCTGCAAAATGGTTTCATAAAACCTTCGCAAATATGTCATAAATGGAGAAGGCCTAAACAGGTTTACCCCAATGAGTGGTGCTGGTTTGCAACGGTTTTCATAAAAAACTGTTCAAATGGTCAAGTTTTTGCTGAGGCGCTTTGACAAGGTCAGGGGACTCGCGGAACGTGAGGGGCTATCTCGCAAATCCCGCGCAGATGAATTTGCATATCCATTTGCGCTCTCAATTTTGGGGAAAACCATGTCACTTAAATCCATTGGCCTGGGCGCCACCGCCCTCACCAGCCTGACGATTTTATTATCGCAAGGCTTTATGACCACACCGGCATTTGCACAAAGTGCCCGCGAGGATGAAATCATCGTCACGGCGCGTAAACGCTCTGAAAGTCTTCTTGAAACGCCGGCCGCCATCAGCGCCTTTACGCCGCAATTGCTGGAAGATCGCAATATCTCCAATCTGGACGATGTGGGCAAATACGTTCCCAACCTGACCATCACCCGTTACGGGGTGGGCAATACGGCCCAGGCGGCGGTGTTTATTCGTGGCATTGGTCTGCAAGACCATATCATCACCACCGATCCAGGGGTGGGGGTTTATCTCGATGGTGTCTATCTTGGCCGCCAAATGGGCTCTAACCTTTCCTTGAGTAATATTGAGCGCATCGAAGTGCTGCGCGGTCCTCAGGGCACGCTTTATGGCCGTAACACCCTTGGCGGCGCGGTAAATATCATCACCAAAAAGCCGGGCGATGAAGAAGTGGTTATCACGAATGTCAAAGGCGGAACCCGGGGGCGTGTTGCCGCTGACTTTTACACCAATTTTGCCATGTCTGACCAGTTTGCTCTCTCCACCAGTGGGGCATTCAAGCGTCGCAACGGGGTTGGCGATTTCCTCAATCTGCCAACCGCTGACAAGCGCGTAGGCGAGATCAATGAATTCAGTGGCCGCATTGTTGGCCGGTGGGAACCCAGTGGCACGTTCTCAACGCTGTTCTCGCTGGATGGCACCAGCGCCCATAACGGCCTGTCGCCCTACACGATCGATTTTCCAGCCTCGGTGGCGCGGCCCGATCCGAACAATATTTTTAATGGCAGTTTCCCACTTCTGAACCCCAGCCTGTTGCCCGCCAACCGTGATGACAATAACACCACCGTTGCGGGACTGGACAGCACCACCAACCGGACCATGGGCGTTTCCATCACCTCTGAATGGGAAACCAGTGAAAATCTGACGGCCAAGATGATCGCCAGCTATCGCAGCTCTGATTATACTGGCGGGCTGGATGATGATGCCACGGCCCTGCATCTTTCGGAGTTTCCAGAAAATGGCAATGCCCAGCAAACCTCATTGGAACTACAGTTAAATGGCCAGTATGGTGCATTGGATTTTGTCAGTGGGCTTTATTATTTCCACGAAGTTGGTGAAACCGAATCCGGCCCCTGGGTGTTCAGCCCGTTTAATACCCCCGGTGCGGTTGAAGGCTTTGGGGATTTCGGGTTTTTTGATCTGAACCAGACCACGGACAGTTATGCCGGATTTGCCAATGTGAAATATGAATTCAGCCCCCGTTTCTCGGGCGGTGCGGGTATTCGGTATTCCAAAGACCAAAAGGATGCAGATGCAAAATTCCCGACCTTTGCATCTCGTAAATTCCTCAGCCGCAGCTTTGATGCGGTTACCTGGGATGTGAACGCCAGCTATAACGTGCAGGGTGATATTTATGTCTATGGACAGATCCAGCGCGGCTATCAGACCGGTGGATTCCCGCCACGTCCCTTTGGTGGGCCTGCACAATTTGTCTCTTTTGACAAAACCACATCCACCAATTTCGAGGCTGGCCTGAAAGGGCGGGTATCCAATTATCTGACCGTGATGCTGTCTGCATTCTGGACCGATTATAACAATCTGGCCCTGCCGTTTTCGGATACCACGGCCGGTGGCGGTTTTGTGACCATTATTTCCAACGCCGGTAAGTCCCGCTCCAAGGGTTTTGAGGCCGAAGGTACGTTATACCTGAGCGACAATGTCAGTATTAATGGCTCTTTGGGCTATATGGATGCGAAAATCCGCCAGGTTGATCCGGGCACCATTGGGATCGGGGTAGGGGACAGCCCGGCGCTGACACCAAAATGGACCGTATCGGTGGCTCCTAAAATTTCGGTGCCTTTGGAAAATGGAAACAACATTACCTTTAACGCCGATTATTCCTATCGCAGCAGCATGTTTGGCCAGTCCATCAACAATCCTGGTGAGCTGATCAAAAGCCGTGGTCTGGTTGGCTTTTCACTGGATTATGAATCTGTTGAAGGTGGCTGGACCATTGGCCTGTATGGCGAAAACATTTTCAACGAAGTCTATGATGTTGGCCGCCTGCAACAAAACGGCTTTGTTGGCGTGGTCGTCAGCAATGATCGTTCTGAATTTGGCATCCGTCTGAAAAAACGCTTTGGTGGCTAACCTTCCCCCCACCAGAGGCAATGAAGCGGCCGTCGGGAAACCGGCGGCCGTTTTTTATGGTGTGCAAAAACGTCGCATTAACCGTGCTGTTAGTGAAACGGTAACCGAAGGCGTACAGGCTTGCTTTCTCAGATACAAAATGGTGAACGCTCATGCCTAGTTTTTCTTCACGGCCACATGCCCGGGTTTCCGGGGATGCGGAGGCCGATATTTCCTTGGATATAAAGCAGATTGAAAGCGTTGCTGAGGCGTTGGTTGCGGGCAAAAAGGTCGATATAGAGGCCAGTCTTCCCGCCCCCTTGCGACCCGCCTTTCATAAAATCGCCAAAGCCATATCGCACCGCGACGAACAGGATCTTAATCGCACGGTCGGGTTTTCCATGCAGGCCAGTGATGCCATGGCCGCGGTTGCCAAAATTACCGGTAGCGTTCGTGAAGTAAACGATCGGGCCAGCAATATGGCCGCCGCCATTGAAGAGCTGAACGCCTCGATCGGGCAGATCAGCACGGCGGCCCAGTCCTCGTCAGAGGAAATGGAAAATGCAGCCATGAAAAGCCGCGAAAGTGCCGATGCCATTAATGACATGCAAAGCGCCAGCCACCAGATCGCCGAAACCATGGGCAGTATGGAAGAACGGGTAAATATTCTTTCCCGGGCGGCCGAACAGATCAGCGAATTTGTCGGCAGTATCGAAGCCATTGCCAGCCAGACCAATTTGCTGGCACTAAACGCCACCATTGAAGCGGCTCGGGCGGGTGATGCCGGGCGCGGCTTTGCCGTGGTGGCCAGCGAGGTCAAGGCGCTTTCCGGCCAGACGCAAACCGCCACCGAAGATATCCAGAAACACATATCACAGCTAAGCGCCGATATGGCCGAGTTGCTGGGTGCCGTGAGCCAGGCCCGTGGCGCCGTGGATCAGGGCGAAGCGTTGTCATCCCAAGTGAGTGAAAAGGTCAACGAGGTCGAGGGAATGGTTACTGGCAATGCCGCTCGTATGAGTGAGTTGGCCGGTGTTCTGGCTGAGCAGACCGAGGCTACCAATGAACTGTCTGAAAACGTTAGTGTGGTCGCCGGCCATGCCAATGCGGCCTCTGATCATGCCAATGATGTGATTCGGGCGGTTGGGGCTTCGGAAGGCCTGATTACCGAACAGTTTAGTCAGCTGGACGGCCGTGATATCAAAGGGTTTGTGCGCCAGCGTGCCAAATCAGATCATTTCCTGTGGAAGAAGAACTTGTCTGAAATGATGGTCGGATTAAACAATCTGACCGAGAGCGAATTGGTGGATCACCATTCTTGCCGTTTGGGCAAATGGTATGACAATCCAAACGATCCAACAGTTCGCAACAACCCTGCATTTAGTGCCCTGGCCGGGCCACACAAAGATGTTCATGACCATGGTAAACGGGCAGCGGCCCTCTTTGCCTCTGGTGACCGTGAAGCGGCTCAGGCAGAAATTGCGGCCATGGAAAAGGCCTCTGCCCAGGTGATTGAATGTCTGGATGCGTTGTTGAAGGACGGCTGAAGTTTCAATCACCGGCCCTCATCCTGAGAACGCTGGCTCTTTTGTATAATATCTTTCAACAGGCCTTCACGGTCTGATTGTATGCGCGTGACTACCGCTTGGCTTGCCTTGGTGTTGGGGTCATAGGCCGCGCTCCAACGCACCATTTCCAGCACAATCGGGGCCAGATCCAGCCCCTTGGGGGTCAGGCGGTAGAGGAAACGCCGACGATTTTGCGGATCGCGGCTTTTTTCAATCAAACCCTCGTCCTGTAGATGCTGTAATCGATCTGCCAATATATTGGTGGCAATTTTTTCATCAGCCGCCAGAAATTCCCCATAGGTTTCCTTGCCCCGCATCAGCATGTCGCGAATGATAATCAGGCTCCATTTGTCGCCAAAGGTATCCAGCGCAAAGGCGATCGGGCATCCGGTTTGCCGTTTGGATTTTGATCGGGTCACAAAAAATCCTGAAAATAACACTTGCAAATAGCAAGTTGTTGGGTATGTTGCCTTCATCACTTGCATATCACAAGTAAACACGTTTTGAAACTTTATGCATTCACGTCAGGTGATGCAATGTATGGACAGGAAAAGATCATGGCACCGGAAATATACTGGCTGGTTCTGACCGTCATTTTAAGCACGCTGCAAGTGGTGCCGTATGCGATCTACCGAATTGGAAAAATCGGGTTGCTCCAGGTATTTTTAAACCCTCTGCCTGGCGATGCCCCTTTCGATAAGGCTTGGGCGCATCGGGCCTATCGGGCACATATGAATTCATTTGAAAACTTGACCCTGTTTGCACCGATTGCACTGGCAGTGGTGATCACCAACAATGGTAATGCCAGCACGGCCATATGGACGCAGGTTTATTTCTGGGCGCGTTTATTGCACTGGCCCATGAGCATTACCAAAGCTCCGTTTTTACGTACAATGTCTTATTTTCTGGGGCTGTATGCGACCATGGCGATGGCCTGGCATCTCCTGTCCCAGACGCTTTAATGAAAGATCAGCTTATGAAAACCCAAGATAAAAATATCATCAGTCACTATCAGGATGACGGTTTGTTGGACCGTATTGATGCAGGTCTGTGTGCTGCGGGTCTTGATCCAGAAAAAGTCAAGGCGGCGGATTTAACCCCTGTGGACGAGTTTCACATTGGTGGTCGCGAGATGACCTTGCGCATCCTCTCTATGATGAACATCAAGGCGGGGGACCAGGTATTGGATATTGGCTGTGGCATTGGCGGCGCGGCCCGCACACTGGTGGCGGAAACCGGGTGCCGGGTGACCGGCATTGATCTGACCCCGGAATATATTGACGTTGCCAAAACTCTGACTGCCCGTTGTGGCATGGAAGAGCGATTGCAATTTCAGGTGGCCAATGCGTGCGGGCTGCCCTTCGAGGATGAAACCTTTGACGGTGCGATCACCTTGCATGTGGCCATGAATATAGAGGACCGGGTGGCGTTGTATGCAGAGGCTGCGCGGGTATTAAAGCCAGGTGCTGATTTTGCCATATATGATGTGATGCGTACCAATGATAAGGCGCTGGCCTATCCCGCCCCTTGGGCCACCAGCGAGAAAACCAGCTTTTTAAAAACACCGGCGCAAATGCGCGCCTTGCTGCACGAGGCGGGCTTTGAGCTGATCCGCGAGGAAGACCATGGGGATATGGCCCGGGCTTTTTTCCAAAAAGCGTCACCGGGCGCAGACCAAACACCACCGCCTTTGGGCGTGCATGTGGTGATGGGGGCCGATGCCCCGTTGAAAATCCGCAACACTATGAAGAACCTGCAAGCCCGGTGCATTACACCCGTGGTCATGATGGCCCGTAAACGATCATAAGGGGCCAAAATGACCCTGGCGGCTGTGCTGGCGAAACAATCGCCATTTCCCCTCCCCGGGGCGCAGCCGTTCAGGGCATTCAGGACGCGGATAATTGTAAGGCCGAGACTACGCGCCCAGGCAACGACTGGGTGAAATGATCGTCCAGTGGCTGATGTCTAACAAGAAGGCGATAATAAATAGGTCCATAAAGTATATCTAATGCCAAGTTGGTGTCCAGGTTTTGATCAATCATTCCGATTTCTTTTGCGCGCTCAATTATCTGGCGGGCCGGCTTCAGGATTTGGCAAAAAAATCGTGTATGAAATTCTTCCAGAATATGGGGATCTGACTGTCCTTCACCAATGATCTCTGCAACGATTTCACCTTCGCGTCCTCGCAAGTGTTCAATTGTGCCTTTGAGTAAGTTCACCAGATTCTGGGTGATATCAGTATCGGGTTTGGGGGGGGATGCTGGTGTCATTCGTTCCAGAAAAGCGTCCATAACCAGCGCGCATTTAGAATCCCACCAGCGATAAATCGTGGGTTTGCCAACATTGGCTGCTTTGGCGATGCCATCAATGGTGATGGATCGGATGGGCAGATCTTCCATCATTTTTGCCGTAGTGCCCAAGATAGACAGGCGCGCTTGTTCGCTGCGCGGGCGCCCAGGGCGACGCAGGGGGCGTGCATTTTCAGAATATTCACTTGTCAAGGCGAACTCACTTGTATATGAAACGTTACGTAACGTAATTTAATAATTTTATCTCCACTCTAACTATCACAGGATGAAAACCATGTCATTTCTTGGCCATACAGTTAATTTCCAGGGGGTTGTCGATATATTTATGCATGATCCAGCTGGCTATCTTCCTTTTACGCAATTAATGGCGGAGATCATGAGTGGAGAATCCACTCTGCATGTCCCACAGCGCGAAATGATCGCCCTTTATGTCTCTACACTCAATAACTGTCACTATTGCTGTGGTTCTCACCGCGCGGTGTTGGCCAATTTGCAAATAGACGATGCTGTAATCGCGGCGGTCGAAGCCGGTAAAAGTGCTGATGCCTCTACACAGGCAGCGCTGGATTTTGCCAAAAAATTGACTCGCAGCCCAGGTGCCGTGGCAAAAAATGATATTGAGAATATGCAAAAAGCTGGTTGGTCAGACCAAGGTATTGAGGATGTGATTAAAGTGGTTTCCCTGTTCAGTTTCCTCAATCGTTTGGTCGACGGTATGGGCATATATGGCAATGCACAGGTTTTTGCACAGGCTGGCACTATGATCGCTGAACATGGCTACTACCCGGTTGTGCAAATGGTGCAAGGCAAAGCCGTCTAGCGACACGCTCTAAATGGCCAACACAAAGAACAGGGCCCATGACCCTGGCGGCTGCGCTGGCGAGATGATCGCCATTTCCCCTCCCCGGGGCGCAGCCGTTTTTTTTAGGAAGGCGCGGCGTTGCCATAAATGGCCGTGGCCAGCCGTTCTCTCAGTTTAATCGCATCGGTGCCGATGACTTGATCAAAGAGGACCATGGTCAGGTCGTTTTCGGGATCAACAAAAAAGAAGGTGCCGGCCAGGCCGCCCCAGTAAAATGATCCGGGGGTATAAGCGGGGCCGTCTGGATTGTTGGTGCGGATGGCAAAATCCAGTCCAAAAGTATTGCTCTGGCCCAGATCGCCATGGTTAATGCCCACCAACTGGTCCGAAGTCATCAAGGCCAGCGTCTCCGGCTTGATCAGGCGCACACCGTCCAGTTCACCTTCATTTTGCAGCATACGGGCAAAGCGCATGTAATCATCAATGGTCGAGACCAGGCCGCCACCGCCGCTTTCGAATGCGGTATCGGTCAAAAACGGCTGGTTGGCCATAAAGGGGGGATCGTCTTCCAGGCGCTTCATTCCCTCTTTGGTCAGCTGGTACAGCGCTCCCAGACGGGCCTGTTCGCCATCCCGAACGGTGAAGCCGGTTTCCTTCATGCCCAGCGGTTCAAAGATACGGCTTTGCAGAAATTCGCCAAGACTTTGTCCCGAAAGCACTTCGATCAGGCGGCCTTGCACATCCACGGCCACGCTGTAATGCCAGATTTTCCCCGGTTGAAAGAGCAGCGGTACCGTTCCCAGATCGGCACTGAGCTGTGCATTGGTGCGATCATATCCCAGCAGGCCTTTTTCGCGATACATTTTATCAACCGGCGTATCGCCAAAGACACCATAGGTCATGCCGGCGGTATGGCGCATCAAATCACGAATGGTGACCGGGCGGTTGGTGGGTTCCAGTATGGGCTGCCCATCTGTATCGGCCCCGGCATAAACCTTCAGATCGGCATATTCGGGCATGTATTTGGCAATCGGATCATCCAGCGCAAACTTGCCTTCCTCATACAGCATCATCAGGGCAACCCCGGTGATTGGTTTGGACATGGAATAAATGCGTTCGATCGTATTACGAGCAAAGGGGATGCCGGTTTCGCGGTCCTGATCGCCAAAAACGCCAAAATAGGCCTCTTTGCCATTTTTATAAATCAGCACCGAAGCCCCGGGCATGATACCTTCGCTTTTTAAGGTGGCCAAAAAAGCATCCAGACGCGCGGCGCGCGCCGTATCTTCGGCCGTGGGGGCAGAGGTGACCTCAGTGGCATTTGAAGCAGGCGTTGTGGGGGCCGTGCAGGAGACAAGATAAACGCTAAAAAGGGCGACGAAGCCCAACCGGACGATACGCAACATTTTTTTTCCATTGATTATGATTCATCTCATGATGGAATGTCGTTGCGGCTAAGTCAAAGAGAGAAATTTTCCCTAATCAAATTGCATCACCACTTCGTTTTTCTCATCGGCCTTGATGGTTATATCTTTCATATACGTCTTATCGCCATAAATGCCCTTGATGCGGTATTTCCCGGCAGGCAGGGTAAAGTTCGCCGGAGTGCTATAGGTATAGGCGATATATTTGTCTGAAACTTCACCATTGCGAATGGGATAGATATCCCATTCCTTGCCCACCGTCTTTTGTGGATTGGCGCGGGTACGGCCACTGACGGTTAAATAACCGGTATTGAAAGTGACAATGGTTTGGGTGGTTTCATCGGTTTTGACCTCCACATCCTTAACAGTCACCGCTTTGCCGTATATGCCCTTGATGCGGTATTTTCCGGCAGGCAGGGTAAAGTTCGCCGGGGTGTTATAGGTATAGGCGATATATTTGTCTGAAACTTCACCATTGCGGATGGGGTAGATATCCCATTCCTTGCCCACTGGTTTTTGCGAAGTTTTGTTGTTGCGCCCACTGACAGTTAAATAACCGGTATTGAAGATAATAATGGTTTGGGTGGTTTCATCGGTTTTGATCTCCACATCCTTAAAGGTCACCGCTTTGCCGTACATGGCCTTGATGCGGTATTTTCCGGCGGGCAGGGTGAAGCGCGCCGGGGTGTTATAGGTGTAGGCAATATATTTGTCTGAAACTTCACCATTGCGGATGGGGTAGATATCCCATTCCTTGCCCACTGGTTTTTGCGAAGCCTCACTGTTGAGCCCACTGACTACCAGCTTGCCAGTACCAAAGATAATGACAATATTGGTGGTCTCGTCGGTTTTGACCTCCACATCCTTAAAGGTTTCGGCTTTGCCGTACATGGCCTTGATGCGGTATTTTCCGGCGGGCAGGGTGAAACGCCCCGGTACGCTATAGGAATAGGCGATATATTTGTCCGAGACCTGGCCGCCAATGATGGGGAAAATATCCCATTCTTTTCCCACGGGGTCTTGTGATTGCGAACCCGCCCGGCCACTGACAATTAAAGTGCCGGTGCCAAAAATCAGATCAGCTTCGGTTAGCCCTTCTTCTTTTACCTCTATATCCTTTGTAATCTCGGCTTTGCCATATACCGCTTTGATACGGTATTTGCCAGGTGCGAGCGCAAAGGATGCTGGTGTCGCATAGGTGTAGGTCAGATATTTGTCCGCCAATTTGCCATGATCATAAGCATAAACTTCCCAGCTCACCCCGTCTTGCAACTCTTTTGCATCCTTGCGGGTTTTGCCATGCAGTAACACGTTATAGGCAAGGGTTGCCGCCTTGGAGGCCACACTCATAGCGGTGCCAAGCTCGGCGGCATTGGAGGCCGAAAAATACTGTCCGCCGGTGTTTTCAGCCACGCAGCGAACGGCCTTGGATTCTTTCTCCGAGAGGTCAAACCCAATCACATGGGTGGTGAAATCCACCCCCAGCTTTTCCAGTTCGCTGGCCACGGCGCATGGGTCTGCATTACAGGTTTCCAGACCATCGGTGACCAGAATGACCGTGGCTTTGTTCTCTTCATATTTCAGCGTTTCCGCGGCCTGTTTAACCGCGGCGGACAGTGGTGTTTTGCCTTTGGGGTTCAGGGCCTTCAACGCGGCGCTAAACGCCGTAGCATCCACCGGACCGGGGGCAATAATTTGCTCTATATCGCTGCAATCACCTTTGCGTCGGTGCCCATAAGCGATCAGGCCAAGTTCATTACCAGGCTGCCAATCCTTGAGAACCGTGTCAAAGACTGATCTGGCAATGGTGATTTTGGGTTGGCCGTCAATTTGCCCCCACATGCTGCCCGAAGCATCAAAAACCAGAATGGTCTTGGATGCAGAGGTTTCAGCAAAGGAGATAGAACCACAGAAAAAACTAACCAGTGCAATGAAACCGGCGATGAAAATGGATACACGCATAGCGATCCCCCAAGACTTGTCCCTCAGGTTCTATACCAAACTTTTGTTGAAAATTCCATCTGAATTACGTCAGGTCTTAATTAAAGCTTTGCACCAGACTGCCGACCACCAAACGCCAGCCATCGACCAGCACAAAAAAGATCAACTTGAACGGCAAGGATATGATCACCGGGGGCAGCATCATCATACCCATGGACATCAGGATACTGGATACCACCAGATCAATGATCAAAAACGGAATGAAATACAAAAAGCCGATTTCAAAGGCGCGGCGCAGTTCAGAAATCATAAAGGCCGGGGCAACAATGTTCAGCGGGGTATCTTCGGCCGTGGGCGGCACGGGGGCATTGCTGAGTCCCAGAAACAGGCCCAGATCCTCTTCGCGGGTTTGGGCCAGCATAAAGGTTTTGATGGGCGCGGCGCTTTTGGTGAAGGCTTCGCTCAGCTCGATCTCCTGATTCATCAATGGTTCAATACCATCGTCATAGCTTTGCTGAAACACCGGGGCCATGATGAAGGCCGTCAAAAATATGGCCAACGAGGTCAGCACCATATTGGGGGGCGCCTGTTGCAGACCCGACGCGGTGCGCAACAAGGACAGAACCACCACAATACGCACAAAGCTGGTGGTCATGATGACAATCGAGGGGGCCAGCGACAGAATTGTCAGCAAGGCAATCAATTGCAATACCCGATTGGTCAGCACGCCCTCGCCGCCGGCATCAATGGTGACAGACTGGGCCAATACCGGCTCGGCAAATAACAAAATCGCTGCCAAACCCGCCAGGGTGACCAACAGGGTTTTCATTCCCCGGCTCATGTGGTGCTATCCTTGTCTGTTGTTTCCGGGGCAGGAGGCGGCGCATCCCGGCTTTCAATCAGAATATCCCCGGTCAGTCCCAGAAGAAGAATATGTTCGCGCTGGCCGCTATTAACCACCACGACGCGACGTCTGGGGTCGATCTGTAGAATTTCGCGGACATGCAGGGTCTTTCCCTCGCCTACCGGCGCACCGCGAACCATGCCAGGGGCATATCGGCGCACCAGATACCAGAGGCCGAAAATTAGACCCAGCGTAAATAATAATCCTGCCAGATACCGGCCGGTGTTGAAATATTCCATTGCCCGCGCCCTTGCACAAACGGTTATGGGATGACTGTCGCGCTGGCGGTGTTAAGGTTCCGTTAAGCATAAATATTTGCATGCATTACCAGTTGATAGGAGAGACGATGAAAGAGAAATCCCTAAGCGCTGTACTGGCGTTCTGGTTTGACGAACTGGAACCAAAACACTGGTTTGTTAAAGACCACCATGTGGATGAGGCCATCAGCGCGCGCTTTGGTGCTGTATACGAAGCCATGTCCGCTTTAGAACCCAACCCTGCTGAACAAGCACTGGAAACGCTGGCTCGCATACTGGTGCTGGATCAGTTCCCCCGCAATATGTTTCGCGGAACGAAACGGGCGTTTGCCACGGATGATCTGGCCTTGCAGATTGCCGAGTTCGGCATTGCGGCGGGGCAGGACCAGGGATTATTGCCTTCGCAAAAGGCTTTTTTCTATATGCCGTATATGCACAGTGAGGCGGCGCAGGATCAGGCGCGCTCAGTGGATCTGTTTTCGGCGCCAGGTCTGGAAGATAATTATGACTTTGCCATAAAGCATAAGACCATTATTGACCGTTTTGGGCGCTTTCCGCATCGTAATGCGGTGTTGGGGCGAAAAAGCACCGAAGAAGAGGTGCGGTTTTTACAAGAGCCGGGAAGCGCATTTTAACGAAATGAGGTCATTGGCCGGGGCGCGTTTTCACCTTCTATTAACCATAAGTGCGGCACTCTTGACACCAACGAGGTGCAAGAATGAGCCTGAACCGTATTGCCGTTTTTGATGTATTGCGTAGCACTATGGCCATGTTGGGCGAACGCCAAAAGGTGTTGGCACGCAATATTGCCAATGCCAATACGCCTGGCTATGTCGCCAAGGACATAGATGACAAGAGCTTTAACAAGCTGTTATCCAATACCATGCATGGCCAAAGGTCGTCTGGTCCCCATGTGACTATGCAGGTGACCGAGCCCGGCCATATCCGCCGTCAGGGCAGCCGTGGCGCTTCGAAAACATTCAAGGTTGTGGATCGCCCGGATTCTGAAACCACGCTGAATGGTAATTCCGTGGTGTTGGAAGAACAGGTCATGCGCGTTGCGGAAACCCGCATGCGCTATGAGGCCGCCGCCGGGCTTTATGAAAAAAGCATGGGTCTGTTGCGTCTGGCAATATCCAGGCCGGGCCGCTAAATGACAAGAGGTGACGCATGACGGATATGTCCTCTGCCCTGAAAATTGCAGCCGCCGGCATGCGGGCGCAAAGCTCGCGTATGCGGGTGATTGCAGAAAACGTGGCCAATGCCGGCTCCACGGCCACCGGACCGGACGGGCAACCCTATCGCCGTAAAATCCCGGTTTTTGCCGAGGAACTGGACCGGGCCACCGGTGTGCGGCTGGTGCATATGAGCCAGCCGATTGCCGATACTTCTAAATTTCGCTCAGTCTATGATCCGGGCCATCCGGCCGCTGATGCCAAGGGGTTTGTCAAATACCCCAATGTCAATTCCATGGTCGAGCTGATGGATATGCGCGAGGCCCAGCGCAGCTTTGAAGCCAATATCAGCGTCATTGAAAACAGTCGCGCCATGCTGTCGCGTACATTGGAACTCTTGCGTAGTCGCTAAGGATACTCGCTATGTCATTTACCGCCATGCAAGCCCTGAAGGCCTATGGACAGGCCGCCAATACGGCCAAAATCGGTGGCGCGGGCGGTGAAGAGGCCGGGGCCGCCAAGTTGGACTTTGGGGCCATGGTCAAGGATGCGATGAATTCGGTGGCATCCGACACCGCCAAGGCAGAACAAATGGCCGTTGGATCGACCACGGGCAAGGTGGACCTGATCGAAGTGGTCAGTGCCGTGAATGAAGCCGAAATGACTTTGCAAACCGTGGTTGCTGTGCGTGACCAGGTAATCCGCGCCTATCAGGACATCCTGCGTATGCCGATTTAGGCGTTTTGTTGTCTAGCCTACGTCTGCGCCACCAACGGTAACGCTGGCCACTTTGATGGTTGGCTGGCCTACGCCAACGGGTACGCCCTGGCCGGCTTTGCCGCAAACGCCAATGCCGGGATCCAGTGAAAAATCATTGCCGATCATCTGCACCCGGGTCAGCACGCTGGGCCCATCACCAATCAGCGTAGCCCCTTTGACCGGAGCACCGATCTTGCCGTTTTTCACCAGATAAGCCTCGGTGCACTGGAAGACAAACTTGCCCGAGGTGATGTCCACCTGCCCACCGCCAAAATTGACCGCATAAATGCCGTCTTTGAGCGACGCCAGAATTTCATCCGGGTCATGCTCGCCGGCGCGCATAAAGGTGTTGGTCATGCGCGGCAGTGGCGGGCAGGAAAAACTTTCGCGACGGCCATTGCCCGTGGGCTCCATGCCCATCAGACGGGCATTTTGCCGGTCCTGCATATAGCCGACCAATATGCCGTCCTCAATCAGGGTGGTCGGGCGCGTCGGCGTGCCTTCATCATCCACGGTAAGCGAGCCGCGCCGCTCGGCAATGCTGCCATCATCCACAACGGTGACGCCTTTGGCGGCAACGCGCTCGCCAATACGGCCAGAAAACGCGCTTTCGCCCTTGCGGTTAAAATCGCCTTCCAGACCGTGGCCAATGGCTTCATGCAGCAAAATGCCGGGCCAGCCGGGGCCAAGAACTACATCCATTTCGCCGGCCGGGCAGTCCACGGCCTGTAAATTCACCAGGGCCTGGCGCAGGGCTTCATCGGCCAGGCTTTGCCAGCTTTGCGGGGTAATCCATTGTTCGTAGGTGGTGCGACCGCCGGCACCGGCATGGCCGTTTTCGCGCCGTCCGTTTTCTTCAACCGTGACCGCAACGCCAATACGCACCAGAGGCCGGCAATCAAAAATGGGATCCATGCCGGGGCGTAATATCGTGATGTGGCGTTGCTCGCCAGACAGGCTGGCGCTGACCTGAATCACCCGGGGGTCCTGTGCGCGCACATAGGCATCTATGCGCGCCAGCAATTCCGTCTTTTCGGTGAAACTGGGCGAATCAGCGGGGTCCGCATCGCCATAAAGCATGGCATTGGTGCGATGGGGGGCATCGGCCCAGATGCCGCTGGCGCCTCGATCGGCGGCGCGCACTGCATTGGCCGCACGTTTCATCGCCGCGGGGCTAAGTTCCGTGGAGTGTGCATAGCCGGTTTTTTCACCGGTGACCCGGCGCAGGCCAAAGCCGCGCGTGGCGTCATAACTGGCATTTTTAAGGCGCCCGTCATCAAACACAAAGCTTTCTGAAACGCTGCGTTCAGCAAACATTTCGCCATCATCAGCACCGTTAAGGGCGTCTTCTGTCAGGGAACTGGCTTGCGCGAGGTCCAGATCGGTATCTTCAAATACAGGATTGGTCATCCACACTAATTAGAGTGGATAAGCAACGGCATCAACGGGCAACCACCTGATAGCGCTGTAATTCACGTTGTGGCTGTGTCCATTGGGGGGCCAGCGCGGCTGCTTTTTTTAAATCTTCATAGGCTTCACGGGTTTTGCCCATAATTTCATAGACGATGGAACGGTTATAATAGACCCGTTCGGGTTGTTTTGGAGAGAGTGCAAGAGCCTTGTTGAGGGCTTCCAGGGCCGAATCAAAACGCTCAAGTTTGATGAGGGCACCACCGCGATTGGCAAAGGCTTCGGCCAAATCAGGGCTGAGCTTCAGGGCTTCGGCATAGTCGGCAAGGGCGCCGTCATAATCCTCTAGATATGCCCGGACAATTCCACGGTTTACATAGGTTGCGGCGCGATCCTTTTTTGTCAGTGTATCATCATCAATTGCCCGGTTGCAGGCATTGATCGAAGCGGTGCTGAATCCCATGCTGCGGGCGTTATCATAGCATTCTGCACCATAACTTTGACCAATGGTGAAGGTGTCGGCGCTGGCAGCACTGGCGACCATCATGGCGGGGAAAACGCATAAGATGGTCATTATCTGCGCTAAGGATTTCATGGATCACTCCCTTGGCGAGAGCGGGCATATCACCAGGACTGCCCCCCCTACGCACATGCGAAAGGTAAAAATCAGTCACGTTTACGGCCCTTTTATAGCATTTTTCGGTAAAAAACGCGAGTGAATATACGGTAATGCTGAAATTGACCTTGCAAAACCGGGGGAGACTCTGCGACAAGGTGTCCCATGTCGATCACGCCGGGGGGGGTGGGCCTTCTGCCATCATCTTCCGGGCATCAGTATATGAGGGTAGGATGCGTTTCCTGTCAAAATTTGCCGCTGGTCTTTTCCTGACTTTGACGGCTTTACCGGCTTTTGCGGATTTGCCGCAGCATGTTCCACAAGAGAAAACGTTTGGTTTTCAACCGGCGGCGACCGAAGTGGCCCGGCAAATCCATATTTTTCATAATCTTTGGCTAATGCCGATCATTACCACCATTGTGGTGCTGGTGACGGTGTTAATGTTGTACATTTTCATTCGTTTTAACCGCAAGGCGAACCCGGAACCCATGCGGTTCAGCCATAATAGTCTGGTTGAAGTGATCTGGACCCTGGTGCCGGTGCTGATTCTGGTAGTCATCGCGGTCCCATCCTTTCGTTTGCTATACCTTGAGGATGTCGTTCCGGACGCGGATTTGACCGTTAAGGCCATCGGTTCGCAATGGTATTGGGATTATGAATATACTGATCCGGCGGGTGATCCCGATAAAACGCTGAGTTATTCCTCGATCATGTTGAATGCAGAGGAAGCCAAGGCCGCGGGCAAGCCCCGCCTGCTTGGGGTGGATAACCCCATGGTGGTTCCGGCTGGCAAGGTCGTGCGTGTTGTGGTTACGGCCAGTGATGTTTTGCACAGTTTTGCCTTGCCGGCCTTTGGTGTGAAGATTGATGCGGTACCGGGGCGGTTGAATGAAACCTGGTTCAAGGTGGACGAACCGGGCATTTATTATGGCCAGTGTTCCGAACTGTGTGGCAAGCGCCATGCCTTTATGCCAATCGAAATCCATGTGCTGCCGCAAGCGGACTATGATGCCTGGTTTGCCAAAAC
Source organism: Robiginitomaculum sp. (assembly GCA_030949705.1). GTDB lineage: Bacteria > Pseudomonadota > Alphaproteobacteria > Caulobacterales > Maricaulaceae > Robiginitomaculum_B. The sequence continues at coordinate 166,833 of JAUZSF010000021.1, read as the reverse complement.
ACAGGCAGAATACGCTGCATATAATGCGCTTGACGGCGCCAAACTGGCGTCAGCCAACTAGAGTCTGGGGAAAAGAATGACTGTTCAAGCTGTAGCCCAAGACGAGCATAAGCCAGGCTTTATTGCTCGTTGGCTGTTTTCAACCAACCACAAAGATATTGGTACACTGTATATCATTTTCGGGTTCATTTCCGGCCTTGTCGGGGCCGGCCTTTCCTGGGCCATGCGTTTCGAGCTGGCCGAACCAGGTATCCAGTATTTTTCATCCGAACAGACCTATAATGTGTTCGTGACGGGCCATGGCCTGATCATGGTGTTCTTTCTGGTGATGCCCACCCTGATCGGCGGGTTTGGCAACTGGTTTGTGCCCCTGATGATCGGCGCGCCGGATATGGCCTTTCCGCGTATGAACAATATTTCGTTCTGGTTGCTCCCTGCGGCGCTGGCTTTGCTGGTGGCCTCCATGTTTGTGCCGGGTGCGGCTGGTGAAAACGGCTTTGGGGGAGGCTGGACGGCCTATCCACCCTTGTCTTCCACCGTGGGGCACCCCGGGCCAAGTATGGATCTGGCGATTTTTGCCTTGCACCTTGCCGGTATCAGTTCAATTCTGGGGGCGATCAACTTTATCACCACCATTTTCAATATGCGCGCACCGGGCATGACCATTCACAAAATGCCTCTGTTTGCCTGGTCCATTCTGGTTACGGCCTTTTTGCTGCTTCTGGCACTGCCGGTGCTGGCCGCAGCGATTACCATGTTGCTGACCGACCGTAATTTTGGCACGACCTTCTTTGACCCGTCCGGTGGCGGGGATCCGATCATGTTCCAGCATTTGTTCTGGTTCTTTGGTCACCCTGAAGTGTACATCATGATCCTGCCGGCCTTTGGTATTATCAGCCATGTGATTGCCACGTTCAGTCGCAAGCACATCTTTGGCTATCTGGGCATGGCCTACGCCATGGTTGCCATTGGCTTTGTCGGCTTTATCGTGTGGGCGCACCACATGTATACCGTGGGCATGCCGGTGGACCTGAAGGCCTATTTCATTGCGGCGACCATGGTGATTGCGGTGCCGACCGGCATCAAGATTTTTTCGTGGATTGCCACCATGTGGGGTGGGTCCATTGTGTTTCCAACCCCGATGTTGTTTGCCCTTGGCCTGATTTTCCTGTTCACCATTGGTGGGGTAACCGGCGTAGTGCTGGCCAATGCCGGGGTCGATATTGCCATGCATGATACCTATTATGTGGTGGCGCACTTCCACTACACCCTGTCTCTGGGCGCAGTGTTTGGGATTTTCACGGGCTTTTATTACTGGTTCGAGAAAATGACCGGCCTGAAGTATAATGAAATGCTGGGCAAGCTGCACTTCACCCTAACCTTCATTGGGGTGAATCTGATTTTCTTCCCGCAACACTTCCTGGGCCTGCAAGGCATGCCGAGGCGTTATATCGACTATCCAGACGCCTTTGCCTTCTGGAATCATGTGTCCTCAATGGGCAATCTGGTTTCCATGGTTGGGTTTGGGGTTTTCGTCGTGGTTCTGGTCGAAGCCTTTGTACGCCGTCGTCCAGGGGTAGCTAATCCCTGGGGTGAGGGGGCAGATACGCTGGAGTGGACCCTGTCTTCTCCGCCACCTTTCCACCAGTTCGAAAAACTGCCCGTCATTGAATAGGGCATAATGCTATGATCTCGGCACGTCTATTGGTGCCGAGATCAGGATTTTTTTAGGATATCCCGGTCGTGAGTGACGCAGGCCTGACATATACCGCCGAGCTTGGGTTGGCAGAACCCCGCGATTTCATCCAGTTGATGAAGCCGCGGGTAATGTCATTGGTGGTCTTTACCGCCTTTGTGGGACTGGTGGCTGCGCCCACCGCGATGAACCCCGTGCTGGCGCTGGTCTCGGTCTTTGCCATTGCGTTGGGGGCCGGGGCATCGGGCGCACTGAATATGTGGTTTGACGCCGATATTGACGCCAAAATGCGCCGTACCAAATTGCGCCCCATTCCATCGGGCCGGGTGCATGGGCGTTCGGCGCTGGGCTTTGGCCTGATCATGGCGGTGATCTCGGTGGTGACCCTGGGGGCGGCGGCCAATTATATGGCGGCCATGTTTCTGGCCTTTACGATTTTCTTCTATGCCGTGATCTACACCATGGTGCTGAAACGCCATACGCCGCACAATATCGTCATTGGCGGTGCCGCCGGGGCATTTCCGCCAATGATTGGCTGGATTGCCGCGACGGGCAATGTCGATCTGAACGCGGCCATCATGTTTGGGATTATTTTTCTCTGGACCCCGCCGCATTTCTGGGCGTTGGCGCTTTATAAGGCCGGTGATTATGAAAAGGCCGGTGTGCCCATGCTGCCCGTCGTGGCCGGGGCCAAAGCCACCCGTCGCCAGATTATGGTCTACGCTCTGGCGCTTGGTGCCATGGCATTGGCACCGGTGCTGACAGGCCTTGGCGGCCTGCTCTATGCGGTGGTGGCTGGCGTGCTCAGTCTGGCATTTCTAGCCTTGTCCTTGCGGGTATTGCGCAGCTGTGCTGGCGAAGGCAATGGTGATGCCGCAATGGGGGGCGCCGACCTTTACGAGGTGCGCAAAGGCGACAAGGCTGCCCGCGACCTGTTCGGATTTTCCATTTTGTATCTGTTTGCCTTGTTTTCTGCCCTGTTGGCAGAACATGGCTTGGGGCTGTATAAGGGCATCATGATCGGAAGCGGCCTATGAGCAACGACAAACTGGAATATGTCACCCCCACCGAGGCGCAAAAATCTGCCCAGCGCAATCGTAATATTGCCATTGGTCTGGGGCTGGCCGCCTTTTGTGCGCTGGCCTTTGTGGTAACGCTGATCCGTATTCACGAGAATATCAATGCCTCAATCTCCTGATAAATCCTCGCGTAATAAGCGCTTTCTGATCGGCTTTTCCGTGCTGGCCCTGTCCATGGTGGGGGCCGGTTATGCATCGGTGCCACTGTACAACATCTTCTGCAAGGTCACCGGTTATGGCGGCACCACGCAAACGGCGGATGTCGGTGCCGATGAAGTGCTGGACCGCATGGTTACTATCCGTTTTGATGCCACCGTTTCTCATGGGCTGGACTGGGAATTCCGTCCCGAGCAGCTGGAGCAAAAAATCCATATCGGTGAGAACAGTCTGGCGAAATATCGCGCCGTCAATCATTCAGATCGGCCGATTACCGGCATGGCCAGCTATAACATCACGCCGCAAAAGGCGGGGGCATATTTCGTCAAACTGGAATGCTTTTGCTTTACCGAACAAACCCTGCAACCCGGCGAAGGCGTGGACATGCCGGTGATTTATTTTGTCTCGCCGGAAATTGCTGACGACCCGCGCCTGGATGATATCAAGACCATTACGCTGTCATATACGTTTTTTGAAAAAGAGAGTGCGCAACCCAAAAAGAGCGCAAGCCTGAAAACCGACAGTGGAAAAAGTTTGAATTAGGACCATGGCGGCTGGTTGCCGCCAATTGAAGAGACAGCTATGACTTTGCTGTTATGTGTTTACCGGGGATTGATTCCTCAAAGAGACCCATAGGGGGGAAACCTTGTCTAGCCACGCGATTGAACACGACTATCACCTTGTGAAGCCAAGCCCATGGCCCATTGTAGGGTCTTTGTCCGCCTTCCTGCTTACCTTTGGCGGGGTGATCTGGATGAAGGGGTTGTTTGGTATTCCCGCTGGCACGCCCTGGGTGGCGGCTATTGGGGCCCTGGGGGGTAATTTTCACCATGGTGGGCTGGTGGTCTGATGTGCTGCGCGAGGGGCGCGAAGGCGACCACACGCCCGTGGTGCAACTGGCCATGCGTTATGGCATGATCCTCTTTATTGCCTCCGAAGTGATGTTTTTTGTCGGCTGGTTCTGGATGTTCTTCGAAGGGGCCCTGTTTCACCAGGCGCGTCTGGCCGCCGGTGTCGTAGAAGGATTTGAAACCTGGCCTCCCGCTGGGGTTGAAGCCTTTGATCCGTGGCATTTGCCGCTGGTCAACACGCTGATCCTGCTGCTATCAGGCACTACCGTGACCTGGGCACACCATGCGCTGCAACATAATGATCGCAATGGTGCCAAGATTGGTCTGTTGCTGACCGTGTTGCTGGGCATGAGCTTTACCATGTTCCAGGTGATTGAATATTCCGAAGCGGGCTTTCACTTTGCTGGCAATCTTTATGGGGCCACTTTCTTTATGGCCACAGGCTTTCATGGGGCCCATGTGATCATCGGCACCATCTTCCTGGCGGTTTGCCTGATCCGGCTATTGCGTGGTGGATTCACCCCGACCAAGCACTTTGGTCTTGAGGCCGCGGCCTGGTATTGGCACTTTGTTGACGTGGTCTGGCTGTTCCTGTTCACCTTTATCTATGTGATCTTTGGATGAATCAGGCAAACATTTCGCCCATCAGTGCGGGGGTGAAGTGTGTCTGTCCCCGCTGCGGGGAAGGTGCTCTTTTCCAGGGGTATCTCAAGCTCGCCGATGAATGCGAATGCTGTGGTCTGGACTATCGCTATGAAGATGCCGGCGATGGCCCCGCCAGCGTGGTGATTCTGCTGGTTGGTATTTTGGTGGTGTTTCCCCGCGCTATTGGTCGAAGTTGCCTTCAAGCCCCCCCCCTCTGGGTGCATATAGTTTTGTGGCTGCCTTTGGCGACCATACTAACCCTGGCGGTATTGCGGCCTTTCAAGGCCTTCTGGTTCGCTCTGATGTATCGCAATAATGTGGTCCAGGGGCGCACCGGATCGGCGGGGCCGACAGACGATCAGTCATGATCCGCTTTTCACCGGCTCCCGGTCTGACCCTGGCCCTTGTACCCGTGCTGGCCATTTTGCTGGCATTGGGGGTGTGGCAGGTTAAACGACTGCATTGGAAAACGGACCTGTTGGCACAGATCGAACAGGGCCAGACGCTGCCACCAACACCTTTAGCGGACATATTGGCTGAGGAAGGTGAGGGAAAGATGGTCGCCTGGCGCAAGGTCGTGGTGCGCGGGCATATTGCGGACGTGCCGGTACGGCCCCTTTATGCCATTAAAAATGGTAAACCTGCCCAGCGCGCTTTGGTCCCGTTCATCACTGAAGACGGCACGGTCATTGTGGTGGATTTTGGTTTTATAGATCATATTGCAAAGCCGGATGATCGCCTGCCCCGTACCGGACAATCTGTAACCTTGCAGGGCATTCTGAAGCCGGTGCGCAAGGCAGGTCCCTTTGCTCCTGCTAACCAGCCGGACGGTCTGTGGTACTGGCCCGATACAGCCACCATGCTATCGCCATTTTTTGCCAACCGTGCAGTGGAACATTATATTCTGGATCTGCAGGCTCCACGCCTGTACCCGGACTGGCCGGAACCGGCCCCCGCCCATGCGGATATTCCCAATAACCATCTGGACTATGCCCTGACCTGGTTTGGTCTGGCGCTGGCGGCCCTGGGAATTTATTTTGGCTGGCATGTGCGCGCCGGGCGTTTGCGCTTTGGCGCAAAAGACAGCTAGGCCCTCTTGCTCTCTTTTCAGAATGCGCATTCAATAACGGTATTAGGCTTCAGGATTTAACTCAATGGCGCTTTTTCGTTCCGATTTTTCTGATTTGCCTGGTGGCGAAGTGGTTGGCCAGGGGGTGGTATTGCGCCACCCGCAATTGGAAGATTACGACGATTGGGCTCGCCTGCGTGCTCAAAGCCGGGACTTTCTGACCCCGTGGGAACCAAGCTGGGCGCGGGACGAACTGACCCGGTCAGCCTTCAAACGCCGCCTGCGCCGCTATGGCGAAGACCGCCTTTCGGGGCGTGGATTTGCCTTTCTGGTTTTCAAAAGCGATACCGAGCGTCTGGTTGGCGGCTGCAATCTTTCCAATGTGCGCCGCGGCGTCGCCCAGACCGCCAGTCTGGGCTATTGGGTTGGCCAGCCCTACCAGCGCCAAGGTCTGATCAGCGCCGCGGTCGAGGCTGCCTGTACTTTTGCATATACCGAATTGCGCCTGCACCGGGTCGAGGCCGCCTGTATACCTGAAAATGCACCCTCGCGGGGCCTGCTGGAAGGGGTGGGTTTTACCGAAGAAGGGCTGGCGCGGTCCTATCTGAAAATCAATGGGCAATGGCGTGATCACGTCACCTATGCCCGGATCAATCCTGACCCTTCTTAAAGCCGTCCAAGCCGGGATTTAATCTCGCCAATGGCGGTTTCGATATCTGCGTTCGTGGTGCGCCACGATGAAACGCTAAGGCGAAAGGCCGCCCGGTCATTCCACCGGGTGCCGCCAAACCAGATCACTCCATGATCCTGCACCGCCTTGATCAGCGCCATGGTGCGCTCATCCGTGTCCAGCCGTGCCAAAACCTGGTTCAGCACCACCGTGTTTAACACCTCAATGCCGGCCTCGAGCAGGCCTTGGGCAAGGCGCTGGGCCTGTTGGTGATGGCGGCTGATCATTTGATCCAGCCCGTCCCGACCCAAGGTGCGCAGCACCGCCCAGATGGAAATGCCCCGCGCTTTGCGGGAAAATTCCAAGGTCAGGTTTTTTTGCGCATCCGGTTCGGCGCGGGCATAAACTGCATCCGCATTCATGCACGCCGCCATGGCCCCGCCATCGCGGCAAATGGCCATGGCACTGTCATAAGGGGTGTTCAGCCATTTATGACCATCGGTGGTCCAGCTGTCTGCCTCTTCCAGGCCATCGGTTAAATGGCGTAAATCCCGGCTGGCCCGCGCCCATAATCCGAATGCCCCATCCACATGTACCCAGGCCCCGGCCTGACGGGCCGCCGCGATCAGAGGTGCAAAGGGATCAAACGCGCCGGTGTTTACCTCGCCGGCCTGCAGGCACAAAATGGTGTGATCATCCAGATCCGGCAATTGTTCAGGGTCAATGCGGCCATGGGCATCAACCGGGGCATAAATAATGTTTTGCAGGCCAAAGCCCAAAATGCGCAAAGATTTGATGATGGTAATATGCACCATTTTGGAAACCACCACCCGGATTGGCGGCGCCCCCATCAGACCCTTTTGATCTACATCCCAGCCCAGACGGGCCAGCAATTCGCGTCGTGCCACGGCCAGACAGGACAGCCCACAGGCGGTGGCCGATGTCCCAAACCCGATAGTGGCCTCCTGGGGCAGGTTCAGGGCCTGTAGGACTAGCCGGGTGGCAGCTTTTTCGATGGCGGCGGCGGCCGGTGAGTTGATGTGGGAGGAGGCGCACTGGTCCCAGCTTTGCGCCAGACGGTCCACCGCAGCGGCAATGGGCAGGGTGGCCCCAATGACAAACCCGAAATAGCGCGGGCCGTTGGAGGTAACCGTGGCGGGTGATCCAATGTCATCCACCATGCACAGGGTTTCTTGTGCATCAAGCGAGTGTTGTCGCAGGTCTTCCTCAAAAATGCTCAGGGACTCAATTGTCGCGACATCAGGGAAAACCCGGCGCTTTTCTACCGACGCCAGATAGGCGCGCGCGCGCCTGTTCGCATCCTCTATGAGGTCAAGTTCAGATATGGTCATGTGTGGTGTATCCGATCAGTATGCTGGCAGTTTATGGCGCGCCTCAGGCCAGACCAGTGCCATCAACCAAACGTGATGGGTCAACACCGATCTTGGCCATGGCCCGATCCCATTTGCTGCCATAGGCATTATCAAAAATCAGGTCCTCATCGGCGTCGCAAACCAGCCAGGCATTTTGTGCCATTTCATCTTCAATCTGGCCGGCACCCCAATTGGCAAAGCCCAGTGCCAGGGCGCTGTGACGTGGTGGGTGATCGGAATTTATTGCCAGCAAAATATCCTTCGAGGCAGTCAGGCCAATCTGATCTGAAATCGGCATGGTGGCGTCTTCGGTGCGATAATCCAGGCTGTGCAACACAAAGCCGCGCTCGCGTTCCACCGGTCCGCCATACAGTACCGGTTGGTCCGGTACCTGAATATCGCTTTTGATGTCCAGCTGTTCCAACAGGTCCGGCAGGCGCAGGCCCTCCAGCGGATGATTGATCACCAGGCCCATGGTCTGTTCATCCGAATGACCGCACACATAAATCAGGGATCGGGCAAACCGCGGATCGCCCATGTTGGGGGCCGCGATCAACATACGACCGCTAAGATAGCCAGAATGTGGCCCAAATGGATATTCACTCTGCATGATCTCTATTTTGGGACTCTGGGGGGAAAACGCAAGAGGGACATGTTTTGGGTCGCGCTTTTGTCCTGCCCGGGCTAAACTGGGCTTCTGGAAAAAGGAGAATCGCATGGCGATCAAAGTTGGTGACAAAGTACCTGGTGGCAATTTCATGACCTGGGGGGCGGGCGGCCCGGAACCCAAAAGCGCGGATGATGTTTTTGCGGGTAAAACCGTGGCGCTGTTTTCCCTGCCCGGTGCCTTTACCCCGACGTGCAGCGCCAAGCATTTGCCCAGTTATAAAAACAATGCCGAAGCCCTGAAAGAAAAAGGTGTAGATAGTATTGTTTGCACCGCTGTGAATGATGTTTTTGTTATGCACGCCTGGGAAAAGGACCAAAACACAGAAGACAGCATCACTATGCTTGCCGATGGTAATGGATATTTTGTCAAAGCGCTTGGCCTTGACTTTGATGGATCTGGTTTTGGTATGGGTAGGCGCGGGCAACGCTTCTCGCTACTTGTAAAAGATGGCATTGTGACCCATGTCAATATAGAGGAGCCGGGCGAATACCGCGTTTCATCGGCGGAATATCTGCTCGAACAACTCTGATCCTATCCGTGCCGGGGGGCGCCAGATAAGGGTACAGACAGCCTTGGCGCTGTAACTGTGCCCAATGGAGAATGCTATGTCAGAACTCGCCATCGGCGTGATTGTACTCCTGGTCGTTGTCTTTGGATTCAGCGCCTTTAAAACGGTCAACCAGGGCATGGAATACACGGTCCAGCGCTTTGGTCGCTACACCAAAACCCTGAAACCCGGCTTTCACATCATCATCCCGTTTATCGACACGATTGGCTACAAGATGAACATGCGCGAGCGTGTCATTGATGTGCCCAACCAGGAAGTGATCACCAAAGATAACGCCATGGTCAGCGTTGATGCCGTGGTGTTTGTGCAAACCATGGACGCGGCCCGCGCCGCCTATGAGGTCGACAATCTGGACTTTGCGGTGGTCAATCTGTGCCTGACCAATATCCGCACCGTGGTTGGTTCCATGGATCTGGACGAGGTGCTCTCTCGCCGTGATGAGATCAATGGCATGTTGCTGAATGTCATTGACCGGGCGACCAACCCCTGGGGCATGAAGGTAACCCGGATCGAGATCCGTGACCTGACCCCGCCGGTAGACATTACCGCCGCCATGGCCAAGCAAATGAAGGCCGAGCGGGAAAAACGCGCCGAAATTCTGATCGCCGAGGGCGAAAAGCAATCGGCCATTTTGCGTTCCGAAGGCGAAAAACGTGCTGCCGTGCTGGAGGCCGAAGGGCGCAAAGAAGCCGCTTTTCGCGATGCCGAGGCCCGCGAACGCCTGGCCCAGGCCGAGGCCAAGGCCACCGAAATGGTCTCTGAAGCCATAGCCAAGGGCGATGTGCAGGCGATCAATTATTTCATCGCTCAGAAATATGTCGATGCCTTTGGCAAACTGGCAGAATCGGACCAGCAAAAAACCGTCATCATCCCAGCCGAGTTCTCCACTATGGCCTCCACCGTTGGCGGGCTGGGCTCGATCATCAAGGCGGCCGGCCTTTCCAAAGATGGCGGAGCCTAAGTCATGGATGCACTGTATGACGTCCTGATGCAGATGAATGCCTGGCACTGGCTGATCTTTGCAGCGGGTCTGCTGGTGCTCGAGCTTCTTACCGGCGGCACGACCTACGTGCTCTGGCCTTCGGCAGCAGCTTTTGCAATCGCGATTTTACACTTTATTTTGCCGATGAGCTGGCAGGTGGAGTGGAGCCTGTTTGCGCTGTTCACCCTGATCCTGACGGTGGTCGGCAGTGCCTATCTCAAGCCCTTGTTGAACAAAGGTGGAGAGGCCGACCTGAACGACCGGGCCGCGCGCCTGGTCGGGCAAAGTGCAGAAATTGCCAGCGATTTCACCAATGGTTCGGGCCGCGTAACATTGGGCGATACCCAATGGCAGGCCGTCAGCACGGATGGTGACGATCTGAAAGCGGGCACCAAAGTCGTGATAAAATCTGTGAACGGCGTTACCCTGACAGTAGCGCCAGCCTGATTTTGAGGCCATAACATCTTCGTTATGGTGACCAAGTCGAGCATATCCTTCACGCCGCCCAAACGGGCATGGCAACGCATGCTCAGCGGGCGGCGTCTGGATATTCTGGACCCATCCCCGCTGGACATAGAGATCGAGGACATTGCCCACGGTCTGGCCCGGGTGGCCCGCTGGAACGGCCAGACCCGAAGCGCCCATGCGTTTTCTGTGGCCGAACACTCACTGGTGGTTGAGCAGATCGCCCGGCATTTAAAGCCGGACCTGCAAACCCGGTGGTGTCTGGCCGCTCTGTTGCACGATGCGCCCGAATATGTCATTGGCGATATGATCAGCCCGTTCAAGGCGGCGCTGGGCAGTGCCTATAAAGCCATTGAGCACAAGCTGGAAGCAGCCATCCATTTGCGCTTTTCCCTGCCCGCCGCTTTGCCGGTGAGCATTGCCCGGCTGATCAAAAAGGCCGATCGCCTCAGTGCCTATTTTGAGGCAGAACAGATCGCCGGCTTTTCGGCCAGTGAATGCCATAAATATTTTCTGACCCCGCCGCCGGATCTGAAAGTTACGATCGAACCCATGCCAGTGGCCCATGCTCAGATTGCTTTTATGGAACGCTTTGAGGCGCTCAATGCCGCCCTTGGCAAGGATCATTATGGCTGAACCGGTGGCCGAAATCTGCGCGGTTCTGGCCGCCGCCGACCCGGATGGCCTGTATGTACTCACCCTGGCTGGTCGTCAGAAAGGGCAGGGGCATACACGCTCGCTGCCCGCGGCCCCCTTTGATCCGGCCCGCGGTCAATGCTTTGAAGATCGCTTGCGTGATTGGGCCAGCGTGCATACCACGGCGCAGATTACCCGTATCATGCAAATCGGGGCCAGCACCGATCATAGTCGCATTCGCATTACCTTGCTGGCGCTGGTCAGTGATCGTAATGCCTTTATGCCCAGGGGTGCGCGCTGGACCCCGATTGACGAAATCTTCCCCTGGGAAAGCTGGCAATCCGGGGAACCGGACAGTCTGTCTCAGGTCTTGCGCCCGGCCCTGAACGAATGGGCCAGCACCGGCGATGACGCACAAATGCATACCCGGCAGGCGCGTTTGGACGTTTTGTTTGCGCCCACACTGGCAAACTGGGCACCGGGGCTGTGTGCGGCCCGTTTTGATACCTTGTACACAGCAGGCCTGTTGCCCGAGGCCTTGCGGGATCGTTCAGGGGCCATGGTGTCCATGCGCCGCCGCCATGCCGCGGTCTATGGGCAAATCATGCACGCCCAGGACCGCCGCGCCATTGCGCAGGCGCTAACCTTGATGCGCGATCAGCTTGCGCACACACAGATTATGCCAGCACTATTGCCCTCACCATTCACCCTGGGGGTGTTGCAAAACACCGTCGAGGCGATGATCGGCTTGCCTTTGCATACCCAGAATTTTCGCCGTGATCTTGGGCGCACCGGTCTGGTCAGCCAAACCGGTGAGCGTGGCCGCATTGGCAAATCCCGCCCGGGGGCGCTATGGGCCTGGACGCCCTCGGCCAGCCATGGTCTTGCGCCTTTGGGTCTGCCCTTGCCGCGCAAGACCCTTGGCTAGGATACAGCCTATTTGTGGCCCTGCATGGGGCAGGTTCTAATGCCCAGAATGGCATAGGCCGGGCACCAGCCGATCAGTCCGGTAACCAGCGGCACCACGCCAATCCAGCCCCAGGGGTTTAACCAGCCAAGGCCAACGGAAGAGCCAAAGAACACACCGAGTAATAAGGCAGCACCGACAATAATTCTCAATAAACGGTCCAAACCGCCTTCATTGATTTTCATGATACCGTCCTCCTTTGTGTGAAAAGAGGGGCAATGTATAGTGCCAATCAGGCGGCGTCTGTGACGAGGTCACACAGCGGGGCGCGCCAATATGGCCAGTTCGGGTTTGTTGCAGATCTCTATATGACCACGGCCAAGGTGTACAAGCCCTTGTTTTTGCCAGTTATTCAGCCGCCGGTTTACCGCCTCGCGGGCGGCACCCAGTTCAGCGGCCAGACGGGCTTGCGTCAAATTGACCCTGTCATCTTCGCCCGCATGGTGCAGCAAATGCCGGGCAAGGCGCGCCTCCAGGCGTTCAAAGGCCAGCTCGGCCAACAGACCCATCATTTGCGCCATACGATGCCCATAGGTGGCAAAAACCGATTGGCGAAATGCCGGGTCCGATGCAAAGGCCGCGTCAAAGGCGGCGCGGGGCAAAAGGGCGGCCCGGGTTTCCTCTTCGGTAATGGCCTCCACCGGATAGGGCTCTGATGAGAGCAGGCACGCCGTCGTGATGACGCAGGATTCCCCCGCATGGATGCGATAAAGGATCAGTTCCCGGCCTGTCTCGCTTAGCTGTTGCACACGTACCTGCCCACTCAGCACCATGATAAAGGCGTTGCAGTCATCTCCCATATGAAACACCGGGGTATCGGCTGGCAGCATAACGGTTTGCCCGGCGCGGCGCACTTGTTCGGCGATGGGGGCAGGCAGTAAAGACAAATCGCTCATTCGTTCTGCCGCTTCCCTTGGTAAATTGATGATTATAGCGCCCATAATGGGGGCGGGGATTACCATACCTTATCCCCGAATTCCCAAGGGACCAAGAGGGGCAAAAAGGGGTAAAGGAGGGACGTTTCAGGGGCGGGTTTGTGCACTTTAGGGGCATTTAAGGGGCCGGTGCAGGGACACCGAGGGGTAGGCCTTACCCCTCCTCTTTGCCCCTTGCCTGCGCTATGCGGGGGATTTCCCCTCTCCCTGGGGAGAGGGCCGGGGTGAGGGGATGGCGAAGCAAAGTCAGGGTTCTGTCTTTAAGTCTATGCCCCTCACCTTATTCCTCTCCCACCCGGGAGAGGAAAGAGATTGTTTCTATGCCGGTGCTATGCTTTTGGGTGGGGATAGCAAAACCTTATCCCACACGGGCGTGGTTGGGGTATTCTATACACCCTCCCTTGAGGCTCTCTTCGTTCGCACCTCAGAGCCTGCCCCGGACTGGATCCGGGGATGAGGCGGAGAATATAATGTGGACCTCATCCTGAGGTGGCGCGTAAGCGCCCTCGAAGAATGCCAACCCCCAGACTCAGGGTAAAAGGAAACGTGATTTGCCGCCAAAGGGGGGGTGTGATAGGTTTCTCTCATGAAACGCTTTTGGATCGCACTTGTCCCAATTTTTCTTATTGGTTTGCTGGCGTCTTGCAGCACCACGCGGGTATTGCTGCAAACGGCCCCGACCAAGCCCAAAGGCATGCTGGCCAGCCCGCCTTTGCCGCTAAGCACGCTGGAAAACTGGCAACAAAGCGACGTGCGACAGATCAGGGCGTTGCTGGAAAATACCATTTACGGCACCTATCCATCGGCTCTGACGCTGGAACGTATAGATCAGCGTTTGTTGGAAACCCCGCGCTTTGATGGCAGCGCCATGATCACGCTGGAAACCCTGCGCATCCGCAATCCCGCCACCGGGGTCTCGCGGGATTTTGGTCTGGTCATTGCCCGCCCTGTGGACGCGCCGGGCGATGTCCCGGTGATCATGATGGAAAATTTTTGCCCCAATACCGCCGTCATCCCTGTGCCCGAAGTGCCCAAGCCTCAGGGAGATTTCATGTCCTGCGACGGGCATGGCATGTTAAGTGGTGTTTTCACCTATTTTTTCGGACGTTATATTAGCACCCCGCCCATCGCCATGATCATGCGCCATGGCTATGCGCTGGCTTCGGTTTTTCCATCCGAGTTTATTCCCGATACCGCCGAGGGGGGCGTGAAGGCGCTGGACCAGTTTTTTGCTGACCAGCCCGCAGCCACACGCACCCACGCCATTATGGCCTGGGCGGCGGAGTATTCTTTGCTTTCGCATTATCTGAAAACCAGCGAAGGTTTTTCCAAAACCATTGCCTATGGGCATTCGCGCTTTGCCAAGGCGGCCTTGGTGGCCGGGGCCTTTGACCCCACCATAGACGCCGTGGTGGCGCACCAGTCGGGCACGGGCGGGGCCTCTTTATCTCGTGATAAAACCGGCGAAGGTCTGGATTCCATCAGCGAGAATTACCCCCATTGGTTTTTGCCAAAATTTGCCACCTATGAAGACAACAAGGCGGCCTTGCCCCTTGATCAGCATTTCTTGCTGGCTCTGATGGCCCCCCGGCCGATGTTTTTGGGTAATGCCCGGCGCGATGTCTGGTCAGACCCCAATGGGGCCTTTCGCGCCGCCCAGGCCGCCTCCGCCGCCTATCGGCTTTATGGCCAAGAGGGCCTGCGCCAGCAAACGCTAAAAGACTATGATCCGACCGCTGATATTGCCTTCTGGTTGCGCCCCGGCACTCACGGCGTGGTCAAGGAAGACTGGCCAGCCTTTCTGGAATTTCTGGACGCACATTTTAAGTGAGCTTGCATCCACCCTCCGCCTCGTTTGTCAAATCGTAAGCGCACCAAAAGGTTCCCATATGGTCCATTATGGTATATGAAAGGAACAAAGGAGTTATGCCATGTCAATCAATGTAAAACTTTCTGAAAAACTGGTGCGCGAGGCCCGGGCCCATGGTTCTGTACATCATCGTTCTACCCCCAAACAAATCGAGTACTGGTCGCAGATCGGTAAAATTGCCGAAGATAATCCTGATCTGCCCTTTTCGCTGATACGGGATATTCTCATCGCCCAGACCAGAGGCGTTGGACGAGTATAGCTTTGGCTGATGCGTATCTTACAAACTTCGGTTTTCAAACGATCCGCAAAGCGTTTGAAACCAGTCCAGAAAAAAGAACTGGATGCGGCGGTACGCCTAATCGTAACCAAACCAGATACCGGGCAGATGAAAAAAGGCGATCTGGCTGGTGTGCGGGTTCATAAATTTCATATGCAAAAAAATCAGGTTCTGTTGGCCTATACCTATGAGGATAACACCCTCACACTTTTGGCATTGGGTGCCCATGAAAATTTTTATCGTGATTTGAAACGTTGACATATTTTTCCTTCTCCCATGGGCAGAAGGTTGGGATGAGGGGGCAGTGTTTTGGTATGAAGGGGGTAGGGCCAGTTTTCAATTCACTAGCCCCTCACCTCAATCCTCTCCCCATGGGAGAGGAAGATATAGACGCACCTCTAACGTCACCCCGGCACAGGCCGGGGCTCATTTTGAAGCACACACATTTTCTGCATAGGACTCACCCGACCCCTTGCATTCCGGCCATTCCCACGTATAACGCGCCATCCAGTATCCTTCGGGCCATAGGCATGCCTTGGGGGATCGTAATGCCTCTTTCGTTTGCGCAAGCCAATGGAAGAATTTTTCAGGAGAGCAAAATGCCAAAGATGAAGACCAAGAGCGGTGCGAAGAAACGCTTCAAACTCACCGCCTCTGGCAAGGTAAAAAGCGGCCAGGCTGGTAAACAGCATGGCATGATCAAACGCACACCAAAACAGATCCGCAATAAGCGCGGCACCGCTGTTTTAAGTGCGGCAGATGCCAAAATCGTCAAAAAGTTCATGCCATACGGCTGATTGTTCGTATTCGAACAATCACTACCCATTTTAAGGAGCGCACACCATGTCACGCGTAAAACGGGGCGTCACCAGCCACGCCCGTCACAAAAAAGTTCTTGATAAGGCCAAAGGCTATCGCGGTGCCCGCAAGAACACCATCAAGGTGGCTAAACAGGCCGTCGACAAAGCCGGTCAGTACGCCTATCGCGACCGCAAGGTTCGCAAGCGGAATTTCCGTAAACTCTGGATCACCCGCATCAATGCTGGCGCCCGCGCCAATGGCCTGACCTATGGCCGCTTCATCAATGGCCTGACCCTGGCCGGGATCGAAGTTGACCGCAAGGTGATGTCCGATCTGGCCATTCACGAGCCAGCCGCCTTTACCGTCCTGGTGGAAAAAGCCAAAGCGGCGCTGAAATAAACAGCCTGTCTTTTTCTTTTTCCACTTAAAACCCCGCAATCGGGGCATGGCCTCGTGCGTGCAAATCTGTTAGCCCGAGGCCATTATGGACGATACGCAAAAACTAGAAGATGAAATCACCGCCGCCATTGCCGGCGCCTCTGATGAGGCGGCGCTGGAGGCGGTGCGTGTGGATGCCCTGGGTAAAAAGGGGCGCGTCAGCTTGCTCATGCGCGGCCTTGGCAAAATGACGCCTGAAGAGCGCCAAATTGCTGGCCCGGCGCTGAACGCCCTTAAAAATCGCCTGAATGATCTGATCGCGGCGCGTAAAGAGGCGCTGGTGGAACTGGCGCTGAATGCGCGTCTGGCCACCGAAAAGGTCGATATATCCCTGCCGGCACGGGAACGCCCTTTTGGTTCCATTCACCCGGTCAGTCAGGTGATGGACGAAGTGGCGGTGATCTTTGGCGATATGGGCTTTGCGGTTGCCGAAGGGCCGGACATTGAAGATGATTTTCATAACTTCACGGCGCTGAACTTCCCCCCCGGATCACCCGGCGCGGGACCAGCACGACACATTTTTCCTGACTGAGAAAGACGATGGCAGCCAGATGGTGCTGCGCACCCACACCAGCCCGGTACAAATCCGCACCATGGTGGCCGCGGTGGAGCGGGCCAAAAAGGCTGGCACCGATCTGGAGCCCATCCGCATTATTGCGCCGGGGCGGACCTACCGTTGCGATTCGGACCAGACCCATACGCCCATGTTTCATCAGGTCGAAGGGCTGGTGATCGACAAGGAAACCCATATGGGCCATCTCAAAGGTTGCCTAACGGATTTTATGGCGACGTTTTTTGAAACCGAGGTTTCCACCCGCTTTCGCCCGCACCATTTCCCCCTTTACCGAACCCAGCGCCGAAATGGACATAGGCTATGCCCGCAAAGATGGTCAGATTTTGATCGGCCAGGGCGATGACTGGATGGAAATTTTGGGCTGTGGCATGGTGCATCCCAATGTGCTGACCTCGGTGGGGATTGATCCGGATGTCTATCAGGGCTTTGCCTTTGGCATGGGCATAGACCGGCTCGCCATGCTGAAATACGGCATTCCCGATTTGCGTGATTTCTTTGCCGCCGATGCGCGCTGGCTGAAGCATTATGGCTTTTCGCCGCTGCACCAGCCCAATCTGGCCACGGGGTTAAGCTCATGAAGTTCTCAATTTCCTGGCTGAAAGAGCATCTGGATACGGATGCATCTTTGAACGAAATCCTTGATGCCATGACCATGGCCGGCCTTGAGGTCGAGACCGTGGAGGATCCGGCAGAAAAGCTGGCCGCCTTCTCAGTGGCCAAATGCGTGGGGGCGGAAAAGCATCCCAATGCGGACCGCCTGCAGGTGTGCACGGTCGAAACCAAGGATGGCGTCAAACAGATCGTTTGCGGTGCGCCAAACGCGCGGGCGGGCATCTGGGTCATCTATGCGCCCGTTGGCGCCTATGTGCCCGGCATTGATGTGACCCTGAAAAAAGCCAAAATCCGCGATGTGGAAAGCCTGGGCATGATGTGTTCGGCCCGTGAGCTGGAGGCCGGGGACGATCATGATGGTATTATCGAGCTTGCCGGTGATGACTGGCAAATTGGCGGCGATGCGGCAGCAGCTTTGGGGCTGAATGACCCGGTAATTGACTTTGAAGTAACGCCAAATCGCCCGGACTGGCTGGGCGTGCGCGGTATTGCCCGCGATCTGGCCGCCGCCGGTCTGGGCACCTTGAAGCCGGACACCTTTGGCGAGGTGAAGGGCGGTTTTGACTGCCCGGTAGAGATTAAAATTGATGCCCCCGAGGCCTGCCCGGCCTTTGCCGGGCGTGTGGTGCGGGGCGTGAAAAACGGACCATCGCCGGCATGGTTGCAACAGCGGCTTCTTGCTATCGGATTGCGCCCGATCAGCGCGCTGGTCGATATTACCAATTATCTTACTTATGATCGTGATCGGCCATTGCACGTTTATGACGTGGCCAAGCTCTCTGGCGCGATTCGGGCGCGTTGGGGCGCGGGCGAGCGTTTCGAGGCGCTGGACGGCAAGGCATATGACGTCACGCCCGCCATGTGCGCCATCGCCGATGATGAGCGCGTGTTGGGCCTTGGCGGGGTGATGGGCGGCACCTATTCGGGCTGCACCGATGAGACCACAGATGTGCTGATCGAATGCGCCTATTTTGACCCCAAAATCACCCGCACTACGGGCCGGGCGACGGGCATTGAATCAGACGCCAAATATCGTTTCGAACGCGGCATTGATCCGGCCAGCCTTGAGAGTGGTCTGGATGCGGCAACGCAAATGGTACTGGAGCTGTGCGGCGGCGAAGCCTCCCACGCCGTCATGGCGGGCACGCCGCCGACCTTTGAACGCACCATTGAATTCCCGGTATCCGAGGTCAAACGCCTGACCGGACTGGACCTTGATCCCACCGAAATTGCCAGCATTTTACAACGCCTTGGTTTTGGCGGCGATATGAGTTGCCAAAATCAGGAGAGCGTGTGGGCCGTCAGCGTGCCAAGCTGGCGTGGTGATGCGGCGGGCAAAGCGGATCTCGTGGAAGAAATCGCGCGCATTTATGGCTTTGACAAGCTGCCACAGGTGTCCCTGCGCCGTGCCCCGGGCGCGGTCAAACCATTGGCCACGCCCTTGCAAAACCGGGCGCGTCTGGGCCGCCGGGCACTGGCGGGTGTTGGCTATCTGGATGCGGTGACGTGGAGCTTTTGTGCCCGTGAAGATGCAGCGCTTTTTGGTGGTGGCGGCAATGATCTGATGCTGGCCAATCCCATCTCGTCCGAGCTGGATTGCATGCGCCCCAGCGCGCTCGTGCACCTGGTTCGCGCGGCCCAGCGCAATGCCGATCGCGGGGTTGCAGACCTCAGCCTGATGGAAATCGGCCCGGTTTATCATAATGATCGTCCCGATGGGCAACGCCTTAGCCTTGCCGGCGTGGTGCGTTCCAACCCGCGTCGTCACTGGGCAGGCACGCGCCCGGCAGACGTGTTTGATATCAAGGGCGATGTGCAATTGGCGCTGGGCGCCATGGGCGCGCCGGTGGGTAATTTACAGGTGTCGAGTAAGACCAGTGCCTATTGGCACCCCGGCCGTTCCGGGCGGTTAAGTCTGGGGCCGAAAAATGTATTGGCCGAATTTGGGGAAATTCACCCCGGCATCTTGGCCAAAATGGGCATTGATGGGCCATTGTTGGGCTTTGAGATCTGGCCAGAGGCCATGCCGGCCCGCCGGGCCAAGGCCGGGCGTTCCAAAGGCGCACTGAACAAGAGCGATCTTTTGCCGCTGGCCCGCGATTTTGCCTTTGTAGTGGATGCGGACCTGCCTGCCGACAAGCTGGTACGGGCGGCCAAAGGCGCCGACAAAGCGTTGATTGCGGATGTGAATCTCTTTGATGTTTACGCCGGTAAAGGCGTCGAAGAGGGCAAGAAGTCTCTCGCCATCGAAGTCACCATCCAGCCAATAGACGCCACCCTGACCGATGCGCAGATCGAAACTTTGAGCAAAGCCATTATTGCCAAAGTGGAAAAAGCCACCGGCGGCGTGCTGCGGGGGTAGGGGCTTTAGCGTTCCCTATCCTTCGAGGCTTCGCTCACGCTACGCACCTCAGGATGAGGAAATGCAAGGCATGGACACGTGAACCTCATGCTGAGGGATTTGCAGGGTAATCGTCTCGAAGCATGGGCTTCACAGCCCCTCACCCTGCCCCCCTCTCAACGGGAGAGGGAATTCGCACGGCGTTTGTCTATGACGTCCTCTCCCATGGGGAGAGGAATGAGGTGAGGGGATAGGGAGCAGAAATGCTACCCTCCCTCCTGCGACAGATCATCACCACAATCGCTATAGCCAGATAGTAACATCTGTTATAATGCGAAGCCATGACACAGCATGATGACAAACCTTTTGCGGCGGACGCCTATTTTCTGGGTCCCAAGTCCGAGAATGGCCCCTGGGTTCGCGGGGAATTTCAGGCCATTCTGGATCATTGGTTTGATTGGCGGCGGTCCTTGTTCGCCGATGACCCGGAGGCCATATCCGAGGCACGGCGCCTGTCGCCGGCGTTTCTGCACGAACGCGAAGTGCTGGGTCAGGAACTGCGCAATCTGTTGGATATGTTGCGTTCCGAAGTACCCAAATTCACCCCGCGCTATATCGGCCATATGGTGTCCGAGCTGTCTTTGCCGGCGCTGTTTGGCCATTTTGCCACGCTTCTTCACAACCCCAATAACACCTCGCGCGAAGTGGCCCGGGTGGGGGCGCGGATGGAATCCGAGGCCATCGCCATGCTGGGCAAAATGGTGGGGTATGACCCCAAACTGGCGCAGGGTCATTTTACCAGCGGTGGCACCATGGCCAATTTCGAGGCGGTGTGGCGGGCCCGTTACCGGATGGATCATGGCTTGTCGCTGGGCCTCGTACTGGCAGAGCGCGATGGGGATGAACTGGACCCGTTTGCGTCGGCCCATATGGGCTGGCGCGCGTTCGAGCAGATCCAAAAAGAGCGCGGCGTGGATGAAGAGACCCTGCGCGCCGCCAGCATGGTGTTGGACAACCCGTTTGAAGTGGCGCGGCGCATTGGCAAATGCACGGGCCGCGATTATCTGGGGCCGGTGCTGATCACCCCGGGGAACAAGCATTTTTCCTGGCAAAAGGCGGCCAACCTTTTTGGACTGGGCGAGGATTCCTTCTGGAATACGCCGCTGGATGCCTATGGCCGGGTAGACCTGCAGGCGCTGGCCGGGCGTATCGACGAAGCCCGTGATGCGGGCCGTCCGGTATTGTGCCTGACCAGTGTGACCGGCACCACCGAAGCCGGCGAGATCGACCCGGTGGACCGCGTGGCCGACATGCTGGACCAGCTGAAGGAAGAGGGTATCCATATCTGGCACCATGTGGATGCGGCCTATGGCGGGTTTTTCTGCACGCTTTTGGGCGGCCCGGATGAAGAGGTGCTGGCCCCTGAACAACGATCGGCGCTGCGCGCCATTTCGCGCTCGCAATCGGTAACCATTGATCCGCACAAGCTGGGCTATGTACCTTATTCATGCGGGGCCTTTGTGTGCCGGGATGAACACGCTTATCGGGCATCCAGTTTTCAGGCCCCCTATATTGACCGTGCCGATACAAAAGATAAATGGCGCTGTACGCTGGAGGGGTCGCGCTCGGGCGCCGGGGCCGCGGCGACCTGGCTGACCGGGAAAACCCTGGGCTTTGGCCACAAAAAATTTGGCAAGATCATGGCTGCCGGCATTGAGGCCCGTCAGACGTTCCAGGGGGTGCTGGCCCGCGCCAATCCGCTGGTACGGCCATTAGAGCCGGCCGATACCAATATATTGTGCTTCTCGCTGGCCAAACCGGGCGAGACCTTGAGCCAGTCCAATGCCCGCACGCTGGCGGTTTATACAAAATTTCAGCAAAATCCGGACTTTTCCGTCTCCAAAACCGTGCTGGGCGCAGCCAGCTATGAGGCCCTGATTGATCGCCATGTGAAGGGCTATGGTGGCGTGCGCGATGAAGACAGTCTGGCCCTATTGCGGCTGGTGTTCATGAACCCGTTTTGGAGTAGTGATGAGGCGCGCAATACCCTGATACCGGAATTCATTGCCTTGCTGGGTGAATTTACCGCTTGAGGCGGATTTGGCCCTGGGGCCTTGCTGATATTTAACTATTGTCAATGCGTGCCCGGCGATACACAGGGACAGGAATAACCAAGGGGCATTTTCATGCGTAAATTTTTTCTGGCCGGTGCGGCCATCTCTACACTGACCTTTATGGCGGCGTGCGGTGCGCCAGAGGCCCCGGCAGAAAACACAAAAACCAAGAGCGCCGAAGAGGCCGGGCAACAGGATATGGCAATGGATGCAAACCCTCTGCTGGCTGAATGGACCGGCCCTTATGGCGGCACGCCCGCCTTCGATGCGGCGAAGCTGAGCGATTTGAAACCGGCGCTGGAAGCCGGCATGGTCAAAAACCTGGCCGAAATCGATGCCATTACCGCCAATCGGGACGCGCCTACCTTTGAAAATACCATTGTGGCGCTGGAACGTTCGGGCCGCGATCTGAACCGGGTCTTCACCTATTGGGGGATCTGGTCTTCCAATATGTCTTCACCGGAATTTCGCACCATTCAGGGCGAAATGGCCCCCAAACTTTCTGAATTCGGTTCAAAGATTACGCAAAATGCGGCGCTCTTTGCCCGCGTCAAAGCGGTCTATGAAGGCGACGAAATGAAAACCTTGCGCCCGGACCAGCAACGTCTGGTGCAACTGACCTATGACAGCTTTGCCCGCAATGGGGCAACGCTGTCCGGCCCCGATAAAAAACGCTATGCCGAGATCAACTCAAAACTGGCCGAGCTGCATACCAAGTTTGGCAATAATGTGCTGGCCGACGAAGAGGGCTATGTCACCTATATCACCAAGGATCAGTTGGGCGGCCTGCCGGACAGTTTCATCAAAGCAGCAGCCTCGGCGGCCAAGGCGCGCGATCATGAGGGGCAATACGCCATTACCAATACCCGCTCGTCCATGTCGCCATTTCTGACCTATTCAGACGAACGCGATGTGCGCGAAAAGGTCTGGCGCACCTATTACAGCCGCGGCGATAATGGTGATTCGCACGATAATAACGCTATCATTGCGCAAATTCTGCAGCTTAGAAACGAACGCGTGCATTTGCTGGGCTATGACAATTATGCCAGCTGGCGGCTGGAAAACCGTATGGCCAAAACACCTGAACGCGCGCTGGCGCTGATGGAGGCGGTCTGGCCCGCAGCGCTCGCCCGGGTGAAAGAAGAAGTGGCCGACATGCAGGCGATTGCCGATGCCGAGGGCGCCAATATTACTATCGCGCCATGGGATTATCGCTATTACGCCGAAAAGGTGCGCAAAGCCAAATACGATCTGAACTCGGATGAGGTAAAGCAATATCTGCAATTGGATAAATTGCGCGAGGCGCTGTTCTTTGTGGCGGGCGAGCTGTTCAATTTTGAATTTACCGCGCTGCCCGATGGCGAAGTGCCGGTGTTTAACGAAGACGTGCACGTCTGGCGCGTCACCGATCGGACCAGCGGCAAGGAAATCGGCCTGTGGTATCTGGATCCCTATGCCCGACCCGGCAAGCGCTCGGGTGCCTGGGCGACCACCTATCGCTCTTATGAAAACATTGACGGGCCGCAGACCGTGTTGGCATCCAACAATTCAAACTTTATCAAGGGTGAACCCGGCGAGCCGGTGCTGATCTCTTGGGATGATGCCAGCACGTTATTTCACGAATTTGGACATGCCTTGCATTTCTTCTCGTCCAAGGTGGATTACCCAACCTTGAACGGCGGCGTGCGCGATTATACCGAGTTTCAATCGCAATTGCTGGAACGCTGGTTGTCCACCGACAAGGTCATCAATCAATTTCTGGTGCACTACAAAACCGGCGAGCCGATCCCGGCGGCGCTGGTGGCCAAGATCAAGGCGGCGGCCACCTTTAATCAGGGCTTTGCCACCACCGAATATCTGGCTTCGGCCCTGATGGATATGCGTTATCACACGGTGGATCCCACCGGGATTGATCCGGATAAGTTTGAGCGTGAAAACATGATGGCCCTGCACGCGCCAAAGGAAATTCCCATGCGCCATCGCAGCACGCAATTTGGCCATATCTTCTCTGGCGAGGGCTATGCGGCGGGCTATTACGGCTATATGTGGGCCGATGTGCTGACCGCCGATGCGGCAGAGGCCTTTGCCGAGGCGCCGGGCGGGTTTTACGACAAGGTGGTTGCCAAAAAACTGGTGGATAACCTCTTTGCGCCGCGAAACTCCATTGATCCGGCCGAGGCATATCGCGCCTTTCGGGGCCGCGATGCCAAAATTGATGCATTGATGCGCGATCGCGGTTTTCCGGTTCCCAAAAAGGACAGCAAACCTTAAGACTGGCCTATGACCAGTATTTATATTGATGCCGATGCCTGTCCGGTTAAAGACGAAATCCTTCGTGTCGCCGACCGGCACAAGGTACAGGTCTATATCGTCTCCAATGGCGGGCTGCGGCCCAATCATCATCCGCTGGTGGAAAACATCATCGTTGCCGCTGGCCCCGATGTGGCCGATGACTGGATTGCTGAGCGCGCGGGCAAAGGCGATGTGGTCATTACCGGCGATATTCCACTGGCCAGTCGGTGCATTGCCGCTGGCGCCCGGGTGCTGCAACATAATGGCGAAATCTTCACCCCGGAAAATATCGGCCATATCCTTGCCACTCGCGATCTGATGACCGATTTGCGCTCTGCCAACCCCCTGATGCAGGGCGGCGGCAAGGCCTTTACACGCGCTGACCGCTCGCGCTTTCTGGATGCGCTGGAACGCGAAATGCGCGCGGTGGGGTAGGGGGCTATTTTCCCCTCACCCTTCCAGATAATTTCCTTCGGAACCCCCTCAGGGTGAGGGTTTCATTTAACGTCCACCTCATCCCCGGATCCCGTCCGGGGCAGGCGTCAGCTGGCTTCGGCAATCATTTTTTCCCGCAGGGCTTTTTTGGCGATCTTGCCAGAGGCGATGCGGGGCAGAGGCTCGTCCATAAATTCAATGAGGGAGGGAATTTTATAGGCCGCCAGTTGGTCAGACAGATCTGCCGTGAGTTTTTTTGCATCCAGCCCACTGTCCGGGCGGCGATACACCACCGTTGCTACCAGTTCGCCAAGGCGATCATCAGGCACGCCAAACACGGTGGCTTCCAATACGTCCGGATGGGCGCAAATGGCGGCCTCGACCTCAAGAGTGGCAATGTTTTCGCCGCCGCGAATGATAATATCCTTGATGCGGTCAACAATATAAAGAAAACCGTCCTCATCAAAAACACCCACATCGCCGGTATGCAACCAGCCATCGGTAAAGGCCTCGGCGGTGGCTTCGGGCTTGTTCCAGTAACAGCGGATATTGGCCGCGGATTTGAGATAGATTTCACCCCGTTCACCGGTGGGTACCACCTTGCCGTCGGGGTCGCGAATTTCCAGCTCCACAATCGGGCTGGCCGGTTTGCCAATGCTGTCCGGGCGTTTCAGATAGTCATCGCCGGCATTAAAGGCTCCAATGCCATTGGTTTCGGTCAGGCCATAGCCGGCCAAGGGGCGCGCCTGGCCCAGCATGTCGTTCAGCGGCTTAACATGATCGGGTGGCCGTGCGGCCCCGCCGGCACCCAGATCGGTAAGGCTGGAAAGATCATACTCATCCCGGTTGGGGGCGTTCAGCAGATCCGCCGTCATGGTCGGCACCCCGGTCAGCGAGGTAACTTTTTCTTTTTCGATCAGGCGCATGGCCTCGGTCACGTCCCATTTGCGCATCAGTACCAATTTGCGGGCAGCCACAATGGAGACCAGAAAAATCACCACACAGCCGGTGACATGAAAAAGCGGAATGGTTTCCAGCACCACCGGTTGGGGGCCGCTGCCCGGGGTTTCGCCGCGTGAGGCCTGCATGGCCAGCCCCATCAGGGCATAACCCAATATGCCGGTGATCACCGCTCGGTTGGTTGATACCGCCCCCTTGGGATGGCCGGTCGAGCCAGAGGTATACATCAAGGTGGCATCGTCTTCGGGGCCGATCTCCACCTCGGGCGGGGTGGTTTGGGTGGAGGCCGCCATCAGCGCATCATAATCCAGCACGCGAGGGTGCGTTTCATCGCTTTGACCACTCAAGATAAGGGTCAGGTCCAGTTCGTCCAACAGCGGCATGAAATGTCTGGCCCGGCGCGGGTCCACCAGAATGATTTTGGCGCCACTGTCTTTAAGGGCATAGGCGATTTCTTCGGTGCCCCACCAAGAGTTTAAGGGGGTCACCACCGCCCCGGCCATCAAGGTACCAATAAAGCCGATCACCCATTCGGTACGATTGCGCATGGAGATGGATACGCGGTCGCCTTTTTTAACCCCCAGCCCCACCAGCACATGGGCATAGCGCGCCGCGGCATGATAGGTCTCGGCAAAGCTGAGCCGGGTTTCATCCTCCACCAGAAACGGTGTGTCACCATGCATCAGCATCATGCCAAACAGATCGCGCAGACTGTCCGGGGCCTTGGTGAATACGGTGTATTCCACACCATTAATGACCTCGCGGCCCACTGCCAGATCAGCTTCCGGCGCAGTGGCGGCGGCCACAAAGGCCTCGATGGAATCGAAAAAGCTCATACGGTTACCCCTCATTCTCTCTTTGTTTTGCTATTTTTGGCAGGCTTTTATGCCCGGCGAAAGGCATTTTCATGCTTTTTGGGGAATATTTTTCTACGCGCCAATGACGGCCTTGGTTTCCAGATATTCCTCAAAGCCGTGGGCGCCCCATTCGCGGCCATTGCCGGATTGTTTATAGCCTCCAAAGGGTGCCGACATATCCAGCCCGGCCCCGTTCAGCACCACCTGGCCGGCGCGCATTTTTGCCGCCACATCGGCAACACGATCGGCATCTGCCCCCGAAACATAGGCCGCCAGCCCATAAGGGGTGTCATTGGCAATGGTCACGGCGTCGGCCTCATCTTCATAGCCGATCATCACCAGCACCGGACCAAACACTTCTTCACGGGCAATGGTCATATCATTGGTGACATCAGCAAAGACGGTGGGGCGTACATAATAGCCACGGTTCAGCCCTTCGGGACGGCCCGGGCCACCGGCGGCAACCCGCGCGCCTTCCTTGATGGCAATCTCCATCAGGTCCTGTATCTTGTTCCATTGATTGCCCGAGATTACCGGGCCCATCACCATGCCATCGGCACTCGGATCGGCGACCTTAACCCCATTGGCCACCGCGGCGGCAATGTCGGCGGCCTCGTCCATCCGGGATGCGGGCACCAGCATGCGCGAAGGGGCATTACAGCTCTGGCCGGAATTGATGCACATGCTTTGCATGCCCCCCGATACCGCCTTGGCAAAATCTTCGCCCTGAAGATCATCCAGAATGATATTGGCGGATTTGCCACCCAGTTCCTGGGCTACCCGCTTGATGGTTGGCGCGGCGGCCTGGGCCACCGCAATCCCGGCGCGGGTAGAACCGGTGAACGAAACCATATCTATGTCCGGGTGGGCAGAGATGGCGGCGCCGACACTGGGGCCATCTCCATGGACCAGATTGACCACACCGGCAGGTACGCCGGCCTCGTGCAGCACTTCCATGAACACTTGCGCGCTATAGGGCGCCAGTTCCGAGGGTTTCCACACACTGGTACAGCCCACGGCAAGCGCCGGGGCCAGCTTGCAGGCGATCTGGTTGACCGGCCAGTTCCAGGGCGTGATCAGGCCGCAAACCCCAATGGGTTCGCGGCGCAGGGTGTAATTGCCGCTTTGGCGTTCAAATTCAAAATTTTCCAGCACCTTGGCGGCTTCGGCAAAATGTGCCAAAGCGGATCCGGCTTGTGCCGTGCTGGACAGCCATTTTGGCGCCCCCATTTCCAGGGTCATGGCTTCGGCCAGATCATTCATCCGGCCCTGATAGGCAGCGATAATGGCCTGCAAGAGTTCCAGGCGGTCTTTTTGCGATGTGGCGCTGTACGACTCAAAGGCGGTTTTGGCGGCGGCGACGGCACGATCCACGTCCGCGGCATCGCCCAGGGCCACATGACCGCTTACCTCTTCATTGGCGGGGTTAATCACATCCATGGTGCGGTTGCCAGCGGGGCTGACCCACTCACCATTGATATAAAACTTTGTGATTTCACGCATTTGTTGCACTCCGCTCTCTGATTTGCCTGTTAATGTAGAGCACAGATTAACGTTCAAATGGCGTGGTGCAAGCGCGGCTGTACTGATCACGGCAAAGCGCGTTGACTTGGGGGTCTGCATGGCTATAGTGCGCCGCTCGCTGCCGGGGGCTTTGCCTTGCGGTGTGCATTGCTATGAGATTTATGAAAACCCGATACGGCTTGCAACGCCTTGCCGTTAGAGAAACGAGATAAATATGTTTGCGGTGATTAAAACCGGTGGCAAGCAGTACAAAGTCGCCAAGGGCGATGTGCTGATCATCGAAAGACTGGACACTGAGGCCGGCGAAGCGGTTGTGTTTGATCAGGTTCTGATGCTTGGTGATGGTGATGATATCACCGTTGGTTCACCGGTCGTCGAAGGCGCACAGGTTCGTGCCGAGCTTTTGGAAACCCGTAAAGGGGCCAAAATCCTGGTCTTCAAGAAAAAGCGTCGTAAGAATTATCGCCGTACCCACGGCCATCGTCAGTATGAAACAGTGGTGCGGGTAACCGATATTCTGGCCAAGGGTGCCAAGCCGGCGGCTAAAAAAAGCCGCGGCCAAGCCTGCCGCGAAACCGGCCGCTGAGAAAAAGGCTGATGCCAAACCCGCTGCTGCCAAAAAGGCACCGGCCAAAAAAAGCGGCAGCCAAGCCTGCCGCCAAGAAACCTGCAGCCGCCAAAAAAGCGCCGGCTAAAAAAGCTGCTGCTGCTAAGAAGGACTAACACAAATGGCACACAAAAAAGCTGGCGGTTCATCCCGCAATGGTCGCGATAGTGCTGGCCGTCGTCTTGGCGTAAAGAAATTCGGTGGCGAAAACGTCATTGCTGGCAATATTATTATCCGTCAACGGGGCACCAAGGTGTATCCGGGCGATAATGTTGGCATGGGCAAGGACCACACCCTTTTCGCACTTGAAGAGGGCAAGGTTCAGTTTACCCGCAAAAAGAACGACCGGTCCTATGTGTCTGTCGTGCCGGCAGCGAAAAAATAACGCGGCTTTGCATGCCGCCCAAAAGGTGGCCTAAAAGTTTCAAAGGGGAGATGGCTGGGCCGTCTCCCTTTTTCTTTGCCCCCAAGGAGGTAATGATGGACTATAAAATTGAAACTGAACGGCTGATCCTGGCACCCTTCGAGGATACCGATATTGATCGCCGGGTTGAACTGGCCAATGATATTGACGTGGCCCGCATGGTGACCAGCATGCCGCATCCCTATACCCGCCAGGATGCGGTGGAATGGGTGACCAAGCATGATGCGGGTCGGGCGGCGGGCACCGATTTTCCCTTTGCCATTACCCTGAAGGGCGAAGGTCTGGTGGGGGCCGTGGGGTTGCACAAAAAGGGTGGTTCGGCATTCGAGCTGGGCTATTGGATCGGTAAACCCTATTGGGGCATGGGCATTGCCAGCGAGGCGGCAAAGGCCGTGGTAAAATGGGCTCGGCAAAGCCGTGGAATTACGGAAATTGTGGCCTGTTATTTTGAGGATAATCCGGCCTCGTGCCGGGTGTTGGAGAAAATCGGTTTTGTCCATGACGGCACCGAGGGGGCCTGTCACAGCATTGGCCGGGGTGAAACGGCCCGCAGTTTGAATATGATCTGGCGCGACAGCGCAGAAAAATAGCGCTAGGATTTAAATATGAAGTTTCTTGATCAGGCCAAAATTTATTTACGCTCCGGCACGGGCGGGGCGGGGTGTATTTCGTTTCGCCGTGAAAAAAACGTGGAACGGGGTGGGCCTGATGGTGGTGATGGCGGGCGCGGCGGCGATGTCTGGGTTGAGGCGGTCGAGGGGCTGAACACCCTGATCGACTATCGTTATCACCAGCATTTCAAGGCTGGCACCGGCGTGCATGGCATGGGGCGCAATCGCTCTGGCGCGGCGGGCGAAGATGTGATCCTCAAGGTTCCCGTGGGCACGCAGGTACTGGACGAGGACCGCGAAAGCATACTGGCTGACCTGACCGCCGAGGGCGATAAGGTGTTGCTGCTCAAGGGCGGCAATGGTGGCTGGGGCAATGCACGGTTTAAATCTTCGGTCAATCAGGCCCCGCGCCGGGCCAATCCCGGAGAAGAGTATGAAGAACGCTGGATCTGGCTACGGCTGAAACTTATTGCCGATGCGGGTCTGGTGGGCTTGCCCAATGCGGGTAAATCCACCTGGCTGGCCGCGGTCAGCGCGGCGCGGCCCAAAACCGCAGCCTATCCCTTTACCACCTTGCACCCCAGCCTGGGGGTGGTTGATCTTGGCCCCAACGAACGCTTTGTGCTGGCCGATATTCCGGGCCTGATCGAGGGCGCCTCCGAAGGGGCGGGGCTGGGCTCGCGCTTTTTGGGGCATGTGGAACGGGCCGGGGTGCTGATCCATCTGGTGGATGGCACCGCCGAAGATCCGGCAGAGGATTACACCAAAATCCGCAATGAGTTGCAGACCTATGGCGATATATTGGCAACCAAGACCGAATTGGTGGTGCTGAACAAAATTGACGCGCTGGACGAAGAGACGCTGGCTGAGAAAAAGGCCGCCCTGGCCAAGGCCTGTGGCAGTGAGCCCATGCTGGCCTCGGGCGTATCGGGCGCCGGGGTGAAAGAGGTGATGCACAAGGCGCTAAAACTGATCCGCCCCGAAGTGAGCGAAAACCCTCTTGAGCAGGAAGACGCACCGTGGCAACCCTAGGTACACATTCTTCGGTTGGTGATATTCTTGGCCAGGCCAAACGGATGGTGGTCAAGGCCGGCTCATCTTTGCTGAGTGAGGCACAAAGCGGTGCCTTGCGCCATGGCTGGATGGCCTCGCTGGCACAGGATCTGGCACAGCTGCGCCATACCGGGGCAGAAATGCTGATGGTCTCTTCCGGTGCGGTGGCGCTGGGCCGCCGGGCATTGAAACTCTCGGATGGGGCGCTGGCGCTGGAACAAAAACAGGCCGCCGCCGCCGTGGGCCAGCCCATGCTGGCCAGTGCCTGGAAAGCGGCATTTGCGCCGCTGGGGATTGTGACTGCCCAGGCCCTGCTGACCCTGGAAGATACCGAACAGCGCCGTCGCTGGCTCAATTCACGGGCCACGTTAGAGGCGCTGCTCAGCCAAAAGGCACTGCCAATCATCAATGAAAACGACACCGTGGCCACCGATGAAATCCGCTATGGGGACAATGACCGGCTGGCCGCCCGCGTCGCCCAGATGAGCGGGGCCGATGTATTGGTGTTGCTGTCCGACATCGATGGTTTGTGGACTGCCGATCCCCATCGTCATAATGACGCCAGCCCCATTCCCTTTGTTGCCGATATGAATGCCGAAATTATGGCCATGGCCGAAGGGCCTAACCCGCAAAGCAATCAGGGCTCCGGTGGCATGGTGACCAAGCTCACGGCGGCGCGCATGGCGGTACAAGGCGGCTGTACGGTGATCCTCGCCTCGGGCGTGTGTGAACATCCGCTGGCGGCGCTGATGAATGGCGCGCGCTCCACCGTATTTGCCCCGGCGGCCACGGCCACCGATGCGCGCAAGGGCTGGATTGCCGGTACCATTAACCCCGCCGGTCAGGTGCATATCGATGAAGGCGCGGTACGCGCCCTGAGCAAAGGGGCCAGCCTGTTACCCGCCGGTATGACCGCCTGCACCGGTGATTTCACCCGCGGCGATGTGTTGGCCATACTGGATACGAACGGTACGGAAGTCGGCCGGGGGCTGGCCTCCTATACCGCCGGGGAGGCCAGAAAAATATGCGGCCTGCGCAGTGAAGAAATTGCCCATGCCCTGGGCTATAGTGCCCGTGCCGCCATGATTCACCGCGATAATCTGGTGCTGTTGCACAAGGAA
Organism: Robiginitomaculum sp.; assembly: GCA_030949705.1. GTDB lineage: Bacteria > Pseudomonadota > Alphaproteobacteria > Caulobacterales > Maricaulaceae > Robiginitomaculum_B. Next base: position 135,160 of record JAUZSF010000021.1, on the reverse strand, counting down.
AAGACCTGATGAACCAGACAAAACAAGGCGATATCGATACCATTATGCACGCCATGGGGGGGTCGGCCCGGGCGGCAGCCCAGGCGCTGGCGCATCTGGATGCCGATCAGAAATCCGCGGCTTTGCACGCGGCGGCCGATGCCATTCGCGCGGCGACCCCGCAAATTCTGGCCGCCAATGTGAAGGACATGCAAAGCGCGCGTGAGCGCGGCCTGCCGGCGGCGCGTCTTGATCGTTTGATGCTGGATGAGGGCCGTGTTCTGGCTATGGCAGCGGGCGTGGACGAGGTCGCCGATCTGCCGGACCCTATTGGCGAAGTGGACCAGAACTGGACCCCCGCCAATGGGCTGGATATTTCCCGGGTGCGCACGCCCCTGGGGGTGATCGGCATGGTGTATGAAAGCCGCCCCAATGTTACCGCCGATGCCGGGGCGATCTGCGTCAAGGCGGGTAATGCGGTGATTTTGCGCGGCGGGGCGGACGGGTTTTTCTCCTCAACGGCGATTGCAGGTGCCTTTCGTGCCGGGCTGGCCGCCAAAGGTGTGCCGGAAAATGCGGTACAATTGGTTCCGGATACCGATCGCGCCGCCGTGGGCGCCATGCTGGGCGGTCTGGATGGCAATATTGACCTGATCATTCCGCGCGGCGGCAAGAACCTGATCGCCCGGGTGCAGGTCGAGGCCCGGGTGCCCGTGCTCTCGCATCTGGAGGGGTTGTGCCATGTTTATGTGCACAAGGATGCCGATGCGGATATGGCCCGTGCCATCGCCCTGAACGCCAAAATGCGCCGTACCGGCATTTGCGGTTCTGCTGAAACCCTGCTGATCGATCGGGCTTGCGCCGAAGGTCTGTTGCCGAAAATCGCCGCAGATTTGCGCGCCGCCGGGTGTGAGCTGCGCGGTGATGAGAGTGCCCGGGCGCTGGTTCCCGATATGAAAGCGGCCACCGAAGAAGACTGGGCCACCGAATATCTGGATGCCATTCTCAGTGTCCGGGTGGTGGATGATCTGGAGGCGGCCATGGCCCATATCGCCAATTATGGCTCCGCCCATACCGACAGCATTGTCACCAATAATGCCCAGGCCGCCACGCGGTTTCTGAATGGGGTGGATTCGGCCATTGTGTTGCATAATGCCTCCACCCAATATGCCGATGGCGGTGAATTTGGCTTTGGGGCCGAGATCGGCATTGCCACTGGCAAATTGCATGCCCGCGGCCCGGTGGGCGCGGCGCAATTGACCAGCTATCATTATGTGGTGCGTGGCGATGGCCATATCCGCCCATAAACCCTTTCCCCCGATTGCGGCGGGCCTGCGTGTGGGGCTTTATGGCGGCTCGTTCAATCCGGTTCATGCGGGGCATGTCCATGTGGCCAAAAGCGCCAAAATGCGTCTTAATCTGGATGCTGTCTGGTGGCTGGTCTCGCCGGGTAATCCGCTAAAAGGCAAGGCCGGAAAGGCCGATTATGGGGAACGCCTGGCCGGGGTAAGGCGGGCCGTGGACGCGCTGCACGGTCATTATGTTTGTACCGCCGAGGCGGCCATGGGAACATGCTATTCGATTGATCTGATCCAGGCGGTACGGGCCCTTCGCCCGGCCATACGCCCGGTCTGGGTGATGGGCGGCGATAATCTGGCCAGTTTTCATTTGTGGAAAGGCTGGAAATCCATGGCGTTTTCTATCCCCATGGCGGTGATTGCCCGGCCCCAGGATCCGGTGCGGGCGCGGTTTTCACCCATGGCGCGCCTCTTTGCCCCGGCGCGCCTGCCCGTGGCGGCGGCATCCATATTGGCGGACCAGGCAGCCCCGGCCTGGGTCTATCTGCCCGCGCCCATGCACCACCACTCCTCGACCCAAATACGCATGTTACGGACGGTTTAGGCATGCTGTGATTTGTGCGCATTTCGGGCATGGCGCGATGCCTTCAGGCATGTTATTAGGAAAATTCGTAAAAATTGGAGAGAAAGGAATCCTCCCCTGAGTACCGAAACGGCCAACCAGCGCCTTGAGGAAAATGCGAATGCACCTCAGCCTGGCCAAATGGAACTTTCAACGCAGAAATTGCAGTCGTTGATGGTGTCCACACTGGATACAGACAAAGCCGAAGACATTGTCTGTATAGATTTGCGCGAAAAGTCTTCAGTTACCGACATTATGATTATTGCCAGCGGGCGCTCACAGCGGCATGTCAGTGCACTGGCTGATCATATGCTGCGTGCCCTCAAGGACGAAGGCATGGGCCGTGTCGAGGTCGAAGGCCTGCCGGCCTGTGACTGGGTGCTGATCGATGCCGGTGATGTGATCCTGCATTTGTTTCGCCCCGAAGTGCGCGAATTTTATAATCTTGAAAAAATGTGGTCTGCCGCTCTGGATCCTCAATGAAATTAACGCTGGGGGTGGTGGGGCGCTTGCGCGCCGGGCCGGAAAAGGATCTGGCCGACGATTATATCATCCGTGCGGCCACGCTTGGTCGCGGCCTGGGATTTCCCGCCATTGATCTGGTAGAATATTACCCCAAAGGAAAAACCGACAAGGGCGCCATCAGCGCCCAGGTTTTATCGGCATTGCCCACGGGTTCTGCGCATTGTGCTGGATGAGCGGGGCAAGGATATCAGCTCGGCTGAATTTAGTCGCCGGTTGGCCACTTGGCGCGATGAAGGGGCCGCCCATGCCAGCCTGTTGATCGGCGGTGCCGACGGCTGGAGCCATGAGATGCGCGATGGCGCGGCGGCGGTGTTGCGTTTTGGCGCATGGACATGGCCGCATCGGCTGGTCCGCATTATGGCGGCTGAACAGATTTACCGCGCCCTTTCCATATTGGCACAATCGCCCTATCACCGGGAGGGATAGGAGCGAGACGTGAAGCACTGTATTTCCGGGATTATGTTTCTGGCCATGGCGGTGCCGGCGTTGGCCCAGGAGGCCCCGGGGCGCGATACGGCTGAACGGCTGGATAAACAGCATGAACAGGCAGAACGGCGCGCCAGTGATTTGCGCAAAAGCTCGGCCGAGGTGCGTGCTGAAATTGCCGGCCTGCAACGCCAGCTGATTGCCTTGGGGGCCAAGCGGGATGCCCATCAACAGGCCCTGAATGATACCGAAGCCCGGCTGGAAACGCTTTCCTTTCAGGAGAAGGCCATTTTGGGCAAATTGGACGGGGAGCGGGCCGCCCTGATGGATTTGTTGGCGGCGCTGGAACGTTCCGGCATGAACCACCCGCCGGCCTTGGCCGTATCGCCCAACGACGTAACTGAGGCAGCGCGGGCGGCATTGTTGCTTTCCGGTGCGGCACCTGAGCTCAAAGCGCGGGCCGACAAATTATCGCAAACGCTGGCAAAGCTGGACAAGGTACGCACCGGCATTAATGAAGAAAAGGCCCGCCTGCGTACCCAGGGCGAGACTTTAAAGGCCAGTACCCAGGCGCTGCAAACCCTGCTTGGGCAACGGCAGAAACTGGAACGTGCTTTGCGCAAAGATGCCCGCGAAGCCGATCGTCAGGCCAAGGCCCTGGCGGCGCAGGCATCAAACCTGCGTGAACTGATCAACCAGCTGGAGACCGCGGCCAGCCGCTATTCACCACGTAAAAAACCGGCGCGGATATCGCCCCAAACCCCGGCAGAGCGCCTTCATCCGCGGCATAAACCCCGCCCGGATTCCCTGTTGCCCGAGGATCCATTCATTGCCCCAACTGCCCGGTTTGCCGACAGCCGCGGGTTGTTACGATTGCCGGTTAAGGGTAAAATTGCCTATGCCTTTGGCAAGGCCAAGGATAAGCCGCGCCGGGCCGGTCTGGTCATCCGGGCGCGCCGGGGCGCCCAGGTTACGGTGCCATTTGACGGGCGCATCCTTTATTCCGGGCTGTTTAGAAATCTGGGTCGTCTCTTGATCCTGAGCGTCGGGAATGGTTACCATATCATTATCGCAGGATTAGAGCGTTCTTATGTGGTATCTGATCAGCTTGTTCTTGCGGGCGAGCCAGTGGGTGAACTGGCGGATCGATCACGGCCACCGCCGGAGCTTTATCTGGAGTTCCAGAAGGGTGGCCGCCCCATTGATCCCACCCCATGGCTTGAGAAAAATGCAGGTGGAGGCCATAGTGTCCCATAACGAGTGGCCCGGGTCTTGAATGGAACCGGTCAGCTTATGAGAAGGTGAACAATATGCGGTATATCTCTTTGGTGTTGGTAGCAGCAGCAGGTTTGCTGGCCGGTGGTGTGGGGCTGACCTTTACCATGGCCTCGGCCGAATCTGGCAATCGGGCAACGTTTCAGGAACTGGGCCTGATGGGGGACATCCTGAACCGGGTCAAAGCGGACTATGTTACCGAAACCAATGGGCCAGAGCTGGTCGAGGCGGCCATTCAGGGCATGCTCAGCTCACTGGATCCGCATTCCAGCTATCTGCCGCCGGAAAGCTTTCGCGATATGCAGGTGCAATCCAGTGGCGAATATGGTGGCCTTGGTATCGAGGTAGCCACCGAACGCGGTGTGGTCAAAGTGGTTTCACCCATTGATGACACCCCGGCCCAGCGCGCCGGTATCAAGCCTGGTGATTACATTACCGGCATTAATGGTAAATCCATTATCGGCGAATCGCTGGATGATTCCATCGACAAAATGCGTGGCCCGGCCGGCGCCCCGATTACGCTCAGCATTGCCCGCAAAGGCGTGGACGAGCCGCTGGAAATTGAAATTGTGCGCGCCATCATTACTGTGCGTTCCGTCACCTGGCGGGTTGAGGGTGACGATCTGGGCTATATCCGCGTTGCCACCTTTAATGAAAATACCGATGATTTGCTGGACAAGGCCTTTGATGGCCTGAAAGACAAGCTGGGCGATAATCTGCGCGGCATTATTCTGGATCTTCGTAATGATCCGGGCGGTCTGCTGGATCAGGCCATTGCCGTCTCGGATGCCTTTTTGGATGGCGGCGAAGTGGTCTCTACCCGTGGTCGTGACCCTGATGACATCGAGCGTTATAACGCCCGGCGCGGTTCGCGGGTCTCTAACCTGCCAGTGGTCGTTCTGATCAATGGCGGCAGTGCTTCGGCATCGGAAATCGTGGCCGGGGCCTTGCAGGATCGCAAACGCGCCACCCTGATCGGCACCACCTCCTTCGGTAAAGGCTCGGTGCAAACGGTGATCCCCCTTAATGGTGGTCGCAATGGCGCGCTGCGTCTGACCACAGCACGTTATTATACGCCATCCGGGCGCTCTATTCAGGCCACCGGCATCAAGCCGGATATCGAAATTGCGGCGGAACGCCGTGAAAAACCGGTAGACCGTATTAGCGAAGCCGATCTGCCCCACGCCCTGAAAAACGAGCTGGAGCTGCACAAAAAAGAAGAAGCGGCGAAAGGTGGCAAGGCAGATGAAAAAGACGTCAGCACCATTGAAATGCCCCCGGAAGGCTATCCAAAAGACAAGGATTATCAATTGGAACGGGCCAAGGAAATTCTCGGGAAAATGGTCCTGAGCGGCAAATTGTTGGCCAATGCAGGCTAGCCGCTTTATGCGGCGGGCGTTACCGCTTTCTTAACCGGCTATAGCTATCCGTTAACCATGTTTTGGTGAGCGGATCGTTATGGCAATCAGCATTAGTCTCTTGGATAAATTTTCAATGCCCGACCTACCTCGGGTCAACCCACACAAATTGGGGGCCGGGGTTTTGGGCGGCGTTTTGTTGCTGGGGCTGGTACGGATACTGGTATTTGGTGACCCTCATGCCGGCCAGGTTCAATATGTGCTGGCCATTCCGCCGGTTGGTCAAAGTGCCTCGCTGGCAGAGCATTTGCGCGCCGAAAACGGCCATGACGAGACCGCCCCGCCAATCATACAAATTGCCGACCATGAGCCAAGATTGCCCGGTGTTGACGATCCGGGGGCGGGGCATAATGCCCATGGTGCCAATAAGCATGCCACCATTACCCTGGCTTCCAGCAGTCATGGTCCGGCCCCCGATGCGGCGCTGGTGGAGCCAGGCCCCGGCGGGGTATTGCCCATCATTGCGACCGATGGCCGTCGCCCGGCCGATGTCTATGCGCGGCCCTCTAAGCCGCTGGGGACGACCCCGTCCATTGCGCTGATTGTTGGCGGATTGGGGCTTAAGAAATCAACCACGCTGGCCGCCATCAATGATTTGCCCCCCCAGGTAACCCTGTCCTTTGTGCCCTATACCCGCGATCTGCAGGATTGGATCAATCAGGCCCGGGCCGCCGGTCATGAGGTGATGCTGGAATTGCCGATGGAGCCGTTTGATTATCCGCAAAATGATCCGGGGCCACAAACCCTGTTGGCCACGGTTAGCGCGGCGGAAAATACCCGCCGGCTGGAATGGCTGCTCAGCCGCGCCTGGGGCTATTTTGCCGTGACCAATTATATGGGATCCAAATTTACCGCTTCTGAATCCGCGCTCGCCCCGGTTTTGCGCCAATTGCGCCAACGCGGCGTGGATTTTATTTATGATGGCGAGGCGCGACGCTCTTCCTTGAGCAATGTTGCCAATACCGAGCATTTGCGCTGGACCACAGCGGACCGGATTATTGATGCCGAACCATCATCCACCGCCATAGATGAGCAATTATTGCATCTGGAGGCCATCGCCATTCAGAATGGAACGGCTCTGGGGGCCGGGTTCTCCTGGCCGATTACCATGGAACGGCTGAAGTCCTGGACCAAAACCGTCGATATGAAGGGATATGAGCTGGTCCCGGCCTCGGCGGTGTTGAATGCCCGCAACGGTAATGTTCAGGTAGAGCGTCCCGCGGAAAAGACATCACATATGGTTGCCAGTTCTGGTCATTAGGTCGTGCAGACAATCATGATCAAGCGCAAGAAAAAAGACCTAAAAAAGCATCGTCCCAATGCGGCGGTGGTGCTGTTTAACAAAGACGGCAAGGTATGGATGGGCCGCCGTGCCAACAGCCTGGGCGAACATATCTGGCAATTTCCCCAGGGCGGTATTGACGAGGGGGAAAAGCCACGGGTCGCCGCCGTTCGCGAACTGGCTGAGGAAACCGGTATCGACCCCAAACTGGTCAAAAAAATTGGGAAAATCAAAGGCTGGCTGGCTTATGACTTTCCCGATGATGTGCGACAGGCCCCCAATAAGCGCCTGTTGTGGGATGGGCAAAAGCAAAAATGGTTTGCCTTTAGGTTCTTGGGCAAGGATTCAGATTTTCGTCTGGATGCCCACCTGCCCCAGGAATTTGATGCCTGGAAATGGGTTGATCTAGAAGACGCGCCGGCAAAAATCATTTCCTGGAAACGCCCTGTCTATGAAGAGGTGGTGCGGGAATTTTCCCGGTTTTCAGGGAAGGAAAAAATAGCTCTGCCACCACAATTCTATCGCCGTTTCTCAATTAATGTTCAAAAAGAGCATTAATTGATGAAATGTATATTGCTGAATATGCGGAATATGCCTACACGCTAAGGGTCTGTTTACCATGTTGGCATCAGATGGCGTGCATCACGTTGATTTGCTGCTCCATGCATATATCCGAGAGGCCCCATGAATATTCATGAATACCAGGCCAAAGCCGTCCTAAGCGACTTTGGTGCGCCGGTACCGCAAGGCTACCCCGTTTTTTCCGTTGATGAAGCCGTCGAGGCGGCCAAAAAACTGCCCGGCCCCATTTATGTGGTCAAGGCCCAGATCCATGCCGGTGGGCGGGGCAAGGGTGGCGGTGTCAAGATTGCCAAGAGTCTGGACGAAGTGCGGGCCTATGCCGATGAAATCCTGGGCATGACCCTGGTCACCCATCAGACCGGCCCGGCGGGCAAGGTGGTGCGGCGGCTGTATATCGAAGATGGTGCCGATATTGCCTCGGAATTTTACCTTTCCATGCTGGTGGATAGAGAAAAAATCCCAAGTCGCCTTTGTGGTATCCACCGAAGGTGGCATGAATATCGAAGATGTCGCTGCCGAAACCCCGGAAAAGATCATTACGTTCAGCATTGATCCGGCCACCGGGATCATGCCTCATCATGGCCGGGCGGTGGCCAGGGCGTTAAAGCTTTCGGGCGGCGCCGCCAAACAGGCAGGCAAGCTGGCCGGTATTCTCTACAAGGCGTTCACCGAAAAGGACATGAGCCTGCTGGAAATTAATCCGCTGGTGCTGACCGGGGCAGATGACCTGATCTGCCTGGATGCCAAAATGGGTTTTGATGGCAATGCGCTTTATCGCCATCCCGATATACTGGAGCTGCGCGATGAGAGCGAAGAAGATCCCAAAGAGCTGGAAGCGGCAAAATACGACCTCTCTTATATCGCACTGGATGGTGAAATCGGGTGCATGGTCAATGGGGCCGGGCTGGCCATGTCGACCATGGATATCATCAAATTGTACGGTGCAGAGCCGGCAAACTTTCTGGATGTTGGTGGCGGCGCGACGGCCGAAAAAGTCACCGCCGCGTTTAAAATCATCACCTCGGATCCCAATGTGAAGGGCATATTGGTCAATATTTTTGGCGGTATTATGCGCTGTGATGTGATCGCCGAAGGCGTCATTACCGCGGTTAATGAGGTTGGCCTGAAAGTACCCTTGGTGGTGCGTCTGGAAGGCACCAACGTAAAACGTGGCAAGGAAATCATCGCCAATTCCGGGCTGAATGTGATCTCTGCCGATGATCTGGATGATGCAGCGCAAAAAATTGTCGCCGCCGTAAAGGAGGCTGCTTAAATGTCTGTTCTCGTCGATAAAAATACCAAAGTTATTGTGCAGGGCCTGACCGGCAAAAACGGCACGTTTCACACCGAACAGGCGCTGGCCTATGGTACGCAAATGGTTGGCGGGGTAACCCCCGGCAAAGGCGGATCCGAGCATATCGGCCTGCCGGTGTTTGATACGGTGGCCGGGGCCAAAGAAGCCACCGGCGCCAATGCCAGCGTGATTTATGTGCCGCCCCCTTTGCCGCTGACGCCATTGCCGAGGCGATTGCTGCCGAAATTGAGCTGGTCGTGTGTATCACCGAAGGCATTCCGGTGCTGGATATGGTCAAGGTCAAACGCGCTTTGTGTGGCTCCAAAACTCGTCTTGTCGGGCCAAACTGCCCGGGCGTGATTACACCTGGCGAATGCAAAATCGGCATTATGCCGGGCCATATTCATATGCGCGGTTCCGTGGGCGTTGTATCCCGCTCGGGCACGCTGACCTATGAGGCCGTGGGCCAGACCACGGCGGTGGGGCTGGGCCAAAGCACCTGTATCGGCATTGGTGGTGATCCGGTGAACGGCACCAACTTTATTGATTGTCTGGAAATGTTTCTGGCTGACCCGGAAACCGAATCCATCGTCATGATTGGCGAAATTGGCGGTTCTGCCGAAGAGGATGCCGCAGACTTTTGAAACATTCGAAAATCAAAAAGCCGGTGGTGGGCTTTATTGCCGGCAGCACGGCGCCTCCCGGGCGGACCATGGGCCATGCCGGTGCCATTGTTTCGGGCGGTAAAGGCGGCGCGCAGGACAAGATCGAGGCGCTGAAATCTGCAGGCGTTACGGTTTCACCTTCGCCGGCGGCGCTTGGCTCGACCCTGGTTGAGGTTCTCAAAGGCTAGAAAAGGTAATCTGCCATGGCTGATCCCGATTTTCTATCCGGTACGAACGCGCATTATCTGGAAATGATGGCGGCCCGTTTTGCCGCCGACCCGATGAGTGTGCCCGAAGACTGGCAGGCCTATTTTCGCGCCCAGGGCGAGGGGGCGGTGGCCCGCCCCTCGTGGGAGCGTCAGGATTGGCCCATTGAGTCCAATGGCGAGCTGACTTCGGCTCTGACCAGTGACTGGCCGGACGAAGCGGTGGTGGCTGACAAGATCAAGGCGCGCTCCCCCGGGGCCAGCCAGGCCGAAATCCGGGCCGCGACGCTGGACAGTATTCGGGCGCTGATGATGATCCGTGCCTATCGGATCCGCGGACATCTGGCCGCCGACCTGGACCCCCTGCGTCTGGAAAAACGGGGGCCCTGGCCCGAACTGGACCCGGCCATCTATGGCTTTGGTCCTGAGGATATGGATCGCGAGATTTTTATCGATCACGTCATGGGGCTGGAAACCGCCACGCCGCGCCAGATGCTGGAGATATTGCGCCGTACCTATTGTGGCACCTTTGCCATTGAATTCATGCATATTTCCAACCCGGAACAAAAGTCCTGGGTGCAACAGCGTATTGAGGGCAAGGACAAGGAAATCCACTTTACCCCCGAAGGGCGCAAGGCCATTTTGCGTAAATTGATCGAAACCGAAAGTTTTGAAAAATTCCTGCACAAGCGTTATCCCGGCACCAAACGCTTTGGCATTGATGGCGGCGAGTCTCTGGTGCCGGCGATGGAACAGATTATCAAGCGCGGCGGGGCGCTGGGGGTCAAGGAAATGGTGCTGGGCATGCCGCACCGGGGTCGATTGAATGTGCTGACCGCGGTGATGGGCAAACCCTATCATCAGGTGTTCAATGAATTTGCCGGTGGCCACAGCTGGGGCGCGGATGATTATGCTTCGGGCGATGTAAAATACCATTTGGGGGCGTCTTCGGATCGCTCTTTTTGATGGCAATAACGTGCATTTGTCCCTAACCGCCAATCCGTCGCATCTGGAGGCCGTAAACCCGGTGGTGCTGGGCAAGGCCCGCGCCAAACAGGAACCCACCGCCCCCGATGATGGCCATACGGATCGCAGCCATGTGATGCCGATCCTGTTGCATGGTGATGCCGCCTTTGCTGGCCAGGGCATTGTGGCTGAATGTTTTGCCATGTCCGGTCTGGTGGGCCATTGCACCGGCGGCACCATTCATATTGTGGTCAATAACCAGATCGGTTTTACCACCGCGCCGCATTTTTCGCGCTCTTCACCCTATCCCACCGACATTGCCCTGATGGTGCAGCCGCCGGTATTTCATGTAAATGGTGATGATCCCGAAGCGGTGGTCTATGCAGCCAAAATCGCGGCAGAGTTTCGCCAGAAATTTGGCGTGGATGCGGTCATTGATATGTTCTGTTATCGCCGCTTTGGCCATAATGAGGGCGATGATCCCTCCTTTACCCAGCCGATCATGTATCGCCATATCAAGACCCATCCGACCACGCGCACCTTGTATGAGAAACGCCTGATCGAAGAGGGTGTGGTTACGGCCGAGGAAGTGGCGGGCTGGGTTTCAGAATTTGAGGCCTTTCTGGATGCGGAATTTGAACGGGGCAAAACCCACGAACCCAAAAAAGCCGACTGGCTGGATGGGGAATGGTCTGGTCTGGGGGTTGCTCCGGATGGCGAGGAACGCCGGGGCCGCACCGGGGTGTCGCAACAACGCCTGAAAAAGCTGGGTGACAAGGTTACCCGGTTCCCGGAAAATTTTGCGGTTCATAAAACCCTGGCCCGGGTGATTGGTGCCCGCCGCAAGGCCATTGAGACCGGCAAGGGGCTGGATTGGGCCACTGCCGAAATGCTGGCCTTTGCCACTCTGGTGGACGAAGGCTTTCCGGTGCGTCTTTCCGGCCAGGACAGTGGCCGTGGCACGTTCAGCCAGCGCCACAGCCGCGCCATCGATCAGAATACCGAAGAGCGTTATACCTTTTTGCACCATGTGTCCGAGGATCAGGGCAGTTTCGAGGTGATCGATTCGCTGCTTTCCGAAGAGGCGGTGCTGGGCTTTGAATATGGGTATTCGCTGAGTTTGCCAAATTCCCTGACCCTGTGGGAGGCGCAATTTGGCGACTTTGCCAATGGCGCCCAGATGATCGTGGATCAGTTTATTTCGGCGGGCGAACGTAAATGGCTGCGCATGTCGGGTCTGGTGATGCTGCTTCCTCATGGCTATGAGGGGCAGGGGCCAGAGCACTCTTCGGCGCGGCTGGAACGCTATCTGCAGCTTTGTGCGCAAGACAATATGCAGGTGGCCAATTGCACCACGCCGGCAAACTATTTTCATATCCTGCGTCGGCAAATCCATCGCAAGTTCCGCAAACCGCTGATCCTGATGACGCCCAAATCCCTGTTGCGTCATAAACGCTGTGTTTCAGATCTTAGCGAGCTGGGCGCGCGTTCATCCTTTCACCGGGTGCTCTGGGATGATGCCCAGATCAAGGCACGCCGCGCCGAGGTCAAGCTGTGTGCGGACAAGGATATTGCGCGCGTGGTGCTGTGTTCGGGCAAGGTTTATTATGATCTGTTCGAGGAACGCGAAAAGCGTGGCCTGGATAATATTTATCTGATGCGCGTGGAACAACTATACCCCTTCCCCGCCAAATCCCTGATCACCGAGCTATCGCGTTTTAAGAACGCCGACATGGTCTGGTGCCAGGAAGAGCCCAAAAAACATGGGGGCCTGGTTCTTTATGGAGCCCAATCTGGAATGGGTCCTGAACAAGATCGAGGCCCGCATACGTCGCCCTCATTATGTGGGACGGCATGCCTCGGCCTCCACCGCGGCGGGCACCATGGCCCAACATCTGGCTGAACTGAACGCCTTTTTAGACGAGGCCCTAACCATCGAGAAAAAAATCATGACCGATATTGTTGTCCCCGTTCTGGGCGAAAGCGTTACCGAAGCCATTGTCGCTGACTGGAAAGTCGGCGAAGGCGATGCGGTCAAAAAAGATGACCTGCTGGTGGAACTGGAAACCGACAAGGTTTCGCTGGAGGTCAGCGCCCCTGCTGATGGGGTGATCAGCAAAATCGCCGCCAAGGAAGGCGATGAGGTGGAAATCGGCGCGCTGTTGGCAGTGCTGGACGAAGGCGCCGGTGCGGGTGCCAGTGCAGCACCGGCCAAGGCCGAAGCGGTCAAGGCCCCCAAGGCCACTGAACCCAAGGGGGATGCGGGCAAGATCATTGACATTGCCATTCCGCAAATGGGTGAAAGCGTCGGCGAAGGCGTGATTGCGACCTGGATGGTGGCCGTGGGCGAAGCCGTGAAAAAAGATGCGCCGCTGGTCGAGGTGGAAACCGACAAGGTGGCCATCGAAGTGCCATCCCCCGTGGACGGGGTGATGGTTGAACATCTGGTGGCCGAGGGCGATACGGTGGCTGTGGGCTCTGTCATTGCGCGGGTTTCCCAGGGCGGTACGGCAACGGCCAGCGCGCCGGCAGCAGCGGCCCCGGCAGCTGCGCCCACTGCGGCCTCATCCGCGGATGGCCCCATGGCCATGCCATCGGCGGCGCGTGTGATGGCGGAAAAAGGCGTGGACCCGGCCCAGGTTACAGGCACCGGCAAAGGCGGGCGCATCACCAAGGGGGACGCCCTGGCGGCCAGTGCCGCCCCGGCCCCTGCTCCTGTCGCGACCCCACGCGATACCGGCCCCCGCGAAGAGCGCGTGCGTATGTCGCGCCTGCGCCAGACCATCGCCAGACGTCTGAAAGAGGCCCAGAATACAGCGGCCATGCTGACCACCTTTAACGAGGTGGATATGAGTGCCATTATGGCATCCCGGGCTAAATACAAGGATCTCTTTGCCAAAAAACACGGCATAAAATTGGGTTTCATGTCATTCTTTGTGAAGGCGTGCGTTACGGCCTTAAAAGACGTGCCCGAGGTCAATGCCGAAATCGACGGCACAGATATTATTTATAAAAATCATTACGATATTGGCGTTGCCGTGGGCACCGAAAAGGGCCTGGTGGTGCCGGTTGTTCGCGATTGCGATGCGCTCTCTATGGGCGAGGTAGAGCTGGGCATTGCGGCCTTGGCCAAAAAGGCCCGCGATGGAAAACTGTCCATGGACGAAATGATGGGCGCGACCTTTACCATCACCAATGGTGGGGTTTATGGCTCGCTCATGTCCACGCCGATCCTGAATGCACCGCAAAGCGGTATTTTGGGCATGCACGCCATCAAAGACCGCCCCATGGCGGTGAATGGCGAGGTGGTTATCCGCCCGATGATGTATCTGGCGCTGTCTTATGATCACCGGGTGGTGGATGGCAAAGGCGCGGTGACATTTTTGGTGCGGGTTAAGGAATGTCTGGAAGACCCGGAACGCCTGTTGTTTGATTTGTAAGCGTACCGTTTCGTTTTTACCTACCCGTGTCATCTCGGAAAAACGTGCGTTTTATCCGGGACCCATTGCACCATGAAAATTCATTATAGGCCCCGGATAATTTCTAAAGAAATTACCGGGGTGACATTGGGTATGCAAACGCTCAATAAGGTGTGCACATTCGTCATTATTACCGCTTATGCTACAATATTTTTCTTCCTATTCGTCAAAGAATATCCAAGAATAATCGCGAATTTGATGAAGGAAGCCCAAAATGTTGTTTGGCGAAAAACTGAAGAACCTGCGCGCTGTTCATGATTGGACACAGCCGGAACTGGCCGCCAAAGCCAATATCGAACAATCCTATTTATCGCGACTGGAAAATGGCAAAGGGGCTTCCTTCAGCAGAGGTTTTGGATCGTTTGCTTGGAGTGTTTGGGCTAACCCCGGCGGAGTTTCTTGCCGATGATACCCACGGCCAGATGGCGGCGCAATTAGCCGCTTTGCCACAAATTGCCAAGGCCGCCAGTGTGCAAAAACTGGCACAGTATAGAAAACAGCGGGCATGGGTTATCGGCTCGGTGACCGCTTTGGCATTGGGTCTTTTCTTAGGTGTCGTGGCGCAAAATGCGGTTGTTTTTCCTGATCGGCTCTATCGATATGTCTCCAGGGGCGTGGTGCCTGCGGATGCCAAAAACCCGTTCATAACCCAGCCTGAAAAATATGATGAAAAGTATCTAAATTTTTATACAGATCATGGTGGAGTCTTTACGGTAGCCGTACCGGGGGGGCAGCGCGCATACCACGTACAAGTCAGCGGTGTACGTAAGGAACGCTTTGAAAACCGCATGTTGACGCTGGCAGCCATGGCGATGTTCATAGCCGGCATGGCCGGACTGCTCATCCAGTTTTTATTGGCACGTCTTGAGCATCCCCCAAAACGGATATCGTGATCATTCCTATTCCCCACCCTTATAAATCACGCCGTCTTTCATCACAAAGCGCACGTCTTTAAGGGCGCTAATGTCTATGGTGGGATTGCCATTAACCGCGATGATATCGGCCAACAGGCCGGGCCTGATCGAGCCGACCTTGTTTTGCCAGTGTAGCACCCTGGCGTTCACCGAGGTGGCCGCGCGCAAGGCATTTATCGGCGTCATGCCATAATCCACCATCAGGATCAGCTCGCGGGCATTATCCCCATGGGTGAAAACGCCAACGTCTGAGCCATTGCAAATGGTCACCCCGCTTTTTAAGGCCAGTTTGAACATTGCGCGCTTGGCGGTGATACGGGCTGGGGCTGGCTCCACGCCTTTTTTCCAGCCATTATATTGGGTGACGGCGTCACCGGCGGCGAGCGTCGGGCAAAAGGCAACGCCTTTTTTCGCCATGGCTTTCAGAACTTTCATGGTGGCGCCATCGCCATGCTCGATCGTTTCAATGCCGGCATTGACGGCGCGCATCATCGCCTCCGGGCTGCTGGCATGGGCGACGACCGGGCGGCCGGAGGAACGCGCGGTCTGCACGATCAGTCTTAATTCATCCTCGGAGAAGGTGGGCATGGCCTTGCCATTTGGACCCCAGCGATAATCTGCATACACCTTGACCCAGTCGGCACCCTTGCCGATCTGTTCGCGCACCACACGGATCAGTTCATCGTGCCCATCGGCGGTTTGTGCGCCCAGCGGCAGGTTAAATTCCGGTGCGCCTTTTGGGCCATAACTGCCCGTGGCGACAATGGCCCGGGTGACGATCACCAGACGCGGGCCAGGGATGATGCCTTGCAAGACGGCCGCTTTTAAGCCCACATCGGCATAGCCCGCCCCCTCGGTGCCCAGATCTCGCAAGGTGGTGAACCCGGCCATCAGTGTGGCCTTAAGGTGGGTTACGGCGCGGGCGGTGCGCAAAGACAGTGGCTCGTTCAGGATCTGATTGGTCCAGCTGGTTTCATTATAGGGATGCAGCAAAATATGGCTGTGATTGTCGATCAGTCCGGGGAGCAGGGTCTGCCCGGCCATGGTGATCGTGTGAGTGTTTGGTGGCACGTCCAGTGTATTGGCCGGACCGGCGGCCAAAATGGTTGTGCCGCGGACCAGAACCGCCCAGTCCTTGTGCAGCACTTGGCCGTCGAATACCGCCTCGGGGCGCAATAAAATGGCGCTGTTTTCGGCATGAGATGGGGATGCGCTGATCAGCGCAAACAGCATGCTGGCCAGAATGAACAGGGTTTTCATGGGAACCTCCGGTATAATCCTGAAGAGGTTTATGAGCCTAATCGCGCGCACGATCCAGTGTTTCACGTAAGCGGGTGAGAAAGGGCAGGGCGGATTCAAATTCTTCCTGGTCAAAGGTCGACAGGGTTTGTTGTAAAAACGGCATAATGGCGTTTAGGGCGCGGGCGTGCATGGCCTTGCCGGCTTCGGTGATACACACCAGCTTGGCGCGGCCATCGCGCGGATCGGCTATAATCCGTACCAGCCCCCGGGCAGACAGACGGTTCAGGGTATTGGTCATGGCCCCCTTGGTGACCTGAAAGGCATGGGCCAGATGGGTTGGGCTTTGCGGCTCATCGCGGCGCATAAAATGGGTGAGCACGCCAAAATGTGCCATGCGCAGGCCATCAGGCAGGGTGCGCTCCAGTGCATTCTGACTCAGTTGGTGAATAATGCCGATCTCGGTAAATACGCGAATGGCGGCGCTTTGGTCGTTTGCGGTACTCATACGGGTCTGATCTTTGCCTCCAACGGCCAGCGGGGTGCCGGCGCAACGGATTTGGCATAGCCGACCCGGGCAAACATTTGAACACGGGCGCCGTCTTTTACGTCCAGCAGTTGGTGAATGCGTTTGAGGGATTGTTTCATTTCCGCATATTCCTGCAGTGCCTGGCTTAGCGGGTGCATGGCCATCCCGGCCCCGGTAGCTTTCAAATTCAGGCGTACATAGGCCGCCCCGGCGCGGATCTGGTCAAGGCGGGTATTGGTGGGCGTGCTGAGCCAGACAAAGGCCCGGGCGCTTTTGATACCCTTGGCATAGCCATCGCGGCCTGCACGAAACATGGCCGAGTGGGGATTAGCCAGGCTTTTCCGGTTAAGCATGCCCAGGGTGTGCAAGGTCTCCAGCATCGGGCCTTCCAGCGCCAGTCCATCGGGATTGGCCTTGATCTCTTTGGCCCCAATGCGCATCACATCGACGCTCTCCCTATAGGTGCGCGGGGTGTCAAATTCGATATTCGAGGCGGTGACCGCCAGTTCCTGAAGCAATGCCACCCGGTCCGTATTATTGGTAAAGGCACTGGTAACATGATTGCCCAGTCCCCGTGTGATGGCCTTTAGGGCCAGGTGCACTGGTGTTCGGTCCTGATAGAGATTGCGATTGGTGCGCCGTCTGGTAATCAGTGAAAATTCGGGCGAAGGGGCAGGCTGCCCCCCTGGCGTCAAGCGCAAATGCGCCACGGGGCGTGTGTCCAGATTCCTGTCATTATAGCCATCAGGGAAGGGGAGGACCTCTGCTTGAAACCCAAACGCCTGTGCGGCCATGCGAAACTGTTCCAGAAAACACCCCAGCCCGATGGTGATCTGGCGGCTATAGGGGTCGGTCTCGGGTAATAAATGGCCCAGATCAACGTACAGGTTGGCGCTGTCCCCTCCGTGTAAATTCACCACCCAGGGCTGTCGGTTATGGGGGTTAGGGGCCAGCAGGGCATAGGACAGCGCCCGGCGCATGGGATCCTGGTACTGCCCGGCGTTCTGCCATGGCTGGCGTGCGCTATCCGTGCTGGTCGTGCAGGCTGTGGCTGGCAGAATAATGGCCGAACTGCCGACAATGCGAAGAAAATTACGTCGGGATAGGGGCATGAGCTTACTCGTAATTGATTTAACGTTGAACTAATAGCATGTAGTTCAACGCTAAACAAGTGTGCAAGAAAATTCTTAGGATCAGGAAATGAAGGGGCGTTTACAAATAGGTGCTGGGACAGTCCGGCTCATCGCGATAGCGACAGGCATTGGCCAGGCTTTGATCACAAAACGAGCACAGGGCCTTGGGGTGGGGCTGGGTAATAGTATCGTTTTCGATCCGAAAGCCCTGGGCGCGGAATTTCTTCAACGTGCGGGAAAAGGTTTCCGGCGTCATATCCAGATAGGCCGCGATCAGGGATTTATCATAGGGCAGGCGGATGGAGGTAGTGTTTCCGCCGCCTTCCTCGATCCCCAGCTTCAATAGATACCAGCCCACCCGTTCGGAGGCATTGCGCAGGCGCGATTGTTCGATCTGCTGGATCAAATGCTGCGAGCGCATGGACAGGCTGCCGATCATGTTTAGCGCAAAGGCGTTATTATCCTGCAAGACCTGGCGGACCACCGGTGCCGGCAGCGATAGAAGCGTGGTTTTTTCAACCACCTGGGCGCTGGCCACCGAGGGGATGTTCAACAGAACCGCCGCTTCCATGATACTGTCGCCGGCCGACAGCATTTGCAGCACGGCCTCGTCGCCAGCATCCGAGCCTTTGAACAGTTTTACCCAGCCGGACAGGATCAGATAGAATCGCGATAACGGCTCGGATTGCAAAAACAGCAATTTACCCTTTTCGCATTCTTGAATATTGGCGTGAGCCAGCAAAGAGAGCAGTTCTTTCTCGTCCAGCTTGGACAAGGCCGGCAGCGCACGAATCAGCGGCATATGCCGTTCCACAGAACTGGCTAATGGCGCGGGTTTGGGAATGACCGGGGCCTCGGTACGAGAGGTAAGGCTGACCGGACTGGCCACCAGATTGCTGACCAGCTCGATTTCCACCAGCTTTAGCCGCTCAATCTTGCCGGTGAGCAGTTGGAACCAGGTGATCGGCGAAATGGCTTCCAGCTCTTCGGCCGAATCATCTTTGGCCAACAGGGCATGCAAATCTTCGACAAACTGCATCACATAGCCCGAGGTGAGCTTGTCCACCAGTTCGCGGTGCTCAGGCGAGGCCAGCGACATAAAGGCGCGCTTATAGGAGCCCTGTTCGTCAATCAGGGTGAGCATGCGTTCGGAAAATTCACGATTCTTGAACACCTGGCTGCAAAATCCGTGTGCCCCCCAGGCCCGTTCGCGGCCCACCCGTTCTTTCCATTGCAACAAATTGGCATAGGCGGTGGCCGTGGTCGGCGCGACGCTGGCCACATGCAGGGCGATCTCGATCTGTACGTCCAGGATCGGGCTAAGGGTGGTGTAGGTGTAATAGTTGACGGCCCGGGCAAAGGATATGCTGAAATGATCTACATGGCGCCGGTGCGTCTTTAGATTTTGGGCAACGCCCAGAATTTCCTGAACCTTTTGCAAAGTCATGGTGCCAATGCTGGTCGGCAGTTCCGGGTCCTGGCAGACATTTTCCAAAGCCAATGCGGCTTTGTCCGTCTCCTTGCGTTGCTCACGAAGCTCGGTGGAATAAATCTCACCTTCGCTGTCCACAAACAGCGCCGTACAGCCGCGTTCCAATTGCAATTGGTGCGCCAGTTCTCCCAGAGATAGCAGCGCTGAAATCGTGACAGGGCCGAGTGTGACTTTGCTGTCCATTTAACTCAGGCGTCCTTTCACATTTCGATGTTCAAGTTTTTTCAGAGTTTTTGATCTGGATCAATTGCATCTTCGCACAAAAGGTCATGTTGCGCCAACGCAAAGTCAGAACGTCTACCTTGGGAGAGGGCTATGGGACATCTTGATAACGTAACACCAGCCGAACAAAGACGGGCGCTAACGGCGTCTACTTTGGCCTTTACGGTTTGTTTTGCCGTGTGGACCATTTTTTCCATTATCGGTATCCGGATCAAAGCCGAGTTGGGTTTGAACGATACAGAGTTTGGGATTTTGGTGGCGACGCCGATTCTTACCGGCTCGCTAAGCCGTATATTTTTAGGCATCTGGGCCGACCAATATGGCGGTAAAATCGTTTATGCAACGCAAATGATGCTGACTGCCATTGCGGTGGGGCTGCTCTCTTTTGCCAATACCTATTTCATGTTTCTGGTGGCGGCGCTGGGCGTAGGTCTGGCCGGCGGCAGCTTCGCCGTGGGCATCACTTATGTCTCCAAATGGTACCCGAAAGAAAAACAAGGCACGGCCCTTGGCATTTTCGGCATGGGTAATGTTGGCGCGGCGATTACCAATTTCGGGGCACCGGTGCTGCTCGTGGCGGTTGGTGGGGCGTGGCAAAATGTCGCTCTGGTTTATGCCGCGATTATGGCCACAACTTCGGTTTTGTTCTTTCTTTTTGCCAAAGATGATCCGGTACACAAGCATCGGCGCAAAGAGGGCCTGAAGCATGAAAGCTTCATCGAACAGCTGGCCCCCCTGAAGCACCTTCAGGTGTGGCGGTTTGCGCTTTATTATTTCTTCGTCTTTGGCGGCTTTGTCGCTCTGGCCCTGTGGTTGCCCCGCTATTATGTGGGGGCCTATGGCCTGCCTCTTGGCACGGCGGGGCTTCTGGCCGCCAGCTATGCCCTGCCCGGTTCCATTTTTCGCGGCATAGGCGGTTGGCTCTCCGATAAAATTGGTGCCCGTAAGGTGATGTACTGGACCTTTGGGGTAACCTTTATCGTCAGCTTCATTCTTTCCTATCCCTCCACCGATTACACGGTTGCCGGGATTGAAGGACCAATTCATTTCAACCTGACCATTCCTTTGTGGATGTTTGTCTCGCTCACCATCGTGCTTGGCTTTTTCATGTCGCTGGGCAAGGCGGCGGTCTATAAACACATTCCGGTATATTATCCCAATCATGTGGGGGCTGTCGGCGGTATTGTTGGCCTGATCGGCGGCCTTGGCGGTTTCGTCCTTCCGATCACCTTTGGGGTGATGAATGACCTGATCGGGGTATGGACCAGCTGCTTTATGTTGCTGACCATTCTGATCGGTATTGCGCTTACCTGGATGCACTTTGCCATCCAACGGCTGGAAAATGCCAAACATCCTGAACAACACGGTCCGCGTGACCTTCCTGAAATGGAAGATCTGCACGGCACCCCTGCCGAATAACGGCATCGCATAACCAAGATAAAGGAGCCTGCTATGGCCGAAGATCTTAAACAATGGAACCCGGAAGACGAAACCGAATGGGAAACTCGGGACAAAGCCATTGCCAACCGTAACCTGTGGATTTCCATTCCGGCCCTGCTGTGCGGCTTTGCGGTCTGGCTCTATTGGGGCATTATCACCGTACAGATGATCAATCTGGGATACCCGTTTGAAAAATCCCAATTGTTTACCCTGGCCGCCATTGCCGGGCTGACGGGCGCGACCTTGCGCATCCCTTCCACCTTCTTCATCCGGTTGGCCGGTGGTCGCAATACCATCTTTTTTCACCACCGCACTGTTGATCCTGCCCGCAGCGGGTACCGGGTATTTATTGCAAAACCCCGATACCCCCCTTATGGCAGTTCCAACTGATGGCGCTGTTGTCCGGCTTTGGCGGTGGTAACTTTGCCTCCTCCATGTCCAATATCAGCTTTTTCTTCCCCAAACGGATGGCGGGCTATTCGCTGGGCATGAATGCGGGGTTGGGTAATTTCGGGGTGACCACCATGCAAATCCTGGTGCCCCTGGTCATGACGGCCGCTATTTTTGGCGGCACGCCCATGGTGTTGCAGGCCACCTCTGGCACTTTGATTGGTAAAATCCCCGCCGGTACGGAAACCTATCTGCACAATGCCGGTTATATCTGGGTGGTCATTCTGGTGCCGATTGTCATTGCCGCCTGGTTCGGCATGAACAATATCACCGCCGACCATGTCTCCCCCAATATTGGTTCGCCTCTGGGTGCTTTTGCCAAAATATCCGGCATGCTGGCCATTGGTTTTGCTACCTCCATTGGCGGGTTGTGGCTGATGTTGCCGGCTGATGTTGGTGGTTCAGGCTTGATGCTCAGCAAATGGATTGTGCTGCCCGTGGTGATTGCGGCTACGGTTTTTGCATTGAAGCTCATTCCTGGTTCCATCCGAAACAGCCTTAACCACCAATACAAAATCTTTAACAACAAACACACCTGGGCGATGACCATTATCTATACCATGACCTTTGGTTCTTTCATTGGCTATGCCGCCGCCTTTGGTCTGGCCATCAAGGTGATCTTTGGTTTCCAGCACATCATGGTGGATGGGGTGATGACTCACACCACCCCCAATCCGGCGGGCCCCAGCGCCTTGATGTTTGCCTGGACCGGGCCCTTTATCGGCGCCCTGATCCGCCCCGTTGGCGGTATGATCGCCGACAAGATGGGCGGGGCCAAAGTAACCCAGATCATCTCCGTGATTATGGTCGCGGCGGCACTGGGCGTAGCGTACTTTATGAAACAGGCTTATGCCTCGGCCACGCCGCAAGATTACTTCGTACCCTTCCTGATCCTGTTCCTGATCCTCTTTGCCGCCACCGGCATTGGTAATGGTTCGACCTTTCGCACCATCGCCATGGTGTTCGACAAGGAACAGGCCGGGCCGGTTCTGGGCTGGACGTCTGCGGTTGCCGCCTATGGGGCCTATATCATCCCCAAAGTCTTTGGCGAGCAGATCAAAGCCACCACGCCTGAGTACGCGCTGTATGGCTTTGCCGCCTTTTACGCGCTGTGCATTGCCATCAACTGGTGGTTCTATCTTCGCAAGGACGCTTATGTGAAGAACCCATAAAATCAACGGTTTCGCGGGCAGTACCTGCCTGCGAAACCCCCTTTGTTTAACCGTTCGAACGCACTCTTAAGGACCAAGATCCATGAGCAATTTCATCGACAGACTGACGTATTTTTCCAAGGTCGACGGCACGTTTTCAAAAGGTCACGGCATCACCACGACCGAGTCCCGGGATTGGGAAAAAGCCTATCGCGGACGCTGGGCGCACGACAAGATTGTGCGTTCCACCCACGGGGTGAATTGCACCGGATCGTGCAGTTGGAAAATTTACGTCAAAAACGGTCTGGTGACCTGGGAAACCCAGCAAACCGATTATCCGCGCACCCGCCCCGATATGCCCAATCACGAACCACGGGGGTGTTCCCGCGGGGCCAGTTATTCCTGGTATCTGTATTCAGCGGCCCGGCTGAAATATCCGCTGATCCGCTCGCGCCTGCTTAAACAATATCGTGCCGCCAAGGCCGAACATGGTGATCCGGTGCTGGCCTGGGGCAGCATTGTTTCGGACCCGGAAAAGGCCAATGACTACAAAAAAATGCGGGGCCTTGGCGGGTTTGTGCGCGCCAATTGGGATGAAGTGAATGAAATCACCGCGGCGGCCAATATCTATACCACCAAAACCTATGGTCCGGACCGGGTGCTGGGCTTTTCGCCGATCCCGGCCATGTCCATGGTTTCCTATGCGGCTGGCTCACGTTATCTCTCGCTGATGGGCGGCGTCTGCCTCAGCTTTTATGACTGGTATTGCGATCTGCCCCCCTCATCCCCACAGACCTGGGGCGAGCAAACCGATGTGCCCGAAAGCGCTGACTGGTTTAATTCCTCTTATATCATCGCCTGGGGTTCCAACGTGCCGCAAACGCGCACACCGGATGCCCACTTCTTTACCGAAGTGCGCTATAAAGGCACCAAGACGGTTTCCGTCACCCCGGATTATTCCGAAGTGGCCAAGCTTACCGATATGTGGCTGAACCCACGCCAAGGCACCGATGCAGCCATGGCCATGGCCATGGGCCATGTGGTATTCAAGGAATTCCATCTGGGCAATAAATCCGAATATTTCACCGATTATGTGCGCAATTATTCCGACATGCCGATGCAGGTTTTGCTGGAAAAACAGGGGGATCATTATGTCCCCACCCGCAATTTGCGCGCTTCGGACTTTACTGGGGACCTGAAGGTCAAAAACAATGCCGAATGGAAATCGGTGGTTTATGACGAAAGTTCGCAGAGCCATCGGGTGCCCAATGGCACCATCGGGTCGCGTTGGGGCGAGGAAGGCAAATGGAATCTGGAGGCCAAGGATTC
The DNA here is from genome assembly GCA_030949705.1 of Robiginitomaculum sp. GTDB lineage: Bacteria > Pseudomonadota > Alphaproteobacteria > Caulobacterales > Maricaulaceae > Robiginitomaculum_B. The sequence continues at coordinate 111,244 of JAUZSF010000021.1, read as the reverse complement.
GGTTTCCGGTGAAAATATCTGGCCGTCTTTGAGCAATATCGACAATTCAGATGCGGTTCTGGACGTGGCCTTCCCCTATTTCGGCAATCAGATTCATGAGAGCAAAATCTTTGCCCATACCGATCATGCCAGTGTCCAGGTGCGTAAATTGCCCGTGCGCAAAGTCACGCTGAAAGGCAAAAAAGAGGCCTATGTGGCCACGGTTTATGACCTGATGGCCGCCAATTACGGCATTGATCGCGGTCTGGGCGGTGAAAATGTCGCCAGGGACTTTTCTGATAACGTTCCCTATACCCCGGCCTGGGCCGAAGCCATTACCGGCGTTTCGGCGGATAAAATCATCCAGGTCGCCCGCGAGTTTGCACAGAATGCCGACAAGACCCGGGGCCGTTCCATGGTCATTCTGGGGGCTGCGATTAACCACTGGTACCACATGGATATGACCTATCGGGGGATTATGAACCTGTTGATCATGTGTGGGTGTATTGGCAAATCCGGCGGTGGCTGGGCGCACTATGTGGGACAGGAAAAACTGCGCCCGCAAACTGGCTGGTTGCCCTTGGCCTTTGGGCTGGACTGGAACCGCCCGCCGCGGCAAATGAACTCAACCTCATTTTTCTATAACCATTCCAGCCAATGGCGTTATGAAAAACTGGGTGTGGATGAAATCCTCTCGCCGCTGGCCGATGCGGACAAGTGGAAAAACCATTCCCTGATCGACTGCAATGTGCGCTCGGAACGCATGGGCTGGCTGCCATCGGCACCGCAACTGGATGAAAACCCGCTCTGGCTGGCCGAAAAAGCCAAGCGGGAAGGCAAAACCACCAAGGACTATGTCGTCGACCGACTGAAAAGCGGCGATTTGCAATTTGCCGCCGAAGACCCGGACCGGGAAGATAATTTCCCGCGCAACCTGTTTGTCTGGCGCTCCAACATTCTGGGGTCATCGGGCAAGGGCCACGAATATATGCTGAAGCATTTGCTGGGCGCGCAAAATGGCCTGATGAGCGACGATCTGGAAGAAATGGGGGCCGATAAACCCACTGAAGTGAAATGGCATGATCAGGCTCCCGAAGGGAAGCTGGATCTGGTGGTGACGCTTGATTTTCGGATGTCCACCACGGCGGTTTATTCAGACATCGTGCTGCCAACCGCCACCTGGTATGAGAAAAATGATCTGAATACCTCGGACATGCACCCCTTCATTCACCCGCTATCCCGCGCCGTGGACCCGGCCTGGGAAAGCCGTTCTGACTGGGACATCTTCAAGGGACTTGCTCGGAAATTTTCGGAAATCTGCCCCGGCCATCTGGGTGTGGAAACCGATCTGGTGACCGTACCGATCCTGCATGATACCCCCGGCGAATTGGGTCAGGCGCTGGGCGTAAAGGATTGGAAGAAAGGCGAATGCGACCCGGTTCCTGGCAAGTCCATGCCGAACCTGGTTGAGGTGGAGCGCGATTACCCCAATCTTTACAAGAAGTTTACCTCTGTTGGGCCGCTTCTTGCCAAACTGGGTAATGGTGGCAAGGGCATTGGCTGGAACACCGAAGCCGAAGTGGAATTGTTGGGCAAGCTCAACAAGACCGTACGCGATGAAGGTATCTCTCACGGCCAGCCGCGGATTGAGAGCGATATTGATGCGACCGAGGTAATCCTCTCGCTGGCCCCCGAAACCAACGGCCAGGTGGCGGTGAAAGCCTGGGCGGCGCTCTCCAAAATGACCGGGCGGGATCACACCCATCTGGCGCGGCCCAAAGAGGACGAAAAAATTCGCTTTCGGGATATTCAGGCCCAGCCGCGCAAGATCATCTCATCGCCCACCTGGTCCGGCCTGGAGGACGAGCATGTCAGCTATAATGCCTGTTACACCAATGTGCACGAGCTGATCCCGTGGCGCACCCTGACCGGTCGTCAGCAATTCTATCAGGATCATGAATGGATGCGCGATTTTGGAGAGGGGCTGTGTGTTTATAAACCACCCATTTCCACCCGCACCATCACCAATTCGGTGAAAGCACGTGGCGGTGATGTGAAACAGATCGCGCTCAACTGGATCACCCCGCACCAGAAATGGGGCATTCACTCGACCTATTCAGACAATCTTTTGCTGCTCACCATGAACCGCGGCGGCCCGGTGGTCTGGCTGTCGGAAACCGACGCCCGCAAGGTGGATGTGGCCGATAATGACTGGATCGAGCTTTATAACGTCAACGGCGCCATTACCGCACGGGCGGTGGTATCACAGCGTGTGCCCGAAGGCATGTGCATGATGTATCACGCCCAGGAAAAGACCATGAATACGCCGGGCAGCCGCATTACCGGCAAACGCGGGGGTATTCACAATTCGGTCACCAAGGCGGTGGTCAAACCCACCCACATGATCGGCGGTTATGCCCAACTTTCCTGGGGCTTCAACTATTACGGCACCGTGGGGTCAAACCGCGACGAGTTTGTCATTTTACGTAAAACCAACACGGTCGACTGGATGGAAGAACCGTACATCGAGGGTCAACCTATCAACACGCCTAGCAACACGGAGGCAGCCCAATGACTATTCGTGCACAAATCGGCATGGTCCTCAATCTGGACAAATGCATTGGCTGCCACACTTGTTCTATCACCTGTAAAAACGTGTGGACCAGCCGTGGCGGCGTTGAATACGCCTGGTTCAACAATGTGGAAAGCAAGCCCGGGGTTGGCTACCCGCGCAACTGGGAAGACCAGTCCGAATGGAAAGGCGGCTGGGAGCTGACCAAAGGCGGCAAGTTAAAGCCCAAAATCGGCGGCAAAATAGGGGTTCTCTCCAATATTTTCGCCAACCCCGATCTGCCCTTGATCGACGACTATTACGAGCCGTTTACCTATGAGTATGACCACCTGAAGACCGCGAAAGAGAGCAAAACGGTTCCCACCGCGCGGATGAAATCGGCCATTACCGGCAAGTTCAAGGAAAAGCCGGACTGGGGCGTCAACTGGGAGGAAATCCTGGGCGGCGAGTTTGAGAAGCGGTCCAAAGACTATAATTTCGACAAAATCCAGAAGGACATTTACGGCGAATTTGAAAATACATTCATGATGTATTTGCCCCGCCTGTGCGAGCATTGCCTGAACCCGTCTTGCGTGGCGTCCTGCCCATCGGGCGCGATCTACAAGCGTGAAGAAGACGGCATTGTGCTGATTGATCAGGACAAATGCCGCGGCTGGCGCATGTGTGTATCGGGCTGTCCCTACAAGAAAATTTACTTCAACTGGCAGTCCGGCAAGTCGGAAAAATGCACCTTCTGTTATCCGCGTATCGAGGCCGGCGAGCCGACCGTGTGTTCGGAAACCTGTGTCGGGCGCATTCGGTATTTGGGCGTTCTATTGTACGATTCAGACAAGATCGTTGAAGCGGCTTCGGCCAAGGACGAAAAAGATCTTTATCAGAGCCAGTGCGATCTGTTTCTGGATCCCCACGATCCCGAAGTGATCAAACGGGCCCTGGCCGATGGGGTGCCGCAAAGCTGGATTGAAGGGGCGCAAAATTCGCCCGTCTATAAAATGGCGATGGAATGGAAAATCGCTTTCCCGCTGCACCCGGAATACCGCACCTTGCCCATGGTCTGGTATGTGCCGCCGCTCTCGCCAATCCAGTCAGCAGCCGAGGCCGGGCATCTGGAACAAAACGGCGTTCTGCCTGATGTGCGCTCGCTGCGCATCCCCACACAATATCTGGCCAATTTGCTGACCGCCGGGGATGAAGAACCAGTGATCAGTGCCCTGGAACGGATGATGGCCATGCGCCTTTATATGCGTGGTAAAACCGTGGATGGGGTCGAGGATCCGGCGGTGCTGGAACAGGTTGGCATGACCGAGGCCGAAATGAGCGATATGTACCAGCTGATGGCGATCGCCAATTATGAGGATCGTTTTGTCATTCCCACCAATCACCGTGAATATGCAGGCGACGGGCCGTTTGACCAGGAAATTGCCTTCTCGGCGCGCTCCGAATGCGGCTTTTCCTTTGGCAATGGCTGTAATACCGGGGCTAAAAAACGCACCAATCTGTTTGGTTCGCAAACCCATAACAACACGCTCAGCGGCACACCGCGCAAAGTATCGGGAGACCCGTCATGAGAAGTTTTCGCGTTTTATCTCATTTGCTGACCTATCCGCAAAGTGAGTGGATCAGCCATATGGACGAGCTGAAACAGGCGCTGGTGGATGAGGGCGTGGTCAAGGGCAAGACCCTGAAAAGCCTGCTTGCCTTTATGGACGAACTGGCCGCCACGGACCTGATGGAGGCGCAAGAAGCCTATGTGGAATTGTTTGACCGGGGGCGGGCTAATTGTCTGCACCTGTTTGAGCATGTGCACGGAGAGTCGCGCTTTCGTGGTCAGGCGATGGTCGAGCTGGCTGACAAATATCAGGAAAAAGGGTTGCGGATCGGCACCGGCGAATTGCCGGATTATCTGCCTTTGTTTTTGGAATTTGTCTCCATTTGCGAACCCGAAGAAGGCATTGAAATTCTGGCCCAGGCCGCGCCGGTGGTCGCCACCATTGGCGAGAAACTTAAAAGAAGCAAATCCGGTTATGCCGCGGTCATGACCGCGATTGTGGCTCTGTCTGGGGTCAGGCTGAGCAAGGCAGAGTTGGAAAAAGCTGCCGATGCGGCCTTGCCGGACATCCAGAGCCTGGACGAGTTGGACGAGCAATGGAAAGAGCCCGAAGCCTTTACCGGGGCGCCCGATTGCGGCACTTGCGCCCCTAACGAAACCCCCACACTGGGAGCATTATAATGGCCGAATATGTGAACACCTTTTTCTTTGGCATTTATCCCTATATTGCCATTCTGACCATGGTTATCGGCTCTATCCTGCGCTATGATCAGGATCCGTATTCATGGAAAGCAGACAGCAGCCAGCTCTTGCACCGCAAGGGCCTGCGTGTGGGCAGCAATTTATTCCACATCGGCATATTGCTGTTGTTCATGGGCCACTTTGTTGGTCTTCTGACCCCGCATTGGGCCTATGAGCCGTTTATCTCTGCCGGACATAAACAAATCCTGGCGATGACAGCCGGGGGCATTTTTGGCTCTATGGCGTTTGTCGGCATGAGCATATTGATCTGGCGGCGCACCACGCAAGATAGGGTGCGGGCCACTACCAAATTTATGGATATGGCCATTTTGCTGATCCTTTTTGCGCAATTGGTGCTGGGTCTTTTTGACCATTCCACAAAGCGCCAAGCATCTGGATGGCTCGTCCATGATCGCGCTGGCTGAGTGGGCGCAACATATCGTTACCTTCCGCGGTGGCGCTGCCGAATATGTGGCTGATGAAGCCTTGGTGTTCAAGCTGCACATCGTGCTGGGCCTGACCATTTTTCTTCTCTTCCCGTTCACGCGGCTGGTCCATATGGTCAGCGTACCGGTGAAATATCTGTTCCGTTCCGGTTATCAGATTGTGCGCAGGCGGGGATGAAAGTACGCGTAATGTAAGGAAAAAGGGGGGCATGGCCCCCCTTTTTATTAGCTGGCCCGGGCAGCTCTTTGGGCCTGTAATTCGGCCAGTTTTTCTTCCCATTTTCCAATAGCGAGCTTAACGTCAGGAATTGCCTTTATTACATTGTATCCAACGAGAAAAATGGTCACCACTACAGCCCCGGAGAGCAGGCGGTATATAAATACTAAAGCAGAAAATATTTTATTTTGAGAGTTGTTTTCTATGTTCGTGATGTCGAGTTTATAAACCTCAAATAAATCGCTGAGTCCTCCCTTAAGGGCTTGGTTTAAGACAAACACTGCCAGCTCAGTTTTTGCAAATTCTGTGCTACTGGTTGGTTCATTATTACGAGTTAGCGCGTAGGGGCCTGGGATGATCCAGCTTTGCTTGGCGGCTACAACACCCAACAATATTCCTGGAAGAATCATACCAACTAGGACAAGCACTATGGCATTTTTGAATATGGTTCGTGATACAGAAGAGGCAAAATTATTGAGGCGCATAATGCGTTTTTTTATGGTGCGTTCTCTTTGTGGTGCCGGGCCATTAATTTTTTGAATCAGATCCGTACTCTTAAATTTTCTAATTCGTTGGTGGAGTATATATGTCGTAATAATTAGCAAAGAGAGCACCAATGCGATGACGATGCAGGTGTAAATATGGAGTGCGGTTTCTGACCTGATGAATTCAAAAAAATGTAAACCCAGTGCAACAATCTTGGCGTGCAACCCATCCATCTTTATGCCCCTTTGCTGTACATACAGAAAGGAAAGATTAATTCTGGGAGATAAGTAACGCAAGAAAATTTATGAAGACTATACTTTTATACAATTGGTGCGCTTTGGCCTGAGGGTCAAGCCGCATCCACCATGGCAATGTGGGCAGAGATATAGGGGATTTTACACCAGAACGTGCTGCCTTGCCCGGGTACACTGTCCACACCCACCTCGCCGCCCATGGTCTGGGCCAGTTCCGTGCAGATGAACAGGCCCAATCCCGTGCCGCCATATTGACGCGTAATCGAGGAATCCACCTGGGTGAAACGGTCAAAAATAATCTGGCGCGTATCTTTGCTAATGCCAATGCCGGTATCCGTAACCTTGAAGATAATCCAGTCCGGTGCGTCTGTATTGTCTTGGTTTTCCTGGCGGGCAATGCTCAGGGTAATAGAGCCGCGAGGGGTGAATTTGACCGCATTGGAAATAAAGTTGTTCAGCACCTGATGCAGGCGTTTTTTATCGCCGCCAATATATTCAGGCAGATCACCTTCCATGCACACTTGAAAGCGTAATTTCTTTTCTCCTACCAATGGTGCAAAGGTCGCCTGGGTTTCGTCCAGAAATGCCTGTAAACAGATCGGCTGATTTTCCAGGGTGATGGCACTGTGGTCCAGCTTGGTTGTATCCAGTATGTCGTTGATGATCGACAGCATGAGATCCGAAGAGCTTAGGGCCAGCTCCACATATTCGCGTTGTTGCGCATCCAGATTACCCATGTTCAGCGCATGCAGCATGCCCACAATCCCATTCATGGGGGTGCGCAATTCGTGGCTCATGGTCGACAGAAAACTGTTCTTTGCCTGTTCGGCGTGTTGAGCGCGTAACAGGGCTTCTTCGGCGATATTGGCGGCGGCGCGGGCTTTTTGCTCTTTGGCAACCAGCTCTTCTTCGCGTTGCTTGAACCCGATCAATACCCCCAGCGCGTGAGCAAATTCTGTCAGGAATTTTTCGTGTTTGCGGTTTTCTCTTGTGCTCTGGTGAAGGTAGATCACCAGCACACCTACCAGTTTTTCGCCGATCATAATGGGAATACTGTATTGACCGCGCAGGCCATGACCATCAGTAATGACTTCGTTTCGCGCACTAACGCAGGAACCAAGAACGATTTTACGGGCCACGGCCGCCTGGCCGCACAGGCATTCCCCAAATTTGATTTTGGCGCACTGTTTGTCTATTTCGGGCCGCAGGCCATGAGAGCAAACCAGTACCAATTGATTGTCATCTTCAGGATCTCGTAAATAGACCCCTCCTTTGGACAAAATATCCAGACAGGGGACGGCGAACAGCACATCCAGGGCGCGTTCAAGCACGGCCTGTAATGTTAAATGATCGCGGCTGATGGCATAAACAGCATTAATGGCGCTGACATATTCACGCAGGCGCGCTTCCTTGTTTTTACCGTTTTTATCCATCGTCAAAGCTGACATGGTACGATGTCCCCGTTACCCGGGAAAGGTATTTTAGTACCACTTAAAATTTGCCTAATGTGTGCCTGCGACAAAGGGGCCTAGGGTGGGAAAGGGGGCTATCCGTTAACCCTTTTCATACCCGGCGCAGAGCAGTAACCTTGGGGTGTACTTCTTTTTTCAAATCAAGATGCATAGTTTTGGTCAGCGCCGCCGGTGAAATATTTTTTGTTACATAAATTATTGAAAAATAAAATAAATATCACGTTATGAAGGGGCGATTTTTGCTCCTCCATATGCACGGGGCATCCTTTTCTTCCTCACTTCAAGACGCTTTTCAAGACACTGCTTCCTCTGCCATTACAGACGAAATACTGCGACAGATCGCCGCAGAGTGAACGCTGTTAACCAAAGAATGGGGATATGGGCGCAGGTATTAAGATACCATCTGGCACCAGTGTTATAATTATTCAGGCGTTACCAGGTGTAGATACGACACGGGGTAAGTTATGAACTTTATACGCAACATGAAGCTATCTCATATGATTATGATTTTGGCACTTGTGCCGATCATAACCACCATATCCTTTTCCACACAGTTGGTCCTGCAAAGTACCCGGCAAAAAGCCGAGATGGGCAAATTGGCTGATCTGACGTCTTTGGCGGTCAAGATGAGTCATTTGGTTCATGAACAACAAAAAGAGCGCGGTGCCACGGCCGTATTTCTTGGCAGCAAGGGGACCAAATTTTCGGCCGAACTGGCACGACAGCGAAAGCAGACTGATGCCAAAAAAGAGGCATTACAAAAATATCTTGGTGATTTTGATCAGCATAAATACAGTCAGGAATTTGCCCAAGACCTTCAGCTGATCCTGAACGATTTGGGAAAAATGGATAATATCCGCAATCGAGTGGATGCGCTTTCCATACCGGCCCCTCAGGCCATTGGCTATTATACTGGCCTGAACGGCAAAGTGTTGTCGCTGATTGGCTCGATGAGCACGCTCAGCCCGGATCCGGTCGTGGTCTCCCGGATCATTGGTTACACCAGTTTTCTGCAGGCAAAAGAGCGCGCCGGCATAGAACGGGCGGTCGGGGCCAATGGATTTTCGCTGGGTAAATTCACACCCGAAGCCATGAAAAAATTTGAAGCACTGGCCGCCATACAAAAAACCTACAATCAGGTTTTTCTGGCCCATGCGACGCAGGATCAGGAAAAAGCCTATCAGGCCATGATGGCTTCGCCCGTGGTCAAAGATGTACAGCGCATGCGCGATATTGCCTATAAAGGTGGCGTTGAAGGCGAGCTCGGTAATATCAGCGTTGATCAATGGTTCGGCACAATTACCAAAAAAATCAATGCTTTAAAGGATATGGAAAACCTGCTTAACCGTGATTTGCTGGGAGAATTAAATAAGTTGCGCTCTCGGGCGGCCCACACACAAATGCAAACCTTGTTGGTTACCCTGATCGCATTGGCATTTGTCTTTGCGCTGGCCTACATGATCATCCGTTGTGTGACGTCTTCGCTGGCGGGGGTCACCGATGCGATGACGGAACTGGCTGAAGGTAATCTGGATGTAGAGTTGCCGCCTGTGAGCAAGAATGAAATTGGCGAGATGATTCGGGCGGTCCTGATTTTCAAGGATAATGCGATCAAGAAGATCGAGCTGGAAGCCGAACAGGCCGCGCAAAAACAACGCGCGGAAGAAGAACGGCGTATCCTGATGGATCAAATGGCCGATGAGTTTGATGCCAGTGTTGGCAGCATTGTACAAAACGTGTCTTCGGCCTCGACCGAATTGCAATCTACCGCCCAGTCCATGAGTGGCATTGCCGAGAACACCAGCTCTATGTCCGCCGCTGTGTCGGCGGCCTCCGAAGAAGCGGCTGCCAATGTGCAAACCGTGGCCGCCGCCGCCGAGGAAATGTCTCATTCCATTGCCGAGATCAATACCCAGGTTAGCCAGGCCTCGATGGAAGCCCGGCGCGCCGTGGCCGAGGTGGAAGAAACCAGTGCACGAATGGAACGTCTGGCGGCTACCGCTGACAGCATTGGCGAAGTGGTACAGTTGATTTCTGATATTGCCGAACAAACCAATTTGCTGGCTCTGAACGCCACGATCGAATCGGCCCGTGCCGGCGAGGCCGGCCGTGGGTTTGCGGTGGTGGCCTCTGAGGTCAAAGAGCTGGCCAGCCAGACCGGCAAGGCAACCGAGGGTATCAGCGCCCAGGTCGAGGAGATCCAGCAGGCCACCAAAGAAGCCGTGATTGCCATGCAGGATATCGGCAAATCCATTCGTTCGGTCGACGAAACTTCCGCAGCGATTGCAGCGGCCATGGAGGAACAGGGCGCGGCAACCCAGGAAATTGCCCGCAATGTTCAGGAAGCGGCTACGGGTACCGAAGAGGTCAGTCGCAATATTGTCGGGGTGAATCAGGCCTCTGAAGAATCCGGTGCAGCGGCGGGCGAGGTAACCTCGGCGGCGGGAGAGCTGTCCGCGCAGGCCGAATTGCTGAAAGGCGAGGTAGGTAAATTCATCAAACAGGTGCGCGCCGGATAGGGGAGGCTGTCATCTGCGACCTTTTGTCCATGAGGGTTTGATCCAGATCAAATAACCGTGATCGGGTCGCGGATAAAATGCTGGCAATATCAATTCACAGACAGGAAACACTGTTATGCGCACCCCTAAGACCTCTGGCTTATTTGCCAGCATTGCAACCCTCGCACTGATCGCCGCTGCCAGCCCCTCATTCGCCGAAGAAGCGGATACGCTGGCCGAGGCCATTACCCAGGGCAAGGCGACTGTAACCTTTCGCTATCGCGCGGAAAATGTCAGCCAGACCGGTTTTGCCGATGATGCTTTTGCCTCGACCTTGCGGACTCGCCTGAAATATGAAACTGGCGTGTTCAAAGGGTTTTCCGGGGTTCTGGAATTTGACAATGTGTCCCGGGTCGGGGCTACGGCTTATAATAGCACCGTGAATGGCAAAACCCGTTTTCCCGTGATTGCCGATCCAAAAATCACCGAGGTTAATCAGGCGTATCTGGCCTATACCGGTTTTGACAAAACCACCTTGCTGGCGGGCCGTGTGGCGCTGAACCTGAATAACCAGCGCTTTGTCGGTACGGTGGGCTGGCGTCAGAATGACCAGACCTGGGACATGGCCGGCATGATCAATAAATCCATACCGGATCTGACCTTGACCACTGCCTATGTGTGGAATGTGAACCGTATTTTTGGCTCTAACCATCCCTTGGGAGATCTGAATACCGATACAGTTATTCTGGATGCCAAATATACTGGCCTGCCCTTTGGCACCCTGACCGGTTATGGCCTGATTATCGATCTGAATGATGCGCCGGTTTATGGGCTGTCCAGCAAGACCTTTGGCGTGCGCTTTAATGGCCAGCAAAAACTTGGCGATGGTAATCTCAGTTTTCTTTATGAGGCTGAATTTGCCAACCAGACCGATAATGCCAGTAACCCGAATAATTACAGCGCCAATTATCTGCACCTGTCTGGCGGGCTTTCGGCCAATGGTCTGACCGGCAAGATCGGTTTCGAAAAACTGGGCTCGGATAATAACGGCACGGTGGCCTTCCAGACCCCGCTGGCCACTTTGCACAAATTCAATGGCTGGGCCGATAAATTCCTCAGCACCCCCGGCGGTGGCCTGGAAGATTTTTATGGCAGTCTGTCATACAAGGTTCAGGCCGATGGCCCGATGAAGGGGTTGAAATTTGATGCCATTTATCATGATTTCTCGGCGGCAACGGGTGGGTCCTATGGGAATGAAATCGACCTGCAGGTCTCCAAAAAAATCAGCAAGCATTATTATGCTGGTCTGAAATTTGCCGACTACAATGCCAAAGGCTTTGCCACCGATACCCAGAAAATCTGGTTCACATTGGGGGCCAATTTCTAAACCCGGCTGTTTGCGGACAGACAATGAGGGCGTCCCGGCGGGGCGCCCTTGATTGTAGGGGAATCGCTAAAAAGTCTTGATAATGCGGACCAGCGATTTGGCCAGTGCATCCATTTCCTGTTCGTCGATTTGTGCATCAAGGGTGGCATTGATCCCGGCAAAGGGGGCGCGAATATCATCGAACGCCTTTTCCCCATCTGGTGTCAGAGACAACAACCAGGCGCGCCGGTCAGTGGGACAGCGCTGGCGCTGTACATATCCCAATTTGTCCAGCCGGTTGGCCATGGTGGTCAAAGCGGGCTCTTTCAGCCCCAATTGCTTGGCGATGCTTTTTTGTGTAACTGGCCCGTCTTTGGTGATCACTGCCATCACGGCCGCCTGTGCCGCGGTTATATGGGAAGCCTCCAATAAAATGCGGTCGGCGGCTTTGTTCAGGGCGTGGGCTGCCCGTTGCAGTTTGAAATAAATTCTCTGGGAAGCTGCACTCATGGTTTAGTTTAACAAAATGTTTTATGTTCTTTCAATCATTCTTTTAAAATGAACAAACTGTGCATGCGAAGTATATGGAGATTGTTATGGAAACGCTGGATGTGTGGGCGCAAATCACCACCGAGCGTATGGCCACTGCCCCGTGGATGGAGCCCCTTTTGCGCTGGACTGGTCGGGCGGGACAGGTGTTGGTTCCAACAGTCAAAGAAACCCTTGCCGCCATGGATGTTGCCGGGGTGAAAATGGCGCTGTTGTCGGCCTGGTATGGGCCGAATGGGCCTCTGATCAGCAATGAGGATGTGGCACGGCAAGTCAGGGAAGCCCCGGATCGGTTTCGCGGTCTGGCCAGTGTGGATCTGGCCAACCCCATGCAGGCCGTGCGTGAACTTCGTAAATGGGTGGATGGACAGACCTTTGTTGGCGTTCGCCTCTTGCCGTGGTTGTGGAATTTGCCACCCAATGACCGGCTTTATTATCCGGTTTATGCGGCGTGTGTGGATGCGGGTGTGCCGTTTTGCACACAAATCGGCCATACCGGGCCGCTTTGCCGGTCAGAACCGGGGCGGCTGATCCCGTATCTGGATGATGTGTTGCTGGATTTTCCAGAGCTAAAAATTGTCGCCGGGCATGTGGGCTTTCCCTGGATAGATGAGGTGGTCTCTCTGGCGCTGAAATATCCAAATTTTTATGTAGATACGTCCGCCTATGCCTTGCATCGTCTGCCGAGGGATTTTGTTGCCTTTATGAAAGGGCCGGGGGCACGGCGCGTGATGTTTGGCACCAACTGGCCCATGCTTAGCCCCACGGCCTGCCTGAAAGGGCTGGATGAATTGGGCCTGGACGTGCAAACACGTAAAGCTTTTCTGGGCGGCAATGCTCGCCGGGTGTTTGGGCTATAGATACGCTGCCAATTCCTGATTACGGCCCTGCTCAAAAGATATTTCATCAGCGCCTTACGCCAACAAAGCCATTGCATCACGTGACGGTCACGCTCATGATTGGCACTCAACAACGCGCGAGAAGTTTATGGCCATTGCACGCCCCCTTACCCCCGACAGTCACCTCATTCTGGTGGATGGTTCTGGCTATATTTTTCGTGCCTATCATGCACTGCCGCCCTTGACGCGCAAATCCGATGGCATGCCCGTGGGGGCGGTCTCTGGCTATTGCAATATGTTGTGGAAGCTGATTGAGGATATGCGCGATGAGGAAAAGGCCACCCACCTGGCGGTCATTTTTGATGCCAAGGGGCCAACTTTTCGCAATGATATTTACAGCGAATACAAGGCGCACCGCCCGCCGGCACCCGAAGATCTGGTGCCGCAATTCTCACTGGTGCGTGAGGCGACGCGGGCCTTTGGCCTGCCTTCGGTCGAACTGGCCGGCTTTGAGGCCGATGATCTGATCGCCACCTATGCGCGCCATGCCGAAGGGGTGGGGGCCAACACCACCATCATTTCATCCGACAAGGATTTGATGCAATTGGTTTCCGATCGCATCAGCCTTTACGACACCATGAAATCGCGCCGTCTTGGGCCCGCCGAAGTGATGGAAAAATTTGGCGTTGGCCCGGACAAGGTGGTCGAGGTGCAGGCGCTGGCTGGCGATAGCGCCGATAATGTGCCGGGTGTGCCGGGCATTGGGGTGAAAACCGCAGCCTTGTTGATCAACGAATATGGCTCGCTGGACACGTTGTTGGCGCGCGCCCACGAGATCAAACAGAACAAGCGCCGGGAAAACCTGATTGAATATGCCGATCAGGCGCGCATCAGCCGCGAACTGGTCACCTTGCGCACCGATGTGCCGCTGCCCGAAGATCCCGAAGCATTTGGCAGCGAAGAGCCGGAACCCGAACCGCTGATTTCCTTTCTGGAAGAGATGGAATTTGCCACCTTTACCCGCAAAGTGCGCCAGACCCTATGCACCGATGGCGAGCACTGTGCGGCAAGTGATGCCAGCGATAGGGACGATGTGGATCGCTCTGACTATGTCTGTGTGCAGGATGTGGACACCTTGAAAGACTGGGTGGCGCGGTCCAAGGTCGCCCGCGTGGTGGCGGTGGATACCGAAACCGATGCGCTATCCTCCAGCGCCGCCGGTCTGGTGGGCATCTCGCTGGCCGTTTCGCCGGGCGAGGCGTGCTATATTCCATTGGCCCATGGGGCGGCCGGGGATTTGCTCAGCACCGCGCCGGACCAGATCCCCATGGAAGAAGCCCTGGGCATTCTCAAACCAATGCTGGAGGATCCGGCGGTCCTTAAAATCGGCCAGAATATCAAATATGACCTGGGGGTGTTGCACCGCTATGGTATTGATATTGCGCCTTTTGATGACACCATGTTGCTGTCCTATGTCGAGGATGGCACGGTGCATGGGCACGGCATGGACGAGCTGTCTAAATTGCATCTTGGCCATGCGCCGGTACCCTTCAAAGAAGTCGCCGGGGTGGGCAAGGCCCAGATCAGTTTTGATCAGATCGATCTGAAACCTGCCACCGAATACGCCGCCGAGGACGCCGATGTTACCTTGCGGCTTTGGCAAATTCTCAAACCACGTTTGACCAGTGCCAAAATGCATACGGTCTATGAGACGCTGGAACGACCCATGCCCCAGGTGCTCTCCACAATGGAATTGGCGGGGGTGAAGGTGGACCGCACGGCGCTCAGTACTCTGTCGGGCGATTTTGGCCAGCGTATGGCGGAATATGAGGATGAGGCCAAGCGCCTGGCCGGACGTTCGTTTAATCTCTCCTCGCCCAAGCAATTGGGGGAAATTTTGTTTGATGAACAGGGCCTGCCCGGCGGCAAACGAACCAAAACCGGGGCCTGGAAAACCGATGCCAAAGTGCTGGATGAACTGGCCGCGGCGGGGCATGAATTACCACAAGTGCTGCTGAAATGGCGGCAACTCCAAAAGCTGAAATCCACCTATACCGATGCGCTGGCCAAGGCGATCAATCCCAAAACCGGCCGTGTGCATACTTCTTTCATGCTGGCCTCGACCACGACCGGGCGGCTATCCTCGTCGGATCCCAATTTGATGAATATTCCGATCCGCACCGAAGAGGGGCGTAAAATCCGCTCCGCCTTTATTGCCGAGCCCGGCTATTTGCTGCTCAGTGCCGATTATTCCCAGATCGAATTGCGCGTGCTGGCCCATATTGCGCGCCTTGATGCTATGCGAGAGGCCTTTGCCAGGGGCGTGGATATTCATGCGATGACGGCTTCCGAAATGTTTGGCGTGCCGGTCGAAGGCATGGACCCCATGGTGCGAAGGCAGGCCAAGGCCATTAATTTTGGTATTATTTACGGCATTTCCGCCTTTGGGCTGGCCAATCAATTGGGCATTTCACGCACTGAGGCGGCGGACTATATCAAGGCCTATTTTGAAAAATTCCCGGGCATTGCCGATTATATGGAGGCCGCCAAGGAAGAGGCCCGCGCCGCCGGGTTTGTGAAAACCCTGTTTGGTCGCCATTGCACCGTGCCCGGCATTAACGACAAGAACCCTGCGCGGCGTTCCTTTGCCGAGCGGCAGGCCATCAATGCGCCCATACAAGGCAGTGCCGCCGATATTATGCGCCGTGCCATGATCCGCATGCCGGACGCGCTGGCAAACTCCGGCCTTGATGCGCGGATGTTATTGCAGGTTCACGATGAACTGGTGTTCGAAGTGCGAGAGGATCAGGCCGACGATCTGGCGACACTGGCTGGCAAGGTTATGGAAAATGCCTGTGCCCCGACGCTGGAACTTTCCGTGCCTTTGGTGGTGGATAGTGGTGCCGGACTGAACTGGGACGTCGCGCATTAAGGGTTTTTCTTTTCCCCTGAATTTGTTAGGTGTTTCGTCTTGACCTTATCCGGTCATTATTTGGTGCGGCGTTTGGTCCGCACACTAAGGGCCTCGCGACGTTTCAGCCACGCCTCGGCATCGCCATAATCGGCAAATTCCCAATAGCCTTCGTGCTGGCCGCGGGTGCGGCGGGCATGTTTGATCGGGCAGAAATGCTCTTCGGTGCGCCCGGCAATGGCCCGGCCCCAGGCAAGCAGGCCATTGGCATAGCCGCAATAGACGCAATTGAGTTTTTGAAAGGTGTTCAGATAGCCCAGATACTGGCGATCAATGGTGATATAATCGGACCGGCGTTCCGATCTGATGCCATAAAAGAACCCCGTGGCGGCCTGATAAATCGTCAGCGCAATATCCAGCAGAACCAGCGGCACAATCATGGCATAAATAAACGGCGCGCCCAGCACTGGCAGCAATCCGGCGCGCACAATATAGGCCCAGCGCCCTTCGCGCAGGGTTTTGTGATAACGCTTAACCGCCTCGTCAAAGCGAATACGCTTGTCCTCTATAGTGTAATGCAAGGCATCGGCCCGCGCCTTGATGGCAGTATGTAATCTGGCCTCGGCGGCGCGAACGTCCTGCAATATTTTTTCAACTGGCATGACTTCATACTCCCTGTGTTAATTTCTTGCTGGCTTGGTTTATTCCATACTGGCAAACGCGTCCGTCGCGCGAACCAGGGCGTCGGTTATGCCTGGCTCCATGGCGCTGTGACCGGCGTCCGGGATGATTTCCAGACGGGATTTGGGCAAGGCCTTGTGCAATGCCCAGGCCCCGCGCGGCGGACAGACCGCATCATAGCGCCCCTGCACGATGGTACAGGGTATGTGGGCAATACGGTCTGCATTTTCAAGCAATTGGTTGTCGTGCTCAAAACAACCGCCATTCACAAAATAGGCGTTTTCAATGCGGGCAAAGGCATCAACAAAATGATCGTCCTCAAAATCATCGGCGCGCCCGGCCGGCCCTTTGATGGTGACCGTATCACCTTCCCAGCGGGACCAGGCCCGCGCCGTGGCTAAGCGCGCCTGTGGGTCATCCCCAAACAGGCGCTTGTGATAGGCGGCCACCATGTCGTGGCGCTCGTCTTTGGGGATCGGGGCCAGAAAGTGCTCCCATGCATCAGGAAACAGCGCGCTGGCGCCTTCCTGATAGAGCCAGTCAATATCGCATTGCCGGCACAGGAAGATACCGCGCAGGATCAGGCCACTGACCCGGTCGGGATAGGCTTGTGCATAAGCCAGCGCCAATGTGGAGCCCCACGAGCCGCCAAACACTACCCAGCGTTCAATCCCCAAATGTATGCGCAGGCGTTCAATATCAGCGACCAGGTGATCAACGGTATTTTCACGCAGTTCGCTGAACGGGGTGGAGCGCCCACAGCCGCGTTGGTCAAAGAGAACCGCCCGCCAGCTTTTGGGATCAAAAAACCGGCGCATGTCGGGCGAGCACCCGCCCCCCGGCCCCCCATGCAGGAATACAATTGGCGCTGCATTTTTATCGCCGCACTGCTCATAATACAGCTGATGGATGGATCCTGCCGGAATTGTGCCACAATCAAATGGTGTTATCGGTGGGTACAGCCCCCGGCGTGCGTGTGTTTGATTGTCCATGGCGCAATCTCCTGTTAGGGTCATTTTAAGCCTGAGTGAAGAAAGTACTGTTGTTTACCAGTACCCGGATTTAACTTTGCGTGCCCTGGGTTCAGTGGCAAGTCTGTTGGAGTATCTACATGCGATTGCAGGCTATGATCATAGCACTCAGCGCGGCACTTCTGGTCACAGGATGTACCACCTTTTCCTTGTCCAGAGAAGACACCATCGTCCAGCAAAACGGCACTTCGAAGAGTGCCGTCTTTCGTCGTGGAGCGATGGCCTTTCAGGACCAGTTCAGCAAAGCTGGCTGGTTGCGCGAAGAGGAAAGCAAAAGCCGCACCAAGGCCTTCATGGCAATCCTCAGCAAAGGGTGGGCCGGGGTTACCGACGACAAGAAAAAACACAATGCCAAGCCCAGGGACGCCGTATCCCTCTATTTGGCACGCCTGAAGGACAAAGCCGACGACCGCCCCGCCGCCGTGGCCGAACAGTTGCAGCTGGACCTTGGGGATGCCTATGCCGCCATGGCCAGATTAAACGAGCTGGCAATGCCGCTGATCACCCCAACGGCGAACCGGTCCCCCGAGATTATGCGCGCCGATGTGATGGTATTAGAGCGGGCCTTGTTATCAGCCCGCAAGGCGCAGTCTCTGTTTGAAAGCGCCGGCAAACGCCTCTATCCCACGCTGGAACTGATTGTGCGGGCCGATATTGCCAGCCAGATAGAGCGCAATGCCAAAGAGATTACACGTATGAAGGCGCTGGCCGACACCCTGAACGATCTACGTCTGCAAGGACACCCCATTGGCTAAGTCCTTTGCGCAGACGAACGGCGTGGATCCGCAAACCATTACCGGCTTTTTAAGCCCCCAGGAGGGCGAAGCCCTCTATCAGGCAGCTCTGCAAGGTGGCATCTTGGGGCCTATCCTTGAAATCGGCAGCTATTGCGGGCGTTCCACCGCCTATCTTGGCCCGGCGGCCCGCGAGGCAGGGACCCTGCTTTACGCCCTGGATCATCACCGTGGCTCCGAGGAAAACCAGCCCGGATGGGAATGGCATGACCCACAGTTTTGGGATGAAGAGGCCGGCGCGCTGGACACCCTGCCTGCCTTTCGCCGCACCCTGGCCCGCACGGGCCTTGAGGATTGTGTCACCGCCCTGGTCGGCCATTCAGCCATCATCGCGCGCCATTGGAGCACGCCGCTCGGCATGGTTTTTATTGATGGCGGTCATACCATGAAGGCGGCCATGGGGGATTATCGCGGCTGGGCCACCAAAGTACTGGCCGGCGGCATATTGGCCATTCACGATGTTTTTCCCAATCCCGAAGACGGTGGCCGCCCCCCCTTTGAGGTCTATAAAATGGCCCTTGCTTCCGGTCTTTTTGAGCTGATCAGCCTTGAGCAGTCATTGGCGCTGTTGCGGCGTCTGGGATAAGGCGGCCACATAGTACCCGGTTGGCCGGGGTAATTTCGTGCACCGCGTCCAGCGCCAGCACAAAGGCTGCGGCGGTCCAGCTGGGTCGTTCGTCCGGCCAGACAATCTGTTCTTTGGATTGCCAGCCCATGGCAAAGCCACCCCGGTCATCGCGCAGCGGCGCACACCAGCTGAGCAGGGTTTGCGCGCGCACTTCCTCGCCAATGGCGATCAGCGCCATGGCCAGCTCGGCCGTTTCGGCCACCGTGGTCCAGGGCTGTTCGGTTACACAACGACATCCCAGGCCATGATCAATAAATTCGCCGCGCCGAGCCAATAAATGCGCCCGGGCCTCCTGACCACCCAGCAGGCCGCAAAACACCGGGTAATACCAGTCCATGGCAAAATTACTTTTGGGGGCCCAGGTGCGGTCAAAGCGTTCCGGCCGATGGCGCAAGGCGGCACCAATGCGGCGGCGGGCCTCCAGATAAATGGAACCAGAGCGCCCCAGCGCCTGACGGATCAGGGCCGCGGCCTCCAGGCTCTTGTATATGGAGCAATTGCCCGTGCGCAGCGCATCCACATCGGCCAGCACCTCGCCCGGATCACAGGCGCGCCAGGCAATTTCCCCATGCTCTGACTGATGGGCCAGCACAAAGCCCATGGCCGCCTCCACCAGCGGGGCAAAGCGTTCCAGATCGGCCCGATCCCCGCTCAGCTGATAAAGATGCCAGACGCCCAGGGCGCAATAGGCGGTAAAATTGGTATCGATCAGCGGCTTGGCCTTGCTCGCCACCAGGTGGCGGTTTTGCGCATCCATAGGTACTGAGGCCCCGCACTGACCCGGCAAAGCGCCGTCGGCGCGCTGAATCTCGCCAAGATAGGCATAGGCGGCCCGGGCGGCATCCAAATGTCCGGCCACGGCCAGCGCCATAGCGGATTCGGTATGGTTCCACGGATCAAAAATACCCCGTTCCAGCCAGGGAATAGAGCCATCGGCGCGCTGTACCTGCAAAATCCAGTTGGCACAATGAGAGAGAGTGGCGTTAACGTCCATTATCATCCACGCGCTCAAAATACATCACCACCGACTTTCCCATTAGCGGTGCCGCCACCGCCTCCAGCGCCCGCGTCAATAACGGCCTGGAAATGATATCCCATTCCAAAAACCGCTTATAGGCGAGAATCAGCGGATGGTCATCCCGGCGTGCCCACAGGAGACATTTTAACCACCAATAGGGGGCATGCAGCCCATGGGCATAATGCTTGTCCAGATAGCGAAAGCCGACACCTTCAATATCGCGGCGCAAAACCCTGGCATCAAAAATGCGCACATGGCCACCGGGGGTATTGTGATATTCTTCGCTTAAATTCCAGCAAATGCGTTCCGGCCAGGCGCGCGGCACGCTCATGGCGAAAATGGCACCGGGCCTGGTAACGCGGCTGATTTCAGCCAGCGCGGTTTTATAGTCTGGCAAATGTTCCAGCACTTCGGAACAGATCACCCGGTCCAGCGAGGCATCGGGCAAAGGCAGGTGCAGTGCATCGGCACAGGCCAGCCCGTAACATTGCCCCCGATCATCAGAGAAATCCGGATAGGCATCAAAGCCTTCACGGGTGTGCAACACATCCTCAAACGATAAATCCATGCCCAGACAGGTCATGTCGGCGGCATAATAAAGGCCGTGAATATGCCGCCCCTGGCCACAGCCAAGGTCCAGAACCGCCATGCCATCGCGCAGTGCCAGACGTTCAAAATCAATGGTGTGCATGGGTTTCCAGTGCTTTGCGATAAAGCGCCACCGCGCCCTTAGCATGACGCGGCCAGGAAAACACCTCGCGGGCGCGCGCCAGAGAGGCTTCGCCAATGGCGTTTCGTTTGGCCGGATCGCGCAACAGATCTGTCATGGCCGCGGCCAGTGCCGACGCATCGCCTTTGGGCGTGATCAGGCCCGCCTCGCCGGCCACTTCGGGCAAGGCCCCGCCAGTGCTGACAATCACTGGGGCGGCACACGCCATGGCCTCGGCGGCCGGCATGCCAAACCCTTCGAACAGGGATGGCGATACCATGATCGCCGCCTGACAAAAGAGTTGCGCAATTTCCTCTTGGGAAATACCACCGCGAAATTCGATACGATCACGCAGCCCCGCCGCGGCAATGGCGTCTTGGGTGGGGCCATTGCGCAATCGGCCAATCACCACCAGCCGCAATTTGGGAAAGTCACTGGCGATCTGGGCAAAGGCCTTGATCAAGACCGGCAGGCCTTTTAGCGGCGTATCGGCGCTGGCGGTGGTGACAATCATGTTTTCATCACGGAGGATATCTGGATCCGGCCTGAAGATCGTTTGATCCACACCGTTGGGAATCACATGAAAGGATTGTGATGGTACGCCAAAGTCGCGCATGGCCGCGTCCTTGGAGGCTTCGGATACGGTCAGGATTGGATCCAGTTTACGGGCCACCTGTGCCTGCATCCGTACAAAACGGTGCCAGCGACGGATCAGCATCCGCATCCACCAGCGTTTTTCCGATTGTAGTGCCAGTTTAAGATCAATGCTGATCGGATGATGCAATGTGGTGACCACGGGCACGGTTTTGCGGATTTTCAACAAGGCCCGGGCCAGGGTCTGGTTATCGTGGATAACGTCATAACGCCCGGGATTATTATCCACAAATCGGCGCAAACGCCGGCCAAAGGCATAGGGCTCGCCAAAGGCCCCGGAATTATGGGACAGCCATTCGGAAACATCGGACCAGGAGGCAAAGTGTTTTGAACGAATGGCCGCCAGGGCATTATCTTCAGAAAACAAATCCAGCGAGGGCAGTTTGACCAGCCCGACGCCCGGTGCCAGTTCCGGATATGGTGGGCCAGAGGCCACATCAACACTGTGCCCCAGTTCCAGCAAAGCCTTGCTGAGATGGCGCACATACACCCCCTGGCCACCTACATGGGGGTGCGAGCGATAACTGGCCAGCAGGATACGCATGGGCACATCATGATCCGTCACAGGACGGTCATCAGCACTGTTGGAGAGGTGTTTAAGCATCAAGTCGCATTCACTTCAGGATCTGTGAGGGCGGACCCTAAGGGCAATGCAACGTCAGGGAAAGTAGAAAAGTGAACAGGATTCACACTTTTCATGTGGTTTTAATTGTTGGCGGCTTGTGCATCCTTTTTGCCAAAATCGCCTTTGGCAATTTTTTCCCGCAACACATCAATGGCCGCCCCGATATCGCCGCCATGATTGGCAATCACCGAGGTGATTTCATTGCGCTGTTGCAGCGCCAGCCAGATACCAAAAATCTGTACATCCAGCACTTGCTGTTTGCCATTGCGGGTGCGGATGCGCCAGTTCACCTTGATCGGTTCTTCAATCTGGCCACCAGAGATCACACTGGCCACCACGGAATCACCGGGTTTGCGATCTTGCGAGCCCAGAACGGTCAGCGTTTCGCCACCAAAATTACCCAGCTGCGATTCATAAACGCCGCTGGCATATTCGCGAAAAACCTGCGTAAAGGTCGCCAGTTTTTCCGGGTCCGCCCCGCGGGCATATTTACCCAGTACAAAGCGCGCCACCCGCGGCACATCGGTAACGCTGTCTACATATTCGGCGAAGCGGGCCGTCTTAGCCGCCTTGTCCAGACTGTCATCACGAAGAATAGCCAGCGCTTCATTGGCCTTGTTCTGCACAAAGGCTTCATCTTGTGGGGCGGCAAAGGCCGCGCCCGTCATGAATACTCCAATGAAGGTCGCCAGCATTAGAATTTTGATAAACCGCATTATTCCTCATCCTCATATTCGTCATAATCGGGCAGGTCATCTATATTGACCTGGCCATCCGATATGGCATTGGCCCGCAATTGTTCATAGGCACTTTTCAGACTGGCATACTCATCAATACTGGTATTGCGCAAAACCTCTACGGTATCCAGATTAGCCTCGCGTATGGAAACCCCATTAACCCCAAAACGACCAGCCAGAACGGCATGGCGTCCGTTAAAGCGCATATAGGTCAGGGGTTCCAACCCAATGTCCAGTATAAACCCGGTGGTGTCACGAAAATTCGATGGCCCCAGAATGGGCAGCATGACATAGGGGCCACTGCTGATTCCCCAAACGGCCAGGGTTTGCCCCATGTCCTCGGTATGTCCCTTGATGCCAGCGCGTTTGGCCACATCAAACAGGCCAGCAATGCCCAGGGTTGAGTTAATCCCAAAGCGCGCCAGGGTTTTGCCGGCACGACCAAACTTCCCCTGCAACAGATCATTGCCAAAAATCACCGGGCTGCGCAGATTGCCCAAGGCATTGCGCACACCGTCGCGGCCCGGTTTGGGGATAACATTGTGATAGGTGCGTGCCGCCGGGGCCACGACCACCTTGTCAGCGGCCTTGTTAAAGGCAAAAACGCCCTTGTTCCAAACATAAAGTGGATCATCCTGTCGCGCCGAGCTGCTTGTACCACAGGCGCTGGCCGCAAGAGCGGCGCTGAGCAGGGTAAAGGTGCGAAAGGTCATTCGCATCATTGGGTTCTCCACTTTATCGCCGCCAGGCGATTACATTTATGAACTCTACAATGTGGCGTTTTGAGGTCCAATCGCCAGCCAGAGTCACGCGCTCATCTTTATTTCCATGTTTATGAACACAGAATGAAGCAATCTGGGGATATTCGCTGTCCCCCGCAAGACACGCTTGATCGCTTTTTTGTGAGTGTGCCTTTTTTAATGATAATGATATAAATATATCTTTATATAATGTGAAATGGTACAACCTTGAGGATTCGGGAAAAAGGACACGAAGGATGGAACAGTTAGTCACTGCTTTGCGGGCCATAGGAGAACCAACGCGCCTGCGCATTTTATCCTTGCTGTCCCGGGGTGAACTGACGGTCAGCGAGCTGGTCAGCGTGCTGGGCCAAAGCCAGCCGCGGGTAAGCCGCCATATCAAATTACTGGCCAGTGCCGGAATCATTGAACGCCTGCCCGAGGGTACCTGGGTGTTTTACCGGCTGGCCGATCATGGGCGGGGCCAGAAAATAGCCCAAAGCGTGATCTCACTGTTTGACGACACCGACCGGGTCATGGCCCGGGATCTGGAACGACTGGAGGCGGTCAAACACGCCCGTACCAATGCGGCCAATGCCTATTTTGCCGAAGTGGCCAAGGATTGGGCCCATATCCGTTCCCTGCATTTATCGGAAAACAGTGTCGAGGCCGCCCTGCGCGAGGCCGCCGGCAAGCAGCGTTTCAAATCCATGCTGGATATCGGCACCGGGACGGGGCGCATGCTGGAGGTATTTGGCCAGCACACGGAGCGCGCCCTGGGCATTGATCTATCCCATGAAATGCTGAACCTGGCACGTCTGAATATTGAAAAGGCAGGGTTGGAAAACTGTTCGGTACGTCATTCGGACCTTTATAATCTGCCCTTTGAAGACGATAAATTTGATCTGGTGTGCATTCATCAGGTTCTGCATTATCTGGACGAGCCGCGCACGGCTTTGCGCGAAGCGGTGCGGGTGATGGCCCCGGGTGGCCTGATCACCATTGTGGACTTTGCCCCGCACCAGCTGGAATTTCTGCGTGAACAACACGCCCATCGCCGCCTGGGCTTTACCGATGCGGAGATGGAAAACTGGATGCAGATGTCTGGCCTGAAGAATATCACCCATAGGGCCCTGCGTCCGGATATACAGGATGCCAGTGCCAATCATTTAACGGTCAAGATCTGGACAGGTGAGCGCCATAGCACGACGGCCACTGCGGAGGCACGCGCATGAGCCTCGCCTTTGCCACTCCCAATGATGCCCGCGAAATCGAGGTATCCTTCGAGTTCTTTCCGCCCAAAAGCGAACAGGCCGAAGCCAATCTGAAGAAGGCGGTGCAAAAACTCGCCCCGCTGGCCCCGGGCTTTGTATCCGTCACCTATGGGGCCGGCGGCACCACCCGGGAACGCACCCACCGCACCGTGGTCTCCATGGCCAAAACCACCGGCCTGAAGGTTGCCGCGCACCTGACCTGTGTTGGGGCCAGCAAAGCCGATGTGGATGCCGTGGCCCGCGCCTATCACGAGGCCGGGATCACCTCCATTGTAGCTTTGCGCGGTGATCCGCCCGAAGGGGCCGGGGCGGTATATGCGCCACACCCGGACGGCTATGCCTATGCCAGCGATCTGATTGCCGGCTTAAAGCGCATTGCTGATTTTGACATCTCGGCGGCGGGCTATCCCGAAATGCACCCTGAATCGCCGGACTGGGCCGCCGAGATTGAAAACCTGAAACGCAAGGTGGATGCCGGGGCCAACCGCATCATCACCCAGTTTTGCTTTAATCCCGACACGCTGATTGCCTATGTCGAACGGGTGCGCGCCGCCGGGATAAATCTGCCGATCATTCCGGGCATCATGCTGCAACCCAATTTTGCCGGCCTGAAACGCATGGCCACCCTGTGTGGCACCCAGGTGCCGGACGGCATGCACGCCATGTTTGAAGGGCTGGAGGATGATGAACCAACCCGCCGTCTGCTGGCGGCCAGCATTGCCGCCAATTATTGCACCCGTTTGCAACAGGAAGGCCTGCACGCGTTTCACTTTTATACGCTGAACCGGGCGGATCTGGCCTATGCCACCTGTCGTGTGCTGGGTCTGCGCCCAAAGACAGCCGGAGAAGCACCATGAGCATGAGCCGAGCGCAGCGCCGCGAAAAACTGACCGCGCTGGCCAAAACCCGCATTCTGGTCACAGACGGCGCCATGGGCACCGCCATTCAGGCGCTGGGCCTGGCCGACAAAGCCTTTCACGGCGAACGCTTTGCCACCTGGCCGGTGCCCTTACGCGGTGATAACGACCTGCTCAGCCTGACTTTGCCAGACGCTATTCGCACTATTCATGAGGACTATCTGGCCGCCGGGGCGGACCTCATTGAGACCAACACCTTTAATGCCACCTCGATCAGTCAGGCCGATTATGGGCTACAGGATGTGGCTGCCGAAATTGCCAAGGCCGGGGCAAAATTGGCCCGCGCTGCCGCCGATGCGGCCGAGGCCGCCGAACCGGATCGCCCCCGCGCCGTGATGGGGGCCATTGGCCCCCTAAGCAAGACCCTGTCCATCTCCCCCAAGGTTGAAGATCCGGGCTATCGCGAGGTGGATTTTGATCAGGTCTATGACAGCTATTATGCCCAGGCAGCGGCCATGGCGGATGAGGTGGATTTTTTCGCCATCGAAACCGTGTTTGACACCTTAAACGCCAAGGCTGCCATCGCCGCCTGTATGGATGTGAATGCGGGTGCCGATGACCCGGTGCCGCTAATCCTGTCTGGCACCATCACCGATAATTCCGGACGCACCCTGACCGGCCAAACCACCGAGGCTTTCTGGAATTCCATTGCCCATGCCAAACCCTGGGCGGCGGGTCTGAACTGTGCTCTGGGGGCCAGCGATCTGCGCCCGTTTGTGGCCGACATCGCCCGCGCCGCCGATTGCATGGTTATCGCCTATCCCAATGCGGGCCTGCCCAATGCCTTTGGCCAGTATGATGAAACCCCGGACACCACGTCGGGGCATCTGGGCGAATGGGCGCGCGATGGACTGGTCAATATTGTGGGCGGGTGTTGCGGCACTACGCCGGACCATATCCGCGCCATTGCCGCCGCCGTCGCCGGGGTGAAGCCCCGCCCCGTTACCCCCCGCCCCGTGGCGCTAAGGCTATCGGGTCTGGAACCTTTTGAACTGATCGCGTGAGTAAAATAAATGGGAAAATCCTACGACCAGCTGGATGACGATCTGATTGCTTTTATCAAGGCGCAAAAAATCTTTTTTGTCGCCACGGCACCCCTGGCTGCCGATGGTCACGTGAATGTATCGCCCAAGGGCTATGACAGCCTGAGCGTGATTGATAACCACACCGTGGCCTATCTGGACCTTGGCGGGTCGGGCATTGAAACCCAGGCCCATTGCCAGGAAAACGGTCGCATCACGCTGATGTTCTGTGCCTTTGAAGGCAAGGCCAATATTGTGCGCATTTTCGGGCGGGGCGAGGCGGTACCGTTTACCGACCCGCGCTTTGCCGACCTGTTGAAATGCTTTTCCGGATTTACCCGCGCCCGGGCGATTATCACGATTGATATTGACCATATCATGGATTCGTGCGGCTGGGGCGTACCGTTTTTCGAGTTCAAGGGCGAGCGGGACCAATTGCGTCGCAATGTAGATTTTCGCCCTTTCGAGGCCTGGACCGAGCACCGCTTTAACACCAATGCCACCAGTCTGGATGGATTGCCGGGTCTGACCCGGCTGGAGGCGAGCGAGGCCAAATGACCATCTCCCTTTCCCGTTTTGTCAACATTGGCGAACGGACCAATGTGTCCGGCTCGGCCCGCTTCAAGCGCCTGATCGTCGAGGGCGATTATGAAGAAGCCCTCAGCGTTGCCCGCCAGCAGATCGACAATGGTGCCCAGATCATTGATGTGAACATGGATGACGGCCTGCTGGACGGGGCCGAGGCCATGACGCGGTTTTTACGCCTGATTGCCACCGAGCCGGACATTGCCCGCGTACCGCTGATGATTGACAGCTCGAAATGGGAAGTGATCGAGGCCGGCCTGAAATGCGTGCAGGGCAAGGCAGTGGTCAATTCCATCTCGATGAAGGAGGGCGAGGAGCCCTTTTTGGATCGGGTGCGCGATTGTATGCGCTATGGCGCCGCCGTGGTGGTGATGGCCTTTGACGAAGAGGGGCAGGCCGACACCGAAGAGCGCAAAGTGCAAATCTGCACCCGCGCCTATAATCTGATGGTGGGGGCGGGCTTTCCCCCTGAAGATATTATTTTCGACCCCAATATTTTTGCCGTGGCCACCGGCCTGCCCGAGCATGATAATTACGGTGTGGACTTCATCAACGCCACAAGGCGGATCAAGGATACCCTGCCCCATGCGCGGGTATCGGGGGGGCTTTCCAACCTGTCCTTTTCCTTTCGGGGTAACGAGCCGGTGCGCCGGGCCATGCATTCGGTTTTTTTGTATCATGCCATTCGTGCCGGGCTCGATATGGCCATCGTCAATGCCGGGCAATTGGATATTTATGATGATATCGAACCTAACCTACGCACCCGCGTAGAAGATGTGATCCTGAACCGGCGCGCGGATGCAGGCGAGCGCTTGCTGGAAATTGCCGATCAGTTTCGCGGCCAAAGCGGCGCGGTGGCCAAGGCCGCCGACCTTAGCTGGCGCGAAGGGGATGTGGCGGCACGCCTGAAGCATGCGCTGATCCATGGGCTGACTGATTTTATTGTGGAAGACACCGAAGAGGCACGCCTGGAGGCCGACAAACCGCTGGAGGTGATCGAAGGGCCGCTGATGGCGGGCATGAATGCGGTGGGCGAACTGTTTGGCGCCGGCAAAATGTTTTTGCCACAAGTGGTCAAATCCGCCCGGGTGATGAAACAGGCCGTGGGGCATCTCATCCCCTATCTGGAAGAGGAAAAAAAGCGCAGCGGCCTGGAAGGCGTGTCGAACGGCAAGATTGTCATGGCCACGGTCAAGGGCGATGTGCACGATATTGGCAAGAACATTGTCGGCGTGGTGCTGCAATGTAATGGCTATGATGTGGTGGATCTGGGCGTCATGGTGCCCGCCGATAAAATCCTGCGCACCGCGCGCGAGGAAAACGCCGACATGATTGGCCTTTCGGGCCTGATCACGCCTAGCCTCGATGAAATGGTCCATGTCGCCAGCGAGATGGAGCGAGAAGGCTGGACCATGCCCTTGCTGATCGGCGGGGCCACCACCTCGCCCATGCACACGGCGGTAAAAATCGAGCCGGCTTATGAGCGCGGCCCCACGCTTTATGTCTCGGATGCCTCACGCGCTGTGGGTGTAGTGCGCACGCTGCTCTCCGATGATAATCGTGAAGCGCTGATCAAACAGACCCGCGATGATTATGAACGCCTGCGCATCTCTCATGCGGGGGGGCGCAATGCCAAACCGCGCCTGAAGCTGGAGGCGGCCCGCGCCCGGGCCCTTAAACCCGACTGGAAGGGCTATACCCCGCCAGCGCCGACCTTTCTGGGCGTGCGCACCTTTGATGACTGGGATTTGCGCGATTTACGCCGTCATATTGACTGGACGCCATTTTTGTCCAGTTGGGACGTAAAGGGGCGCTATCCGCAAATTCTGGATGATCCCAAAAAGGGCGAAGCGGCCCGTGCTCTGATTGCCGATGCCGAAGTGATGCTGGACAAAATCATCGCCGGGCGCTGGTTGCAACCGCGCGCCCTGGTGGGCTTTTGGCGCGCCAATGCCGATGGCGATGACATTATTTTGTGGGAGGGGCAGGATCGCGCCCGCGAGCTGGCCCGCCTGCACACCCTGCGTCAGCAAATGGCCAAGGATACCGGCAAGCCAAACTATGCCCTTAGCGATTTTGTCGCCCCCACCCAAAGCCTGATCCCCGATTATGTTGGCGGGTTTTGCGTCACCGCCGGTCATGGCGAAGCCGAACGCTCAAGCGCCTTTGCCCGCGCCGGGGATGATTATTCGGCCATTATGGTCAAATCCCTGGCCGACCGCCTGGCCGAGGCGTTGGCCGAAAGCCTGCACGCCAGGGTGCGGCGCGAATTGTGGGGCTATGCCAGCGATGAGAACTTCACCAATAAGGAACTGATCTCGGAAAAATTTCAGGGCATCCGCCCGGCCCCCGGTTATCCGGCCCAGCCGGACCACACCGAAAAGCGCACCTTGTTCTCGCTCTTGCGGGCCAAGGAACGCATCGGCGTAAGCCTGACCGAAAGTTGCGCCATGACCCCGCCGGCCAGCGTGTCGGGGCTTTATTTTTCGCACCCGCAATCGCACTATTTTGCCGTGGGGCGCATCGACCGTGATCAGGTGGCGGATTACGCCAAACGCAAAAACATGAGCTTTGCCGAAATGGAAAAATGGCTTTCCCCCATTCTGGCCTATGACCCCCGCCAGCAAAAATAGGCATTCATTTTATAATGGACCCCGGTTCAGGGCACGGTGCGTACCGCCAGCGAGGTTGCGCCCACAAGGCGGCCCTTAGGGTCGGTAAAGCGCACAAATACCCGGTTTAGCACTGGATCATTGATGATGGTGCCGGTGGCGGGGCTGGCAAAGATGCTGAATGTATGGATCTGGTGCTTTGCCGAGGCAAAGCTGATCTGGGCGGCGGGTGGGCTTTGACAGGCCCCGTTGGCCGGGTCGGTGGGGCAGATGGTAAAGCGCAGCGGTAGGCCGCTTCCCCCATCATCCGGGCGTACGGTAATGGTATCATCCATGCCCAGATTAATGGCGGCGACGGCAAAGGCCGCGCCGTTGGCCGTGACCTCCAATATCCCCGGTTTCAGGCTGGCATTAATGGCCAGAAGATCGGCAGGCGGGCTGGCATTGGCGGTAAGGACAAAGGTGTTGACCCCGGCATAGGTGGCGGACTGGCGGGCATTGGAACAGGAAAACACAAAGGCAATATCCTGATTGCTCATGGCCTGTCTCGGTGTGAGTGCCAGGACAAAATTCTGTGATTGACCGGTGGCCAGATCTACCGGGGTATTGGCAGTGCCAGTAAGGGTGTTTTGCGGGGTGACGCTCTGATAGCTAAAATCAATTATCCCGTCTAAGGCCTTTGGCAAAGCCGGGGCACAATGGGTAAAATCATGCCCACTGGCATTGACCAGCACCGCAAAGGTCGTGGCCGGATCGCCCTGTTTTACTGCCCGGGCCTGTGGCAGGACCGCGGCCAGCGGGGCAGGGGTGGAAAGGTCGTGCACGCCCTGTAAAAACCGGCTCCAGGCCGGGCGGCATTGCATGTCCGGCCATTTGCACAGGCCAATGGTGCGCCAGTATTCGCGAAACTGTTCAACCGCCTGATGCGAAAATGTACCCAGCGCGTTTAGCGAATCCACCAGAGTTTGTGCCAGCGCCGGACTCCAGTCATGCAGTTGAAAGGCAAAGGCGGCGCGCAGGCGTGGCCGTGTTTTCATGGCATTAACCAGCGAATCATAAAAAGCGCTTTGGCTGGTGGCCGTATTGCCCAGAAAACTTGGCTGGTCATCATAACCGGCTGGGCAGCCGGTTTCCTGTATCAACAGGGGTTTTGCCGGGTCCAGCCCCAGAATCTCATCCAGATTTTTGTTTAACAAGGCCTGCATCTGCGCCGGGCCTTGCCCACCAACGCAATAGATATTGAACATCAACACATCGGAAACCGCGGTTACGGCGCTGGCAAATGCCGGGTCGGTATCAAACACTTCGGTGGTCAGGGTTACGCCCACGGGGATGTCTGGCGCCAGCGTGTTCAGCGTGCTTTGTGCCAGGGCGATAAAATCGGTAAAGCCGGTTTTCAGATGCGGGCTGGGATCCATGAGCGCATCAGGTTCATTGGCAACGGAAAGCGCAAAAACACCATTATCACGAAGAAACGGCACCAGCCATTCCAGCAAAGCCTGCCAGCGCGCCAGCACCACCGGGTGCCCAAAGCCAAGACCGGGGGCGAAATCGCTGCCGTCATCATTGATCAGGTCGGTCGGCAGGGTCAGTTCAAAACTGTCGGCAGTCGATAGCGTGACCATAACCTTCAGATCCTGGCGTTTTAATGGTTTTAGAGCCTCAGCCAGATCAGTGCCATCAAAGACACCTGGCGATGGTTCCAGCCTTGACCAATCCACCTGAAGGCGGGCCACATCCATGCCCTGATTGCGTGCATCACGCCACAGCGTGGCCACTTTTGCTGTCTGCGCCCCATTTAACGGATCAAAGCCGACCAGCATGCCAAGATGCGCCCCTGCGGGCAGGCGTGGCAGGGCATCTTGTGCCTGGAGGGCTTGTGGTCGTGCTCCCATAACCAGAAGGAAAATCAACAGCAGTCTTTTCGCCCCAAGAGAGGTTGCTAAACGGGATTTCATTTTCCCTCCTTATGCCTATCTTGCTACTCTGCAAGGCAGAGGATAAGGTGTATAAACGATCCTTATCTATTGTGCAATACAGAGTAGTGAAGGCGTGCAGGGGCAGAATTGATGCATGATGATAAAACGGCCATGGCGGATGCCCCCTGGGTGGCGCAATTACGCAAAGGGTTGTTGGAATTTGCAGTGCTGGCTTTGCTGCAACACAAAGAGGCTTATGGCTATGAATTGCTCAAAAGGCTGGACAGGTATCCGGCCCTGAGCGTCAAGGAAAGTACGCTTTATCTGTTGCTGGGGCGCCTGAAAAAAGAAGGGGTGATCGCCCAACGCCTAAAGCCATCGGATTCTGGCCCGCCGCGCCGTTATTTTCATCTGACGGCGCTGGGCAAGGCCCGCCTTGAGGATATGGGTATCTACTGGATTGCCTTGCAAAATGCCCTGAACCAGATGATCGAAGGGGAGAGTACGCCATGACCGGCCCGGACAAAAAACAGGCCCAGCGTTTGCAACATGCTTATGAAAAAGAAGTTGCCAAGGCCCTGCGACAGGCCGGGGAAGATGCGGACGCAATCGCCCTGGTACTGGATGGCTTGCGAGAGCAAATTGCCGAGCTGGCTGGTCCGGACGCCGACGTGAATGCCATGCAGGCGGCGCTGGCGCGCATGGAGCCTCCACAGGCTTTTGCCAAGAGTGCCCAGACCGCCGAGGCTGTGGCTATGCCTTCCGGCCTGTATGCCCAATTGGGCACCATCGGTTTGGGCCTGGCATTGTTGACGCCACCGGTCGGATTGATCATCGGACTGGGGGTTGGGGCCCTGTATGATGCCCAGACAGGGGCGGATACGGGCGGCATGGTGTATGGTTTGGGCGAATTGATGGCGCTGTTGTGCGGCCTTGCCACCTGGCGAGAGAAAAAAGGAAAAACCATCATCGCTTTTGCGCTGGCGCTACTTTTGCTGCTTGGGCTGTTGTCGTTTATGTAGGCCAGTCTAAACCGGCAAGGCAGTGCGCCGGAACACTCGGCGGATGGCGAAGTTGGATACTACCCGGGTAACACCGGGCAGGCGGGTCAGTACTTGGTGATGCACGTGTTCGTAATCGGCCGCATCGCGCACCAGCACGCGCAAATGATAATCCGCCTCGCCGGTGGTCAGATAGCATTCCATGATCTCTGGGCAGGCGGCGACGGCCTCCTCGAAATGGGAAAGGTTTTCGGTGCGCTGGTTATCCAAAGTCACCTGCACAAACACCGATGAGGTGCGTCCAAAGGCGGCTTCGTCCAGAATGGCGACGTAATCGGCAATAATGCCCGCGTTTTCCAGCGCCTTGACCCGCCGGTGACAGGCCGAGGGGCTAAGCCCCACCTTATCGGCAAGATCCGCATTGCTCAGCCGCCCGGCGGCCTGCAATAGCGTCAGAATCTGCCGATCAATCGCGTCCAGTTTCATTGTGGAGGTTTCTTTCATGAAAAGATAAAAAATTGAAATATTCTTCAGAAGAATTGATAGATTGCGCTGAAAAGGCAAGGACATTCTTGTCTTTGCGCGTTATTTTCCCATTACATTATGACTGCAGCATATTGGTGAGGGCACATATTATGCGCATTGGCATTCCCAAAGAGATCAAAGTTCATGAATACCGGATCAGCCTGACCCCGGATGCGGCGGCCGAGCTGGTTCATGATGGCCATGAAGTGATGGTACAAACCGGCGGCGGCGAAGGCGTTGGTTTTGCGGATGCTGATTATGTGGCCGCAGGCTGTACCATTGGTGCCGATGCGGACGAGGTTTTTGCGTTTGGTGAAATGATCGTCAAGGTCAAAGAGCCACAGCCGGTTGAATATGCGCGCCTGCGCGAAGACCAGACCCTCTTTACCTATCTGCATCTGGCCGCCGACAAGCCCCAGGCCGAGGGCCTGATGCAATCGGGGGCCACGTGCATTGCCTATGAAACCATTGTCGGACCGCGGGGCGGTCTGCCGCTGTTACAGCCAATGAGCGAAGTGGCCGGGCGCATGTCGGTGCATGTGGGCGCGCATTGTCTGGAACGGAATGAAGGCGGGCGCGGCATGTTGCTGGGCGGGGTGCCCGGCGTGGCCCCGGCCAAGGTGGTGATCCTTGGCGGCGGCGTATCGGGCACCAATGCGGCGCAAATGGCCATGGGGCTGCGCGCCGATGTTTCCATTTTTGATATTTCCGACAATCGCCTGAACGAGCTGGACGCCCTTTATGGCGGTCGCATCAAAACCATTTATTCCACCAAACAGGCGGTGGCCAAAGCCTGTATCGAGGCTGATCTGGTCATCGGGGCCGTTCTGGTGCCGGGCGCGGCAGCCCCCAAACTGGTAAGTCGGGAAATGGTCAAAACCATGAAGCCAGGCGCGGTGCTGGTCGACATTGCCATTGATCAGGGCGGTTGTTTTGAAACCTCGCATGCCACCACCCACAGTGACCCAACCTTTGTGGTCGATGGCGTGGTGCATTATTGCGTGGCCAATATGCCGGGCGCGGTGGCACGCACCTCGACCTTTGCTTTGGTCAAATCCACGCTGCCTTATATGAAGCGACTGGCGAATATGGGCGTGCACGAGGCGCTAAAGGCTGATCCGGGCTTTGCGCTGGGCCTGAATGTGGCGGACGGCAAGATTACCCACGAGGCCGTGGCCCGTGATCTGGGTCTGCCATACGCCAAGGTTGACTGGCTGGGCTAGGTCACAAATGTCATTACCCGATTGATTCGGGTAATCCAGAACGCACCTATAGGCAAAATGCTGGATTGCCGGAACAAGCCCGGCAATGACAAAATTCAGTGAGGCGTTTTGTTGCGACCAATCCAGACAAACCCCACGCCAACCAACGCCCAGATCAGCAACATGCCCCATTCCTGTGGCCATTTTAATGCCGAGGGGGAGCCGGGCAGGTAAAGCACAAAAATGGCCAGCCCCAATATAAAGGCGGCTATGCCGGTAAACATGCCGCCGGGGGCCTTATAGGGCCGGTCCATGTCGGGGGCGGTACGGCGCAGGCGAATGAAAGAGGCCGCCACATACAGATAGGCAATGACGATGCCAAAGCCGCCGGCATTGACGATCCAGACCAGGGCGTTGCGCCCCAGCATGGGGGCCAGCACAGAAAAGACCCCGATCAGGATAATGGCTGGCCAGGGAGTGCCAAAGCGCGGATGCACCTCGCCCAGTATCTTAGGCAATTGCCCCGCCCGGGCCAGAGCAAAGATGGCGCGGCTGCCGCCAATGAGAAACGCATTCCAACTGGTGACGATGCCACCAATGCCGGCAATCACCAAAAACGCCGCCGCTTTTTTAGAGTGCCAATAGGCCCCGGCCGCATCGGCGGCATAAAGCGTTGAATGGTCTTTATCAAAGGGCGCATAGCCAACGGTCATTACAATCAGAAGATAAAACGCCACCGCCAAGAGGATCGAGCCAACCAGCGCCCGGCCAATTTCGCGCGGGGCCATGTTTACCTCTTCGGCGGATTGCGGGATGACATCAAAGCCAACAAACATGAATGGCACCATGATGATCACCGCGAAGACGCCGCCAAAGCCTTTCCATAGGGGTGCAGAGGTGTCCAGCGCGTCCAGATTGACCAGCCCGCCACTCACCAACAGCGCGCCTGCTGCCAATATGAAGAACACAATGGCGATCTGGATGCGCGCCGCCAATTGCACCCCCAATATATTCAACCCCGTAATCAGCAGGCCGGTCAGCGCGCCCAGCGCCACCTCGCTGCCATAAACCTGATAGCCGGCAATGGACCACAGGGGCAGCATTTTAAAGGCGGGGAAAATATAGGTTACGGCAACGGGCAAAGCGATGGCCTCGAACGCCACCACGGATATATAGCCAAAGATCAGCGCCCAGGTGCAGATAAAGGAATGCAGGGGGCCAAAGGCACGCTCCGTATAATGGTGCTCGCCGCCGGCCACCGGCATGGCCGAGGCCAGCTCGGCATAGGTAAAGCCGATAACGGTGATGGCAATGCTGCCCACCAGAAAGGCAAGGCCCGCGCCCATCACCCCGGCCTTGGCAATCCATAAACCGGCCAGGATCACCCAGGACCAGCCAATCATCGCCCCAAAGCCCAGGAAGAACGTGTCAGCCCTTCCCAATACCTGTTTCAAACTGCCGTGCTTCATGTGCCGCCCCTGATTGCTTTTGCATAGTTTCACGGGCGGGTCCGGGCTTGTAAAGGCACGTTAAAGAGATGGGGGCATTTGTTACCCCTCAGCCTTTAACTTTTCTGAGGGAGATCCATTTGTGTCATTGCCCGGCTTGTCCGGGCAATCCAGAACGGTGGTAAGGCAAGAGCCGGATTACCGGGACAGGCCCGGTAATGACACGCTGTATGTTTGACGCGTCCCTGTGCAGATTCGGTTCAACGCGGTGAAGGCCCTAATGCTCAAAAACCGGGACTTCGGCTTTCAGGGTGGCGGGTTTTTCCTGCACCATGGCCGCGGATTTCAGCAAGGCTTTCATCTGCGGTGTATCCACCAGGGCGTTTAACCGGGCCACGGCCTGGGCGGTTTCAGTTGAAATACCAAAATAACGCTTGAGCTGTTGCACCGGGGATTCCGGCGTGGGATAGCGCTGAATTCTGACTTTGGCGTCCTCGGCCAGACCCGCCAGTTCGCGGGCCTTATTGATGGCATCCCTCAGCCCGCCCAGTTCATCGACCAGACCGTTTTCCTTGGCCTGGGCGCCGGTCCAGACCCGGCCCTTGGCCAGGTCCAGCACGGTTTCCAGAGGCATTTTTCGCCCGGCCGCTACGATGGAAGTAAAATCCTCATAGGTTCTGGCCATGGCATCGTGAAATTTTTTACGCTGGGTCGGGGTAAAGCTCTGAACGCCGGAATAGGCCAGCGTAAATTCACCGCCCACAGCAACCGGCTCTACATTATAGCCGACCATGTCAAAGGTATCATCCAGAACGATTTTGCCGCCCAGAACACCAATAGACCCGGTCAGGGTGGTCGGCTGGGCAAAGATATAGTCCGCGCCCGCGGCGTAATAATACCCGCCCGAGGCGGCCAGCTGGCCCATGCTGACAATTACCGGCTTACCGGCCTTTTTGGCGCGCTCAACCGCATACCAGATCTGGTCCGAGGCAATGGCCGACCCCCCCGGCGAATCAATACGCAACACGATGGCCTTGACGTTTTTGGCATTGGCCGCGGCCATGATGGTTCTGGACATGGTGTCCGAAGCAATGGAGACGGTGTTGTTAAAGGGATTGTCGTCGCCTTCACCGGTCACGATCTCGCCCTGGCCCTCGATCAGGGCAATGACCGGATGCTTGCCCGTCAGGGGCTTCAGCTTGGCCTTTTGCTGGGCGTAATCCATGATGTCCACCATGGCACCCTTGTCGGCTTTTTCCAGGGCTGCTTCGCGCGCTTCAATCACCTGCCCCAATTGATCGACCAAGCCAATTCTGACCGCGTCTTCTGCGCTATAGGGTCCGCTTTCAATCAGGTTTTTCAATACCGATTTCTGCAGGTCGCGATCTTGGCTGATCTCCCCAAGGGCCGAATCATAAATAGAGCCGATATACGACATCACGCTTTCGCGGTGTGCCGGGGTGAAGGTTTTCTGAGTATAGGCGTTGGCCGCATTTTTATATTCGTAAAACTGTTCAAACTCTGGCTTGGCTTTGATCTTTTCCATCACGCCGCCAAAAAATTCTACCTCGCTGCCAATCCCCGAGGCCGAAAAGCCTGATGATTTTTGCAGCCAGATCTCGTCCGCCGCACTGACCGAGAGATAAGAGGTTACCGAGGTGCCCTCAAATCCCTGGGCATGGGCAATGACGAAGCGTCCAGTCTGGCGAAAGTTTTTCAAGGCATCACGGATCTCTTCGGCCTGGGCCGGGGGCATGCCAAAGGAATTGGCACGAATGAACACGCCTTTGACGCGCTTGTCTTTTTCAGCCCGTTGCAGGGTCTCAACCAGTTGAAGCAATGAGGGGCGATTGCCGCCAATAAAACTGCGCCGGGACTGATCCAGCATGGGAAGGCGTAAATCCACCCGCAGAACAATGTGGTCTGCCTTGCTTTTGGCTGCCGTGGCGACCGCCTTTTGAGAACCGGATGCAAAAAGACCAACGGCAATAAGCAGGACAATCGGGATCAGTATCAGAAGAAAAAAAAGCGGCAAAGACCCCGGCCATGGTCAAAAAGAACTGTTTCATCATTTCCTCAAAACAATTACGCGCCGCCCAAAATACGGCTATCTGGGTGAATATACCGATTTTTTATCGAGAAACAATATGGAGTGCTGGAATCCACAGTACATCGTTAAGGGACGGTAGACCCACAGCAGGAATGGTGTGGGCAATCAGACCCCGTAAAACAGAGGCCAAGGTCTGGTTTGGAAAAAATGGTCGGAGTAGCAAGATTTGAACTTGCGACCCCCGCCTTCCGAAGACGGTACTCTAACCAGGCTGAGCTATACTCCGACGACGCGCGGTATATATCGTTTGGCCGTCGGCGTTGCAAGCAGGCTTTTCATCTGGGCGCTGACATTATAAGCGGGGGGGCTGGTAATATGGATACGCACCCTGATGAGTAAACCAGATACGGCCCGCGCCTATGACGTGATCGTTATTGGCGCCGGGGCCGCCGGGATGATGTGCGGCGCCGTGGCCGGTGAGTCGGGACGCAAAATCCTGATTCTGGATCATGCGCGCAAGGCAGGCGAGAAAATCCGCATTTCTGGCGGCGGACGCTGTAATTTCACAAATATATATAGTGGGCCGCAAAACTTCATTTCGCAAAACCCGCATTTTTGCAAATCCGCTTTGGCCGGGTTTACCCCCCGGGACTTTATAGACCTGGTCGAGGCGCGGGGGATTGCCTGGCACGAAAAGACTCTGGGGCAATTGTTTTGCGATGGCCGCTCCACCCAGATCGTGCAAATGCTGGTGGATGCCTGCACCGTCAGCGGCAATGAAATGCACCTGAACACCAAAGTACTGGAAGTCATTAAAGAGAACGACGGCTTTTCGGTGCTGACCTCTGAGGGGACCTATACGGCCAATAATATGGTGGTGGCCTGCGGCGGGCCATCCATTCCCAAAATGGGGGCCAGTGGGTTTGGGTACCAGATCGCCAGCCAATTTGGGATGAAGGTCATTACGCCCGAACCGGCTTTGGTGCCGCTGACATTTGCCGGTGATCTTAAAGAGCGTATGCAAACGCTGGCCGGGATCAGCGTGCCGGCACGCGTCCATTGTGGCAAAGCGGTTTTTGACGAAGCGATACTCTTTACCCATAGGGGCTTGTCCGGGCCAGCCATCTTGCAGATCTCCTCCTATTGGGCCGCGGGCAAGAACATACATATTAACATGGCCCCGGATGTGGATGTTCTGGCTGCCATGAAAGACGCCCGAAAACATAACCCCAGGCAAAGCCCGTCCGGGTTTTTGTCCACCCTGTTGCCACAACGCCTGGCACAATCGATGGCCCGAGACGTGGTGCACGCCCGGCTGGCCGATATGAGTGATTCGCATTTGGCGGCGCTGGCCGACAAAATACAGGCTTGGACGTTGTGCCCAAATGGCAGTGAAGGTTATCGCACTGCCGAAGTGACCCGGGGCGGGGTGGATACCAGCGGCCTGTCTTCAAAAACCATGGAAAGTAAAACCGTGCCCGGTTTGTATTTTATTGGCGAGGTGGTGGATGTCACCGGGCACCTGGGTGGGCATAATTTTCAGTGGGCCTGGGCCAGTGGTGTGGCGGCTGGCCGGGCTTTGGCAGGGGCGGTACAGAAAAAAATAGCAGTTAATGGTTTCGCTTTCTGGTTATACTCTTTGGGGTATGACTGCACCAAGTACAAAAGAGCGCAGAGGAGGCGTTGCAATTGAGGGGGCGAGGCGTTATTACCCTGCTCCGCCGGGCTGGTCCCGGAAATGTTGTTGGGGCGTGGCCAAGTGGTAAGGCAGCGGTTTTTGGTATCGCCATTCCCAGGTTCGAATCCTGGCGCCCCAGCCATATTTCCCTCTATAAGCGAGTTTTTTTACTTTGCGTGGATATCCGCTGAAATTCTTGCAGACACAGTATTGATTGGTGACGCGGATCAGTGTTAGCGTTCTCGCCAAGAGACACGTGAAGGTTTCTTCAAAGTGCCCGAATTGATGGCGGATCAACCGCCACTGAGCAGAAGTCAGCGGAAGAACCGCTGCATGTAGAAGGGGGAAAGGCTGCACTTTGCAGCTGGATTCTCTTCCAACTTTACCGCCGGATGGCGGGGTGCGGTGAGCACCATTTGCGGGGTAGTTGGCAGTAGTGTCAGACCTTTTTTTTTGAGAATTTACGGCGCGCCTGTTTCGTCTGGTCGCGGCAGGGTCCTTTTGTGGAGCATGGTATGACGAAGTTGAAATTAATGACGCGTATCAGTGTCGCGGCTCTTGCAGTCGCTACATTTGGTGTTGCGGCCCAAGCGCAGCTTTCATCTGCGATTAAAACGGCAGAGCGTTCAACCGCAGCCGGTGCGGCTGCGCAAGCGCGCATCGATCGCATTGATGATAAGGTTGGCGATATTGTGCGCGAATATCGCGCCGCCTTACAGGAAAAGGAGACGGTTGCTCTTAACGTAGATCAACAGAAAATTTTCCTGAAGTCGCAAGAAAATGAAATCGAATCGCTGCGGGTTCAAATTGAACGCGTGGGTGATATTCAGGCGCAATTGCTGCCGATGATGCTGCGCATGATCGGTGCTCTGGAGGCTTTCGTCGCTGATGACGTCCCCTTCCAGATGGAAGAGCGTGAGGCCCGCATTGCCAAGCTTAAAGAACTGGCCGGCGATCCTAACCAGTCCCCTGCCGAGCTTTATCGTCAGATTATGAACGCCTACCAGATCGAGCTTTCCTACGGTAATCAGACGACCTCTTATTCCGAGAATGTTCTGGTCAATGGGGAGCCGCGCAAAGTGGAATTCCTGCGGGTTGGTCGTGTGATTCTGGTCTATACGGACAGCAAGCATAAAATGCACATCTGGAATAAGGCGACTGGTGCGTACGAGGATCTGCCAGACAGCTTCAAGATGGATGTCCAGTCCGCCACGCGGATTGCCCTTGAGCAGAAAACCCCTGAAGTCTTCCCTGCACCGTTGCCTGGCGCAACGAAAGTGCAATAAGGTTAGAGAGGCGAGAAAAAGCAATGAAATTTAATCTGAAATCGCTTCTGGGTGCCGTCGCTATCAGCGCTGCAACCCTGATCGTTCCTGTTGGTCCTGCCTTTGCGCAGAACACGCCGGTCAAATCCATTGACGAGCTGATTGCTCGTGTTGGTCGCGACAGCCGTGAAGCCAATGCCGAGGCTCAGCGCCGGGTGCAGGAGTTTATGCAAAAAAAGAATCAGCAACAGCGTCTGCTTAATCAGGCAAAAGCGCAGTTGCGGGCCTTACGGGCGCAGGAAGCGGCCAATAATAAAAAGCTGGATGCCAACAAGGCGCTGGTGCTGAAGCTGGATGATGATCTGCGCGTAGCCCAGGGTTCGTTCGGTGAATTGTTTGGTGCGGCCCGTCAGGCCGCTGGCGAAATCAAAGCCGTTGTCGATGTTTCCTTCATCTCCGGTCAGTATCCTGACCGTGGTGAAGCGCTGGGCAATGTGGCCAACAGTTCTAAATTGCCAGAAGTTTCCGAGTTGGAAAATATTTACAAAACCATTTTGCAAGAAGCCAAGGCCCAAGGCGATGTGGTTACGTATAAAGGTTCAATCCCGGATGTGAATGACGGTGCGCCTGTTGATATTACCCGCGTTGGGTCTTTTACTTCCTGGTTGGCCAAAGATGCCAGCTTCCTGAAAGTGGATGATGGCGAACTTGGTTTGCTGGCTCGTCAGCCTTCTGGCCGCCTGCGTGGTCTGGCCCACAATGTCAGCAATGGCAGCCCCGACAAGATCGTCAAGGGTCCGGTTGATCCGACGCGCGGCGTGCTGTTGAGCCTGGTGGTGCGTACACCAACGCTGATGGAACGTTATAATGCTGGTGGTAATATTGGTTACGCCGTGAGTGTAATGGCCGCCATCGGTATCTTTATCGGCGTGTGGCGCTTGTTTGCTCTCTTTACCACCTCTATGGCGGTTCGTGCACAAATGCGCCGTTCCAAACCTGGTAAGGGTAATCCGCTGGGTCGTATCATGGCGGCTTATGAAAGCGCCAAGGACCGGGATATTGAAACCATTGAGCTGAAACTGGATGACGCCATTCTCAAAGAGACCGGCAAGCTGGAATTCGGCCTGAGCCTGATCAAGGTGCTGGCCGCGGTTTCCCCGCTGATGGGTCTTCTGGGTACGGTTATCGGGATGATCAAAACCTTCCAGGCGATTACCCTGTTTGGTGCCGGTGATCCACAGCTGATGGCTGACGGTATTTCCTTTGCCCTGGTAACTACGGTTCTGGGTCTGCTTTCCGCTATTCCACTTCTGCTGCTGCACAGCTTCTGCTCTTCGGCGAGCCGTAGCCTCCAGCAGGTTCTGGAAGAGCAGGCAGCGGGTATGGTTGCGGCGAATGCCGAAGCCCGCAGCGCCAAGTAGTCCTCTTGCAATCCTAAGGCTGAGAAGGAAGACATTATGCCTGTTTGGCTAAACCCGATGGCGGCTTTGGATAATCTCCAGCAGTTTCTGGAGATGGGTGGGAACGTACTCCTGCTGATCATGGTCGCCACCTTCTTCATGTGGGCGTACATAATCGAACGCATGGCCTACTATCAGTTTGCGCATGGCAATGTTGTCAAAAGGGCAATCAATAAATGGGCAGCTCGCCAGGATCACAAATCCTGGTATGCCCATGCCATTCGCGAACAGTTGATTTCTGAGGTTCGTCAAAAAACCGAACAGAATATCAGGCTGATCAAAACACTGGTTGCCATTGCACCTTTGCTGGGCCTTCTGGGCACGGTGACGGGCATGATCGAAGTGTTTGATGTGATGGCGGCAACTGGATCGTCCAATGTGCGGGCTATGTCCGCCGGTGTGTCCAAGGCAACCATTCCGACCATGGCCGGTATGGTGGCGGCACTCTCTGGACTTATTTTTACAAACCGGCTCGAGCGGCGGGGCCTTCGGGCCACACAAGCCGTCGCTGATGCCATGGAACTAGGGTAGGGTCGGACCATGCGTAGAGGTGGACGCCATCGGGAGCAGGAAGAAGTCGAAGTCGATATGACGCCGATGCTGGATATTGTTTTTATCCTCCTGATCTTCTTTATCGTTACGGCCGTTTTTGTTCAGGAGCGCTCCATCTCGCTGGTGCCGCCGCCCCCGTCTAAAAACGATGAGCCGCAAAAATCAAACCCGGTCATTCTGATTCAGATCACGGACCGCGATGTGGTTTTTGTCAATGACCAGCTTACCGATGTACGTCGGGTTGGGCCGGCGATTGAGCGGTTCCGTGCCGATAAAGGCGACAGTGCCATTCTGATTGTGCCTGATGATGAGGCCAGCCATGGGGTGGTTATTACCGTGTTTGATGCGGCCAAGAATACGGGGGCGCCAACCATGATCCAGAGACAGAAAGACGGCGCCTGATCCACATATAGTGGTTTTACAGATTAGCGGAGTTAAGTGATGGCAAGATCACGCACGGTAAGTAAGGCAGAAGAAGTCGAAATGGATATGACGCCCATGTTGGACGTTGTTTTTATCCTCTTGATTTTCTTTATTGTGACGGCGGTTTTCGTTAAAGAACCTGGTGTTGATGTCAACAAACCATTGTGGAGCCCGGAAGTCTCTGCTGAAAAGCCTTCCATTATGGTGGCGGTGGCCAGTGACAATCAGATCTGGATCAACAAGAAAATCGTACCAAAGGCCGGCGTCAGTTCTGTCCTTGAGAAAATGAAGGCTGAAAACCCTAAGGCAGAGGGCGTTATTCAGGGTGACCAATTGGCAAAAATTGGTACGGTTCTGGATATCCAAGACGTTTTCATCGCGCTGGGCATTCCCGTTAAAGTATCAATTCAGAAGAAGTAGTTTTCGTGGAATGAAGAGGTTGTCACAGACAGGTCGTGTAGTTCTGCACGGCCTGTTTGTTTATTCCAAACAGGTATAGTCTGGAAGTTGTTGGTACGAGTATTTTGATTTTGCTGAACACTATGCAGGATGCTTATTCCTTTAGGTTGTGTTGCTGGTCGCAAAATCGCCCCATTGTTGTGTAACCTTCACAAGGATGTGTTGTTTA
Source organism: Robiginitomaculum sp. (assembly GCA_030949705.1). Taxonomy (GTDB): domain Bacteria; phylum Pseudomonadota; class Alphaproteobacteria; order Caulobacterales; family Maricaulaceae; genus Robiginitomaculum_B. Next base: position 67,187 of record JAUZSF010000021.1, on the reverse strand, counting down.
CCGATGATTTGCACATTCGGACTGAAAAAAGGCTATTCGTGTTGGATTCGAGTCGGTAAAGTATAAGAAAACACCGGCCAAATTCGGTGATTCAGGGGGAGAGGGCCAGGCGCCCAATTGATCGAATCATCAATGAGTTTGGCTTGGGAAATTGCAACAGGAGTTCTTGATGCGTTTTATTGCTGGATTGCCAATTGCTGCGGTAATAACGGTCGGCTTATTTTTGCTGATGCGGTTCTTTATCTCAGGCGATTTTAAATTGGCGGAAAAAGAGGAATCGGTCCGCTTTGATATTAACCCCAAAGTGCAAGAGCTTGAGGTGCGTCAGCGCGAAGTCAAGCCGGAGCGGACCAAGGACGTTAAACCTCCACCCCCACCACCGGCCATTGAAAAGCAAAAAGCGGTGCAACCGAACGAAGGCATTGCCTCTGTGTCGGGTTCCATTCCGGATTTTGAGCCGCCGCAGCTTAACCGTGGCAACATCAACTTTCAGGTTAGCGACCGTGATGCCCAGCCTTTGGTGCGGATCGAGCCGATTTATCCGCCGCGCGCTGCTGAACAGGGCCGCGAAGGAACCTGCGAAGGCATGTTTGACGTGAGTGCAACGGGCAAACCCTATAACATTCGTGTTTCCTGCTCGTCTTCCCTGTTTGTACGGGCGGCAACGCGGGCCATTGAAAAGTGGAAATACAACCCGAAAATCGTTGATGGTAAGGCCGTCGCTCGCCGCGGCGTGGTCACGCCATTTAAATTTCAACTGGCTGACTAGAGCATTGCGGGTGTGACACAGGCGTTGCACCGGGCCAAAGACAAGATAGCGCCAAGGAGATAAGGCATGTTTGGAACAAAAATACATCGCGGGAACGGATGGTTGAATCAGGTTACACTGATAGCCTTGTCCGCGCTTGTGGCTGTAGTGTTTGTGGCTGGCCCTGCTGATGCACAACGTCGTAATCGAGACGAAAAGCAAAAGACCGAAGGCCGGGTGCTGAGCACCAGCGCCGGCGAAGCAATTATCAAAGCTCAGGAAGCCTTGGCCGCTGAGCCGCCAGATAATAAAACCGCCATTGCGGTGCTGACCAAGCTTTTGGAAAGACCCAAGCTCAGCCCGTATGAGCGTGCGATCAGCCTTCAGATTCGCGGGGGCGCAAATTATGCCGAAGGCAATATTAAAGCCACCATCAAAGACTGGGAAGCCGCGATTGCCACGGGTGCCTTTAACCAGAGTGAAGTGGATAGCCTCACCCCCAATATCGGGCAATTGTACATTGCCGAAGGGCAGTATGTTAAAGGCGCCACGATTTTGGAAAACTGGTTGCGTAATGGCGGCAAGGCCAATGATCGCATCCATTTGATGATTGCCCAGTCCTGGTTGCAGGCCGATGAATATCGCAAGGCTTTGCCTCATGCCGAGGCCGCTTTTCGCATGGCAAACCCCAAGAAGAAAAAGCACTTTGACATTCTGAACTACATCTATCACGAGCTGAAAATGCCGGGCAAACAGGCCGCTCTGCTGGAAGAGGAAGTTTCCATCTGGCCAGATGATAAAAAGATCTGGAGGGCTATTGCGTCTTTGAAACAACAGGCAAACAAGTCGCGTGAGGCCTTTGAGGTCAACAAAATCATGTACTTGAATGGCATGTTGCAAAAAGAGCGCGAGCTGCTCGCTTTGGCTCAGTATTACAGCTATTACGAAGTCCCGTATCGTGGTGCCTCGATCTTGGAACGGGAAATGAATGCCGGCCGGGTTTCTAAAAGCAAAAAAGAATCTGGAATTGCTGGCCAATATGTGGCGCCAGGCCCGTGAATATGACCGTGCCATTCCGATCCTGACCGCGGCGGCCAATATTGCCCCCGATGGCAGCCTTTATGAAAAGCTGGGTGAAGCGTATTATTCGGAAGAGCAATACGACAAAGCCGAAAAAGCCTTTAGAAAAGCCATTGCCAAGGGCATTAAAAAGCCAGGTAACGCCTATGTGCTGATTGCCAATTCACTCTATGAGCGGGGCAAGCCACGTGCCGCCATCAAAGAGTTTAAAAAGGCCGCGGAATACCCGTATTCCAGAAAAACCGCCAAAGGCTGGATCCGCTTTATCAATGGCGAGTTTGAAGTGGCCCGCAAACAGGCTGAATTTAAAAGCAAGGTTAAACTGGACGAATGTAAGAACCAGCTTGACCGTAAAAAACGGATGGGCGCAGAATTCCTGGAAGGGGTTGGTGAAATCTCTGCGGAATGTGTAACCATTCTGGCCAAAGAGGAAGAGCGGCAAAAAGCCAAAAAGGCAGCCGCTCGTAAAAAGAAAGCCAGCTAGGTCTTGACCCAGGTCTTTCTCTTGAACAACAAAACCCCCGGTCTATGGCCGGGGGGTTTCTTAATATGTGCTTGTATGCGGCTCAGCGCAGCGATAGACTCGCCGCCTTGATGGCGAAGGCATATTCCAGGGCAGTGGTTTTTAACCCTTCGAACCGCCCGGACAGGCCGCCGTGCCCTGCCTGCATTTCGGTCTGCAACAGATAAGGCCCAGCCTTGGGCGCCATGTCGCGCAATCGGGCTACCCATTTCGCTGGCTCCCAATAGGTCACTCGCGGGTCGGTGAGCCCGGCTGTGACCAAAACAGGCGGATAGTTACGCGGCGCGACATTATCATAGGGGCTGTAGGCCGAGATAGCGGCAAAGGCGTTCGTATCCTCCTTCGGATTGCCCCATTCGGGCCATTCCGGCGGCGTTAAGGGCAGGGTTTCATCGCACATGGTGTTCAGCACATCGACAAAGGGCACCGCGGCGATGGCCCCGCCAAACAAGTCCGGGGCCATATTTAATACCGCCCCCACCAGCAAACCGCCGGCGGAGCCGCCCATGGCAATAATCTTGCCTTTGCAGGTATAATTCTTGGCAATCAAGCCTTGGGCGACTGCAATGAAATCATGAAATGTATTGGGTTTATGAATGCCCTTGGCAGCGGTGTACCAGGCATGGCCCTTGGCTTCGCCGCCACGGATATGGGCGATGGCATAGACAAAGCCACGGTTGATCAGGCTCAGTCGTCGAAGGGAAAAACTGGCCGGTATGGTAATGCCATACGAACCATAACCATAAAGCAGCAAAGGGGCGGTGCCATCGATGGGGGTATCTTTATGGTGGATCAGACTAACCGGAATATCTTCCCCGTCCTGGGCTTTGGCCGTCAGTCGTCTTACACAATAGGCATCGGCATCGTGACCAGAGGGGATATCCTGGGTTTTGCGTAAAATCCGTGTATGGCGCTCCATATCATAATCAAAAATCTGTTCGGGTTGAGAAAGCGAAGAGAAACTAAAGCGCATACGCCGGGTATCAAAATCAGATAGCGGTTCCAGGCCCAAGGCATAGGCCTCGTCCTTGATGGTGATCTGGGTTTCCCGGCCATCAGACAGGCGATGTACGACGAGCCGCGGTAACGCATTAACCCGTTCCAGTCGCACCATATGGTTTTTGAATAGACGGTGTTCCAGCCGCCGTGTCCCTGGCTTGGCCGGTACCAGATCTTGCCAGTTTTCTCTCCCGGGATGGTTGTCCGGGGCGGTGATGATTTTAAAATCCTCGGCACCATCCGCATTGGTCAGAATGTAAAAATCGTGGCCTGCATGGTCTACATGATATTCCAGATTACGTTCCCTGGGGGCGATACAGTGCAAAGCGGGCTCTGCCATGTCTGCATCCAGAATATGAACTTCACTGGTCGTGTGGTCATTGGCTTCAATCAGGATATAGCGGCGATCCGATGTTTGTGACAGGCTCAGAAAAAAACCTTCATCCTCTTCATGATAAAGACATTGGTCTGTGTCTGGGTGATCGCCCAGCTGGTGTCGGCGTACCTCTTTGGGGCGATTGTTTTCATCGCGCCAAATCCAATAGAGAGAGGCACTGTCGGTGCTCCATACCAGATCCGAGGCCGCTGATACCAGGTGATCCGGTAAATCCTGACCGCTTTGAATATCCCGAATGCGAATGTCGTAAAACTCGCTACCCTGGCAATCAGTCGCATAGGCCACAAATCGATGATCCGGGCTGTGGGCGATGGCCCCCAGGTCAAAATAATCATGGGCATTGGCCAGCGCATTGGCATCTAATACGGGCTCGACCTGATCTGATAATGTGCCGTCTTCTTTGATGGTGCGTCTGGCATAAAGCGGATGTTCGCTGCCCGGCGCAAATGTATAAAAATAGGCATATTGGCCGTCCTCTATGGGGACATCTGTATCCTCTTCGCGAATACGGGCGCGCATTTCGCCCACCAGCTTTTCTTGTAAGGCTGTGGTATCTTTCAGGGCGCTATCGCAATAGGCATTTTCCGCCAAAAGGTGCGCACGAATATCGGCGGGCAGGGTCTGTGGATTCTGCATCACTTCGCGCCAGTTGTCGGCCCGCAACCAGGCATAATCATCACGGATCTGGTGGTCACCACAATTATGAGCATGGGGGCGTTTTTCTGCCACGGGGGCTGCGACCGAGGGGGAGAACACAGATTGGGACGGACACATGGACAGGCTCTTTGATGATAGGGGCAAGGTTATTCCGGTTTAAAATTCAACACTGTACCATTGACGCAATATCGCAATCCGGTGGGGGCGGGGCCATCCTCAAATACGTGGCCCATATGGGCGCCGCATTTGGCACAATGGATTTCATTGCGCGCCATTCCCAAAGAAGTATCAACATGCTGGGCCAGCGCCTGGGGGCTGATCGCATCAAAAAATGATGGCCAGCCTGAGCCGGAATCATATTTGTGGGCGGCATCAAATAATGGGGTATCACAGGCAATACAGGTATAAATGCCTGGGCGTTTTTCATTCAGCCACGGTCCCGTAAACGGGGCTTCGGTGGCACACGAAATGGCAATGCGTTCCTGTTCGGGGGTGAGTTTGCGATCTGACATAGGCCTGCCTGTACACTAAAAGATGAGCTGGATTAATGTAATAAACCATAATGACGGGCCAGACGGTCCAGCGCCAGCTTCAGCACCACCTTGGCGGTGCGTTTTGGCCATTTGCGTGCCTTTTCTATGGCGCCCAGACTGATTTCGCGTATGCACAGGCAAAAAACAAGATCATCCAGGCCGGGGCCCAGCGCATCAAGGGCCTCCATAAAGCGTTCTTTGGCGGCCAGCGCGTTATCGGCGGCATCCAGAACGGCATTATGGGGGCCTTGGGCCGCAGTGCCTCGGGCCGGGGCTTGCCAATCGCTACAAAGTTTTTGTGCCAGGGAAGAACGATAATAGTCCTGACGCAATTGCTCGGCGGCGGCAAATTCCGGTGCCGTTAAAAAGGGAGCCTTGTCTTTGCCGCCATGTCGTCTCAGCCATGCCAGTGGCGATTCAGTGGCATTTTTGTACGCCGTAAACAGACACCCCTCTGAATCAATCAGGTGTACCCGATGCATATCACGGTGTTGAGCGCCGTAGGCGCTTTGTGGGTCGCCAATCGCACGGCGTTTTAACCACAAATCCACCTGTTCACTGCATTGCAATTGCTGATCAGCATGGGCAATCAGAATACCATTCGCACAAGCGGTTTTGGCTTCGTCTGCACTCAGGCGGGCGCAAATCCTACCCAAGTGTCTGGCCGCATAAGAGCCATCCGGCTGGCGGATCAGGCACAAGCCCTTTTCCCGCATCTGGGTGAGCACCCGGGCCAGCTTTTTATTAGCCCGGCGGTTCATGAGGGTGGCACCTCATCAAGGACGGGGGCGGGGGCCGGGGCCGCCCGTAACAGGCTTTCCAGATCTTCCAGCTGGGCATCAAATGCCGGATCATCGCGACGGTCCTCTACCAGATGACAGGCATGAGAAACCGTGGTGCGGTCACGCCCAAAGGCCATGGCCACGCGGCTAAGGCTCAACTCAAAGGCAATATGCGCCAGATACATGGCAACCTGTCGACCAAAGGCCACCCGGGCGTTACGCCGGGTCAGGGCGTCCATGTCCTGTTCCGGCACGCCCAGGGTATAAGCAACCAGCGTTCTGGCCAGGCGGGCGCGTGCTTCGTCCTGGGATCGCCGACGATAATATTCAGGGCTCATTCAATCCTCCAACATTAATTGAATACGAGGAGGCAGGATAATTGCTATTCCAAGTTGTAGGATTATGTTCCTATAATGAGTTGGAGTAAAGTCCTTTAACGACTAGAAAAGATATAAAAATATAGATTAGTTATGGGCGGCGCGGAGGTCTAATCCCGGGGATAAGTCTGCCAGGGGCGTAAATATATCATACGCCAAAATGGAGCAAACCTTGCCATTTTCCCCAGCAAGGGGAAATTTCAACCAGAACTGGGCCAGTGCCGTATGACCTGTGTGGTCGGTTTTTTCCCACATAAGCGGTGTTACCCCGCACAAGGGACTACGGTCAGCCACAATCCGTTCGTGGATCTGGCGCCACCGGGCCCGGGCCTGGCGGTCAAAGGGCAACTCGTCCAGGGTGCGCCCGGTAATCTCCTGATGCAATACAGAACGTAGACCCGTACCGGCAAGGCGAACCCGAAAGCTAATATGGGCGTGGTTTTGTGCGACATCTGTCAGGGTAATAAAGGGTAGAAACTGAACCATATCCCGGGGGTGTAAATCCTGGCGGCTTGGCAATTTTCCGGGGCTGCATTTACTGCGCCAATAATCATACAGACTGCGCTGTGCGTCATAGGCAAGCTGTTGTTTAAATGACTCGGCGCATTCGCCCATTTCCAACCCCCTCGTTGTACATGGCATACGGTAAAAGTGATTCGTTTGGTTAATATCCATTAACTGATGGAATCGGCGCAAGAGTCCCTTGACTCTTTTTTATCGTTCTGGAATCAGAAATTGTAGCGCGAATCGGAAAAATTAAAGAAACCCTAATAAAAACAAAGCCCGACACGAAGCCGGGCTTTGCGAAAAAAAGTGTTGATAAGTGAATCTACCGGCCTCTTCCCCGGCGCCCACGGCCCAATCCCATTTCCTTTGCCAGCTTGGAACGGGCTTCAGCATAATTGGGGGCAACCATGGGATAGTCAGATGCCAGTCCCCATTTGGCCCGGTATTCGTCCGGCGACATATCGTATTTGGCCCGCAAATGCCGTTTCAGGGATTTGTATTTTCCACCATCCTCCAGACAGATAATATAATCTGGTGTAATGGAGCGGCGCGGGGAAACCGCTGGTTTCTGCGGTGGCTGAGCCGGGGCATTGCCTTCGCTATCAGCGGCACTGAGCGCGCCATAGACGCTGCGTATGATTTCCGGCAGATCCGAAGCAGAAACCGTATTGTTTCCAACATACGCTGTGACAATATCTACGGCCATGTCGGTGATCGCTGTTTTATCGGTCATTTTTTATTCTCACCTCTAACTAAACGTGTTCAATAGATATATGCCGTAGTTCTAATGCATAATCAAGTGATTTTAGGCTTGACGTTTCAGAATTCATAAGAGCTATGCGGTATATTGACTAATTGGCCAACTTTATAAAAGCATAGTGAAGAAAGAGGTGGGAAATAAATTCAGATTTTGCCAATAGTAATTGTCTGAAAAAAATAGACAAAGGGCAAACCAACAGTGTTGGCTTGCCAAGGATAGGCCACTTTGCCGGTGGAAAAAGGTCGGGGGCGGGGCTCAGCCCGCCATATATACACCCAACAGGGCCAGGGTCAGCAGTGCTACGGCCCATGCCGCCAGGGCGCCCGTGGGAACGGTGCGACTGACATTGCCATCGGGGCTGAGCATGACGGACAACAGGGACGAGAAATTGCCCAGCGCCTTGCGGGTGCCGCCCATGGTATAGGCCCACAGGCGTGCCGTAATGGCATAGAGCCAGTGCACCAAGGCTTTGCCGGGTTTGCGCCAGAACCAGTCAATATCCAGAATGGTCATGCGTTTCTCGGAAGGATACCAGCCAATCCGCATGAGAAGCGCAAAGGCGAAGATGGCCGCCAGCAAGAGCTGCATTTGTCCAACAATATGGCCAAGCGTGTATGGCTCATAATCGCTGGCATAGGGCAGTAGCGCATAAAGCCAGCGATGATTGACGCCGATAAAGACGCACAGGAAGGCGGCAATGCCCATGGCCAGCAACATATTCCATGGGGCCTCTTTGACCCGGCGGCCACTGTCGTGGGCAAAGAAAGAGAAGTACGGGATTTTGATCCCGGCATGTTCCAACACCCCGGCGCTGGCAAAGACCAGGATCAACCAGATAATCCAATGTCCCTCATCGGCAACGGCTGCCAGGATCAATGCTTTGGTGACAAAGGCCGACAGGAAGGGGAATGCCGAAATGGATCCCGCCCCGATCAGACAGAAAAAGGCAGTGATCGGCATCGAGCGGAACAGGCCGCCCAGCTCGGAAGCCTTGGTCGTGCCGGTACGCAGCAGCACCGCGCCCATGCTCATGAAGAGAAGGCCTTTAAAAAGAACGTCGGCAAAGGCGTGTGCCGCGGCGCCATTAATGCCCATGGTGGTGCCAACACCAATGCCCACTACCATAAAGCCCAATTGGTTGTTGATGGAAAAGGACAGAACCCGGCGCAGGTCATTTTCAATAACGGCAAAGAATACCGGGAATAAAGCCATAATGGCCCCGACATAAATCAGCATTTCCGTGCCGGCATAACCACGCGCCAGCGCGTATATCGCCATTTTGGTGGTAAAGGCCGACAGCACGACCGCCCCGGAAATGGTGGCCTTGGGATAGGCATCTTGCAGCCAGCTGTGCAAGAGCGGAAAGGCCGCCTTGATGCCAAAGCCAAACAGGATCAACCAACCGGCCAGACCGGCCTCCAGGCCGATATGTTCAAATGCCCAGGAACCGGTTTGGGCGTGCAACAGGATGGCCCCGGCCAGCAATAAAACGCCCGAGCCAATATGCATGACCAGATAGCGCATGCCGGCATTGCGGGCCTCGGCGGTGCCGGTACGGAAAATCAGAAAGACCGAGGTAATGGCGGTGATTTCCCAGAAGATAAAAAGCGTGATCAGGTCGCCGGCAAATACCGCCGCCATGGCCGCCCCGCCGTAAAGAACGCTCATGGTGTCTTGCAACCGGTCGCGTTCGTGCAGGGCATAAAGCGCGTTTAAAAACGTCGCAATAATAAAGATAAGTCCCCAGATACGGCTCAGCCCGTCAAAACGAAACGTGGTCAGGCCCGCGCCCAGTGTATCAATGCTGAGCTGGTCAAAACTGCCAAAGGCACTCATTTTCAACCAGAACATCAGCGCCACGGCAGGGGCCAGCAACATCACCGCCTTGCGGACATTATGCCAGGGCAGGGCCGCAATGATGAGACCGGCCAGCAAAATGGCCCAGGCAGGATTTATGGGTGCGGCGAGAAGTTCAGTCATCCTCGGTGCTCTCCGGGTAATAATCTTCGGAACGTCCGGTCAGGCGGCGCAAGGGCCAGCCCATCAGGACGACAAAGGCAAAGGCGGCAAAGCCAAAAAAGGCAAAAAAACCTTTGAACTCTTCAAAGTGAAAATGGCTGTGGCGGTGCACCAGAAAGTCTGCGCCAATACTGAGCAGGGCGGCAAAGCCAACCACATACATGAAGCCTTTGCGCGCGCCATCGCTGACCAGCCATAAAAACGGTCGGGCGAGGGGGTGAATGTCCTCGTCATGGGCGGGCTTGCGCGCCGGGGTTTTCTTGGCAGGTTTCTTGGCGGTGCTCATGGCATGCCTCCGCTTTCAAAAACGGGTCTCAGGAAATCCAGGATCGGTCCAATGGTAAAAAACAGAACAATGGTTCCCGCCGCGGTAATCAAAGGCGGGATGACCGTCAGGCGCGGGGCTGTTGGTGGCTTGGCCGGTTTGTCCGGGGCTTTGCCAAAAAACGCATTGACCGGGATCGGCAACAAATAGGCCACGTTCAACAGGGATGAGATGATCAGCGCGCCGATAAACACCCGGTTGATCGGGTCCGTTGAACCCATCATCAGCAACAATTTGGACCAGGCCCCGGCCAGGGGGGGCAGGCCGATAATAGAGAACGAACCTACCATAAAGGCGCCAAACACCCATGGCATGGATTTACCCAGGCCCTTTAACTGGCTGACATTGGTGATATGCCGTGCGGTATAAATGGCCCCGGCGCACATAAAAAGAGTGATCTTGCCCCAAGCGTGCATGATGATATGCAAGGCCGCGCCCAATGCCGCCAGCGGTGTGGCGATCATTGCGCCCAGCGTGATGTAGGACAATTGGCTGATGGTGGAATAGGCCAGCCGTTCTTTCAGATTATCTTTGGACAGCGCGATCAGGGACGCCAGCACAATGGAAATAGCAGCAATCCAGGCCAGCCAGTGTGAGGCCGGCAGGGTGCGCATGAAATCCAGGCCAAAGATGTAAACCGACATTTTCAACATGGTGAAAACCCCGGCCTTGACCACCGCCACAGCGTGCAAGAAGGCACTGACCGGGGTGGGGGCCACCATGGCATTGGGCAACCAGTTTTGCACCGGCATAATGGCGGCCTTGCCAATGCCAAAGACATAGAGCACCAGCAAAATGCTGCCCATGACCGGGGTGATATTACCGGCCAGCAGACCGCCCGGCAAAAAGTCGGTGGAACCGGCCATCACCTGTGTGGCAATCACGGCGGGCAGGAACAGGCCAATGGACGTGCCCATCAAAATGGATAGATATATCCGCGCGCCGCGCCGTGCCTTTTCATCCCCATTATGGGCAACCAAAGGATAGGTAGAAAGCGTCAGAGCCTCGTAAAACACAAACAGGGTGAACATATTGCCAGAGGCCGCCACCCCCATGGCCGCGGCAATGGCGACGGTAAAGCTGAGATAAAAGCGGGTTTGATCCTTGGCCTTATTGCCGCGCATATAACCAATGGAATAGAGCGAATTGATCAGCCACAGTGCACTGGCCAGGGCCGCAAAGACGGCGCCCAAGGGCTCCAGCGTAAAGTTCAGCGCCATGCCCCCGGCCACTTGCATCAAGGTGGTGGAGGGGCGTGCGCCACCATCCACCGCCAGCACCAAAGCGGTCACATTGGCCAGCAATAAAGCTCCGGCAATCAACGTCGCCGCCTCGCGCAGGTTTGGCCAGCGCGACAGGGCGATAACACCGACCGAGCCGCCCAGTGGAATGGCCAGCAACAGGATCAGCCCAAGTTCGGGAGTCCAATTCATGATGCGCCTCCACCCAACAGCGCCGCGGCGGCGGCATCGGTAAGTCCTTTGGGCAGGCTGGCATCAAAGAAGAACCAGACATTGGCCATGGCCAGGATCAGCAAGGGGATCAGCGCCAGCAAGGGGGCTTTGGGATGGGCTTTCTTGGCCCGGCTTTTTGCCCTTGGCGTCTCGCGCAGATACATCATTTCCACCATTTTCCAGACATAGAAAATCGCCAGCACGGACGAGGCTAAAATGGCGGCCACGGCCCACCACCAGCCCCGTTCCAGGGCGGCGATGATCAGATAATATTTACTGACAAACCCAGCGGTCAGCGGCATGCCGATCAGGCTTAGTCCAGAAACGGTAAAGGCGGCCGCGGTAACCGGCATGGTCTTGCCAAGGCCCGCCAGATCCGGCACTCGGCGTACCCCATAACACAGGCCAAAAATACCCAGGCCCATGAACAGGGCACCCTTCATCAGGGCGTGGTTGAACATATGCAACAGGCCAGCCGACAGCCCCGCCGCCGTGCCCATGGACAGGCCAAGCAGCATATAGCCAAGCTGGGCCACCGATGAATAGGCCAGCAATTTGCGCAAATCCATCTGGTACAGTGCCTGTACAGAACAAATGATCATCGCGGCCACGGCCATGGGGGCCAGCACCAGTTCCAGCAAAGCGCCGTCAAATGGCTCGCCGGTGGAAAACACCCCGAATATAAAGCGTACCATGGCGTAAAACGCCACTTTGGTGGCCGTAGAGGCCAGGAAGGTACCCACCATGGTCGGCGAGTAGGAATAGGCCCCGGGCAACCAGGTATGCAGCGGGAACATGGCGGTTTTCAAACCCAGGCCGATCACGATAAAGGCAAAGGCAGCGCGGATCACGCGGCTGTCACCATTTTCACGCAATTGCACGGTGATATCGGCCATATTGAGCGTGCCGGTGGCCATATAAACAAGGCCCAGCCCGATGACGAAAAAAGTGGCGCCAATGGTACCCAAAATCAGATAATTGAAACTGGAGGTCAGGGCGCGGCGGTCTTTGGAGGCGCCCATGGCCACCAGTATGTAAGTGGAGATGGAAGAGATTTCCAAGAATACAAAGACGTTAAACGCATCGCCGGTAATCGCCACCCCCATCAGGCCTGCCAGACACAACATATAGGCAGCAAAAAACGGGGCCTGATCTTTGGGCTCGATTTCCTGCATAACACTGGGCAGGCCATTGATCAGTGATAATAGGCCCATGCCCGCCACGATCAGCAAGACCAGTACGTTCAGCGCGTCAATATTATAGGTAATGCCAACGGGCGGTGCCCAATTGCCAAACACATACATAATACTGCCGTGTTCCAGCACCTGGGCATACAGCACCAGAGACAGGGCGAAGGTGATGGCACTGATGCCCAGAGCCCAGACCCAGGCCAGCCGTCCGCGCGACAGTATCAGCGCGATCGGTCCGCTAAGAAGGGGCGTGACCACCAATAGCGCCGCGGCATGCATAAGCACCCATGCCGGCAATAGCGACAGAATATCCGAAGCGATGAGCGCGCTCATGAAAGAGTCCCTTTTGCATGCTGATAATTAGCTTCTTGCAGCTCATCTTCTTCGATGGTGCCGTAAGATTCACGAATGCGAACCACCAGGGCCAGACCAACAGCCAAGGTGGCCACACCCACCACAATGGCCGTCAGGATAAGAACATGGGGCAGGGGGTTGGAATATAAAACCCCGTCCACCAGCACGTCATCCATGGTTTTGGCAATGGAAATAGTGGCTTGCACGGCTTTCTCGCCATGCGTGGCTGCGGTGGTTGCGGCCGCTTCGCCATGTTCAGCAACCGTTTTGGTGGCCTCGCCAGTGGCGCTTTCGTGCACGCCTTCCAAAATGGGGGGCTGGCCGCCAGTAACCTTGCCCATGGTGATATACAGTTGAAAAACGGCGGTTTGAAATACGCCCAGACCCACCAGTTTTTTCACCAGATTGCCAGTGGAGATGACGATATACAGCCCGGTCATCATCAGGGTGATCACCACGATATAATTAAAATGGCCAGTCAGATACTGCCAGAATTCGATACCGGAGCTCATGTCACCAGTCCTTGTCTTTAATGTCAGGCTGGCGCGATGTGAAACCATAAAAAATGATCAGCATGACCGACGCCACGGTAACCAGAACCCCAATTTCAACAAACATAATGCCCAGCTCCTGTCCGTGTGCTGGGTGGGTCGGGTTCAGGATGTTGTATTCCAGAAAATTGCCGCCCAGCAGCAAATTGATTACACCCACCCCGCCATAGATCAGCACCCCAAGCGCCGCCCCAAGACGTACCAATGAAGGGGGCACGGCTTCCTTGGCCGCATCAATGCCGTAGATCAGCGCATACAGTATAATCGCCGAGGCAATGATCAGGCCTGCCTGAAAGCCGCCGCCGGGGCCAAAGTCGCCATGAAACTGTACATAGGCACCATAAATAATGATCACCGGGATCATCATTTTGGATACCACCCGCAAGACCACATGGTGAGCCCCCAGAATTTTGCTCTGATCGGCCTTGGCGGCCTTTGTTTTGGCCGCAGGTTTCTTTCTTTTTATGGCCGGGCCACCCAGACCCAGAATGAGAATAACGCCAAGGCCGGCAGTCAGGATCACCGTGGTTTCGCCAAAGGTATCATAGCCACGATAGCTGGCCAGAACGGCGCTCACCACATTGGGAACCCCGGTTTCCGCGCCCGTGCGTTTGAGATATTCAAGACCGATATACGCATTGGGGGCCGATAGCGGATCGCCAAAGGAGGGCATGTCCACTGTGGCATAGAGCAGTGCCGCGCCGGTGGCACAAACCACGATCAGGGCGACCCAGTGCCGGGCCGGTTTGGACGGTGCAGCCTGTCGTGCCGTCAGCAACATGGCCCCCAGCATTAAAACGGTGGAAATTCCCGCACCAACCGCGGCCTCGGTAAAGGCCACATCCACCGCATCCAAAGAGACAAACCAGGCCGCCGATACCAACGAATATACCCCGGACAGCATCACCACGGCGAACAGGTCTTTAAGGCGGACAATGGCGATACCCACCACCACCAGCATGGACATAAAAATCAGATCAATGACTGTAAAGGCATCGATCGGGGTCAGAAAACCAGTACTCATGACGCATCACCCTTGGCTTCATCGGGCGAGGGATTTTGTATTGTGCCAAGACGAGGCTTTAACCCCGCTTTGTGTGCGGCATTGGCCACCGCATGGGTGGCCGCCGGGCTGGTTAACAGCAGGAACAGGCCAACCAGGGCCAGTTTACCACTAAGCAGTGTAAAACCGGAGAGCAGGATCAGGCCCAGCAATACCAACAGTGTACCCAGCGTGTCGGTCACCCCGGCCGCATGCAGGCGGGTGTAAAAATCCGGCAGGCGCAAAACACCACTGGCACCGATCAAGACAATTACGCCGCCACTGAGAAGCGCAATGCCCGCCACATAGGGCCGTAGAATATCCAGTATATGCAATAAATCGCTCATCGGGCCTCTCCGCGACGGCGGGTGCGCGACAGGGCCACATCCAAAGCGCGATAGCGGAAAAACTTCAAGATGGCGATGGTGGCGATAAAGTTCATCAAGGCATAGAGCAAAGCGATATCCACCGCATCAGATCGACCGATCAAAAAGGCAAAGACACAAAGAAACAGAATGGTCTTGGTGCCAAAGGAGTTGACCGCCAGCACCCGGTCATAGAGCTGGGGGCCGCGCAACAGACGCACCAGCATCAATGCCATGCTGGCCATCAATAAAAGAGACGTCGCAAAAATCATTTCACCGGATCCTTCTCGCCGCATGCCCGGGCGCACCGGGCCGCCATGTCGGCAAAGCCTTCTTTGCCGGTTAGCTCTTTGAGTACCGCATGGACAATCACTTCATCCGCATCCAGATCCACACTGACGGTGCCGGGGGTCAGGGTGATGGAATTGGCAAATAGCGCCCGGCCCATATCGGTCTTGGGCATGGTTTTGACCCGCACCATGCGGGGGGTCAGCACCATGTCCGGTTGCAAGATGGTGCGAATGACAATGATGTTGGCCTTGATCACTTCCCATAACAGCCAGGGCCAATACACAAAAAAGCGCCAGAGTTTGTGATAGGGGGATGTCTCGCCATCCAAGATATGCAGACGCCAGGCAAGGGCACTGGCAAAAATGGCGGAACCGGCACCCAGGCTCAGCAGTAAAGTGCTGTCATAATGGCCCGACAGCATCAACCAAAGAACGGCCATTGCCACCGTCAAGGATAGAGCGTACCCCATTTTCTCCCCACTTATCGACTCGTTGATTACGGTCTTGTTACCTCTTTTCTATCCATGTCTTTGACGCTTGGCGAGTCTTTCTGCACCGGTTTTTAAAGAGAATGTAGTTGGCTGGCAGATCAGACCCTCTACTAGATGATAATGCGTTTCATCTGCTGTAATTGAGGGTGAAAGAAACCCCAAAACGACGGGGTGGTTCATAGCGCACGGTTTCGTTTTCGATCAGTGGTCCAAGGCCGGATCCCCAGAGTTTGTTCACCATCGGCAGGTTTACATTGCCCAGGTTCTTGACCCAGAGCTTTGCGCGCCAGCGCCCACCCGGGGCTTCATACCCCAGGGCACCATTTATCACCCCATAATCGCCCACAAAGGCCAGCTCCCCCGGCGGCGTGGTTTTGGGAGCGGTGCGGTTGGCATAATCCAGATGCGCGTTCAGTGCACTGCCATTGGCAAGGGGAAGGCGGTAATCGGCGGCGGTGCTGAATGTCCAGACCGGCGCGGTGCCAAAACTGGTGCCGGCCAGGTCCACCCCGGGGCGCGGTATAAAATCGTCATAGCGCGAATGCACATAGCCTGCCGCCGCGGTGATTTTCAGGCGCGGGGAAAGCCGGGCTGCCAGGTCGGCCTCAAAACCGTTTATGTGGGCCTTGGCGGCATTGGTCAGGCTGCGCAAAAATAAAAACGGCTCTTGCGATACCGTAACCTGAATATCGGTATATTGCATGGTGAAGGCGGCGGCATTGACCTGCAGCCGATTGCCAAAAAGGCTCGCCTTAAATCCGGTTTCATAATTGGTCAGAAATTCCGGTCGGGTAAAGAATCCGCTGGGCGCATTAATGTCGGCGGCAGAGACAAAATTGTCCTTGATCGCGGCACTGCGATAACCGCGGCTGATACTGCCATAGGTCATGATCGTATCGGTGAGCTGATAACGCAGGCCCCCCACCCACGACAGCGGATGGTTACGCACCTGTGATTTTGCCTGCAAAGGTAGCAGGCCAAACACACCAAACACTTCGCCAAAGCTGCGATAATCGACGCGTTTATGATCATTGGTAAACCGCAAGCCGCCATAGGCGGTCAGCGTGTCGGTCAGGTGGAAATTGGCGTGGGTAAAGGCGGCCTTGCTGGTGGTATTGGTACGCACCTGTTGTCCGTCCAGTGTGTCGGCGGGGTGGAATTGAGGAGGGATGCCCAGCACCTGCTCCAAAAAGGCGCTGCCCATGACCGGAAACGTCGGGTTAAAATCGCGCCGGGCATCCAGAAAATAGAGGCCGAACAGATAATCAAAGCGATCCGAGGATGGGGAGGTCAGGCGGACCTCCTGCGACACTTCCCGCGCACCACCATCAAATTGCGCCACGGTTATGGATTGTGGCAACCGGTCCCCGTCCTGAATGTAAAAATCATTCACATGGGACCAGCCGCTGGTCCAGCTCAGCGTGTGGCCGCTGGCAAATTCGTAATTGGCATTCAGGGAAGCGCGTTTGACGGTTTGTTTTTGAAACTCATCCTGATCAAGACTGATGGTGTAGGGGATGGTGTCCGAACCGATATTGGTAACGGCTTCGCCCAGCGCGTTGGGGCGATCATCTATCTTTTGCGCACTGAAAACCAGACGTGCGTCCAGGCGGGCATTGGGCGTGTAATAAAGCTGTGCATCATAAAAGAAATGATCCTCGGCCCCGGCCTTGCGTCCGGTAAAGGCATTTTTGATATAGCCGCCCTTATTGCGTTTCATGGCGGCCAGACGAAGAAAAAGCACGTCTTTGACCAAGGGGGTGCTGGCACTGGCCAGGATTTGACGCAAGCCATAACTGCCGGCCTCGACCTGCACTTTGCCCTCGGGCAGGGGGGCTGGTTTTCTGGTGGCGATGTTGATCGCACCACCGATGGTATCGCGGCCAAAGAGCGTGCCCTGGGGGCCCTTGAGCACCTCAACGCGGGCCACATCAAACAGGGCGATATTCATGGCGGTATCGGCCGAGACAAACACCCCGTCAATATAAACGCCAACCGAACGGCCCGAACTGCGTGTGATGCCGGCATTAATGCCGCGCATGGTGATAAAGCTCTGGCCGGCCTCGGTGGAGGCGGGCATCCACATATTGGCAACATGATCGCTTAAATCTTCCAGGGCCGGGGCCTGATAGGCCTCTAATTGTGCCGCGGAAAAGGCGGAGATGGAAATGGGAACGCTTTGCAGGTTTTCGGCCCGCCGCGTGGCAGTCACGATGATCTGGTCCAGCCGATCATCTTTGGCCGGCTTATCCTGTGTCTTGGTCAGGGCGATAGAGGGCATCGCCAAAATGCCGGTGCAGGAAAGCAAGCGTACAAACGCGCTTATGGTTGTCTTGTCGGTAAATGTGTTGCTCATAAATTCAGTCCCAAAGCCAAGGCAACAGCTTCGGGGCGTTTCACAGAAAACCGCCTACGCACACGCCAAAACGCACACCAATACTGGTGTGTTTTCTGAACCCGTACGAGCCACGCTCGTCTGTTCGATCTTCTACCATCCGGACTATAACCGTCGGCTCCGGGCTCACACCGGAATCTGCTAATCTTGCCCCGCCAAAGCGGGACCATGATCGGCTCGCGGGCTCGTCAGGTTTGTGAAAACAGACCTGCATTACCGCCGGTGGGGACTTTCACCCCGCCCCGAAGACCATTGTTGTGGACAATCCACATGCCAAGCCTAGCAAGCACCGGGCCGGGGTCAATACTATTTTCAGGACTTAGACGAAGGCAGCGGCACTGTTGGGGGTGGTGATCTCATGGTCGACAGCGAGACTGGCCTCGGCCAGGCCGGTGGTGTGTGTTTCTGCGTTAAATGCCCAGTTCCAATAGCGCAGCACGGTTTGTGCCTTGTTGGACGACAGGCTGTCAAAACACTGAATGGTACGTGTCAGGGCCGGGTCGGGGGTGTCTGGTGCGCCGGTCGGGCGTTTGAGCGCCCGCCAGAGTTTCAGCAGATAATCACGTTTCAAACCTGTGGCCTTGCATAAAACCGCGATGGGTTCACCGCCATGATCGCTAAGGATGCGGGCACCGGTGACAGGCTTGATGCCGCTTAAGTAAGAAATCTCTTCGGCCAGCGTGGCGTCCATGCCGGTTTCCAGTGCCGTATCCACGGCATTTTCCAGACTGCTATAGGGACTCTTGTCGATGGCGGCGCGGTTGCGCTGACGGCGTTCAATAAACTGCATGGCTTTGCGTACCAGCAGATCCTGCCAGTCTTCTTCAGCCATCATCGAGAATATATCCCCGGCAATGTCCTGCATAATGTCACGCCCAACGGCAAAGCGATTCAAAACTTGTGCCCGCTCTTTTGGGCCTGCCCACCAGAACAGGGTCATGCCCTGGGCCGGGCGCAACTCATCGCGCTTGAGCAAGATTGCACACAGTGTGGGGTATTCGCGGCTGAGTTCCAGAGCTCTGGACAGCCCGTTTTGCGAAAGTTGTGCACTGCGGTTTTTGAGGACTCTGGCGGTTACCTCGGGTTCGCCCGGGGCCAGCAGGGCTTCGCAGACCAGTTCGTTCAAGCCTCGACGCTGGGCAATGATCAAACGGTGATCCAGCGTAGTGGTACGGGCCGCCTCGACCAGTAGATAATCGCTCAGCGCTTCGCTGTCTTCCAGCACTTGTCTGGCGACTTCGATTTCATCATGGATGAGAAAACGTAACAATCCGGGGGCGGCGTCAATCAAGGAAGCCACCCGGCGGGCACAGCGTTTGCGCAAATCCAGCGGGCTTTGTGCCAAAATGCCCACCAGCAGATCGCCCGACATATGCCGCTCCACCGGGGTGATCCGGCTGGACGGCAGACAAACAATATCGGCAAGGCGACGCGCCAATATGGCGCGGGTTTTCCCGGTATTATTCTGTTGTGATGCATCCGGTTGGATGGCGTTGGTCAGGGGCATTGTCCGGGCCTTGTGATGAGAGGCCCAGTCAAGCATTGCCGGGTTAATCTTTGGTCAATGACTCAAGAGATGGTCGCTATGACGGTTTTTTACCTGCACTGCGCTCCAACACATATAAACCCAGGGTAATCAGGGAAAAACCCAGAGCCATGATAAACAACATTGGGCTTTTCATATAGCTGGACATATCAGCATAGTCGCAATTTTGTGCCGCACGGCACGCCTCGCTAAAATCCACTGGCGCATTGATGCCAAGCCAGGGGGAAAGGTGCAAAGCCAGGGCGCCGCCCAACACAGCCAGCGCCAGCAGCGCGCCATAGAGGCGGGTGCGTGGCCACAGGATCAAAAGAGCAGCGCTGATCTCTGCCAGGCCAGTGGCCATACGTACGCCGGGTTCAAACAGGCTAATGCCGGACTGTATGGCCATATACTGGAATACGGGGTTATGGGTGCCAAATTTTTGCGATCCCATAAAGACAAGAAACGCGGCTAATATGATGGCCAGTGACCAACGGACACTTTTCATGAAACCCTCCATTCATAAAACCATCCATAGATTAAGGTTTCACGTTAGACTTGGTCAGTGTCGGCAAGCAAGACACATTAATGTGAGAGGTGGGGCATGAGAGGGCGGCTATTGGGCTGCTTCGGCCACGGCGCGCATGCGGGCAATCATGGCGCCCAGGCCGTTGGAACGCTGGGCAGATAAATTATCGGCCATGCCAATCGCTTCAAAAACTGCTTTGACGTCCAGCGCCAATATTTCCTTGGCCGGACGATCTGATAGCAGCCGGATCAGCAACGCGGCCAGCCCGCGAACGATATGGGCATCGCTGTCGGCCCGAAAGTGCAGGCGTGGTGGTTCACCGGGCAGGGTTTCGCTGACCAGCCAGACCTGGCTGACGCAACCCTGAACCTTGTTGGCATCATTGCGCTCGCTGTCGCTGAGGGGTTCCAGCGTCTTGCCAAGCTCGATGACATGGCGATAGCGCTCTTCCCAGTCATCCAGAAAATCAAATTCATCGATAAGTTCGTTGGCGCGGGGATCGTCCATAATCACCAGATATCTTTTCCAAACACAGTGCAGTTGCTCTGGCACATAATCGCCCAAAACGCCGCTGGCAAGGATAAGAGATCAGTTGATAGAGTTCTTGCGTTTGGGCTTGTCCGACAGAGTATTGGATAGTGTGGTGGCCGCAACTGACAATATTTCACGACTGGCGGCGCTGGTTTTGAGGGCGGATTCACAAATTGCCGGCTGGCTACGGCAAAAGTTTGCTCCCGCCGCGGCTATATCCAGCACGGTTGCCGAAGACACCCTGGCCATGGCCTTAGGGGTCTTCAGCGCCGAGGGGTCTCGCGGCAGGAACAGGCATACAATGCCCGCCCAGAATATGGATTTGATAATGAAACCCACAATTAATCCTCATTTCGCGCACACCATTATGCACGGTATGAGGGGAGTATGCGCACGTGGGCCATAAACTCAAGCAAAGCCTGTAAGTGCCGTTAAGAAGCGGTTAGCCAGCCTGTTGGTTTTGACATAATATTGGGTCAAATGCAGCGCAGGATTGATTAAAATTGTGTGGATTAGGGGCAAAAGGCCCCTGCCGGGTTACCCGTGAGGCGTTCTTAATGGGTGGCTTGGTGATGGCCGTCAATAAATTCGGCAATACAGCGTCCGGAATCCTTGAGCTGGTGGCGGGCAATGCAAAAACTGTCCTCATAGACAAATCGCGTGGCCGCTACACACTGGTTCAGATGCAAGCGGGCCCAGTCAACGCATTCTGCCATCGTGTCAGACAGGCCGCGCGAAGATAATGCGCCGGGATAGGGGGTGGATGGGTCCAAAATCTGCAAGGCAGCATTGGCCAGAATGTTTTGCAACTCTCCTGCATAGGCCGGGGCCGCGCTAAGCGTTGGAATGGCCAGTGGTGGGCTGGAAGCCAAAGCCGCATCCGGGCCGATATTGCTCACCAGCTTTTTTAACAGGCTGCTTTTTGCCGGTTTTCTGGAAGGAATGGCATTGGTCGCCATCAGCGGGCTGAGCAGCGGCGGTTGTAATGAATAGGCGCGCAACAGTGGTTGCAAAATATCGCTCGAAATGGTTTGCGGTGCATAAGGGGCGTTGCGCAGGGCCGCCAGCCTCAGTGCTTTGCCTCCACGTACCTTGCTTGCCCATTTAAGGCGCTGAAGGGAATAGGCGAGGTCTTTGTATATGCCGCCAGCCAGCAAGGCGGCCTGGCCGTCTTTTCTGATCTGACGCAAGACCTGTTCGCGGGCTTGTCCAATGCCGGGCATTTGTTCCACATAGGCCGGATTGGCCCGCAAGTTTGCAATCAGGCCCTGGCGATCATATTGCCGCCCCCATCTTTGTATTCCAGAGGAAAAGGCAGGGGTCTGCATGGCCTGTAAAATGGCATAGGCTCGAAATGAGTGCGATAATTTAGGCCCATCAAAACCGGCCAGATCCCCCATCAGATGTTCCAGATCTTCGGCGGATTGCGGCGGCACTTTGGCGGCGTGGTCAATAATATTCAAAAAGCGGGCATAGGGGCCGGCGGCCAGCACCAGATCTGGAATAGGAGTGTGGGGTGGTGGTGGGGAGGTGGTGGTGCTTTGCAAAGGCGGGATTGGAGGCACTGTGCCAACATTTGCCGGGTCATTGTCGGCTGAATTGGTTGCAAAATCCGAAGGATGGTCAGCGCTCACAGCCTGCGCCAGACCACCCTGGCAAAGCAAGAGCAAGACGGCACCGATATAAAAAATACGCGATCGGAGCATATACCTTTTCCCAGACAGTTCTCGTTCAATCGCACCCTAACACAAATATGGCTGCAATTCCCTTACCGGCATACTAGCGCAGAGAAACACCATTACCAAGGGCCGGGCGGCGGCGTGGTACCGCGATGGCAATAAAGTTAACGATATCTAAAACCAAAAATAATTTAATAATTACAATATAGTAAGGTGGATTTTCGGCTGTGGTTGCGTAAGGGGGATTCAGGATTTGTTAACGGTGTAAGCAAAGACTTGCCCCATGATTGATGAGTCGATTCTCAAAAAGCCAATACGGCGCATCCCCGCGGGTGCCCTGACCATGCCCTTGTTGTGGCTGGGCGGGGTCCTGGTGTGTACTGTTATTGCCCTGTTTTTGAACAATGCGGTGGTGCGACCGGTCATTTTGACCATTGCGCTGATCGGGGCCATGCCGGCAATGCTGGGTCTGATTGTCAGCCCGTTTCTGGATGAAGACTGGGCGCAGGCACTTGTTGTTCTTGCCTGGACAGCAATGGCCGGGCTGGCCGTGGCCGCCGTAGGCAGTATGTCGACCCCCTTTGTGGTTCTGTTTGTTATGCCGGTGGTGGCTGCGCACAGTCTGGGGGGGGCGCGCCTGACCATGGAGGCTTCGGCCCTGACCATGCTGGCGGTGGCGTTGCTGGTGGCCATGGAAACCGGGGGGTTGTTGTCCTCGACCCTGAGCAGTGCTCAGCCGGTGGGCTTGATCGGGCCATTAAGTGTTATTCTGACCCTGATTGCCTCTTCCAGTGCCTTGGTGGTGCGTCGTCAGGGGGGCTGGGATGCCCATTCCGCGCGTCTGCGCCTGTTGCGCTTTGCCCACGAACCGATCGTGTGTCTGGATGCGCGCGGGCGCAATATGGCTGCGTCCCCTGAGGCCCGGCGTCTTTTGGGCGGCGCCAGACGGTTGGGCAGCGTGCTCAGCGCTGCGCATCGGGATCGCTTTGGGGCGGCGCTGACCCGGGTTTTGCGTTCCGGTAAGGCCGAGATGGTCGAGGTCGAAGTGCCCGGACGTACCGATGAACCGGCGCGCCGTTTTGAACTGAACCTGGCTCGTGAAGGCGAACGGGCGTTAATGGTCTATATGCATGACATTACCCGCCATGCCGAACGCGAAGAGCAATTGGTGGCCGAGCGCGATGAGGCGCTGAGCGCCGCGCGGCAGAAATCACAATTCCTGGCCGGGATCAGCCATGAATTGCGCACACCTTTGAATGCCATTATTGGGTTTTCCGACATGATGAAGGCCCGTTTGTTTGGGCCCTTGCCGGCAAAATACGCTGAATATGCCGATCTGATCTATGATAGTGGCCGCCATCTGGTGGATCTGGTTGGTGACGTTTTGGATATGTCCAAGATCGAGGCCGACCATTACACCCTCAACAAAACCGCCTTTGATGCCCGCGATGTGGTCAGCTCCAGCGTGAAACTGATGGAACTGAGCGCCGAAGAGGCCGGGGTGACCTTGAGAACCCAATTGCCAAATGGGGTGGTGCCGGTCAGCGCCGATCGCAAGGCCTTGCGGCAAATCCTGTTTAACCTCCTCTCCAATGGCATAAAATTCACCCCCGCGGGCGGCACGGTAACGATCAAGCTCAGCACCCAGGGGCATGATGTCTTGTTGGGGATCAGCGATGATGGCGTGGGCATGAGCGCCGAAGATGCGGCGCGCGTAGGCATCCCCTATCAACAGGCCGACAGTGCCCAGGTTACCGATGCCCGGGGCACCGGTCTTGGCATGGCACTGGTCAAATCGCTGGCGGAACTGCATGACGGGACCATGACGGTACAAAGTGAATTGGGGGTCGGCACCAATGTCTGTGTGCGTCTGCCGGTTCTGGACAGTCAGGCCATGGGCCTGGGCGAACTGACCCATTTCGATGTGAGAGACCATATCCGCCGCGCCCAGAATGCCAGCGAGGAAATCGCCAAGGCCACTAAAAAAATAGCCAATGGCTAATGACCGTTCCGACACTGTATATCGGCAATAAGAACTATTCCTCATGGTCCATGCGCCCATGGCTGGTGCTGCGCAAGGCGCAATTGCCTTTTGAAGAAACCCTGATCCCGCTTTATCAGGACGGCACCAAGGAAAAACTGTTGGCGTTATCGCCCGCCGGCACCGTGCCGGTCTTGCAGGTTCAGGGCGAAATGATTCCCGACAGTCTGGCGATCAGTGAGTGGGCGGCCAAATGCGTGCCCAATCTCTGGCCCAAAGACCCGGCAGATCGGGAGCGCGCCCGCGCCCTTTGCAAACAGATGCAGGATGATTTCGGGGTATTGCGCAACACCGCTCATATGAATTTACGCCGGCGCACCACCACGCCCATGCCCCAGGACTGTCTCGATGAGGCGGCGCGGCTGGCGGCCATTTTCGAAGATTTGCTGGGCGCTCATGACGGACCGTTTTTGTTTGACGACTGGTCCATCGCCGACGCCTTTGCCACGCCCTTTGCCACCCGGTTTCATTCCTATGGCATGGCATGTGACCTGAAGGTGGACACCTATTTCAGCGAACTTCTGGCCGATGAAGACTATCTGGACTGGGAAATGGCGGCGCTGGCCGAGCCCTGGACCATTGATATGGTGGATGCGGTTTAGGGTGTTCTTTGAGACCCTTCGAGGGCGCTCCGCGCCACCTCAGGGTGAGGCATGCATTGAATATAACCCTCCTCATCCTGAGGTGCGCACCCCGGACTTGATCCGGGGGTAGCCTCGAAGGGGGTTTAACGCTTTGGTGTACCCCCACGCCTTTTTGAAAATTGTTTCAAACTGTCCCAGTCACCGCTGATCAAGGCTGCCTTTTTCTTTCGCGACCAGCCTTTGATCTGACGCTCCGCGGAGATTGCGTCCGTAATGCGCACAAAGCTTTGTGCCCAGACCAGTGCTACTGGCAGCCCCCGTTTGGTGTACGCACCACCATTGCCAGATTGGTGTTCAGCCACCCTTTGTTCGACATATTCGCCACGATGAGAACCAACGTAATAAGATCCATCAGAGCACTGCAGCATATAGAACCCATGCAGTCATGCATTTTTCCTGTAACGATCCTTCGAGGCTCCGCTGACGCTACGCGCCTCAGGATGAGGCGTAAATTGAATATACCTCCCTCATCCTGAGGCGGCGCGAAGCGCCCTCGAAGGATAGAGGGCTTGTTATTCGCCCCTCACCATAGATTACCCATCCCGTCTTGCCATGAAGGCCAGGCGTTCAAAAAGCTGCACATCCTGTTCATTCTTCAACAAAGCCCCATGCAAAGGCGGGATCAGCTTGCGCGGATCGCGTTCGCGCAGGGTCATGGCGTCGATATCTTCGGCCATCAGCAGTTTCAGCCAGTCCAGCAGCTCAGACGTGGAGGGTTTTTTCTTCAGGCCCGGGGCCTTGCGGATATCATAAAAGATTTTCAGGGCTTCGGCGACCAGGCGCTTTTTAATGCCGGGAAAATGCACATCGACAATGGCCTGCATGGTCTCGTCATCGGGAAAGCGGATGAAGTGGAAGAAACAGCGGCGCAAAAAGGCGTCGGGTAATTCCTTTTCATTGTTCGAGGTGATGATGATGATCGGGCGGTTTTTGGCGCTGATCAGCTCCCCGGTTTCATAGACATGAAACTCCATGCGATCGAGTTCCTGCAACAGATCGTTGGGAAATTCGATGTCGGCCTTGTCCACTTCGTCGATCAACAGAACCGGGCGTTTTTCCGAGGTAAACGCCTCCCACAATTTGCCCTTGCGGATATAGTTTCTCACGTCTTCGACGCGTGGATCGCCAAGCTGGCTGTCGCGCAGACGAGCCACGGCATCATATTCATAAAGACCCTGATGGGCCTTGGTGGTGGATTTAACGTGCCATTCGATCAGCGGCGCATCCAGTGCTTTGGCAACCTCGATGGCCAGCATGGTTTTGCCGGTGCCTGGTTCACCCTTGATCAGCAGGGGGCGTTCCAGGGTGATGGCGGCATTTACCGCCACAGAGAGATCATCGGTGGAAACGTAGTTTTCGGTACCTTCAAAACGCATAGACTTGTCCTCATTTTTGTAAAAGAGGTATCGCCCTGATCCCGAACGGGCAAGCGTCAATTGCGTCTATTTGGCCGATCAGGCCGCTTTTTTGGCCCGGGTTTCTTCGGCCAGGGCATCGGCCACCCGTTTCATGGTTTCATCCCAGGCCCCAAACTGTTTGGGTGAAAACACCCGCGCCGTGGGATACCACGGGATGGTGCCGGTGGAATGCAGCGGCCAATGGTCCGGACTGGCCAGAAACCACACCATGCCTCCATGGGCTGCGGCCAGATTGGTCGAGGCATTCATCGGGCCGATGGTGATGTCCAGCGCTAGGCCGGCGGCGGCCACCCCGTCCAGATCGTCTTTCAGGTCCAGATCCGGCAATTCATGAATGGTCACGCCCAGTTCTTTTTGGGCCTGGGCAATTTCTTCGGTGCAATCGCCATATTGCATGCTGACAAAAACCGCACCCGGGGTTTGCAAAATCGGCTTCCAGGCATCAAACGGGCTGAAATATTTGGAACGATTGGCATTCATCACCATGGATTTCCAGCACAGGCCAATCTTGGGGCCCGCAGGCAGGGCCGCTGCGGCCTCCTGCATGGCTTTGACCTTTTTGGGATCTGGCACCAGATAGCCTTCATGGTCCGGAAAATCGGCGATGCTCTTGCGGTGGGCCGCCACAGCATTGCCCATGGGGACATAAAAATCATAGTCCGACCAATCTTTGATATCCGGGATGATGCGGATTTGCCGGCCTTCGCGATTGACCGTTAAGTGCCGCACCAGGGTCTGGGGGGCATAGGTGCGCTCCACCATGGGCATCAGGCGCCGCTCCACAGCAAAATCCACCCGGCCTTTTGGCCCCACCGCATCGATAAAATCCTGGGCCGCATTCATATAAAGCACTTCATCGCCCAGCCCCTGCTCGCCCATCAGAAGAACGTGTTTGCCAGTAATATCTTCATCACCATCCCAGCGCGGGGCATCAATGATACTGAGCATGTTGACCACCCCATTGGGGTCAAAGCGCGCCATATGCGCCTTCCAGCCTTCCTCCAGACGGCCCAGCGCCAGATAGGCCTGGGAAAGGCCGTATTCTATGGTCGAGCGGTCCTCAGGACTGGTGGTCATGGCCAGGGCCTTTTCCCCGGCTTCGGCGGCGCGCGCGCGATCCCCCGCCAGACCCGCGGCATAGGCCATATTGTGCCAGATCCGGGCACTATGGGGGTCCAGGCGCAGGGCCTCGTCATAAAAGGTAAGCGCCTGTTCGGGCTGACCGGATTCCAGCAAGACCGTGGCCAGTGCGTTCCACAACATGGCATGGTCCTGGTGAACATAAATGGCGGCCCGGATCAATTCGACCGCTTCGTCAAACCGGCCCAGATCGCGCAATACCCCGCCCAGATTGATAACCCCATTGGGATTGCCTGGTTGAAGCTCTAAAAACAATTGCAGGAATTTTTCGGCCGCGGGCAACATGTCCAGCTTCCACGCCACCAGTGCCAGGTTTTGATAAACTTCGCCGTCCGTGGGGTCCAACCGCCAGGCGCGCTCGTAAAATTCCAGTGCTTTGGATAAATGCCCCAGCTTTTCCAGGGCGATGGCCATAATGTGATTGGCCAGAGAGAATTCTTCATCCAGATCCAGCGCCCGCATGGCCAGTTTGGCCGCGCCGCTATAGTCATGTGTGTCGATCAGTTTTTTGGCGCGGCGTAATATGGGGATGGTTTTCTTGTTTGTTTTGTTCCGGCCCGTGGCACTGATCTCCGGCAGACGGGCACCACCCACGGCACCTTGTATTTCCCGCTTTTGCTCTTCCGGACCCTGTTCAAGTATGGATTGAAACGCATTCGTCACCAGAAAACCTCTTTTGATTTGATCGCTTAAACCCAAGAATGGCCTGCGTCGATTAATGCCATGCTAACGTAATCACGCATAATGCAGGGCTTCGTTAACCAATCCACTTTAGGATTCGTTTAGCTATTTCGTTAATGCTGTGTCTCTTCCGGCTTTGTTAAGCCAGGGATGAGGAGTAAAGTGGAGCCAAGGCCTATGCCTTTGAAATTATCGCTGAAACCCGGAGAACGCTTTGTCTTGAACGGAGCCGTCCTGCAAAATGGAGACCGGCGATCCAATCTGGTTCTACAAAACCACGCGGCGATCCTGCGTGAAAAAGATATTATGCACGAAAGCGAAGTGACCACGCCGGCACGGCGGGTCTATTTCCCGGTCATGCTGATGTACCTCGACCCTGATAACAGTGATGCAAATTATGAAGAATTTGTGCTGCGTATGACCGATTTCATGGGGGCGGTAAGCAACCCTGAAATGCTGACACAATGCGTAGCGGTAAGCCGGGATGTAATGGCGGGTGAGTATTATAAGGCTCTCAATAAGTGCCGTAAGCTCATGGAATACGAAGAGGGAAGGTTGGCGTATGTCACTGAACGCATATCAGCAGGCAGCCGCGCGGGCTGAAGATCCGCGAGAAACCGAGTATCGTCTATTTGGAATGGTGGTGCGCGCCTTGATGGAAGTCAAAGGTTACGACCGTACAAATCTGGGCGCTTTATCTTCTGTAATTGACTGGAACAAACGGATATGGGCGGCTTTGGCACAGGATTGTGCCGATGATCGCAATGGCCATAGCGAGGCCTTGCGCGCCGGTATTATTTCGCTGTCCCTGTTTGTTGACCGTTATTCGACGCAAGTCATCCGCGATGGGGCGGATGTTGAGCCTCTGATTGATATAAATCGCACCGTCATGCAGGGTCTGGTGCCAGCCAGATCCACGGTAAACCAGCCCAATCCGGCCACCGGTCTGGCCGCCACGGGATAATATTTTCCGGCCCGTATCTGTTCTATAAATGATGACCACGCCCGGTAAGCAAGTCTTGCCGGGCGTGGTCGTATGTGCCCGGTCTTTTTTTCCACATTCAGATTATTGTTGCTTGTTGCAAATGCTGTCTAAAAAATAACAATAAAAACAATGCAATAAACGCCTCTTTAGAGGGCGTGCTTTGGCACATCCATTGCGAGGGGATGGTCAGACAAGAAAGTCTATAGGCCAAAACGGCTGATCCCCTTACAGAATGGAAGGACCCCAAAATGACAATATCTGTCAATAGCAATACAGGTGCGCTCGTCGCCCTGCAAAACTTGAATGCAACCAACAGGCAACTTGAAAGCGTGCAAAACCGTATCAGTACAGGTCTGAAAGTCTCGAATGCCAAGGACAATGGCGGAGCCTTTGCCATTGCGCAAAAGCTGAGAGCTGATGTGCGCGGCCTTAATGTGGTTGAACAGTCATTAAGCCGGGTCGGATCGCTTGTAGATGTGGCTTCGGCGGCAGGACAGGCTATTTCTGACCTGCTGGTTGATCTGAAGGAAAAAGCATTGGCGGCAACGGACACATCACTTGATTCAACCTCGCGTACAGCCCTGAACGAAGACTTCAAGGCTTTGCGTGATCAGATCAAGACGATTGTGAACAATGCCAGTTTCAATGGCTCGAATTTGATCAATAATTCGACAAATTCGGTTCAGGCCCTAGCCAGTGCTTCAGGTTCAACAGCCATTACCATACTTGATGAAGCTTTGCAGTTGAGCGGATCCATCGTGATCGTAACAACGACGGAGCAAATCAATACCATTACCAACGCCAAGGCGGCGCTAACGGCGGTCAATGCTTCATTGACCAATGTGAATGCGGCGCTGGCGCGTTTGGGGACCAAGTCGAAAGCTTTGGAGATTCAATCAAGATTCGTCACTAAGCTTTCTGATGCTCTGACGACGAGTATTGGTAATCTGGTGGATGCGGACCTGGCCAAGGAAAGTGCAAAATTGCAATCCTTGCAAGTCAAGCAACAGCTTGGCGTGCAGGCACTTTCTATTGCCAACAAAGCACCACAAACCATATTGGGCTTCTTCCAGTAAGCTCAGATGCATTCAAAGGGCCGCCTTGGGCGGCCCTTTTTTTTGCGCTTTATTTACCATAATGCTGGGGGGAATTTTCCTCTTGGGCAGAATTTACCGACCAAAATCGGCCATAAGCGGCAATAATTGCCGTGTCAAAATGATGCAAGTGCTTGAAACTTCGTCCTAAGGCATTGTTTTCCTAGGGCGCTAGGCAAAAATCTCCCCTTTCCCTTTTCAGTTGGCGCAGGCTTTGCAGAGCGGCTTGCGGGTCAAAGACCCCAGCTGTGCAAAACGCGCAGTATGATAACCAGAATGGAAAGGAGCCAAGAAATGGCTACTGTAAATACTAATGCGGGTGCGCTTGTCGCCCTACAAAACCTCAACGCAACATCACGTTCTCTGGAAACCGTTCAAAGTCGGATTAGTACCGGTTTGAAAGTTGCCAGCGCCAAAGATAATGGCGGCGCCTTTGCCATCGCGCAAAAGCTGCGTAGTGACGTTCGTGGTTTTGACGTTGTTAAAGAATCCCTAAGCCGGGTTGGCTCAGCCGTGGACGTTGCCGCGGCCGCTGGTCAGGCAATTTCAGATCTTTTGATCGATCTGAAAGAAAAGGCTTTGGCTGCCACAGATACATCTTTGGACAGTACGTCCCGTACGGCTTTGAACGAAGACTTCAAGGCTCTGCGCGACCAGATTAGTACCATTGTGAGCAATGCCAGCTTTAACGGTACAAACCTGATCAATAATTCCACCAATTCAATTGCTGCTCTGGCCAACTCTGATGGTTCAGCAGTAATTACCGTGTTGGATGAAGCCCTGCAACTCAGTGGCTCTATCGTGACGGTTACCACTACGGAGTCCGTTGATACCGTGACAAACGCCAAAGCGGCGTTGACCGCTGTTAAGGCTTCTCTGACCAATGTGAACTCTTCACTGGCCCGTTTGGGTACGAAGTCCAAGGCGCTGGAAATCCAGTCGAACTTTGTAACCAAACTGTCTGATGCCCTGACCACTTCTATCGGCAACCTTGTCGATGCGGATCTGGCCAAGGAAAGTGCGAAACTGCAAGCCTTGCAGGTCAAGCAGCAGCTTGGCGTTCAGGCGCTTTCAATCGCCAACCAGGCTCCACAAACGATTCTCGGCTTCTTCCGGTAATCATAACCTTTGGGGACGTCGGCGGAAGCAAGGGGTTCGCTTCCGCCGGCACTTCCTTCGTGCGGCCTGGTCAGAACGTACGCAAGATACGCTGGCCAGGCTTATCGCGAAGGCTCATTTCCCCGGTGAAGAGACATGGCAAACGAGATACAAAAAATACCGTTTCTTGTTCCTCCGCCCGCCAGTCCTGGCAATGGTGGCGGGTCCGCCACGGAATCGCCCATTCAGCAAGAACAAGACATGCCGGCGGCGTCAAAAGACGTTGCCGATACGCTTTTATCAGGTCGGCTATCGGCCCCTTTGCCCCCGAACCGGGCCAATACACACCTGGTCATCGGAAAAGACGAAGCGACGGGCAGTTTCGTCTACAAAAGTGTTGATCGCGAAACTGGTGAAGTGATCAAGCAATATCCCCGTGAAGAAGTCTTGCGGGCGATCGCCATCGCCAGCGATGCCGAAGGGCTGATAGTCGATACCAAAGCCTGATTTTATCCTTTGGATGGGTACTCGGCAAAAGACGCCGACCGGCACGACATGGCGACCTTACTATGGTTAATATTGCCGCCCTGGTAAAATTAAAAAATCACAATATATTGTAATAATTGAATAAAATGCTCACGCTCGTGTTGGCACGAGTGTTGCTCTGTCTATGGTCAGTGGGGCGGGTCTTGCCGCCTGGTACGTAAACCTTGTGCGTCGGAGCATATAATGACTATCAGCGTTCATACCAATACGGCAGCCTTGGCGGCTCTTCAGCAACTGAACAAAACCAATGGCGCTTTGGACAATGTCCAAAGCCGCATCAATACGGGATTGAAGGTGGCCGGGGCCAAGGACAACGCGGCCATATTTGCAGTGGCGCAGAGTTTACGCTCGGACATTGGCGCCTATGACGCGGTGGGTACGTCGCTGGACCGGGCTGCCTCGATTGGGAATGTGGCTCTGGCCGCCGGAGAGGCCATCTCCAATTTGCTGATTGAATTACGGGCCAAGGCAACGGCGGCCACGGAAACCTCCATTGATACATTTACGCGCAAGGCTTTTGATTCTGATTTCAAAGCCATCCTTTCGCAAATATCGACCATTCTGGCCAATGCTGCTTTTGACGGCGCCAATATTCTGGACAGCTCCAATTCGCCCGGCATTGGGTTTCTGGCCGATGCGGACGGTACTCGTACGCTGACTTTGAAAACCCAGAACATGTCCTTTGGTGGTTCGATCATCACCTTGGCCTCTACGGCCAGTCTGGGCACGGTAACCCTCGCCAAGGCGGCGGTTACGGCGGTAAAAACATCACTGGATAATGTCAACCAGGCGCTGGCTAATCTTGGCTCGGACGTTCGAAAGATCGAGGCACACAGTGTCTTCGTCAGCAAATTGACCGATGCTCTGAATGTGGGCGTTGGTAATCTGGTTGATGCGGATATGGCGGTGGAAAGTGCCAAGCTGCAATCCTTGCAGGTGCAACAACAATTGGGCGTACAGGCGCTGGGTATTGCCAATCGGCGACCGCAAGCCATCTTAGCCTTGTTCCAGGGCCAATAAGTCCCAGCCTGGGCCGACTTTCCTTTTCGCGGGATTGCCCTAAACTCTTCCGGCTTGGAAGAGGAAAGCGCATGCGCATTGTCATCATTATGGGGCTGTTGGTCCTGATCGGGTTTGTGATTGTGGCGGTGGGCTACAGTGCCGAACAGGCGGCCCTGCGTGCCGAGGCGGTTGAGGCGCGCGCCGCCAGCCAGACCTTTGCCACGACCCTTAAAAGCCAATTGATGGCCGCCATGAAGGTCGATGGACCCGTCGGGGCGATCTCTGTATGCCAACAGATTGCCCCGGCAATCGCGGCGCAATATTCAACCGATGGCCTGTACATTGGCCGCACGGCGTTAAAGCTGCGCAATCCGGCCAATGCCCCCGATGCGTGGGAACGGGAAACCCTGTTGGGCTTTCAGGCTGCCATGGACAAGGGGGTGGCGCCGGCAGCGCTGGAACGCTTTGCCTTTTTTGCCAATAAAAACGGCGGCAAAACCTTTCGCTATATGAAAGCCATCCCCGTGGGACAGCCGTGCCTGGCCTGCCATGGCAGCAATCTTTCGCCTGCGGTACAGAAAGCTCTTGGAGAGCATTACCCCGAAGATCAGGCCACGGGGTTTGCACTGGGTGATCTGCGTGGAGCCTTTACGGTCAGCAAAGCAATCATGGCGTCTAGCCGTTAAAGGTTTCTTCGAGCAGCATTTGCAGGCCATGGGCATCCAGATGTTCCGGGTTTGAATCCGACACATAGGAAAAGTCGGCGGCCACAGCCTTGGCATTGCAATCCAGATAATGCTGGCGCTGGCTGTTATCGTGGCTGGGCAGAATGACAAAGCGATCTTCTAGTTCCAGTGTGGAATGGGCATCATCCAGCGGCACCATGGTTTCGTGCAATTTTTCGCCAGGGCGAATGCCAATCACCCGGTGCGGCATGCCCGGGGCCAGAGAATTGGCCATTTCCACCGTGCTCATGGACGGAATCTTGGGCACAAAGGTTTCCCCGCCACGTGCCATTTCCAATGAAGAGAGCACGAAATCCACCGCCTGGGGCAGGGTGATCCAGAACCGGGTCATGCGCGGATCGGTGATGGGCAATTCTTTGGCCCCTTCGGCGATCAGTTTTTTGAAAAACGGTGCAACCGAGCCGCGCGATCCCACCACATTGCCATAGCGTACGATGGAAAAGACTGGACCGTCCGAGCCGCCCATGGCGCTGGCGGCGGCAAAAATTTTGTCGGAGGCCAGTTTTGAGGCCCCATAAAGATTGATCGGATTGGCGGCCTTGTCGGTGGACAGGGCGCAGACTTTGCTGACCTTGGCGGCAATGGCCGCGCGCACCACGTTTTCTGCGCCCATCACATTGGTCTTGATGCATTCAAACGGGTTGTATTCGGCAATGGGGACATGCTTCAGGGCGGCGGCATGGACCACCACATCAACACCGCGCATGGCCTGTTCCAAGCGGGACTGATCGCGAATATCTCCAATGAAATACCGCATGAAGGTATGTTCAGCGGGGTTGAAGCGCTGTGCCATTTCATACTGTTTCAGCTCGTCCCGGGAAAAAATGATCAGTTTTGCCGGCTTGTATTCATCGATAATCATCTGGGTCAGGCGTTTGCCGAACGAGCCGGTACCGCCGGTGATCATGACGGCCTTGCCATCCAGATTAATGCGTGGCTCGCGAAAACTGCGGTGCACCGCGGCCAATCGGGCCGGCGGGTTTTGTTTGACTGCGGTTTGCGCCATGACGATTCTTCCCATTCTGAACAAAACACAGCTTCGCCATTTATGGTTAACCAGACGTTAGCCGCCGGTGCAGATAATGTAATTATGACTTGTGTTGTGATTGTTCAGGCGCGTTTGGGTTCGTCCCGATTACCCGGTAAAATCCTGGAGGAGATTGCTGGCAAATCTGCGCTTTTGTGGTGTCTGGACCGCCTGGCGCGTGTGTCCGGTGTGGACAAGGTTGTCTGTGCGGTACCCGAAGGGGAGGCAGACGATCCGGTGGCGGCGGCGGCGCGGGCCGCTGGCTATGGAGTTTCGCGCGGATCCGAACATGATGTGCTGGCCCGTTATGCCAAGGCGGCACGCGAGGCCGAGGCGACAACGGTGATGCGGGTGACCTCGGATTGTCCGTTTATAGATCCGGTAATTTGTGGCCAGGTGCTGACATTGCTGGGTTCGGCGGATGTGGATTATGCGTGCAATAACATGCCCCCGCGTTTCCCCCATGGGCTGGATTGCGATGCCTTTCCGGCGGCGCTTCTGTATGAGGCGGAAAAATGCGCCCACGACCCTTATGAGCGCGAACACGTAACCCCGTGGTTGCGTCGTCATCGCCGTCTCAGCAAGGCCTGCCTGCGCGGTCCCGGCGGCGGGCTGGAACGTCTGCGCTGGACGCTGGACCATGCCGCTGATCTGGAATTTTTCCGTGCCTGCGCGCAGGCTTATGGGGAAGGGGCCGCCTTTGCCAGCGCCGCCGAACTGGCCGCCCTGTGTCTGCGTCGCCCGGATCTGGTGGCGATCAATGCCGATGTTGCTGACGAGGCACGCCTGCGGGACGAAACTCGCGCGCCCCTGCAAACCGCGCCCATGGCGCTTGATTATGCCGCATAAAGGGCCGGGGGCGTTATGCGAATCCTGATCCTGGGGGGAACCGGCCTGTTGGGCCGGGCGTTATGCGCCGAGGCAAAACGGCGTGGCCATGTGCCGCTCAGCGTGGCGCGATCCGGTGCCGACTATACGCTGGACCTTGGTGGAGAAGACGCTCTGGTCCCTATACTGAAAAAGGCAAAGCCGGACATGGTGATCAATGCGGCGGCGCTGGTGGATCTGGCGGCATGTGAAGCCGATCCGGTCCTTGCCGATCATATCAATGCGCGCCCGGCGCGCATTCTGGCTGATTGGAGCCACGAGACGACCAAGCTTTTTGTACATATTTCCACCGATCATTTTTTTGATGGCGACGGTAATGCCAAACATAATGAACAGGCCGCGGTGGTGCTGTGCAATGCCTATGCGCGCAGCAAATATGCCGCCGAACAGCATGCCCTTGCTGTGCCTAAGGCCCTTGTGGTGCGCACGTCCATCGCCGGGTTTCATCCCGATGGGCGCGGCTTTGCCAATTGGGCACTGAAGGCTCTGAAAAACCACGAGCCTATGACATTGTTTGATGATTTTTATGGCTCGATCATAGATACGACCATGTTTTCGGCGGCGCTGTTTGATCTGATCGAGCGAAACCAAACGGGTCTGATCAATCTGGCCAGCCGCGATGTCTCATCCAAAAAAGATTTTATTCTGGGCCTTGCCGCGGCCGCCGGTATCAAGGTGATGGGGGCCAAAACCGGCTCGGTCAGGGCGCTGGTCCCGCGCCGGGCCCGCTCGCTGGGGTTGGACGTAAGACGGGCAGAACAAATGCTGGGTTATGATCTGCCGGGACAGGCCGCAGTGTGCAAAACCCTTGTTTCGCAATGGAGAGCACTCGCATGAAATGGAATTCGCAAATCCGTATTGGGGATCGGGTGATTGCGCCGGACCAGCCTACTTATTTTATTGCCGACATTGCCTCTTCCCATGATGGGGAGCTTACCCGCGCGGTCGAACTTATTCATCTGGCGGCCAAAGCCGGCGCCGATTGTGCCAAGTTTCAGCACTTTTTGGCCAAAGATATCGTCTCTGATGAAGGCTTTAAAAAACTGGGCGGTCAAAGCGCCCATCAGGCAGCCTGGAAGCAATCGGTTTATGAAGTGTTTGAGCAGTGCCAAACCCCGCGGGACTGGACCGACACATTGGTGGCTGCCTGCGCCGAGGCCGGCATAGATTATATGACCACACCCTATGATGTGGCGGCACTGGAACTTATGGATCCGGTGGTGCAGGCCTATAAAATCGGCTCGGGCGATATGGGCTGGCCACAATTCATTGGCCAGGTGGCAGCGCGGGGCAAGCCGGTGTTTCTGGCCACCGGGGCCAGTACCATGGCGGATGTGGAACGCGCCGTGGCGGCGGTGCTGGCACACACACCCGACCTGTGCCTGATGCAATGCAATACCAATTATACCGGTGCGCTGGAAAATTTTGAATTTATCAATCTGAATGTTTTGCGTGAATTTGCACAAAAATACCCGGGACTGGTGCTGGGGCTGTCGGATCACACCCCCGGTCATGCCACGGTTTTAGGGGCCATTGCGCTGGGCGCGCGGGCGGTGGAAAAGCACTTTACCGACGATAATTCGCGCGAGGGGCCGGACCATGGGTTTTCCATGAACCCGCAAAGCTGGCGTGAAATGGTGGACCGGGCGCGCGAGCTGGAACTGGCGCTGGGCGATGGCATCAAACGGGTTGAGGGTAATGAGCAAGAGGCCAGCATAGTACAGCGCCGCTGTCTGCGGGTGCGCACTGATCTGCCGGCGGGCCATGTCTTGTGTGCGTCTGATTTAAAGGCCTTGCGTCCGCGCCCCGAAGGTTCGGTAGAGCCATTCGAGGAAGACAAAGTTGTTGGCCGCACCCTGGGCAAGGCGCTGGGCAAGGGCGAGGCGCTAAGCTGGGATATGCTCTCATGAGTGTGCCGGTGCTTAACGGCGACCAGGTGGTCTTGCGACCGATCATGCCTGATGACCTGGAGCCGTTGCGCCTATGGCGAAACCGCCCCGATTATCGCCAGTATTTTCGCGAATACCGTGATATTACGCCAACCATGCAACAAAGCTGGTATGAAAATGTTGTGCTGGCGGACGAGCGCGTACACATGTTTGCTATCACGGTGGCAGATGGCGGACGCCTGCTGGGGGCGTGCGGGCTATGCTATATAGACCGGCGCAATGAGAGCGCCGATTTTTCCATCTATCTGGGAGCCGATGATCTTTATATTGACGAGGTTTATGCCCCCGATGCCGGCAGATTATTACTGAAATACGGCTTTGAAACCCTGGCTCTGCATCGCATTTGGGCCGAAATATATGATGTAGACAGCGCCAAACAAAACCTGCTGCCCGGCCTTGGCTTTACCCTGGAGGGTCGTCATCGCGAAGCCCATAAAATGGAAGACGGGCGTTTTGTTGATTGCCTGTTTTATGGGGTGTTGCGAAATGAGTTTGGCGCTTAGAAACCGGGCGGCTTGCTCGACACAGCAGTGCGGACGAGCGGGGGGCGATGTGTGGCCTTGTTGGAGGGCCTGAATGATGCCATTTGAAAGGCATACGGCCTTGTAATTTAATCCTTCTTGCACGTTTTCGCGGCATGCTGGCTCTAAGGAGTGCATGTTATGGCGGATCTGGGGTTACTCCCACCCATAGGCCTGAGTTCCAATTTGCTGATTGATGTTTTTAATGCACGATCGGCGCAAACACTTGCGCGTACATTTAAGCCTGGACCGCTGCCAAATTCCAAGGCGCCCGATACCTCGGTGCCGCCGCCATGGGACCCGGATGCGAAGCCACCCGGGCTGGAAAAAACGCTCAATACGGTGCTGGCTCGCGGGGTCTTTTTTGAAAATGATCTGGGGGCCTTTTCCAATTCGGCAGCCCCGCCCGATCAAAAAAAACTATTCGCACTTTACAGCGGCGTTAACAAGTTGGCGGCGCTGGCGACTGATGCATCGAACCGGACGACGACAGATTCCCGGCGCAGTTTTCTGAATAAAAACTTTGCCAATGGGATTGCCCAACTGGGTAGTTTTCTATCGGCAACCAAGTTTGATGAACTGAGCTTTTTGCAAGGGGAAAAGCTGACCAGTGCGCGCTCTACGCTGGCCATTGGCCGTGGTAATAGCGAATTTGTTACCGGTGTTATCCAGGATGGTCCGTTTGACGCCCCCGTGGCATCGCTTTCTGGCAATGTGCAATTTGATATCACCGCTAAAAAACTGAACGGCAATGTGGTCGTCAATATTGACCTGGCCGGCATGGGCACAACGCCGCGCAATCTGGATAATGTGGCCGCTTATATCAATACCAAATTGGCTGCTGCTGGCCTGGTGACCACGGTAAAGCGGGTAAAAATCGGCACCCCTGACAAGAACGGCATTATACCGGGAACACAGTTTGGCTTGAAATTTACGGGGGTCAGTTCCGAACCATTATCCTTTTCCTCACCAACCAGTACCCCGTCGCTTTATACGGTGGGCACCAGCGGATTTGGCAAGGATCTGGCCGTGCAATTGATCCGTTATGACACGCAAACCGGGGCCGCCCCTACAGTGGCTTTTTCCAATCGGCTGGAAACCACTGAAGGCACGCCGAGTAAAGCGCTGGCGGTGAAAACCGGGGCCAATGGCGAAGTCTATGTGTTGTCGCAGTCAACAGGGACGACCGGGGGGCTGACTCCGCGCGGCACGCAGGATGTGTTTCTGACCAAATATGATTCAACCGGAAAAGAGGTTTTTACCCGGGGGATCGGGGCTGCTGACACGGCTTCGGGACTGGCACTGGCGGTGGCTGCCGATGGCTCGGTTGTGGTGGCGGGCAAGGTTACCGGTATTTTGGGATCGACCACAAATTTTGGCGGAGCCGATGCTTTTGTCACCAAATTTGATGCCACAGGGCGCGAGGTGTTTGTGAAGCGCTTTGGCGGTTCTGGCACCGATGATGTGCGCAGTATCGCGCTGGGGGCCAATGGCAATATATATCTGGCTGGACGGACCAGTTCTCCGCTTAGCGGCACGCAAGGCGGTGGTGATGACGGTTATGTGCGGGCGCTGTCGTCGACCGGGGCCACGCTCTATACCCGCCAGTTTGGCGGTGCGGGCAATGAAACCGCCAATGCCATTACGGTGGACGCCAATGGTGACTTGTTGGTAGCCAGCGTGGAAAGCGGGGTTGGTAAATTGCGCAAATA
This sequence comes from Robiginitomaculum sp., assembly GCA_030949705.1. Taxonomy (GTDB): domain Bacteria; phylum Pseudomonadota; class Alphaproteobacteria; order Caulobacterales; family Maricaulaceae; genus Robiginitomaculum_B. The sequence continues at coordinate 27,592 of JAUZSF010000021.1, read as the reverse complement.
CAGCGCCGCAGACGGTGTCTCGGCGGCGTTATACACCCACGATCTGGGCACGCTGGATGGGGGTACGATCAGTTCGATCACGCTGGATGGTACGGGCATTATTGTGGCTGGCAGCGCCGGTGCCGCCAATGCCCTGGGCCCGGCCGTAACCGCCCACGCGGGAGGGCGCGACGGCTTTGTAGCGCGGATTGACGAAAATGGTTTGGGGCAACCGGTGCGCACCTATACCACCTTTTTAGGGACCAGCACCGATGACCGGATCAATGATGTTGTTGCCTATGGCGGCAATCTGTATCTGGCTGGCAGCACCACCGGTTCCCTGCCTGGCGGCGGTGTTCTGGCGGGCACCGAAAACGCATATTCAGCCGTACTAAACGCGGCCAACGGCGCCCAAACCGGCAGCGTACAGGTCTCTGGCCGGGCTGGATTTTCTTCGGCGGCGGCGATTGCAGTGGACCCGCAAGGAGTCTCCATACTCGACGCCCTGGGCCTTCCCAGAGGTGATGTGCTGTATGCGGACAGCCGCCTGTTGACTGATCGTTCGCTGGCGCGGGCCGGAGATAGTTTCCTAATCAGTGTCGATGGCGGTGCAAAGCGCAAAATACGGATCAGCGCCACCGATAATTACCGCACGCTGACGCAAAAAATAAATGCAATTACCCTGCTCAATGGCAAGGCCAGTGTGGTTCGTGGCACCGATGGGGATACCTTGAAAATTACCGCCAGCAAGAGACATTCCATCGAACTGTTTGCCGGACCAAAGGGGCGGGATCTGCTGAGCGCTCTTGGTCTGCCCGAAGGGGTAATTCAGCCTTCAAAGGCTGTGACCACCAAAACCACGACCCCCACCGAGCCGCCAACCTATGGTTTGGCTCTTGGTAGTGATTTGGATCTCAGCACGCTGACCGGGGCCAAGGCGGCCTCTGATATATTGCAACAGGCGCTGACCACCATTCGGTCGGCCTATCGCACGCTGACGCTGGATCCAGCCTTGAAAGACTTGCTCAACGGCAAGGGCAAGGGAACAGGCGGTCCGGTGCCGGCCTATTTATCAAGACAGATTGCCAATTATTCGGCGGGTCTGTCCCGCTTGCAATCTGGCGGTGGTGGTGGATTTATCGCCTGATTTTACATGATTGTTTTAGGGCGCCCCGGATGCTGCCGAAGAACCCGTAGAAGGTTCAAAGCGCTGTTGATAACGCTTTAAGACCGCTTTTAGCTCCTCAGTTTTCGCCAGGGTAGGGGCCAGTTCCTTGACTGGAATATTGCCCAGATATTGCTCACGGGAAACCAGGTCGAAGGTCTCATTCTCTTTTGTTGAGGCCATGGCGGCTGCAAACGCCTTGTGCAGGGCGTTCAGTCCTGCGCGATTGCGGCTCAAGGAAAGGGCTATGGCGGTACGCAGGACCAAATTCGCATCCTCCTCGCTGAGGCTGTCAAGGCGGGTAATGTATTGATTGACTACGCCCAGCATTAGTGGTCCGGCCATGTTCCAGTCTTTGGATTGCCAGGCAATATTGGCGCGCAAAATGGCGGCTTCGCGGGTGCGGTCGGTTTCAATCAGTTCCAGCGCATGGTCGGACTTGCCAAGAGCGACCAGTGCGCGGGCTTCGATCAGGCGGCGTTGCTGATTAAGATCTTTGGGCAGGCGGGCCTGTCGGGTGCCGCGTATGGCGTCCAGCGCCTTCTCCGGTTTGCGATCCATCAGGTATATCAGGGCCAATTTGGCTGCAACCTGGGCCCGGGCCTGGCCGGAACGAATACGGTTATCCACCTGGTGTTGCAATAATTCTGTGGCCTGGGGCAAGAGATCAAAATCCACCAGCCGGTCCGCCAACAGGCGCAGCATACGGTCGCCATCGGCCCCAATGGGCACCATATCAATGAATTGATAGAACAGGGCCAAGGCCTGCACCGGGTCCATGTCATCGGCCCCGCCATGCAAAAAAAGATCATTAAAAATGGTGTGCATGTCTTTGGATATGCGCCGGGTCACCGGACTATCCGGAAAGCGTTTGACGGCGGTGTTCATGGCTTTTAGCGCACGGTTATAATCACCGATTTCCCCATAGATTTTCCCCAGCGCCAGCACCTCTTCCAATTCCGTACTGTCACCGCGCCAGCGATAACGTAAATTTTCCAGTATGTTGGCGGCCTCTTCGGGCTTCAGCTCGCCGGCTTCAGTGCGCAATCGTGTGATTTGAAAAAGCGCCTGTGTTTCCAGAGGTTCATAACCTGCCTCGGCAACTTTTTCATAGTGGCGAATGGCCTCGTTAATATTGCCGCTGGCCTCGGCAAAGGCGGCGCGGACCAGACGTGTGCGCAGACGCGTATCGAGTTCGGCATCAATGGCCAGCGCTTCGTCTATTTGCCTTTTGGTGGCTCCCAGGTCGTTTAGCTCCAGCGCCGAACGTGCATAGGCATTGCGAAAGCGGGCCTGCCATTCGGGGACAAACAGGTAAAAGGCCTCCCGTCCGGAATCAAACTCCCGTCTGGCCGTGCCCCAGTCTTCCATTTTGGCGGCCAGATAGCCACGCCATAAAGCCGCCGATGGATCGCGGTTAAGGGTTTGGGCCGCAAAGTCAGCCCGGGCATCCTTGATCCTGTGCATCAACATATTTGCAGTTCCCCGCAAGGCCCGAAACTGTGCATCCTGTACCAGCATCGGGTCCAGTCTTTGGGCCAGTTCCAGCATACCCAGGGCTTCGGGGGCCAAATGATTGGCCACCAAAAAGCGCGCCATCGATATGCGCGCCTGGGGGTCCGTTTGCTCGGCCGCGACATGGCGCAACAGGGCATCATAATTTTCATTAAAGCTCAGATCCGGGTCTGGGGCGGCCCAGTTGGCAAAATCTATAAAGCCAGGGGTGGCATTACGGGCCGGCAGGGCAACACTGGAATGAGCACGATTATTAGCCGCAATATGCGTTGGCCGGGCGGTCGGGGTCAAAGATAGTCCCTCTTTGGTACGCACAATGACCTGATCTTTATGCTGTTCAAACATGACGCCATCAGCATTAATCTCAAAAGCCAGACCGTGGGCCGAGGGCAGGGCGGTCACGTCCACAAACTGGCGCTGTGATTGCACGCCGGTAATTGGGCCAAGAGCGGTGGCGACGCTGATCTGGTCGCCGATGATGGGGTCATCCAGCGTATGGATTTTGGTTATATTGGGTAAATCCGCAATCAAAATACCGGGACCAGAGCCATCAGCTTCGCGATAGAGATTTAGTTTTCTGGGCGTGTTGCCCAGCTTTTCGCCAAATGAAAACTCCCAATGGGCTCCCCCTTCGCTGACCTGGACTTCGATCTGGGTAGAGGGGGGAACCTGAAAGCGTACACCACTGGTGGTGGCGGTCTGAAAGGTTTCAAAGCCACGAATATGCTGGCTGGCGCCGCGTTGCAATTCCGTCAGGTCCAAAGAGGCATTGTCGTCAAACATTATCCAGATGTTTTCTGCACGGCGAAAGGCGGCGCTGCCGACCGGGGCGGCAAAGGTAAAGGCCAGTTGCAAATCGGTGCCAATGCGCGAAACCTTGGCACGAATAATTCCATCCCCGGGGCTGGGATCCTGGTACACTTTTGCCGGGGCGGCGACCGGCACTTTTTTGATCTCGGTGTGCGCGGTTTTTGGTTTGGCCGCGGCTTTTGATAACACCTGACCATCAAGCTTTGGTTCGAAAAGGTCGATCAGCACTTTGGGGCCATCTGTCCACATTCGGGTTTGAAAGCCCGGGGCCAACCCAAATTTTACATAGGTCTTTCCATTTTTTACCTTGCTGGTCGCATTGATCAGCCCGCGCGGCGCATGGACATTGAGAACCGCAAGGTCGGGGACGGCGGGGCGATCAAATACCAGTTCGGCCATATTGCCGGATTTGTTCAGCTTGTGGCCAACGGGTTTGGTCCAGTCAAAGGCGATGCGTGTATATTCGCTGGTTTCGGCGGCCCGCACTCTGAGCGGGATGGCAGGGCGCGACCGACGGGGCATGGATTTGGCTTTTTCCGCCCTTAAGGCCGCCCGCTTTTGCGCTTCGGACATCTGGCGCAGTTCGGCCTCGCGCCGGGAAATCAGGTCCGGCAATTTTACCGTGCGGTTTGGGGCAACCAGATCAATGGCAAAAAGATTATAGGAACGCCTGGTGCTGACTTCGCTTTTCTGGCGCAGGGCAATCCGCATGGTGTGTCCGTCCGGGTCCACGCGGATCAGTGCGATAACATCTTTCAGATCGCTAAGCAGGGTGTCGGTATTCACGCTATAGGCCTGGGAGAAGCGGGCGATCAAAACCCCGTTTTTGATTTCCGCTGTCAGGGATAGATCCTTGCCGGCCTTGTCCTCTGGCCAAGCGGCGATAATGCGGGCATAGCCATCGCCTTTTTCACCTTTTAGCGTAATGGGGGTGGCGGCTAGGGCAATGCCGGAAATGGCAAGGCATGACCACGTCATGCACACCATGATCAGTGCAGATTTTATGTGACGTAACCGCGTCATTTTTTATCACACATGCCAAACCCGGCCGAAACAGGCCGTATCTGTTACGAATCATAAATCCTGAGTGTTAAGCGCATGTTAGAATTTTATGGCGTTTACGCAGTAAATTGTTCAATCAATATACGCTCTTCCAGTGCTTTTCCTTCATCGAACAGCATGGACAGCGCAATGGTCCGGCTTTCGCGGACATTGACTACGCTCACGTGGCGCACTTCACGATTATCAGCCACGGCGCTAACCGGGCGCTTTTCCGCCTCGCGAATTTCAAACGTCACTTCGGCAGAGCGTGGCAATAAGGCCCCCCGCCATCGGCGCGGTCGAAAGGCGCTGATCGGCGTCAATGCCAAAACGGCGGCGTTAAGAGGGATAACCGGGCCATGGGCCGACAGATTATAGGCGGTGCTGCCCGCCGGGGTGGACACCAGAATACCATCGGCAATCAGTTCCTTCAGGCGTTCCTTGCCATCGATAATGACCCGGATTTTGGCGCTTTGGTGTATTTGCCGCAGCAGCGATACCTCATTGATCGCCAAGGCATTAAAGTTGCTGCCATCAACGGTCATGCCGGTCATTCGCAAGGGGCGAATGTGGGTGCGCTCTGCCTTTGCCAACCGTTCATACAGATCTTCGTTATTTGGCTCATTCATCAAAAACCCGACCGAGCCGCAATTGATACCAAAAACCGGTATTTGCCGACCTATATTTTTATGCAGGGTTTCCAGCATGAAACCATCGCCCCCAATGGCGATAATCACATCGGCTTCCTCTATCGGGGTCTGGCCATAGGTTTTGATAAATGCGCTCATGGCCTTGCGTGCTTCGGCACGGGCGCCAGCAACGAATGAAAGCTTACGATAAGAAGTTGGTAAAGTGCTCATAAGCTCCCGTCACCGAAAGCAGGCCATAAGTCAAGCTTCGCGGCTTAACAATCTCAGGGCAACGGCGGCAGCAGCGGGTGAATGATTGCCAAAGGCATCAGCCGCTTTATTGCCTTCTTTGCCACGAAGCGGGGGAACTTCCATGCCGGCGCTGACCATGGCACTGTGGATCATCGGAAAGGCCCCGCGATCAATCCTGGCCGCCCGGCAAGACAGGGCAACCGCATAGAGTGCATCGCGTTCCAGCGCGGAACGAAATTGATCCAGCCCAACCCCTGCCATACGGGCCAGGGCATGTTCGAACATGATAAACTTTTTATCATTCAGGCACTTGATGATGAAAGACCCACTAAGACGTTCGGCCTTTGCCAGCTTGTCTACCAGGGTTCTGGCGGCATCTTCCAGTTTCTGATCCGGATCTGGTGGCGGGCGCTGTCCCTTGTTCATAATGGCTTCTTTGACCACCGCCGAAAGATGATTGCCATCAATGCCAAACCGTACAGCAATCATTTTGCGCATGGGTTCATCCGAATAGGCAAACAAAGAGGGAATCAGACTGCGCGGCATGTCCTTGCGCAAGGTCAGTTTGGCGCGCAAGGGCTCGATCCGGCGTGAAACCCGAACACAGGTGGCAAAGGATTCCATGCTCAGTTTGGCACTGGTATTTTCCACCAGAGCGGTCATCACACTGGGTTCATCATGGCGGATCAGTGCCTCAGTAACCGTGGTGCCGATATTGGGACGGTGTGCAATCAGCGCCCGATGTTCAATGCCCGTAACCTTGGAAAGTTCGACCAGGTCTTTTTCCTGCAAGACCGGGCTGGAGGTAATGACGGGCTCGGCAACTTTGGGCGGCCCTTTGGCGATGGTCATAATGAGCGGATGCGAGGCCCATGCCGCCTTGCACAACTTGCCGGAAAGGGTCAATTGTGCGGTCTGGTGAACGCGTGGGAACAGGATCATCATGATCTGCCCGACGGCTTCTTCTGTGACCTTGTCCTCTAGCGGCCCGAGGGCACACAAGGAGCCAAGGGCCAGCAATAATTGGTCACGATGAGCCGGGTCATTTGATTGCGCAAGGCGCGCCAGATCAGACATTTTAAATTGGGAGGTCAACCCCATGCTAAGCACCCTACATTCCCATTTGAAGAGGTATTCTTAGGCCAAGCCATTGATGCCACGTTAATATTTTGCACCGGTACTGCAATTTTCTAAACATGGTTACAAAATCCGGTATATCCGGATTTTCAGAATTTCCTTTGACCATTTGTATTTATTTGCGCACAGTATAAAAATAGGGAAAGGGAAGGGTAATAATGTGCAAAGTTTGCTTAGTGTGCATAATCAGAGTGTTTACACAAACATATATGCTTTGTGCAATTCTTGGTGTTGCTTGGTGTGGATGCGCCTATGCAGGAGCGTGGCCGATGAAAAAAGGGAAAGAGGCAAAGTATAACAACGTTTACCTGGCAGGGTGGTGCAAAAGGTTTTGATCGGCACGGCAAAGCGCGTGTGGATTTGAGTTTTCAAAAATATGAAAACGCAGTTTTTCTAGAATATGGGCTTACAGAAAAGTGGACGGTGGTTGCGCGCCCGGCTGTGCAAAATGTACGGTTGCGGTTTGAAGAAGTGGTGGACCAGGCAAAGGGGTTTGGGGCCACAGAATTGTCTGTGCGTCGGGCTTTGCCGGGGTGGAAACAATGGGTGATTTCAGCCCAGTCCGGTGCGTTTATTCCTGGCAGTGTGGAAAATGGCTTTAATAAACCCCTTGGTCAAAGCGGCCTGGACTGGGAGGTGCGAGCACTGGCCGGGCGATCGTTGAAACTGGCAAAACGCCCCGGCTTTGTTGACCTGCAATTGGCATTTCGCGAACGCTCGCGCGGTTCCGGCAATGAGGTCCGCCTGGATGCGACGCTGGGAGGGCAGGTAACCCGGCGTATGCAAGTGCACCTGCAATCCAATATTGTGGTCGGAATCCCATCTTCCAGACCTGATATTCGCACCGTGGACAGCCTGAAGGCCCAGGCCAGCGCGGTCTGGTTTTTCAAACGAAAAACAGGGCTGCAACTCTCTTTGTCCCGCACGATGGTGGGGCGTAATGTAGTCCGTGATTCAGGTCTTACCCTGGGGCTCTGGCAGAAGTTCTAGTCCGACGCAGCCGTCTCCTTAAGGATGTAGGCCAGCAAATCGCGCCGGGATTTTTCATCGCGAATGCCAATAAAGGACATGCTGGTCCCGGGCACCGTGTTGCGGGGGCTTTGGATCCATTTGTCCAGTGTGGCCTTGTCCCATACAATATCAGCCTTTTTCAGGGCGCTGGAATACCGAAACCCTTCACTGCTGGCGGCGGGTTTGCCCAAAATGCCATAGAGGTTGGGGCCCACTTTGTGGCGCCCTCCCTTGATAATCGTGTGGCAAACCTTGCATTTTGAAAATTGGCGTTGCCCATTGACCAGATCCGGTGCCGCTGTCTCTTCATGTTTTTCTGCTGCGCTTTCACCCTGCGCATTAGCCTCTATATCGGTGTGTATTTTAGATGTTTCAGGTTTTTTTTCCGCTTTTGTACCTGTTGACGTGGGCTCACAGGCGGCCAGGCCGGTAAACAACAGTAAATTGAGTAAGATTAGCATGGGGTTGTTCATCAATTTTCTCATTTTCTGCGAAGGGTATGGATGTTCATCGACGGGCTACTCATTGATATTCAGTATCAGGTTTTCCAAGGACTTCTTTAATAGTAAGCAGGGTGTTTTCAAAAAACTGTAGCACAATAGCTGTGTGAGAAAATCACCTATAATGTTCAGGCAACAAATACCAAATTGGTTGCCCAAGTCACTAAAAAATAGTGCTTTTCCTACTTTGAAAGCCGGAAAAATTCAGTATCAATAGCTTCTCACCAGAGCCTTTGCGGGGCACCTATGAGTACGAATTCTCTTTTGCTGTGGCAGTTGATTGTCAAGGATATCGAAGCCAAAATCGCCTCTGGCGAATGGTCCCCGGGGGCACGGCTGCCCACGGAAAACAAGCTTGCTGAGCATTATGATGTCAACCGTCACACGGTACGCCGGGCGATCCACGCGCTGGTCATGCAAAACCTGGTCGAGGTAACCCAAGGCCGGGGCAGCTTTGTCTGTCGCCCCCGGGTCAGCATTGATTATTCCAAAGATATTTACGCGCCTTCGGATGTGCAGATTGTGTTGGCAAAGCGCGGGCACGGCCACGAGAAACCGCTTCGCACTGAGCCAGCCAGCGCGCAAATGGCCAAGGCCTTGCAGATCGAGCCATCGGATCCGGTGGCGGTGCTGGATTTTGAGGTGTTTTCCGCCGATGGGGAGCCTTTGGCGTTGACCACCCGTACGCTGCCTTTGGCGCGGGTGCCTGGAATCTTGGAAGCCGTTGAGGCCGTGGGCAATCTGCCCAAGGCGCTGGAACGGCTGAACCTGTGCCGGATTACCCGTAAATGGGTGCGTACCCGGGCCAGAACCGCCAGCGCCGAAGAGCGGTCTGCCCTGGACATTGCCTTGCATACGCCCTTGCTGGTTGTGGGGTGTCTGTTTATCAACGCCGAGGCCAAACCGGTTCTGCATGACTGTTCCTTGTTTGCGGCGGACCGGGTAGAGGTTTATTCTCATCACATACCGGGCTAGTCATCTGGAACTGTAATTGATATCATTATGATGCTATTGATTTGGAGGTTTTGGTGGGTCGTGTTGCTGGTGTTGTTGTATTGAGTGTTGAAGAACGTTCTTTTCTGGAAAGTCAGGTCAGGCGGCACAAGGCACCGCGTTCACTTTCGGATCGCTGCCGGATGATCCTGCTGTGCGCCGATGGGTTGCCCAGCAAGGAAGTGGCCAGCACCATGGGCGTGCATGAACATACGGTTGGCAAATGGCGGCGACGATTTGTGAGGGACCGTGTGCAGGGTTTGTCGGACGAGTATCGCCCGGGCCGACCGCGCACGGTGTCTGATGCACAAGTGGCGAAGGTGATTGAGCGCACGCTGCACAGCACACCCAAAGATGCCACCCACTGGTCGATCCGCTCGATGGCCAAAGAGGTCGGTCTTTCGCATACCACCATCCGGCGCATCTGGAATGCCTTTGGCCTGCAACCACATCGGCGTGAGACCTTCAAGCTCTCGACCGACCCTTTGTTTGTTGACAAGGTGCGGGACATTGTTGGTCTCTATATGTCACCGCCCAACCGGGCGATTGTGCTTTGTGTAGACGAAAAGTCCCAAATTCAGGCGCTGGATCGCGAACAGCCGGTTCTGCCAATGATGCCTGGGGTGGCAGAGCGACAAACTCACACCTATATCCGCCATGGCACGACTTCCCTGTTTGCCGCCCTTGATATTGCCACCGGTGCGGTGATCGGCAAGTGCTACAAACGCCACCGCTCACAAGAATTTCTGGGCTTTCTCAAACAGATTGATGAGTGTCTGCCTAAAGGACCGGACGTGCATCTGGTGATGGATAACTACGCGACCCACAAGACCAAAGAAGTCAAGGCGTGGTTGGTCCGGCGGCCTCACTGGCATGTTCACTTCACGCCCACCTCCGCCTCCTGGATCAATCAGGTCGAACGCTGGTTTGCCGAGTTGAGCCGAAAGAAACTTAAACGCGGTGTTCACCGATCAACCCGCGAACTGGAAGCTGACATTCTCGCCTTCATTGAGACCCACAATGAAAACCCAAAACCATACAGATGGGTCAAATCCGCCGATGAAATCCTTGCCTCCGTCAAACGCTTCTGCCACAAAACACAGCAAACCTTATGCACCGAACTTTAGATTATGTGCCGAACTTTAGATTCGGGTGACTAGGGTCCAGACTCATTCAGGTGAAGGAAATACGTCCATGGAACCAGGGGTTGTCATTGTCGGGGCTGGCCATGGGGCCGGCCAGGCTGCACAAAGCCTGCGCCAGTTTGGCTGTGAGGGCCCCATCACCCTGATTGGTGAAGAAGGCTGTGCCCCTTATCAGCGTCCCCCCCTGTCCAAGGCCTGGCTGGCCGGTGAGGTGGGGATGGAGGACGTGCTTTTTAAACCTGCCGAATTCTGGCCGACCCAGAACATAGAGGTCATCACCGGGCGCAAGGTTGTTGCCATTTCGCCAGATGAAAAACAGGTGCATTGCGATGATGGGGCCTCGCTCTCCTATGCCCATCTTATTCTGGCCACCGGTGGTCGGGCACGCCGTCTTGGCTGTGCTGGTGAAGACCTGGACGGGGTACAGGTGTTGCGCACGCTAGAGGATGCCAACCGGTTACGCCAATCCATGCAAAAGGGGCGGCGGCTGGTCATTATTGGCGGTGGCTATATTGGCCTGGAAGTGGCCGCCACGGCACGCAAGCATGATCTGGATGTGACTGTACTGGAGGCCGAGGCGCGGGTGCTGGCCCGGGTAGCTGGCGAGGACCTGTCCACATTTTTCGAGCGCATTCATGGCGAGCACGGCGTCAATATCATGACCGGCGCCCTGGCCAAGGCCTTTGAAGGCACCGATAGGCTTAGCGGGGTGCGGCTGGCCGATGGCACCGTGCTGGCGGCCGATATCGCGGTGGTGGGCATCGGCCTGATCCCCAATGATGGGCTGGCCCAGGCGGCCGGACTGGCCTGCGATAACGGCATTGTGGTTGATGATCTGTGCCGTACTTCGGACCCTGATATTTATGCCCTTGGCGATGTAACGCGTCATCCCAGCGCCATTTACGGACGTGCTTTGCGGCTGGAATCCGTCCACAATGCGCTGGAACAGGCCAAAACCGCCGCTGGTGCCATTACCGGTCGGGCAAAGCCCTATGATCAGGTGCCATGGTTCTGGTCGGATCAGTATGACCTGAAATTACAAATTGCCGGCCTGTCCACCGGCTATGATGAAACCGTGACGCGCGGCGATCCGTCGGCCAATACCTTTGCGGTTTTCTATTTCAAAGACGGTGCCCTGATTGCCTGTGATGCGGTGAATGCCCCGGCAGAATATATGGCCGCCCGGATGATGATTGCCAAAGGCACACGCCCGGACCGCCAGGCACTGGTCGATATGGCGGTGCCGATGAAAGAGATCATGATGCGGGCACAGTGAAGGCCTATGCCACCCGGCAGATCTTTGGGGGCTATGCCTCAAGCAAAAAGGCAAGCGGTACCGCGGCTTTGGAAGGGGATATTTCAATGATCTCGCTGCGGACGATATTCTGAGCCACAAAAGGATCATCATTTACCCGGCTTTGCAGGGCCTCCAATGATGTATTATGCGCCACGATTGCACCGCCAAGATTGGGCTGCAGGCTGCCGGAAAGCAAGAATACACCATCATCAAACCCACGTTTGATCCATTGTTTGTGACCATCCATGAATTGGCCGGCCTGGCTTTTATTGTCTGAAAATTTAAGCAGCACGATGAACATATTTTTCTTCCTGTTAATTAATGGAGGGCGTCCGAAGAATGTTGAGAGCGTTTTGTGGATTGTGTGTATGCCTCTAACCAGGTGCAAATCATCTGGATTTCCTGGTCAATGAAATCTTTGTCCTCATAGGCATTGGCCAGTGTCGCGACACCTTGGCTCCAGGCCAGAACATGCATGGCCAGTCTGTCGGCATCCTCCTTGTGACCCAGCTGTGTAAACTGATGGCGCAACCATGCACGGAACAGGTCAAACAGACGGATGGCCTCTGTCCTTTCGCAATGGTCCAGTTTTGCCAGCTCGCCACAAAGCGTCCCCACGGGGCAGCCATAACGCATTATTTTATTGCGATTGGTCAGAAGGATATGGATATAACAGCGGATGCGGGCTTCTGGCGTTGGTGCGTCCTCTTCCCACATGTCCAGCATGTTTTGCGTGTTTTGCAGGCGTTCATTAATCACCGCATCCAGAATCTCATCCTTGGATTTGAAGTGATAATAAAAATTACCCCGTGAAATCCCAACAACACCGGCAATGTCTGAAAATGAGGTGTGCGCAAAGCCCTGCTGATAGAACAGCTGGTCTGCGGCCTCGATTATTCGCTCTCGTATTGCCCTGGTTTTCAAAACATAACCTCATTTACAACATTGCGGGCATATGATTAGGATGATCGTCCTAATGAGTCAAGTGATTATGATTTATCAATAATAACAAATACAAGACCATGGATTTTCCGTGGCACCGGGATGGTCGCGGGCGTGATCGGCATAAGACAGCGCTTCCTCTTCCTCTCTTCCTCTTCCTCTTCCTCTTCCTCTTCCTCTTCCTCTTCCTCTTCCTCTTCCGTTAGCATTCCTGTTGCGCTGGACAAAAAGATATCAAAATGATATCATAATAAAATAATCAAAAAAATGGAGACCAACCATGATGCAAGAAAAAACCGTTTCATCCCTGCCAGGCATACCTATGCTGTTTTTGGCTTTGATCATTGGCGTCGGTGGCGTGGGGGCCGCCATTACCATGTTTGCCGGTGGCGGCGAGGGGGTGCCAGTTCTCATGCTCATCACCAGTATTCTGATCGTGCTGCTGTTGTTGATTGGTCTTTATAAGGTCGAGCCAAACCAGTCGGCGGTCCTGAGCCTGTTTGGCAAATATGTGGGTACCAACCGCACACAGGGGCTGCATTTCAACAATCCGTTTTTAACCAAGAAAAAAATCTCGCTGCGGGTGCGTAATTTTGAAAGCGGTCGGATGAAGGTCAATGATTCTGGCGGTTCTCCTATTGAAATTGCCGCCATTGTGGTCTGGGAAGTGACCGACAGCGCCGAGGCCGTTTTCAATGTCGATGATTATGAAAGCTTTGTGCAAATCCAGTCCGAAGCCGCCATTCGCGCGATGGCTTCTATCTATCCCTATGACCCCCATAAGGAGGGGGAAACCTCTTTGCGCTCCCACCCGATGGAAATTTCTGAACGGATGAAAACCGAAATTCAGGATCGCCTGACCAAAGCCGGCATTACCGTGATCGAATCGCGTATTTCGCACCTGGCCTATTCGCCCGAGATCGCCCAGGCCATGCTGCAACGTCAACAGGCCGGGGCCATTATTGCGGCCCGTAAACGCATTGTCGAAGGGGCTGTGGGCATGGTCGAGGCGGCGCTCAATTCTCTCAAAGACAAGGGCGTGGTTGATCTGGATGATGAACGCCGGGCCGCCATGGTCAGTAATCTTCTGGTGGTACTGTGTTCGGACCGGGCCACCCAGCCCGTGGTCAATACCGGCTCCATTTATTAGGAGGGCGTATGACCCAAAAGGTCAGAAAATCCTATCCGCTTCGCATTCATGAGGACATTCTGACCGCCATGAAGCGTTGGTCCGATGATGAATTGCGATCTTTGAACGGGCAGATTGAATATGTCCTGCGCGATGCTTTGCGTCGCGCCGGGCGTCTGCGCGAGCACCCGCCAGAGGTCATAGAGACCGAGGAACAGAAGAAATGAAAACCAAATGGACCTATAAAGTCGAAACCATTAAACCACCAGTTTTTGCAAAATCTACGACTAAAGCAGAGTATATCACCGAGGTGCTGAACCGCCGCGGGCTTGAGGGGTGGGAGTTGGTTAGCGCCCCAACCATTGCCCCAGCTGCCGAATTGCAGTTTTATTTCAAACGGCCACTCTAGGGTCCAAAATCAATCATCTGAATGAGTTTGGAGCCTGGGTTGTATGGCCATTATGCTGCGGGCGTGTCGTCGTTGGATCTGGCGCCTCCAGGGAGCAAAGACACGGGGGCTTTGCAGTGGTTCTGTTCCTGAAACTGAGTGATTTTCTCTCATGCCACGCTCCACATCATAATGGTTCACACGACTTGAGGGCACCTCAGGACGAGATCTTTGTATAAATCTCCTCATCCCCGGATCCAGTCCGGGGCAGGCTCTGAGGTGTGAGCCAAAAGTGAGCCTCGAAGGATGGCTAGAATAATACTCCATCCACGCCGGTGTGGGACAAGGTTTTTCTATCCCCCCAAACCTAAGCTGTGGCACCGGCATGGAGACAATCTCTTTTCTCTCCCGGGTGGGAGAGGAATAAGGTGAGGGGTCATAGGCTTAAGGACAGAACCCTGACGTTGCTGCACCATCCCCTCACCCCGGCCCTCTCCCCAGGGAGAGGGAGAAATCCCCCGGATACGCCCCCAAGGGTCAAAGAGGGGCAAGGCTTACCCCTGAGCCGTCCATCACTTACCCCTCAAATACCCCTGAAGAGAAGAAAAATGACCCTGAAACGTCCCTTGTTTACCCCTGATTGCCCCTAACAAACACGGGGATAAAACCAAAAAACCCCCGCCATGATGGCGGGGGCTATACTGGTGTCATTTAGGCTGCGGTATTGTTGGGTATCGCATGCTCTGGCGATAAAATCGTGCTGTAATTATTCGGCGGGGTGATGCGGCTTTGCTTTGCCGATCAACCGGGAAACCATAGCGCCGACAAAGCGCCGGACATTGGCAAGACTTGCCCGCACCCGAGATGGGGCACCCAACAGAACCGGGGTCAGGATCAGGGTCAACAAGGTGGCAAAGCTAAGCCCCCAGACCACCGTGGCGGCCAAGGGTACCCACCATTCGGCAGAGGGGCCACCAATGGTAATTTCACCTTTGACAAAATTGGCATTGATCATGAACACCATGGGCAGCAGGCCCAAAATGGTGGTGATGGTGGTCAGCAAAACTGGCCGCAGACGTTGTGCCGCGGTGCGGACTACCGCTTCATCGGGCTCATAGCCCAGATTGCGCATATGGTGATAGGTATCGATCAGCACAATATTGTTGTTGACCACAATTCCGGCCAGTGCCACCACGCCGGTGCCCACCATCAGTACGCTGATATAATCCAGCGGGGCATTCAGCTGTATGCCGATCAACACGCCGGTAATGGACAACACCACGGCCTGCAAGGTCAGGAACACATGCCAGAAATTGTTGAATTGCATCAACAGGATCACCGCCATCATAAAGAGCGCCGCCGCCATGGCGCCGGCGAAAAAGCTGGAGGCATTGGCGGTTTCTTCATCGGCCCCGCGAAAATTCACACTGACGTTTTTGGGCAGGCCTGCGCTGGGTAGCCAGTCTTTTAGTTCTTCAATCAGTAGGTTGGCGGCATAGCCTTCCTTGGCATTGGCACGCACTTCAATTACCCGGCGGCCATCCCGGCGGGAAATTTTATCCACGCGCTGGCTGGCCTTGCGGGTTACAAAATTGGATACCGGCACTGGTCCCAGCGGCGTGGTTACGCGCAGGCGGTCGAGCTGGTCAATATCGCGGGCATCGGGGGTAAAGCGCACCCGGATATCCAGTTCCTCATCTGAGTTATCGGGCCGGTAGCGGCCCACCAGAATACCATTGGTCAGCAATTGTACCGCGGCGCCAACACTGGAAATATTCACCTTGAAGCGCCCGGCCTGTTCCCGGTCCACGTCCAATTGCCACTCGATGCCAGGCAAGGGCAGGGTGTCTTCGATATCGCGCAGACTGTCCATTTCGTTAAAATGCGCCCGCACCAATCGCGCTGCCCGGTCCAGTGCCACAGAGTCAGTACCCATCAACTCGATCTGGATATCCTTGCCAACCGGTGGGCCTCTTTGTAATTCACGCAATTCCGTAATGACGCCGGGAACATTGGCGACCCGTTTGGCAATATCGGCCACGATTTCATGCCCATTGCGACGTTCGCCAAAAGGGAGAAAATCGATAAACAGGGTCACGGCCGTATCTTCGGGAGGTGGAGAATTGGAGCCACCAACCGAGCTGCCTGCCCCGGTTGTCATGTAAATTGACTCAATGCCTTCTACGTCCTTGATCCGGTCCGTGACCATATTGCCAAGGCTGTCCTGTTCGCGGGGGGACAAATTACCTCTGGCGCGCACATAGACGAAAATCTGTTCAGGCTCGGTAGCCAGAAAAAACTCGGACCGGTGCGGTGTGGCCCCAAACCACATGAAGACACTCACCACTATAAACAGCGCGGTCATGGACACCATGATGGGCCGTTTGACCAGCCGTGCAACCAGGCGGGCATACATGCCGGTAAAACCGGGCAAGGCCGTGGGCGCCCCGGCGCCGGCGCTGACCTTGCCAATGGCATCATCGGCATCTTCGGGGCGTTTGCCAATCAGGGACCCGATGGCAGGCAAGAACAACAGGGCCATGGAAAGCGAGGCCAGTAATACCAGAATGAGCGTTTTGGGTAAAAAACTCATATATTTACCGGCCATGCTGTCCCAGAATAAAAACGGTACGAAAGCGGCCAGTGTGGTGGCCGTGGAGGACACTACCGGCCAGAACATGCGCTGGCCCGCCATTTTATAGGCCTCTACGCGGTCCAGTCCTTCGGCCATTTTGCGGTCTGCATATTCAACGATCACAATGGCCCCATCGACCAGCATGCCGACGGAGAGCACCATGCCAAAAAGCACCATGAAATTAATGCTCATCCCGGCCAGGCCAATCAGGAAAAAGGCCAAAAAGAAACTGCCGGGAATGGCAAAGCCAACCAACAGGCCAGAGCGCAGCCCCAAGGCGCCGACCACCAAAATCATCACCAGCAATATGGCCGTAGTGACCGAAGCAATCAGTTGGTTCATGGAATTGCGGATCCATGTGGACTGATCCAGGCTGTAGGCTATATGTACGCTTTGGGGCCAGTCTTTGCTTAACTGGTCCGTCACGCGGCGCGCGCTTTGGGTGGTTTCGATCAAATTGGCGCCCAGCCGTTTTACCACTTGCAAAGCAATGGCAGGCTTGCCGTCAAAACGGGCATAGTTATCGGCATTTTTAAAGGTGCGCTTGATGTTGGAGACGTCGCGTAACAGAATCACCCGGTCTCCCTCGGCGCGAATGGGCAGGTCCAGAAGGTCACTGGCATTTTCGATCAACCCCGGGACTTTGATCTGGAAACGTCCTGAGCCAGTATCCAGATTGCCCGCGGTGATCAGTGTATTATTGCCCGAAACGGCGGCCAGGATTTCCTCATAAGTGATGTCATAACCCTCAAGGCGCGCCGGATCGATTTCGATCTCCAGCACTTCTTCGCGCGCCCCCGAAAGATCGGCATTCAAAATGGTCGGCTGGGCCTCCAATTCGCGTTCCAATTCCTTGGCCAGGGCATAGAGCGTACGTTCCGGGGCCTCGCCATACAGCGTGATGGCCAATACCGGTTGCAGGCTGGCGTTAAATTCGCGCACGGTCCATTCGTCGACCTCGGCGGGGAAGCGGCGACGGGCATTATCCACCTTGTCGCGCACATCAATCAGGGCCTGGTCCTGATCAAAATTAACCTCAAACTCGATGACACACATGCCGATGCCAACCAGGGCGGCGCAGTTCAGCTCTTTTACCCCTTCCAGGGCACGCAGCTCGGTTTCCAGTGGCCGGACCACCAGTCGTTCGGCATCTTCGGGGGAGGCCCCTTCCAATGGCACTCCCACATAAATATAGGGTATCGGAATGTCTGGGTCGGATTCTTTTGGCAGATTGGCATAGGACAAAACACCGGCCAGCAAGCCGGTAAAGAGCACCAGCAAAGAGGTACGCCAGCGATCAATCGCTGCGGCAACAATGCCATTCATGGTTCAACTACCCAATCAACCTGACTGCCGGTGCTGACAAAGTCTTGCCCCTCGACAATCAGTCTGACCTGATCGGGCAGACCCGACACCCAAACGCCATTGCCTTCGTCTTCAAGGATCTGAACCGGGTAAAAACGCACCTTGCGATTTTCATCCACAACCCGAACGCCCAGAACGCCATTGTCGTCCAATACCATGGTGTCGGTGGGGATATGCTGGGCCTGTACCGGATCACCCTCAAGGCGCAGATTGGCGGTCATGCCGGCACGCAAATCCCCATCGGGATTATCGGCGGCCAGTTCAATGCGGAAGGTCCGTGTCATATTGTCGGCGATGGGGTCCACATAGCGGATGGTGCCGGTAAGGCTTTGCCCTGAGGCCAGGGTGGCGCTGCCGGGCATGCCAAGGTGCACCTTGGCCACATCCTGCTCTGATACGTTGGCAACAATGAGCAGCGGGTTCAGCTCGGCCACTACACCACAGCTTTGGCCAGGGGTGAGATAATCGCCGATTTCCGCATTGCGCCGTTCAAACACCCCATCAAAAGGGGCCCGGATGTTAATATTGGAAAGCTCCACCTCGGCCTGCCTGACGGCGGCATAGGCCGCATCATAGGCGGCCTTGGCCGAAGCCGTTTGATTGGCGGAACGATGGCCCTTGCGTTCCAGCGCTTTGGCGGCTTCCCATTCCAGTTTTCGGGCCTGGCGGTTGGCCCGGGCCTGATCCAGATTGGCCTGGCGCGCCTGCACTGACAGGCGGCATAAAACATCATCTTTTTTAACCGGGCTGCCTTCCTGGGCCGGGGCCTCGGCAACCGCGCCGGCGGTTTCGGCACGAACGCTGACGGTGCGTGCTGCTTCGCTTCGCCCTCGCAAAGTCAAAACCCCGGGGCGTTGGCTGGCGGTAATTTCCCGTACCACGACTTCGAAGGACTGGTTGGTATCGAGCGTTAGGCCCGTATCCTGTGATTCTGGTGCCGGTTTGGAAAAAAGCGCATTTAGTCCAAAGTACAGAATGGATATAATGGCAATGATGGTGGCGGCGAGGTGGGACTTTTTCATGGTGTGTTCTTTTTATCCTGTAACACGGACTTACGGGGCAGAATCGCGCGGGGCAAGAAAAATTGACAACACTACACGCGCTTTTGTTTCAGGCGTGTTGGTAAAGTTACACTTGTGAATCGCTTTGCTGTAAAGGCGGTGTATGCTTTGTCACGGGATTCATGTTGAGGAGACGTCAGGCCAGTACGGCGCGCGGGATATCCATGGCTGAGAAAATAAAATCACCATGTACAGGGGGGCGCCCATGAGCATCGCCATGGCAAATGCTGTGGCCAGTGCGCTGGGGTTTTATCTGGTGCTGGGGGCTTTGTACGGCCTCTATTTCATCAGCTTTGGTGCCGCGGCCATGGTGCCGGCGGCGCGCGGCGCGGGGCTGGGCTTTCGCCTCATCATCCTGCCGGGCGCCATTATGCTGTGGCCGGTCTTGCTGGCTCGTCTGATCAAGGGCTTTCCCCGCCCGGAACCACCGCGTCCCTTGCGCCGGCTGCATGCCCGGCTCTGGGTGTTTCTGGTGCCGTTGGTGGCGCTAGGGATCATGATGGCGTTGATGCTGCGCCCCATTGCGCCGCTGAACGATAACCTGCCCCGAGGCATAATCCTTGAGGAGGCCTCCTCATGAGCCATGGCTATGCCGCCGTGCAATGGAACGGCTTTAAATGGCGTTATGATCTGGTAATGCTGGCGGGAATTGGCATTTTTATGCTCGCCTTTGTATTGATGACCATGGCGACGCGGGCACCGGGGCAAAGCCTGAGCATGGTGCAGATGTTGATGCGGGCCACTGGGGCATCGGCATTTTTATTGCTGAATATCATTTTGGCCATTGGTCCTCTGGCCCGGCTCAGCCCGCGCTTTAAACCGCTTTTGTATAACCGGCGGCATATGGGGGTATTATGCTTTTTGCTGGCGCTTACTCATGCCGCCTTGTCGCTCTTTTGGTATCAGGGGTTTTCAGCCCTAAACCCCGTGGTGGCGCTGTTTGTGTCCAATGCGCGTTATACCTCCATTGCCGGCTTTCCCTTTGAAAGTCTGGGGCTGGTGGCGCTGATCCTGTTGGCGGTACTGGCGGTCAGCAGCCATGATTACTGGCAGGCCGCCTTGGGGCCTACCTTGTGGAAACGCATCCATATGAGTGTGTATCTGGCCTATGGATTGTTGGTGATGCACATCATGTTGGGCATTGTGCAGGGAGAAAAGGCGACGATTTATCCGATCAGTGTGATCGGGGCCTTTTGTCTAATCACCATATTGCATGGGGCATCGGCGATCGTGGGCCGAATGCGGGATAAAACGGCCGGGGCATCGCTGGATGGCTGGATCAATATCGGCGCCCCGCACAGTATCAAGGAAAATCGGGCGCGCATTATCAAAACCGCGGCGGGGGATCGTATTGCGGTGTTTCGCTATGACGGCAAAATCAGTGCGGTAACCAATGTCTGCGCGCACCAGAATGGCCCGCTGGGCGAGGGGCGCATCATTGACGGGTGCATCACGTGCCCCTGGCATGGCTGGCAATATCGCCCCGAAGACGGCCGCTCGCCCGCGCCATTTGATGAAAAAATCGCCACCTATCGGGTGCAGGTGGATGGGGGCATGGTCTATGTTCATCCCGATGCCTTGCCGCCGGGTACGCCCACCCCGCCCGCCACCATCAAGGAGGCATAATCATGAGCCATAAAGATAATTTCTTTGTCGGTTATGATCCCAAATTGCCACGGCCAGATCGTCGGGCGATGATTCTGGCCAGTAGCGCCGGCCTGGTGGGCGCGGCGCTGGCCGGGGCCAAGCTGGCGGTGCATCAGCAAAGCCGAGGCAGCGGCAAATGGGATCAGGATAAAATCATCACGTTAGAGGGCCGGGGCGAACAATCGCCCTATCCGGTATTGCGCACCTCTGCATTGGATGGACAAAGGCGCAGTGTATCGCTGGTCTGTTCCAGCAAATGCGGGGTGGCGGCCCAACTGGCACAGTATGAAGGGCAGCCGGTCTGGGTGCGTGGATCCGTGATCGCACGGGGCCGCCATCGCCTGTTGGCGGTGGTCCGCGATGCGGACTGGGTTGGGCCATCTCAAAACCCCATCCCCATCAGCCCCATCAAAGAGGAATATCTGGGCCGGGCGGCCTTAAATGGTGAAATTCTGGATGCCAAATGCTGGACCGGGGCCATGCGACCGGGGGAGGGCAAAACCCACAAATCCTGTGCGTCGCTCTGCATTCGCATGGGCGGAACGCCCTGGTTTCTGGCCAAAGATAAAGCCGGTAAACGCGCTGTCTTTGTGCTGACCGGGCCGCAAGGCGAGCCATTGCGCGATGAGATTCTGCCTTTGGTGGGCGAGCCGGTACGGGCCAGCGGCCGTTTGATCCGCCGTGACGATCTGGTGCAGTTTCGCGTTGACCCGACACGCATTCAGAGTGTTTGACGGGTCGGTTTAAATTTCATCCCGATATTGGGCATCAATCAGGGCCACCCATTTGGAAAACTCATCGCGCAGGGCTTTGCGTTCTGCTTCCAAAGTGATTTTGGCGGCCTCCCATTCGGATTGACCAACGGCATTGGCGCGGGCGGCCAGTTCGGCCTGAGCCTTTTGCAGTTTCTGTAATTGCGCCGCCGGACCATGGCGAGGCACCTTGCCGTGAGCATGGGCATATTCGCTCAGCTTTTCTTTCAGTTCCTTGCCAAATGCATCCAGATCACGATGGAAATTATCCATAATCCTGTACTCCTGTGGTCATTGGGCCGTCTGACTTGAGTAATGGGGATGCGGGCTATTGCCTTCAAGTCACAAGCAAAATTGTGCGGCAAAATGGCGCTGTTGCTTGCACGGCTGAAAAACCTCCCCAAATGTGCAGGGACGATAAAAAATAAACTAAATACGGAGGATGTGATGACAACAACAATACACGCCTTTGATTTGGGAAGAGACTTTCGCCGCTTTGCTTTGATCACCGGAATATTACTTATCGTGCTGGGCGTGGCCGGCGTGGCCCTGCCGCAATTGATGAGTTTGATCACCGCCGCCTTTGCCGGCTGGCTGTTGGTGCTGGCGGGGTTTGTGACGTTTTATCTGACCTGGCAGGGTTTTGGCGGGCGCGGCTGGTTGCGCTGGCTAAAGCCGTTTGTACTGATTGCCACGGGGCTTCTCATTCTGGTTTATCCGATTGCCGGGGCGGCGGCTTTGGGCCTGATGCTGGCGATCTATTTTATGTTTGATGGCTTTGCCAATGCGGGCATGGCCTTTGAAATGCGCCGCCCCATGCGCGGCTGGTTCTGGCTGTTGCTCAATGCCATTTTATCCTTTGCCCTGTCGCTGTTCATTCTGGCCGGTTGGCCGGGTACCAGCTTCTGGATTGTTGGCCTTTATGTGGGCATCAGCCTGTTTTTTTTGATGGGCTGGCCTTGTTGATGCTTCGGCGGTTGGTTTAAGGGTCTTTTGCTCATGTCATTGCCGGGCTTGTCCCGGCAATCCAGAAAAGGCTTTGGGTAAGTGCTGGATTACCCGGATGAACCGGGTAATGACACGAAGCTGATGGCTTTATAAGTTTTAGTTTGTCATTGCCCGATTTATTCGGGCAATCCAGTTCTATAAGACAGAACCCCCTCATCCCAACCTTCTCCCACCGGGAGAAGGGGTTCTTCTGGGCCTGTCTATGACACCCTCTCCCAAAAAGGGAGAGGAATGAGGTGAGGGGATGGTGCGGTGTGGTAAGTCTCTCTATGGGCGAGCCTGCGCGCCTACTCTCCGCCCGCCAATTCATCCAGTTCCAGCCAGCGTAACTCCATCTCTTCGAGTCTTTGGGTGGATTCAACCAGTGCTGCACTGGCCTGATCAAAGCGTTTGCGGTCATTGGTAAAAAGGTCCGGATCGGCGAGGATCGCGTTGATTTTTTTCGATGCGTTTTTCCAGGGCTTCGATCTCTAGGGGCAGGGTTTTGAGCGCGTGCTGATCCTTGAAGGTCAGCTTCACCTTGCCGGATTTTGTATCCCCGGTGGCGGGTTTGGATTTATCGGCCTTTTGGGCTTGCTTCTTGTTCTTTTTCTTGGTGGCGGGGGCGGCTTTGCGCTGGCGCAGCATGTCGGAATAGCCGCCCGGATATTCGCGCCATTGGCCCGGGCCTTCGTGAACGATGATCGAGGTGGTCACCCGGTCCAGAAAATCCCGGTCATGGCTGACCAGCATTACCGTGCCCGCATAATCGGATAAAAACGCCTGCAACAGGTCCAGGGTTTCCAGATCTAGATCGTTGGTGGGTTCATCCAGCACCAGAAAATTACCCGGCAGGGCCAGGGCACGGGCCAGCATCAGGCGCGCTTTCTCGCCGCCAGACAATACGCCAACCGGGGTGCCAGCCTGATCCGGGGTGAAAAGAAAATCCTTCATATAGGCCATGACATGTTTGCGCCCATTGGCCAGATCCACCATGTCGCCGCCATTGGTCAGCGCTTCTTTGAGTGACCATTCCGGGTTCAACTCAGAGCGGTTCTGATCCATGCTGACCAGATCCACCGTATCGCCGATTTTAATGGTGCCGGTATCGGGGGCCAGCTCGCCGATCAGCATGTTCAACAGCGTGGTTTTGCCCGCCCCATTGGGGCCGACAATGCCCACCCGGCTGCCCCGTGTGATGCGGCAGGAAAAGTTCTGGAT
The DNA here is from genome assembly GCA_030949705.1 of Robiginitomaculum sp. Lineage (GTDB taxonomy): Bacteria > Pseudomonadota > Alphaproteobacteria > Caulobacterales > Maricaulaceae > Robiginitomaculum_B. Next base: position 3,991 of record JAUZSF010000021.1, on the reverse strand, counting down.
CAGGGTTTGCTCGCCATAGGCTTTGCCAATGTTTTTGGCATCAATGATGATTTTGCCTGCGCCACGCCCCTCGGCCACGTTCAGGGTGATATTGCCCTTTGGTCCTTCAAAATCGCGTTTCTGGGCGCGCAATTCGCCCAGGTTTTTCAGGCGGCGCACATTGCGCTTGCGCCGCGCCGTCACGCCATAGCGCAACCAGTGTTCTTCGCGAACAATCTTGCGCGCCAGCTTGTGCTGTTCCAGCTCTTCGGCTTCCAACACTTCATCGCGCCAGTCTTCAAAGGCGCCAAACCCCTTGTTCAACAGGCGGCATTGCCCCCGATCCACCCACAGGGTTTTGCGGCTGAGCTGTTCCAGAAACCGCCGGTCATGGCTGATCAGCACCAGTGCGGAGGAGAGCGAAGATAATTCGCGCTCCAGCCATTCAATGCTGGGCAGGTCCAGATGGTTGGTGGGCTCATCCAGCAAGAGAACATCGGGCTTGGGGGCCAGGGTGCGGGCCAGGGCGGCGCGGCGCGCCTCACCACCAGAGATCAGTTTGGGATATTCTTCGCCGGTCAAACCCAGCGCCTGCATCAATGCCTGGGCCCGGTAATGATCATCGCCGGGGGCCAGACCCGCCTCGACATAATCACCAATAGTGGCATAGCCGGTAAAATCAGGCTCTTGCGGCAAATAGCGTATGGTGGTGCCCGGCTGAATAAAGACGCTGCCTTCATCGGGCTCGATCAGGCCCGCCATCACCTTCAACAGGGTGGATTTGCCCGAACCATTGCGCCCGACCACACACAGGCGCTCGCCGGCGTGCAGGGCGCATTCCGCCCCGTCCAGCACCTGTGTATTGCCAAAACTTTGTTCAATGTCGCGGACATGCAGAAGGGGCGGGGCCATGGATGCCTCAACACCGCTTAATCGACACGGGCAATACGCATCAGATTGGTTTTGCCCGGTGCCCCAAAGGGAATGCCGGCGGTGACCACAATGCGGTCGCGGATTTTGGCAATGCCCTCTTTTTTGGATTGGGCCTTGGCCTTTTCGATCATGTCATTGATGTTCTGGGCATCTTCGATCTCGATGGCGGTGACACCCCAGACCAGGGTCAGGCGCCGCGCGGTCGAGCGATTGGGCGTCAGGCCGATAATGCGCTGAATGGGCCGTTCACGCGCCGCGCGATAGGCCGTGGAGCCAGAGGAGGTATAGGTAACAATGGCGGCTGCATTGATGGTGTCGGCGGCCAGGTGAGCCGCGGCCATAATGGCGTCTGGCGTGGTGCTTTCGCGTTCCAGCCGCTCTGCTGCCAACAGGCGGCGGTAACTGCTGGCCCGCTCCACCCGGCGGATGATGCGGTCCATCATTTTGGCAGCCTCCACCGGATAGGCGCCCATGGCGGTCTCGCCAGAGAGCATTACCGCATCGGCCCCGTCATAAACCGCGGTGGCCACGTCCGAGGCCTCGGCGCGGGTGGGTGCCGGGTTTTGTATCATGGATTCCAGCATTTGCGTTGCCACAATCACTGGCTTGCCCATGGCGCGTCCAGCGCGGATGATCTGTTTTTGCAAAATGGGTACGTCTTCGGGGGGCAGCTCCACCCCCAGATCGCCGCGCGCCACCATCACTGCATCGGAAAGCTCCAGAATTTCATCCAGCCGGGCAATGGCCAATGGCTTTTCCAGCTTGGAGACAATGGCCGCCTTGCCGCCAACCAGTTTGCGTAAGTCCGCCACATCTTCTGGGCCTTGCACAAAGGACAGCGCCACCCAGTCTATGCCAAGGTCCAAGGCAAAAGATAAATCGCGCATGTCCTTGTCGGTGATCGCCGAGATGGGGAGCTTTGCCCCCGGCAGATTAACGCCCTTATGGGGGGAGAGCTTGCCTTTGGTCAGCACTTTGGCCGCCGCAAAGCCATCGCCCACCTTGGTGATTTCAAAGCGCATGCGCCCATCATCAACCAGCAGCAATTCACCCTTTTTCAGAACCTTGAAGATTTCGGGGTGGGGCAAAGGCGCGCGGGTTTCATCGCCTTCCGCCTTGTCCAGATCAAACCGGTACTCCTGGCCTTCTTCCAGCAGGGCTTGGCCATCTTTGAATTCGCCCAGGCGCAGTTTTGGTCCCTGCAGGTCCGCCAGTACGGCGATGGGGCGCTTTTTGGAAACCTCGACCGCGCGGATGGTGTCGTAAACGCGCTGATGATCCTCATGGGTGCCATGAGAAAAGTTCATGCGAAAGACATCCACCCCGGTATCAAACAGCGCCCCGATGACTTCGGCGGACTGGCTGGCGGGGCCAAGGGTGGCAACGATTTTGGTACGGGCGCGTTTCATGGTTTTCTCATTATGGAATCAGCAATATTAGGCCTCTGTTCGCCGGTTCGCGCAAGCGGGCAAACAGGAAAATTACGATCAGTCTTGCAATAACCGCCCAAGGCGGGTTTGCAAAACCGGTATGACATCGGCTTCAAACCATGGATTTTTACGCAGCCACATCTGGTTCCGGGGGCTGGGGTGGGGCATGGGCAGGATGTCTGGCCAAAAGGCGCGCCAGTTTTTAACGGTATCAGTCAGGGTGCGCGCGCGCCGGCTACCCAAATGCCAATTTTGGGCATATTGGCCGATGGTCAGGCGCAGTTGGATATTGGGCAGGGCCGCGTGCAATTTGTCCTGCCACAGCGGGGCGCATTCCGTCCTTGGTGGCAAGTCACCGGATTTTCCGGTGCCAGGAAAGCAAAAGCCCATGGGGACAATGGCGAATTTTTGCGGATCATAAAAGGTCTGCCGATCCACCCCCAGCCAGCGCCGCAACCGATCGCCACTAGGGTCATCAAAGGGAATGCCGCTCATCTGTACGCGGCGGCCGGGGGCCTGGCCGGCAATCAGAATGCGCGCCTCTTTGCTGGCCTGTACCACCGGGCGAACCCCATGGGGCAGATGGGTGGCACAAACCGTACAGGCCCGGATTTGCGTCAGAAGATCATCAAGAGGCATATCCATGGCGGCCCCTATTCGGGTTGCTGCCATTGGGGACGGCGTTTTTCAATGAAGGCGCCAATGCCCTCGATGGCCTCGCCATGCAGCATGTTTTTGACCATGACCGCAGAGGTATAGTGATAGGCCTCTTCCAGCGGCATTTCGATTTGCTGGTAAAACGCCTCTTTGCCGATGGCCAGCACCATTGTGCTCTTCTGGCACAGCGTGTCGCAATACTGGTTGGTGGCGTTATCCAGCTGGTCCGGGCTGACCACCTGATTGACCAAGCCAAAGACCTGTGCCGTCTGGGCATCAATGACCTCGCCCAGCAACAACATTTCCATGGCCTTTTTGCGCGGCAGATTGCGGCTGAGCGCCACCATGGGGGTGGAACAAAAAAGGCCGATATTAACGCCCGGCGTGCAAAACCGTGCATTATCTGTGCATATTGCCAGATCGCAACTGGCCACCAACTGACACCCCGCCGCCGTGGCCATGCCCTGTATTTTGGCAATGACCGGCCTTGGGTGATGCACAATGGCCTGCATGACCCTGGCACACAGCGCCATGGTGTGTTCATAAAACGCTTTTCCATGATCTGCATCGGTCCGGTGCCCGGTTAGTTCCTTTAGATCATGACCGGCGCAAAACACCGGTCCGTTGGCGGCGATCACCACCGCGCGGATATCTTTGTTTTCACAGGATTGCGCCAGCGCGGCCTGCAAAGTTTCCAGCATTTCAAAGCTTAAGGCATTGCGTTTTTCCGGCTGGTTCAGCGTCAGGGTGAGAACATGATGGTTGGTTTCCACCAATAGGCAATTTGAGGTCGGCATATGATTCTCCCAGTGCCGCTATCGTAATGCAGTTAGGGGTAAACGCTAAGCATCATTAGGATAGCGCATGTGGGGCGACATGGCCATTTTGCGGTGGAGTTGGGATGAGAAACAAAAAACCCGCTAAGTCATTGACTTAGCGGGTTGAATTGGCTCCTCGGACTGGACTCGAACCAGTGACCCGCTGATTAACAG
>JAUZSF010000020.1 GCA_030949705.1 Robiginitomaculum sp. | reverse complement strand
CCCGAAAATTAGTGGTGTTCACGGGTAGAATTTTCTCGGCATGATAATCTGAGGAGATTTTGATGAAGAACAAACGATATAGCGATGCGCAGATCATGGGGATATTGAAGCAGGCCGAAAGCGGTGTGCCGGTATCTGAACTTTGCCGTGAACATGGCATGAGCAGCGCATCATTTTACAAATGGCGGGCCAGGTACGGCGGCATGGATGCATCGATGATTTCGGAACTGAAGGCGATGGCTGAAGAGAACCGCCGCCTGAAGCGGATGTATGCGGATGTGAGCATGCAGAATGATCCTGCTGAAGGAAGCCCTTGGAAAAAGCGCTAAGGCCGTCTCAGCGCAAAGAGATGGCCATGAAAGCGGTTGCCCACCGTGGTGTCAGCATTGCGCTGGCCTGCCGCGCATTTCAGATCAGCGAATGCTGTTATCGTTACGACCGTAAACTGGGTGATGAGAATGCCGAAATTGCGGGGTGGCTTGTGAAGTTGACCAGCAACCGCCGTACCCTGGGGCTTTGGCTTGTGTTTTCTGTATTTGCGCAACGTGAAAGGCTTCGGCTGGAACCACAAGCGCGTGTACCGGATCTACCGGGAGCTGGAACTCAATTTGCGTATCAGGCCAAGGAAACGCTTGAAACGAGATAGACCGGACGCATTGGCGGTACCGGATGCACCCAACCATACGTGGTCAATGGATTTTATGGCTGATCAGCTTGCGGATGGTCGCCCGATCCGAACCCTGAACGTGCTGGATGACTTTAACCGTGAAGGATTGGGCATTGAAGTCGACTTCTCGCTGCCCGCCGAGCGGGTGGTGCGCAGCCTGAACCGGATTATTGAATGGCGTGGCAGGCCGCAGATAATCAGGGTCGATAATGGCCCAGAATATATCAGCGGCAAACTTATGGCATGGGCTGAAAGGATGGGCATTTACATCCAGTATATCCAACCCGGCAAACCTCAGCAGAACGCTTATATCGAACGATACAATCGGACGGTTCGGCATGAATGGCTGGATCAAAACATTCTTGAAACCATAGAGGAGGCACAAGAACAAGCCACACAATGGCTATGGACTTACAACAATGACCGGCCCAACATGGCCATCGGTGGGATAACTCCTGCTATGAAACTGAAACTAGCCGCGTAGTTCTACAAGCGGACCCCATCAAAAATGGGGATTACCATGTGAATGCCAATTCAGCGGCGTTGGCGTGTCCAATGGCGCAATTAATTATGGCCGGGAAATACCTCTTGCACCTTTGCGACAACCACTCCTGGCAGAACCAACAATCCGGGCGCGGCTCGATTTGATCGCGTTTCGGTTGACGAAGAAATGATCAGGCAACGGTTGGGACAAGGCAGTGAGTAAGAAACAAAAATAATTTCCGCTATTATAATTGGAGTAGTTTTCCTACTGGTGTTCGGATCAAGAACGAAACCGGGCGGCTCTTTCATCAACTCTAATGGTTATATAGAGCAGGAGAAAAAATTTGGTGTTGAAATTGGAAGCCCTTTGGAAAATGGAATAGCTCATTTTGAACAAATGGGACTAAGCGTGTATTCTGTAACGCAGGGCGGGCGCTGCATTTTTAGGCAGTATAACTCGAATTTTATGGTGACAGTGTTGGCAGATGATAGCTGGAGAAGGGGCGGCGTTTGTATTGTTTCAAAGATAATGTGATATTTGGGATTGGGTGGAGCTATAATCCTTTCTCACGTTAACCGCATTTATAAACTGCTTGGCAATGCCGGTACCCGCTTGGCATGGTAGATGCGGGCGGTGTCTTGACGGACCAATACCTCTACAGCCCATTCGGGGTGGAAGAACCCCTCACCGGCTCCGGCAACCCGTTCCGCTATACGGGGCGCTATTATGACGGGGAAGCCGGGCTTTATTATTACAGGTCCAGATACTATGATCCCGGTGTGGGCAGGTTCGGCCAGCCCGACAGCATCCTTTACGATGGCGGGCTTAACCTCTATTCTTACGTCGGCGGCGATCCCGATCAATAACGTCGATCCGCTGGGAGTGTGCTATATGCATTGCAGGCTGGCGCGGGGGCTGTTGTAGGAGTGACCTTTGAGCTTCTTGGTGCGTTACAGCCCGGAAAACAGTTATCCGTAGGCAGCGTGATAGGCGCGGCAGCAGGTGGTGCAGCGGCGAGGGGTTACGGTGTTGGGAACCAGAAGCACGGTTGCGGCTGGTGCTGCGGCTGGTGCGGTTGATAGCGTTGTTCGGCAAGGTATAGACAATACCATCGCCAGTGGGGGGAATGTACTGGCAGGCATTGGCGATATAAACTTGGCTGGTGGGAGTGGAAACGACAATAGGTGCGATAGCAGGGGCGGTACCAGCAGAAAATTACTCGGAAAGTTTACGCTAAGGCATCACCTCTGGACGGGCAGCTTCAGAACGTTGCCCGTACCCAAATGACCATGAAAATTGTGGAGCCAACACGGAAGTTATCACTAACAACTATCGGGAAGATTGCAACTGTAGGTGCGGTGTCTGATGCTGTTCCGGGGGCTGCATCGCTAGCAAGTGGAGATTTTATAAGGAAAGTTGGAGATAATTTTCCCAACGCAACCCTGAAAATATTGCCTCATGCTCCTTGGTGGCGAGTGGTTGCAATGATAATTAATATTCGCTTAAAAATTATAGGATTCTATCTTACGAGAGGGATTCTATATTTCCGAAACATTTTTTTCGTGCTTGTCTTTGTAGCTATAACCTTCGGCATAATTGTAAACATTGGTGGGCAGATGGGAATAAATTTATTTGCCGGGCGCGGCCTGTTGCATGAAGTAAATTACAACATCATCAATCTTATTATTTTGATTTTTCCTGGCTCAGTCGCATTGCATATAATTTTTACAGGAATCAGTGCCTTTGTGAAACATGATTTTGTTAATCGGTACTGTGCGGAGAACGGCATCACGAAAGAAGAGTTCTTTCAAAAAGATTTGAATGCGATGCTGGAGCTCTGGCGAGCAGACTGGGGGAAACCTGATTGACCCGATTAATTCGGTGGATTCGTTGGCCGCGTGCTTTCCAAAAGCTTTGCCGGTTCCAGCTCCAGCTTTACCTATAACGCCTCTGGCATGTTGCTGTCCTCGGCCAAAACCGCTGGCGGGTTGAGCGAGGTGATTGATCTTGTCTATGACGGTCTTGGCCGGGTGAGCACGCGCACGGCCACGGTAACGCCCACCACGGGCAGCGTGACCGCCTATGTGCAGGACTTTTCTTACGACAATGACAATCTGCCCACGACGCTAAGCTATAGTGCCTGCCAGGGGGGTGTCTGTTCCTCCAGTGCCAGCATGGTGAGCACCTATGACGCCCTTGGCCGCAAGGTCGGCACCAGCTTTCCGGGGGCAGTGCAAACTGGCAATATGCCGCCAACTCGAACCGTCTTGTGGGACGTCATTATGGTGGTGCGTCGGCCAGCACCTCGGCGCTCTCCATGTTGTATCAGTACAAATCCGATGGCGACATGGTGCAGCTGTCCTACGATCTGGCGTCGCTCACCAATCCGGTGACCTTTGATTTTATCAATGATGGAGCCGGCCGCCTGGTACAGGAGAGTATCTCGGACCCATCATGGATGTGGAAACCCACCACCTCGCGCACGGTGAACTATAACGCCGCCAATACACTGGATCAGCTCGAGCGGCTATACCCGGCTTGAGGGCAGTACGGCACTTCAGGGGTGACACGGCTGAAGTCTACCGAGTTTTTGGTGGAGACACGCGAGCACAAGGATTCTCATGGACAACTAAAGACCCCCGAACTGTTAGTAATTTTAGGAGAGCAGCAGGGCTGCCGTCAGGCGGAGTAAGTGGCTCAACAAATACGGCAGATTTTCTAATCAAGGGAAAAGCGAATGCTGCGGATATTATTGAATCAAGATCGGCATTACCATTAGATGGAAACAAAGGAGGACTTCCGGAGCTTATAATTGATCCGAAAAACGTAAACATAACTGATTTTTCAGTGCTCAAACCATAGGTCTAAGAGCCTGACCGAAAACTAATTGAGTGATATCAGTGGATTATGATTCATTCGGATTGTGAAAAAGATTCTGAAGGAGATCACGATGACCTGGACTGATATCACCCGTCCACAATATGAACGCAATTATGGCCGCTATGCAAGTGATTGTACGGATGAGGAATGGGCTCTGATTGAACCATTTCTGCCCGGCGACAAGTCGAATGGCCGCCCGCGCACCACCAAACTTCGTGATGTCTGGGATGCCATCCAATACATGGCCACGACCGGTTGCCAGTGGCGGATGATCCCCAATGATTTTCCGCCGATGTCGACCGTACAAGGGTATTTCTATGAGTGGCGAGAGCGTGGTTTGTACCATGAAATCAATCATGCCCTTGTGATGACGGCGCGTGAGAAAGAAGGCCGTAAAGCCTCACCAAGTGCCGGTGTAATTGACAGCCAGAGCGTTAAAACCACAGAAAGCGGCGGGGTTTGCGGCTATGATGCTGGCAAGAAGATTAAAGGTCGCAAGCGCCATATCATTACCGACACCATTGGCCTGCTGATCGGGTTTGTCATTCATGGCGCTGATATTCAGGATCGCGATGGCGCGGTTCAGGTGCTCAAATCCATCCGCTTCACGCACCCGTGGCTGCGCCATGTTTTTGCTGATGGGGCTACGCAGGCCCCAAACTGCGGGGCAGGCTGGAGAAAATCGGCTGCTGGACAATGGAAATTGTCAAACGCTCTGACAAGGCCAAAGGCTTTGAAATCATTCCCCGCCGCTGGGTGGTGGAACGCACCTTCGCATGGCTGGGCCGCTGCCGCAGACTGGCTAAAGACTGGGAAAAATCTATCCTCTCTGCCGAAAGCTGGCTCCTCATCGCCCATATCAAAATGGTCACAAGGCGATTGGCAAGGAATTGATTCTATGGAATTAGTTTTCGGTCAGACTCTAACCGATGAAAAACAAATACGCAGGCATGACTGTGAATGAACGTCTTTACGTAAGTGGGTTGATGGACGAATTTGATGCAGCAGTTGAGAAAAAAAATACTGATAAGGTTCGCGCTATCCTTGCAAAAGTGGAGCTAACTGAGAATTCGATAAAGCCGATCTTGGAAAAAATAGGATTGCGATGACTGTATGGGGTAATCCCCCGAAAATTAGTGGTGTTCACGGGTAGAATTTTCTCGGCATGATAATCTGAGGAGATTTTGATGAAGAACAAACGATATAGCGATGCGCAGATCATGGGGATATTGAAGCAGGCCGAAAGCGGTGTGCCGGTATCTGAACTTTGCCGTGAACATGGCATGAGCAGCGCATCATTTTACAAATGGCGGGCCAGGTACGGCGGCATGGATGCATCGATGATTTCGGAACTGAAGGCGATGGCTGAAGAGAACCGCCGCCTGAAGCGGATGTATGCGGATGTGAGCATGCAGAATGATCTGCTGAAGGAAGCCCTTGGAAAAAAGCGCTAAGGCCGTCTCAGCGCAAAGAGATGGCCATGAAAGCGGTTGCCCACCGTGGTGTCAGCATTGCGCTGGCCTGCCGCGCATTTCAGATCAGCGAATGCTGTTATCGTTACGACCGTAAACTGGGTGATGAGAATGCCGAAATTGCGGGGTGGCTTGTGAAGTTGACCAGCAACCGCCGTACCTGGGGCTTTGGCTTGTGTTTTCTGTATTTGCGCAACGTGAAAGGCTTCGGCTGGAACCACAAGCGCGTGTACCGGATCTACCGGGAGCTGGAACTCAATTTGCGTATCAGGCCAAGGAAACGCTTGAAACGAGATAGACCGGACGCATTGGCGGTACCGGATGCACCCAACCATACGTGGTCAATGGATTTTATGGCTGATCAGCTTGCGGATGGTCGCCCGATCCGAACCCTGAACGTGCTGGATGACTTTAACCGTGAAGGATTGGGCATTGAAGTCGACTTCTCGCTGCCCGCCGAGCGGGTGGTGCGCAGCCTGAACCGGATTATTGAATGGCGTGGCAGGCCGCAGATAATCAGGGTCGATAATGGCCCAGAATATATCAGCGGCAAACTTATGGCATGGGCTGAAAGGATGGGCATTTACATCCAGTATATCCAACCCGGCAAACCTCAGCAGAACGCTTATATCGAACGATACAATCGGACGGTTCGGCATGAATGGCTGGATCAAAACATTCTTGAAACCATAGAGGAGGCACAAGAACAAGCCACACAATGGCTATGGACTTACAACAATGACCGGCCCAACATGGCCATCGGTGGGATAACTCCTGCTATGAAACTGAAACTAGCCGCGTAGTTCTACAAGCGGACCCCATCAAAAATGGGGGGATTACCGAATCTTTTCACAATCCGAATGAATCATAATCCACTGATATCACTCAATTAGTTTTCGGTCAGACTCTAATCGCGAAGTATTTGAGCTGTTGCTCAAGGCCAAGCTCGGCAAGAACTGGGATCTGTTTGCGGCCCAGGCCTTTGTCGCCGTAATGCGCCCCCACAGTACAGGCGATTCAAATGGTAGGCGTTCGCCATTTTTTGCCAACAATAACTCGCCAGTGGTGACCGACACACGGTGATTGCCTGGGCGCAATATTCCAAAAACGATATGTTTAATGTGCAGTTCGGGCGCTTTATCACTCCGCACGGCATTATCAATATCGAACACTTTCCCGCCAATTCGCTGGACCCGGAACAACCGCAATTTCTGCGCCCGTTTCCGGGGCAAACCATTTTTGCCAATTTCTCTGATGGCGTGAATGTGCATGGTTCCAAATATGTGGGCAATAACAAGTTCAGCTATAATGCCTATGCGGCGGCATGGGCCGGCAATTCCAGCAATCTCAATATTGGTGGCCGTCTGGCCTATGCCTTTGAAGATGCCGGGCTGACCTTGGGATTAATGGCACCTATGGGGACCGTTCCAGTAGCCGTCCGGCGAGTTTTTCGGTTCTGGGTGCTGATGTTCTTTATCAAAAAGGCCGCTGGATCTGGAAAACGAAATCTTTGTTACCGACGAAGAACGCGCCCCCGGCAAGCTGGCGTTTTATACTATGCCCGCTTACAAGCTGAGCGATAAATGACCGCCTTACCGGTTGGACTATCTGGATACGGGTGCTCCTGGCGGTGATACGTGAAAACGCACTGGGGTTGACCTTCCGCCCAATTTTTAATGCTCATTTGCGTGGCATTTACCGCTGGCGCAAGGCCACCCGCGATGCCGGTATTCCGGCAGCGGACACCCATGTGTTCCAACTCTCCACAACCTTCAACTTCAGGGGGCGAGATAATGCGCAATTCATTTATAACGCTCGCTCTTGCCGGGCTGGCTGGCCTGTTGATGAGCATGGCGGCTCCGGCGGCACAGGCGCAAACCTTGCCGTCATTGTGAACGCCGAAAACAACTTTACCGGCGATGAAAACACCAAACGCACCCAGATCAAACGGTTGTACCTCAAAGAGCAGACAGCGTGGCCGGGGGCGTCGAATCCATACCTGTTGGCCGCGAGGCCGGCTCGCCTGAACAGGTGGCTTTTGAAAATCCGTGCTGGCCATGTCCAACTCTGAAATTGAAAGCCATTGGCTGAAGCTGAAGCAGATCAGGGCGAAACACCACCGCGGGGCATTGGCTCGGTGCGCATTCTGGCGCGGCAGGCTGGAAAAAGCCAGGCGCTTTTGGGTTGTCCTGGCCAGCGAAGCGGCAACCATAGACGGGGCAAAAGTACTTTTTGAATTCACAGCAAACTAGTAAATTTAAATATTTCTCGGGGAATTATCTTTCAGGAGATGCGTGTGCCAAACTTCCATATCCAACCTGCCGGTTCTGTGGCCAAAGTAGCATCCGTATTGCTGGTCTTCATTGCCCTGTTTTCCTGACCGGGTTTGGGCTGACCTTGCGGGCCAAAAATGCGGCCATCAAACAGGCGGTCATTGAACAGGGGGAGACCCTGGATTTATTGCGTCATGCCCGTAATGCGGCCAAGGCTTTTGGCGACACAGAAATACTGGAATGCCG
>JAUZSF010000019.1 GCA_030949705.1 Robiginitomaculum sp. | reverse complement strand
TTTCATGGAAATTTGGGTGTTTAACCGTTTTCGCATTTATCGAAACGCGCAGCATTTTCAGTACTTCTATAGACATTATTGTTGGCGTGCCGCTTGGGCTTTATCTTGTTGTATCGTACCGAATGGATATAGGGCAATGGCGGTATCCATTTTGAAAACCTGGACCGGAGGGATGTCGTTTCATGGCGGGGCTGTGGGGGCGCTGTTGGCGGTGATGCTGTATGTGGCCCACTCGCGCAAAGTCCAGCCGCTGCGTCTGAAAGCCGATGCGGTGGCCGCCAGTGGCGCCGGTTGGCCTGTTTTTTGGTCGTCTGGCCAATTTTTATCAATGGCGAATTATATGGCCGTCCCTGGGATGGTGCCTGGGCGATGCGGTAACGCTTTGTGATGAAAATACCGCCATGCCCTTGCGTCATCCCAGCCAGCTTTACGAGGCGGCGCTGGAAGGGATCGTGCTGTTCATTGTCTTGCGTATTGCCATTACCCGGTTTCGCACTTTGACCCGGCCCGGCCTGACTACGGGTCTCTTTATGCTGGGCTATGGGGTGTTTCGCACGGCGGTCGAGTTTGTTCGTGAACCCGATGCCGGGCTGATTTTGGGTCTGACCCGGGGCATGACCTATTCCATACCGCTATGGCTGGGCGGGCTGGTCCTGATTTATTTGGCCATGAAAAAACCACCGGTCGCAAAATGAGCGAGACCCTTTGCAAACGGCTGGCCGCGCGCATTCGGGCGGGCGGGCCGATCAGCACTGGTGTATTTCTTGGCGAGGCCCTGTTTGACCCTCGCGAGGGATTTTATGCCACCAAAGACCCCATTGGCGCGGGCGAGGATTTTATTACCGCCCCGGAGGTCAGCCAGATGTTTGGCGAGCTGATCGGCCTGTGGTTGGCCGGGTGCTGGCAAGCCATGCAAGGCCCTTCGCCAGTGCGTCTGGTGGAATTTGGCCCCGGACGCGGCACTATGATGAAAGACATTTTGCGCGCGGCCCGCGCGGTGCCGGGATTTGCCAAGGTCTTGGATGTCAGCCTGATCGAGGCCAGCCCGGCCCTGATCAATGTGCAGGCGGGCATGCTGGATACGGCGCCGTGTTTGGTGAACTGGGTTCATGCCCTCAAAGACGTGCCTTCTGGCCCTTGCTTGATTGTTGGTAATGAATATCTGGATTGCCTGCCGGTACGACAGTTTGTTCGCCAGAACGGGGCATGGTTTGAACGTCTGGTGGATGTGGATGAGGCCGGTGCCTTTCATTTTGTGATCAGCGGGATCCCAGCATCTAATTCGGAAATAGACATGATTCCCCCCGATTTAAGGGATAGCGAGGACGGAACTTTGGTCGAGGCGCGCCCCGCCATCGCCTTGTTGATGGACGAGCTGGCCATCCGCTTTGCCACCGACCCGGGGGTGGCGCTGTTTATTGATTACGGCCCGGCAACAAGCGAACCGGGCGATACCCTGCAAGCCATTGCCCGTCATGAAAAAGTGGATCCATTGGTCACCCCCGGCAGTGCCGATTTGACCACACGGGTGGACTTTGCCGAACTTAAGCGCGCTGCCCAGACTGTGGGGCTAAGCGTGGCGGGGCCGATCTGTCAGGGGGACTGGCTGAAACGTCTGGGGCTGGAATATCGCGCCGCCGATCTGATGCGTAAAAACCCGGATCAAAAGGCAAAACTGGCGCGCCAGGTGCATCGTCTGACGGATGCAGAACAGATGGGTGATTTGTTCAAGGTGATTGCGGTCTATGCCAAAGACCTGCCCGTTCCAGAGGGGTTTGATATATGAAAACGCCGCCACTCTATTTGGCCAACAATCTTTGGCACACCCCTGTCAAGCATGGTTTTTTCGGGCGGTGCGGCGGGGTCTCCACGGGGCTTTATGCCAGCTTGAATACCGGGCGTGGTTCCTCTGATGATCCGGCACATATAGCGCAAAACCGGGCCCGCATTGCCACTTCCATGGGGGTGGCGGATGATCATTTGATCGGTGTCTACCAGGTGCATTCCGCCAAGGTAGTCGCGGTTGATGCGCCCTGGCCGGATACGCCGCCAAAGGCCGATGCACTGGTCAGCGCCACACCGGGCCTGGCCCTTGGTATTCTGACCGCCGATTGTGCGCCGGTTTTATTTGCCGACCACAAGGCGCGCATTATTGGGGCCGCCCATGCGGGCTGGCGCGGAGCGCTGGACGGGGTATTGGAGGCCACCATAGAGGCCATGATTGACCTGGGGGCAAACCGGCAAAACATTCAGGCCGCCATCGGGCCTTGTATCGCCCGGAACAGTTATGAGGTTGGGCCGGAATTTCTGGATAATTTTATCCATCGTGACCCGGCCTATCAGCGCTTTTTTGCGCGCGGGGCGGGGGATCGCTGGCATTTTGATCTGGAAGACTTTTGTGCGCACAGACTGTCGGCGGCGGGCCTGAACGGCGTTGAAAAAAAGTCTCTCGATACCTGCACCCGGGAAGAGCATTTTTTTAGTTACCGGCGGGCCACAAAGCGGGGCGAATCGGACTATGGACGCAATATCAGCGTCATCATGATGCAATCGGGCTGAGCACAGGCATTGACGTGACTGGCCGCACACGGCACACGGCGCGCAGGTGCATATTGGGGGAAGTTTCCATGAAGCTGTTAACGGCAAATTCCAATCGTTCTTTGGCCAAAGGCATTGCCGGCGTTCTGGACCTCCCCTTAACCAAAACCAACGTACGGCGCTTTGCCGACAATGAAATTTACGCTGCAATCGAGGAAAATGTTCGTGGCGAGGATGTGTTTATCATCCAGTCCACCTCGTTTCCGGCCAATGACCATTTGATGGAATTGCTGATCTGTATGGATGCGCTGCGCCGCGCCAGTGCCCGACGCATTACCGCGGTGCTGCCTTACTTTGGCTATGCCCGCCAGGATCGCAAATCCGAAGGGCGCACCCCCATTTCGGCCAAACTGGTGGCCAACCTGATCACCACCGCCGGGGCAGACCGGGTGCTGACCATGGATCTGCACGCCGGCCAGATTCAGGGCTTTTTCGATATTCCGGTGGATAATTTATTCGCCGGGCCGGTATTGCGCGAAGACATTCGTGAAAATTATGGCACCAAAAACCTGATGCTGGTCTCCCCCGATGTAGGCGGCGTGGTGCGCGCGCGCGGCATTGCCAAGCGACTGGGTGCCGATATCGCTATTGTTGACAAGCGCCGACCGGAGCCGGGTAAATCTGAAGTGATGAACATTATCGGCGACGTAAAGGGCCGCAAATGCATCCTGATTGATGATATTGTCGATAGTGGCGGCACCCTGGTCAACGCTGCCCATGCCTTGTTGGAACAGGGCGCCACCGAAGTAGCCGCCTATTGCAGCCATGGGGTGTTATCAGGAAAAGCGGCGGAAAAAATCGACAAGTCCGAGCTGAAAGAACTGGTCATTACCAATTCCATTGAACAACCGGCAACGGTAAAGCAGGCCAAGAAAATCCGCGAAATTTCTGTCGCGCCGCTGCTGGGCAAAGCCATCCGCCGTATCGCCAATGAAGAATCGGTTTCCATGCTGTTTGATTGAGGTGCTTAGGGCCTGATCCTAGGGCATGCCTGTGCCATAGTGTCAAAAAAAGAGAGTCCATCATGTCGTTCATACGAGCTTGCATTACCATTCTTTTGTTTGCCATAGGTTTTGCCATGACCGTCAATATTGCCGGGGCACAGGCCGGCACCCTGTACACTACCTTTCCAAAGTCCATAAAACCGGCCGAAAAGTATGTATTTTATTCCCATGGATTGATTGTAGAGGGCACCAATGAAACGCCAGTGCATCCGCGATTTGGCACTTATGATTTCCCGGCCATCAAGGCGGCCCTGTCAGCATCAGATTTCAATCTGATTGCCTATCACCGTCCCGCCGGTACCGAGCCCAATGCCTGGGCCGACAAACTGGCCGGGGATGTGCACGTGTTGATCGCGGCCGGGGTGCCGGCACACAATATCACCCTGATGGGCTTTTCCCGGGGCGGGATGATTACGGCATTGGCTTCCAGCATGCTGTCCATGCCTGGTCTGAATACCATTTTGATGGCCAGTTGTGGTGGTTGGATTAATGCTCGGCCGGATATCAAACTGGCTGGTCGCGTGCTTTCGATTTATGAAACCTCAGATCGTTTTGGCACCTGCCAACCGCTGATCGATCACAGCAAAGCCGTAACCACATTCACAGAAATTGCCATCAGCACCGGCAAGGAGCACGGCGCCTTTTTCACACCACGCAAAGAATGGGTGGAACCGGTATTGCGCTGGATCAATGGGGAAAAACAGTAACCTGCTTTATATAGAAGTGGCATTTTTTTTCTGTAGATGCGTTGATATCAACAGGCTGGGCTATCTCTGGCACCGTGGACAATAAAAGCTGGACCGGCCGGATTGTACGATGCGCCGCACCGTGCCGGGGCAGGCCGCGTGTGCACAGGGTTCGCCCTCGCGGCCATAAACGGAAAAGCGATGCTGGAAATAGCCCAGCGCTCCGTCCACGGCGGCATAGTCGCGCAATGTCGAACCACCGGCTTTGATGGCCTCGGCAATGACCTCGCGTATGCAAACCAGCAGGCGATCGCGGCGTTTGGTGCCGATGGATCTGACCAGGGTTTTGGGATGGATACCGGCGCGAAAAAGCGCTTCGCACACATAGATATTGCCCAGCCCCGCCACCACATGCTGGTCCAGCAAAGCGGATTTGACCGGGCGGGATTTGCCAGAAAACTGTTCGGTCAGCCAGGCCGACGAAAAGCCATTGCCCAGCGGTTCCGGCCCCAGGCCGGCGAGGAATTTACTTTCTGCCAGTGCGGTGCTTTTACACAGATCCATAAAACCAAAACGGCGTGGATCATTATAGAGAATGCGATGATCATTGCTGAGGTGCCATTCAACATGGTCATGGGCCGCCTTGGTGTCCGGGGGCGGGTCCTCGCCTGGGGGGACAATGGAAAACCGTCCGGACATGCCCAGATGCGCAATCAATGTCTCGCCGCGGCTAAGGTCAATCAACAGATATTTGGCGCGGCGGCGCACCTGCATAATCTCTGCGCCAGTCAGACGCGCGCAAAACCCATGGGGAAACGCGAAGCGCAGGTTCGGCCGGTTGATGTTGGCACGCCGGATGGTCTGCCCTTCCATGACGGGGGCAAGGCCGGATCGGACGGTTTCAACTTCGGGAAGCTCGGGCATAGTGTCTCATCCTATAGCGCGGCGCGACGAGGGGCGCTATGGTTCGGCTCATGAGTAATACCGAACATAAAGACGATACCGCCAGCTTTGGTTTTAAAACCGTGGAACGCGAGAAAAAGGCCTCGCTGGTGCGCGGTGTTTTTGATCGTGTGGCGGCCCGCTATGACCTGATGAATGATCTCATGTCCGGCGGGGTGCACCGGGTATGGAAAGATATGGTGATCACCCGCGCCAATCCGCAACCGGGCGAGGTTTTGCTGGATGTGGCCGGCGGCACTGGAGATTTGTCGCGGCGTTTTGTCAAACGGGCTGAAATGGTGCGCGCACGGCGTGGCGGCGATCCGGCGCGGGCCATGGTGTGCGATATCAATGCGCAAATGCTGATCGCGGGCCTGGAACGGGGTACGGATGAAAATTTAAGCTGGGTTTGCGGCGATGCCGAGGCCTTGCCATTGCCGGACCATTGCGTCGATGTGGTCACCATCAGCTTTGGCATTCGTAACGTTACCAACAAGGTGAAGGCACTGGCCGATATGCGCCGGGTCTTGCGTCCGGGGGGGTGTTTTTTGTGTCTGGAATTTTCCAAGCCGGTCAATCAGGCGCTGCAAAAGCCCTATGATTTGTGGTCGTTCCACGCCATTCCGCGTCTGGGGCAACTGTTTGCCAATGATCGGGACAGCTATCAGTATTTGGTGGAAAGCATTCGCAAATTTCCTGATCAGGAACGCTTTGCCAACATGATGCGCGAGGCCGGATTTACCAATGTCGGCTATACCAATTTTTCCGGCGGCGTGGCCGCCATGCATACGGGCTGGGCAATTTAAGACATGAGTTTTGCGACGCTTTTTCGGCTGGCAAAGGCCGGGCTGGTGCTGGCCCGCCATGATGCGATTCTGCCCCGCGAATATCAGGCCATTTTGCCGTTGCCGGCCCGCCTTATGGGGCAATTGGCGCGCCTGTTCAGCCAGAAAGGTGAGGGCGGTCCCGGCGAACGTCTGGCCCGTGCATTGGAACAGCTTGGCCCCAGTTATGTAAAATTTGGTCAGTTTCTGGCCAGTCGTGGCGATATTCTGACCCCGGAAATTGCCGATGGTCTGGCCGGCTTGCGCGATAAAATGCCACCCTTTTCCATGGCCGAGGCCCGCACCGCCCTGGCCGAGGCCTTTGGCGAAGACAGCCAGACGCGCTTTGCCGGCCTGCAAGAACCCGTGGCGGCGGCCTCGGTGGCACAGGTGCACCCGCTGGTCCTGCCGGACGGTACCAAACTGGCGGTCAAAATCCTGCGCCCGGGCATTGAAGAGCGCATCCAGAAAGATATCGAGGCGATGGCGCTGGGCGCGCGTCTGATCGAGCGTTTTTTGCCCGCCGCTCGCCGTCTGGAGCCATGCAAATTTGTCCGCACCCTGTCGCGTTCGCTTCGTCTGGAAATGGATTTGCGTATGGAGGCTGCCGGGGCCTCGGAACTGGCCGAGATTATGGATGAACAGAGCAGTGTGGCCATCCCCAAGGTGGACTGGTCGCGCACCCGTTTGCGGGTGTTCACCATGCAATGGCTGGACGGGGTGGCGCTCAGCGATCAGGCGGCCTTGCAACAGAGTAAAATTGACAAGGTTGCACTGGGCAAGACCATTACGGGCAGCTTTTTGCAAAGCGCGCTGGACCATGGCGTGTTTCATGCGGACATGCACGAGGGCAATCTGTTTGCCCTTGATGATGGCCGCCTCGGCATGGTGGATTTTGGCATTATTGGGCGTATCGGCCCGGCGCAAAGACGCTATCTGGCCGAAATTCTTTATGGGTTTTTGCGCCGGGATTACCGCCGGGTGGCCGAAGTGCATTTCGAGGCCGGTTATGTGCCGGATGATTATGGGGTTGATGATTTTGCCCAGGCCCTGCGTGCCGTGGGCGAGCCGATCTTTGGCAAAACGGCCAAAGATGTCTCCATGAGCCATCTTCTCTTGCAGCTATTTGATGTCACGGCGCAATTTGACATGCATTTGCGCCCTGAGCTGGTTTTGCTGCAAAAAACCATGGTGCAGGTCGAAGGCGTGGCCCGCATGCTGGATCCGGACCACGATCTGTGGGGGACCGCGGCGCCCGTGGTGGAAAACTGGATCCGCCGGGAACTTGGCCCCGAAGGCATGGTGAACGATGCCTATGATACGTTGCGCGAATTGCACCGGGTGCTGGTGGACCTGCCCGCCGCCATTGAAAGCGGTACGCAAATGATCACGGATGCGCGCAAAAACGGCCTGAAGTTCAGCGAAGAGAGCCTTGTGCATCTGGCCGAAGTCCAGGCCCATCGCACCCGCTGGGGTCGCCGGGCGCTGGTCGCACTGGCATTGGTGGTGGGGGCGATCGCCGTTAAAATATGGACGTGAGGAGCGTTTTGACCGCCACTATGCGTTCCCCATCCTGAGACGGGGCAAAGTCGAGCTTGTCTTGAGGTGGTGCGCAGGGCCGACGAAGATCCTTGAAGGATATATACATATTCCCCGTGCGAACAGGGCGTGCGTTTCGCATTTGCCGTGCTATGTTCGTGCTTCGTTTTCGATTCTGAATGAGCAAACCCATTGGCCGAAACCCAAAAAATATCGGATCTGGCCCGTGCCCACGCCCCGGCGGGGCCGGCGCCGTATCTGGAGGGGCTAAACCCCGAACAGCGCGAAGCGGTTGAGGCTTTGGAAGGTCCGGTTTTGGTACTGGCCGGGGCAGGCACGGGCAAAACCCGGGTGCTGACCACGCGGCTGGCGCATATCCTCAATATGGGCCAGGCCAATCCGTGGGAAATTCTGTGCGTCACCTTTACCAACAAGGCGGCCCGCGAAATGCGCCACCGGGTGGGCACGCTGATCGGTGATGCGGTCGAGCGGTTGCAATGGCTGGGCACGTTTCATTCCATCTCGGCGCAGATTTTGCGCCGCCATGCAGAGCTGGTGGGGCTGAAATCCTCGTTTTCCATTCTGGATACCGACGACCAATTACGCCTGCTGAAACAGGTGATTACCGCCGAGAACATTGATGAAAAACGCTGGACCGCCCGCCATCTGGCTTCGCTGATTGATGGCTGGAAAAATCGCGGTCTTGGCCCGGACAAGCTGGGCGCGCAGGACGGTTACAGCTTTGCCAACGGCAAGGGGGCCAAGCTCTATGGAGTGTATCAGGAGCGCCTGAAAGTGCTGAACGCCTGTGATTTTGGTGATCTTTTGCTGCACACCCTGAATATTTTCCTTACCCATGATGATGTCCTGTTCGAGTATCACCGGCGCTTTCGCTATTTGCTGGTGGACGAGTATCAGGACACCAATGTGGCGCAATATTTGTGGTTGCGCCTGTTGGCCCGCGGCACGTCCAATCTTTGCGTGGTCGGCGATGACGATCAGTCCATTTATGGCTGGCGCGGTGCCGAGGTAGACAATATCCTGCGCTTTGAAAAGGATTTTCCGGGTGCCAAAGTGGTGCGCCTGGGAGCGCAATTACCGCTCGACCGAGCATATTCTGGGGGCGGCCTCGGGCCTGATTACCGCCAATAAGGGGCGGCTGGGCAAGACCCTGTGGACCGATGAGGCTGGCGGCGAAAAGGTGGCCGTGCGCGGGGTCTGGGATGGCGAGGCCGAGGCCCGCGCCGCCTGTGAAGAGATCGAAAACTGGTATTCCAAAGAACGCACCTATGCCGATTGTGCGGTGCTGGTCCGGGCCTCCTGGCAAATGCGCGCTTTTGAGGATCGCTTTATTCAACTCGGCCTGCCTTACCGGGTGGTGGGCGGCCCGCGGTTTTTTTGAACGGGCCGAAATCCGCGATGCTCATGCCTATTTACGGGCCGTAAAATCCGGTGCCGATGATCTGGCGTTCGAGCGGATTATCAATGTACCCAAGCGCGGCATTGGGGCCACTTCGGTGCAAAAATTGCAACAGCTGGCCCGTTCCATGGAGGTGCCCCTGCAGGAGGCCTGCCGCCATGTGATCGCCACGGACGAGATTGGCGGCAAGGCGCGCACTGGCCTGCGCATGTTGCTTTCCGACATTGATCGCTGGCGGGAAATGGCGAAAAGTCTGCCCCATGGGGAACTGACCGAGATCATTCTCGATGAAAGCGGCTATAGCGCCATGTGGATGGCCGACAAAAGCCCGCTGGCCCAGGGACGACTGGATAATCTGAAAGAACTGGTTCAGGCCATGGGGGCGTTTGATACGCTGGATGGTTATCTGGAACATGTGGCGCTGGTTTCCGAACTGGACACCCGCACCGAAACCGATGACCAGATCAGCCTGATGACCCTGCACGCGGCCAAGGGGCTGGAGTTTCCGCTGGTCATTCTGCCGGGCTGGGAGGAAAGTGTATTTCCTTCGCAACGGTCGCTCGACGAGGGCGGGGTAGAGGCGCTGGAAGAAGAGCGCCGCCTGGCCTATGTGGGCCTGACCCGGGCGCGGGAACAGGCGATTATCTATTTTGCCGCCAACCGACAGATTTATGGCCGCTGGCAGAGCGTTTTGCCCTCGCGCTTTGTCGACGAACTGCCCCCCGAACACGTGGAGGCCCAGGCCGATACCGGTTATTACAACCGTGATGAGGGTGGCCACGCCGAAGTCGGTTTCGAAGAGGCGCGCTCGACCTATAACAGCCCCGGCTGGGCGCGCTTTCAGGCCAATAAAGACAATGTGCGCGCCAAGACCATTGAGGGGTCGGCACAGCGCCTGGGCGCAGACAAGCAAAGCTCAAACGGGCTGAAAAAAGGCATGCGTATTTTCCACCAGAAATTTGGCTATGGCCGTATCACGCAAATCGATGGCGACAAATTGAGCGTCAGTTTTGACAAGGCAGGGGCCAAAAAAGTCATGGCCGGATTTGTCGAAAAGGCCTAAGAATAAAACCAAATAGATAGAGGACGAAAAAATGATTATTGTTGGTGGCTATATTGATATGGAATCCGAGGCGGAAATTGCCGCTATTCTGGAGGCGGGCAATGAAATGGTGGCTGCCACTTTAAAGGAAACCGGCTGTATTGATTATTGCTTTTCCATTGATATTGGCAATCCGTGCCGCATTCGTTTGTTCGAGGTGTGGATCGATCAGGCCGCACTGGATGCGCATATGCAGACCCCGCATATGGCCAAGTTTATGGAAGCCATTATGGGCGCCAAACGCGCCGGGGCCAGCGTTTCGGCCTATGAAGCCGGCGGGGCCACCAAACTGATGTAACCGGTCGGGATGGCGAATGGGCGCAACGCGTTTGCGCTGCGCCCATATCCGTTTTCCTATTTGTCTTTGGTCGGCGGCGGCAGGTGCATATGCGCCAGACCCGTGCTGTCATTATCAATATGCGAAGCCCATTCCTGCATCACCTTTTTGGCGGCGTCTTCACCACCTTGCAGTTTGGCCAAGGATGCCATAAAGGCTGCGTTTTGGGGCGAGGTCGCATATTCCAAGGATCCATATCCCTCGTCCAGCGTGATATAAACGGTTGAGTCCCAAGGACCGGATTCCCAGTCCAGCGCCACAAAATCCTTGTCCATGGCCCGCACTGCAGGGGCAATTTTGTCGTAAAGGATATCCCAGGCTGCGTCGGTGTGTCCCGGTTTGAAGTCTAGATTGATAACCCGGTAATAGCGGGTGTTTTCCCTTTTTTTAAGCACATCCTGTGCAGAAGTGATGGTGGGTACCAGAAAAGCACCAGAGGCGATGCTGGCAGAAAGCAATATTGGAATGATCTTGTTCATAGTGTAACCCCAAATATATAAGTTAATTAAAGCGAGTGAGGAAAGTATAAATTCAAGTCATAGTGTTGATATGGTAAAGCAATACAAAATATCAATTCCCCCATAAAGGATATACAATATCAGATAGGTTGTTGAATATCAAACGATATAATAATATATGATTGTTATGTAATATTATAACAAATTATAATATATTAATAATAATTTTTATTACATTTGCATAAATTAAAAATATCTCGATAGAGAGTTATACACGCAATGAATCTCCGACGCGGATGTGTCCACGAAGGGCAAAGCATGGGCATGCAGAGCTATAGGATTATAATTACTTAACCGCCTGCAATTTGATCAATTGGCCCTCTGATCCATTTGTCAGCACATAAAGGGCGCCGTCCGGACCATTACGCACATCGCGAATGCGGGCCTCCAGACTTTCCAGCAATTTTTCCTGGGCCATCACTTTGGTGCCGCGAAATTTCACCCGGCGCAAATGTTGCCCGGCCAGCGCCCCGGCAAATACATCGCCCTGCCATTGGGGGAACTGATCGCCGGTATAAAACGCCATGCCCGAAGGCGCGATGGAAGGGTTCCAGTGCAGGATGGAATCCTTCATGCCCGGGCGTTTGGTATAGTCCGTGATAATGGCCCCCGAATAATCAATGCCAAATGTGGCCTTGGGCCAGCCATAGTTTTTTCCAGCCTCGATAATGTTGATCTCATCACCGCCCATGGGGCCGTGTTCATGCTCCCACAGCGCGCCGGTGCGCGGGTTGAGCGCCATGCCTTGGGGATTGCGATGGCCATAGGAATAGATCTCTGGCGCGGCACCTTTTTGGCCAATAAACGGGTTGTCATCAGGCACGCGGCCATTGGGATAAATGCGAATTATGGTACCAAAATGACTGGCCGGGTTTTGCGCCTCTTTCATATAGTGAAAACCCTCGCCAATGCTGGCAAAGAGGTATCCATCGCGGTCAAAAACGATGCGCGAGCCAAAATGCGCGCCGTCCTTTTTCTTGGTGGTATTGGCGCGAAAGATAACCTGCAAATCCTTGATGGTATTGTCTTCAAGGCGGCCGCGGGCAATCTCTGTATGGTTGGATTTCTTGGTGCCGGCGGCATAGGTGAAATAGACCAGATGGTCGGTCTCAAAGCTTGGCGAGAGCACCACATCCAGCAAACCACCCTGTTGCAGTACCAGCGGTTCTGGCGCGCCCGGAATATCGGTGACTTTACCGCTTTGCAGATTGACCCGCACCAGACCGCCCGGGCGCTGGGTGATCAGGGCATCGCCCTCTGGCAAAAATGCCAGTCCCCAGGGGGTATCCAGATCCTTGGTGATCTCGACAATTTCAAAATCCGCCTGGGCGCTGTGTTCAATGCCAATGACCGTTGGCGCAGCCAGCGCCTGACCGGCCCAGCCAACGGCCAGCGTTATAAAGATGCCCCGCAAACCCATGGGCTATTTCACTTCGATAGTGATGGGGGTTGAGGCACGCACATTGGCCAGCGGCACATGGCTGTAATCGCCCAGCATCAGTTGCAAGGTGTGCTTGCCGGTGGGCAAGTCCAGCACCACTTCGGTCTGGCCGCCACCAAAATGGCGATGTTGGGCATCCGAGGGAATGGCATATTCTTTTTCTTCGGCGCTAAGGGTGGTATCGATCAATAAGTGATGATGGCCGGTTTTGGCCTTGTCCACCCCGGCGGGGGCCACCCCATAGCCATAAAGGCCAAATACCACCCGAAATGGCGATGAGACCACATCACCGTCGTGCAGATTGACGATATAGACCGCAGGGCCGGCATCGGCATGAGGTTTTGCATCAGGGGCGCTGGCCAGCGAAGGGCCGGTGCACGAGGCCAGGGC
Source organism: Robiginitomaculum sp. (assembly GCA_030949705.1). Classification (GTDB taxonomy): domain Bacteria; phylum Pseudomonadota; class Alphaproteobacteria; order Caulobacterales; family Maricaulaceae; genus Robiginitomaculum_B. Next base: position 174,799 of record JAUZSF010000019.1, on the reverse strand, counting down.
CAGTACGGCAATCATAATGGTGGTCCCAGCCCCTAAAGCAGTAAAGAGTTTCATTGTAATCTCCAATGTTTCAGTATTTTTGTAACATTATCACATTTATCCAAAGCGCGCTCTCAGTTTTTTGCAATCTTGGGCAGGACGGTGCTGTCGGTATCATCTTCCAGCTGTAAGTCGCCGATTTTTTCGCTGCGGGATTTGATTTTGTTGGTGGAGATGAGAATCTGGCCAATGTCGCGTTTGGATTGTTCGAAATGGGTATCCAGTTTTTTCACTCGCTCATCCAGGCGGGAAATATCATCCAGCAGCACTTCGACTTCGCGCTGGATCACATGGGCCTGTTCGCGCATTTGAGCGTCTTTCATCACCGCGCGCATGGTATGCAGGGTGGCCATAAAGGTGGTGGGGGCGACAATGGCCACCCCGGCGCGGAAGCTTTTTTCTATAATATCGGGAAAATGCGTATGCAGGTCGATATAGATGGCCTCGGACGGCAAAAACATGATCGCCGGTTTGGATATATTTTCGGCCGGAAGATATTTTTCGGCAATATCGCGCACATGCTTGGTCACCGCGGCAGTAAACAGCCGGGCGGCCGCCTTTTTGGCATCCGCGTCGGGGGCTTCGTTCATGGCACGCCAGTTTTCCAGCGGAAACTTGCTGTCCACCGCAATATCATCATTGGGGGCCGGCAGGCGGATCAGACAATCGACCCGGGTATGATTGCTCAGGGTTTCCTGAAACCCATAGGCGCTGGGCGGAAGAAAGGTTTTGACCAGATCCTGCATCTGAATTTCGCCAAAGGCCCCGCGCGCCTGTTTGTTGGACAATAGCGCCTGCAGGCCGGTGACTTCCTGGCTTAACGTTTCGATATTTTTTTGGGCCCGATCGATCAGAGCCAGCCGCTCGGCCAGGGTTTTGAGGTGTTCGCCGGTTTTTTCGCCGCTTTGTTCCAGCCCTTCACTCAGGCGTTTGCCCATCTTGTCCAGACGCTCGTCCAGGGTGCGTTTTAACTCCCCATGGCCGCTTTGCGTCCCGGCGGCCATCTGTTCCAGCGCCCCGCGCAAGGCTGCCTGTTGTTCTGCCATGGCTTTGAGTTGCGCCTGCAAAGCAGGGTCATCGCGCCGGGAATTGCGCAAAAATAACAGGCTGACGACAAGTGCCAGCACAATGGCCAGGGCCGCACTTAAGCCAATGAGCAGCAGGAGCGGAGAGGCGGCAAGGTTCGTCAATTGTTCTTCCATAAATATACTCTATACCTGATTCGCCGCGCACGTTAGCGGCTTGACGAAAACCTTTTGACTTCCTAGGTCAGAGTTATGGCGATCAGAGACATCCTTATTGTACCCAATCCTGTGTTGAAACAGGTATCCAAGCCCGTCGAGCGCGTGGATGATGATACCCGTGCGCTGATGGATGATATGCTGGAAACCATGTATGCCGCACCGGGCATCGGCCTGGCTGCGATACAGGTGGGCGTACCCCAGCGCATTATTGTGATGGATCTGGCGGGCAAGGACGAAGAGCCAAACCCGCAATATTTCATCAATCCGGAAATTCTGGAAGATGTGGAAGAAACCCTGCCCTGGGAAGAGGGCTGCCTGTCTGTGCCGGATTATTTCGAAGAGGTGGAGCGCCCGGAGCGGGTGAAAATCCGCTATCTGAATTATGATGGTGAAGAGGTTACCGAATGGGCCGAGGGCCTGTATGCGGTATGTATTCAACATGAAATGGATCATTTGAATGGGGTTCTCTTCATTGACCATCTGTCGCGGCTAAAACGCCAACGCGCCATTCGAAAAGTGCAAAAGGCGGCGCGGGAAAAAGCACTGGAAGCGGCGGAATAACAGCTCCATGGCACTCAGAATCGCCTTTATGGGTACGCCGGCCTTTGCCGCCACGGCGTTATCAGCGCTGGCAAAAACGGATCATGACATTGTTTGTGTCTATACCCAACCGCCGCGTCCGGCGGGCCGGGGCAAGGCTTTGCGTCAAAGCGCGGTGCATGATCTGGCGCAATCGCTGGGCCTGCCCGTCCGCACCCCAAAAACCCTGCGCGATGCTGATGAACAGGCCGCCTTTGCTGCCCTTGATCTGGATGTGGCCGTTATTGTTGCCTACGGGCTGATCCTGCCAGTTGAAATTTTGCAGGCGCCGCGCTTTGGCTGCCTGAACCTGCATGGCTCGCTATTGCCGCGCTGGCGTGGGGCGGCGCCGATCCAGCGCGCCATTATGGCGGGCGATCACGTTACCGGCGTGCAGGTGATGCAGATGGAAGAAGGTCTGGATACCGGCCCGGTTCTGATGAGCGAGAGCGTGGATATTGTCCCCGACGACACGGCGGGCCGTTTGCATGACAAGCTGGCCACCGCCGGGGCTGCGCTGATGCCAAAGGCTTTGGATGCGTTGGAAGCCGGGGCAATAACCGCCAAACCACAAAGCGAAGACGGGGTCACCTATGCCCACAAAATTGATAAAAAAGAAGCGCGAATTGACTGGTCCCGCCCGGCCGAAGATCTGGATCGGCTGATCCGTGGCCTGTCACCCTTTCCGGGGGCATGGTTTGAACTGCCCTCACCCAAAGGGCCAGTCCGCATCAAGGTGTTGATGGCTCTTCCCGAAGCGGGGCATGGCGCGCCCGGCAAAGTGCTGGATGATCATTTGCTGGTCGCTTGCGGTGATGGGGCGGTGCGCCTGACCCGCCTGCAACGGGCAGGCAAGGGCGTGCAGGCGGCCGAAGACTTCTTGCGCGGTCAGGCGATACCCAAAGGCACGCGGCTGGCATGACCCGCTTTAAACTGACCATAGAATATGATGGTGCGCCCTATAGTGGATGGCAGCGCCAGGATGATCGTCCTACCGTGCAAGGCGAGCTGGAGCGCGCTGCCAGCGCCCTGGAAGAAGCGCCGGTGCAGGTTTTTGGGGCCGGGCGCACCGATGCCGGTGTGCATGCCCTGGGGCAGGTGGCCCATGTGGATTTCAACAAGGATTTGCGCGCCGATACGGTGCGCGATGCCTTGAACCATCATTTGGGCAATAACCCGATTTCCGTATTGAATGCGCAAATTGTTGCTGATGATTTTGAGGCCCGGTTTGGCGCCGTTGAACGCACCTATCTTTACCGACTGATTGATCGCCGTCCCCCACTGGCGCTGGATCGGGGGCGGGTCTGGCGGGTGCCGCAATCCCTGGATGTGGCGGCCATGCACGCGGCCGCGCAAGTGTTGATCGGTGGCCCCCATGACTTTACCACGTTTCGCGATGTGCAATGCCAGGCCAAAACCCCGATGCGCACGCTGGATGAAATCCGCATCAGCCGGGTTGGTGGGGAAATTCATTTGTTCTTTTCGGCACGCTCTTATCTGCATCGTCAGGTCCGCTCGATCACCGGCTCACTGGTCGAGGTGGGCACGGGAAAATGGGGGCGTGAAGATTTGAGACAGGCTTTACTGGCCTGTGATCGGGCGGCTTGCGGCCCTGTGGCACCGGCGCATGGGCTGTATCTGAATACGGTGCTTTACTAGCGATTTTGCCGTCCGAGCCGATCCACGGTTTCCGGTGCCGGTAAATCATCATCGTCAACTGGTTCGGCTTCCTTAGCAATAGGAGCACGGTGCGGTCGGAAGCCTCCGGTATGAAGAACACTTTTGCAAAACGGGTCTTGTGGAGAGCCTTTTGGCAGGGCGGTCTTCTTCCACGCTGGATCGGAAGCCGGCGGCGGGGTAATGGAGGCCAGTTGTGTTCTGATATCCTTGTCTATGGAATTGCTGCCATAGATTTTGCGGCGTGGATTATGGTCATAGCGGGTGATCCACAGCTTGGCTTCGCGCAAATCGGCTTCATCATGGCCCGGGCCAGTTAGTGTGCGCACCAGAACCGCCTGGGAATCGGGCCATCCGGCCGCCGCAGAACGATGCAGCAAGGCCATGCCTTTGGCATTGAGGGCCGCTTTTGAGCGATAATATGGCTTGTCATAGCTAACTTTGCTGGCCTTGCTAAAAAAACCGGATCGGACCTGCAAAGGACCGGTCCAGAGCTTGGCCGCCTCCAGGGCGCAAACCCCACTGCTGTGGGTTGCCAGTTCCCAACCCGGGCCTTGTTCCCCAAGGCAGATAAGAATGGGCAGGGCCTGATCGCAATTTCCATTTTTGGCAATTGTCTGGGCGTATTGAAATCCAAATTCTGCCGGTGTGCCTCCGGTTGGCGGGTTGCGACTGTCTACGCCTGTGTTTGGTGAACTGCAGGCCGCGAGGACCAATGGCAGCGCCAGCATGCCTAAAATGATGTTTCCGGGCAGTCCTGAACCGTTGGTGGCGGTCTTTATATGCTTCATTTACGCAAAGCCTTCACGATACGCAGAATTACAAAAATGGGTACAACCAGAATGGCACCTAGAATGAAATAGTCAAAGGCCCAATTCGCGGCATCGCTCAGGGCATGCCAGGTTTCAACCCAGGCGCGGGCAAAGGTGCCAAAAAAGTCGCTCCATACCGTGGCCGGATCAATATTCAGCAAAGCCAGCACCAGACCAACACCAACACTGATGGCGATCAGGCGTAATATGCCAAATGGTGAAATGGCAAAAAGACGTTTAATAAAAGGGCGGCGGTTTGTTTCGTCCATGATAAAAAGCCTTATTGAGCGTCTGGATTTTATGAACCTAGCAAAATGAATGCGTCATGAACATGATTGCGCCCATTTTGCTTGCTACAGAATGACCAAAGCGTAATGCGGCACTCTCTTGAGAAGGTTCACATAGATGCACAAGCATACCATAGATTTACTCAAACGCCTGTTGGTCGCCACCGAAGAAGAACGCCTGAAATGGCAAGAGGTGCCTGGCAAAACCGCCTTCAGCTATCTGGCGGGGGAGTATGTCGTACTGGTAGATGCGAAACAGGCCTCATTTCGCCTGACCGATTCAAAAGGGCGGTCTTTGGAGCAGGCCGACAAAGAAGCATTAAGCGCCGCCGATCTTGGTACCGGCATCCTGGCAATCGACGCCATAGAGCGCATTTGCGCCATTGCCCGGCGCCAGGCTTTGGGTACGGATGAAGCGATCGCCGCCGTGATGCAGCATTTGGAGAATCTGGGTGAGGTCAATGATGAGGCCGAAACAGAGGTGGGCAACCCACCTGCTGGGTCGAGCAATGATGAGCCCCCCTTTTTAGAGGAATTGGCAGCGAGGGTGGAAGAGGGGCATCCAGCAGAACCAGAGCCGGAACCGGCAAGTGATCTTGTTGAAAATAAAGAAAAAAGCATGGATAATGTACAATATGAGGAAGCACTGCTGCCGGGCCGACAGGACGTTGGGGCACCGCCTCCGAAAAAGAAGAAAAAACGCAAACGGTCCCGATTTAGTCTTTTTGGGCGCAAGAAGGGCTAAGACAAACTGGTTTTAAATCGCAATTTTGAAAGCTTCTTCGGTTTCGGCCAGAAATTCTTCGCGAATTGGGCTGGGTGGGCCAAATAAATGCCCTTGTGCATAGCCGGTATCCAGGTCCAGCAATTCTACCACGGTGACTTCGTCCTCAACTTTTTCACCAATCAGTTCAATGCCATGGCTGACCAGATAGCGTGATACATCGCAGATGCGAATGTCCGGCGCGGCAGGCAGGGCCGCCTCGGGATCGGCATTAATGGCGGCCAGCAACAGATCGCCGGAAACCTTGAAAAACTTGACGCCGGCGCGCTGCATGTCTTTGACATCGAAATTGAGATTTTCGACCTTGTCGATGGAAAAGCGGAACCCAAAATCGGCCAGGCGGGCCATGTTGCGGGCCTCAATGATGCCGCGCTCTTCAAAGTCCTTTTGCCCGATTTCAAATACCACCGAGCCAGCCAGATCTGCATTTTGCCGCATAAAATCAAGAAATTGCGGGAAAAACACTTCATCGCGCAAAGACAGAGGTGAAATATTACAGACCATACCGATCTGGCGGTCTTTTTCGGTCAGACGGCGCACAATCTGCACACACCTAAACAGCAGAAGATTGTCAACCACGGTCATCAAACCGGCTGGTTCCGCCACTTTGAGAAACTCGGCCGGCATAATCACATTGCCATCCTGATCGCGCAGGCGTGTGAAACTCTCGTAAAAATATATCTTGCGCTGGGGCAGGGAAACAATTGGTTGCAAGTGCAGCTCCACCCGACCGGCTTCCAGGGCTTCGCGCACCAGGGTCAGCAGAACGTGACGATCATTGGCCTCCGAGGGCTCCAGGGTCGGCGTGGCGGCGACGCGGGCGGCCTCGGAAATGCGGGTGGCCAGCGTGCCTTCCATTTTGGCAATCACGGTTTCCAGCGCCTGCACTTCGGACACGATCACTTCATTGCGCCGAACGGCCTCTTCCTTGATGGCCTCTGAAATTTCACCCAGATCATTATGAATGGACGCCATTTCATGGGTCAGTTCCAGATTGGCCTTGCGTAATTTTTCCACCCGCTTTTCCAGTGTACTCTGGGTGGCGGCCCGGGAGAAAAACCCATGGATTTGCATGGCGGCCAGAAAGCCCAGTGCTCCAAACAGCATGGCGGAATTAGGCGCCACACCGGCAAAGCGCACCAGCACCAAAGCGGCCACCAGCGCGCTCAGGGCATAAAGCGAGAAGAATAAAAACTCTGCCAGTCGGCTCATGGACCTGTTTACCTTTTCGTGCGCACCATAGCGAACTTGCGCATTTATGGTTTCCAAGCCGTTAACCATACGTGCCCAAGCGGTAGTTTTTCTGCCCCGCCATCTTCTCATTTGGGCGGGGTATGCCTATATATCTCTTGTCCTTACGGACTATGGCGATAAACGCGCGTGTAATAACTGGACCGGACCCGGGGGCGGTACCCGGCGGCTCCACCATCTTCTCCTCTCTATCGGTTTTGATCCGGGGGGCGGTTGATGGGGCCGAAATAGGATCGACGGACGGCCAAAGACGTTAGCTTTCGCCCGGGTGAGGCCCGTTACAGGCTCGTTCGCAATAGTTGCCAATGACAACTTTGCTCATGAGACCGCTCTCGCTGCCTAAGCAGCGCGGGTAATCTCGCTTTAACTCCTTGGCACAATGAGCGCCAAGGCGGGGTTCGGAGGCACCTGGCAACAGAAGCCTCCACTTTTATTTCCTTCTTCACTATGTTTGCGTTTGTGTCTTCCTTGCCCGTTCAAGGCGAGGCATATGAGCGTAAATGGGGAGTATGATTGACCTGAGGGTTCCATAAGGATACTCAAAGGTGCAGGAAACGGGGAGCATAGTCAGTGTCAAAAGATTTAATGCGCTATGACCTGCTTGCACAAGAGGCATTGCGCGGCGTTGTTCGGGCAGCCATTGTGCGGGCAGCGGAGGACGGCCTTCCCGGCAGTCACCATTTTTATATCACGTTTCGCACCCGTTATCCCGGCGCCGATGTCGACGAGCAATTGCTGGAAAAATACCCCGAAGAAATCACCATTGTACTGGAACATCAGTTTTGGGACCTGGCGTCCATGGATGATGCCTTTGAGGTCACATTGAGCTTTGGCGGTGCGCCAAAATATATCAAAGTTCCCTATGCGGCTGTGACCAGTTTTCATGACCCGGCGGTGGGTTTTGGCCTTAAATTTGATATGGGCGATCCCGAGGCCATGCCGGCAACGACGCCCGCTCCATTGCCGGCCACCGGAACCGATGCCGATAATCAGGAAACCGCTGCTGCCGCCGGCGAGGTGGTCAGTCTGGACGCTTTTCGTCGCAAATAACCGGCCATACCGTAAAATACAGTCTTGCCTCATCTTCCCCCCTGCTCATGACGTCCTGAATGTGTTATGGCGCGCCTAAACAGTGTTTGGGAGAACCGCTATGGCAGATATGCGCACGGAAACGGACAGTTTTGGCCCTCTGAAAGTGCCATCCGACAAGTATTGGGGGGCGCAAACGGCACGATCCCTGATGAATTTTGACATTGGTCACGAAACCATGCCGATACCGCTGGTGCGCGCCCTTGGTATCATCAAACAGGCCGCCGCCCAAACCAATCTGGAACTGAACAATCTGGACCCGGAAATTGCCAAGGCTATCGAAGCGGCGGCCCAGGATGTGATCGACGGCAAATTGGACGACAATTTCCCCTTGCGGGTCTGGCAGACCGGCTCTGGCACCCAAAGCAATATGAACGCCAATGAAGTGATTGCCAATCGTGCCATCGAGATTTTGGGCGGCGTGATCGGCTCCAAAGACCCGGTCCATCCCAATGACCATGTGAATCGCAGCCAGTCTTCCAACGATACCTTTCCCACTGCCATGCATATTGCCGCGGCCACCCAGATCCATGACCATTTGATTCCGGCGCTGGAGCATTTGCACAGCGCGCTGGATGCCAAGTCAAAGGCCTTTGCCGACATTATCAAAAACGGTCGCACCCATACCCAGGATGCCACGCCGCTGACCTTGGGGCAGGAATTTTCAGGCTATGCCGCGCAAGTGGCGCTGGGCATTAAACGCGCCAAAGCCGCCCTTGGCGAATTGCTGCCATTGGCCCAGGGCGGCACCGCCGTGGGCACCGGTTTGAACGCCAAACCCGGTTTTGCAGAGGGCTTTGCCAAAAAAAGTCAGCCTTATCACCGGGCTGCCATTTGTTACCGCTCCCAACAAGTTCGAGGCCTTGGCCGCCAGCGATGGTTATGTGGCTGCCCACGGGGCCCTGAACACCCTGGCCGCATCGCTGTTCAAAATCGCCAATGACATCCGCTTTTTGGGTTCCGGCCCGCGTGGCGGGCTGGGCGAGTTGATCCTGCCGGCGAACGAGCCTGGCTCCTCCATCATGCCCGGCAAGGTCAACCCGACCCAATCCGAAGCCCTGACCATGGTGTGTGTGCAGGTAATGGGTAATCACACCACGATCAGCATGGCCGGCAGCCAAGGGCACTTCGAACTGAACGTGTTTCGCCCGGTTATGGCGCTTAACATGTTACAATCCATACGCCTTTTGGGCGATGCAGCGCGCTCGTTCACTGATCACTGCGTGGTTGGTATCGAGGCGGACCGGGAACGCATAGACGAATTGATGCGCCGTTCCCTGATGCTGGTCACCGCCTTGGCCCCAAAAATTGGTTATGATAATGCCACCAAGGTCGCCAAAACCGCCCACAAAAACGGCACCACTTTGCGTGAAGAGGCGGTGGCCATGGGCTTTGTGACCGGCGAAGAATTTGACGCCATCGTGCGCCCGGAAAACATGATTTCCCCGGGTTGAATGCCCGCGACCACTTTTCAAATTGACCATTATAGAGTGCTCTAATTGGGCGGGTATAATTTCGCTTTATCCCCGCTTTTTCGAGGGACACATAGGGGTAAAAAGGGGTAAATGAGGGCGTTTCAGGGTCCGTTTTTTCGCATTCAGGGGTAGTTTAGGGGCAAGTGATGGACGGCCCAGGGGTAAGGCATGACCCTCTTTGACCCTCATGTGCGCTATGCGGGGGATTTCTCCCTCACCTTATTCCTCTCCCGCCCGGGAGAGGAAAGAGATCGCCTCTATGTCGGTGCGATGCTTTTGGGATGGGGATAGGAAAACCTTATCCCACAGGGGCGCTGGTGGCGTATGATTTGTGTATTGCTATTACTTTTATTCTCGTCACCCTCCGACTTGATCGGAGGGTCCACTTCATAAGTCATTCGCATGATCGCAGCTCAATGGGTCCGCCGGTCAAGCCGGAGGACGACGAAGAGAAAAGACCTCACCACTCTTCCGAAAGGTTCAGGAGGAGGCGTTTATGAAGGCAATCGTCTCGAAGGGCGGAGGATGGAGGAATATAAACGACCCTGCCATAAAGCCATCTCTGCGTTTGCCATAAAACCAAAACCCCGGCACAGTATGCCAAAAAAGAGAGGCCATAACATTTGCGTATTCTGATCACAGGCACGGCCGGGTTTATCGGGTTTCATACGGCACAGGCCATGCTGGCCGCCGGGCATGAAATTGTCGGGGTGGATGTGATCAATGACTATTATGATGTTTCTCTAAAGGATAGCCGGTTGGCAATACTGAACGCGCAAGACGGCTTTACCGAGGCGCGTCTTGACCTTGCCAATGCGCAGGTTCTTGGTGATGTGTTTGCCGATTTTGCACCCGACCGGGTGATCCATCTGGCAGCGCAGGCCGGGGTGCGCTATTCGCTGGAAAATCCCCAGGCCTATCTGAACAGCAATCTTCAGGGCTTTTTAAATGTGCTGGAGGGGTGCCGCCATACGTCCGTGGAACATCTGGTTTATGCGTCCTCCAGCTCGGTTTATGGGGCCAATCCGGTCCTGCCGTTTCGCGAAAGCGACGGGGTGGCTCACCCGGTCAGTTTTTATGCCGCCACCAAACGGGCCAACGAGGCCATGGCCCATGCCTATGCCCACACCTATGGATTGCCATGCACGGGCCTGCGGTTTTTTACCGTTTATGGTCCGTGGGGCCGCCCCGATATGGCGTATTTTAAGTTCACCCGCGCCATTTTGGCAGGCGATGCCATTGATGTTTATAATCAGGGCCAGATGCGCCGCGATTTTACCTATATTGATGATGTGGTTGAGGGGATTTGCCGGGTGCTGAAGACCATACCCAAACCGCAAGAAAAGAGCGAACCAAGCCGCCATATGGACCCGGGGCACAGCGCCGTGGCCCCCATCGCCATTTATAATATCGGCGGTGGTAATCAGGAGGAATTAATGACTCTGATCCACATGCTCGAAGAGGCGCTGGGTACAAAAGCCAAACTGAACATGATGCCCATGCAAACCGGCGATGTGGTAGCCACCTTGTCAGACAGCACGGCGCTTTGGAAAGCCATTGGCTACAAGCCGCAAACCGGCCTGGCCGCGGGCACCAAAAACTTCGTGGACTGGTATCGGGATTATTACGGTTAAGGGAGTAAAATATGATCGTACGCACCTGGCACGGCCGCACCACTTTATCAGACGCAGAAGCCTATGAAACTTTTATGGCCCGGCGCGCCGCGCCGGATTACGCCTCGGTTAAGGGCCTGAAACAGCTGTTTTTTACCCGCCGAGATGAAGGGGATATTGCGCATTTTTTGCTGGTCACCGTGTGGGACAATATGGACGCAGTCAAAGCCTTTGCCGGTGATGATCCCGCCAAGGCAAAATACTATCCCGAAGACGACCAATACTTGCTTGAAAAAGAAGATTGCTCGCTAAATCACCGGGTGTTTTTCACGGGGTGATGGTCCGCATGGGCTAGGGTTTCTTTCCTCATCCTGCGCTTGTCGAAGGGTGAAGGAATTTGCCCCCCATACTTCGAGGGCGCTTAGCGCCACCTCAGTATGAGGCCAAGTTAAATTTATCTCCTCATGCTGAGGTGCGAACCCCGGCCTTGATCCGGGGGAAGCCTCGAAGCATGAAAGGCGTTCCGTCCTCTAACCTTTCGACAAGCGCAGGATGAGGAAGTATAAGAGAAAAAATGGTGCCCGGGGGCGGATTTGAACCACCGACACGAGGATTTTCAGTCCACTGCTCTACCCCTGAGCTACCCGGGCGCCGGGTTTGCCAAAGACGGGTCCTTGGCAGGGGAGCGGGGTTTATAGGAAAGCGCGCCGCCCCTGTCTATGGCTTTTCTTGCACAGGTGCAGGTCGGCGACAGTTTAATTCAGTCCTGGGCTTCGCTTGGGTCATCGGAAGGCAGGCCTTCGCTTTCGTCTATGGCTGGCCCCGGCACCACGTAATTGCCTTTCAGCCAGCGGCCAAGGTCGATATCGGCACAGCGTTTAGAGCAAAACGGCTTGTGTTTTTCATCCGCCGGTTTTTTGCAAAGGGGGCAGGTAGGCGTGCTCATTGGGCGATGACCTCAAATTGATCCTTGTGAAGGGCGGCGTTGACTTCCAGTGTTAATAGTCCACCAAGGTGTGAAAGAAGGGGCTCGGCCCAATCATCCTTGTGAGCGTTCAGCCAGTCAATGACCGTACCATGGGCAAGAACACGAATGGCTTTGGCGGGCTGGGCGCGGTGTTCGTTCTGGGCGGTGCGCAGGGCGTTCAGCGCCACCGTTTCGACAAGCGGATTACCCTTGTCATCCAGCATGATCTCGGCAATGGGCCGGTGGCGGCGTTGCAGGGTTAAAACGGCTACGCCAAAACGGTTAAGCGGCTCTGCCTCTATGCGTCCATGCTGGGCGGTAACGGCCTGCATCAGGGCGGTGTTCAGTTTTTTGCGTTCCTTGGCCCCTTTCATGGGGGCAAAGTCGATGGCGACAATACCGGCGAGGCCCCGCAAAGCCAGTTGACGAAAAATTGTTTCGATGGCTTCAATATTGACCTCCAGCGCCCGGCGGGTGTCCGAGGCGGTGTCCACATCCACAGCGACCATGGCGCGGGTGGGCTCGATCATCACCTCGCCGCCGCCCGGCAGCCGGACCAGCGGGCTTAGCGCCGCCTCAAATACGGCATCCAAAGTATCGCGGTCTTCGCGCGTGGCCTCGCGCACATTGGCTTCTTTGGCATTGATTCTGTGGACAAAATCCGGGGCCGGGGCGATCGAGGACGGGCAGGGGTGTCTGGCATCATCCCCCGGCGCGGTATCCAACATCAATAGCGGGCCTTTTTCGGCAAAGGCCTCGCGTCGGATGCGCACAATTATGGCCGCCCCTTCAAAAACCTTGTCATGACCACGGGCCTTACCCAACGGCAAAAAGCCCGGCGGCCCCACGCCCAGATCAACAAAGGCGGCATTCAGGCTGGCCTCGACCGCGCGCACGCGGCCACAATATAGCGCCCCATTGCGAGCGTGGCTGGCCGCATCCGAGGCGCGATCCACATAAAGCGCCAGCGCCGTGCCGTCCGGGGCAAACAGGCCGGCACGGGTTTCGCCCGGGGCCGGATCAAGGATCAGGGTGTTGCTCATGGTTTTGGAAACGCGCGATAGCCCGCCCCCTCCAGCAGGGCCGCGGTTTCATAAAGCGGCAGGCCGACCACGGCGCTATAAGAGCCAGAAAGAGAGAGTACAAACACCCCGGCCAGCCCCTGAATGCCATAGGCACCGGCTTTGCCTTGCCATTCACCTGAATTGATATAGCCCTCAATTTCGCCGCTGGTCAGGCGTTTGAATTTGATGCGGGCCTCGACCAGCCTGTGGGTCAAAACGCCATCTGGCTGGTGCAGGGCAATGCCGGTATAGACCCGGTGGGCGCGGCCCGACATCAGGCGCAACATGGCGCGGGCCTCATCGGCGCTTGTCGGTTTTCCCAAAATACGCCGCCCAACGCCAACCACCGTATCGGCGGCCAGATAGAGCGCCTCTTCGCCACTTTTGGCGGCGGCACACGCCTTTTCGCACGCCAACCGTTTGGCCAGCAGGCGCGGGGTCTCATCGGGTTTGGGGGTTTCATCAATATCGGCGGCGCGCACGGCATCCGGCGTAATACCGATTGTGGCCAGCAATTCCAGCCGCCGTGGACTTTGGCTGGCCAGTATCAGGCGCGGGTTTTTACCCTTGCCCACCGGCTTACTTATAGCGATAGGTGATGCGCCCTTTGGTCAAGTCATAAGGCGTCATTTCCACCAGCACTTTATCGCCTGCCAGAACGCGAATGCGGTTCTTGCGCATTTTACCGGCGGTGTGGGCGATGATCTCGTGATCATTTTCCAATTTTACGCGAAAGGTTGCGTTGGGCAGCAATTCGGTCACTTCGCCGGGAAATTCCAATAGTTCTTCTTTAGCCATACGAGAGCTTCAATTCCTGTGTGTTACGGTTAATGGGCGACTGTATAAGCGCTCTTGGGGCATTCGTCACTAGGGCGAAGCTATATAATACCTTGCTTGCGCAGGCGGGCAATTTTCAGATCATCAAGGTTCAGGAGGGATTTCAGAACCGCATCGGTATCTGCGCCCAGTTTTGGCGGCGCCTTGGGCACACGCACCGGGGTTTCGGAAAGGCGCAAGGGCGAGGCCATGACGGATACGGGTTTGTTCAAATCATCGCGGGGCATCGTATCAATCATACCTCGCGCGATCACTTGTGGCTCGCTAAGGGCCTGCGTGACGGTATTCAGTGCGCTGCACGGCACGCCAACGGCGGCCAGTGCCTCTATCCAGCAGATGATCGGCCGGGCCAGGATCAGGGGCGCGATCAGATCATCCAGCGCGTCGCGGTTTTCAATCCGTGCCGCATTGGTGGTAAAGCGTGCATCATGGTGCAAGCCTTGCAGGCCGATGGCATCACACAGGCGCACAAATTGCCCGTCATTGGCCACGGCGATGACCACCGGCGCATCGGCGGCCTGATAAACCTGATAAGGGGCCAGCGAGGGGTGGCGCGTGCCCATGCGTCGGGCCTCCTGGCCGGTCAGCATGGTATTGGCCGCCTGATTGGTCATCACCGCCATCTGGCAATCCAGCAGGGAAATGTCGATATGTTGGCCCTTGCCGGTTTGCCGGGCACTGAAAAGCGCGGCGATAATGGCGTTGGAGGCATAAAGCCCCGATACCAGATCCGATATGGCCAGCCCCACTTTGGTCGGCGGGCCGTCCGCTTCGCCGGTGACACTCATCAGACCGCTCATGGCCTGAACCAGATAATCATAACCGGCGCGATCGCGCATGGGGCCGGTCTGGCCAAAGCCGGTGATCGAGCAATAGACCAGCGCCGGGTTCAGCGCGAGGGCGCTTTCATAATCCAGCCCATAACGGGCCAGATGGCCGGTCTTGAAATTCTCCACCAGCACATCGCATTTGCCGATCAAATCGTGCAATATGGCCTGGCCTTCGGGGGTGGAAAAATCCACACAGAGCGACGCCTTATTGCGATTGGCCACCATGAAGTAAGCCGAATCGCTTTGGTCACCATTCTTGTCTTCATAAAAGGGTGGCCCCCAGGTGCGGGTATCATCCCCCACGCCCGGGCGCTCGACCTTGATGACCTCGGCCCCCAGATCCGCCAGGGTTTGCGTTGCCCACGGCCCGGCCAGCACACGGGAAAGATCCAGTATGCGTACGCCGTGCAAAGCTCCCTGAGGCTCGGTCATCAAAGTCCTTTATTGTTGACTGGCCATGTATTCAGCCAGCCCTTTTTGAATTTCGTCAAGGATTTTCACGCTCAAGGGTTGGGCCTTGACCGCTGACCAATAGGCCGAAACCGTGTCATGGGCACCAAAAATATTGGTAACACCATAAACCCCGCCCAGCATTTCGACAAAAAACAAGACCGGCACCAGTGCACAATCCGCGGTGCTCATATGGGCGCCCACGGCCCATGGGCCTGGGCAAAGCTGAGCTTCCAGATAGCGCAAGCCATCGTCAATATTTTCAAAGCTGGCCTTGATAACCGCCTGATCCTTGTCCTTGGCGCTCAGCTGGCCAAAGAGAGGCCGCATATGTTCGGCCACATGAAAATCGGAAATGCGGGCCAGCACCCGCGCCCGGGCGCGCAATTCCGGATCTTGGGGGCGCAAAGTGGGGCCGGGATAAGCATCTTCAAGATATTCCATAATCACTTCGGATTCAGGCAGATGATAACCGCTTTCCATTTCCAGCACCGGAATGCGCCCGGCGGGATTAATGGACAGGTATTCTTCGGATTTCAGGCCGCCTGGCGGCGAGACGTCTTCCCAGTCTATGCCCTTGAAATAGAGGGCCATGCGCACCCGTGCCGCAAAGGGAGAGAGGGCAGAGTTATAGAGTTTGATCATAGCGTAAGTCCTTATGGTTCAGGAAAAGTCAGGTTTGCGCTTTTGCGAAAAAGCAAGAACGCCTTCCTTGAAGTCAGTAATGGAAAAACTCTCTATGAAAACATCCTGGCTTTGAAGGGACAGCACGGGATCATGATCGCCCATCGCATTGATCATGGTTTTCATGGCGCGCTGGGTGTGGGCGGAACGTTCGCACAATTGCTGTACATAGCTCTGAGTGTAATCAATCAGTTCATGTTCAGGCAGAACCCGTTCCACCAGGCCAAGACGCAAAGCCTCGTCCGCGTCGATCAGGCGTGATGAAAAAATCAGATCCTTGGCTCGTGCCGGCCCGATCAGCGCCACCAGTGCCCGCGTGTCGGCCAACGGATAGGTCAGGCCCAGCTTGGCCGGGGTCACTCCAAAACGCGCGGTGTTCGCGGCAAAGCGCAGATCACAGGCCAGCGCCAGGGCCATCCCCGCGCCAATGCACGGACCATCTATGCGGGCAATGACCGGCCCCGGAAAACGGGCCAGCGTTTCCAGCGCGATGCGCATTTGCTCATGAAAGTGATCTGCTGCCTCGGGGGTGTCGGCAATCTTGGCCAGTTCGGCAATGTCGGCCCCGGCGCTGAAAGAGGCAGTATCCCCACCATGAATGACCAGCACGCGGATCGCCGGGTCGCTGGCGGCTTCACCAACCAGGCCCGGTATCGCCCGCCACATGGCATGGCTAATGGCGTTTTTGGCAGGGGGACGGTTCAGTACCAGTTCGGCAATGGGAGCGTTTTTAACCAACGATATGTCCGGTGTGCTCACGTTTTTAGCCATGCGCCTGTGACCGGTTGAAAATGCGTAATCGTAACCTCGGCAAATAGATCGCCTTTGGCATAAGGGTCTGCTGCCAGTATGCTTTTAAGCGCCGCCTCATTCTTTGCCTGCATGATCAAATGCGAGCCGATAACCGGCCCCTCCGCCGTTTTGCGCAATGGACCGGCCATCAAAAAGGCATCGGCCTCTTTTTCGATCCAGCGCAAATGATCGGGTCGCAGACTTGCCCGTTTTTGGGTGCTGTCTGGATGATCCTGTGCCGTGACCATGAAGATTTGCATTCCCATCAGTAAAACGCCTGCAAGCCGGTTTGGGCGCGTCCCAGGATCAGGGCATGAACATCATGGGTGCCTTCATAGGTGTTGACGGTTTCCAGATTCATCATATGGCGAATGACGTGGTATTCATCAGAAATACCGTTGCCGCCGTGAATGTCCCTGGATGCCCGGGCAATATCCAGCGCCTTGCCACAATTATTACGTTTCATCAGCGAGATGGCCTCGGGGATAAAGGCCCCTTCATCAATCAGGCGGCCAAGGCGCAGCGCGCCTAAAAGGCCCAGCGTGATTTCGGTCTGCATATCGGCCAGTTTCTTTTGGACCAATTGGGTCCCAGCAATCGGTTTGCCAAACACGATGCGGTCCATGGCGTAGGAACGCGCCGCGTGCCAGCAAAACTCCGCCGCGCCCATGGCGCCCCAGGCAATGCCGTAACGGGCCTTGTTCAGACAGGAGAATGGCCCGCGCAGGCCCTTCACGTCGGGAAACAGGTTTTCTTCGGGCACGAACACATCATCCAGTGCCAATTCGCCAGTGATGGAGGCGCGCAGGGACATTTTGCCCTCGATCTTGGGGGGTGGTGAAGCCGTCCATGCCGCGTTCAACCACAAAGCCGCGAATGACGCCATCCAGCTTGGCCCAGACCACCGCCACATCAGAAATCGGGGCATTGGAAATCCACATTTTGGAACCGTTCAGCACATAGCCGCCGTCAACTTTTTTGGCGTTGGTGCGCATGGCCCCGGGATCAGAGCCACCATCGGCCTCGGTCAGGCCAAAACAGCCCACCTTGTCGCCACTGGCCAGACCGGGCAGCCATTTTTCGCGTAATGCCTCGGAACCAAATTCATAAATCGGGTACATTACCAGCGAGGATTGTACGCTCATCACCGAGCGATATCCCGAATCCACCCGCTCTATTTCGCGGGCAATCAGCCCGTATATGACGTGCGAAGTTTCGGAACAGCCATATTTTTCCGGCAAAGTGGAGCCCAGAAAGCCCATCTCGCCCATTTCGTTTAAGATCTCTCGATCAAAGCGCTCTTCGCGATTGGCAGTCAGAATACGGGGCATCAGCTTGTCTTGCGCATAACTTCTTGCTGCATCGCGGACCATGCGTTCGTCTTCGTTCAGCTCCCGGTCCAGCAAGAGCGGATCCTGCCAGTCAAAAGTCAAAGGGTTGCTCATGGGTTTGGCCTTTCCTTGCGCCGTATCGGTGATCAATGATTTGCCAAACCCATATTGCGTTTTTAAGCCGTGCGCCAGACCCGTATGGACGCCGAAGCAAAAAACTGCATTTTACGCCCCTTTGGACCGCTTGTTATCTGTATTGGCGCTGGTGGCCATACTGTGCTTTGATGTCGGGCATGGAAAACAGGCGAAATGGAACGGCACGATGAAAGCGCTCTTGTTTTGGCTGATCAGCCTGTTCACCCTGATATTCTGGGCCTATGCCGGGCTGGATATGTTCCTGACCCTGACGGGCAATGAGATTTATCTGAAGGATTTTCCACCACAAATGATCGCCTGGATTCAGGACTTTCCCTTGTGGCGAAAGGCATTATGGGGGGGGACCATAGTGTTGGGGACAGCCGGTGGGATGCTCTTAATCCTGCAACGAAAACTGGCCCCAATACTGTTATGGCTGGCCAGCTTGTTGATGCTGTTGGCCTTTATTGGCTATGACATCATGATGGCTGAAGGGGTGAAGTATTATGGCCAGGCGGGTGTTATCGCCTCTGGTGTGATGATCGCGCTGACCATGCTGTTGGCCTGGCATGCCAGCGCTGCGGCGCGGCGGCGGCGATTCAAGCACTAGGCCGCTGACAGATAAACCCATATCAGAACGGTTGACCTGGCGCGCCACAGCACGCACCTATAAGGGGAATTCTGGGCAAAGGAGCGGCGATTCCCATGGCAGAGACATATGATCTGATCATTATTGGTGGTGGACCGGGGGGCTATAATTGCGCCATCCGTGCCGGGCAGTTGGGCCTGAAAGTCGCCTGCGTTGAAAAAGGTACCACCCTGGGCGGTACCTGCCTGAATGTAGGGTGTATTCCCTCCAAGGCCTTGCTACATGCGTCGGAAATTTATGAGGGTGTTTCGGGGCCATATGCGGACCTTGGCATCAAGGCCAGTGGTGTATCCCTGGACCTTGAAAAAATGATGGCCAGCAAAGCCGAGACGGTGGATGGTCTGACCAAGGGCATTGCGTTTTTATTCAAGAAAAACAAGGTGGAGCATATCACCGGCACAGGACGGATCGTCGGAGCCGGGCAGGTGGAAGTCACCGATGCCAAGGGCAAGACCACCACCTTGGCCACCAAGAATATTGTCATCGCCACTGGCTCAGAGGTCACGCCTTTGCCAGGGGTGGAAATTGATGAGGAACGCATTGTTTCCTCTACCGGCGCATTATCCCTGCCAAAAGTGCCAAAATCCATGGTGGTGATTGGTGCAGGGGTGATCGGGCTGGAGCTGGGTTCGGTCTGGCGGCGCCTGGGGGCGCAGGTCAGTGTGGTGGAGTTTTTACCGCGTATATTGCCGGGTGCCGACGCAGAGATTGCCAAACAGGCGCAGCGTCAGTTCAAGCGACAGGGCTTTGATTTTCATCTGGGTATGAAGGTTACCGGCATTGAAAAGCTGAAGACCAAATTGAAACTCACCATGGAGCCGGCAAAGGGCGGCGAGACGCAGACCCTGGAGGCCGAAACCGTTCTGGTGTGCATTGGCCGTCGTCCCTATACCCAAGGTTTGGGGCTGGAAGAGGTCGGGGTGAAAACCGACAAACGCGGCTTTATCGAAACCGATCACTGGAAAACTGGCGCGCCCGGCATTTGGGCCATTGGCGATTGCACGACGGGTCCAATGCTGGCCCACAAGGCCGAGGAAGAGGGCGTTGCCTGTGCCGAGGCCATTGTCGGCAAAGCAGCTCATGTGAATTACAATGTCATTCCAGGGGTGGTTTATACCTCGCCGGAGATCGCCTGGGTCGGCCGTACCGAAGAAGAGTTAAAAGAGGCGGGCATCGCTTTCAAAAAAGGTGCCTTTCCCTTTACTGCCAATTCGCGGGCGCGGGCCAATCATGAAACGGCAGGCTTTGTCAAAGTGCTGGCCGATGCCGCCACAGACGAAATTCTGGGTGTGCATATGATGGGGCCTAATGTCTCGGAAATGATCGGTGAGGCTGCCCTGGCGATGGAGTTTCGCGCCGCCTCCGAAGATATTGCCCGGACCTGCCATGCCCACCCGACGCTATCTGAGGCGCTGCGACAGGCGGCCATGGGAGTTGAGGGCTGGACCATGCAAATGTAGCTGATGGCGGCACTAGCCGCCATTCAGCAGGGTTTGCATATGGCCAAGATAGTCAATCCAGGCGGTGCAGCCCTTTTGGCTTAAGGACACTTCGGTCAGCGGTTTGCGACCGACAAAGCTCTTTTTTATCCGCACATAGCCTGCATCTTCCAGCTTGCGCAAATGGGTGGAGAGATTGCCATCTGATGCCTCTAGTTTTTGTTTTAATTCGCCAAAGCTGGCCGCGCTGACTGAGGCCAGATAAGCCATCATGCCCAGGCGGAGCCGCCCGTGAATGATCGGATCCAGCGTGTTGGTATTAAATTGCGGTTTCATGATGGTGATACTTAAACAACGGGGGATGGTTCGGCCCGCATTTGCAGGGCACCGGGGATAACGGTGACCAGCACCACAAAACCAGTATCAATCAGATAGACAATGGGCTGATTGATCAGGGCACCATTGATGATTGCGGCGACAAAGCAAAGGGCACCGATAACGTACATATTTCGATTGCCCGCAAGGCCACCGGTGGTGAAATAGCAAATGCCATAAATGCTGAACGCCACCATCATGATGGTGTTGAAGATTCCATAATGTGCCTTGCCGACATAAACCGCGGCGATGACCGCCAACACATAGATGAAAATGGCAAAGCCACCCGCCGACCACACCGCGCTTTCCGCCCGGTTTCCAATCGAGCCGGTGCCCGGTTTTCCCCTTAACGAACGGCCCAGGACCGCCGAACCCAGCCAGCCCAGAACGCCGATACCGGACCAGACATATATCAAGGCTTCGGGTCCAAACGGGGCTTGGCCAGTCAGTACCAGCCATTGCGTGAACAGGGCGATGGCCACCAATGTTCCCCACAAAACCGTAAAACGGCCACCCAATAGCGGTGCCTGCTGTCCCTCTTTGGCCAGGCTTTTCATATATTTCAGGTCAGAGGCAACCTCTTTTTCCATTCCATGTTCTGACATAAAAACCTCCATGAAAAGAACTTTGAAAAACAAAGTACATGAAATGAATATGAAAGTCAAACTGATTTTTCAAGATAGAAGGAGAGAGAGCTGTGCATCTATTGACCTGGCGCTCTAGGGTCCAGACTCAGTCATCTGAATGAGTCTGGACCCTAATACCCGGCTTGGCGGTCCACCAGATGCAAGAGCGGCGCGCCGGCCTCACAGCGGGCAATGTTTTGCGCGATCATTTCGCTGGCCGTGTCGGGCCGGGTTTGCGAGGCAATGTGCGGTGTGACCGTAACCCGTGGGTGCGCCCAGAACGGGTGCGCAGCGGGCAGGGGTTCGACCACAAACACGTCCAGTGTTGCATGATCAATATGGCCACTGTCCAAGGCAGCCAGCAAGGCCTCGTCATTGATCAGCGACCCGCGCCCGGGATTGATGATCACCGCGCCTTTGGGCAATTGGGCGAGCGTTTTGGCATTCGAATATGCCGGGTTGGCGCCGTTTGCGGCAGTAATAAAACCAGAATTTCAGCATTGGATAACACTTCATTCAGGCCATCATCCCCACTAAGACAGGTGATGCCGGGCATATCTTTTGGCCGACGACTCCATCCCAATACGTTAAAATTCAGGGCCGCCAACGCCGCGGCGCAGGTCTGCCCCAGTGCGCCCAGCCCTAAAATGCCCACGGTGCGGTTTCGTGCCAGCGGCGGCGCCTCGGCTTGCCATTGCCCGTTCAGTCCCAGGATATGGCGATCCATGCCAAGATGATGGCGCAACACATGGCCGGTGACCCATTCGCGCATACCTTCAGACAGGCCACGATCCACCATGCGGGCCAAGGGGATGGTCAGGGTGTCATTGCCCACAATGCGCTCGACCCCCGCCCAGAGGCTCAAGACCGCCTTGGCACGGGAAAAAGCAGTGAAATTTTTCACCGGTCCGCCGGGGGCATAAACAAGATAGTCCACCTTTGCCGGGTCTGTGCATTCAGCTGACAAAGTATAGTTCAGTCCGGTTTCATCCAGGGCCCGGCGCAAAGGGGTCTGGTATGCCGCCCAATCGGCCATGGGTGCACAAAACAGCACCTGGATCACGCGGCGAACACCTCGTCCATATTCTCCACGCCCTTGATTTCGATGGGATTGCCACAGGGGTCATAGAAAAACATGGTGCTCTGCTCGCCGGGCTGGCCTTCAAAACGGCGGCTGGGGGGCAATACAAAATCCACGCCCGCCTTGGTCAGCCTGTCGGCCATGGCCTGCCATTCATCCATAGGCAGCACCACGCCCAGATGCGGCATGGGGACCAGCGCGCCGGCCACCTTGCCCGTGCGCGCGGTTTTGAATGGCTCGCCCAGATGCAGCGAGAGTTGATGCCCAAAAAAATTGAAATCAACCCAAGTGTCCATGACGCGCCCTTCGGTGCAGCCCAAAAGGCCGCCATAAAAGGCGCGCGCCTCGTCAAGGTCGGTGACATTGATGGCAAGGTGAAAAAGCGACATTGATATTCCCTGTAATAAACCAAATGGGGCTAATGCAGACCTTTACGAAGGCTTCCGGTAACATTCAAAACACATTTAGCTGATCTGTGACATCACCTTGTCCGCCAGGTCGGCAAAAATCTTGCCCAAGGGCGATGCCGGGTCGGTGGCTGGCGGGGTGCCATTGTCCGAGGCTTCACGCAAAACCGGGTCGAGTGGAATTTCACCCAAAAACGGTACGTTCAGCTCTTCGGCGGTGCGTTTGGCGCCGCCCGCGCCAAATATGTCAATGCGTTCGCCCGTGGCCGGATGGATATAGCCCGCCATGTTTTCCACCACACCCAAAATGGGTACATTGGCCTTGTTGAACATGTGTACACCGCGGCGCACATCGGCCAGCGCCACCTCCTGCGGGGTGGCGGCAATCACCGCCCCGGCGAGGTTCACCGTTTGCACCAGGGTCAGTTGCGCATCGCCTGTGCCTGGCGGCATGTCAACGATCAACACATCCAGACCGCCCCAGTCGGTATCGGCAAACATTTGCTGCAAGGCCCCGATAATCATTGGTCCGCGCCAGATCACCGCCTGGCCATCGCCAACCATAAAGCCCATGGACAGGGTTTTGACCCCGTGGGCTTCCAGCGGAATGATTTTTTCTTCGGGGGACAGTTTGGGTTTCTGCCCCTGCAAGCCCAACAGGATCGGTGCCGAGGGGCCATAAATATCCGCATCCATCAGGCCCACGCGCTTGCCCTGCCTGGCCAGTGCCACGGCCAGATTGGCGGCAATGGTGGATTTTCCCACCCCGCCTTTGCCCGAGGCCACCGCAATTACGGCGTCAACGCCGGGCAGGGCTTTGGGTGTTGGCGGCGGCGGCACACCATGTCCACCGATTTTGCCGGTTTTCTTGGGCTCTTCGGCCGGTTGATCCGAATGGGCTGTCAACACGGCCGTCACCGCGGTAACGCCTTTGACTTTGCGGGCGGCTTTCTCTGCTTTTTCCCGAATTTTTTCCATGGCTTCGGCCATTTCCCGGCTGGTCTGGATGGCAAAGCCAACCCGGCCATCCTTGACCGTTAATCCTTGAACCACCCCGGCAGTCAGGATGTCCTTCCCACTTTGCGGGTCTTTAATTTTACCTAAGGCCTTGCTTACGGTATTAATAGTAGCATCCGTCATGCGCTTACTCCTTGATTGGCGCGGTACTTAAGGCCACATATCGGTCAGACGCTGACACGATTCAAGAAGAAAGGCGAAACATGCCCTGGAATGATCAGTCAAACGGAAACGGCTCGCGCGGACAAAAGCCCGGCGATAATGGCAAAAGCCCATGGGGCAACAGCCCTCAGGGCGGCGGCGAACCTCCCGAAGTGGATGTGGATGAAATTGTGAGAAATCTGCAACGCCGCTTCGGTGGCATCTTTGGCGGCGGTAATGGCGGCAATGGCCGCGGCCGTGGCGGCAAAGGACTCGGCGGACTGGGTATTGGCGTGATTGTGATCGTGCTGATCGGGGTGTGGTTTTTCACCCCCGGTTCCGGCTGGTACATTGTCAAAGCCGAAGAACAGGGCGTGGTCTTGCGCTTTGGGGCTTATAACCGCACCGAGCTGCCGGGCTTTCACTGGAAACTGCCGGTGCCGTTTGAAACAGCATTAAAGCCCAAAGTTGCCCGCGTTCATCAGGAAAACATTGGCTTTCGGGTTTCCCGTGGCCGTAATACTTCTTCCAGTATTCCTCATGAAAGCCTGATGCTGACCGGGGATGAAAATATTGTCGATATCAATTTCTCGGTAATCTGGCAGATCAAGAATGCGCGTGATTTTCTCTTTAATCTTGATGATCCGGTCGGGGCGGTCAAAGCCGTCTCGGAAAGCGCCATGCGCGAAGTGGTTGGCAAGAACGATTTGGAACCCATCATCACGCAAGGTCGCCAGATTGTGGAAACCACAACCCGAGAACTGATCCAGAAGGCGCTGGATGAATATGGTGCCGGGGTGATTATTACTCAGGTACAATTGCAAAAAGCTGATCCGCCGAGCCGGGTGCTGGAAGCCTTCCGCGATGTGGTCAATGCCGGTCAGGATGCGGAAACCAAGGTCAACCAGGCCACGGCCTATGCCAATGATGTGGTGCCCAAGGCCCGCGGTGATGCGGCCAAGCTGGAACAGGAAGCCATTGGCTATCGTGATTCGGTGATTGCCGAGGCTGCCGGTGAGGCCGAACGCTTTAACCTCATCTACAAGGAATATAAAAAAGCCCCCGTGGTAACGCGCCAGCGCATGTATCTGGAAACCATGGAACGGGTGTTAAGAGGTACCGACAAGGTGTTGCTGGATAAAAATGCCGGCAATCAGGTGGTGCCATACTTGCCAATTGATCCAAAGCGCAGCAACACACAGGGAGGCCGCTAATGGGACGCTTGCTCACTATATTGGGAACCCTGATCGCCATTCTGGGCGTGGTTTTTGCCAGTACCATGTTGTTCACCGTGGATCAGCGCGAACAGGCACTGATCCTGCGCTTTGGCGAGCCGGTGGGTGTGGTGAATCCATGGGATGCCAAGGAAGACCCTGGTCTGCACATGAAAACCTTCCCCTGGGAAGATGTGGTCAAGTTTGATCGGCGGAACCTGATGCTGGACATCCCGCCACAGGAGATCACTGCCTCGGATCAGGAACGGCTGATCGTTGACGCCTTTGCCCGCTTTCGCATTTCCGATCCTTTGCAGTTTTACAAGGCGGTAACCGATGTACGCGGGGCCACGGCACGTCTTGCCCCGTTTATGGAGGCTTCGCTTCGTCGAGTCCTTGGCGGGGTCAAGTCCAATGACATTGTTTCCGGGCACCGGGCTGAACTGATGATTGCCATTCGTGATGCGGTGAATGCCCAGGCAACTGAATCCAAGCTCGGCGTTGAGATCATTGATGTGAAAATCCGTCGGGCCGACCTGCCCGAACAAAACGCCGAAAAGGTCTATTCGCGCATGCAGTCCGAACGCCAACAGGCGGCATCTCAAATCCGCGCCGAGGGCGAGGAACGGGCCCGTACGGTGCGGGCCGAGGCCGCGCGTACAGTGCGCGTGACCATCGCCAAGGCGCGGGAAAAAGCCTCCATCCTTCGGGGGGCCGGTGATGCCAAGCGTAATGACATTTATGCTGCTGCCTATAGCAAGGACCCCGAGTTTTTTGCCTTTTATCGTTCCATGGAAGCCTATGAAAAGGCTTTGGCCGATGGCAAAACCACGATGGTCCTTTCCCCGGACAGCGACTTTTTTCGCTATTTTGATAAGCAGAAGTAACAGGCCTGTATGTTGCGATTACGTAGTTTGACATGGATGTTGGCGGGGCTGGCTTTATGGCTGGCCCCGCCGGCGCTTTCTCATCCGGCCCCGGACGGCTTTGCCAAGCTGGCGGCGCGCCTGTCGCCATCGGTGGTCAATATTTCCACCAGCCAGAAGGTCGAGGGCGACCTGCCGCTTTTCCCCAAAGGTTCGCCGCTGGAACGCTTTAACGATACTTTTGGGCGCGGTGGGCCGCGCACGGAAAATTCGCTTGGCTCTGGCTTTGTCATTGATCCCGATGGCATCATCATCACCAATGATCATGTGATCAAAGGGGCTGATGAAATTGATGTCACTTTCCCCGATGGCACCACCTTGGTGGCCGAGGTGGTGGGCCATGATGCGGCCACCGATCTGGCGGTGTTGCGGGTGCAGCCCGAACGTCCATTACCAGCCGTGCCGCTGGGAGATTCCGATACGGCGCTGAGCGGCGATTGGGTGCTGGCCATTGGCAACCCTTTTGGGCTGGGCGGCTCGCTTTCGGTGGGCATTATTTCAGCCCGCAATCGTGATATTCAATCTGGCCAGTATGATGATTTCATCCAAACCGATGCGGCCATCAACCGGGGCAATTCTGGTGGGCCATTATTCAATATGGATGGCGAGGTCATTGGCGTGAACTCGGCCATTTTATCGCCCTCTGGTGGCTCGGTGGGCATTGGCTTTGCCATTCCGTCCAATCTGGTGCGCCAGGTGGCCGGTCAATTGCTGAAATATGGGCATACCCGCCGTGGCTGGCTGGGGGTTTCGGTGCGCTCTATCACCCGTGAAGTGGCACAGACCTTTGGCCTGGACAAGGCCAGGGGGGCTTTGGTGGTCAGTGTGACCTCTGGCGGGCCGGCACAAAAGGCAGGGCTGGAAGTTGGTGATCTGATCACTCGCTTCGATGGTCAAGATATTGCCGATTCGCGCGCCCTGACCCGCATTGCCGCCGACAGTGAAATCGGTCGCAAGGTAAAGGTGCACTATATTCGGGGTAAAAAACCCCGGGTGACCAGTGTGACCATTGGCCGTTTGCAAGAAGATGATGACGAAGAGGCCAATGCACGCGCTTCCACTACCACCCCAACCAGCGGGCAGGTCATGGGCATTAGCCTGTCGGTTCTCGATAACACTTTGCGTCGGCGGTATAATATCCGTTCAGATGTAGCCGGGCTGGTGGTAACGGATATCGCTGTGGGCAGTGATGCGGCCAGTAAAATCCGGGTTGGCGATGTGGTCGAGGAAATCGGCTGGAAAGCCGTTGCCTCGGTAGAGGATGCCAAGGCCCGGGTGGCAGAACTGGAAAAAACAGGCAAAGGCCCGGTGGCGTTCTTGATCAATCGTCATGGTGAATTATTGCCGCGGGCGCTAAAATATTAGCGATCATACGTGCCAATGAAAACGGGTCCGGATGGCTTTATCGCGAGGATGCCCCGGTAAATTCACGGCGACGGAACCCCTGAAAGAAAAGCGCTGTGGTCAGATCCGTATGGCGGATTTGTGCATCGGCGGCCTCTGCCAATACAGGCTTGGCGTGATAGGCAATGCCAAGGCCGGCGGCCTTGACCATGGTAATATCATTGGCACCGTCGCCAATGGCCAGCACCTGTTCGGGGGTTATGTTCTGGGCATCGCAATATCGAACAAGCGCTTCGGCCTTGGCATCGCGCCCCAGAACTGGCGAAGCCACTTCGCCGGTCAATAGGCCGTCTTCTTCCAACAATTCGTTAGCCTGGTGCTCGATAAAACCGGCCAGTTGGGCCACCCGACTGGTGAAATAGGTGAAGCCACCGGAAACCAGCGCCGTGGTGGCACCCTTGGCACGCATGGTGCGGGTCAGGACGCGCACGCCCTTGTTCAGATGGATGCGTTCCTCAAAACACTTGCGCAATAAGGTGCTGGGCTTACCTTTCAGCAGGCGCACCCGGGTGCGCAGGGCTTCTTCAAAATCCAGATCGCCCGCCATTGCCGCCGCCGTGATGGCGCGGACTTCGTCGCCAAAACCGGCCAGGTCAGCCAGTTCGTCCAGGCATTCCTCGCCAATAATGGTGCTGTCCATATCGCAAATCAGCAGACGGATACGCAAGGCGCCCTCATCATGCAGGCACCAATCGACGGGAATATCTTCAAAGGCTTCGGCCAATTGGTCCCGCTTAGCAATGCCACGCATGGTCAGCGCTTCACCCGGCGATAGAGATGACATATGCTTCCAGCCCAGCGCCTCTGCGCGGGATCGAGCCTCTCCAAGGGCGTGGTCATCAGGGCGGGATACTAATATTAGCGTCGTGGCAGTCATGGGGTCTCAGGCTTTGCAAACAGGATTACCGCCTATCCTTCTCATTTATGGGCCTACGGCAAGTGGTAAAAGTGCTTTGGCCGTTGATTTGGCGCATCATTTTGACGGAGAAGTCATCAATACCGACTCCATGCAGGTCTATTACGGTCTGCCTATTCTGACCGCTCAACCTGGTTTGGCTGAACAGGATGGGGTGGTTCACCATCTTTATGGGCATCTGGATGCCCGCTGCAATTACAGCGTTGGGCGGTGGCTGGACGAGGCCCTGGGGGCCATACAGGCGGTCCGTGCCAAGGGCAAGGTGCCAATACTGGTTGGCGGGACAGGCCTCTATTTTGAGGCCCTGACCCGGGGGCTGGCTAAAATTCCTCCCGTGGGTGAGGTCGCCAGTATGCAGGCCATTTCCGTCTTGGAAAACAAAGGGATAAAGGCGCTGCGTGCCGAGGTGACGCGCATTGATCCGACGGTGGCGGCCCGCATTCTGGGCAATGACCGCCAGCGTTTGTTGCGGGCCTATAGTGTATATCTGGAAACCGGACAGTCCCTCAGCAGCTTTCAAAAGGATACGGTGCCCGCGCTTGCCCCCGGCTCATGGTGT
Source organism: Robiginitomaculum sp. (assembly GCA_030949705.1). Classification (GTDB taxonomy): domain Bacteria; phylum Pseudomonadota; class Alphaproteobacteria; order Caulobacterales; family Maricaulaceae; genus Robiginitomaculum_B. The sequence goes on along the minus strand of JAUZSF010000019.1, from coordinate 146,105 downwards.
GCCATGACGTTGTATCCGGAACGGGAATATCTGTATGCCCGCATTGCCGCGCGGTTTGATAAAATGCTGAATTTGGGAGCGCTGGAGGAGGTCCGCACCTTTGCCGAACGTGGTTTGTCAGACACGCTTCCTGTTATGAAGGCATTGGGGCTAAAAGCACTGATGTGTCACATCAATGGCCAAATTACATTAGAACATGCTAAGGTAGAGGCGGTGCGTGACACACGGCGTTATGCCAAACGGCAATACACCTGGGCAGGTGGGCGGTTTTCCCATTGGCCGATGATCAAAACCAATGAACCTGCAGAGCTGCTAAGCAAGGCGTTGTGCATAATTGAAAATGACAAACCGGCCTGAAGGTTGGACCGCATAGTGAGAGTATTGAATGACGGTTTTGGACCCAACTGATGATTACCAGAGCGCCACTACCCTGCGCGTGCAGCGCCCGGTTTTGCCTCTGTCCTTGTCAATACTGGCATTGGGATTGGGGATTGGGGCGTTGTTGTTTGGGGGGCTACAGTCCGGCCAGTTACCTAGCATAAATAATGTGATCGGCTGGCTGGAATCCTGGCGTATGTCGCCACTGGCGGTGCCGATGATTATGGCCGGTTTTGTGGTGCTCAGTTTTGCCACGGTGCCACAATTTGTGTTGATCAGCATGTGTGTGGTGACCTTTGGACCGCTCGTGGGGTTGGGAATCGCGTGGAGTGCTACAATGATTTCAGCCTGGTTGGGCTTTATGGCCGGGCCGCTGTTCGGCCGCGCGGTGGCCCGGCGATGGCCCAATGCAATGTTGGACCGCATGATGGACTTTGTGGCTCGCAACAGTTTTTTAAGTGCCCTGTTTATACGATTTTTGCCCACGGGCCCGTTTGTGCTGGTTAATTTGACCCTGGGGGCGGCCCACGGACGTGTGATGCCGTTTTTGTGGGGCACCGGCATTGGTATTTTGCCCAAGGCGGTATTGATCGCGATGACGGGTGCCGGATTGTCTCAGGCGGCCAATGGCCGTTATCAGATGATGATGGTTGTTCTGGCCATTACGGCCTTGATATGGCTGGTTCTGGCCATATTTGGCAAGAGAATGGTGCTAAGGCTGATAAAACAATCGCAAATTGCGTCCTCAAGCCTTGAAATCAAACGCGCGGCATCGCAAAAAGGATAAAGTTTTTCTCGGCTGTGACATTTGTGCACAAATCCGATTCGCGAAAAGGTTCGCTCATCCATGTTGGCGCGTTTATTTGGTTTAATGTCGGCCGATATGGCCATTGACCTGGGAACAGCAAATACGCTGGTTTATGTCAAAGGCCGTGGGGTGGTTCTGAATGAACCGTCGGTCGTGGCCTATGAGATTAATGGTGGGCGCAAGGTGGTGCGCGCCGTGGGCACCAAGGCCAAGGAAATGCTGGGCAAAACCCCGGGCCATATGGAGGCCATCCGCCCCATGAAAGACGGGGTGATTGCCGACTTTGAAGTCGCCGAGGAAATGATCAAGTCTTTCATTCAAAAAGTGCATAACCGGCGCACCTTTACCAGCCCGCAAATTGTCATCTGTGTGCCCTCTGGTGCCACGGCGGTGGAACGGCGTGCCATCCAGGATTCGGCCATGGCCGCGGGGGCCCGCCGGGTTTACCTGATCGAAGAGCCCATGGCGGCGGCGCTGGGGGCCGGCCTGCCGATTAACGAGGCTACCGGCTCCATGGTGGTGGATATTGGCGGCGGCACCACTGAGGTGGCGGTGCTCTCCCTTGGCGGCATTGTGTATTCGCGCTCGGTACGTATTGGTGGCGACAAGATGGATAACGCCATCATCAATTATGTGCGCCGCACCACCAATATGCTGATCGGTGAGGCCAGTGCCGAACGCATTAAAAAAGAAATCGGCAGTGCTGCTGCGCCCAAAACCGGCGATGGTCTGTCGATGAATATCAAGGGCCGCGATCTGATGGCCGGGGTGCCGCGCGAAGTGCGCATCACCGAATCCATGATTGCCGAATCCCTGTCCGAACCGGTGGAGCAAATCGTCGAGGCGGTAAAAATTGCCCTGGAATCCACGCCGCCGGAACTGTCGGCCGATATTGTTGACAAGGGCATCATGCTGACCGGTGGCGGGGCCTTGTTACGCAATCTGGATATGGAATTGCGCGTGCGCACTGGTTTGCCGGTTATGCTGGCCGATGAACCGCTTTCCTGTGTGGTGCTGGGATCTGGCGAGGCCCTGGAAAACCTGAAAGTGATGAAGGGGCAATTGTCGGCGGTTTAACCTGTAGGCCAGGCCGGATGGCGAAGTATTGGATTGAACACTAAAAAACCATGGAAAGGCTGAACCCTGATCAATGGCAAAACGGCGCTCATTAGGGACCATCAGCGGACTGGGCGGTCCGTGGGCCAGAGGCTTTCTGGTTATCCTGGTGCTGTTATCTATTGCCTTGTTGGCCATCGACCGGGCACGACCAGAACAATCACCATTTTTTCATATCAAACAGGTCGTGGCCGATAGCACCCGGCCGGTCCTGACCATATTGTCGGCCCCCTTGCGCACACTGAATCAGGTCAGCGCTGCCATCGCTTCGAACTGGCAGGCGGCCAAGCGGGTACGTGAGCTGGAACGCGATAATCGCAACCTGATGCAATGGCGTGATCTGGCGCTGGCTTTGCATGAAAAAATGAGCCGCTATGAGGAATTGTTGGGGGCACCAAAAGCGCCGACCCCGATTGTCATTACGGCGCGGGCAATTACCGATGCAGGCGGACCGTTTGTGCGGGCCCGGCTGGTCAATGTGGGCACCGATGATGGTGTGGCCGAAGGGCAGGCAGTGTTGGCCTATAATGGTTTGATCGGGCGGATCATGAGCGTTGGCAAGCGCACGGCACGGGTTTTATTGTTGACCGACCTGAACAGCCGGGTGCCGGTTTTTATTACCGATATTGGTGCTCATGCGATTTTGGCTGGTGATAATTCAGGGGCTCCACGCCTGATTTATATCGAGCGCGGGGTGCAGGTGGATGCTGGCATGCGCATTATTACCTCTGGCGAGGATGGGGTGCTGCCCCGTGGCCTGGCCATTGGCCAGATTGCGCCAACGGGGGGAAAGGAATGGCGGGTATCCCTGTTTGCGCGTCCCGAACGGGTTGATTTTGTCAGCATTTTAGAAGTGCCAGCCATTCAGTTCGAAGAGGCGCCACCGGCTCCAGCCGATGCGGAACCGGCCCTGGAACCCAATGTGGAGGACGGCACAAGCACCGCGCCCGTCGCTGAATTGGCCATCCCGGCTTCGGGAGGGCGCTAATGGGTCATTCCGGATTTTTTTCAACGGTTCAGTGCCATCGTCTGGGCGGGATTGCCGTTTGTACTCTCTTTGTTGTGCGTCTTGCTGTACGTGGCGCCACTGCGGATTGGAAACTTTACCATTCCCATGCCGCTTTTTCCCTTTATGGCCATTTATTTCTGGTCGATGACCCGTCCGGATTATATGCCTTATGCTGCCATATTCGTGATCGGGCTGTTCCAGGATGTGCTGACCGGTGGTCCGGTGGGTCTGTGGGCGCTGACCTATTTGCTGACCGTGGTTATAGTTTCCACCCAGATCGATGTGATCGCCGGGCGTGGGCGCTCGGCATTATGGGCCGGGTTTATACTGGCGGCGGTCGTGGCTACGGTGCTGGTCTGGGTGATCGCCCGTATTGCCCTGGGGCCGGATCCGGCGGGGGGGGCGGCTTGGTTCTGAAATGTTATTGTCGGTGCTTACATACCCACTGGTTGGCCGTCTTTTTGCTCTGGTGCAGCGCGCGACCAATCAGGCGCGGCGATTGACGGTAACCAGCACGATGGTGGATATCTGATGGCGCGCCGACATGAAGATGCCAGTGGATTGTTCACCCGGCGGGCGCTGGTTCTCAGTGGCGCCGGGATTACGGCTTTTGGTGCGCTTGCCGCTCGGTTGTATAAATTACAAATTCTGGAATCCGATCGTTATCGCGGCTTATCTGATAAAAATCAGTTCAATTACCAGCTGTTGCCACCCAGCCGGGGGCGGATACTGGATCGCGATGGGGTGCCGCTGGCCAAAAATGCAGATAATTTTCGCTTGCTGCTGGAGCCGGAACAGGTGCCAGATCTGGATGACCTTTTGGCTCGGCTTTCCAAGATTATCCCGCTTCGTGATGATATGCGTGAACGGATACGAAAATCACTAAAAAAACGGTCCAGATCTTCGGCGGTCGTATTGGCGGAAAACCTTGATTGGGCTCAATTTGCGGCAGCCAATCTGCACTTGCCGGAACTGCCGGGTGTGCGCCCCGAAGTGGGGGAATTGCGCGTATATCCTGATGGGCCTTCCATGGCTCATGTCATTGGGTATGTCGGACGCGTGCCGGAAAGCATGGACACCGAAGATGATCCGCTTTTGCGTCATCCCGGTTTTCGCATTGGCCGAACCGGTGCGGAAAAGGCTCTCGACAAAAAACTGCGCGGTCATGCCGGGGCCTTGAAGGTCGAGGTTAGTGCCTTGGGGCGGGTGGTGCGCGAATTGCCCGACCCGGCCACCAGTGCCCGTCCTGGTGATGATGTGGTGTTGACGCTGGACCAACGCATTCAAAATTTTGCGGCGGGGCGTTTGAAGGGGCAAAGCGCCGCCGTTTGTGCCATTGATATCGAAACCGGGGCGGTGCCGGTTTTGCTGTCTACTCCTGGCTTTGATCCCAATCTTTTTGCCAAGGGGATATCCGGGCCGGATTACCGGGCGTTGTTAGAGGACGAGTTCAAGCCGCTGTTTAACAAGGCGTTGGGCGGAACCTATCCACCGGCCTCTTGCATCAAGCCTGTCATCGCACTTGCCGCCTTGCAACAGGGGGTAACCGACAGCCATGAACGGGTGCGTTGCACCGGCAAGATCAAGCTGGGGGATCGCGAGTTTCACTGTTGGAAACGCCGGGGGCACGGCCCGGTCAACATGCTGGGGGCCATCGGCAAATCCTGCGATATTTATTTTTATGAAATGGCGCGCCGTCTGGGTATCGACCATATTCGTGATGCCGTCCATGCGTTTGGGTTAGGCACAAACTTTGATCTTGGTCTTGGCGGGGGGAATACCGGTCTGGTGCCTGACCAGGCCTGGAAACGGGCGCGCTTTGGGACTTCCTGGTCGCAGGGAGAAACCTTGATTGCAGGTATTGGGCAGGGGTATCTGGCGGCCACACCGATTCAACTGGTGGTAATGACTGCCCGGCTGGCCAGTGGCCGTATGGTTACGCCGTATCTGATCAAGGGGCAGGAACCACCCGAATTTGACGACCTTGGGTTTTCCACCGCCGGGTTGGGGGCGGCCCGTGCCGGCATGGTTGCGGTGACCGAAGCCCCCTGGGGTACGGCCCACCGTATGGGCGGCCTGGGTCTGGGGGATCTGAAAATGGCGGGCAAGACCGGCACCGGGCAGGTGCGCCGCATCACCAAGATCGAGCGCGATGACCGGGTGAGAAAGAATAACGAACTGCCCTGGGCGCTGCGCGACCATGCCTTGTTTGTTACCTATGCGCCGGCTGATACCCCGCGTTATGCCGTGTCGGTCGTGGTAGAGCATGGCGGCGGTGGTTCGGTGGCAGCGGCCCCGCCGGCGCGGGATATATTGCGCGAATTGTTAAAGGAAGATCCGGTAACGCTGGCCCGCTTGTCGGTAACGAATACGACTGCCAAAGGCCCGGCAACATGAACGAATTTCGGGTTGCCAGGATAGAAAGAACCCTGTCGCTGGGTGCAAAAGTGGCGCGCATAAACTGGTTGCTGGTGGTCTTGTTATGTCTGGCAGCCATGATTGGTGTGGCGGTGTTATATTCGATCGCCGATGGCTCCTGGACCCCGCGTGCGGCCCAACATGCAACGCGCTTTGGTGTGTTCTTGCTGCTTATGCTGGGACTGGCGCTGATCGACATTCGCTGGTGGATGGCGCTGGCCTATCCAACCTATCTGGTGGCGTTGTTATTGCTGATCGGGGTGGAACTCTTTGGGGTAAAGGTTATGGGGGCCCAGCGCTGGCTGGATGTGGGCCCCATTCGCATCCAACCGGCGGAGATCATGAAGCTGGCCCTGGTGCTGGCATTGGCCCGGTATTACCATGGCCTGGCGGTCGAGAGGGCCACGTCCTTGCGCCATATTGCTTTGCCGGCCCTGATGATTGCCGCGCCGGTGCTTCTGATCCTGCACCAACCGGATCTGGGTACCGCCATGCTGGTTGGGGCCACCGGGGCCGCCATCGTGTTTCTGGCCGGGCTTAGCTGGCGCATCATTACCATTGGGGCCATTACCGGCCTTATTGGCGGTGTGGCCTTTTTAATTTTTGGACTGCATGACTATCAGCGCGCCCGTATCGAAACCTTTTTGAACCCGGAACGCGACCCGTTGGGCGCGGGGTACCACATTTTACAATCCAAAATCGCGCTGGGTTCGGGCGGTCTGGTGGGTAAAGGGTTTTTGGGCGGTACGCAGTCTCATTTGAATTTCCTGCCTGAAAAACAAACTGATTTTGTCTTTACGGCTCTGGGCGAAGAATTTGGCTTTATTGGCACGTTAAGCGTGTTAGTTCTGTTTATGCTGATCCTTTTTACCGGCATGATGATTGCCGGGCGGGCGCGCCATTCCTTTGGTCGACTGGCCGCTGCCGGGGTTTGCGTGACGTTTGCGCTTTATGTGCTGGTCAATATTTCCATGGTGATGGGGCTGATCCCGGTGGTCGGGGTACCATTACCGCTGATTTCCTATGGGGGCACGGTGATGCTGACCGTGATGATCGGCTTTGCGCTGGTGATGAATATCCATATTCACCGCAATTCAGAATTGCCCAGTGGGCGCGGTTTTTTTCTCTAGCCTGTTTTTTGCTCTTCCAGCATATGAGGCTGAGGCCCTTTTTGGGCCCAGTAATACATGGTTTCGGCCAGTTTACGGGCATCAAAGGGCTTGGATACCCAGGCATCCATGCCCGCCGCGCTAAAGCGGCTTTTCTCATCGGCCAGAATGTGCGCGGTCAGGGCAATTACCGGGGTATCGCACCCGGCTTCACGAAGACGACGGGTGGCGGAAACACCATCCAGTTTTGGCATTTGCACATCCATCAGGATCAGGTCGAATTTCTCGGCCAGGGCGGCCTCGACCGCTTCCAGTCCATTATTGGCCATTACCAATGTGTGCCCCATCCGTTTCATGATGGTTTTGATCAATAACTGATTGGCCGGATTGTCTTCAGCCACCAGAACATTCAGACGCCACTCTTTGGTGGGTTTAGCCTTGGTTGCCGCCTCTTGATCCGTTGGGTTTATCTGAATGTCATTGGTACGTTCCAGGGGAATTTCAAACCAGAACTCACTGCCTTGGCCAAGAATGCTGTTGGCCCCGATTTCCCCGCCCATGACGTCGGTCAGGCGCTTGCAAATGGCCAGCCCCAGGCCGGTGCCGCCGAATTTGCGGGTAATTGAACTATCGGCCTGAGAAAAGTCTGAAAACAGGGTTGGTAGTACTTTTTCATCAATGCCGGTGCCGGTATCGGTGACGCAAAAGCGCACACGCTGACCTTTGGCTTTATCAATGCATATGGAAACCTGTCCTTTGGACGTAAATTTAATGGCATTGCTGATCAGATTGACCAAAATTTGGCGAATACGAGAAGGATCGCCGATGTAGCTGCCTTTGATGTTGTCTTCCAGTTCCAGTTTCAAGGCCAAGCCTTTTTCCTGTGCACTGCTGATCAGCATGTCATGGACAACCATGATTTCGCTTTCCAGGGCGAAGGGGGTTTGTTCCACCACCAGCTTGCCCGCATCCAGTTTGGAAAAGTCCAGAATATCATTAACCAGACCCAGTAAATGTCGCCCAGCCGTATTGGCGCTGCTTGTCAGGCGCTTTTGCTCGTCGCTTTGGGGCATTTCCAGTAATAAATCGGTCATGCCGATCATGGCGTTCAAGGGGGTGCGGATTTCGTGGCTCATGGTCGAGAGGAAACGCGCCCGCTCTTCGGCGGCGGCTTCGGCGGCCTTTTTTGGCCTTGATGATTTCCAGGGCGGCCTGTTTGCGGGCCGTGATATCAAAGGCAATGCCCCGATAGCGAATCACCTCACCTTTATCATCGGTCAAGGCCCGGCCCGTGGTTTGCATCCAGCGATCCGGGTCGCCGTTCAGGGGCGTCATCCGGATTTCACTTTCCAGGCTGCCATCATTCTTGCGCATGGCTGCCAGCCATTCCTGATGGCGGGGTTCCAGGTCCGGGGCCAGCAAATAGGTGGGTTTGCCAATCAGGTCTGCGGGATCCACGCCAAACAGACTTTTGGCATTGTCAGACATATAAACGAAGTGACCTTCGGTATCGAGATCAAAAATACATCCGCCAGCAATGCGGACCACATCATTGACGCGCCGTTCGCTTTGTACCAGTTGGGACATGGTTATGTGGCGTTTGGTGGTGTCGGTGACGGCTCCGCGAAAACCGATGATATTGCCGTTGGAATCTTCAATGGGCCGACCATTAATGGTGACCCAGCCGGTGGAGCCATCTTTGCGTTCAATTTCGCGTTCCACATCTTTCCAGCCACCATTGCGATAAATTTCGCTTAGCCATGCTTCCGCATTGTCGCCAATGTCCCGGGTGACCCCAAAGGGCATTTTGCCGATCAGTTCTATTGGCTCGTAGCCATAAATCTGTCTGACCGCGTCGGAAAGATAGACAATGCGCCCTTTGGCATCGGTCTCAAAAATGCATTCGCCTGTGATGGCGGCAACATCGTGAAAACGTTGTTCGCTGTTTTTCAGGTCGGTTTCTGCACGCTTGCGCTCGGTAATATCCTGCAAGGCACCGGCAATGCCGATGGCGTTACCATGTTCATCATGACGGGCCAGCCCCCGGTTTTCCACCCAGATCAGGCGACCATCGGGGCGGATGCAGCGGTATTCCAGCTTGAACTGGCCGCTGTTTTCCTGTTTTGCATAGGGCAGAATTTTTCTGGTGATTTCATCGCGATCATCAGGATGGATCAGAGACTCCAGCGCATGCCAACTGGCTTCATCACTTTCTTGAAGGCCAAGAATTTGCTGCATATGCGGGGACCATGACATTTTGCCACCATCAGCACTTTCGCGCAGGTCCCAGCTCCACAGGCCAACCCCGGCGGAATCAACGGCCAGGTCCAGATGCTCCTGAATGGCGGCTAGTTCCCGATCCGCGCGGATCTGGGCATCCACATCGGCTATGGTTCCAAAAACCGAAATGGCATCACTGCCCGGCAAGGCACGGGTTGTGGCCCGAATTTCAATCCAGCGATATTCGCCGCTTTCGGTTTTAAAGCGATAACGGCGTGAAAAGCTCTTTCGGCTTTTCAATCCCTCGTGATAGTTTTTTAACGCCCCTTCAAAATCTTCTGGGTGAACCCGCGCTTTCCACTCTTCCAATGGGATTTTACCCGGGGTGCGCCCAATCCCGATGATGACACCGGCTTCGGCAGAAAAAGATACGGTTTTGCCATCAACATCAATCTCAATAAAACCGATCTTGGCGGCACGCATGAAGAGTTCCTGTTTGCGCCGCAAGGCCCGCACTTCGGTCTCGTCGCGCAGGACCCCAATGAGCGCAATGACCTCTCCATTTTCGTTAAATTCCGGTTGCGCCGCCCATATGCCATCGCGGCGGGAGCCATCTTCGCGATAATACGTGCAATCGATTTCAAAAGGCTGACCATCTTCGCGGCATTGGTCTGAGGCCCTGTATAATTTTGCCCGTTCGGATTTGGGGATGAGTTCCAAAAGACGGCTCACCGTGTCGGTTTGCGAAGACAAGCCATGCAGGGCATAGCAATTGTCTGAACAGATCATTTCCTGGGTTTCAAAATCATAGCGCCAGGCCCCGGTATTGCCGACCTGTTCGGCCTGGGCCAACAGGCCCTGGGGACCAAACCAGTGCAGGGAAGGATTCCCCGGATTGATGGGGGTGGATACAAAAACATAATGGGTCAGGGTACCGTGAACATCAAAACGACCGGTGATAATACAACGTACGGCAAAATCGCGACCATCCTTGCGCTTGAATCGACTGGAAAAATAACCAGGCTCACCAGCTTTGGCAGAGCGCATGGCCCGGTGCATGAATTGCAGATCAGTACCTTTGCTCAGCGTGGTCTCATCCGGCCGTTTGCCGATCAGTTCTTCCCGGCTAAAGCCGGTCATTTTTGCATTGGCTTCATTGCAGGCCACGACACGCAGGCCATCGGCCTCTACTTTGGCAACCATAATGGCGACGCCGCATTCGTTTAAAAATGCCTCATCTGCGACATTGTTTTCTATGGCAGTCATCGCCTTACCCCGCTCCATCCTTGTTCCTTGTAGCGCGGCTTTGCTTTCTAATGGGTTATCGGTGGTGATTTTTCGCTGTTTTTTTGGCAACAAGCAGAAAAGTGGCGGTTTTTTCATGTCCAATTTCCTTGCCAGTGCTTGACCCGGATGGGCGCATCGGCCAGCATCTGCGCAACCATAAGGCGGGGTATCCGCCAGATCATCGGGAGGGAAGAATGGCCGCACCAATGGCTGAGGCTACGGGTCACGAACAGTGGTCTTCACGGATCGGATTTTTAATGGCGGCGGTGGGCTCGTCGGTCGGGCTGGGTAATCTTTGGCGCTTTTCCGCCGAAGCCGGGCAAAACGGCGGCGGGGCCTTTGTGTTGGTCTATCTTCTGTGTGTTGTGTTTATCGGTATCCCGGTATTGATGAGCGAATATGTCATTGGCCGGGGCAGCACCAAGGCCAGTGCCGTTCAGTCGGTACAGGATTTGGCCGGCCAGTCCGGCGTTAGCAAGAAATGGAGCCTGCTTGCCTGGATCGGCATGGTGGCCGCCTTTATGGTGGTCTGTTTTTATAGCTCGGTTGCCGGCTGGGTGCTGGCCTATATCCCCAAATTCCTGATGGGGGCATTTGATGGGCAGGATCCAAAGGAAATCGCCGCCCAGTTCGGCGCTTTGATTAATGACCCCAAAGCGGTAATTCCTTATTTTACAGCCTTTGTGGTGTTGACCACCTGGCTGGTATCTCGCGGGGTCAATCGGGGGATTGAGTGGGCTTCTAAGTTCTTGATGCCACTATTTTTTGTGCTGTTGGTCAGCCTGGCGGTGTATAGTCTGGTTTCTGGTGCGGGCACCCAGGTGGAAATTGGCGGTAAAACGGTCAATGCCACGGGCTATGCGCTGACCTGGTTGTTCCAACCGGATTTCAGCAAGGTGAATCTTGAGGTGGCGACCCGGGCCTTGGGGCAGGCCTTTTTCTCCATTGGCATAGGCAGCGCCATCATGATTACCTATGGCTCTTACCTGAAGCACGGGGTGAATATTCCCAAATCCGCGGCCATTGTGGCGCTGACGGACACCGGCGTAGCCTTGATTGCCGGCATGGCCATATTCCCCATCGTCTTTTCTCATGGACTGTCGGCAACGGCCGGGGCAGGCCTGTTCTTCCAGACTTTGCCAGTGGCGCTGGTCAGCGCCCCTGGCGGTGAATATATCGGCACGGCCTTTTTTCTGCTGGCTATTTTTGCCGCCGTGACGTCTTCGATTTCCCTGCTGGAAGTGAGTGCCGCCTGGGTGATTGATAAAACCGGCCTCTCGCGGCCCATTGCCGCCTGGTCGCTGGGCCTGCTGATGTGGGGTATCGGTCTGGGCACCGTGTTTTCCCAAAAATTCTTCGGCTTTCTGGACACCACAACGGGCACATTGATGTTGCCGGTTTCTGGCCTGATGGTGGTGCTGTTTGTTGGCTGGCGCTTGAACAAGGCGGTGCTGGCCAAAGAACTGGAAGGCACCTCCAAACTCACCATATTCCTGTTGATGTTCCTGGTGCGCTTTGTTGCGCCGGTGGCGGTAAGCGTCATTCTGGTCTCAGGCATTCTAGAGAAATACTTCGGTATTTCCTTGTTTACCTGATCCGTCATGAGTGGGCCGGGAGCCGAAAATCTGACACAGCTTGGCGGGGCCAGCGCCCTGCCGGCTTCGCCAGACGAGGCGGTGCTGGAAAAGGTAGCCAATCCGGCACCGGGCGCCCCTTATCTGGTGCGCTTTACCGTGCCGGAATTTACTTCGCTCTGCCCGGTTACCGGCCAGCCTGATTTTGCCCATCTGGTCATTGATTATGCCCCCGACAAGTGGATCGTCGAGAGCAAGTCCCTGAAACTTTTTATGGGCTCTTTTCGCAATCACGGTGCCTTTCACGAGGCCTGCACCGTGATGATTGGCCAACGGCTGGTGGACGAGATCAAACCCCAATGGCTGCGCATTGGTGGATACTGGTATCCGCGCGGTGGCATTCCCATAGACGTGTTCTATCAACACGGCAAAGTACCAGATGGTCTTTGGGTGCCGGATCAGGGCGTGGCAACATACAGAGGGCGTGGCTAGGTCGTGACGGGTTTACGACCTAAAACCTTACCAAGAGCACTGGCCGGAATGCCCACGCCATATCTCAAGGGAGAGGCGTCCCTTGCCTTGCCCGTCCCATAACCCCATGTCGCGGAAAATTTTGGCCAGGGATTGGGAACTTGCGGGAAGGGCTGGTAATAATTTGTCAAAATCGCGGGCTTCCCACCAGACTGCAAACTGGTAATTGTCTTGGGTGGCATGGCGCAGAAGGGTGCATAAAAAGTCAGCCTGATCCTGAGGACTGAAAGGAATGTTGAGTTTAAACTCATCGACCACCAAAGGCTCTGCCGGGTGACCGCTTTCGGTGATTGCCAATGGTTTGTCCGTCCAGGTGCGGATAAAGTCAAAGGCGGCATCCCATTGGGCCTGGCTAAAATCCCCTCCGAACAGGGGGTAATAACTAATGCCGACAAAATCAAAATTTTCTATATGAGCCTTGATGGTATCGCGAAAGCTCTGTGTCACGCCGGGGCCATTCGTGTTGGTAAAGGTATGCAGCGCCAGCGATTCACCGAACTGTATGTTGGGATAGCGCGTCTTGAGTGCGCTCATTACGGCGCGGGAGAAACGGTCAAAAGCTGGCCAGTCATCGGGATTTTGTTTGAGCAGGTCATTGCTTTCAATGGCACTCAGGACATAGGTGGGCGCAAAACGGTCAATCATCCAGATGCAATAATTGGTATAGGCCTGAATATAGGCCGGGTCGTCCATGGGTTTGCCGGCAAGGGCAATGGGCAGCGCGCCTTCAACATCGTCGACAAAGGCGGAACGATCTGTGTTTAAGGGGTTAAGGGATAACAGTAACGGCCTGTCGGCCAGTCTACGCGCGCGTTTGGCCTCTATGTTACGCACAAATTCGGCCGGAAAAGGCTGGTTATACAGGGCGGCGCCCCAGGGCAGGGCATCGTCAATATGCTCTACATAGAAGGTGCTATTGGCCCGGATCAGATTCATCAGATCGCTCTGGGCCTGTACCGTGGCGGCAAAAGGCCAGGTAGTGAAGCCATAGGGAAAGGGCCTGATTCTCAGGGATTGCTCAAAAACCGGGGTTTGTTCCCATGCCTGTACAGGGCCGCCGCCACTGTGTTTTCCCTGAAAGGCATAACTGGCGGGCGTATTGAGGCACACCAAGGCAATCCCAAGTGCGAAAATCCACTTTATCTTTTTGGCGGGCACAATGGCCTCCACGTTTACGGTCGATACCGTCTACGTCCCTCGCAAAAAGATTATCCTCAGGCTTCGTCCAGGTCCATGGCCAAAATGGCCATATCCAGATTATAGGAAATATCGGATGGGTCTTCATCATCCTTGAAAAGAAGGGCAAAGAATTCATCCCCAATATAGGCCTCAACCGAATCGTCCTTTTTGCCGCGACGACGCAAGGTGATGGCCGGATTTACCTTTTTGCACAGGTAATCCTGCAAGCGGGCGATTTCTTCATTGGTCATGGGTCTCTCCGGCGCCAAAGGGGGCGGTATTTTGAATCACTTATAAACTAAAGCCTTGGGAAGAGGGCTTCAATCCTCTTCCAGCATATGATTCATGCTTTTGGCCGGTTCCGGACAGCATTCGCCCACGGGCTTGGCCGGAATGCCCGCCACAGTGCAGCCGGGGGGAACATCTTTAAGCACCACCGAACAGGCGGCGATGCGCGCATGGTGACCTACGGTGATATTGCCCAGCACCTTGGCCCCGGCGCCAACCAGCACCCCGTCCATAATCTTGGGATGGCGATCGCCGCGATGGGATCCCGTTCCGCCCAGGGTGACATCCTGCATAATGGAAACATCATCGCCCACTTGTGCGGTTTCGCCAATGACGATGCCGGTGGCATGGTCCATCATAATGCCCGATCCGATGCGGGTGGCCGGATGGATATCGATGGCAAACAGTTCCGATACCCGGCTTTGCATATAAAGCGCCAGGGTCTGGCGTTCATCATGCCAGAGCTGGTGCGATATCCGTTGTGCCTGTAGTGCCAGGAATCCTTTGTAATACAAAAAGGTTTGCAAAAATCCCTTGCAGGCGGGATCGCGTTCCAGCACGGCCATGGCATCGGCCTCGACCTTGGTAATGATGGTGGGATCTTCACGAAGGGCCTGATCACAGATTTCACGCACCTGCATGACATTCATGTTCTCGCCGCCAACTTTGGAGGCCAGCAGATAAGACAGGGCATCTTCCAGCCGGTCGTGATTGAGAATGACCGCGTGCAGCATGGAGGCCAAAATCGGCTCACCGGCAGCCACCGTGGCGGCCTCAACCCGCAATCGTGACCAGACAGAGCTGCCGCCCGGGTCGTTGGATACGTCAACTAGATGCGCCATTATGTTCTCCAATCTGGCCTCATGCTGCCCATATAAGCCTTCTGCGCATAGATTGCATCAGGGGAATGCTCACAAAGTGTTTACTGGCTCCGGCCCACCTCGCCCCGGCTTTTGGCGTGGGCAGCTTTCAAGGCCTCGCGCATTTTGGCAACGGCCAGTTTTTTACTCTCTTTGATTTTGGCCACTCGCGCCTTGTTTTTATGACGCGCCCGCGCCAACAGAACAAAGGCCGCCGGCGCGGTGATCAGGGCCAGCACCGCCGATCCGGCAACGCCACCGGCAATGGCCGTGGCCAGAGGACCCCAAAAACTGTCTCCAAACATCAAAAGCGGAATAAACCCGCCAATGGTGGTCAAGGTGGTGGCGATAATATGACGGGTGGCATCAACCACGGTTTCACGGGTCTGGATCGGACAGCCCGCCTTGGCCTTTTCATTGGCTTTGAGCGCCGAGAGCACCACAATGGTGCCATTGATCGCCAGCCCCACCAGACCCATCACCCCGACAATAGCCATAAAGCCCATGGTCTGGCCAAAAAACCAGATCCCAAAAAGTGCCAGCCCAACGGATAAAAACCCATTCATGCCGACAATGGCGGCATAGGAAAATGAATTAAACGCCAGCACCACGGCGCCAACAATCAGGATCAGCAAGGGCAAGGCCGAAGATAACAGATTGCCCATGGCATCATTGCGTTCTTCGGCCTCGCCGCCAATGCTAAGCTGATAGCCATCCGGCAAGACAAAATCACTGGCCGCCAGGCGCCGGTTAAAGTCTTGCTGTACGGTGTCGGGTAATAAATATGGCTCCAGATAGCCACTGATCTTGTTGATCCGCCGCCCGTTCAAACGCTTGATCACTGAAATTTTAGGGACCAGAACCACTTCGCCCAGAGCATCACTGGGGGTGCCCAATGTGCCTTGGTTGCGGGCCGAGGGCAGGGACAAAGAGCCGGCATTGGCAAGGTTGCTGCGCATGGCATCACTGGCAATCACCCGCACGGGAATGCGCTCCACCCCTTCCTGAACACTGCCGCCGGTAACCCCTTCGAAGGCATCATTGATTTGCCGCGCCATTTCCGTCAGTGCCATGCCAGCACGTCGGGCGGCGGTTTCATCGGCATTGATCTGGGCCACTGGCTCGCCCATTTGTAAATCCGAGGCGGTATAGGTGATGCCGGGGGTGCGGGACAAGATGGCGCGCAATTGCGCCCCAATGCGGTCCAGCATGGCAAAGTTTGGCCCCGATATGGTCAGCTCGATCGGTGCCTCATTTGGTGGCCCTTGTTCAAAAGGCAGGGCCAGCACTCGCGCATCGGGGAAGGCGGTGCGCACTTTTTCCTGAATGTCGATTACCGCCTTGTGGGTGGCATCGGCCGAAGTGGTGGTGACAAAGCCCGTGGCCCGGTCCGGGCTGATGGCCCCGGCAGAAAAGACATTGTAATAAACCTTGGGGGCCGCGCTGCCGATAACCCAACTGACGTGCAGAATGTCGGGCTCTTCCAGTATGAGCTGGCGAATTTGCTTGGTGCGTTTTGTGGTCAGATCAATGGAACTGCCGGGTGCCATCACCACTTGTAACTGAAACATGTCCCGATCCACGGGGGGAAAGAACTGCATGGGCAAGGTGGTTACCGCCACAAAGCCCACCAACGGTACAATCGATCCGGCGATTATCCCGCTCCAAGGGTGTTTGATGATGAAATCCAGCACCGCGCGATAGGCGTTGGCAACGGTTTTGGAGGTCAAGCCAGAGCGCCAGAACTGGTGCGGGGCATCGGGGTCTGGCTCGTAATCAAACCAGGCGGCAAAGGCAGGGATCAAGGTCATGGCCAGCACAAAGGACGAGCCCACGGCAAAGATCACCGAAACCCCCATCATACCGATGAATTCCCCCGCGCCCCCGGGCATCAGGGCAATGGGGGCAAAGGCAAACATGGTGGTCAGGGTAGAGGCCAGCAACGGCACAAATAATTGTTTGGAGGCCGTGGCAATGGCATCCGAGGGGCCAAGGCCCCGTCGCCGCATCAGCTCGTATTCATCCACCATCACAATGGCGGTATCAATCAAGAGACCCAAGGCTATGACAATGCCGGTGACCGACATCTGATGCAAAGGCGCGCCGGTGAACTTAAACAATGCCAACAGCATCAGTACCGTCAGGGGGAGCGCACTGCCAACAATCAGCGAGGCGCGCCAGCCCATGGCCAGAAAGGTAATCAGAAACACAATCAGGGCGGAAAAGGCCAGATTGATGGAAAGCCCGATCAGGCGTTGATTGACATAATGTTCTTGTTGAAAAATGACATCCAGATGAATGCCCGGCGGCAAAGCGGTGCTGATATTATCTACAATTTCCAGGGCACTTTTGGTCCACAAATCCACCCGCTGATTGGGGGTGGCATAGGCTGACACCATTACCACCCGTTTACCGTCGTTATAGGCACGGGATTCTTCGGGGGTACGGATGCTTTTGGTGACCAGGGCAATATCACCAACGCGGGTAACGCTGCCGTCCGTGCCGGTACGCACCGGGATGGCACGAATGCGCGAAACGCCGTCAAATTCGCCGGCAATTTCAACTGACAGATTATACCCTGAGCTGCGTACGCGCCCGGCGGGGGTTTTGGCATCGGCAGCCGCGATCAGGCGCGACAAACCGGCGGTATCCAGACCCAGCGCGGTTAGGGTGTCCTGATTGGCCTCAACCCGAATTTCTTCTTCAACCGCACCAAATACCTTGGTTTCATCGGTGCCGGGCATGATCTGAAAGCGTTGCTCCAGATCCCGGGCCAGTCGCGACAGAATGGGCATGGCGCTCAGATCTTCATCATCGATCGAAAATGCCACAATGATGGTGTCGGCCCCAATATGCTGGCGGCGCAAATCCGGTTCGCTGGCCCCGGGCGGCATAAACAGTTTGGCCTTGTTGATCTGTTCGCGCACCAGCGTCCAGGCTGGTTCCACCTTTTCCCCGCGAAACCGTTCTTTCAGTTCGATCGAGATTACGGACTGGCCGTTGCGGCTGGTGGAATTGAGCTTTCTGACCTCAACCAGTTCCTGTAATGAACGTTCCAATGGCTCGGTGATCAGCGCTTCGGTGCGTTCGGCCGAGGCCCCCGGAAAGGCGGTAACCAGCACCGCAAAGCGCTCGGAAAGCGTCGGGTCTTCCTGACGTCCCAGGGTCAGCAAGGCCCCGATACCGGCGGCCAGTACCAGAAAAACCGTCAGGATGGCCAGACGGGGATTGTCGTAAAACAGCTTGCTCATGGCTGGCCGGACTGGTTCGGGGTGGCCGGAACCACCGACATGCCGGCGCTGACGCTTTGATTGCCGCCGGCCAGGATCAATGTGCCGTCTTTGACCGGGCCGCGCACATAGACCTGCTCTGCCCCGGCATAAAGTACTTCGACCAGACGCGGGGTCAGGATATAGAGCCCATCATTGGCGGGGCTGTTGTCCAGTGCAAACAAGGACCACAGGCCGCGCCGGTCTTCACGAAGGGCGCTGATGGGGACCCAGAAGCCAGCCTGTTCCAGCGGTACGTCCAGCATCAGCCGCGCACTTTGCCCGGGAACCAGCGTACCGGCGCCGGGCTCTACATCAAACAGGGCGCTGACGGTCTGGGTGGTGGTATCCACCTTGCCACTGAGGCCACGCAATCTGGCTTTGAATTGTGTTCCTGCTGTTGAAAAATCAAATATCTCGCCAATTTTTATATCTGCCAAACGGGTGGTGGGCAAGCCTACGCGCACCTCCAATATGGCGTCTTCGACCAGGGTAAAGACCGGCGCCCCCGAAGTCGCTATGGAGCCTTCATCGATATAGCGTTCCGCAATGACCCCGTCATAGGGGGCAATAATCTGTAAGCGCGCCAGGCGTGCCTGCAAGGTTTTTACCTGGGCTTCGGCAACGCGCTGTGCTGCATCAGCAGCCAGCAGTTTGGCATCAATTTCTTCCAGACGCTGGGCGGAAATATGGCCCTTGGCCAACAGGGCCTTTTGGCGGGTATAGGTGGATTGCGCGATCCGGCGTTGCGCCTCTGCCTGATTAACACTGGCCCTTGCCGCCGCTAGGTCAGCCCGCAGGGCCTCACTGTCGAGACGGGCCAATACATCGCCCTGGTGCACATGTTTGCCAAGATCGGCGCTGACCGAAACGACCAGACCGCCACGCTCAAAGCCCAACTGGCTGGTACGACGTGCACGGATAACCCCGGCATAACTGGTGGTGATTTTAGTGCTCTGGCTTTGTTTGATTTTTTGAACCGGTACGCCAAATGGGGTTGCTTCGCGGGTTTCGTCCTGGGCCTGTGCACTTAAAAACACAGCCCCCAGCAACAGTGCCGCCAGCAGGGGCATCCCAGCATATACTATGGCACGAATTTTAAACATTTCGCTTTTCTTTTCCTTGCCCGGCGCTCGTCTTGTGACTCTTCAGGTTTTGATGTATCATATGTTTATTCTATTGAGCAGCGCCAAAACCTTATAGGACCTGTTCAGTCGCGCATGCCCGATATGCATATAGGGACTTAAACGGCGTTTGAAAAGTGAACGACGTTCACTTTTGTGTCACAAGGCACATTTTATTGCAGCTTTTTTGCAGTCAAAGCGATTATCCATCACTTTTTGCCGATTTGACGGGGTCCAGATAGAGTCTGGATACGGTTTTAAAATCAGGCAAAAATGCGATCAATAGCGTGCCGATGACCATCACGCCAACCACCACATTAATGGCGCTGACATAGCTGCCGCGTAAATCAAAGCCTACATCCATCAGGACCGGGAAAAACCCGTTGGTCAGGGCAATAATGCCATAGACCAGTCCGGATATTCTGCCATAGGCCTTCAGGCCAAAATAACGGGACAGGCAAAACGGCAACAGGCCGAACTCGGTACCCATGCCCAGGCCCATCAGGGCCCCGGACAAGAGTAAAAAGGGCGTTTGCGTGGCCGTCATCAGCAAGGGCAGGCCAATGACCGGGATAAAAAAGAACGGTGCGATCAAATTGGGGCGGCGAAAATGGTCCAGCAGAAATCCGGTGCCGATCTGTCCAAACACGGTAAAAAGTGCAAACGTGGAAAGCACGCTGGTGGCCTCGACCACCGGCAGGCCCCGGTCCATCAATATGGGTACCGTATGGGTAAAGACCGCCAACATACAGCCTGAACAGATCGAAATGGCCAGCATCACCATCCAGAAGGCGCGGGTTTTAACCGCTTCGCTCAGGGTCAGACCGGGGATTTCGGCCACGCCTTTTATGCGCATATGGGTTTTTTCTGGCAACGGATCCGGCGGGTTGCGCAAAAAGAAAAAAATCGCGGGAAAACCGATGATCAGCACCAGAACGGCAATGGCCTGATAGGTCGTGCGCCAGGTGTGATCAGAGAGCACAAACACGGCAAAGATCGGCATCAGCGTACTGCCGATGCCATAGCCAACGCCGCTGATAATGCCCAAAAAGAAGCCGCGATAGCGGTCAAACCAGCCGGCAATGATTTTGGTAAAAAGGATGGGGCCAAGGACAGAGCCGCTAAGGCCAATAAATACAAAGGCTGTGTAGAATTCGCCAATATTGCGGGCCAGCGAAACTGCGAACAAAGAGGCTACAAACAACAGGTGACCAATCATGATCACAATACGGGCCCCGTATTTATCGGCCAGATGGCCAATCACCGGATAAATCAGGGCACTGCAAATGGCGAGGATAAAGAAGACCAGGGAAATACTGGAACGGGGCAGATTAAACTCGTCCGCGATGGGTACCAACACCAGGCCCAGGATCGCCACAATGGTCGAGGTGATGCCAATGGCGGTGCCAATGGTCGAGGCAAACACCACACCGGCGGGCCGGGAAAACAGTTTATCCATATCGCGCTAGATCCTTCACTGTGGCGCGCCCAAAAAGATCGTGCATGCTTATGAACGAAAACACTTCGCAAAGTGAGCATTTTATACAGTTAAAGGTTTGCGTTCCTGCATACTTCGAGGCCCTTCGCGGGCGCTGCGCACCGCCTCAGGACTCCTCAGTATGAGGGCCATGGCTATCAATATACTCTAACCCCACCCCGTATGGTGGGGGTAAAGCCGAACCATTTGAAAAGAAAATTATGTGCTCAAATAGCGAGCTTTAGCGTCGCGGTAGCACAAGAAAAAGTCATGCTTAGGCCGCATTTGCCTGTTGGCTGACGTCCTGGTCATTGGCATCCAGCTTGTCCAGAAGATAGTCCAGCTCTTCGCGAGGCAAGGCCTGGAACTGGGTCAGCACCCGTTCCATCATGCGTTTGGAGAAACGCTCGCGATCTTTGCTGCCACCATCATAATCCATGGCATGATAAATATCGATACCGGCACGAAAGGCCGCATAGAGGCGTTGTGGCATGCCGGCGCGTTCATAAATGGCGCGCAGGCCCAAGGTGCCGGCATCGTGGATCATCAACCAGGCGCGCTGGTGCGGAATGGCGGCCAGTTCAGCCAATGCCCATTCCACAAATACAATGTGTCCTGTGCATAGCCCTCGCAGAATAATGGACGGGCTGAGGCGGCCATTCAAATGCAATTGCTGTACAAAACGGCGCATGTCCTTGGCCCGTCCGGCCTGATCAACCAGGTCAATGGTGGCCCGTTCGCGGGCGCCCTCGGCCAGCTCGACGGCCAATTGCGGTGGCAATTCATGGCGCTTCATCAGGCGGCCAATGGCTTCATCACTAATCAGGGAAACCAGTTTTTCAGAGATATGCACCGGCAGGGCATCGCGGTCGATAAAGGCGTCCGTTACCTTGGCGCGATCCCCAAAACGCCCTAGCACCACATCAAAAGCGGCAGTATCAAATTCAGCACTGTTATTACGAAGCGCTGTAGTAACCGCCACTTCGCGGCCTTCGGCCACCAAAACATTTACTACTTTGGAAGAAACATGCTTGCGTTTGGCCACGGCCACCTGGCGCAGAGCCGCCCCAGAACGCACCACTTCGATCAGGTCATCATCAGTCAGGGAGGGCGAGGAGGTGATGACGGGAAAGGCAATGGAATCAATATCGGCAGCCAGTTTTTTGGCGAGCTTGCGTGGCAAATTTGGCGAGTTTTTCAAGGTTACCGCCAGCGAGCGCCGCACCAGTTCGGCGGCATCCCTGGACATGATTTCCATAATGGCTTCAGCGCTTTGGCGTTCCCGCCGTGACAATGGTCCCTGATCGATGGCCCGGCAGATTTTATGGGCCGCAATGGCACGTTCTTCGTCGCTTTTGCCTTTGACAAGGCGACGAACATCATCCTCGGTGAGCTTTGAGCGCATGGCAGAAACAGACATGAGAGACCTCTGGGCAATTGGGGGCAACCTACAGTGTCGCTTGCTATGCTTAATGAAGTCTTGCCAATCCGGTTTTATCGTATGTCAGGACGGGTTCTTTTCACATGTGAAGACTGGTCCTGATCTTCATCCGTACTTCTTTGCGGGGCGGAAAGCTCAGAGAGGATTTGCAGGATCGCGGGGGTGAGGTGCAGAACCGGGCCGCCAAAGGCGTTTAGAAACGTGCTGTGGGGCATAAAGGGCCGGATGGCTGGGCCAACGGCCGGGGCGACGGCCCTGGCCGTATCGGCCAGGTTTGCAATAACCGTTTCCTGGGGAGCATGGGCGGATTTTAAGGTGCTGAGCACCGCGCTTACGGTGCGGGCTGTGCCATCTTTTTTCAAAAAAGATCGGCTGATTGGCCTTGGCCTCTTTGGGGAAGAGAGTGGCGGCGCGCGCCCCTGGGGTTATATCGGCGGCATTGATCAAGGCGGCGGCCTGTCCCGCACCCATGAAATGGGCGATGTACAGCTCGGCTTCTTGTGGCTT
The DNA here is from genome assembly GCA_030949705.1 of Robiginitomaculum sp. GTDB lineage: Bacteria > Pseudomonadota > Alphaproteobacteria > Caulobacterales > Maricaulaceae > Robiginitomaculum_B. The sequence continues at coordinate 123,510 of JAUZSF010000019.1, read as the reverse complement.
GCGCCCCAGATGACGGCTCAAAACTTGTGCATTTTCGCGGGTCAGCTCGCCAGCCATTTGCGCCGAGACCTTGGGGTCAAAGCGCAAATCCAAAATGCGCTGGTATTCGGCCTGGTCCTTGACCACCAGACGGCCATTTGGGTCGGCCACCACGGCCTTGGCCTCTTTGGCCAGACCATGACTGGCCCCATGGCGCGAGACCATGTTCAGCCAGGTTTGTTCCACAAACTGAAAAAGCCCGGCGGCGGATGAGGTTTTGGCCTTGGCACTGCTGTCCAGCCCGCTTTCCCGCGCCGCGGTGCGCACCATAAAGTCAAACGACACCCCGGCACGCCCGGCGGCACGTTTCAGCGCGCTGGACAAAGACGGGGCAAGGGCAGCAATGGGGGCCGTCATGAGCAGGTCCACGTTCTACAGGTTTGGGCAAACCTGCGCTGCTTCGCCCTAACTTGTGGTTAACAAGATGCAAACCGTGCGGGGGAAAAGGGCGTTGCAAAGGGACTGGCATCATCGTCCAGTATCATATCGCAAAGCATGTGCGCGCTGGCCGGGGCCAGCAAGACGCCATTGCGGTGGTGCCCGGCATTGGCAAAGAGACGGCCCGTGGCCTCCAGCGGACCAATAATGGGCAGGCCATCCACGCTTTGCGGGCGCACCCCGGCCCAGCGATCGGTGATACGCGCCTGGGCCAGGGCGGGCACGACCTTGGCCGCTCTGGTGTGCAGGGCTGCAATGTCGGCCTCATGGGGGCGGGCATCCTCAAGACCCGGTTCGGACGTGGCCCCGATAATCATGCGACCGTCCCCGCGGGGCACCAGATAGGCATGGGCATCACGCATCACCGCACGTATCGGATTGTCGGGTACGGAGAGTTCCAGCATCTGTCCCTTAACCGGATGCAGCCGTGCCGCCATGGCATCAACGCCGTTAATGTCACCGGCCTGAAACCCGGCGGCCAGAATGACTTGATCGGCCTCAAAGCGTTGATCATGATCACAACCAAGGCTTACGCCGCTTGGCCGCAAATCAATATCCACCACCCGGTGGTTGAACAAAATATTGCCGCCATGGCTCTGTAGCCAAGCCTGCAGGGCCTGCATGACCAGACGTGGATCGACACTGGCTTCATCGGCGATGCACAGCGCGCCGATGGCCTTGGCCGACAGGGCTGGTTCCTGCTGGCGGGCGACTTCAATGCTGATCGTCTTAGGGTGCAGGTCCAGCGCCATGGCGGCGCGGTGTGTGCGTTCCAGCCGTTGCAAACCCTGATCATCAAAGGCGCTAAGCAGGGCGCCAAAGGGACGCCAGCATACTTCATGACCGCCCCCGGCAAAGCGTTGGGCCCAATCTTGCCATAAACCCAGACTGTGGGCGCCAAAGCGGCCAAGCGATCCCGGATCGTCCTGGGTTTCCCCGACTTCGCTGGCCGGGGCCAACATGCCAGCGGCGGCCCAGCTTGCCCCTATGGCGCTGGGATTGGCTTCCAGCACGGTTACGGCACAACCTTTTTGCGCCAAGATGGCGGCGGGCCACAGGCCCATAAGGCCAGCGCCAATGACCAGAATGCGGGGACGGAAAGCCGAAAGTTTTGAAATGGTCATGATCAATCTGCTAAAAGGTCAGTGCGAAAAGGTGATTTTGGTGATATGGTCTGATTGGGCTGGCAGCAAGAGGAGAATGGACAATGCGTCACTTACTCGCAGTCTTGGGCCTATTGGCCATGAGTGCCCCCGCTTTGGCCGATGGTTCGAACAACAAATGCGTACGCACTTACCAGTTGCGCGATTTTCAATCCCTTGATGATTACCATGTGCTGATTACCGGGCGTACCCTGTCGGAACTGTATCTGGTCACCATGCGCCGATCCTGTCGTGATATTGATTTTTCCTCGCGTCTGATCACCACCTTTGCCAACCGGCGCATTTGCCCGCCCTTTATCGAACACATCCAAAGCGAAGATGATGTATGTGCGGTCAAATGGATCCAGGAAGTCAGCAGCCGGGAGGAAGCCATCGCGCTGGCGTCCAAAGACATGGAAGCCCGAGCCAAAGCCAAAGCAGAGAAAAAAGCTAAAAAGAACAAAAAACACGACGATTCCTGAGCCCCTGATCACGCCCCCTCTTGATCAGGATGCCTTGAGCGGATCCCCTTTTTTCATTGCCAGCACCATGGCGATGGGCAAAGCTCTGTGCAGGATTAAAAATCAGGCACAGCGCTTTGGGGGCAGAATATGCGTATTCTTTTTGTTTTACTGGTGGTTTTGGGGCTTAGCCTGTCGGCCTGTTCAGGGCCTTCACAAAATATGGTGGATCGCCAGGCGGCCAAAAAAGAAGCCGAAGCCGTGCTGGATCAGTTTTATCAGGCCGCTGCCAATGCTGATTTTAAAAATTTTATTGCCGTATTTGCAAAAACGGCGGTGTTTTATGGCACTGATGCCACCGAGCGCTGGCCTTATGAAGAGTTTGCCCCCGATATTCAGGAAAGTTTTGGCAAAAATGGCGGTTGGGATTTTGACCAAAAAGAACGCACCCTGACCCTGTCGCAAAATGGCGATGTTGCCTGGTTTGCGGAATTATCCCATTTCAACAATACCGATTATCTGTTGCGCCCCACCGGGGTAATGCAGCGCGAAAACGGCCAATGGAAAATCGTGCAACTGGTTATGGGCATCCCCATTCCCAATCTGCTTTACCCGCCGGTTTTGCAAGGGCTGCAGGCCACGCGTTCGGGGCCAAAGGTCGAGATTGCCAAGATCAATGCGGTGTTGGACAGCTTGCACACCTATGCCGCCAAGGCCAATGGCCAAGCCTATTTTGATCTGTATGCCGATGATGCCGTGTTTTTGGGTACGGACGTTACCGAGCGTTGGACCAAGGCCGCGTTTCAGGCCTATGCCATGCCCATTTTCAGCCAGGGGCGGGGGTGGCGTTACACGCCGCGGGAACGTCATGTGAACCTATCCCCCATGGGCAATGTGGCCTGGTTTGATGAAGTGCTGGACAGTGAAAATTATGGCACCAGCCGCGGTACCGGCGTTCTGGTTCGCACCAAAGCGGGGTGGAAGATCAGCCAGTATCATCTGACCTTCCCCATCCCCAATGATCTGGCCGCCAAGATGACGGCGCAGATTATGGCTTATGAGAAAAAGGCAAAGTAACAAAACGGGCTATGGGGAAGTGGTCCCCCCCCATAGCCCATAATCATTAGAGCGGATTGCCGTCGGCATCCAGCTCGACAATGGGATGGCCCAGGGCCTGTAATCCGGGCAGGATTTTGGCCTTGTCGCCGACCACGACCATAATCATGTCATCCAGTTTCAGGTATTTGGCCGCCAGCGCGTTCAGTTCTTCGCGGCTGATATTGGCCAGGATAGTATTTTGCTGGTCAACAAAATCATCGGGCAGGTCATAGGTCATGATCTGGCCCAAAAAGCGTACCTTTTGCGCCGGTGTCTCATAGGCCCGGGCATCGCGTTGACCCAGCGCACTTTTCAAAAAGCTCAGTTCCGCTTCGGTCATGCCGTCTTTGGCATAATTACGGATTTCCTTTTCAAATTCGACGATAGACTTGTCGGTGACATTGGCCCGCACTCCGGCTTGCGCCGTATAACGCCCGGCGTCCTTGTCCGCGCCGAAGAAGGAACGGGCACCATAGGTATAGCCCTTGTCTTCACGAAGATTGATGTTGATGCGGCTGTTAAAGGCCCCGCCCAGATTATAGTTCATCAGGCCTGCGCGGTAATATTCGCCGGTGGCATCATAGGTTAGCGCCCGTTTGCCAATGCGAATTTCAGATTGTGCCGCGCCAGGCTTGTCGATCAGATACAAGGTACCCGCCGCCAGTTTCGGCATGGGGTGGATCACTGGCTTGGTGGCCGCCGGCCCGCTCCATTTGGCAAAAATACCAAGTTTGGGCACCAACTGATCTTTGGACAGATCTCCCACCGCAATGATTGAGGTGCCGGCGGGGGAATAATGATCGGCGTAATACGCCTTCACATCGTCCAGCGTGATGGCCTTTACCGATGCGGTGACCCCACTGGAGGGCCAGGCAAAGGCATTGTCTTTGCCATAGAGGATCTTGCGAAACACATTGGTGGCCGTGCTGGCGGCGTTTTTCTTGCCGGCCTCAATGCCCTGAATGGTTTGCGCCTGAACGCGGGCAAAATCGGCCGGGTCAAATTTTGGCTCGAACAGTTTTTCCGCCGCAATGGCCAGGGTTTCATCCAGATTGTCGGTGAGTGAACGGATGCTGAGCACCGAATAATCATCACCGGCAAAAAAGTCGATCGAGGAGCCTAGTTTCTGCAAGCGATTGCTCAGCTCTTCATTGGTGGATTTGGTGGTTGCCTCGTTCATCATGGCGGCGGTCAGGGTGGCCAGACCAACCTTTTCCACCGGGTCGATTTTGTGACCGGCCGGGATGCGAAAAGAGATGGTCATGGTGGGCGCTTCATCATTAAGCGCTCCCAAAACCTTCACACCATTATCCAGTGTGCTGCGCCAGATCGGTGGCACTTTCAATGTCGGATTTGGCCCCGCTGGCGGCTGTACGCTGCGATCAAAATCATCCTTGGCGGTGCGCACATTCAGACTGTCCGCATCGATCTTTTTATACTCGGGCAAGACCCGTTCATGGCGCTGCCAGGTGTCTTCATGGGCAATGGAATCACCTTTGCCTTTGGGGACCACGCTCATGATCACGGCAGGCTTGCCTTTGATGTATTTTTCATAGACCCGCATCACGTCGTCTTTGGTAACATTTTCATAGCGGGCAATGTCTTTGCCGATATAGTCGGGATCGCCAGTAAAGGTCTGATACGCCGCCAGTTGGCTAACCTTGCCGCGCACACTTTCCAGGCCATAGATCATGCCCGAAACAATGCTGGCCTTTACCCGGGTCAGGTCATCATCCTCGACCCCGCGGGCCTCGAACTCGACCAGCGTATCGCGGGCAATTTTTTCCAGATCCGCCAGAGACTTGCCACTGGCCGGATTGGGCAGGGCCAGAATGGTAAAGGTACAGGCCAGTTCCTGACAGCCATGACCGGCATTGGCCTGAACGGCAAAGCCGTTCTTGACCATATTTTTATAAAGCAAAGAGGTTTTGCCGGTGCCCAGAATCGACATCAGCACATCCAAGGGGGCCTCATCGGGATGGCGCGCATAAACCGTGGGCCACGCCATATAGAGAAGCGACAGCGCCACATTATCTTCCATCGAGATATAGCGATCCGCATCCAGTTTGAATTGTGGCTTTTCCGGCATGGCCACATCCGGGCCTTTGGGGATGGAACCATAATATTTGACCACCCATTTCAGGGTCTGTTCGGGGTCCAGATCACCGCCAATGGTCAGGGTCGCATTATTGGGGCCGTACCAGCGCAGGAAAACCTTTTTCAGGTCATTCACATCAACCCGGTTCAGATCCTCGATATAGCCAATGGTCAGCCAGGAATAGGGATGGCCTTCGGGATAAAGGGCCTCGTTCACCCGTTCGCGCAACAAGCCATAGGGGCGGTTGTCATAATTCTGGCCGCGTTCGTTTTTAACGGTTTCGCGTTGCACCTCGAACTTTTCCTGGGTCACCGCGTTTAGCAAAAAGCCCATGCGGTCAGCCTCCAGCCAGAGAATTTTTTCCAACTGGTTATTGGGGATGGTTTCAAAATAATTGGTGCGGTCGGTATTGGTGGTGCCGTTCAGCGTGCCACCGGCTTCGGAAATAATTTTGAAATGCTGTTCATCCGCCACATTTTCCGAACCCTGAAACATCATATGCTCAAAAAAGTGTGCAAAGCCGGATTTGCCGATCTCCTCACGGCCAGAGCCAACATGATAGGTGACATCCACATGGACCAGCGGGTCGGAATGATCTTCGTGCAGAATCACCGTCAGGCCGTTATCCAGCCGGTATTTGCTAAAGGGAATGGAAATCTCGCCATGCTTTTTGGTGGCGGTTTCCAACAAGGTAACGCCATCAGGCAGTGCAGTTTTTACTGTAGCCGGATGACTTTGCGAAGTTGTAACGGGTGATGATGGTGTTGTGGGGCTCTGGCAGGCTGTCAAAAAGAATATAGCCAGAGTACCTAATAAATAACGCATGCCGATGTCCATTTCCCAAAACTATTTATAACTTTTTTTGCCCAGCTATCATAAGCAAAGGCGACGCGGCGTAAAGTTAAAAATAATTAGTATGGATTGGGAAAATGGTACCGCCTCTTGGTCTCGAACCAAGGACCTCCGGTTCCACAAACCGGCGCTCTAACCAACTGAGCTAAGGCGGCACAATGCATCATCATGCGGGCGCGGAACCTAATGCTTCCGCCACATCAGGGCAAGACATATTCTGCTTTTAATAGCCCCCTCTGATCTTCCACCTATGGCTCTGGTCAATTGTGGTGACGCATCCTAATAAAACGAATGCTTAAACAAAGTTCTGATTCTCTACCGGCCCCGTTTCAACGTCGATTCCTGTCCTTGCCAGAGGGCACCATGCACGCCCTGGTGAGCGGTGATCCTGAAGCCGATCCAGCCATCGTCTTTGTCCATGCCAATGGGTTTAACGCCCGGACCTATTTACCGCTTTTACAACCTTTGGCCAGCACATATGACGTGATGGCATTGGATATGCGCGGCCATGGCCGAACCGATTTGCCAACACAGGAACGCGGCAGAAACTGGTATGTCTTTCGAGAAGATTTACTCAAGGTTTTATCCAGTTTTTCAACCCCGCCCGTTCTCATCGGACATTCAATGGGCGGTACGGCCAGCCTGTTGGCGGCCGCCAAACGTCCGGATCTGATACGCCGCGTGATTGCCTTTGATCCCCCCATTTTGCCCCGCCTGTTGCAGTGGGGCATGCGCGTTGGTCTGATTCCAATGCGCAGCCGCGCAAAACATCCATTGGTGCGTGGTGCCTTAAGCCGCCGTCGGGTTTTTGACAGCCGCGAAGCCGCCTTTCAGCGATATGCGGGGCGTCGACCATTCAGCAGTTGGCAAGATGGCTTTTTGCAAAATTATCTGGCCGATGGGTTGCGACAAGATGGCGAGCACGTTGAGCTGAGCTGTCACCCGGCGTGGGAAGCCCATAATTACACCGCCCACGGGCATGATATTTGGGGGGCCTTGCGCCGCTTGAAAAGCCCGGCCCTGTTGATCGGCGGCGATGGCCCAGGCGTTGTTTTGCGCAACAAGACCCTGTCACGGATCGGCGCTCTTAATACACAAATTCAAACCCGCCACGTGGCTGGCAGCAGCCATTTTCTGCCAATGGAAAACCCGGATCTGGCACAGTCTCTAATCCGAAACTTCATCGAGGGTCAGGCGTAACCACGTTGGCGGATATAGGCATCCAGTGCCCGTACTCGCGTTTGTGGGGACGGGTGGGTGGACAATATCTCTGGCTGGCGGTTCTTGCTGGCTGCGCCCATACGTTCCCATAAACGCACAGCCTGGCGCGGATCATAACCAGCGCGATACATGTAATCGACGCCCAGCTTGTCAGCCTCCAGCTCGTGCTTGCGGGAAAACGGCAAAATAATGCCAAACTGCACGCCAACGCCAAGGATTGCCGCAATCTCTCCTTTATAACGGCTGTCCCGTTGTGACAGGGCCACATTGGCCACTTGCAGGCCGACCCCGGCGGCCAGTTGCTGGCTGTAACGCTCGGCGGCATGGCGCGCGGCCACATGGCCGGTTTCATGGCCCATAATGGCCGCGATCTGGTCGTCGTTTTCGCTAAATTCCATAATGCCGCGATAAAACCCCACCTTGCCGCCGGGCATGACGAATGCATTTTTTTCGTCCGTATCAAAAACTGCATATTCCCAGTTTTCATTGCTGCGGTTGGCGGCGCGGGCAATGCGTCCGCCCACGCGGCGCAATTGGTTGTTCAGGCCCGGGTCCATGGAAACCGGGGTTTCTGCCTTTACATCCGACCAGGCGCTGGCCGACAGTTTGGCCAATTGCCCCTGGGAGACCAGCATGAATTGCGAACGTCCGATTTCCGGGTTGGTGGCGCATCCACTGGCCGCCATCGGCACCACCGTACCGGCGGCCAGACCGCGTATGAGTGCCCGGCGCGACATTACCACTTCCATGACCAGCTCCTTTTCTCCTGCTGCCACAATTTTGCTGTATAATTAAGCATAGCCTATACCGGCAAAAGCAAATATAAAAGTGGCGGGTCGGGAGTCGATTGCGAGGGGCAAGAGGACACCGGAGAATAATATGCGCAAGCTCAGTCTTTTTTTGACCCTGTTGGTACTGATTATGGGCGGGGCTATGGCGGCTATTGTCTATCTGGTGCCGCCGGATTTCTACAAACAAAAGATCGAGGAACAGGCCAGCGCCATGCTGGGCCGGGAATTGCGTATCGAAGGGCCGGTCACCCTGCGCCTGTGGCCTAGCTTGCAGGCCCGCGCCCAACAGGTGACGTTGGCCAACCCGCCCGGGTTTTCAACGCCCCATTTTGCCACCATGAAGGCCATGCGCGCCAGCGTCGCCATTGTGCCGCTGTTCTCCCGCCGCATAGAGATCAAGGAGTTTGTGCTGGTGGAGCCAAAAATCGTGCTGGAACGGCGCGCCAATGGGGCGGTCAACTGGATTATGGGCACCAAGGACAAAGCCAGTGCGTCTCCCTCCACATCAACAAAATTCAAGCGCAAACCGGGGGCCTTGCCGCTGGAGGCTTCGCTGGGCGATATTCGCCTGATCGACGCCGATGTGCGCTATATTGACCATATAAAGAGCAACGAGCACCAGGTATCAAAGGTCAATCTGGACCTGAACATGCCGTCCCTGAATGCGCCGATGAGCGTCAAAGGCAGTCTTGTTCTGGATGGCCAGGCCTATGCCTTGGATGCCATGCTGGGTGGTATCCAGCAATTCATGGAGGGGGCGCGCACGCCGCTTTCCCTTCATCTGAAAAATGATCTTTTCAGCATTGCCTTTGATGGGGCTTTTGACCAGAGCGAAAAAGTCGCCGCCCAGGGGCAATTGTCGCTAAATGTGCCTTCGGTACGCAAACTGGCGGCCTTCGCCGGGACCACGCTGGCGGACAATCCAGATGCCTACGGGACGTTTTCCGTATCGGGTACCGCCAGGGCCAATACCAAGCGCTTTACCTTTGATAATGCCAAGCTGGCCTTTGATGATATTACGGGGACGGGGCGATTTGGTGTTGTGTTCGCGGGCACAAAACCAAAAATTACTGGCGAGCTGGCCATACCGATGCTGGATGTAACCCGCTATTTGCCGCCCGCGGCCAAAGCCGGACAGGGTATTGCCCCCTGGAGCACGGCCACATTTGATTTGGCGGCGCTGAACGCGGTGAATGCCCGCTTTATTCTGGCGCTGGATGCCTTGCGCCTGCGGGACATAAAGATTGGCAAAAGCACGCTGGAAGCCAAGTTGGAAAACGGGCGCTTGCAGGCCAACTTAAGCGAGATGACCCTGTACGAGGGGCGCGGCAGCGCCACCATGGTGGTCAATGCACGCGGCAAGACGCCGTCTTTTTCGCTGGCGGCCAATATTGCCAGGGTTGCGTTCCAGCCGCTGCTGAGCGACGCCATCAAATTTCGCCGCCTTGCCGGCACTGGCGAGGCCAATTTTTCATTTTTGGGGGCAGGTTCTTCTCAGGCAGAGATCATGCATGGGCTGTCGGGTTCTGGGAATGTGCGATTGCAGGATGGTAAAATCATTGGCGTTAATCTGGCCGCGGTATTGCGCAAGGCGCAAAGTTTTCTGAGCACGGGCACGGTGCCGGCCAGTCTGAATGAAACCAAGACCACAGACTTTACCGATCTGACCGCCAGTTTCAAAATTGCCGACGGCGTGGCGCGCACGGACGATTTTCTTATGCTCAGCCCGCTGATCCGGGTGCCCGGCGAAGGCGTGTTGGATATTGGTAATCAAACGGTGGATTTTCGCCTGACCCCGCGTGCTGTGGCTTCTTTGGAAGGGCAGGGCGGCAAGGCCGATCTGATGGGGATCAAGGCACCGTTTCGCATTCATGGGCCATGGAATGCCGTCAAGGCCGGGCTGGACACCAAGCTGATCAAGAAAAAGGTTAAAAAACGCGCCAAAAAGGAAATCGGTCGCCTGATTGACAGCAATCTGACCGGCAGCACCGGATCGGCGCTGAAGTCCATGTTGGGTTTACAGGACAGCCCGCCCAATGGGGCGACCAATGCTGATGGTGGAGAACCCCAGGCAAAATCTGATGAAGAACAGGCCGTGGATGCCCTGATCGGCCTGTTCAAAAAGAAGAAAAAGAAGAAGCAGAATAACAACAATCCATAACGCTAAGAAACAGCTTTTCCTTGCGCTCCTTTGGTGCTTTCGGCACAGTGCCTCCATCATAACCGGAGGAGGAGCGCCATGCGCCAGGGGTTGAAACTCGTTGCCGTCACTGCGCTATTTGCTGTCATGTCATTGAACCTGGATGCCAGTGCCCAGCCACCCGCCAACCCCATTGCCGGGGATCGGGTCAGTGGTGCGTATTTTGAAACCCGCAGTCCCGTGGTGGCCCAACATGGCATGGCCGCCACGGCCCAGCCTTTGGCCTCGCAAATTGCCATTGATATTCTCAAAAAAGGTGGCAATGCGGTGGATGCGGCCATTGCGGCCAATGCCGCTCTTGGCCTTATGGAGCCTGTGGCCAATGGCTTGGGCGGCGATCTTTTTGCCATTATCTGGGATCCAAAAACCCAAAAATTATATGGCCTGAATGCTTCTGGCCGTTCACCCAAAGGCATGTCTCTTGCCGATTTGAAGGCGCGCCTGAACGGTGCAGACGAGATCCCGCCTGCCGGCTCTTTGCCGGTCTCGGTGCCGGGGGCCGCCGATGGCTGGTTTGAAATGCATGACCGCTTTGGTAAATTGCCCATGGCCGATATTCTGGCCCCGGCCATTGCCTATGCCAATGACGGTTTTCCGGTCACCGAAGTGATCGATTATTACTGGCACTATAATATGGCCCGCCTGGAACAGGCCGCTGCCATGGGCATGATCGAAGAATTTGATAATGCCCGTGCCACCTATCTGGTGCGCGGTCACACCCCAAAAGAAGGGGAAATTTTCAAAAACCCGGACCTGGCCAACACCCTCTCTTTGCTGGTCAAAAAGGGGCGCGACGGATTTTACAAAGGCAAGATCGCCAAGACCATTGATGCCTATATGAAGCGCATTGGCGGGCCGTTGCGTTATGAAGATTTTGCCAGCCATAAAAGCGAATGGGTCGAGCCGCAATCGATCAATTATCGTGGCTATGACGTGTGGGAACTGCCTCCCAATGGTCAGGGCATTGCGGCCCTGCAAATGTTGAATATCCTGAAGGGTTTTGACATGAAGGCGGCCGGTTTCATGAGCGCCCAAAGCCTGCATTATCAGATCGAGGCCAAACGATTGGCCTTTGAAGATCGGGCGAAATTCTATGCCGACCCGGATTTCAGCCCCGCCCCGGTGGCTGCGCTGTTGTCCGATGCCTATGCGGATAAACGCCGCGCACGGATCAAGCCGGATACGGCCATGACAGAGGTTGGCCCGGGCGATCCCAAAGCCATAGAAAACGGCGATACCACCTATCTGACCGTGGCCGACAAGGATGGCATGATGGTGTCGCTGATCCAGTCCAATTATCGCGGCATGGGCTCCGGTCTGGTGCCCGACGGGCTGGGCTTTATGTTGCAAAATCGTGGCCAGCTCTTTGCGTTGAGCGAAGGACACGCCAATGTCTATGCCCCCGGCAAGCGCCCGTTTCACACTATCATTCCGGCCTTTGTCACCAAGGATGGCCAGCCGTGGATGTCATTCGGCCTGATGGGCGGGTCCATGCAGCCTCAGGGGCATGTGCAGATCATTGTCAACATGATTGATTATGGCCTGAATGTTCAGGCTGCCGGCGATGCGGCGCGCTGGCGCCATGATGGCTCGGCCCAACCCACTGGCGCGGCGCGCAAAGGCATGGGTGTATTGCATCTGGAAAACGGCGTGCCACAGAATGTGCGCGATCAGCTCACGGCCATGGGTTATGTGCTGGGCGCGTCCGATGGTGGCTTTGGTGGCTATCAGGCGATCCGGGTTAATCCGGAAACCGGGGTCTATACGGCGGCCTCTGAAATGCGCAAAGACGGCGCCGCGATCGGATATTAACGGGAGTGTAAAAACGCATTCAGCCAGCATTCAACTCGGGCGGAGCATAGTAGCGCTACACAGTCAAAGGGGACTAAAATGAAACTCAAATCCATATTGTTTGGTGGCGCCTTGGCGCTTTCCCTAAGCGTCATGTCCGCCAATGCTGATCAGGTTGAGCACGCTGGCGGCCCCACGGGGGCACCGGGTGTAACGCTCTATTCCTTTCCCAATTACAGCGGCCGCCAGGTCCTGCTGACCCGGGATACGCCCAAGCTGAAAAAGCTGGGCTTTGCCGCCAATGCCATGAGCATGAAAGTGGTCGGTGGTAAATGGGAAGTTTGCGATGGCAATCGTTATAATGGTACGTGCGAAGTCTTCGGCCCCGGAAAATATACCTTTGGGGTGTTCAATTGGGGCAATAAAATCAAATCCGTGCGTCGTCTGCCGCCGGGCACTGATACCATTACTTTATATGCCCGTGAAAATATGAAGGGCAAACGCCACACCTATGCGCGAAGCGTGCCGCGTATCAAGGATTTCGCCGTTAATGATTTTGCTCAGTCTGTCAAAGTCAATGGCGGTACCTGGGTGCTGTGCGAAAACAGCAATGGCAAAGGCAAATGCGAATCCGTTCATCACAATGTTCCGGCCTTGCGTTCAATCGGGCTGGCCGGGGCGGTTTCATCGGTTTATCGCGCCTCTGAATGGAATAATGGTCGCGAAGAAGACGATTATAGCGATGGCTATGGGGGCGGTTATGGTCCTGGCTATGGCCCCGGTCCTGGTCCAGATGATTATCGTTATGGTGGCGGGCGTCGCTATGATGATCGCCCACCGCAAATTGTGCTGTTTGAGGGTTATAATTTTTCCGGCCCCCGCATCACCATCGATACAGAAACCTCCAGCTTGCTGGGCTCTGGGTTCTCCAATCGGGCCAGGTCGGTGCGGATCCTTTCCGGCGTATGGGAGCTGTGTGACGGTTCCAGCTTTACCAAAACCTGCCGCACGATTGATCGTGATGAAAACAATCTGGCGACCATTGGGCTGGACAGTGTGATCACGTCGCTGCGTCCCATTGCCGATGGTGGTTATGGTGGTTATGGCGGTGGTGGCCGGCGCGGCGATAATGCCCGCGGGTTTGAAGGCCAACGCACCGTATTTTTTGCCGAACCCAGTGTTCGCGGCGAGCCGGTGGCCAATTGCCTTTATCGCAACAGCCAGTGTGGCATTGTTGCTGCCAATGCCTTTTGCCGCGATGTTGGTCTGAATGGCGCGGTCTATTTTGACCAGGCACGCAGCTATCGGGCACCGTATCTGCTGGGCGCGCGGCGCACCGCCAACCAGCCGGGCCAGCAACGCCTGATCGATGTGCTTTGCCGCCGTTAGGCGGGGGCTGAAGCCCATCTTCATTACGCGGCCCTGTTCCCCAAAAGTGGTTTTGCCACCGACCGGGGGACAGGGCCAATGATATTTGTCTTGACGTTCTGGCAAATACCCATCAAAGAAAACCTACTCATCAAGACCAGCTGAGGGAAAGGCCCTGTGACGCTGGAGCAACCCCCGGCCCGCATTGCGACGCCGGAAAGGTGCTAATTCCTCGCTCGCTTTTGGCGAACGACAGATGAGGGGCGAAGGGTTACCCCTTTTCTTCTTTTTTGTTGGTGCCGGTGGAATTAGTCCCAACAAGGACAAAGGCCATGGCGCAAGACGTAGACGTTTTTCTTGACCATCCCGCTTTGCAAGGCGGCGATACCCCGATGGGCGATCACATTCGTGCGCGCCTGTATGGCAAGAAAGACGCGCCATTGATTATTGTGCTGGGCGGTATATCCGCGACCCGTTTTATTGCTGATGAAGCGGGCCAGCCCGCCGGCTGGTGGCCTGCCATGGTAGGCGAGGGTAGCCCAATTGATCTGCGCAAAACGCAGGTATTGGGTTTGGATTTTGCTCCGCAATCTCATGGTGATGGCTCCGCCATTGCGCTTTCCACCCAGGAACAGGCCAGCCGATTGCGTAGCGTTTTAGATCATTTAGGCATCGAGACGGCGGCGGCCATTATCGGGGCCAGCTATGGCGGCATGGTGGCATTGGCCTTTGCCAAAGACACCCCGGCGCGCCTCGGTGCGCTTTGCGTGATCAGTGCCACCCATCGTCCTTTTCCGCTGGGGGTGGCGTGGCGCGGCATACAGCGGCGCATCGTCCGGTTGGCCATACAGGCGGGCCGTCCCGAAGATGGCCTGGCCCTGGCGCGAGAACTGGCCATGACCACCTATCGCTCGGCCGAGGAATTTACCGAACGCTTTGAGGCGATGCCCACTGGCGCAAACCCGACCCGGTTTGATGTCTGCGATTATCTTATGGCCTGCGGCGCGAAATTTTCCAGCACCATGTCGGCAGAGCGTTTTATGGCGCTTTCAGAATCCATCGACCTGCACCGGGTTGAGCCAGAGGACATCAAAACGCCGGCCTTGCTGATTGCCTCACGTTCCGACCAGCTGGCCCCGCCAGCAGAAATGCAAATACTGCAATCCCGTCTGGGCGGACCGTCTGATCTGGTGACCCTGGATTCGCCCTATGGCCATGATGCCTTTTTGAAAGAAACCAAGGCCCTGGGTTCTCTACTTTCGGCCTTTATAAACGAGCAATGCCATGTCCGCTAAGCCGCCAAAATCCGTCACCCATTGTGTCAGTGCCCAGCTCGGCAAGGATCCGGGCTATGGCGCGGTGATCCCGCCGCTTTATCTTTCCAGCACCTATAAATTCAACGGCTTGGACCAGATGGGGCCCTATGATTATGGCCGTGGTGGCAATCCCAATCGCGATGCCCTGGCCGAAACCATTGCCACGCTGGAAGGTGGCGCCGGCGGTGTGGTGACCGCGTCTGGCATGGCGGCCATTGATCTGGTCCTGAACCTGATCAAGGCGGACCAATTGGTGATCGCGCCCCATGATGCCTATGGCGGCACCCATCGTTTGCTGAACAGTCGGCAGGCGCAGGGCCGCCTGCGGGTGCTCTTTATTGACCAGAATGATCCAGCCGCGGTGGCGGCGGCGCTGGCAGCCAAACCAGCTTTGTTCTTTATCGAAACCCCCAGCAACCCGCTTATGCGGCTGGTGGATATTAAGGCGCTGAGCATTGCCGCCAAAAATGCCGGGGCACTGGTGGTTTGCGACAACACCTTTTTATCGCCGGCCCGCCAGACCCCGCTGGCACTGGGGGCCGATATTGTGGTGCATTCCACCACCAAGTTTCTGAACGGCCACAGCGATGTGGTCGGCGGTATTGCTATCGCCAAAGAAGCCGAACTGGCCGAAAAACTGTGCTGGTGGGCCAATTGCATTGGCGTAACCGGTGCGCCCTTTGACAGCTATCTGACCTTGCGGGGGCTGCGTACCCTGCACGCCCGTCTGGACATTCAGGAAGCCAACGCGCTGGCCATTGCGCGCTTTTTGCAGCAACACCCCCAGGTCTCCCGGGTTTATTATCCCGGTTTGCCAGAGGATCCGGGCTATGCGCTGGCCAAAGCGCAACAAAGCGGTCCCGGTGCGATCCTCAGTTTCGATCTGGCCAGTGACCGCGATGGGGTGGGCCGATTTGTGGCCGGCACCCAATTGTTTCAACTGGCCGAAAGTCTGGGCGGTACCGAAAGCCTGATCTGCCACCCGGCCAGCATGACCCACCGGGCCATGGATGAAGAGGCCCGCCAAAAGGCCGGCATTGGCGACTCGCTGTTGCGTCTTTCCGTGGGGCTGGAGTGCGCCGAAGACCAGATTGCCGAGCTGGAAACCCTATTGGCGGCTTTATAAGCCTTCTTGTCTCATCAAAAACTGCATTATTTTGCGCGTTGGCGGTAATGTTGAAAAGCTCGTGTTTTCAACCCATTAACCATGCCGACATTACCAAACTTATCGTTTATTGCCGATATTTCATTGTTTTACGATAAATAATGCTTGATTGTTTTTCGATATACGTTTATTGATTATCGACATGGACGGGAACGCATCCCGCCATGGCCCACCAAGAGGCCTTTTCGGTCAACCGCCCTGATCCCTCCCCGGAACCACAAGGGCACATGAGGAGAATATATTATGGTACGCTTCGGCAATACCCCGCTTCAATCCATCGTCGGTGTCATTATGTACGCCGCTGTCCTGACAACCATTGGTGTCTCAATCGCCACAACCTTTATGGCGTAACTCTAAAACGCCCAAATCTGCCAAAGAATGTAGATGCCAATAATAACACCATAAACCCCTGCCCCCCAGCAAATCACTGATCCCGGTACTTTACGTGCCGGGATTTTTCTTATGCAATGTGGGCATGAAGCACCCAAAGGTCACTGTGATCGGTAGCATTAATGGCGACATATCCTTTGCCGTCGATCAATTTCCGCGCCCCAACGAAACCATATTGGCCACTGGCTCGGCCCTGTGCATGGGTGGCAAAGGGCTGAACCAGGCCATCGCGGCGGCCCGCGCCGGGGCGACAACCACCATGATTGGCTGTGTCGGCACAGACAGCATTGGCGACAGGGCCCTGGGGTATGCCAAAGACAATGGTCTTGATCTTACCGGCATAAAGCGGGTTTCGCACACCAGTACCGGCACGGCGGGGATTTTGGTCAATACGGATGGCGAAAACATGATTGTGGTCTCGCCGGGGGCCAATGCCTGCCTGACTGCGGATGATCTGCACAGGCACAAGGGGCTTATCACCGGCGCAGAGATTGTGATCACACAACTGGAAGTGCCGCCGGGCACGGTTCGGGCCGCCCTTGATATGGCCACCAAAGCCGGGGTGCGCACGGTGTTCAATCCGGCCCCGGCCACGCCAGAGGCGGCCGATTTGATTGCCTATGCCGATATCATCACCCCCAATGAGAGCGAAACCCAAACCATTACCGGTATTTATCCTCATGACGAGGCCAGCGCCAGCGAGGCCGCCAAGGCGCTCTGTGCCCGGGGGGCAAAAGACGTGCTGATCACCATGGGCGAGGCGGGCTATTACGTGTTTTCTCAAGGCGAAGGCGAATATGTTAAGGCCTTTGCCGTCAAGGCCATCGATCCCACTGGCGCGGGGGATGTATTTAATGGCGTTCTGGCCAAGGTGCTGGCAAGCCATGCATCGCTTGGCGAGGCGGCGCGTCATGCCTCGGCCGCCGCGGCCCTTTCGGTCCAGTGCCCGGGTGCCGAAGGCGCCGCCCCGGACTGGCTACAAATACAGGATTTCCTTACCCAAAATGCACCAGTCTAACCCCCGCCACCATGGCGGGGGTTATTTGGTTTTATTCCCGCTTTTGCAAGGGGTAAAAAGGGATAAATAAGGGACGTTTAGGGTTCGTTTTTTCGCATTCAGGGACCATTAAGGGGTAAGGGCAGGGATGCCGAGGGGGCGGTGTTACCCCTTATTGACCCTTGGGAGCGCTATGCGGGAGGATAACCTCATCCGCCTTCCCATTTCGTCATCCTCCGACTTGAGCGGAGGATCCATTGTGTGCGTTCCTGCAGGTTGCAATGCCCTATGGGTCCCGGGGCGGGGGCCGGGATGACGCGGTTGGGTTTAGGCGGGGATAATAAAACCTTGTCCCACAGGAACGCTGATGGGGTATGATGTTTGCACTTCCCCCTGTCCTTGCCGGACTTGATCCGGGGGCAGGGTGAAGAACAGCGCATGTGACTTTTTCTTATGGACCCTCCGGTCAAGCGGTCGGGCGAGGACTTGCCCCTTCTCCTATAGGGAGAAGCTTGGGATGAGGGGATAGTGCATAACAGAATGATACCAAGGGGGTGTAACGCCATCCCCTCACCAATCGTAGAAAATGATCATCTATCATTTTCTGCCTCACCCTCCCCTTGGGAGAGGACGTCATCATATTCCCGCCCGCGTCACCCCGGCGAAGGCCGGGGGGCCTGGGGTGTAAGTCATCCTTCGAGGCTCTCTTCGTTCGCACCTCAGGATGAGGAGATAAATTGAACTGGGCCTCATACTGAGGTGTCCTGAGGGGGTGCGTAGCACCCACGAAGGGCCTCGAAGTATGGGTAGCACTGCCTGTCATTATCCGGGGTATCCAGCTTTGCACAGACCCCGCTCTGGATTGCCGGAACGCGTTCGGCAATGCCATTACAAGAAATGCGTCATCCCAGCTCTTGCTTTTGCAAGGGTAAACGGGCCGGGGCTATGTGTCAGGGGTACTCGTCAGTTGACCTCCCACATACCCACTTATAATTCTCTGACCTTTTCTAAGGCTGGCAAACGTTTTTTCTCCTATCACCGTCCCCCCTTCTTCCCACGCTTGTGTTTCCAGCTGACGCCGCGGGTAGAGGTATCTTTGCCGCGCCAGGTGCGGCCCTTTTTGCGCCCGGCCGATCCGGGTTCCAGCATATCGAGCTCGGTCTCGCGCAGGCGCGCGATCTCGTCGCGCAGGCGGGCGGCCTCTTCGAATTCCAGATCGGCCGAGGCGGCGAGCATACGTTTTTCCATGTCTTCGATAACGGCGGCAAGGTTGGCACCGATAAAGTGTTCGCCATCTTCGGCCAGCCCCTTGGCGTAGTCGCGCACCGTGTCCGAAGCGGCAATGCGCACATGGTCGCCCTCGTAAACACTGTCCAGAATATCGCCAATATCGCGCTTGATGCTTTGCGGGGTGATGTTGTGTTTGGCGTTGTATTCCTTTTGTTTTTTGCGTCGGCGCTTGGTTTCTGCCATGGCCCGTTCCATTGAGCCGGTAATGCGATCGGCATAGAGCACCACATGGCTGTCCACATTGCGCCGCGGCGCGGCCAATGGTCTGGATCAGCGAGGTCTCACTACGCAAAAAACCCTCCTTGTCCGCGTCCAGAATGCCGACAAAGGCGCATTCGGGGATGTCCAGCCCCTCGCGCAAGAGGTTAATACCGATCAGCACATCAAACGCGCCAAGGCGCAAATCCCGGATGATTTCGATACGTTCCAGCGTGTCGATATCCGAATGCATATAGCGCACGCGAATACCCTGTTCGTGCATATATTCGGTCAGATCCTCGGCCATTTTCTTGGTCAGGGTGGTGACCAGCGAGCGATAACCATTTTTGGTCACCCGGCGTACTTCGTCGATCACATCGTCGATCTGGTTGGCGCCGTCTTTTGAGACCGGGCGCACCTCGACCGGTGGATCAATCAGGCCCGTGGGCCGGATCACCTGTTCGGTAAAGACCCCGCCGGACTGTTCCAGCTCCCATGGGCCGGGGGTGGCCGAAACAAACACCGATTGCGGGCGCATGGCGTCCCATTCCTCAAACTTCAGGGGCCGGTTATCCATGCAGGAAGGCAGGCGAAAGCCATAATCGGCCAGTGTGGACTTGCGT
This sequence comes from Robiginitomaculum sp., assembly GCA_030949705.1. Lineage (GTDB taxonomy): Bacteria > Pseudomonadota > Alphaproteobacteria > Caulobacterales > Maricaulaceae > Robiginitomaculum_B. Next base: position 104,032 of record JAUZSF010000019.1, on the reverse strand, counting down.
CGATAATCGCCCTTATACATGGCCCCCAATTGCGGCACGCTGACATGGCTTTCATCGACAAACACCAGCGCATTATCGGGCAGATATTCAAACATGGTGGGGGGGGCGGCTCGCCGCGTTTTCGCCCGGTCAGAAAGCGCGAATAGTTTTCGATCCCCGCGCAAACGCCTGAAGCCTCCAGCATTTCCAGATCAAACATGGTGCGCTGTTCCAGGCGTTGCGCCTCCAGCAATTTACCATTGTCATAAAGCCATTTGAGCTGAACCTTCAGCTCTTCGCGGATTTGCGTAATGGCCTGTTTCATGGTCGGGCGCGGGGTCACATAATGCGAATTGGCATAGACCTTTACCGCCTCCAGCGTGCCGGTTTTTTTTGCCGGTCAGCGGATCAAACTCGGCAATGCTTTCGATCTCATCACCAAAATAATCCACCCGCCAGGCCCGGTCTTCATAGTGGGCGGGGAAAATCTCGACCACATCGCCGCGCACGCGAAAGCTGCCGCGGGTGAAGGCCTGGTCATTGCGCCGGTATTGCAGATCGACCAGACGGCGCATCAAAGTGCGCTGGTCCATGGTCTCGCCGGTCTCAATAGTGAAGGCCATGGAGGTATAGGTCTCGACCGAGCCAATGCCGTAAATGCACGAAACGGAAGCCACGATGATCACATCATCGCGCTCCAGAATGGCGCGGGTGGCCGCATGGCGCATGCGGTCGATGGCCTCATTGATGGAGCTGTCTTTCTCGATATAGGTGTCGGTGCGCGGCACATAGGCCTCGGGCTGGTAATAGTCGTAATACGAGACGAAATATTCCACCGCATTGTCGGGGAAAAAGCTTTTGAATTCGCCATAAAGCTGTGCCGCCAGGGTTTTGTTGTGGGCCAGAATCAGGGCCGGGCGCTGGGTTTCCTCGATCACCTTGGCCATGGTGAAGGTCTTGCCAGAGCCGGTAACCCCCAGCAGAACCTGATCATTATCGCCATCCTGTATGCCCGCCACCAGATCGGCAATGGCCTGGGGCTGGTCTCCCTTTGGCTCAAACGGGGAAACCAGTTTGAAGGCCTTGCCGCCTTCGGACTTTTCTGGCCGCGCCGGGCGGTGTGGCACCCAGGGGGCGCCCCCCTCAACCGGGCCATCCAGCACAAAATCTGGCTGTGGGGTTTCGTTCATGCCGGGGCGATCGCTCATGGCGCGGTTGTATCGTATCTGGCATGACGTTTCCAGTTTGTTCTGCATTTTCACAAGTTTCAGAATGGGCTTGCCCTGCCGTCTGCATGCTCTACAAATCTCAAAAAGGTGGGAATCGGTAATGGGACACCCAATACTAATTGATACAGATCCGGGGCAGGATGATGCGTTGGCCATTTTACTGGCCTTGGCGGCGCCGGAAAAACTGGATGTTCGCGGCATTATTGCCGTGGCGGGCAATGTGCCGCTGCCCCTGACGCAAAAGAATGCGCGGCGGCTGGTGGACCTTAGCGGCCGCGATGATGTGCCGGTTTATGCGGGCTGTTCGCGGCCCATGGTGCGTGATCTGATTACCGCGGAAAATGTGCATGGACGCACCGGCGTGGATGGCTATGACTGGCCAGAGACCAAAACCCCTTTGCAGGACCAGCACGGCGTTGATTTTATTATCGACACGCTGATGGCGGCCGGTGAGGGCGAAATAACCCTATGCACCCTGGGGCCGCTGACCAATATCGCCATGGCCCTGGTGAAGGCACCCCAATGTGCCCGCGGCATCCGCGAAATCGTGATGATGGGCGGCGGCTTTTTCGAAGGCGGCAATACCACGCCGGCAGCGGAATTTAATATTCTGGTCGACCCCCATGCGGCCCATGTAGTGTTCAATAGCGCCCTGCCGCTCACCCTGATGCCGCTGGATGTCACCCACAAGGCGCTGGCCACGGCCTATCGCATTGGCGATTTGGCGGCGCTGGGCAATGAAACCGGCCGGGCCTGTGCCGGCATGCTCTCCTATTTCAATCGCCATGATGTGGAAAAATATGGCGCCGAAGGCGCGCCGCTGCACGATCCGTGTGTGATTGCCTATCTTCTCAAACCTGAACTCTTCAGTGGCAAGAAAATCCCGGTCCAGATCGAAATTTCCAGTGGCCTGACCCTGGGAATGACGGTTATGGACTGGTGGGGCACCACCGCGGAAGCGCCCAATTGCATGGTGATGAACCAGATTGATGCGGACGGGTATTTTGATCTTTTAACCGCACATCTTGGCCGTTTGCCATAAACGATCCAAAAGTGTGTACCAACAAAAAACCCCGGCTGTTTCCAGCCGGGGTTTTCGTTTGGTGTATCTGATCCTGCCGGGGCAGGATCAGATCAAGACCATCGCCTTAAGGCAATTTGGCGGTCAGGCGGATGTAGTACAGCCCACCATTGATACCACCAGGTGCGGTAAGCGGGTATTTGGCGCCCACAATACCGGCCCATGGGTTTTTGTCCGGGAAGTTATTGAGGATGTTGTTGGCCCCAATAGCAATCTGGTATTTTTCGTCCATGAAGCGCAATGCCAGCTGAGCATCAAAGGTAATCTCGGCACCACCATTGATGGGGAAGGCCAGATTAGAGTCCAGATGATCTTCAAAGAAGCTGCCATAGTAATTGGCGCGCAAGAGAACGGCCCAGTTACCTTCGTCATGGTTCAGGGTCAGATTGCCTTTCCAGTTCGGAAGGTTTTCTTCCAACTGGCGCAGACGACCTGGGCTGATATTACCAGGACGGGTAACCTTGGTGTCGGTATAGTTCAACGCCAGGGTGGCATTGGTGCTGCCGCGACCAAGATCAATCGGCATATTACCAACGATATCGATACCTTGTGTGCGGGTGTCGAAATCATTGTTAAAGAAGCCAAACGAGGTCAGGTCTTCTGAACCGGCAAAGTCACCAGCGTTCAGAATACCCGCGGCATCCAGCGTGTTCAGCAATTGCGACGTAGTGGCTGTCGGGTCAAATGCTACCCCATTGCTGGTGGCCACGCTTTGCAGGGCCGAAACGAAGTTAAAGCTGGAAGACAGGGCGATCCGGTCTTTCACCTTGATGTGGAAGAAATCCACGGTGAAGCTGGCAGGACCCAGTTTCAGAGCGGCACCGGCGCTGAAGCTGTCAGACTTTTCAGGGCCAAGCGTCGGGCGCTTTTGACCTTGCGATACCAGGAAGTCAGCCATGAACTGGCCAGCCGCACTGGAAAGCGGGATCGTGCCCTGGTCGGCAAGCTCGGCACCGACAAAGACCGTCGATACGTTGGTCACATTAGCCTGACCAGCGGTCGGGATGTGGAAACCAGAGCTGTAGGTGCCGCGCAGACGGAAGTCATCCGTAACCTTGAAGTTACCACCGAACTTGAAGTCTGTGGTGCTTTGGAAAGAGTCAAAGTTTTCGTAACGGATCGCCGCTTGCAGGATCAACCGTTCGGTGACGTCGGCTTCTGTATCCAGATAGAACGCAATGTTCGACTGGGTGCTGGTGCCGGCGCTGGAAGCAATAAAGCCACCAAACCCGTTGGAGCTGGACGAGAAGCCCTGGCCCGTTGGGAAGGCTGGCGATGGTGCGGAAAGCGGGCCAAGAGCCGTAGAGGCTGGATCACCAGCACGGATGGTGAAGCTTTCTGAACGATATTCAAAACCGGCCGCAATGTTCAGATCCGAAGCAAAGCCGGCCACTGGTACCGCATAGCTCAAATCAACATTGATGTCGTTTTCTGCCTGGGTATAGCCACCCGGACGGAACGATGTCGGTGTGTCTGGCCCCAAGGAGGCATTGATGGTGTTGTTGATAAAGAAGTTGATGTCGTTTTGGCCATATTTATAGCTGACATCATATCCGATACCGTTACCGATCTGAATGTCACCTTTGACGCCAATCGCGACGCTGCGGTCGGTCAGTTTACCACCAAAGCGCGGGGTAAAGCCGCCAGGGAACATTTCAACAAACGAGAAGCAGTTGTCATCGGCCGTAACCAGACCAAGAATGGTCGGATCCGGAAGCAGACCACCACCAGCGGTCAAGCGGAATACCCGCCGGGCAATCACCCGCGGTGTCGCCGGAAAGGTCGCCTACGCGAACCGAAGGAACACCATTGGGATCTGGTTGACCGGTAAGCGGATCAACCAGCGGCCCTCTAAACACACCACCACGATTGGTGGGGTTACGGAAGAAGAAGCCGCCTTCAACTTTACGCTGTGCATAATTGCCGAATGCGTAAATCTGGCCATTTTCGCCAAAATCAACGCCGGTGTTCACAAACGCTTTGATGTCGTCACGGACACGAGGCTGACCCCAGACCTGGGCGACATCGGTTTGAATGAAATCAACCGCATTCAGAACAGCGGTGTTCCCCGCAGCAATCAGAGCGGCTGCATCATCACGCTGTACAGACTGGTTGGTTGGATCCTGTTGGCTCCACTCACCCGTAATGTTGAAAAAGCCACTGTCGCCAAGAGGCAGGCCAACATTGGCTGCAACCGTATAGGCGTCGCCACCATTGTCGTAATTAGAGGCAAATTTGGTTTCAAGCGTGGCACCGTCAGTTCCATCCTTGAGGATGAAGTTGATCACGCCGGCAATGGCGTCTGAACCATATTGTGATGAAGCACCATCACGCAGAACTTCAACGCGTTTCAGCGCCAAAGCAGGAATGGTTGAAATGTCAGGGCCTTGAGCACCGTCAGAGATACCGCCACCAAGGAAGGTAATAACCGCCGCACGGTGAAGGCGCTTGGAATTGACCAATACCAGCGTTTCATCCGGAGACAGGCCACGCAGGTTGGCCGGACGGATAAGCGTTGCCGCATCAGAGATGGGCTGTTGGTTGACGTTATAAGACGGCACCGTCTGGCGAATAAGATCGCCCATGTCTGTCGCACCTTGGTTGACAAACTCATCACCGGAGATGACGTCCACCGGTGCCGGGCTGTCTGCGGCGGAGCGTGCTGTGCGCCGCGTACCCGTTACGATGATATCGTCTTCAACGATCGTTTCTTCCTGGGCAAAAGCGTACGTCGTGCCAAAAGCACTGAGCATAAGCGCGGAAGCCCCCATTAATAAGATTTTCTTTTTCATTGGTTCCTCTGATTTTTAATTGGGTCGTGCAAGGGTCGTTAAGTTTAACGATTCCTAATTTCTGTATGATTTTTGTCGGGCTGGCAATGCGAACATTACCCAAAATTAATATTTATGGCAAAAAAGGGCATTCAAAATCTGCTATTTTAGAAAAATGTGCCAAATAAGCCGCACTTTTTTCCCCTCTCAATATACTTTCTCCCAAAAACAGGCTCTGCAACCGGAAAACCGGGTGCTGGAATGGGCGCTTGTTCCGCAGGCTCGCATTGCCTATGGTGCGCCGCGACCGGGCAGTATTTTTTGTCCGTCTGTAGCCCTTTTTCGATCTGGACCATTAACGCGCCTGGTTGTTGTCTGAATATGTCTGATCCCACCCGTACTTACCTGGATTTTGAACGCCCGATTGCCGAGCTTGAAAACAAGATCGAAGAATTGGAACGCTTCAGCAAGAGCGAAGGGGGGGTAAGTACGGATGAAGAAGTGGATAAACTGCGTGGCAAGTCTGCGACGCTGCTGAAAAACACGTATTCAAACCTGACGGCCTGGCAAAAAACACAAGTCGCCCGCCATCCGGCCCGGCCGCAATTCAAGCATTTTCGCGAAACGCTGATCGAGGGCTTTGCCGAACTGCGCGGTGATCGTTGTTTTGGCGATGACCGGGCCTTGATCGGTGGCGTTGGGCGTTTTCGCGGGCGTCCGGTGATGGTGATTGGTCATGAAAAAGGACACGACACCCAAACCCGGCTGGAGCATAATTTTGGCATGGCCCGCCCGGAAGGCTATCGCAAGGCCGTGCGCCTGATGGATATGGCCGATCGTTTTGGCTTGCCGGTCCTTAGCTTTGTTGACACCGCCGGTGCCTATCCCGGGGTTGGAGCCGAGGAGCGCGGTCAGGCCGAGGCCATTGCCCGTTCCACGCAAAAATGCCTGTCTTTGGGGGTGCCGATGATCACGCTGATCACGGGCGAGGGCGGCTCTGGTGGTGCGGTGGCCATTGCTGCAGCCAATGCAGTGTTAATGATGGAACACGCCATTTATTCGGTGATCTCGCCCGAGGGGTGCGCCTCGATACTGTGGCGCGATTCGGCCCGGGCCAAGGATGCGGCCGCGGCGATGAAAATCACCGCGCAGGATCTGCTGGAATTAAAAATTATTGACGGCATTGCCGACGAGCCGGTGGGCGGCGCCCATCGGCATCACAAAGCCGCTATTAACGCCGCGGCGGATCAGATTTCGTCATTTCTGACCCGTTTTGAAGTCATGAACAGCGACCAGTTGCGCGCCCAGCGCAAGGCGCGATTTTTGAATATCGGGCGCTCTCTTCTGGAAGCCTGACCCCTAAACGCTAATATATCAGATTTTCTGTGGGGCTGACGCCGGTGCTGCCCGGGAATACCGATGTATTCAGGGCGCTTAAGTCCACCCCCCAATGGTCCCGCAAAACGCCTTTGAACAGGGTGCGTAAATCATTGGCCGGATACACATCCCGCCCCTGATAGAGATTAACCGGCGAGAGACCAGGCCATGAGCCGATCATCCGCCCCCCCTTGACCGCACCACCCAACAGGAAGGAGGCACCGCCAACCCCGTGATCGGTCCCCTGGGTGCCGTTTTCAGCCAGGGTTCGTCCAAACTCTGTGACCATTAATACGGCGGTATTGGCCCATTGGCTGCCAAGTTCTTCGCGCAGACCCAACAGGGCTGCATTCAGATTAACCAGATTAGAGGTCAATACGCTGGTTTCTTCGGCATGGGTGTCCCAGCCATTAAAGGAAATTGCCGCCGCTCCGGGGCCTCCATCGGCCGATAACAATTTGCCAGCGGCTCTCGCCAATTGTTCATAGCCGCTGCCCAATGCACTGAGATCGCCTATCAGCGCCCCAATATCCACCGCGCCCTGCAAGGCAGAATGGAGCACCGGGTCATTGCTGTACAAATCCAGCGTTTCATCGATGGTTTCGGGATCGGCCTGGGGCAGTTTTGAAGGCGCCCAGGTGGTGATGTTGGCATCGCCCTTCAGGACCAGAGGCAACGTCTGGCCCACGCCCACTGCCCCGGGGGACAGGTTCAGCGCACTCAGGGATCGGTTCAGCCACCCATCCAGGGTGCCAAGTGGCGAAGTGGTCCCGTTTTCCAGCACATCCTGGCCATCAAAATGCGAACGTTCATTATAGGGGGCGCTGGCCGCATGCATGAACAGGGCTTCGCCCTTGTTGAACATGGCCGCCAGGCCCGGCAAAGCCGGGTGCAGGCCAAAACCGTCCATTAACGGGATGGCACCGCCGGGCTCACCGGGGGGCAGGATGGCAATGTTGGGGCGCTTGGCATAATAGCGACTTTCATAATAAGGCACGACGACATTCAGGCCGTCCATGGCACCGCGCAGAATGATGACCACCAGTTTTCGCCCGGCGGGGCCAGCGGCAAAGGCCAGATCGGCACCACTGGCACTGAGGCCGGCAATGCCAGCGGCTCCTTTGAGGAGGCCACGGCGGTTCAGATATAGTTTGGGTTTACCAGTCATCATGTCTACCGCCTTTGCAATTCCGGGGTCATCAGCATCAGCGCATACCCCTGTGCCTTGGTGAAAGCTCCCGATAGAATTTGCAGCGAATTGGTACTGATGGTTGAGCCAAAAAGGTCGCTGGCATAGTCCGGGGGCAGGGGGGGCATTATCTATGGTATTGCCCAGAATTACGGACATATTCAATCGGCCGGCAATGATGGATGAACTGGCCCAACTGGCCTCATCGTCTGGCCAACCTGCCGGCGAGCCGGCGGTGAAGGGGACCTGGGCGATTAACTGAAACAGATTGAAGGTCTCTTGTGGGGTCAGATATTTCATATCAAAGGCCCGGTAGGCGGCCAGCAGGAATTCCTCGGAATTTCTAAGCTTGCCAAACTGTCCGTCCCACATTTCCGGGGCGTTGACCAGCGCCAGGCTGACTTGCAATAAATCGCCATCGGTATCAGTAAAGACCTGTGCCAATTGATCTATCAGGCTTTGCGGCGGGGTGTCCGAGTGAAAATGATAGGCCAGCTTGCGGGCAATATGTTTGGCCGTAGAGGGGTGGCGGGCAAAATCCTGCAGGGCACTTAGGGCCTGGTCCTGTCCCCCCCTCCGGATAGGTAATCCCCATAATGGTGCGGGCACCCGGTTCGTGGAACAGAGGCTGGAAGGCAAACTCGCCCAGGGTGTCCTCGTTAAAGTCAGGATTGCCAATGGTCCAGCCGGTAATGGCTTTTGCATATTCAATAATGTCATCCTGGGTATAACCGCCACCAACCCCCAGGGTGTGCAATTCCAGGGTTTCGCGGGCCAGGTTTTCATTCAGGCCATATCCGAATTGCAAGCCTGCCCAGGAATTGGGGCCGATCGAGGTCCAGTTATCCAGATACAGCAACATGGACTGGTGGCTTTCTACGGCCACCAGCATGTCATAAAACTTGCCGGTGACATGGGGGCGAATGGCCTCGCGTTCCATGGTAATGGCGGTGGGAATGGTGAGCTGATTTTTATTGAAATCAACGGAAAAATGATCGCTCCAGAAACGGACGAGGCGTTCACGAAAAGAGGCCGGTGTCACGGTGGCATGCAGCGTGCGGGCGGCAATATCATTCAGCAGGGCATTATACATTTCCTGAAGAATTTCCTGGGAGGTTTTGACCGCCTGTGGCTTGCTGTGCGAACTGGCGACACTGGAAACGACGGCGCCGGTGTCCAGCGTTTGCCGGGCCAGTTTCTCGGTTTTTTTAATTTCGTCTATGTTTTTGATGAAGTGCGAAATGCGCGCATGATCTGTTCTTTTGCCCTTCGAAAGAGCGCTGGCAGCGGCCACCGCACCACCTTTTAGTTCAGCACGTTTGGCATTCTGAAAATCAAAAAACAGGGTAATGGCTTGCGCACTGGTCAGCAGTGTTGGGTCGTTCAGTACCGAAGAAACCTCGGTTAATTGTGCATTCAACCAGCCTTTTGGGTCTGGTAAAATGGTGGCCAGCTCTCCCAGACGGGCACCCAGTCCAAAACGGTGGGCAGCCGTAAGCGCATCAATATCTGCCATGAATTCGTCCTTATGCCTTGTCCATCATTAGCATAAAACGCATGGCAGGGCGAATACCTGTCGTTCGCATTGTTAATTTTTATGAAACGCTTCAGCGCCGCCAGGGCCGCACATCGGCACCCCGGCAGAAAAAGGTGATGGGCGACCAGGTAAAGGCTTTGAGAAGAGTAAGCAGGCTGATCTGGCGACTGGCCTGTACGGCCTTGCGTTTGGCAAAGGCCCTGGGCAACCCGGCAATGCTGGCGGTAAAGCCGGTCAGGGTCGGCATAAACTGGCCTTTGAAAAAAGCCCGGACAATAAAGGCCCCTAACAGTCCAAGGTGGAATGGTAATAACATGATCATTGGTATCAAAGGCATATTTTTAACAAAGGTCCAGGTGCGATTGCGGGTGCCATGAAAAACTGAAAAAGGAGATTGTCCCCCGGCAACGCCTGATCCCTCGTGATAAACCACCGCTTCACTGACCTGTATGCCGCGCCCTCCGGCAAGTCGCAGACGAAAGGCCAGATCCACATCTTCATGATAGCAAAAAAAGTCTTCATCAAAGCCACCCACTGCTTCAAAGGCATCCCGGCGATAAAGCGCGGCGGCGGCACAGGGGCCAAAGACCTCGCCGGTTGGTGGCAATAATGCCAGTGGGCGATGCCACAAGCCGCGCCAGGCAAACCCAATGGGGGCATAAAGATCCCCCGCTCCATCCAGCAAATGGCGTTGATTGGCATCAATTTGTGTCGAGCCAGCCATTACAATTGAAGGATCAGACTGGGCCGTTTTTAACAAGGGGCCCAGCCAGTCTGGTTCAGCATAGGCGTCGGGATTCAACAGGGCAATCCACGGGGCGTTGCCCCGGGCTATCCCGATATTATTGCCTTTGGCAAAGCCGGTGTTCTCATCCAGGCGGATAACTTCAAACCGATCATCCAGCGGCGGTAATGCCTCGATCGAGCCATCCGAAGATGCATTATCGATCAGAAAGACACGAAAATCATCCATTTTCTGGCGTGCCAGCGCCTCGACACAATCTCGCAACATGGTGCCGGCATTATAATTGACAATGATCACGTCAACGGCGGGGGCAGTCAGCTTGGTTTTCATGCCGGCTTAGTTGCACATAAAATCATTTTTCCCAACCGGTTTGCATGGCGGTGATACAGCGCTGTGAGCAGCTTGTTCATGAATGCTTTCGCCCCTGCCTACATTGGCGCACCATTTGCCAGGGCCCTGATCCTAGCCATGAGATAATCCATACGCAAGCAAGGTTCATGATTTGCCCGACCCGTAACCCTTTATAAGACAATTTGTGCGAGGCTCCGTCTGGGTGAAAACAAGCGGGGAAACAATGCTCGCCATAAAACTGATATTTGCAGGGCTGGTCCTGGTACTGGCCGCCTTTGTGCTTCGGCGTCCGCCAACGGGTAAGACCGCCAATATATTACGCAGTGGGTTAGCGTTTGTGTTCGGCCTAGGGTTCACCGCGGCGCTGATCGGCTTTGGGGCCAACCGGGCCGCGATTGTGCGCGATGGTCCCTATGCGCAAATTGCCGCCAATGCCCTGCACACCATCATGGAAGATCCTGCGCCCTATGTGTTGTTTGTCGGGGCCAGTTATTCGCGCAATGCCATCAATGATCAATCCCTGACCCGGCGTCTTCGTGCCCATGGCTATAATCAGCGCGTGATCACCTTTGCCCTGGAAGGGGCCAGCCTGCAGGAGCGCGATTTGCGCCTGCGCCAGTTTTTGCATGTTGCCCCCCGGCCACCCGATACGGTGTTTCTGGAGATCTCGGAAAAATTTGATCGCAATCCCACTTATGGATTTGAAATCGCCAAATTTTCCGAGCGGGTGATCGGCCAGTTTGATCCGCGTGGCACGTTCTGGACCGTGCGCGGCCTGTTGGGCGGCGCGCCCGATGGGGCAGTAGCCTTTGTCAAAAACACTATTTTGCTGGGCCTGCATGTACCCTTGAACTGGCTTAATGTCGGCCTCTTTAACGAGGCGGTGCGTTTGCAAGATGCCCCCAAGCTGGCCTCCTATGACCCACAGGATATGCCGCGCCGCGAAGTCACGGAAGATGACCGCAAATCGGGTTTGCGTGAGGCTTTGCCACCGTCCGATCATGTCTATGACTGGGGCCAGAAATTCCGGGCCAGCCAGCGCGCCATGTTGCAACAGGCCGGGGTGCGCCACATTGCCTATTATTTCCCCCCCGTGATCGACGCGCACGAGCGCGCCTATATTCACGCCATATGCGAGCGCGAGGCGGGAGAGGTCTGCATTGCGCCGGTGGATCCGGCCATGCTGGCCGCCCTTGATGGCCCGGTCTGGTTTGATGAGGAACATTTGCTGGCCCCCGGCGCCGCGCTCTATGATCGCTGGCTGGCGGGCAAAGTGATGGCGTCCGGGGTGCTGGGCACCCCAGAAGCCCACCCCAAACTGGCCCTTCGCACTGCTGGGGGAGAAACGCCATGATTTTTACCAGCTTCACGTTTTTGATCTTTTTTTGCGGTTGTTTTTTCCACTTATTGGCTGGTGAAAAACAATCAGGCGCGCCTTTATATCCTGCTGGCTGGCAGCACCATATTTTATGGCTGGTGGGACTGGCGGTTTCTGGGGCTGATCGGACTGGTGATCGGGGTGTCATGGGCCAGTGCGTTGGCCATGGCGCGACCAGAGGCCACTAAACGCTCGCAAAATCTGGCCCTGGCTGCCGGGGTGGTAGTCTCGCTGATCGTGCTGGGTATTTTCAAATATACCGGTTTTTTTGCCGACAGCTTTGCAGAATTATTCAGCAAGCTTGGCCTGCGCGCCGACATGCCAACCTTGCGGATTATTCTTCCCGTGGGGATCAGCTTTTATATTTTTCAGGCCATTTCCTATATGGCGGATGTGCGCCGCGGCGTGCTGGCGGCAGAAAAACGCCTTGCCCGCGTGGCACTCTATATCGCGTTTTTTCCGCAATTGGTGGCCGGGCCGATTGTGCGCGCCGCCAGTTTTTTTCCGCAAATGGATCGTTCCAAGCGCCTTGGCCGCCGGGCCGTTGTGGTGGGGCTGCGCGCTTTTGCCGTGGGCTTTGTTTACAAGGCCCTGCTGGCCGATAATATCGCGCCCGTGGTGGATGGCGTATATGGCAATCTGGATGCGTATTCCAACGGGGCGGTAATTCTGGCCACCTTTGCCTTTGCGGCGCAGATTTATTTTGACTTTGCCGGGTATTCCCTGATGGCGATCGGCATTGCCCGGCTCTTTGGCTATCACATTCCGCGCAATTTCAACTTTCCCTATGCCAGTACTTCGATCACGGATTTCTGGCGGCGCTGGCATATGTCGCTTAGCTTTTGGCTGCGTGATTATCTGTTCATCCCGCTGGGCGGATCCCGACATGGCAAATTTGCCTATTACCGCAATCTGATGGCTACCATGGTGCTGGGCGGGCTGTGGCACGGCGCGGCCTGGACCTTTGTCGCCTGGGGGGGGCTGCATGGCCTGGCGCTGATCGTGCACAAATTATGGATCACCCATCTAAAACCTTCTGTGGCCTCTCTGGTGCGCCTGCCATCGACCATTGGCTGGCTTGCCGGCTTTGTTCTGACCCAAGGGGTGGTACTGGCCGGCTGGGCAATCTTTCGCGCAAACAGCACCGCCGATGCGCTCAGCGCCCTTGGTGCGCTCAGTGGCCTGCGCGTGGGCGGGGCACAAACGCTCAGCCTGATGGTCTTGCTGATCATTGGTGTGTTGGCGCTGGATCACATTTTGGGGGTGCGTCGCTGGCGGCCAAACTGGCCAATTTTGCAGCGCCCGGAACTTTGGTGGGCGGGCGCCGGTGCCGCAATTGCCCTGGCGCTTAGCATCTATCCGCTCACCGCCGCGCCCTTTGTGTATTTTCAGTTTTAGTGGGCGCTTTGCATGGCGCAGGCGCATGCTCAAAACCCCTGAAACAGAAAATCAAGGGCAGCGGTGATGTCATCACGATGGCCTGTTTCTATATTGGTGACCGGCATGCCAAGCTGTGCTTTGGCAAGCACGCCGATATCCGTTGTCATTAAAATATAGTCTTCTCCCTCTATCGGGATGCGTGGTTTCAAGCGCGGCAATTCTTCCTTGGCAAAGCAGGCGGCGGGGGCAAGTGGCACAACGACCCGGCTGGCCAGATCGCCCAAAAGATCAGCCTGCACATCGACAACGAAGGGTGCTGCCTTGTTGGCAAAGCGATAGACGTCAAAGCGGGCCAATTTATTCTTTTACCGTCCAGCCTGGCATCAGCAGCGGCCCATCTTGTTCAATGCGTTCATTATGCTGGTCGATCGCGGTGCCATTGCAGGCGCGCCACTGGTGCTCCTGCGCCTCACGGATCGCCTGAATGATGCCCGCCTCAGCCGCTTTGGAAGCATTCAGGCGCAAGGCTTTGACCGTTTCCATGACATCTTTGCGAATGGTCAGATTGACACTGCGCCGACGTGACGGGAGCTGATTAACGTGTCGCGGCATGGCTTGTCCTTTTGAGCGCACCTTACATATAGTCTTATTAAATAGGCATATAGTATGCGCATGTCAATTTCGTACCGTTACCAGATTGAACACGCAGTTCATAATTTTGTCCGAACGGCGCGAATGCCCATCAGGCCTGCGCGATACCTTGCATGCTCTGGCACGTTTTACTGATCATCGCGCTTGCCCTTGTGCAAAGAGAGAGTACACCGCCGCGCCATTTGTGTATTTTCAGTTTTAGGGCGCGAGATGTTCAATCCCAAGTCGCTGACGGTATGGAGAAACAATTACGATTATACACCGTAATATTATGGCATCGATGCACAAAGTATCCGTTATCACTGCACTTTTGTGGTAAGAATTTTAATGCTGGCTGCACCAAATCCTATAGCAAAAATGCCTTCGAACCAACGCCGTAGGCTCAGATATACCCGTGTCATAGCGTTTGAAGAAAACAAGATCGCATATCCATGAAAAATTATAAACCCTTGAAACCCTACAGATATAATCACCATTATCAATTCGTACATAGATGAACCCGCAGGAACGCCAAGAGAGTAGAGCGACCCGAAGAATAGGATGGCTTTTGGATTAGTGAGGTGGAGCAACAGCCCTTTTCTAAATAACGTTGACCGGGTTCCCGTCATGGATTGAATGGGCATGTTTTTCTTGGAAAGAGCCGAACGCCCAGACTTAAAAGCAAGAAACATTAGATACGCTGCCCCAAAATACCGGATCAATTCGAACACCCAGGCGTTCGCTAGCATAATGGCGCCCAGCCCAAGGGCGGCTAGAACAGACCAAATAAACGAGCCTGTTGTGATGCCCGATGCCAAGGATAATCCCGACACTCTCCCGGACGACATTGATGTTCCGGCAATCGCAAGCGTTGCTGGGCCGGGGCTGGCCATGGTCACAAGTGCTGCAAGGAGAATCAGTGGCAGGTTTATTTCTATATGCATAGCAGGGGAACTTTTTAAGGGTTGTAAAAGGCGAGAGTACAGAGGCAAAAAGCTTTCCCCGTGTCAAGAAAATTGACTTAGAGGTACGGAAATTACCATTGCGGTGACAATCACCAAACCAAATCCACATCATCGAAGGAAAAACTAAGTTTTATCCGGGCATCATTGTACGCTGTTATGTCACCATAGCCCCTGGCACGGGACTGGGGTGATGCACGGGGTTTGCATCCATAATGCGGGCGGGGGAGTCTTGGACAAGGATTCCTTTTTTCACCCACATTTTGCAGCCAATCGCGCTTGCCCTTGCCTGCCCGCAGGGGTATAAGCCGCGCTTCTTGCGGGCGCATTTGCGTCTGTGACGCCAGATTTTGCGGAAAAAGCCGATGAAAAAAGACATTCACCCAGACTATCACATGATCAATGTCGTCATGACCGATGGCACCACCTATCAGACCCGTTCTACCTATGGGAAAGAGGGTGATACGCTTAACCTGGACATTGATTCAAAAACCCACCCGGCATGGACCGGTGGCAATCAGCACCTGATTGACCGTGGTGGCCGCCTCAGCCGCTTTAAAGACAAGTTCAAAGGCTTTGTCAGCTAGGCTTTGGGTTTAGGCGGTATGGCCGCCTAGCTGCCACCAAAGGCGGCATTCAAGCGATTTAACTGATCGGAAACGGCGCGGGCACCGGTGTTTTCCTGTGCGTCGCCATAGAGTTTCTCGTCCAGGCGGCGGGTGCGCTCGTATATGCGACCGGCGCGAACGATCAGATCCTGCAAGGCGGCGGGCAGTTCCTGTGAGCCGGCCAGGCTTGTGCTTAAATTTACTTCATTGATGCGGTATTTATCGGCGCGGGCGTCGGTGGCGCTCATTTCATTCTCTTTGACGGCCCGTTGCACCAGCAACCATGACGCCACCTGCATCAGGCGGGTGGTCAGGCGCATGCTTTCACCGGCATAGGCCAGTGCCCCAGAGCGGGACAAAGCGCGGGATTCTTCGCGGCCCGGGCCATCCAGATAGGCGGCGGTTTCCTCGACCAGGTCCATGCCTTCGCGAAATGTGCGCTTGAACAGCTCAGAGGCGGCGAAATCGCCTAAATGGGCAGCAAAAAGGTCTTCACTCATGTCTCATCTCGCATCACTATAGCAGTTTCCAGAGGGGGTAATGCAAAGGTCTTGCCGTTTCTGGTCATGCCCGCCTGCATTGAGGTTATCCCTTACTAGAACCGAATCATAGGGAATTAACGTCCACAGACCCTAAGATTTTCCAAAGATTGCCGCCGCTGCGTCCAGTCCCTGGCGTTTTTCCTGGCGCGCATTCTCCACCCGTTTGATTTCGACCTCCAGCGCCAAAATGCGCGCCGATAGCTCCTCAACCGAAAAATCATACAAATCCTCGCCCAATACAATTTCACCTTTGGGTCTTGGTTTTTCCTCATCAAACATTGCCTGCTCCCACAATCACGGCCTATTTTAACGCGCAGGGCGATATTGCGCCAGTCCACAAAAAACGAGGCCACCATGCGTGCGATAGTGTTTGACCAGCCGGGCGATGCCGATGTGCTGAAATGCCAGGAGGTTCCCATGCCCGTGCCTAGTGAAAACCAGGTGCTGATCAAGGTGCTGGCTGCCGGCATTAATCGTCCCGATGTGTTGCAACGCCTTGGTCTCTACCCGCCGCCGCCGGACGCCAATCCGGGGCTGGGGCTGGAGGTGTCGGGCCATATTGAGGCGCTGGGGGCAGGGGTAAAAACCTGGCAGGTTGGCGAGGCGGTCTGTGCGCTGACCCATGGTGGGGGCTATGCCGACTATGTGCTGGTCGATGCGGGCAGTGTGATGGCCGCTCCCAAAGGTATTTCCTTGCGCGATGCGGCCGCCTTGCCCGAAACGGTGCTGACCGTCTGGCAGAATGTGTTTGCCAAGGCGGGGCTTAAACCCGGTGAAACCCTGTTGGTGCACGGCGCCACCAGCGGCATTGGCACCACTGCCATTCAAATGGCCAAGGCCCATGGGGCCCGGGTGATCGCCACAGCGCGCCATGATGACAAAGCCGCTTTTGGCCGGGCGCTGGGTGCTGATATCGTCATCAACACGCAAAAAGAAGACTTTGCCGCCATTGCCCGCGAGGCGGGCGGCGTTGATGTGGTGCTGGACATGGTGGGAGGCGAATTTCTGGAAGGGAATATCGCCGCGTTGAACCCCGGTGGCCGGTTGGCGCTGATTGCCTTTCTGGGTGGCTATGAGGCCAGGATCAACCTGATCCCGGTTTTGCAAAAACACTTGCATATCATGGGCTCGACCTTGCGGCCGCTCAGCCTTGCGGCCAAGGCAGCGCTTTGCCGGGCGGTTGAAAAACAGGTGTGGCCATGGGTGGCCGCCGGTAAGCTTGCCCCGGTAATTGACCAAACTTTTGCGCTTTGCGAGGCCGCCAAAGCCCATGCCTATCTTGAATCGGGGGTGCACAAGGGAAAGCTGCTGCTGATTCCCTGATGGGGGGGTGTTTTCTTATGCGCAAAAGGCGACTATATCAGTGCCAACAGGTTTGATTTTAAGAGTGAAGGTCAAACCGGCAAGACGTCCGCCCGACGCCTCGCGCGCCGGGCTTTTTTTATGGAGAGAGAATAATGGCCAGTATCCTGATGCCCAAGGCCACGGCCGTTTGGCTGATCGACAATACCTCGCTGAGCTTTGACCAGATAGCCCGGTTTTGCGAATTGCATGCCCTTGAGGTCAAAGGCATTGCCGATGGTGATGTGGCCGCCGGGGTGCGCGGGCTGGACCCCATTGGCGCGGGGCAATTGACCCGCGAGGAGATTGAAAAGGCCGAGGCCGATCCCAGCTATGATATGCAGGCGGTCACCCCCAAGCATGCCGATAAAATGGTGCAAAAGCGCCGCGGACCGCGCTATACGCCGCTGTCTCGCCGTCAGGAACGCCCGGACGCCATTGCCTGGATGATTCGCAATCACCCCGAAGTGTCGGACGCCCAGATCGGCAAGCTGATCGGCACCACCAAAACCACCATCGAGGCGGTACGCACCCGCACACACTGGAACAGCAGCAATATCAAGCCCGTTGACCCGGTCAGCCTGGCGCTGTGCAGCCAGATTGATCTGGATGCGGTGGTGGCCAAGGCCAGTGCCAAGAAACGCAAAATGGATGAAAAAGCGGCGCTGGAACGCGGCGAAGACCTGGATACCCTGCGCGCTGCTGCTGAAACCGCCGCCGAAACGGCTGCGGAAACCGCTGCTACAGAAAAGGCCGTGGCGGATGAAGACGAGAAAATGCGCGAAATGGCCAGCAAGCCGGTCGATGCGGCTTCGGTTTTCGGTGCCTTCAAGGAAAAGCCCGAAGAGGCCTGAGCCGACTTCTAATCCACATCTACCGTATAGTTCAGGGCCAGCCGACCACCGTCGGCATAGAGGCACTGGCCGGTAATATAGCTGGCATCCTTGCTGGCCAGAAAACTGGCGATTCCGGCGATTTCGTCCGGATCGCCAATATGGCCCAGCGGGGTGCGGCTTAATATTTTGCGCCGGGCCTCGGGATTGTCGGCTACCGATTTCAGAACCTCGGTATTGATGCTGCCCGGCCCGATGGCATTGACGCGAATGCCATGGGGGGCCAGTGCCAGGGCCATGGCCTTGGTCATCTGGTTCATACCGCCTTTGGACATCACATAGGCAATCTGGTTCTCTATGGCCATCACCGCATTGACCGAAGACATATTGATAATGGCATAGCGGCGCCGCGCCTCGCCGGCGCGCCCTTCGGCTTCGGCGATCTGGGCCACCATTTGTCTGGCTGCCTCGCGGGCCACCAAAAATGCGCCGCGCAAATTGACCCCCAACACCGCGTCAAAATCATCGATGCCCAGGTCCAGTATATTGCCGGGCCGCACCATGCCGGCATTGTTGATCAGCACATCCACACGCCCAAAGGCAGAGCGCGTTTCGGCAAACAGATTGCGCACCGATAACGGATCGGCCACATTGCAGTCGACAAACAGGGCCTTGCCATTGGCGGCCCCCAGATCTTCGGCGGCTTCTTTGCCGGCCTCAATATCAATATCGGCCAGCACCAGATGGCATTTTTCCTCGGCAAAGCGCCGGGCACAGGCCAGACCAATGCCCTTGGATGCTCCGGTGACAATTACAACCCGTTCGTCCGCCATGTTTTCCCTCATACGCTGGATCTTCCCGACAAAGTGTCAGGTTATCCCCGGCTTATAAAAGCAAGTGACGGCGGAGGCTAGGTGTATGGTCGCTAGGTCTGTCGCAGGGTCTGCATTTCTTCTTTAAGTCTGAGTTTTTGTTTTTTCAGGTCCGATATGTGCAATGGATCATGGGCAGGGCGTTTAAGTTCTCTTTCGATTTCATCTTCAAGGTGAGAGTGACGATTTCCCAATTCGCGAATACGCGCATCCACAGCCATAGGCTCCTCCTGTAATTAACGACCTATCATGCCACATAATCATCCCCACGTCACTTCACAAGTTGCCGCAGGATGAATGAAGTCTTGCGTGCCCGCGTTCTTTGCGCCCATAATACCATTGACGCTGTGAATCGGCATGCTTACTTCCGGGTTCGCACCGCCGAAGCATTGAGGGGCACGTGCATGAGTTTTAATGGTGACGAGACCATTCGCGCCCGTTTGACTGTGCTTAGCGAAGAGCACCGTGATCTTGACGCTGCTATTGATGCGCTGATCGCCGCCCGCACCCAGGACCAGCTTAAAATCGCCCGTCTGAAAAAGCGCAAACTGGCCCTGAAGGACCAGATTCACAAGCTGGAAATTCAACTCACCCCAGACATTATCGCCTAAAAGACCTGACCTGAAAGAAAGAGCGCATATTCGTTGGTCTCTTTATTTTTTTGCACATGGTCAAAACGTGAAAGCCGTGCGTGAAAAGGGTGACGCGGGCCGCTTCCTGCGCTATGTCAGCGCCAAAATGGGCCATAGAGCCTGAAACAACTGTTTGGAAATAAAACCGGAGCCTTGGGTATGGCATTTGAAACACTGCAAGTGAGCACAGAAGGACGGGTTGGCCTGATCACCTTGAACCGACCAGAAGCCTTGAACGCGCTATGTGCACAATTGACCAGCGAACTGGACGAAGCCCTGACGGCTTTTGAAGGCGATGAGGGGATTGGCTGCGTGGTCCTGACCGGATCGAAAAAAGCCTTTGCCGCCGGGGCAGACATTAAAGAGCTTCAGGAAGGCAGTTTTGTTGATCTTTATATCAACGACCCCTTTGCCAAGACCTGGGGAAGCGGTGTCGCGCTTTAAAAAACCGATCATTGCCGCCGTATCGGGCTATGCCCTGGGGGGCGGCTGTGAAATTGCCATGATGTGCGATTTCATCATTGCCGCCGAGAATGCCAAATTTGGCCAGCCGGAGATCAATCTGGGCGTCATGCCTGGCTCTGGCGGTACCCAGCGTCTGCCCCGGGCCATTGGCAAGGCCAAGGCGATGGAGTTGTGCCTGACCGGGCGGATGATGGATGCAGCCGAGGCGGAACGCGCCGGTCTGGTCAGCCGCGTTGTGCCGGTGGATGATCTGGCAGAGGAAGCCATGAAAACCGCCACCAGCATTGCCGACAAATCCTGCCCATCGCCATGATGACCAAAGAGGCCATCAATACGGCCTTTGAAACCACCCTAAGCCAGGGTATCCGGTTCGAGCGGCGCGTCTTTCAATCCCAGTTCACATTGGAAGACCAAAAGGAAGGCATGGCCGCTTTTGTGGAAAAGCGCACCCCGCACTTTAAAAACCGCTGACTTTTGCGGCCGGGCAAGTGTTGACGTCTGCACAGCCTACGGCTATACGCCCACGCCTTGGATAAAGGTATGCGCCATGGGGCGCGATCACATAGTACGGAAATAAAAATGGCCAATACGACTTCTGCAAAACGCGCCGTAAGGCAAATCGCCCGCCGCACCGCGGTTAACACCGCGCGTCGCTCTCGGGTGCGTTCCTATTTGCGTAAAGTAGAAGAAGCGATTGTTGCCGGTGATGCCAGTGCGGCCAAGGCAGCCTTGCAAGTGGCCGAACCGGAGCTGATGCGTGCCGCGGGCAAGGGTGTGTTTCATAAAAACACTGCCGCCCGCAAGATCTCCCGCCTCAGCCGCAGTGTCAAAGCCCTCAAATAGCGAAGCGATAGGGCGTTATACCCTCCTCAAATCGCCGTCAGGCGAAAGTACAATTGAAGCGGGTTCATATGGCAGGGCCGGGGTCTGTTCCTGGCCACCTTGTTCATTTTTGGCTCTTTACTCGCGTATAAAAATATCCACGCCCCGGTTCTCAACCGGGGCGTTGGTTTTTGGACTGGCCGCAACATAATCTTGCATTTTTATGCAAAAACTCTCGCAAAAAACCACGCAAGAAATTACCAGAACGGGCATTCTAAAGCGTCATTTTTGTTTCTATGCTGCCATAGCCTGCTGAAATCTTTCGGCTTTCAGATCATCGCCGATCCTTGCCAGAGATCTTGGCCAAAGGTGCGACAAAATGGTCGTTTTGGTGTGTATTTCTTGCCCCTGGTTTTGCCCGCATTTTAGGCAGGTTCATCGCCGCCCTCGGCGGCATTTTCCCATCAGATTGTCAATGAAAAAAAATATAAATATTTTATGAACGCGCAAACCAATTCGCTTCAATGGGTTAACGCCTGTCAAGCATGAAGATGCAGCGAATCAGCAGTTTTGACTTGTTGACGTCGCCTAAATCATGATTAATTTGGGGGGCCTGGACGACGGCATTTCCATGAGTTTTGTGTGTGGCACACGCGGGTTTACTCGTATGTGACAGGGGTATTTTGTCCATAATAACAATGCGTTAATGCGCAGGCTAGGCAAAGCGTCAGGGGTTGAGACGCAAAGATGGGTTTAGGGGAGACATAAATGTTGGGTGGACGGCATAACGATGCACAAATACCCCCGGCGCAGATCTTGTGGGGCAAGACCTGCCAGCATTTACAAAGAGAGATTGGCGCAGAGAAATTCGCCTCCTGGGTGAAACCGCTGCACCTGGTTGAGGTCAATGGCAAGGCTGTTCATCTGGCCGCGCCCAATGCCTTTTGTCGGGACTGGGTTCAGGAAAATCTGGGCCGCAAACTGACCCGCGCCTGGCAGACCTTCGACCCCCAGGGCCGCGCCATTTTCGTGAAGGTGGTTGAGGGGCAAAATGCCCCCGACGCACAACTGGCCGACGCCGCGCCGGCATTGATGCCCGAGGCCGGGGCCTCGGCGGATGCAAATGCTGCACAACCGGCCCCGCTTTCTGATCCGCCTGGGCAAAAAAGTACCAATACCGGTTTTGATGATTTTGTCATCGATAGCTCGAACGAGGTTGCCTATGCGGTGGCCCGCCAGGTCAGCCAGGGCAATACGGCCGGGTTTAATCCGTTTTTTGTTCATGGCGGCTATGGAGTGGGCAAAACCCATTTGCTGCGCGCCATTGCGGACAGCCCTTTATGGGTCCAGCCGTCAAAACGGGTTCTGTTCCTGACTGCGGAAGAGTTCGTCTATGATTTTGTTTCCGCGGTGCGCGAGCGCCAGACCCATAAATTCAAGGCAAAAATGCGGGCTTTGGACCTGCTTCTTATTGACGATTTGCAATTCATGGGTGGCAAGGACGCCAGCCAGGATGAATTTTTTCACACCCTTAGCGCTCTCACCTCAGCCGGCGCGCAAGTGGTGTTAAGTGCCGATAATGCGCCGGGATCGCTTGGCGGTCTGGACCCGCGCCTGCTCTCGCGCATTACCGGCGGACTGGTTTGCGAGATCGGCCAAAGCAGTCTGGGCCTGCGTCGCCAGATCCTGGAACGCCGGGTTGATCTGTTGTCACGGGAATACCGGGGGCTGGCCATTCCATCGGCGGTGCTGGACATGATCGCCGAAGAAATTTGCACCAATCCGCGCGAGCTGATCGGGGCCTTGAATACCGTATTGGCGCGTACGGCCCTGATCGGCCAGCCTGTAAATGAAGACAGATGCCGGGAAATTTTGGGGGATATTATGCGTGATCCTTCACGTAAAGTCAGCATTGCGCAAATTCAGAACGCCGTGGCGGCCTATTATGATCTCAGCCTGGAACAGCTGTTATCACGCCGGCGGACCCGCAATATTGTACGCCCGCGCCAGATCGCCATGTATTTGTCCAAACACATGACCACCTGTTCCTTACCAATGATTGGTGGTCGTTTTGAAGGCCGGGATCATGCCACCGTCATTCATGCGGACAAGCAAATCGCCAGCCTGATGACCTCTGACCCGGTGCTGGCCGCCGATGTGAAGGCCATTCGCCGTGAATTGATGCTGGGTACCGCCTAAGAGTGCGCGCCATCCCCATTGGCGCCACATAGCACTGGACAGCACGGCCTTTCTTGGTGAAAATTGCCAACCTTTCGCCCCTATGGGATTCGCCTGCATTATGAAACTGACCATTGAACGCGCTGATCTACTCAAAGCTCTGAACCATGTGCAAAGCGTGGTCGAGCGCCGCAACACCATTCCGATTCTTTCCAATGTGCTGATTAGCGCCAAGGGCGATCAGCTCAGCTTTACCGCCACCGATCTGGATATCGAGATTGTGGAAAGCATTGGGGCACAGATTACCGAGGAAGGTACCGTTACCGCCCCGGCCCATACGTTTTATGAAATTGTGCGCAAGCTGCCCGAAGGAGCCGAGGTGGAATTGGTCAAAACCGCCGAGGATCCGCGCCTGATGATCAATGCGGGGCGCTCGCGCTTTTCCCTGCCGTCCTTGCCCGAAGACGAATTTCCGGTGCTGAGCGCCGATGGTCTTAGTCACAGCTTTACCATGCACAGTACCGATCTGGTCAAACTGATCGATAAAACCCGCTTTGCGGTTTCGACCGAGGAAACCCGCTATTATCTGAACGGCATTCATTTACACGCGGTGGATGGCGATGGCGCCCATTTGCGCGCGGTGGCCACCGACGGGCACCGCCTGGCCCTGGCCGAAATTGCCCTGCCCGAAGGGGCCGCCGGGATGAGCGGCATTATCATTCCGCGCAAAACCGTGCAGGAGGTTCGCCGCCTGCTGGATGCCATTGACGAGGACATTGCGGTTTCCGTATCGGAGGCCAAAATCCGCTTTGGCATCGGAGATGCCACCCTGACGTCCAAATTAATTGATGGCTCGTTTCCCGAATATGAACGGGTCATTCCGCGCGGCAATGAACATACCCTGAAGATCGAGCGCGATGTGTTTGCCGCCGCGGTGGACCGGGTGGCCACCATTTCGGCAGAAAAATCCCGCTCGGTCAAAATGACCCTGGAGGCCGACACCCTGACCCTGACGGTCAACAATCCTGAAGCCGGTTTGGCGGTCGAGGAATTGTCGGTGGATTATGACGCCGAACCCATGGAGATCGGCTTTAACGCGCGCTATCTTCTGGACATTCTGGGCCAGATCGAAAGCGATGAAGCGGTGTTCCGCTTTGCCGACAGCGCCTCGCCATCCCTGGTCGAGGACAATAGCGACACCGGCGCGCTTTATGTGTTGATGCCGCTGCGGGTGTGAGCGCACTCACCACCCTTCGCCTACAGGATTTTCGCTCTTATGCGGCGCTGGAACTGGCGCTGGATGAACGCCCGGTGGTGCTTTTTGGCGCCAATGGGGCAGGCAAAACCAATATCCTTGAGGCCATATCTTTTCTGGCGCCGGGGCGCGGCATGCGCCGGGTGCCGCTGGAGGCCCCCGTCCGCCAGGATTGCGATGGTGGGGCCTGGGCCGTGCATGCGGTATTGGTGCGCGACGATGAAGAGCCGTTTTCGCTGGGTACCGGGCTGGACCCCGTCAAACGCACCCGCCGGGTACGCATTGATGGACAAAATGCCAAGGCCGGGGCGCTGGCCGACCTCATTCGTCTGGTATGGCTGACCCCGGCACAGGATCGGCTGTTTGCCGGCCCGCGAGGGGCGCGTCTGCGTTTTTTTGATCGCCTGTGCTTAAGCCTGCATCCCGAACACGGGCGCAACGCCACCCGCTATGAGCGCGCCATGCGCGATCGCCAGCGCCTGCTGGACGAAGGCGCGGCCGATCCATCATGGCTGGAGGCCTGCGAGCGCCAAATGGCCGCGACCGGGGCGGCCATCATGGGGGCCCGCGCCGATACCATTGCTCATTTGCAGGACGAAATAAACGCCCGCCGCGACAGCGCCTTTCCGCAGGCTGATCTGGGGCTGGAAGCCCTATACGAGGATGCCCCCGCCGCTGATGATGACCAGTTGATCGAGGCCCTGGCACAGGTGTTTGCCACCTCGCGCGCCCGCGATACCGCCGCCGGGCGGGCGCTTTGCGGGCCGCACCGCGCCAATTTGCAGGTGATGTGGCGTGCCAAGGCCATGCCGGCAGCGCTTTCCTCCACTGGCGAGCAAAAAGCCCTGTTGATCGGCCTCACCCTGGCTCACGCCCGCGCGGTGGCCGCCAGCAAGGATACCCCGGCCCCTTTGGTGTTATTGGATGAGGCCTGCGCCCATCTGGATCCGGATCGCCGCGCCGCCCTGATCGACGAGGTTTGCGCCATGGCCGGCCAGGGCTGGCTGACTGGCACCGACCGGGCCCTGTTTGACGCCTTTGGTGATCGGGCACAGTTTTTTGATGTGCAAAACGGTACCGCAAAACCCGTCTGATCATGGCGTTAAATCACACCTTTTTACTCGCATCATGGGTGCTTTGGCGCTAGGTTAACCCCATGACAGATCAAACGAATCAAGACGAGTACGGCGCCGAATCCATCAAGGTCCTAAAAGGGCTGGATGCGGTGCGCAAACGCCCCGGCATGTATATTGGCGATACCGACGATGGATCGGGCCTGCACCACATGGTGTACGAGGTTGTAGACAACGCCATCGACGAGTCGCTTGCCGGTCATTGCGACACCATTGATGTGGTTTTGCACGCCGATGGCTCGGTCAGTGTGGCCGATAATGGCCGCGGTATTCCCACCGCCATTCACGAAGAAGAAGGCATGTCGGCGGCCCAGGTCATCATGACCCAATTGCACGCCGGCGGTAAATTTGACCAAAACTCCTACAAGGTTTCCGGCGGCCTGCACGGGGTGGGGGTATCGGTGGTCAACGCCCTGTCCGTACGGCTGGACCTGACCATCTGGCGCGGTGGCAAGGAACATTTCATGCGCTTTGCCCATGGCGAACCCGAAGCCGACCTGGTGGTGGCCGGCGACGCCCCGGACGGGCGCTCTGGCACCATGGTGCGCTTTTGGCCCTCGGCCGACACCTTCACCATGGTCGAGTTTGATCGGGACACACTGATTCACCGCCTGCGGGAACTGGCGTTCTTGAACTCGGGCGTGAAAATCAATGTCAGTGATGAACGCGGGCCAGAGCCCTTTGCCATCACCCTGCATTATGAAGGCGGGGTCGAGGCCTTTGTGCGCCACCTGGACCGCACCAAATCCTCGCTTTTGCCAGACCCCATCATGGTTCATGGCGAGCGCGATGGCATTACCGTCGAAGCCGCCCTTTGGTGGAATGACAGCTATCATGAAAATGTGCTGGTGTTTACCAACAATATCCCCCAGCGCGATGGCGGCACCCATTTGGCGGGCTTTCGCGGCGCGCTGACCCGGGCGATCAATGCCTATGCGGGGCAAATGGGCGTGGCGAAGAAGGAAAAGGTCTCGCTTTCGGGTGATGATGCCCGCGAAGGGCTGACCTGCGTGCTCTCGGTCAAGGTGCCAGACCCCAAATTCTCTTCACAAACCAAGGACAAGCTGGTCTCCTCCGAAGTGCGTCCAGTGGTCGAAAGCCTGATGGGGACGGGCCTGTCGGAATGGTTTGAGGAACACCCGGTTGAGGCCAAAATCATTGTGCAAAAAATTGTCGAGGCGGCGGCCGCCCGCGAGGCGGCGCGCAAGGCGCGCGAGCTGACCCGACGCAAATCGGCGCTCGACATTGCTTCCCTGCCCGGCAAGCTGGCCGATTGTCAGGAACGCGATCCGGCAAAGGCTGAAATTTTCATCGTCGAAGGGGACAGCGCTGGCGGCTCGGCCAAACAGGGCCGGGACCGTAAAAATCAGGCCATTTTGCCCCTGCGCGGGAAAATCCTGAATGTGGAGCGCGCCCGATTCGACAAAATGCTCTCGTCGGCGGAAATCGGCACCCTGATCACCGCCTTTGGCACCGGCATTGGCCGCGAAGATTTTGACATTGAAAAACTGCGCTATCACAAGGTCATCATCATGACCGATGCGGACGTGGACGGGGCGCATATCCGCACCCTGCTGCTGACGTTTTTCTATCGTCAAATGCCCGAACTGATCGAACGGGGCTATCTCTATATCGCCCAGCCACCGCTTTATAAGGCCTCCAAGGGTCGCTCGGAGCGTTACCTCAAAGACCAGGACGAAATGGACGCCTATCTTCTGGATGAGGGCGCCGACGAGGCGGTGCTGGAACTGGCCAGTGGTGAACAGATCACCGGCCCAGACCTGCGCGCCTTGATCGATGAAGCCTCAAGAGCCAGCCAGCTGGTGGCCCGTCTGGAGGCCCGCGCACCGGGCGCCATCATCGCCCAGGCCGCCATTGCCGGCGTGTTTGAAGACAATGCCGGCCAGGATGCGCTGGACCGCGCCGCGGCGCGCCTGAATGTCATTGCCGAAGAGGGGGAAGATGACTGGCGCGGCGAATTTGGCGAAGACCAGGCCGTTGTGTTTGCCCGCGAAGTACGCGGCGTGCGCGAAGCCATTGTTTTTGATGCAGTTTTTCGCCGTTCCGCTGATGCGCGCCGTCTGCACGACATGCAGGATGTATTACAAAAAACCTATGCCGAGCCATCCTGTTACCGGCGCAAGGGTCGCGAAAGTGTGATCCATGGGCCGATGGAACTGTTCCGCACGGTGCTTACCGAAGGCTCACGCGGGCTGTCCATCCAGCGCTATAAAGGCCTGGGCGAAATGAATGCCGACCAGCTGTGGGAAACCACGCTGGACCCCAATGGCCGCTCGCTTTTGCAGGTGCGTGTTGAACATGCCGATGATGCCGACGACATCTTTACCAAACTGATGGGCGATGTGGTCGAACCGCGCCGCGCCTTCATCCAGGAAAACGCCCTTAGCGCCGAGGTGGATGTTTAGAGGTAGGTGATGGGTGAAGATGAGGAATTTAAACGCCGAAAAGACCTGACATTTCTTCAGGCCGAAGGGCATGAGCCATTACCTCAGCAGTTGAAGCGTGAAGAAGTTTCAGACGGATTTCGGGCAAAACTTCTTAATTTATTCCGCCATTATATCCTTGATTATGACGGCGACGTCTTTGGTGGTGGATTTGTTTATGACAATGTTATCCCTGTTTTCGAAAACGAATGGGTAAACAGGCAGGAGAAATATGCCGACGAGCTTTTAACGGGAGATGAGTTTGACAATCGGGCAGAAATTTATCAATCAATAAAAAAATTTATTGTTGCAGAAGATGGCAAAGATGTTCTCGATTTCGTCCAATTCATCCTTCGTGAAAAAACTCTGGACCCAAATATTAGGAAGTCTATCAAGGATTTGTTTGTTGAGTCCAACATGGCCTATCGTGTGTATGGCAATCCTCCAACACTCATACCATTAAGCAGCGAAGAAGATGCCGAAGCCGTATTAAAATCCCTGGATACTTTACGAGAAGCCAAACAAAAAGGTGCATCCACGCATCTAAAAAATGCGGCTGAAAGCCTCCGTTCTGGGAATTTTTCAGATTCAGTGCGTGAAAGCATTCATGCGGTTGAAAGCACAGTCAAAAGGATAGCGGGAAAAGACAAGGCCACACTGACTGACGGCCTTAAAGTAGTTGAGAATGCAACAGATTTACACCCCGCTTTGAAAAAGGCCTTCAATCAACTTTATGGTTATACAAGTGATGAAAAAGGCGTGCGGCATGCCAGCATTGATGGAGATGAAATGGTTGATGAGCATCTGGCGCTTTTCATGTTCAGCACCTGTGCCAGCTTTTGTGCCTATCTGGTCAATGTGACACGGAAATAAGTTTTCTTTCTTTGTCATTGCGATACCCGCCTTCGCCGGGATGACACGCCTTTACTGGTGCCCTCGTCGCGCTCCGGCCCGACCGGAGGGTCTATTGGGCCAATCTCACATACACTGTTCTTCACCCTGGATTCCTGATTCAGCCCGGCAATGACAGGGGGGGGGTAAGCGCAAACATCATACCCCAACCACGCCCGTGTGGGACAAGGTTTTGCTATCCCCATCCCAAAAGCATCGCCCCGGCATGGAAACAAGCTCTTTCCTCTCCCGATTGGGAGAGGAATAAGGTGAGGGGGCATAGGCTTAAGGACAGAACCCTGACTTTGCTTCACAAGCCCCTCACCCCGGCCCTCTCCCCCAAGGAGAGGGAGAAATCCCCCCGCATAATACGTTTGAGGGTCAAAGAGGGTCATGCCTTACCCCTGGGCCATCCATCACTTACCCCTAAATTATCCCTGAATGCGAAAAAACGGACCCTGAAATGCCCTCATTTATCCCTTTTTACCCTATGTGTCCCTCGAAAAAGCGGGGATAAAACGAGGTTATCCCCATGGCATAAGGTGCAGGTATGATGATACATTTTAGGGTGATCCTTACCGCTTTAATCGCCAGTTTCATCCTGTCCTGTGGTTGCATTCCATTACTCTTATTTCTACAATAGATGTAGGTTCAAGAGGAAAGTGCATGACATTATCAATTGGGATGCTGGCCCGGCGCGCCGGTGCCAAGGTACAGACCATCCGTTATTACGAACAGATCGGCCTGATGGCCGAGCCGATACGTACCTATGGTGGGCAGCGGCGCTATGAGGAGGACGCGGTAAAGCGTCTCAGTTTTATTCGTCATGCCCGGGCGTTGGGTTTTTCGCTGGACCAGATCCGCAATCTGCTGGAACTGGCAGATGACCCAAAGCGCGATTGCACTGCGGCCGATTCAATTGCCCGGGAGCATCTGGCCGCGGTTAAGGCCAAAATTGCGGCCCTGAACAGCCTGAAGCGAGAGCTGATCCGGATGGTGGATTGTTGTGATGGCACCGATACGGCCCATTGCCGGGTGATTGAAACCCTGGCGAATCACGATCTTTGTGCCAGCCCAAATCACGAGCCCGTGCAATGAGCGCCACCAGTAATGAGGTATGGCAGGTCAACATGGTTGGCCTGTTTGAGGCATTAAAATCCTGGGCCAATGCACAGGATGATCTGGAAGAACCACCATGGCTGGCGTTATCGGTATTTGAAGAAAAACTGCCCGAAGGGCGGTTGCAATTGCTCTTTGCCGATGAAGCCACGGCCAGAGAGTTTGTCCGGGACCATACGCTGGGGCCGGATGTTCAGGTGCAGTGCTCACCATTGGCAGATGAAAACTGGATTGAAAAATCCTTGCAGGGCCTGCCGGTGGTGCGGGCCGGGCGGTTTTATGTGCATGGGGCGCATCATGATGTGCCGGCGGACCCGGCGCTGGTCTCGATCCTGATCGAGGCCGGCGAGGCCTTTGGCACCGGCCATCACGGCACCACCAAGGGCTGTTTGCTGGCCTTTGAAGATACGTTAACGGCCGCGCCGCCGGCCCGTATTCTGGATCTGGGCACAGGGGCGGGGATTTTGGCCATGGCGGCGGCAAAAGTCTTGCCGGATGCAGATATTCTGGCCACCGACATTGACCCTGTCGCCGTGGCGGTGGCCCATGAAAATGCTGTCATTAATGGCGTCGAGGACCGGATAAAGCTGGCCGTGGCCGATGGGTTTGCCCATGAAAGCCTTAAAAACCGTCATTTTGATCTGATTTTTGCTAATATATTGGCCAATCCGCTGATCGCACTGGCGGGGGATATTACGGCGGCCCTGGCCCCGGCCTCCACCCTGATCCTGTCGGGCATACTGGATCATCAGGCGGCGCGGGTGCGCACCGCCTATGAAGGGCAGGGCATTGAATTTACACGAGAATATGCGCTGGGTGAATGGCGGGTACTGGTGATGAAACCGCGGGCCTAGAGACATTCATAAAGCGCGGCGATCAGGCGGCGGGCGCGGTCATCACGGACCAGTTCTGCATCCTGTTTGGCAGTGGCAAAACCAAAGCTGAGCTTTTTGTCCGGATCGGCAAACAGGCAAGAACCGCCAAAGCCGGTATGGCCAATGGTGCGCAGGCCGGGTCCGTAAACCAGCTTGCCAGGGGCATTGCAGATCAGCCCGGCGCCAAAGCAAAGCTCGTGAGGCAGCACCCGATCCTGGCCGCAAATGCGGATTTGGGTGGCCTTGGTAACGGTGTCTTTATCGACCATTTGCTGTGCCCCCAAATGGCCGTCTCTGGCATAGAGACTGATCAACTCTGCCATCGCGCGGGCGGTGCCATGGCCATTGGCGGACGGGATTTCCATGCGCCGCCAGGCCGCGCCGCCGCGCCGTCCGGGGGATGACCAGGGCTTCATGAAGGCCAGTTTCTGGAACTCGTTGAGCTGGCCAAAATTGGGCATGCGGGTGGGCTTGGTGGTTTGCGCCACCCGGCTGTGTTCTTCGTCCGGCAGGCCGATCCAGAAATCAATGTCATTGGGCGCGCACAGATCTTCGCGTAAAATGGTGCCGATGGTGCGCCCGGTGGCGCGAATGATGATCTCGCCGGCGATATAGCCCCAGGTGACAGGGTGATAGCCCGAGCCTTCGCCCAACGGCCAAAGCGGCTTCATGGCGGCCAGACGGGCGCAGGTCTTGTCCCAGTCAAACCAGTCTTCGGCGGCCCAGTCATCCGGGATGGCACACAGGCCCGCCTGATGGGAAAGGGCTTCACCAACGGTGACTGCCTCTTTGCCATTGGCGGCAAATTCAGGCCAGAGTGAGGCCACGGTCTGTTCGTAATCCAGCTGACCTTCGCTGACCGTCTTGGCAATTACCAGTGATGAAACCGCCTTGGAGCAGGAAAACACCGGGATCAGGGTGTCGGCCGTCATGGGTTGGCTTTCATCCCGGTCGGCATAACCGCCCACCAGATCGACCACCATTTCGCCATCCACAAGCACGGCTATGGAGGCGCCGCGTTCGGATCCATCGGTGAATATTTCGGCGAAGGTGTTGCGAACCGGCTCAAAGCCTTGTGCACAGACACCAGACAAGGGAAGACTGTTCATAAACACTATGTGCCGATAAAACAGCGTCTAGGCAAGGGCAGCTTCCAGCAAAGGAAAATATCATGATCAGGCGACACATGCTTACCCTCATCGCGGCTTTTTTCTGGCTGGGCGGCCCGGCACTGGCACAAGAAGAAAAACTGAACATACTGATCGGGGATGTGCGGGCCTTTGATCTGCGCGAGAACCCGGTGCTGGCAGGCCGGGAAGGGGATGTGGCGGCGCTGTCGCGCTGGCCCGATGTGCGTCCCCATGCCCGCGCCCGGCGGGCCGCCATCAATGCGCGGTTTGCCAAACGTCTGGCGGCCATCAACACATCCCGTTTGGACGCGGGGGCAAAGGTCAATGCCGACCTTCTGGACTTTGTTTTGCATGACCGGCTGGCCCGCGCCCGGTTTGATGAAGCGGCCATGCCGTTCACCAATGATTCGGGGTTTCATACCGATGCGGGTTATCTGGCCCGTTCCACCCGCGCGACCAATGTACAGGAGGCCGAAGCCTGGATTGCGCGCCTGAACGCGCTGCCCACCTATTTTGAACAGAATATGGACAATCTGCGGGCCGGGATTGATGAAGGCATCACCCAGCCGCAATTGGTGGTGGATGCGGTGATCGCTACCTTGAAAGCCACTTTGGCGGATCAGGATTTTGCCAAAGGGTTTGCAGCGCCCTTTAACACCCTGCCGGCGGGCATGGCCGATGCGGAAAAGACAGCTTTGCAGGAAAGGCTGAACGCGGCGATTACCGACAAGGTTCGTCCGGCCTATGAAAACCTGTTACAGTTTTTCGAAGAGGAATACCGCCCCGAGGCGCGTTCCTCCATAGGCATATCTGATGTCCCCGGCGGCGCGGCTTATTACGCTGATCTGGTGAAGATTTTTACCACCACCGATATGACGCCTGCGCAAGTGCATGATCTGGGCCGGTCCGAAGTGGCGCGTATTCGCAAAGAGATGGAAAAGGTGATTCTGCAAAGCGGTTTTGAGGGCACATTTGCCGAGTTTTTGAACTTTTTGCGCACCGATCCGCAATTTTACGCCAAAACTCCGGGGGAATTGTTGCGCCATGCGGCCTGGATCGCCAAAAAAGCCGATGACCAAATGCCCAAAATGTTTAGCAAGCTGCCGCGTCTGCCCTATGGGGTGCGCCCGGTGCCGGCTGCCATCGCGCCCCATTACACCACGGCACGATACTGGCCGGGGGATGCGCGCAATCACCGCGCCGGGGGCTATATGGTCAACACCTATGCCCTTGACCAGCGCCCGCTTTACGAATTGCCGGCGCTGACTCTGCACGAGGCGGTGCCTGGCCATCATCACCAGATTGCCCTGGCGCAGGAGCTGAAAAACGTACCGGCCTTTCGCAAAGACCTGTATCTGACCGCCTTTGGCGAGGGTTGGGGGCTGTATGCGGAAAAACTGGGTATTGAGATGGGGATGTACACTACACCATACGAGAATTTCGGACGCCTGACTTACGAAATGTGGCGCGCCTGCCGGTTGGTGATGGATACCGGCATTCATGCGATGGGTTGGACCCGGGATCAGGCCATGAAGTGCTTGCAGGACAATTCGGCGCTCAGCCTGCACAATATCGAAACCGAGACGGATCGCTATATTGCCTGGCCCGGCCAGGCGCTGGGATACAAGATTGGCGAGCTGACCATTTTGCGCCTGCGAAAAAAGGCAGAGACTGCTCTTGGCGAGAACTTTGACCTGCGCGCTTTTCATGACGAGGTGCTTAGTGATGGTTCCATCACCATGGCCATGCTGGAAGCGAAAATCGATCGCTGGATTAAAGGGCAGGAATAAGGGTAAACGCAGTTTCCCCGAAACTCAAAGAGTTGGGAAATGTCTCGTCATTCCGGCGCAGGCCGGAATCCAGATCAGACTCACTATGGATTGAGGCTTTTGCCACAATGTTGCGATCTTGATGCAGATACCAAGATGGGCATTGAGGTAGATCAGGTGGCATCTGGCCCAGCTTTTGTCTAAGCGCCTATGGCTAACACACCTTATTTCTCTCCCCGTCTTGAAAAAAGACTCATAAAGGTGTATATACACATATACCAGACAAGTAGGTATGAAAAGGTGGTCGGCCGCAATGCAAAATTCAAAGCCTTTAAAGAGGACCAAACAGGGTAAATCACCAAAGCCTTCAAAACTGGCAGAGGAAACCGCTAAGGCGGCCCGCGAGGCGGGTAATTGTGTGTGCTTTAACGTGCGCAAAACCGCCCGCCTGATCAGCCAGTCTTATGACCGGGCGTTAAAACCCCATGGCCTGAACACCAACCAGTTTTCCATTCTGGCGCTGATCGGGGCGGTTCCCGAACCCCAGACCTTGTCCGATACGGCCAGGGTGCTGGGTATGGATCGTACCACGTTGAGCCGTAATTTGCGCCATCTGAACAAGGCCGGCCTGGCGCAAACCCTGCTCGATGGGCAGGACGCCCGCACGCGCCGGTTGGCCTTGACCGACAAAGGCTGGACCGTGCTGGCCGCGGCGCTGCCATCCTGGCGTGCCGTACAGGGGCGAACTCTGGCGGCCATGGGGCCAAAAAGCTGGCCGGCCTTGCGCCAGCAATTGGATCATCTTGGCCAGGCGACCGCTATGGCTGGCTGAGCAGGGGGGGGCACGCGCAAGCATTTGCGCCACAACAAAAAAATGGATTAAAAATATTTATCAGCGTGTATATACACCTATGGAGAGTGAAATGGCATCCCAATCACAAATATTGACCGGAAACGGGCAGGCGCAATTACAGGACGCTGTGAGCACACGACCGCGCCAATCCCTTCACCCCATTACCAAAACCATGCTGGTGCTGGCGGGAATATGGCTAAGCGTGGGGGCTGGGGGTGGCCCTGAATGCCTATGGCGCCCCCAATAGCGAGCCACCTAAACTGCTGATGGGCATGATCATCACGCCATCCATTTTTATTTTGCTGTCCTATGGCATTTCAAAAAGGTTTCGCGACTGGGTGGCCGGGCTGGATCTGGCCTTGCTGACCATCATGCACGCCATGCGCACCATTGGCTTTGCCTTTATTGTGATGTGGTATTACGGCACGGTTACGGCCATTTTTGCCTTCAGCGCAGGCCTTGGCGATATCGCCGTGGCCATCATGGCACCCTTTGTGGCGCTGGCCTTGGCCAGAAACAAGCCCGGTGCCTTAATGCAGGCCAAGCGCCTGCACGTGGTGGGAACATTGGATTTTTTTATAGCTGTCGCCCTTGGGGCGTCCTCGCTGGGGGTGCCCGCCGATCAAATGGGACAGATTGACCAGATCAATATTTTCCCGCTGGCGATCATTCCGGCCATGGGCGTGCCGATTCTCTTGGCGCTGCATGTGCTGGCATTTTTAAGACTGCGCACCGCCGGCCCGACTTGACCCAAATGGCCGGGGGGGGCGACAGTTGGTCCATGAGCACATTGCGCCGACTCCCCCCTGAAACCATTAACCGCATCGCCGCTGGCGAGGTGGTTGAGCGCCCGGCCAGCGTGGTGAAAGAATTGGTGGAAAATGCCCTGGATGCCCAGGCACAAAGTATCGACATTGAAATAGAAGAGGGCGGCAAGGCGCGCATTGTCATCAATGATGATGGCCATGGCATGAGCCGTGATGAGCTGTTATTGGCGGTCGAGCGCCACGCCACCTCCAAGCTCGCCCCGGATGACGAAGGGGAATGGGACTTGCTGGCCATTTCCACCATGGGCTTTCGCGGCGAGGCGCTGCCCAGCATTGGCTCGGTGGCGCGCCTGGGCCTGACCACCCAGCGCAGCGGCGAGGATGCCTGGGCGTTGCGCATAGAAGGCGGCACGCAAAGCGGGCCGGAGCCGGCTCCGCCACTGGGGTTGTCGGGTACCCGGATCGAGGTGCGCGATCTTTTTTTTTTGCGGTGCCGGCGCGACTGAAATTCCTAAAGTCCGAACGCGCTGAAAGCATGGCCATATCTAATGTGATCAAGCGTCTGGCCATGGCCCGGCCCGATGTGGCCTTTACGCTATCGAGCAATGGACGCACAACGCTTTGTCTGATGGCCAAGGGCATGGACGAGGCGGCGCGACTGGCCCGTCTGGACGATATTTTGGGCCATGATTTTGCGCAAAACTCTATTGAAATTGATCAGGAGCGCGAAGGGGTGCGCGTTACCGGCTTTGCCGGTCTGCCGACCTATCATCAGGGGTCGAACCGGCATCAATATCTGTTCGTCAATGGCCGCCCGGTGCGCGATAAATTGCTGCATGGTGCGGTGCGCGGCGCCTATGCGGATTTTCTGGCCCGTGACCGTCATCCGGCGCTGGCCCTCTTTGTCGATCTGGACCCGCACAAGGTGGATGTGAATGTGCACCCGGCCAAGGCCGAGGTGCGCTTCGCTGATCCGGGGCTGGTGCGCGGCCTGATCGTCGGGGCGCTGCGCCACGGTCTGGCAAATGCCGGGCATCGCGCCTCGACCACCACCGCCGGGTTCGCGCTGGGTCGGGCCAGACCCGAGGGCGAGCCGGGCGGCGCAAACCCATTGCCCTACCAAAGTTCGGCCCCCTG
Organism: Robiginitomaculum sp.; assembly: GCA_030949705.1. Classification (GTDB taxonomy): domain Bacteria; phylum Pseudomonadota; class Alphaproteobacteria; order Caulobacterales; family Maricaulaceae; genus Robiginitomaculum_B. The sequence continues at coordinate 67,757 of JAUZSF010000019.1, read as the reverse complement.
GACCCAACACAGCGCCCCGCGGCCCAGTGTCGGCGAAAATGCGCGTTTTGCCGCCTTTGATGCCCCCTCGGCGCATCACGAAACGCAGGCCCCGACCGCGGTGGAAGAGGCCCAGCATTTGCCTTTGGGCGCGGCCCGGGCGCAGGTGCATGAAACCTATATCGTCACCCAGACCGCGGATGGCATTGTGATTGTGGATCAGCACGCCGCCCATGAACGACTGGTTTATGAAGATATGAAAAAGGCGCTCGCCGCCTCGGGCGTTACCGCGCAGGCCCTGCTGGTTCCTGAAATTGTCGAACTGGATGAGATGAGCGCCGAGCGGGTGCTGGCCCGCGCGGACGAGCTGGATGAGCTGGGCCTCAGCTTAGAGGCCTTTGGCCAGGGCGCGGTGGCGGTACGGGCCACCCCGGCGCTATTGGGTACTGTGGATGCAACCCGTCTGGTGCGCGACCTCGCCGATGATCTGGCCGAATTTGACAGCGCGCTTTCGCTAAAAGAACGCCTCGAGGAGGTTTGTTCAACCATGGCCTGTCATGGCTCCGTGCGTGCCGGGCGACGGCTTAATGCCGCCGAGATGAATGCGCTGCTGCGTCAGATGGAGGCCACCCCCCATTCGGGCCAGTGCAATCATGGCCGCCCCACCTATGTGGAGCTGAAACTGAAAGACATTGAACGGCTTTTCGGGCGGCGGTGAATTAAAAGAGCCCTCATCCTGAGCCTGTCGAAGGATGAAAAAACTCTTGTCCTTCGCCCTTCGAGACAGGCCGTTGGTCTTCCTCAGGGTGAGGACGCTCAGGACGAGGAAAAAAGCATGGAACGTTATCTGATCATTTTTGCCGCCATTTTTCTGGCTGAGCTGGGCGATAAAACACAAATTGCCACCCTGGCCTTTTCCGCCAAGGAAGAGGTCAATCGCTGGTATGTGTTTGCGGCCTCGGCCGCCGCTCTGGTGCTTTCCAGCGCGCTGGCGGTTTTGCTGGGCCAGGCGGCGCAGGGCTGGCTGGCCAAACTGCCGCTCTCGCTGATCGCCGGGGTGATTTTTATTGTGCTGGGGCTGTTTTCCATCTGGGATTATTTTCGCTAGGGCGTGCGCCTTGCCATTGCCGCCTCCAAATGCCCGTGCTAGGTCACCGGCCATCAGCGTTAAGGACGTGTTACGCTGACCAGAATGATCTTCGCGGGAGAGTCTGACCGCTTGTCAGCGCCGAAGGAGCAACCGCCCCGGAAACTCTCAGGCACAAAGGACCGCGAAGGGATCGACACGCTGGAAAGCGGCACCTTGAGGGCCGCACCGAAGGAGTAAGCCACCAGGCGCAATGATGCGATGGGGTGAATCTCTCAGGTACCAGGACAGCGGGGGGCCTTCGGCGCTTTATGCCGGGGTTATGCTATCGGGGCATGAAATGCAAAATAATGGTCTGAAGCGTACGCCGCTGGCCTCTTTAATGGAGAGTCTGGGCGGTAAAATGGTGCCCTTTGCGGGCTATGCCATGCCGGTGCAATTTGCCGACGGCATTTTGAAAGAACACAAATGGACCCGGGCCAATTGCGGCCTGTTTGATGTCTCTCACATGGGACAGGCTTTGTTATCGGACCGGACCATGAAACCACGGCCCGGGCGCTGGAAACACTGATGCCGGGCGATTTTGTCGGCCTGAAGCCGGGACAGCAGCGTTATTCCCTGCTGCTGACCGATGAAGGCGGCATTATGGATGACCTGATGGTCACGCGTTCCATTCATCCACATTTCGAAGGCTGGCTGATGCTGGTGGTGAATGCCGCCTTCAAGGAAATTGATTTTGCCCAGATTGCCTCGCGCTTGCCGAAAGGCGTGCGTCTGGAGGCCGCGCCGGATCGCGCGCTGATCGCCGTACAGGGGCCAAAGACCGCCGAAGTGCTGGCCCCCCATTGCGAAGATTCCTGTGACATGGTGTTCATGCAATCCAAGGCCAGCAAGATCGGCGGCATAGACTGTCATATCAGCCGTTCCGGCTATACCGGCGAAGACGGCTTCGAAATCTCGATTAAATCTGAATATGCCGAAGATCTGGCGCGGCTGCTTTTGAAGAACAAGCTGGTCAAACCCATCGGGCTTGGTGCGCGCGACAGTTTGCGCCTGGAGGCAGGACTGTGTCTGTCTGGATATGATTTTGATGAAAGTCGTACCCCGGTGGAGGCATCCCTTGCCTGGGCCATTCCCAAGGTGCGCCGTGAAAGTGGCGGCTTTCCCGGCGCCGCGCGGATTTTACGTGAGCTGAGCGAAGGCACCACGCAAAAGCGGGTGGGCATCAAACCGTTAGGACGCGCCCCGGCGCGCGAGGGCACACAGGTGCATCTGGACGGCGTTTATGTGGGCGAGATCACCTCGGGCGGCTTTGGTCCCACCTTTGGTGGGCCGGTGGCCATGGGCTATGTGCGCGCTGATTTGGCGGTGCCGGGCACGAAACTGGAACTGATGGTGCGCGCCAAGGCGCATCCGGCCGAAGTGGTGAAATTGCCCTTCGTGCCGCAAAACTATTATCGGGGTTAAAAGGGGAACCATAATGAGTAAAATTTATTATACCGAAGACCATGAATGGCTGAATGTCGATGGCGATACTGCCATTGTTGGCATTTCCACCTATGCCGCTGGCCAATTGGGCGATGTGGTATTTGTTGAACTGCCAGAGGTCGGCAAGACCGTCAAAAAGGGCGAAGACATCGCCGTGGTGGAATCGGTAAAATCGGCCAGCGAAATCTATGCGCCGGTATCGGGTGAAATCACTGCCGTCAACGAAGCGCTGGAAGATGCCCCCGAAACGGTCAATGAAGATGCCCAGGGGGCCGGCTGGTTCTTTAAAATGACCATTAGCGACGCGGCCGAACTGTCCGGCCTGATGGACGAGGCCGCCTACGGCGAATTTACCAGGGAATAGGCACCAAGCATGCGTTATCTGCCGCTGAACGAGAACGACCGGGCCGCCATGCTGGCGCGCATCGGGGTATCCTCCATTGATGATCTGTTTGCCGATATTCCGGCCAAGGCCCGTCTTGATGGCCTGATCGAGGGTCTGCCGACCCATGCCAGTGAAATGGCGGTTGAGCGGCATTTCACGGATCTTTCCAGGCAATCCTTAAGTGCCGGGGATGCGCCGTTCTTTTGTGGCGGTGGGGCCTATCGGCACCATGTGCCGGCCAGTGTGGATCATTTGATACAGCGATCAGAATTCCTGACCGCCTATACCCCTTACCAGCCAGAGATTGCCCAGGGCACCTTGCAAACCCTGTTCGAATTTCAAACCCAGGTGGCGCAACTGACCGGCATGGATGTGGCCAATGCCTCGCTTTATGATGGCTCCACCGCCACCGCCGAGGCGGTGCACATGGCGGCGCGCATTACCCGGCGGCGAAAATGCGTGCTGGCCCCGGGCCTGCACCCGCATTATGCGCAGACCGTGCAAACGGCAGTGCAGGGCGAAACCATGGACATGCATGTGATGACGCCGGCCATGGGCGCCGATGCAGATGTGATGGGCGCGCTGGATGATCAGACCGCCTGTATCGTGGTGCAAAACCCCAATGTGTTTGGCGAACTGGTCGATCTGGAACCACTGGCAAAGGCCGCCCACGCGGTGGGGACCTTGCTGATTGCGGTGACCACCGAAGTGGTCTCGCTGGGGCTGGTGAAAAGCCCCGGTGAAATGGGCGCTGATATTGTTGCGGCCGAGGGGCAATCCATTGGCAATGGGCTTAGCTTTGGCGGGCCGTATGTGGGCCTGCTGGCGTGCCGGGATGATCGCAAATTCATTCGTCAGGCCCCGGGGCGTTTTGCCGGGGAAACCGTGGATGAGGCGGGCAAGCGCGGTTATGTACTGACGCTGTCTACCCGCGAACAGCATATCCGCCGCGAAAAGGCGACTTCGAACATTTGCACCAATTCAGGTCTGTGCACGCTGGCCTTTAGCATTCATCTGGCGCTGTTGGGCGAAGTGGGCCTGCGCAAACTGGCAGCATTGAACCATGCCCGGGCATGCCAACTGGCCGATCGGCTGGACGCGCTGGACGGGGTTGAGGTCTTGAACCAGAGCTTTTTTAACGAATTTGCCGTGCGGGTATCGGGCAATGCCAGCCAGATTATCGAAGACATGGCCAAAGCCGGTGTGCTGGGTGGTATCCCGGCGGCACGACTTTTCGGGGCAGGTTATTTTGATGATGTTTTGATGATTGCCGTTACCGAAACCAATAGGGATGAAGATTTTGACGCCCTGGTGGTGGCATTGCGGGAGGCGCTCTGATGGCAATGAATTCCACCGGCCGTCCCACCGCCCCCACCGGCGATGTCCCCTGTGCAGAAGACCTGAAAACCTTTTCCGGCTCGCGCGGATTGATGCAGCAAGAGCCGCTCTTGCACGAAGTGGGCGCGCCCGAAAAATGCGGCGTTGATCTGCCGGATGTGCCTGAACACACCGCGCGCCTTGGCGGGCTGGAACGGGACGAGACCATCGGTCTGCCCGGCTTTTCCGAGCCCGAAGCCATGCGCCATTATGTGCGCCTGTCGCAACGCAATTACGCCATTGATCTGGGGCTGTACCCCCTTGGCTCGTGCACCATGAAGCACAATCCGCGCCTGAATGAAAAACTGGCGCGTTTGCCGGGCTTTGCCGATGTGCACCCGTTGCAGCCGCAATCCACCGTGCAAGGCGCGCTGGGCCTGATGGCCGAGCTGTCCGATTGGCTGGTGGCCATTACCGGCATGGATGCGGTGGCGCTGTCGCCCAAGGCAGGCGCCCATGGTGAATGGTGTGGCATGATGTGTATTCGCGCCGCCATTGAAGAGCGCGGCGAGCTGCAAACCCGCCGCCGGGTGTTGGTGCCGCAATCGGCCCACGGCACCAATCCGGCCACGGCGGCGGCGTGCGGCTTTGAAATTGATGAACTGCCCGCCGATGATACGGGGCGCGTGGATATGGAAATCCTGCGCGCTAAAATCGGCCCTGATGTGGCGGCCATCATGCTAACCAATCCCAATACGGGCGGCCTGTTTGAGCGCGATATCCGCGAAATCGCCGATCTGGTGCACGAGGCGGGGGGCTATTTTTATTGTGATGGGGCCAATTTGAACGCCATTATGGGCAAAACCCGGGTACGTGATCTGGGCGTGGACGCCATGCATATCAATCTGCACAAAACCTTTTCCACCCCCCATGGGGGCGGTGGGCCGGGGGCCGGCCCGGTGGTGCTGTCCAAACGTCTTAGCAATTATGCGCCGCTGCCCTATCTGGTGCGCGACGGCGATGGCTGGGCGCTGATCGAAGAGGCGGCACAATCGGATGCCAAACCCTTTGGCCGCCTGAGCGTCTTTCATGGCCAGATGGGCATGTTTGTGCGTGCGCTGGCTTACATGATGAGCCACGGTGCAGATGGTCTGCGTCAGGTCTCTGAAGATGCGGTTTTGAACGCCAATTATCTGCTGGCGCGGCTATCCGAAGAAATGAGCCCGGCCTTTGACGGGGTGTGTATGCACGAAGCGCTCTTTGATGATGCATTCCTGAAAGATACCGGGGTGACCACACTCGATTTTGCCAAGGCGATGATCGACGAAGGCTATCATCCCATGACCATGTATTTCCCGCTTATCGTGCATGGGGCAATGTTGATCGAACCCACGGAAACCGAATCAAAAGAAAGTCTGGATCGGTTTGCTGATTCGCTGCTTTTACTGGCGAAAATGGCAAAATCAGGCGATACGACACGTTTTACCGCCGCCCCAACCCTGGCTCCCTTGCGCCGTTTGGACGAGACCAGAGCCGCCAGAACCCCGATTTTACGCTGGAAAGCCACAGACGCCTAAAAAAATCATGCGCTTTAGACTTCCCTTTTGCGTGATTTTGCGCGAGTTAAGGAGTGGTTAATATTAGCCCTTATGGGGGGAAGTGCATGTCTGAAACTCACCAGGAACGGGAAAATTCTGAAAGCGGTACCTATGGTACGGTGGCCGGGGTCAAGCTGTCCGAAGAGCGCCAGGCCGAACGTGAAATTGTGCTCCACGCCGAAGAGGCGGGAACGCCAGAGGCCGAGCCGGGACTTCCGGGTGAAGATGCCAAATCTCCCCATGTCTGGTTTCTGCTGGCCGGGGCAGTGGTTTCCTTTTTCTGGGTGTCGGCGGTCTTGGCCTTCACTTTGGGACAGGCCGGGCTGTCCGGTCTGATGGCATTGCCGGTGACGGGGGTGGCCAGCCTGTTGTTCGTTTCGGTTGGCCCGGCCATTTTTGTCATGCTGGCGGCGGTGCTGATTGCCGAGCTGGTCCGTTTTCGCAGTACCGCCCGTTATATCGGAGCGATGGCGGCACGCTTTGCCGATCCGGCCAAGGCCACGCGCGAGGATGCGCGCCTGATGGCCGATGCGGTGCGTAGCGAAATCACCCGGGTGAATGGCGCGGTGGAAGGCGCTCTGGCCCGCCTTGGCGCCATGGAAGAAGTGCTTGGCCATCACAGCGAAGCCTTTGCCAAGGCCGAAGAGAGCGCGCGCGAACGCACCGATGCCCTGATCAACGATTTGCGCCGCGAACGCGAAGCGGTTGCCGATCTGGCCATCGTGCTGGACCAAAAGGCCGCCGACATTGCCGAGGCCATAACCGAACAGTCCAAAATGGTGGTAGCTGCCGCGGACATTGCCAATGCCCACGCCATCGACAGCACTAAAACCCTGGAAGAAAGTGCCGAACGGCTTTCCGGCTCTGCCCATGATGCGGCGCAAGGGGCCAAGGTGATCGCCGCCAAGCTGGACGAAGCTACGGGGCGGCTTTCCTCGACCACTATTGAGCTTGGCGATGCCAGCAAAGCTCTTTCCGCCAGCACGCAAGAACTGGATCAGGTGCGCGAACGCGCCCGGGACAGCTTTGCTGCCAGCCGTGATGATGCGCGGGTGCTGACCGACCTTACCCGCCAAAGTGTTGAAAAAATGCAGGATGTAGCGCGTCAGGGGGCCGAGATTGTTACCGAGGCCTTTGATACGGCCCTGACCACATCTCAGGAACGTGTACTGGAAGTGCAGCGCGAAACCCGCCTTGCCGCCGAACGTAATGCCCGCCAGGCAGAAGAGCTCAAAAACGCCGCTGAAGAGGCGAAATCTGCGCTGGATGCTTATGCCGAAGTGATTGCCAAACGGCTGGAGCAGGCCAACGAGGCCAGCTTTTCTGCCGCCAGTTGGGCCGATAAAACCTTTGAACGGCTGGAGGCCGCTACCAAGACGCTGGAAAGCAAGCTGGCAGCCTTGCCCGAAACCGCCGATGCGCAGGCCCGCGACTTGCAGGAAAAACTGCGCAAGGGTCTGGAAGGCCTGAACGAGGCTGCCCGGGCCGCCGCCGATGAAGCCGAAGAAATTGATGCCGAGTTTCAGGCCCGCATTCGCCAGAATTATGAATTGCTGAGTGATTTTATGTTGCGCATGGGGGCAGCGGCCGGGCCGCGCGGCGGGGCTCTGGATGTTCCCAGTCCGTTTAAAATACAGGCCCAGGACGAACCGTTCAAAGCCCAGACAACGCTCCCGGCTGAACCGGACAAAACCACTGAGAGTGTAAAGCCCGCCGCCACCTCACCGGCCCCAGCCGCGCCAAAGCCTGCCAAAACCAAGAAAAAAAGTTTTATTGAGGCGCAGATTGAGGCCCAGAACAAAGCCCGCGCCGCCACTAGGGACGAGCCAGCGGTCAAGACTGAGGAACCGGCCCAGAAAAATCAGGGGTGGAGCTGGAAAGACGTCTTGTCGGGCATGGACCGTGCCAAGGACAAAGCCGATGGTGTGGCATCAGCATCGGCGCCATCGACGCGCCAGGGCCCCGATACGCTGGACCGTCTGGTCACACTGTTTCGCATTCATGATATTGACCCGCAAAGTTTATTCAGCACCCAAACCTATCGCAGCCTGGCCCATGCCCGGCTGGTGGGCGGCAAACGCGCGATGGTGGATATTGTCCGCCTGGAGGCCGAGGCACAAATTGAAGCCTTGAGCGTGGCGTTTTCTGATGATGCGGCCCTGTTGGCAATCGCCGAGGAATTTGCCAGCGAGTTGCGCCAGAAGATCAATCAATCCGCGCAAAAGGGCAACAAGTTGCATCTGGAAACCCATTTGCGCACCGGTGATGGCCCGGCCTATCTGTTGATTGAAACCGCGCTGGAACACATTGCCGCCTAAGGCTATTTGGCAAAGCGTTTTTTAAGTGCAATGCACGGATCCTTGCGGACCACCTTGGGGGTGAACCAGGCGTAATCGGCAACCGGTTTGCCATTCGGGTCGGTGGGGATCAGGGCCACCGGGTCTGTATCCTTATCCGTAACGCCCACAAACATCAGGCTGGATACGGTTTTGCCGGGGCGCAATTGGCGCAGATACCATGGCACGGCGCGGTCCTGTCTGACATGGCCGGTGCCGGCAATGAGAATGGCCCCATCCCGTGCCCCTTTTTCGACCATATGCATGGCCATGCTGGCATCGCGCAGGCGTTGCCCGCGATACATGGGGCCGGTGGCCGTTGCAGGGATAAGGTTGCAATGAGATTTGACAATTTGCGTTTGCAGGGCGTTTTGCAAGTCCGTCGCCAGGGACCTGTCCAGCAACAGTTTTTTGCTCTGCCCCGCGGGCAGTACTGAAAAGTCTTTTTTACCGACGGCTCGTACCAGCTTTACCGGCGGGTCACCGGCATACATGGTCAGCCCCGATGACAAAGAGGCCTCGGCAATGGGCTGATAAAGCGGCCATTGCGGCCAGCCGGTTTTTTCCCATTGTACCGCTGTGCCCAGCGCATCGGCATGATCTGGTTTGCCAGCCTGAAAAGTGGCCAACGCGTCGCTCTGGCCGGTATCAAACATTTCCCAAACAACGGCGGGCTGGCGCCCTTCATTGGCAATGGCGCTGACCATCCAGCCTTGCAAACGGTGATGATCTGCATTGTCGTGGCTTTCACCCAGAAGGGCAAAATCCACAGCCGCCATGTGTTTGGCCAGAGCATCCGGCGTGATAAAGGCGTTATCCTTGTAGGACCAGATTTTGCCCAATAGGGGAGAAGGGGTGGAAACGGGGACTTGCCAGCTTTGCCACGGGCCAGTGGCCTGGGTATAGGCTTGGGTATATGGGCGCGTGTCCGCACAGCCCGCCAGCATTGCCAAGGCACCACTCATCAGGCCCAGGCGAAATTGTGATAAAGTCATTGCGGTGCCGTGCGCCCAAGGGCAGCCTTAAAATCATCAAACAGATAAAAACTGTCTTGCGGCCCCGGGCTGGCCTCGGGATGGTATTGCACGGAAAAAACGGGTTTCTCTTTCAGACGCAGGCCACAATTGCTGCCATCAAACAGGGATATATGGGTGGCCACAACGCCATCGGGCAATGTGTCTTCATCCACGGTGAAGCCGTGGTTCATGGAAACAATTTCAACCTTGCCGGTGGACAAGTCCTTGACCGGATGATTGGCTCCATGATGGCCCTGATCCATTTTCTTGGTATTGGCCCCCAGGGCCAGCGCCAGTAATTGGTGTCCCAGACAGATGCCAAAGATTGGCACATTCGCGCTAATCAATGACTGAATGACGGGGCTGGCATGTGCGGCGGTGGCGGCCGGATCGCCCGGACCATTGGACAGCAAAACCCCATCGGGATGCAGTGCCAGAATGTCAGCGGCCGTCATCGTGCATGGCACCACCGTTACGCGCAGCCCCAAGGCAGCCAGACGGCGGACAATATTGCTCTTGGCCCCATAATCAATGACCACCACCAATGGTCCCTCTTGCGCCGGGGCGGCATAGCCACTTTTCAGATCCCATTCGCTTTGCCGGGCCGGATAAGAGGTTTTGGCCGAGACCTTGGCGGCCAGATCAGCATTTTCCAACCCGGCCCAGCCTTTGGCCATGGCCTGCAAGGCAGGAATATCAAATTGGCCATCGGTGTGGTGGGCAATCACCCCATGGGGCATGCCGTGGCGGCGGATGTGTACGGTCAGGGCGCGGGTGTCCACGCCGTAAATACCCACAATGCCGCGCGTGTTAAGCCAGGTGTCAAAATCATTGTCGGAACGCCAACTGGCGGCCTCGCCGGGGGCCGCCCGCATGATCACGCCTTTTGCGCCCGATGGCGGCCCATCTTGGCGGGCGCTTTCATCTTCGGTATCATCGGCATTGGTGCCGGTAATGCCCAGGTGGGGAAAGGTGAAACACAACAGCTGATCTGAATAGGATGGATCGGTCAGCACTTCCTGATAACCGGTCATCGCCGTGTTAAAGCAAACTTCGCCAAGGGCTTCACCCGTCGCGCCCGTGCCAAAACCGGCAAAAACCGTACCGTCCGCCAACACCAGCAATGCGGTTGGCACTTCAAGATGCTCTTGACTCTTTGGCTGAGCAGTCATAGGCCAACGCTCCGGTTTTTCCCAGTGTGGAAGTTGCGCGAAACTAGGCAAGGCGCTGGTCAGCGTCAACCGGGAGCACGGTCTGTCAGGTGCTTTAATTTATGGGGAACAGACCGTATTATCTGGCGGCAATCTTGCCGCGAACAAGGTGAAACGCATGTCGCTACGCGATCAGATTAAGACCAAACTTGTTGAATCCATGAAAGCCAAAGAACCGGTGCGGGTTTCCACCCTGCGTCTGGTCCAGGCGGCGATCAAGGATCGCGATATCGCCGCGCGTACCCGCGATGTGGGTGAGGGGTGCGCCGAAGAGCAAATCCTGCAAATTCTGGCCAAGCTGCTTAAACAGCGTGAAGAAAGCGCCCGCATTTATGAAGAAGCCGGCCGCGCCGACCTGGCCGAGCGCGAGCGCGAAGAGAGCGCCATTATTGCTGAATTTATGCCCCGCCAGATGAGCGATGAAGAAATTCAGGCCGCCGCCCGTGCCGTGGTCGAAGAACTGGATGCCGCCGGCCTGAAAGATATGGGCAAATGCATGGCGGCCCTGAAGGCCAAATATGGTGGGGCCATGGACTTTGGCAAAGCTGGCGCCGCCGTCAAAGCCATTTTGAGCTAAGGGTCAGGCGCTTTTTTTTCTTATCCTTCTGGTGCATCATGTATTGGCGCAACACCGCATTCATGCGGGTTTGATAACCGCGTCCACTGGCCCGGAAAAATTCCAGTACATCATTATCAACGCGCAGGCTGATGGCTTTTTTGCTGACCGGTATCCACAATTCCGCATCCGACCAGTCCAGATCAATCGGGGCCGCATCGGGGTCATCGGCCACGGCCTTGGCAATGTCCTCATCGGTAAGCGCCTTAACGCGTTTCCAGTCGGTTTCATCGGGAAGTTTATCCAGTTCCTCCCGGGTGTAGGTCACGATATTTTTTTTCGTTCATTAGTACTTGCGCAACGTGCAGAAATAATCCTGCAATTGTCATTTCGTATTGTGAAAACCACGGCTATTTCCAAGTGGTTTACAGTACCAATGGCAATATAGCGCACCTCCTCCTCATAGTTAGAGGGTATGACCAAAACGGGGTCATTGAAAATAGTTAAAGCATCAAGAAAATCTATGCTGTGCTTTGCTATGTTTGCTGAACGTTTGTCTGGATTTCACGTGAATTTTTCAAAAGTGAAAAACTGTAAATGCATTTGGAAGCCCCCGTTTGGCTAAGTGGTGTTCTGTATTCCATGAGTTGCTCCAATCATTAAAAGGTTTACGTGCAATCACTGAAGTGTCTCTAGGGCACCCTCTAAACCTCAGTCCCCTAAATTACGTCAAGCGGTATGTATATACAAACTAAATATACGTATGTCAATACGCGATAGAAGGTCGTTCTTGTGGACAACCACCACAGACCCCGCATTTTCCCTTTCCCTTTCCCCGTGTAAGATTTATCTTCCCCCCTTGGGTGAATGGCGAAAAACATGCGCTTTGGCGAAGATTTCATTGAAGAGCTGAAAAGCCGCGTCAAACCGTCTGATATAATCGGGCGGACGGTAAAGCTGCGCCGTCAGGGGCGCGAATTTGCCGGCCTGTCCCCGTTTAACAAGGAAAAAACCCCCAGTTTTTTCGTCAATGACGAGAAGGGATTTTATCATTGTTTTTCCTCCGGCAAGCATGGCGATGTGATCAGCTGGTTTCAGGAAACCGAGGGGCTTAGCTTTACCGAGGCAGTGGAACGCCTGGCTGGTGAGGCGGGCATGGCCCTGCCGGCGCCGGATCCGGAAGCGGCGCAAAAGGCAGAGCGCCAGAAAGGTCTGGTCGAGTGGATGGAAGAGGCGGCACGGTTTTATGCCGCCGAGCTGGGCCGCGTACGCGGTCGCCATGCGCGCCAATATCTGGAAAATCGTGGGCTGGATGAGGAAACATACAAATCATTTGGCATGGGCTATGCCCCCTCTTCGCATTCGGCGCTAAAAGATTATTTGCTGCAAAAGGGGGCACGCCCCGAAGTGCTGGTCGAGGCCGGTTTGCTGATCGCGCCGGAGGATGGCAAGGCGCCTTATGATCGCTTTCGCGACCGGGTGATGTTTCCCATCCATGATGCGCGGCGGCGTCTGGTGGGCTTTGGCGGCCGGGCGCTGTCGGCCGATGCCAAGGCAAAATACCTCAACTCGCCCGAAACGCCGCTGTTTCACAAAGGCCGTACCCTTTATCATTATCCCCAGGCGCGCACCGCGGTACGAAACGCCGGTGCCGGCGGGCTGGTCGTGGTGGAAGGCTATATGGATGTGATCGCGCTGGCCCGCGCCGGCATTGAACATGCGGTGGCGCCTTTGGGCACGGCCCTGACCGAAGATCAATTGCGCCTTCTGTGGCAGGCCGGACCGGATCCGATCTTGTGTTTTGATGGCGATGCGGCGGGCCAGCGGGCGGCATACCGGGCGCTGGATCGGGCCTTGCCCTTGCTGGAGCCGGGGCGCACGCTGAAATTTTCCTTTTTACCTGCCGGGTTGGATCCGGATGATATGCTGCGCCAGCGCGGCCGCGCCGCCATGGATGATGTGTTGCGCGAAGCCCGACCCCTGGTGGATGTTTTATGGGAGCGCGAACGGGACCGCGCCCCGCTGGACACACCGGAATCCCGTGCCGGCCTGAAAAAAAGACTAAGAGAGGTCGCCAGCGAAATCAGCAATAAGGAAGTGGCTGGATATTATGCCAGTGAATTTTTTTCACGACTGGATTTGTTATTCCGCCGGGCCCCACGCATGGGGTCCGGACGGGCACCGGCCAAAGCCTATCCCAGCCAGGATTTGCGTAAACTCGTTAAAAAACAGGCTACTGGCCTTGCTGAACAACGATTCTTGATCGCCCAGATCATTGCCCATCCACAAATATTGGCCGAAGCCGACGAGACCTTTGCCAATATGCCCTTCACCGATGAGGCCCTGATTGGGCTGCAACAGGCCATTCTTGAGCACTGGCTGGCCTCGACAAGTGTTGACAGGGAGAGTTTGCATCGCCATTTAACGCACAAAGGTTTTGCAGACGATCTTAGGCAATTGGAGCGGCGCACGATACCTGTCCCGGAACAGTCCGAAGCTGATCGCGTTATGCGCTGGTTACAAACCGCGCAAGACTTGATCGGGCGGCAAGGTTCTATGGATGAACAGGCGGCGCGGGTTCACCAATTGCTTGAGGGTTTAAAGCGAGGCGACCAGAGCAGCCTGAGGGCGCTTGGTGCCGCGCAACGCGCTGCAAAGGCCGGTGAAGAGGATGCGGGCAAGGTCTGACGAGACCGTGCTCTTGGGGAACAATTACGGGTGCGCCCGTTACAGCTTAGGGTTACCGCAAATACGCTCGGCGTATGCGCGAGGATAGGTGATAAATGGCCAAGGCCGCAGAAGCAGCAAAAACCACGTCAACGGAAAATCAGGACGGCCCCTTGCTGGACCTTTCCGACAGCGGCGTAAAGCGTATGATTACGCTGGCAAAGACGCGTGGCTTTGTCACTCACGAAGAATTGAACAAGGCCTTACCCTCTGGCGAGGTCAGCTCGGAACGCATTGAAGACATCATGGCCTTGCTGTCCGACATGGGCATTAACCTGGTGGATTCAGAAGACGCCGAGGGCGATCCCGGCAAGGCTGTGGCCACCCGCACGGCCACCACGGCAGTGCGCACCGGCAATACCACGGCGGCGGCGGATCGCACCGATGATCCAGTGCGCATGTATTTGCGCGAAATGGGCACGGTCGAGCTGCTCTCTCGCGAGGGCGAAATTGCCATTGCCAAACGGATCGAAGCCGGGCGCGACACCATGATCCGCGGCCTGTGCGAAAGCGCCCTGACGTTCGAGGCCATTATGGTCTGGCGTGAAGAGTTGGCCGAAGGGCGTATTTTGCTGCGCGACATTATTGATCTGGACACCACCTTTGCGGCTCGCCATGGGGCCGAGGAAGATAATGCCGGCGATGAGGCCGCCGGTGAGGTACAGGCCGAAGCGCCTCCTGAGTCCAAAGGCGATGAAAAATCTGACGATACCGCCAAAGACGGGGATAAGGCTGAGGGCGAGGGCAGCGAAAGCAGTGATGATGACGACGATTATGATGACGACGATTATGATGACGACGAAGTCAATCTGTCGATCTCGGCCATGGAGGCCGAACTGCGCGAGGGCGTGGTGGCCGAGCTGGATGCCATCGCCGCTGATTTCAAGACCTTTAACAAATTACAGGGGAAGCTGATTGACGCCCAGATGAAGGGCAAGGATCTAACCCCGCAATCGCGGCGCAAATATACCGAAATTCAGGACGCGATCATTACGCGCCTCAAAGCCATCCATCTGAACAATAACCGGATCGAAGCGCTGGTCGAACAGCTTTATGCGATCAACAAGCGTCTGGTCGGTCTGGAAGGGCGCATCATGCGCCTGGCTGATGGACACGGGGTGCCGCGCACGCAATTCCTGAAACATTATTTCCAGCATGAACTGGACCCTAATTGGGAAAAAGACGTCGCCAAGCTGTCGCCGGCTTGGGCAAAATTTATTGAGCGCGAGGCCGATCAGGTAACCCGTTTGCGACGTCTGGTCGGACAATTGGCACAAGATGCCAGCGTAACCATTGATGAGTTTCGCATCATCGTCAAAACTGTGCAAAAAGGCCAGCGCGAAGCGGCGCAGGCGAAAAAGGAAATGGTCGAGGCCAATTTGCGTCTGGTGATCTCGATTGCCAAAAAATACACCAATCGCGGCTTACAATTCCTGGACCTTATTCAGGAAGGCAATATTGGTCTGATGAAGGCGGTGGACAAATTTGAATACCGCCGGGGTTATAAATTCTCGACCTATGCGACCTGGTGGATCAGACAGGCGATCACGCGCTCGATCGCCGATCAGGCCCGCACCATTCGTATTCCGGTGCATATGATCGAAACCATCAACAAGCTGGTGCGCACCTCGCGCCAGATGCTGCACGAAATCGGCCGCGAGCCTACGCCCGAGGAACTGGCCGAAAAACTCTCTATGCCGCTGGAAAAAGTGCGCAAAGTGATGAAGATCGCCAAGGAACCGATCAGTCTGGAAACCCCCATCGGGGACGAGGATGACAGCCACCTTGGTGACTTTATCGAAGACAAGAACGCCATTTTGCCGGTCGATGCCGCGATCCAGTCTAACTTGCGCGAAACCACCACGCGGGTATTGGCCTCTCTGACACCGCGCGAAGAACGGGTATTGCGCATGCGTTTTGGCATTGGCATGAACACCGATCACACGCTGGAAGAAGTTGGTCAGCAATTCTCGGTGACCCGCGAACGGATCCGTCAGATCGAGGCGAAAGCCCTGCGCAAGCTGAAACACCCCAGCCGCTCGCGCAAACTGCGCAGCTTTCTGGATACGTAAGGTATTTACGCGATTTTCGCATGATTTCAGATTGGCCTGGATTGCCCGAACCAGTCGGGCAATGACACACTATGGTTTAGTTTATTCTCTCATTGTCATTACCGGGCTTGTCCCGGTAATCCAGGTAGACAGTTAGCGTGAAATCACTTCCCAAAGGTCATCCCAATCTGGATTTTTTTGTTCAATCAAGTTCAATTTCCATCGGCGTGAATATTTTTTAATTCGTTTTTCACACCGTATGGCCAACTCAATGTCAGAAATTCCTCGTGCCATACGAGCATAGACACGCCATATTTTTTGGTAAATCCAGCCACTAGTTTCTCGCGGTGTTCATAAACTCGCCGTACCAAATTATTCGTTACGCCGGCATATAAGGTGCCATTGCGTTTACTTGCCAGTATATACACTGAATAGATACGATCCTGCATATAACAAGCTTACTTCACTGGATTACTGGGACAAGCCCGGTAATGACAGGTGAAAGACAGTACGAAGCTACGCCCTTGTCACGACAGGACGGCAACCAAAATAAGCGCATGACATCGCCCGGCCCGGGCCCTAGATTTGTGAGGTGAGTTGACCAATCCAAGAGGGGTATATCCATGCGGTTCATCATTACTATTTTTGCTTTTATGACCCTGTCCATGCCAGCATTGGCCGGGCCAGAAGCTTTTCATGCGGGCACGGCCATTCCTGCATTTGGTAAAATCGCTGATGTGAAATCCGATCTGCCGATTCCGGCCAATGAGGTTTTCAAGGTTCGCTTTGACATTTCCAAAGGGGGCAAGGCAGAGCAGGTGAACCGCCAGCTGGAATCCGTGGCCCGTTTTATCAATATGCATGTGGCCGCCGGGATGAGTGAAGACAATATCCAACTGGCCGTGGTGCTGCATGGTAAAGGGGCCATGGATGTAACCCGGGATGAATATTACAGCACCCAGCATGAACATGCGCAAAATGCCAATATAGACTTGGTCGAGGCGTTGGTGGCCCACAAGGTGCGCTTTTATGTGTGTGGCCAGACTGCGGCCTATTACGGCATTGGTAACGAAGACTTGCTGCCTGGCGTGAATATGGCGCTGTCGGCAATGACCGCCCATGCGGTGTTGAATAATGAAGGCTATGCCTTGAACCCGTTTTGATCGGAACAATAAGATGAGCTATCAGTTTCTTGCTGCGCCGCTTTCGCTCTATTCGGGCAAGGCACGGGGGTATTTGCGCTGGAAAAATGTGCCCTATCGGGAAGTGCTTTCCAATCGCAAGATTTATGAGAAAGAGATCATGCCGCGCCTTGGCTATGGCATGGTGCCGGTGCTGATCACGCCCGAAGGCGAGACGGTGCAGGACACCACCGACATTATCGATTATCTGGAAGACCATGAACCGGGGCCAAAAGTCTACCCTGAAGGCCCGGTGCAAAAACTGGCTGCCTTGATGCTGGAGCTGTTTGGCGATGAATGGCTGTTGATTGCGGCCATGTATTATCGCTGGACCTATAATGAGGACTTTGCCTATCAGGAATTTGGCAATACGGCCTTTCCCGATTTACCGTCAGACGAACGCTATGCGCTGGGTAAAAAGGCTGCCGAAAAGTTCAAAGGTTCGCTGCCATTTCTGGGCATAACCGAAAAAACGGCCCCGGCGATTGAAAGCACCTATGAGGCCTTTTTGCGGGCCTTTGATGCCCATCTGGCCGATCATCCGTTTTTGTTTGGCACCCGGCCATCCATTGGGGATTACGGGCTTTTGGGTCCGCTTTATGCCCACAATTATCGTGATCCGGCCTCGGGTGAAATGATGGAGCGCATCGCGCCCCGTGTGGCCGATTGGGCGCGTCGCGCCCACGCACCACAACATCCGCTTACGGGGGATTTTCTGGAAAATGACCAGATCCCCGAAACGCTGGTGCCCATCCTGGAAATGTTTGCCACCGAGCATTTGCCGATTTTGCAGGACAGCCTGAAAGATCTGCAAAAATGGGCCGGCGAGAACCCTGATGTGCGGGAACTGCCCCGCATCACCGGCTTTCACAAATATAAAATCGGCGGCGTGGAAGAAGACCGGGCGGTCTTCCCGTACCCGCTGTGGATGCTTCAGCGCGTACTGGACCATTATCAGGGCCTTGCAGGCGTGGACAAAGCGGCGGCCGATGCCTTGCTGGGCCGGATCGGGGCCGACGTTCTGATGAATATGTCCGTGGAACCACGGCTGGTCCGCGAAAATTTCAAACTGATGCGGGCTTGAACGGGTACTGGTCTTTTGCGCCAGAAGGCGTAAAAGCAAATGGGTAATTTTGGGCAGGAATTTTTATGCAACACAACGCCGTATTAAGCGCCACGGGTCTGTGGACCCCGTCGCAAAGCATTTCCAACGAAGAATTGGTGCACAGCTATAACACCTGGGCCAACCAGTGGAACGCCGAACATGCCGCCGCCATTGAAAAGGGAGAGGTAGAGGCAAAGCCCCTTTCTTCGGCGGCCTTTATTGAAAAGGCCTCAGGCATAAAATCCCGTTATGTGGTCTCCAAAGATCCCATACTGGACCCCGCCATTATGGCACCGCGCATTCCCGAACGCCCCAATGAAGAAATTTCCATATTGGCGGAAATCGCCGTCGGCGCCGCCAAGGATGCCCTGCAAAACGCCGGGCGGGATGCCAATGATGTGGATGCTGTGCTGGTTGCCTGTTCCAACCTGCAACGGGGCTATCCGGCCATATCGGTCGAGGTGCAGGACGCGCTGGGTATTGATCATGGTTTTGGCTATGACATGAATGTGGCGTGCTCTTCGGCCACCTTTGGGCTGGCCACGGCGCAAAGCATGATCGTCTCCGGTCAGGCAAAGTCTGTGCTGGTATGCAACCCTGAAATTTGCTCCGGCCATTTGAATTTTCGTGATCGCGACAGCCATTTCATCTTTGGTGATGTGGCCACCGCCATTCTGGTCGAGGAAGAAAGCCGGGTGAACGGGGCGGGCTATGACATTCTGGGCACCAAGCTGAAAACCCAGTTTTCCAACAATATCCGCAATAATTTTGGCTTTTTGAACCGTGCCGCCCCCGAAGGCATCGGCAAGGATGACAAATTGTTTGTACAGGAAGGCCGCAAGGTGTTTCGCGAAGTGGTGCCATTGGTGGCAAGCATGATTGCCGAGCACATGGCTGAACTGGAGCTGGAACCCAGCCAGTTAAAACGCCTGTGGTTGCACCAGGCCAATTTGTCCATGAACCAACTGATCGCCAAGCGCGTGATGGGGCACGAGGTCAGCGAAGAAGACGCCCCGGTGATCTTGGATGAATATGCCAACACCTCGTCAGCTGGATCGATCATTGCCTTTCACAAGCACCATGATGATTTTACATCCGGTGATCTGGGCCTGATCTGTTCGTTTGGGGCGGGCTATAGTGCCGGTACGGTGGTGTTGAAAAAACGCTGAGTGAACGGCTCAGCGCGATCCCTTGGGCCATTGAAATGTATAGGCAAGAGCGGTGGAGCCATCGGCATTCACATGCGTATTTTGGGTTTGCGCCTGGGGCTTAAAGCTGACCGGCCAGACCTGAACATCATAATCACCCGCCGGCAGGGTCAGGTTTAGGGGCAGGGCCTCGCCGCGGTTTGGCTCGCTCTGGTAAACGCCGCAATCCATGCTGCCCGGTGCAGAAATGCACACCTTTATGGCCATGCCCGTCTGGCGCGGCGAGGCCGGGCCACCAAACAAAGAGCCAATATTAAAATGGCTGCGCATGAACTGTCGCAGGCTGAACGGCTTGCCCTGCCAATGGGCATTGATGATCACCTTTCCCTGTAATGGCACGGCGGTACTGTTGGTCTCGCTCTGCGCCATGGGGGTGGTTTGCAGTAGAGCAAGCATGACGATGGGTGCCAACATGACGGCTTCCTTTTTATTCTCGTTCCAGTGTAGCATAATTATCGACAAGGTAAAAAGGCGAAGAAAATGAAAACGACTCTGGATATGGTTTCCGATGTGGTGTGCCCCTGGTGCTGGATTGGCCTGCGCAATGTGCGCGCCGCCCTGGATATGCTGGGTGACGAGGTTGAGGTACAAACCGCCTTTCGGCCGTTTTTTCTGGATGGAGGCATCCCCAAAGAAGGGCTGGAATATCATGCCTATATGGATCGCAAATTCCCCGACAAGGCGGCGCGCAAGGCCGGCATGGAGCATTTGCAACAGGCGGGCGCACAGGTGGGGATTGATTTTCGCTTTGATAAAATCACCCGGCGGCCCAATACCCTGAATGCACATCGTCTGATCCGCTGGGCCGAGGGACAGGGCAAGGGCTGGGAAGCCGAAGAAGCCTTGTTTGAGGCGTTTTTCACCCAAGGTCAGGATGTGGGGGACGTGGATACGCTGATCAAAATCGGCGTTGGGCTGGGTCTGGAAGAAGACGTGCTGAGCGGGCTGTTTGCCAGTGATCGGGATGTGGACCAGATCATCCGCGAAGTGCGCGAGGCACAGCAAATCGGGGTTCAGGCCGTACCCACCTTTATAGTGGCCCGCGCCCGCGGTGCCTCCGGTGCACAGCCACCTGCGGTGCTGGCAAAATTATTGCGCGAAGGGGCGGCCTGATCCCAAAGAGGGGCCTAGTCGATGCGGCCGTATTCTACGATATTCAGAACTGCAAAAATCACGACAACGGCAATAATGGCAAGAAGGGCGCTCATAATTTCTTCCTTTTCTGGGTGGTCAGGGCCAAATTCATGTTGAACACAGCCATAACGCGCGCAGGTAAGCGTGACCAGTGGTCATATACAAAAAATGCATTAGCGGTTAGAGGACAGGGCGCTGGCCTGGGCGCGCCAATTGTCGCGCATAATGCGCCCCTTAAAGCGCAGTCGTTCGTCGATTTTGGCGGCCTGGCTGTCGGTCCAGGCGGCAATCTGGTGATAATAATATATGCCCATGTCGTTGAGCATTTTTTCCAGTTGCGGGCCGATCCCCTTGATGAGTTTTAAATCGTCGGCATTACCATCGCTGGCCGATTCATACAGGATCGGATCCACTTCTGTGCTGTCCTGATCCGAGCCGGACTGACGCTGTTCCGTTTCGTATTCCAGCAATTGCGAGCGCAGTTTGGCTTTTTCCGCATCGCTTTCTTCAATCCGCGAGCGTAATTGCGCCAGCTCTTTATCGGCCTCATCATCCCTGTTGCTTTGTGGTTGACGCCAGATCCATCGCCCGGCGAGCAAGCCCAGTACCAGGCTTAGCGCAAGTAATCCCCACATTTGTGCGGCAAGCCATACCATGGTTCTGTCCCTTTCTACTCTATGCTTATTTCTATCCGGCGGTTGCGTTGGCGGCAAGAACGGGTGTTTTCTGAACACAGGGGTTCCATAGAACCCGCCCCGCGCGCGCGCAAGGTATTCTCATCTATCCCTTTGTTTACAAAATAATTTTTCACAGCCAATGCCCGTTGTAAAGATAGCCAGTCATTAAAGGCAGGGTCCCCCAGAGGATCCGTATGGCCCGATATGACCAACGTATGGCTTGCACACTTTTGGGCCAGTTCAGCCAATTGGTCCATAAGGGCATAACTGTCTTGGTTAATAATGGCCTTGGAGGTGGCAAAATGGATGCTGTCTTTACCAAGAATTTCTGTAAATTTATGTTGGCACCCGGTGCGATCAAAGGGATCTGATGGTTTTGGTGCCGGTTTTGGGGGGGGCGTTAACACAATGGATGTGGTGGCTTTGTCCGGGGCCTTGAAGCGCGTAAACAGCTCTTCCACTTCGGTTTTGATTTTTGCGTCATTGGTGCTGCCTTGCAGGCTAAGGCGGTCGTCACGCATGCGGGCGGTGCCCACATCCAGCCGTGATAACGCCTTAAGAAGCATTTGCGCCCGCTGGTTCCATCCCGTGGGCATGCCGGATGCCAGGTGCATCCTGTCCTTTATGTGATCCGCCGACGTCTGATCATCCTGGATGAGAAAATCAATCAGGGCCTGTCGGCTCTTGGCATCTGCGATGCTGCCGGAAAATGTCCATTGCCCATCGGGCAATTTTTGCACCTGCCAGACCTCAGGGTCTTTTTTTTCCTGTATTTTGATCTGATCCGTATTTACCGCGGTGATGGGACCCATAACCGCCCCGCCTTTGCCAACACTGTGCAGTACGGCCATGCGCGCTGTTTCCAGTGCCGTTTTGGAAGGGGCCGTCCCCGACAACCAAGCTTCCTGACCGTGGATTTCTATGTTGACCCAATCCAGATTGGCGTTGTGCAAGGCACGTTCGGCATGGGTTTTCAGTTTGGTTTCAATGTTGTGGATGCCTGAACCGCCCGGCATGCCAGCAAAGACGTCATAATGTATGCCGCCTATGCCCAACGCCACAAAACCAGCCAGTGCAATTATCCACTTCACGTTTATCCCCCCGGGGTTTGTACTCTATTGTAATCACTTATGTCATAAAAGCGGCAGGTTGCCCTAACAAAGAGAGCATGTAGGAAATGTATTCTATTTTCAAATGCCTTTGATGTTATTGCGGGCAACCCATATTCACGGCGGTGGATAATCGGCATGAATCAACGGTATCAAAGCCTGAACCCATGCCAGAGACAGCATTTCTTCAAACCAGCCCACACAGATCGAGGGCCGTTGTGCCGCTCAGCATGACCCGCCTTACTCGCAAAGGCAGGATGACCCCGGCGGGCACGGCCTTGAAGGTGACGGCCCCGCCGCCCTGCAGGATCATGGCAATATCACCGCCGCCACCGCTGTAAAGCGCCCGGGTGGTTTGGGCCAAGTCGGTGGCATCATCGGGGGTGATGGCAAAGGCATCAATGGCCGGGCCACTCATGCCGGTGGCGGTATAGGGAAAGGGGTCACTCATAATATTAAGTCCTTGGTTATTATACGTAAAATCAGGAAGTGGGGGCGCCGCACAGCATCAAATGGATGGCAATACGGACGCTGCCGCCGGTGAAATTTGCCGTATTGGCGGTCAGGCGGATGGGGGTGTTGGCATAAAACGCGGTGGGACCGGTCACGCCGCTATTGGTGCTGCCGGGCGTAATACTCAGCGCGCCGCCATATTTGGCCAGATTGCCAACAATGCCGCAATCATAGCTGCTGGCCCCGGTAATGGCGGTGGTGGTGCGGCTGGTGACCGCAAACACAATGGCCCGATCCGGGATGACGATGGTGCTGTCGGTAAAGGCGCCGGCCAGGGGGATGTCTTCCTCGATAATGTCAAAGCGGGTCTGGGCCCCGTTGGGTGTGGCATTGGCAATCAGGCTCATCCCCTGGGGCGGGGCTTGCCAGATAGTGCCATCAAAATAGAGCGGCCGCGCCTCATCAATGATCCAGGCCTGCCAGCCTGCTTTGGGGATATAATAGGCCCAGGCCCCGTCCTGCCAGGCGGCGATCTGGGCATCCTTGCCGGCCCAGATGCCGGTGGCATTGGCGGCAATAATATAGCGTTCGCCCTCTATGGGAGCGGCTGGCGGTGCGGTGAGGGTCTGGCTGGTAATAACCAGTTGGACCAGCGCATCCAGGGCGCGAATGGCCTCGTTATGGGTAACGTGCTTTTGCGCCTGTGCCTCTAAAATATAGGGCAATACCAGATTGGGGGTTTCGTTCATCCTTGGTGTCCCGTGGGTTCATGAAGAAGAACCCCAAGACTAGGGCCGCATGGCGGCCCTCGGATGCATTTGATTTATCCCCGCCATGAAAGACCGGGGAAGGGAAGTTTATTTTTTGGCCAGACGGCGTTCTTTTAACGCCCGTTCCGAGATTTCAAAAAAGGAAATATTGTCCACATCAATGGGCCCATAGGCGTAGGGCAACATGATAATATCCGCGGTGATGCCCAGCCGTTTGGCAATGCGTTGCAGCAATTCATCCAGGGTGGCGGCGTGCAGCTTGTACAAAATAAAGGGCATGATCCCAAAGGCCTTGATGATGCGCAGCGGGCGTTTGCCAAACTGGCCACCGCCTTCAAATATGCGCACCGCGGTCAGCGCCTTGTCCGAGCGAAACGCATAAAGATTGCAGGATGAATAGCCACCGTCTTTCAGGCGGTGATAGGCCAGGCCCACCTCGGGGAATTCGGCAATGACGGTTTCGGCGGTGGTAAAGCCCGCGGCGGCATCGCCTTTCATCGCCATAAACTGGCCGACAAAATCCTGCAAAATCTCAGGGCCGTGCAGGGCATTGTCCCCGGTGGTGATGATCATGGGGAAGGCCGGCTCCATGATTTCGGCGGCGGCCAGCACACTGTCGGCCAGATTACCCCGCACCGGGGCCATACGAATAACGTCATCGTCCAGCCATTGGGCCAGTTCCGGCACGGTACGCAGCAAATCTTCACTTTCGATGGAGATATATATTTTCCCCATCACATCGGCATCCAGAATGGCCTGCACCACCCGGACCAGCATCACCACCCCGTCAATCGGGGCCAGGCATTTGTGTGAAGTGCCTTTCAGTCGGGCGACCGGGTCATCGGCACCGGCGCGGCTGGCGGCCAGTACCAGAACGGATGGACGTTGGGCAGATGGGGTGGGGGTGCTCATGAGGTTTCTCTGCGTTCCAGGGGCTTGGCAAGATAGCGCGTCATTTCCGTTATCTCGTCCAGAGCCGTAAAATTAATCAAAGCCTGTTTCAGGCCGTTCAGGCTGTCTGCATCCATATAGGGGGCGGCACAGCCTTCAAATTTGGCCCAGTATTGTTCGTCACTGAAGGGGGCGGCCTTGCTGCCCAAAGGCATAGTGCGCACGGTTTCATAAACCGTGCCGTCCTTCAGGGTGATTTTCACCTCGGTCGGGCAGGCCCCTTCCAGCGCATCCACACCGTGCAGGTGTATGCGTGGATAAAGGGCGCGCACCGGTGGGCGCATCACCGCTTCCTGGGTGAAATCGCTCAGCGTAAAATCTCCAAAAAGCAAGGCCGTGCCAAGGGCATATTCAAAGGAGAATTTGGCCTGCAAGGGGTCTTGCGGATCATGATACATCAGATTGTTCACATGCACTTGCGGCAAAGTGATATCCACTCGTTCCACGTCATCAGCGCCAAAGCCATGTTGTTCACGTAAAATCAGAAGACCATCCAGCGCCCGGTGCGAGGCACCGCAATTGGCAAAGCGCTTTACCCGAAAGGCGTGTTCGGTAATCAGCAATGGCTCGCCGATATTTTGGGTGTCAAAGGTCAGGGTATGGCCATGGTCCGGATTGGTCAGGGTATCGCGCAAATGCTCGTAATCCGGGCCAACCATCAAATGGTTCATGGCGTTTTTGCCATCCAGCGTGTTCATGCTGGCGGTGATGCCGGCACGGGCCAACGAGGCCGCTATGATCCCGGCCTTGGCCGCCAGTCCCGCATGCAAAGGCTTGGCCATGGTGCCAAATTGCGACATGAACCCCGCCGCCATGCTGGTAGAAAGCGAAATGGCAATGGCGGCGCGTTCTGCGTCCAGTTTCAACAGGCGGGCACAGGCCGCCGCGGCGCCCACCGCGCCCAGCGTGGCCGTGGCATGCCAGCCCCGGTCCCGGTGATAGGGATTCACCCCCTGGCCCACCTTGCCAATGATTTGCAGGCCAGCAATGTAGGCATCAATACAGGCGGCCCCGTTGGCGCCTTCCTGTTCAGCCAGCGCCAGAATGGCCGGATACAGCACCGTGGTGGCATGCGATTTTGACGGATCAAAATTATCATCAAAGTCCAGGGCATGGCCCGCGGTGCCATTGACCAGCGCGGCCCAAGGCGCGGCCAGGCGTGTCTCCTGCCCGGCAGCCATGCTGGGGCCGGTGCCCCAGGTGCTGACCACTTGCGCGGCAATTTTTGTGGCCGGTTCGGCGGTGCCTGGTACGGTAACGCCGATCTGATCAATCAGTTCGCGCCAGGCGGAATGACGGGCCTCTTCTGGCCAGTCATCCGCGGCGGTGGCCAGCCAGTGGCCATAGGCTTGAACCGGGGTGTCGTGCAAAACAGAACTCCAAAGGACAGGGACTGTGAATTTGCGCGCAAAGTGTCAAACCCCGAAGGTTCGTGCAAGGAAAAGCTGCATGAGGGGGAAGCCTTTACCTGAACTTCGCCGTACTGGCGCAAGGACTTTGCGTTTGTCCCGCTATAGGTTATGGGTACGAAAGGCGGGCCTGAACGTGTATATAAGCCTGCATAAAGATATAACTGCCGGGGTGGTTGTTCAAAATGGTGCCGATTTATGCCTTGCCAGACCATGAGGTCGTAGGGCGGCTTTTGCCGGGCCGTTTTGACGCGCTTGTGTCAGATGATGAAGCCATTTCGCGTATTCGTGCCAATGCAGGCCTTATTCCGGCCGCGATCGAGCCGGCCAGCACCCCCGGACAGGTCAGCAAGGTATATTGGGTGGATATTGGTACCCATGCCTATCGGGACTGGCAGCACTTGTTCACCATCGAGCGTCTTGCCCAGGCGGATATGATTTCCACCGCCTTTGCCACGTCGATGCGGGTGCTGGAGGTGGATGATCTGATAGAAGATGCGCTAATGCCGTCGGGCTTCATTTTCCATACCTCGCGATGTGGTTCGACCCTGCTCGGCAAGGCTTTGGCCAGAATTCCCGCCCACTGTGTGGTCAATCAGGGCGGGCCCTTACAGCGCGGCTTTTGGGCTGCCATGACCCATGACTGGCAAAGCGAAATGCCTGGTGATGCGCTTACGGTGAAGAAATTTCGCAATCTGGTGTTCGCGCTGACCCGGCCGCGCCTGGGTACGGAAACCACCAGTTTTGTTAAATTCATCAGCTGGAACACGCTGTATCTGGACTTTATCGCGCGGGCCTTTCCCGAAGTGCACAGCCTGTTTCTTTTTCGCGATCCGGTGGAAGTGATCGCCTCGGTGATCAAGGAAACCACCGCCGTGCTGGTAGCCAAAGACTGGCCCCAGGCCAGTTTTTTGACCGGTAAAAGCCCCGCGCAAGTGCAAAAAATGGATGACGTCAGCTATCTGGCGAACTGTTATAACAATTATTTCAAAGTGATACTGGATTCTTCATTAGTTAATGTGAAGGCTTTAGACTATCATAACCTAAGACCCGATACATTGGGGCAGGTTTTAAAGTCAGGGTTTTCCTTTGTGCCGGATGAACAGGTGATCGCTGAAATGTGTACACAGTTTCGCTTCCATTCAAAGGATGATTCTGATACGAGCACCTTCCAAAGCGATGGCAGCGCTAAGCAGGCTGCTGTTTCTGTGAAGGATAGAATACAAATAGAGCGCATTACAAAGGCGCTGCTTGGGCGATTACGAGCGGCTCCAAAAACCCTTTTCGGGGGTGATGAATTGAGTTCCCGAGGGGCCGTAAGTTGAAAAGTGGGTATTGTCTATGAGTGGTGCAACAACGCCGGTCCTATTATCGGTTATCATTCCTAACCATAATTACGGCCAGTTTATTGGTGAAACCATTGCCAGCCTGTCGCGGCAGGACTATTCCCCTTTGGAAATTGTCATTGTTGATGATGCCAGCTCGGATAATTCCGTGGAAGTCATCAAGGACCTGATCGAGTCTTATAAAAGCAAGCTGGATATTTCCCTGATCGAGATGGAAAAAAATGCCGGTAAAGTGGCGGCGGTGAACCGTGCCATGGAAGTGGTGAGTGGCCAGTATTGCCTGCTTCTGGATTCTGATGACTATCTGATGGACAATCATATTGT
Source organism: Robiginitomaculum sp. (assembly GCA_030949705.1). Classification (GTDB taxonomy): domain Bacteria; phylum Pseudomonadota; class Alphaproteobacteria; order Caulobacterales; family Maricaulaceae; genus Robiginitomaculum_B. The sequence goes on along the minus strand of JAUZSF010000019.1, from coordinate 40,339 downwards.
CCGATGCCTAGCGGTGCTGGAGCGCGCCCGCAGCGAAGACAAAAAGGTCGGTTTTGTCTATATGGACTGCCATCTAATTTCCGCCGAAGGCGAATTTCTCGAACGGGGGCGTTCGGCCCCCTTTGATGCGGACCTGATCCGCACGCTCAGCTATATCCCCGAGCCCGCTCTGGTGTTGATGGAAGCCATGAAACAGGTGGCCCCGTTTGATGAAAGTGTGCGCAAGGGCACCAAACAGGACAAATGGTGCCGGATTATCGCCAATGGCTGGACCGGCGTATATATCCCCGAACCACTTTTTTGCTATCGCATGCATAATAACAATCTTTCCGGGATTGGGGCGCGGGTGCAGGAAGAAGTGGAAAATGGCAAAACCGGCGAACGGATCCTGTCGGGCTATTGGCCTGTGGCTTCGCGCAAAAAAACCGGCTGATACACAACGGTCATACCGGCAAAAGCCGATATTCCATTCTAAACATGCGCGATTTTTGACTTTGCGCTCTTTGATTACGTCAGAGGGCCCTGGGTGTGACCCTATCCTTCGAGGCTCTCTTCGTTCGCGCTTCAGGATAAGGGCGTAGTTAGATAAATAATGCCTCATGCTGAGGAGTGAGGCGCAGCCGGGCCTCGAAGCATGGATGTGCACGGCGTGTCATTACCCGGTTCAGCCGGGTAATCCAGATCCGTTTAAATCCCGCTCTGGATTGTCGGGACAGGCCCGGCAATGACAGGTGAGAGGGGTAAGAAAACTGTCCTCATATAGCGGGCGCCAGCACCGCGATAGGACAAGAAATAATGGTGCCGCAGGGGAGAATTGAACTCCCGACCTCGTCATTACCAATGACGCGCTCTACCACTGAGCTACTGCGGCCTTTTCCAAGCCAAGGAGGCGCTCTATTATCATGGACAAACGCCTGTTGGGCTGCGCATATAACCCAGCGATCGGGCGAGATAAAGGGTACAGTCACATTCCTTCTGCAAATGGGTGCTTTTTTTATGCGTAAAGCTGTTGATGAGAACAAAAACAAGCCAAAAAAGGCTACGCCGCAAACCAAGGAAGAGCGTTTGGCCGAGGCTCTTAGGGCCAATCTTCGCCGCCGCAAAGCGGGCAAGACCAAGCTGACGGGCTAAGGCGGGCTGGTGGTATCCTGAAAACACCACGATTTACGCTTGCCCTTGCCTTTTTAGCTCTCTAATCCCTCCCCATGGATCGTATTCTGATAAATGGCGGCAATCCTCTAACGGGCAGTGTTCGCATTAATGGTGCCAAAAACTCGGCACTAAAGCTGATGGCCGCATCGCTGCTTTGTGATGCGCCATTAATCCTGACCAATATGCCGGATCTGGCTGATACCCGCTTTATGGCGCACCTTTTGAAGCATTTAGGCGTTGAGGTGAATCGTCAAAACGGTACCCAAATGGTGCTGCACGCCAATACCGAAGCGGCACCCTATGCCCCCTATGATCTGGTACGCAAAATGCGCGCGACGTTTAACGTGCTGGGGCCATTATTGGCCCGGCACGGGCGGGCGCGTGTGTCTTTGCCCGGCGGCTGTGCCATTGGCGCGCGTCCGGTGGACCTGCACCTCAAGGCGCTTGAGGCCATGGGGGCTGAGATCGAACTGGACGAGGGCTATGCCATGGCCAAGGCTCCCCGGGGGCTGCACGGGGCGATGATCAGCTTTCCCTTTGTTTCGGTGGGGGCTACTGAACATGCCATGCTGACGGCGGTGCTGGCCAAGGGTGAAACGGTGCTGGAAAATGCCGCAAGAGAGCCGGAAATTGCAGATTTGGCGGCATGTCTGAATGCCATGGGGGCCAAAGTTGAGGGCGGCGGCAGCGCCCGGATTGTCATTACCGGGGTGGATCATCTGGGCGGCACCACGCACCGGGTGGTGCCGGACCGCATTGAGGCCGGCACTTATGCGCTGGCCGTGGCAGCCACCGGCGGCAATGTGTGTATTGAAAACTGTGACCCGTCGCATCTGGGCGCGCTGTGGGGCCGCATGCGGGCCATCGGGGTTTCGGTAGTGACCGTGGACGCGCAAAGCGTGCGCATTATCCAGTCTGATCAGCGCTGCCAGGCTGCCGATGTGGAAACCCAGGCCTATCCCGGTTTTCCCACGGATTTGCAGGCCCAGTTCATGGCGGTGGTTTGCCGCGCTGAAGGGGCATCCATCATTCGGGAAACCATATTCGAGAACCGTTTTATGCATGCGCCAGAACTAAGCCGTCTGGGCGCCGACATTACTGTACATGGCCGCGAAGCGGTGGTGCGCGGCGTAGAGATTTTGCATGGGGCCCCGGTGATGGCGACGGATTTGCGTGCCAGTGTCAGCCTGGTCATTGCGGGACTGGCCGCCCAGGGGCAGACCGAGGTCAATCGGGTCTACCACCTGGATCGCGGCTTTGAAGGGCTGGAGCGCAAGCTGGGCGCGCTGGGGGCCGATATTAAACGGGTGCCCAGCCCCTAGTCGTCCAGACTGTCCAGATATTCAATGACGGCCTTGCGGTCGGCCTCTTTTTTCAGGCCGGGGAACATCATTTTGGTTTTGGCGATCAACGCCCGGGGTTGCATCAGATAGGTGTCCAGGGTTTTGGCATCCCAGACGGCACCGCTGGCCCCAAAGGCTTTCATGGCTTCGCTGTATTTATAGCCTTCCAGCGTGCCTGGCGTGCGGCCAACCACTCCATACAGGCTGGGACCGACTTTCTTTTTGCCCTCAACATTTGAATGGCAAACCCGGCACTTTTTAAATACCGCTTCACCGGCGGCGGTATCAGCCATGGCGGCCCCGGCATTGATGGTCAGTGCCAAGGCGCTGCCGATGAGCAAAAGAGATGATGTACGCATAGTGTTTTCCTTATACTGGCGAGGCAGGCTCGCAATTTGCAATCTCTTATGGTGCCTTGGCACCATTTCCCCATGCCCTGTATAAACCATTACGCCCACCATGAAGGTGGGCGCAAGGCTTGTGTGCATTTATCTTAAATGCTCACCCCTATTTTGCGGCATATTCTTTTTGCAATACCTCGACATAGGCTGTCAGGGCGGCCAGTTCTTCGGAATCCCAGGGCAGGGGTTTGGCCTCCATGGGTTGCTGCATGCAAACCTGTACCATGGATTCGGCGGTCAGTTTTTTCTGGCCATAAATGTCTTTGCCCATCGCCACATAGTGCGGGTAGGGCTGTTTGAAAGTGTCGTTATAACCGGCCATGTCAGTATGACAGCTATTGCAGTTCAAGCCATTGGTGGAAAGCGATGAGTCGCCATAAAGCTCTTTGCCGCGAGCGACCAGCTGACTGCGATCCCCTTTATATTTTTTGGAAAACATGGGGCGTTTGATGTCTCTGGGATTGCCTTCGGCTTCGCCCTCTGCCTCGCCTTTGGCCTCCCCTTCGGCCTCGCCTTTGGCTTCACCTTCTGCTTCGCCCTTGGCCTCGCCTTTGGCCTTCATCATGCGGGCTTCGCCTTCCCCTTTGGCTCCGCCTTCGGCCTCCCCCTTGGCCTTGTGCATTTTGGCTTCGGCCTCGCCTTCGCCGCGGGCCTCTTTTTTGGCTTCGCCTTCGGCTTCACCAGAGGCCTGTTCATAGGCGGCAGTCTCCGCGTTTGCCGTCTGGCTGATGCCAAGACCAGCCACCATTAATGGTGTCGAGTACAAAAGGCCCTTGGCCAGATTTCTCAGCAGTTTCTGGCGTTTTTCCTGACGGTCTTGCATGGTTTTCCCCTTAGCATGATGGCTGCCCGCGGCAGCATATGGAAACGCAGTAATAAGTGGGGCACCCTTGGCACCCGACCCTTGCAGGCTATGGACAGGCCCATGGCGAAGCAAAACACTTGTCATCTCGCAGAGGTAACAATTTCGAGAGGAGCCATCCCATTCCGGCCTAACGCGGCGGTGCGTGCTTGACATCCTCTGGCCTAAGCATGCTCATTCTGGCATGGGCAATGCACAAGGGATCAGGATGGGTCGCAGGAAAAAACCACACCGTCGATACTGGCTGGCGGGCAATCGTGAACCGGGTCAGGATGTCTTTTTTGTCGAGGCACTGGACACTTCCATCTGGAAGCCGGGATCGGCAAAAAACTGGGATACCTGCTGGTATACCGGCATGCCCGACCCCGATGTGTTCGAGCAATTGGATACCACCAAAACCATCAATCATATTCCCGGCAATAATGGTTTGACCATCAAGGATTATCTCTATGAGACGCTAAAGGCGGCGCGGGCGCGTCAGGCGTCGCCCAAAAACCGGTCGCGCATGGACTATTTCCCCCGGGTGTATGCCATGCCCGATGATTTTCATGAACTGCAACACTGTGCCGTGCAAAACCCGGACAAGAGCTGGATTTTAAAACCCAAGAACTCGTCCCGCGGGCGCGGAATCGAAGTGGTGCAGGACATCGCCAATATTCCGCTGGAAAACACCTGGATGGTGCAGGAATATATCGACAACCCCCATGTGATGAATGATCGCAAATACGTGCTGCGCCTTTATGTGCTGATCAGTTCGGTCGAGCCATTGCGGTTTTATCTGCATCGCGAGGGCTTCGCCAAGCTGGCCTCCGAGCCGTATAATATAGAGGACCCGGATAATCCTTTTGCCCATCTGACCAACCCGGATATTAACGCCACCAATACCGATGCCGATGCGCCGGTGGTGTTTGTCGGCCTGGGGGAATACCGCCAATGGCTGCGCGATGCAGGCCATGATGATGAGGCGCTGTTTGCCAAAATCCGGGATCTGGTCACGCTGACGGTGATCGCCGTGCGCGAACGCATGCGCCAGCGCATCAATATACAAAAGGCCCCGGCCAATGGCTGTTACGAGCTGTTGGGGGTGGACTGTCTGGTGGATGCAGATCTCAAACCCTGGATCCTGGAATGTAACCTCAGCCCGTCTTTGGAGGTTTGTGCCGGGCCCGAAGATGGCGGCGATACCGAAACCATTATCAAACGGACCATGGTGGCCGATATGGTGTCCTTGCTGGGCCTGAATGCACCAATTGCGGATTATAGCGGCCTGGACCGTGCCGAACGCATAGCCCGCCAGATCGACGATGAGATGGCCCGCGCCGGTGGGTTCCAGCGCCTGTTCCCCGCCAAAGAGACGGTCGAGGATTATTTGACATTTTTTCCGGTGCCGCGTTATGCCGATATGGTCAGCGCCCGCGCCGTTCTTGGCCGCGAATTGCGCCCGGTACGCTTGTGCCCAAACCAGACCGTCGAGATTGTTTCCGAGGATGAACTGGCGCTGTATTTTGAAAAAAACGGCACGCTCTATACCCCCAATCCGGTGTCGGGCTGGATCTGGCTGCAAGTGGCCGATGGTGCCGACCCGCAAGGCATCGCCCAGGATCTGATTGCGGCGCACGAGGCGGCCCACGGCACACCCAGTGAGGACGAGCAATGGATGATCCGTGAAAACGTCTGGGACGCCTTGTCCAGCTGGGCGCAATTGGGCCTGCTGCGCCGCGATACCGGCGATCAGGATCAGCCGCAAAAATCACGGACAGAGGCACTAGAAACGCCGTCCGCTGACCCCCTCATGGTCGGCAAATGCCCGATCACCCTGGAGTATGGCTGCGCCGTGGTGGCTGCCCGGCTTGGGCCGCTCTTTGCGCCTTTGAAAACCAAAAAACAGGCCGGGGTGAATGTCGCCGTGCAAAACGCGCCGGTGGGCTATGCACTGGCGGTGGGGTCACAATTGATTACCACGGGGCTGGGGCTGGATAATGTGGCCCAAGTGGTTTCCCGCGCGCTTTTTGAACAGGCCCCCTTGAAAGAAAGCGATATTGCCATTGCCGGCACCCTGGTGCCGATCAACGATAGCGAGGCGGTGTTTTTTGCCGCTGGCCGGATGAACGGGTGGGAGGACGCCTTGCCATTGGCATTCAGTGCGCTGGCCAAGGCCGGTTATGGCGGCGGCATGGTGCTGGATACGAAAAAGCCCAAACGGGTAATGCCGCTGGGCCTGCCGGTGCGGCTGCATGACGATGATGAAGAGGTAGTTCGCACTCAAGGGGATTCCCTGCCGCCATCTTGTTTTCAAAACTGGTCAACGGGGGGGCAGGGGCGTTTGTTGGCCGCCGCCCTGAACGGAAAACCAAAACCATATACGTTGCGCGCCATGATCATGATGGAACGGGGACCCGACAAAGATGCAAACCTGCAAAAGGCCAGCCTGCATCGGGCGCTGGATGGGGCACTGGTTTCGGCCATTGGCGCGCAAGGGGCGCATTTGTCCGGCGCACAGGTCAGCGCGCTGAATGACTGGCTGGAAGGGATTTCTCTCTACACGCTGGCTTTTTCTGATCCCATAGTGGGGGCACAAAAACTGGCTGATGAAATGGGCGTTTAGTGCGCGCCGCCCAGAATGCCGGTGCGTACCGAATAATCTACTGCCAGGCCGTAATCCGGGTCATCATTGGAATCGACCATTAACTGACCGGCGCGGTTCAACAGTTTGTGGCAATCGCGCGATAAATGGCGCAGGCGCAGGGTCTTGCCGCGCTTTTCATATTTTGAGGCCAGTGCCTCGATGGCCTGCAGAGCCGACTGGTCCACCACACGGGATTTCATGAAATCCACAATCACTACGTCCGGGTCTTCATCGGGGGTAAACAGTTCGGCAAAACCGTCGGTGGAACCAAAAAACAGCGGCCCTTCGATTTCATAAACCTTGGCCCCGGTTTCACTGTGGCTTTCACGAACCACCGCATGGATGCGCCGGGCATTGCTCCACGCATAGGCCAGTGCCGAAACGATTACCCCCACCACCACGGCGGTGGCCAGATCGTATTTTACGGTGACCGCGGTCACCAGAATAATGACAAACGCATCCAGACGCGGAATGCGCTGCATAATGCGCAGGCTCTGCCAGGCAAAGGTGCCGATCACCACCATGAACATCACGCCCACAAGGGCGGCCAGCGGGATCTGTTCGATCAGGCCCGAAGCCAGCAGGATGAAACTCAGAAGGAATAGTGCCGCCGCCAGCGCGGAAAGGCGCGTGCGCCCGCCGGATTTCACATTGATCATGGACTGGCCGATCATGGCGCAACCGCCCATGCCGCCAAAAAAATCCGGTAACCGTATTGGCCACGCCTTGGGCCAGACATTCGCGCGAAGCCCCGCCGCTATGCTTGCCGGTCATCTCGCCCACCAGGTTCAGCGTCAACAGGCTTTCGATCAGGCCAATGGCGGCTAGAATAATCGCATAGGGAAAAATGATCTCCAGGGTTTCCAGGTTCAGCGGCACCATGGGCAGATGAAATGAGGGCAGGCCGCCTTTGATCGAGGCCAGATCCCCCACCCGGGGAACCTCCAGTCCAAAGCCGATCACGATGGCCGCCACCACCGCAATCCCGGCCAGCGGGGCGGGAATGGCATTGGTGATTTTGGGCACCAGCCAAATAATCCCCATGGTCAGCAAGACCAGACCCAATGTCAGGATCAGCGGCAGGCCGGTCATCCAGTGCCGGTCGCCCTCGGGTCCTACCTGAAATTGCGTGAGCTGTGCCAGAAAAATGACAATGGCCAGGCCATTGACAAAGCCCAGCATCACCGGGTGTGGCACCAGACGGATCAGTTTGCCCAGACGGAACACGCCCGCCAGTATTTGCAAAATGCCCATCAACACCACGGTGGCAAAAAAGGTATTCCACCCCATGGGCGGAAACCAGCGCCACCATCACCACGGCCAGCGCCCCGGTCGCCCCGGAAATCATACCCGGCTGGCCGCCCAAAACGGCGGTGATCAGGCCCACCAGAAAGGCGGCATACAGCCCCACCAGCGGATGCACACCGGCGACAAAGGCAAAGGCCACCGCCTCGGGCACCAGTGCCAGCGCCACGGTTAACCCGGCCAGCACTTCGATACGAATGCGCTTGGGGGTAAAATCGCGCAGGCTGCGTTCTTTCCAGCCGGAGGCGGAAAAGCGATCAGCAAAGGCGGCAAGACTGGCTCTCATGGTCGTGACCTGATTGATAGGGCGCCCGCAGGCAAAGGGTGTGCTTGTTCATCGGATTGTGCTGCAATGCAACATAATACTGCATTTAATCAGATTATTCCGTCCTGGGGGTTCTGAAAAGGCGTTCGTCTTGTCCGGGATCCAGACGGTGTTCCATACTTTGAGGCCCTTCGGGGTGCGACGCCCTCCCTCAGGACACCTCAGTATGAGGTAGAGAATAATATGCAAACCTCATCCTGAGGTGCGAACGAAGAGAGCCTCGAAGGATGGATAGAAGTATACCCCACCCACGCCGGTGTGGGACAAGGTTTTGCTATCCCCATTCCCAAAGCATCGCACCGGCATGGAGACAAGCTCTTTCCTCTCCCGGGTGGGAGAGGAATAAGGTGAGGGGTCATCGGCTTAAAGACAGAACCCTGACCCTGATTCACCACCCCCTCACCCCGGCCCTCTCCCCAGGGAGAGGGAGAAATCCCCCGCATAGCGCACATGAGGGTCAATGAGGGGCAAGCCTTACCCCTTGGCATGCCCGTCTTTACCCCTTAAATGCCCCTAAAGTTTACATAACAGCCCCTGAAACGACCCTCATTTACCCCTGATTATCCCTAACGGACACGGGGATAAAACCAAAAAACCCCCGCCATGATGGCGGGGGCTACACTGGTACATTTTGAGGATGGTAATTACGCCGGGGCGAGGGCCAGCACGCGTAAAGGACTGCCAGAGCCATTCACAATCTTAAGAGGCGGCGCAATGACAATCGCGCCGGTGGGCGGTAGTTGGTCCAGATTGGTCAGGCTGGCCAGCCCAAACTTGTTGGCCCCATGCATCAAGGTGTGACAGGGAAAGGCCGGGTCGAACATATGGGCCTGCCCCGCATCGGTGCCCACGGTCTCTACACCAACGCCCAGCACATCGCGTTCCTCGGCCAGAAACGGAATGCACGAGGCCTCCCATCCCGGGGTGTGGGCGCCGTCTTCGTGAAAGTTCAAAAATTCTGCCGGGTCGGTGCGTTTGGACCAGTCGGTGCGAAACAATACCCAGGAACCGGGGGTGATTTTACCGTGGGTATCTTCCCAGGCTTTGACATAATCGATGCTGATCAGAAAATCAGGGTCTTTTTCGACCTCTTTACTGGCATCAATCACACAGGCCGGACCGATGAATTTTTCTACCGGGATGGTGTCGGTGGCGTTGTTTTCATAATCCTTGCCGGTAACAAAATGAATGGGGGCATCAAAATGGGTGCCGGTATGTTCGCCACATTTAAACTTGTTCCAATACCAGGCGGGGCCGCGCTCATCATATTTGGAGAGAACCTCGATCTCAAAGGGCGGGTTTTGGACAAATTCCGGCGGCAATTGCAAAACCGGGGTGGCTGGCTCCAAGGGTTGGGTCAGGTCCACAACGCGCACGCCGCCGCCGCCCAGTGCGGCGGTCAGGGCGCTTAATATATCGGTTCCATTCATGTTGTTCTCCCGTTTTGCAGTTTTTCCAAGGCGGTATTCAAGGCCAGGCCGTCTTCGTCTTTCAAGGCGGCCTCTTTCAGGGTTTTTACGTGTTTGTGGGCATTTTTCGCATCGGCAAAATTGCCAAGGGCGTCGGTAATCGTGGCATAGTTTTTCATGCCCCGCTCATAGGTGTCCCCATAGCCTTTGATCAGCCGTTGCAGGCCGGCAAGTTCGCACGCCAGGGCGTAATTGGCCGGCGCCGCGCTGGTAATGCTGTCCAGCCAGGTTTCAATGTGTTTTGTCTCTTGGCCAAATCGCAAGGAGGATCGGCGCAGGGGCTTGAGAGAGGCGATCAGGCGTAGAAGTAAAAAACCGTGCAAGGACGTGGTTTCAATCCGGCGCCCTTTGCCAAAGAAGAGGCCCATAAACTTCTTTGCCCATGGCGTACGCAAAATAAAGCGGCCCAAAGGTGCGGGCAGAATATCACATAACTCCTCCACACGAGGGTGCATGAATTCGGTAATGGTGATGATCTGGCCATCCACTGCCCCTACCTCTTGGGCAAAGCGGGCAAAGCGCGAGGCGCGGGTTTTCAGGTCGGCCACGCGCACGGTGTCCTCATAGGCCATTTTCAGGGCCAGATAGCGTGCCACATCGCGGGTTAATCGCCAGCGGCGCCGGGTGCCATTATAGGCCTTGTCCAGTTTGTGTATGGCGCTCATGCGATCCAGATAGAGCGTGCCATAGGCCGGGTCCTGAAAATCCACCACGCGTTTAAGGCCATGGCGCAGCATGTCATGACAGGCCGGGGCAAAATCGCTTTCAAGGCGGGCCATCAGGGGCGCCACGGCCGGGGCCGGTGGCTCAACTGGCGGGGTGGGACTGGCCGGGATCGCCGGGGGGTGCCGGCGCTGTTTGCAAATCCAAGGGCAAAGCCGCGCAAATTGGCCTGCACCGCTTTGCCGCCATTTTTGATGATTTTTTCATAGGCATTTCTGGAAAACAGCAAGGCGTCTGAACCGGCCAGCGCGCCAAAAAGTACCGAGCTGATGAAGCTGTTCGTGGCCTGGGCGGCGGCATCCATATCAAAGGCGATATAGCGTCCGGCGGTTTTGGCGGCCAGCGCCTGCACCTCTGCCGGGTCCTGGCGGCCATCGCCAAGGGGTTCTTTCTCCGCAATGGCATAGACCCGGTGGGTGGAGGCAATCAAAGTGGTGCGGCCCGTCACAAAACCGCGCATCAGCGCCCGGCCTGCCTCCATCATTTCGGAGGCGATGACGATATCCACATCGCCGGGCACCGGCATCATGGCCAATATGGGGGCGCGCTTGGCTTTCTTGGCGGCGTCGGCGGGAAACAGCTCGACATAATAAATGGTGGCGCCGGTGCGCTGGGCAACGCCGGGCACCGAGGTGGATTGTGCCAGATAGCCATTTTGCTGGCCAAGACCGACAATCCAGTCGGCCAGCACGCCGCCGCCCTGTCCGCCCATGGCGGTAATGGCAATGGTGATCGGGCGTACGGTTTTCATGAGGCACCGCCAAAGGAATATCGGGCGCGTTTGCGCTCATCACGGCGCTGAAAAAAGCCGATCACGGCCCGGCGAATGGCGGCGCGCGCACGATCCCACCATGTCGGGTTATGAAGAATCTCGGCCCGGTAAAAAGAAGGGCACAAGATGGCGGCATGGGCGATCTCGCCGCAAACACCGCACCCCACGCAGTCATGATTGACGCGGGTGATGGGGTCTTCGCGCAAGGGATCGGGGTTGTCGGCAATGGTCAAAGAGGGACAGCCCGAAAGGCGGATGCAGGCATGATCGCCGGTACAGGTATCGGCATCTACACCAAAGCGGGTTTTTACGGTGCGCTGTCCATCCTGAATGGCTTTGCGTTGCAGGGGCTTTTCCCGGCGCTGGCGGTTCAGCATGCATTCGGACTGTGCCAGAATAATTTTGGGACCCTTAACGTCGGTGGTCAGGGCTTCGCGCAAGGTTTTGACCATTTTGCCAAGATCATAGGTATTGACCGGGCGCACCCAGTTGACCCCCAGGCCGCGCACCGCCTTTTCAATAGGCTGGTTGGTCACCCGGTTTGTATTATCGGCGCGCGAGGAGAGCAAATCCTGGCCCCCGGTGGCCGCCGAATAGCCATTGTCGATAATCACCAGGACGTTGTCGTTCTGGTTAAAAACCGCGCCGCCAACGCCGCTGGTCAGGCCATTATGCCAAAACCCGCCATCGCCCATAATGCTGATCGTGCGCTTGCCGGCCGGGGTGTTAAACGCCGAGGCCCCGGACCAGCCCAGGCCATAGCCCATGGTGGTATTGCCAATATTAAAGGGCGGCAAAATGGAGAAAAGGTGACAGCCAATATCGCAGGAGACATGAAAATTTCCCAGTTCGCGCTGTACCAGTTTCATGGCGGTAAACACCGGGCGTTCCGGGCAGCCAGTGCAAAAGCCAACGGGGCGCGGGGGTACGTTTTGCGTCAATTGTTTCTGGGTTTTGGGGTCCAGAGGCTGGTCTGGTTTGGCGCCCTTGATCTTGTCGGGGGCATGGGCCGCAAAAAATGCCTGCAAGCCATCGCGCAAAACCTGGCCGGTATATTCACCGGCGCGTGGCAAGACCTCTTTGCCGACAATGCGGGTTTGCAGATCGGCCTGGCGCAAAATGGTGTTCAGGGCCTGTTCGATATATTCAGGCTGGCCTTCCTCGACCATCAGAACAGCGCGCTTGTCGGCGCAAAAACCGCGCACCTCGTCCTCAATCATCGGATAGGTGACATTCAGACAATAAATCGGAATGTCGGTGCGGCCAAAACTGTCGGCCAGACCGACCAATTGCATGGCCCGCATCAAGGTGTTGTAAAGTCCGCCCTGAACGATAATGCCCACATCGCCGGTGGTGCCGCCCAGAAACTCGTTCAGCTTGTGCTTTTTTGATGTAAGATATGGCGGCGGGCCAGCGCTTTTCGATTTTTTCGACCTCGTGGACGAAATTGGATGGCGGCAATACAACCCGGCCATAATCGCGCACCGGGTTTTCCATGGCCTCGGCCAGGGTGAAGGCCGGTTTGACATTGTCTTTGGCGGTGAAGCTGCCCGAGACATGACAGGCGCGAATGCGCAATTCCAGCATGACCGGGGTGTTGGAGGCCTCGGACAGTTGAACCCTTTTTCCACCATGTTGGTAATCGAAGTGAGGTTGGGCCGCGGGTCAATAAGCCAGATTTGCGATTTCATGGCAAAGGGGTGCGAGCGCTCCTGCATGATGGAGGAGCCTTCGCCGTAATCTTCACCCACAATGATCAGCGCCCCGCCCATCACCCCGCTGGAGGCAACGCTCGCCAGCGCATCCGAGGCCACATTGGTGCCCACGGTGGATTTCCAGGTGACCGCCCCGCGCAACGGGTAATTGACCGAAGCGGCCAGCATGGCGGCGGCGGCGGCCTCGGACGCGCTGGTTTCAAAATGCACGCCCAGATTATTCAGGATCGGTTCAGCATCGGATAGCACATCCATCAGGTGCGAAATGGGCGCCCCCTGATAACCGCCAACATAGGAAACCCCGGCTTGCAACAGCGCCTTGGTCACCGCCAGAATGCCTTCGCCGTGAAAGGTCTCGCCCTTACCCAGTTTCAGCTTCTGGACTTCTGTTGCGAAAGATCGTTCGGCCACATCATGCTCCTTAAGAGCCTATCTTGCCGCGCCAGACATGCTATGGCTAGGTCCTATCTAAATTTTATTTTAGTACTATAATTATTTTGCTGTGCTAGGATCAGAATCCACTTAAATGGATGCGATATGAACCTAAAAGGCAAAACGGCATTGGTGACCGGCGGCGGATCGGGGATCGGTCTGGCCTGCGCTAGCCGTTTGGCGGATGACGGCGCGCGAGTGCTGGTCAGCGGGCGTAATGAAGCGGCGCTAAAGGCCACGGGCTTTGATTATTTCCTTATGGATGTTACCCAGGAACAGTCCGTAAAAGAGGCCTTTGCAGAGGCTGGCCCCATCGACATTCTGGTCAATAACGCTGGCGCGGCGGCTACGGCCCCGGCGCTAAAAACAGATATGGAAATGTGGCAGGCCATGTTGGCGGTCAATCTGACCGGCGCATTTTTATGTGCACAGGCCGCCATTCCAGCCATGGTGGAGCGCGGCTGGGGACGCTTTATCGTCATTGCCTCTACGGCTGGTCTGAAGGGTTATGCCTATACGGCGGCCTATGGCGCGGCCAAGCACGGGGTGTTGGGCCTAGTCAAAACCCTGGCGATCGAGCTGGCCAAAACCGGGGTAACGGTTAATGCGATCTGCCCCGGGTTTACCCAAACGCCATTGCTGGACGGCTCTTTGGCCGTGATCATGGAAAAAACCGGATGCACGCAAGAGGAGGCGTTAAGCCTGTTGATCCGGGACAACCCGATGGGCCGCGCTGTATTGCCGCAGGAGGTTGCCGATGCCGTGTCGTATGTATCGGGGGCCGGGTCCGGGGCAACCAACGGACAGGCAATCGTGATTGATGGCGGGGAGAGCATTGCATGACAGATGGGCGCGACACATTACGAGCATGGCTGACCTTGTTGAATGCTTCTAATGCCATAAAAAAATCGGTGGATGCGCAATTGCGGACGCGATTTGGCGTCTCCATTTCCCGTTTTGATGTCATGTCCGCGCTACAGCGTTGCTATCCGGAGGGCCTGCGCGCCGGTGAGTTGTCGCGGCAGCTCATGGTGACCGAAGGCAACACCACCCAGGTTACGGCGCCCCTGATACGGGACGGATTTGTGAAACGCCGGGTCAGCCCCAAAGATGCCCGCGGCGTGATTTTCTCGCTAACCCCCGAAGGGGTATCGCTGTTTAATGACATGGCGGCCGAGCACAAGGAGTGGATCCATGAGGCCTTTGCCAGGTTAAATTCGAGAGATCTGTCCACTTTACGCGCGCTGCTGGACCAGCTGGAACCCGATACAAATACGAAACGGAAAAGTGAATGAACCCTGATCAGTTTTCGCCAACGCATTTTTGCTGGACCTTTGAAGACGGCATCGCCCGTATCACGCTGAACCGGCCGGAACGCAAAAACCCGCTGACCTTTGAATCTTACGCTGAACTGCGCGATACCTTTCGCGCGCTGGTTTATGACAAAAAGGTCAAAGCCATCGTCTTTGGCAGCCAGGGAGGCAATTTTTGCTCCGGTGGCGATGTGCACGAAATCATCGCGCCGCTGACCAAAATGGATATGAGCGAACTTCTGGATTTCACCCGCATGACCGGCGATCTGGTCAAGGCCATGCGCGGTTGCCCGCAACCCATTATAGCCGCCGTTGACGGTATTTGTGTCGGTGCCGGGGCGATCATCGCCATGGCCTCGGATCTGCGTCTGGCCGCGCCAGAGGCTAAAACCGCGTTTTTGTTTAACCGGGTGGGGCTTGCCGGATGCGATATGGGGGCATGCGCCATGCTGCCCCGCATCATCGGCCAGGGGCGGGCCACAGAACTCTTAATGACCGGGCGCAGTTTTGGCGCCGAGGAAGGCCTCAGCTGGGGCTTTTTTAATGCCATTCATGATGCCGAGGCGCTGGACAGCGCAGCCATGAAACTGGCAGGGCGTTTGGCATCGGGGCCAAGTTTTGCCAATGGTATCACCAAAAACCAGCTCAATATGGAATGGGATATGAGCCTCGATACCGCTATTGAGGCTGAGGCGCAGGCGCAGGCTATTTGTATGCAGACCCGCGATTTTGAACGCGCTTATCATGCTTTTGTGGCCAAGGAAAAACCTGTGTTCGAGGGGGATTGATGTCTGATCAAAGCTTTCTCGACTGGCCGTTTTTTGAGGACCACCACCGCGTTCTGGCCCAAGAACTGGACGTCTGGGCGGGCCGTGAACTGCCGGCCATTGTGGATACAAAAAAGGCCCACGAAGATGTAGACCAAACCTGCCGCGCGCTGGTGGCGGCTTTGGGAAAAGGTGGCTGGTTGCGCTATTGCGTGCCGGCAGAATTTGGCGGCGTGCATGAAGGCCTGGACGTACGTTCGCTCTGCCTGATTCGCGAAACCCTGGCGCGCCATAGCGGCCTGGCGGACTTCGCCTTTGCCATGCAGGGGCTTGGCTCCGGGGCGATCAGCATGTTTGGCAATGCCATGCAAAAGGCGGCCTATCTGCCAGCCGTGGCGGCCGGCAAAAAGATTGCCGCCTTTGCGCTGACTGAACCCGATGCCGGCTCTGACGCTGCCGCCATGAGCACCCAGTTGATCCGCCATGGTGATCATTATCTGGCCAATGGGCAAAAGACGTTTATTTCCAATGGCGGCATTGCTGATTTTTATACGCTCTTTGCCAAAACCGATGCCGGGGTTAGTGCTATTATTGTTGATGCGGACACAAAAGGGCTGGGTGTAGCCGAGCGCATTGAGGTCATCGCCCCGCATCCGCTGGCACGTTTAACGTTCAAGGATTGCGCCATTCCCGCGGCTCATTTGCTGGGCGAAGAGGGGCGCGGCTTTAAGGTGGCGCTTTCAACGCTGGATGTATTTCGCACCACCGTTGGGGCGGCGGCGTTGGGCTTTTCCCGCCGGGCGCTGGACGAGGCCCTGGGTCATGCGCGCCGCCGTGCCATGTTTGGGGCAACCTTGGCCGATTTGCCATTGGCGCAAGGCATGCTGGCGGAAATGGCGCTGGATGTGGATGCCTCTGCCCTGTTGATTTACCGGTCCGCCTGGACCAAGGACGTTAACGGCATCCGAGTGACCCGCGAGGCGGCGATGGCCAAGCTTTATGCCACGGATCAGGCCCAGAGCGTGATCGACAAGGCGGTGCAATTGCTGGGCGGTCTGGGGGTGACCAAGGGCCAAAAGGTTGAGGAGCTATACCGCGAGGTGCGGGCGCTGCGCATTTATGAAGGGGCGTCCGAAGTGCAAAAAATTGTGATTGCCCGCCAACTCCTGCAAGGAAATTGAGGATATGGGCTTTTTTAACGTTCCCGGCAAAGTGCGCTTTGGCCATACGGATTCGGCGGGGATTATTTTCTATCCGCGCTTTTTTGAAATTCAAAACTCGGTGGTTGAGGACTGGTTTGACGAGGCGCTGGATCACAGTTTTTCCGAATTTCGGAAAAAGTTTGATCTAACCACCCCTTTGGTTGATGTCAGTACACAGTTTTTGAAGCCATGCCGTCTTGGCGAAAAACTGGACGTGATGCTGGGCATTATTCAGCTTGGGCGTTCTTCGCTGATCTTGCGGGTCAAGGCCGTCCGAGATGAGGAAACCTGCATTACCTCGCGCGCCGTATTGGTGTGCAGCAAAACGGATTTTACCGGTTCGGCGCCGTGGCCTGAGGCCGTGCGCCAGCGCATGTTGCCCTATCAGATTGAAGAGAGTCTTTCGTGAAACGTATATTACAACCGACAAGCTGGAAACGCCCCAAAGGTTATGCCAATGGCATCGTGGCCGAGGGGCGCACGGTTTTTACCGCCGGGCTGATCGGCTGGAACGCCAATGAAGAATTTGAAAGCGATGATCTGGTCGACCAGATCCGCCAGACCCTGATCAATACCATCGCCATACTGGCCGAGGCCGGGGCCGGGCCGGAACACATTGTGCGTATGACCTGGTATATCACCGATCGTGATGATTATCTGGCGCGTCTGAAAGACATCGGCGTGGTATGGAAAGAAATTATCGGCACTCAGTTTCCCTGTATGGCCTGTGTACAGGTGGTCTCTCTGATGGAAGAACGCGCCAAGATCGAGATCGAGACCACGGCAGTGGTGCCGGCCAATTGAGCAAGCTTATGCTGGTTTAGCTGGCAAAATACCTTGTAAAAAAATCAGATGTTCCAACAGTTCCTGCTGTTTCGCCTTGGGCATATCACCCAGGATCTCGCTAACCCAGCATTCATGATCTCTGGCCATGCGGGCAAAGAGGGCGGCCCCGGCCGGGGTCAGGCCAACCATGATGCTGCGCCGGTCATGGGGGGCAGGGCTGCGTTCCAACAGGCCTTCCTTTTCCATCCGGTCGAGCAAGCGCGATATATTGCCCGATGAGGCGATCAGCATGCGCGACAGGGCGCTTACCCCCAATCGTTGCTCATCGGTGCGCGCCAATTGCGATAAAACATCAAAGCGGACCATGGATTGCCCATAATGGGTGCGCAGACGGGCCGTAAGTTCGGTTTGTAACCGAGCCGAGGTTTTGGCCAGTTGCAGCCACAGTTTCAGGGTGGTTTTGTCGCCCATATTCTCTCAATCGCACTATTTAGTTTACATATAAGTATCTTATGACTAAACTAAATGCAAGCGGGAGGAAGGAATCATGAAAATCACGGTAATTGGCGGGGGGCCAGGGGGCCTGTATTTTGCGCTTCTGACCAAAAAGGCGCGGCCCGATTTTGACATTGAGGTCTATGAGCAAAACCGCGCCGACGATACGTTTGGCTTTGGCGTGGTGTTTTCTGATGAAACCCTGGACGAGTTTTTAAGCGCCGATCCGGCCTCTTATGACATGATCCGGGACAGCTTTGCCCATTGGAGCGATATTGTGATCGAGCACAAGGGGGAGCGCACCATTGTTGGTGGCAATGGCTTTGCCGGCTGTTCGCGCCTGACCTTGTTGCAGGTGTTGCAGAAACGCTGTGAGGCGGTAGGGGTGCAAATTCACTATTCCACTGTGATTGACCCGGATACGCTGGGCACGCGCTTTGCCGACAGTGATCTGATTGTGGCCGCCGATGGCATTAACAGTGCCATTCGCAACAAGCACCAAGGCGAATTTGGTATGCATACACAATTACGCCCCAATCACTTTGTCTGGCTGGGGTCCACCAGGCCGCTGGATGCCTTCACATTCTTTTTCAAGGAAACCGAGCATGGGCATTTTTGCGCCCATACCTATCAATATGAGGAAGGGCATTCGACCTGGGTGGTGGAAACCACCGCCGATTGCTGGCAGGCCAGCGGCTTTGCCGATATGGACGAGGCCGAATGTGCCAAATATCTGGAGGGTGTTTTTGCCGAAGCGTTGGATGGTCATGGCTTTATCACCAATCGGTCCTTGTGGCGTAATTTTCCGGTGATTACCTGTGATCGCTGGCATGCTGGTAACATAGTTCTTTTGGGCGATAACAAGGCCACGGCGCACTGGTCCATTGGCTCGGGCACCAAGCTGGCCATGGAATGCGCCATCGGGCTGAGCCAGGCGGTGCTGGATAATCCGGAACATTTACCCGCCATATTCGAGCAATATGAAAACACCCGGCGCACCCCGGTGGAGATCACCCAGCACAATGCCGCGGTGTCCTTGCGCTGGTTTGAAAACATGCCGCGTCATTGGGACAAGTCGCGCTATGCCTTTGCGTTTTCCATTATGTCCCGCGCCAAATCCATCACCTGGGACAATCTGAAACTGCGCGATGCGGATTTTTTACGCGCCGCCGAGGACGAATTTTACCAGCGTTACAAAAAAGAAACCGGCCGCGATGTGGCGGCAAAGCGTCCAACCCCCATGTTCACGCCGTTTTCCTTGCGCGATCTGACCATCCCCAACCGGGTGGCGGTGGCGCCCATGGCGCAATATAGTGCCGTGGATGGCACGCCCACGGACTGGCATTTTTCTCATTATACCGCCCGGGCACTGGGCGGGGCAGGGCTGGTCTTTGTGGAAATGACCTGCCCCAGCGCCGATGCGCGTATCAGTGATGGCTGCACCGGGCTTTGGAATGATGGACAGGAAGCCGCCTGGGCGCGCATCAATGATTTTATGCACCACAATACCGGGGCGAAAATGGCGCTGCAATTGGGCCATGCAGGGCGCAAAGGCTCGACCCAACGGGGCTGGGAAACCCCCGATCACCCAAAAGAGCATGACAATTGGCCGCTCTTTTCCGCTTCGGCCATTCCCTATCTGGAGGGCATATCGGACACGCCAACGGCACTGGGGCGCGGCGATATGTACCGCATTCGTGATGAATTTGTGGCGGCCACCCGGCGCGCCGATGCCGCCGGGTTTGACATGCTGGAACTGCATTGCGCCCATGGGTATTTGCTGGCGAGTTTTCTCTCGCCGCTGACCAATACACGCCAGGATGAATATGGCGGGTCAGCGCAAAATCGCGTGAAATTTCCACTGGAGGTGTTTACTGCCATGCGGGCCGTCTGGCCGGGTGAAAAGCCCATGTCGGTGCGTCTGTCGTCATCGGACTGGGCCGAAGGCGGCCTGTCGCTGGAAGATCTGAAAGTAATTGCAAACGCGTTCAAGGACGCTGGTGTAGATATTATCCATGCTTCATCAGGTCAGACCGTGCCTTGGCAAAAGCCGGTTTATGGGCGCATGTGGCAAACCCCCTTTGCCGAATATATTCGTCTGGAAGTGGACATTCCCACCATTGCGGTGGGCGACATTACGCTGCCCGAACAGATCAACACCATTGTCGCCGATGGCCGGGCCGATTTGTGCGCGCTGGCCCGTCCGCATTTGAACAATCCGAACTTCACCCGTCAGGCCGCGGGGCATTATGGGGTGCGTGATCTGGGGTGGCCGCCGCAATATCAAACCGGGGAATATCAGCTTTATCGCGAAGCCGAAAAGGCCAATGAAAAGGCGCTGGAGCTGGCCCTGAAAGCCCGCCCCAATCGCCGTCATTATACCCGCGCGGTGAAATAAGGAACTCCGTCATTCCGGCGCAAGCCGGAATCCAGACAAACATTGCAACTGGACCCCGTTTTTCAACGGGGTGACGCTAATTGATCGCTAAGCCAGCAAGGCCTTGTTTTTTTCAAGCGCGGCCAATACCGCCTCAATATCGCTGAGATCATTATAAAAATGCGCCGAAACGCGCAGATTTCCATCCCGACATGAGGTGATGATATTGTCGGCCTGTAAGGCCGCCACCAATGTGTGATCATCGGTGCTGCGAATGGCCACCATGGGGCCTTGCGCCGTATCGTCCAGCCGACAGGCCAACGTGCCGCCAAGGGCGCGCACGCCGTCTTTAAGTGCGCGGTTAAGGCCCTGCACATGGTCACGGGTCTTTTGCACCCCAACGTTCAGCATGTAATCCAGCCCGGCTTTGGCCGCATAAAGCGCCGGTACAGACGGGGTACCTTGTTCGAACCGTCTTGCATTGGGGGCCGGCTCATTACCATGAATTTTCATGGCATGAATGTCGGCCTGGGCGAACCAGCCGGTTTGGGCGGGATAGAGATCGTTGATCAGTGCTTCGCGCGCATAGAGGTAGCCGATGCCGGCACTGCTGAGCAGGTATTTCAGCGCCCCGCCGATGAGAAAATCCACATCCAGCGTGCGCACATCAAATGGCACCGCGCCCAGCCCCTGATAGCCATCCACCAGCATCAATGCCCCGGCATCATGGGCGATTTTGGTAATCGCGGCAATATCGTTCAGCGCCCCATGGCGATAGCACACCAGCGGCACGGCCACGATCAGCGTGTTCTCGTTCACCAGTTCGGCCAGATGGCCAAGGTCCAACTGCCCGTCATCATTTTCGCGGGCATGGACCACATCGGCATGGCGGCGGCTTTGCGCGTGCCAATTTTGCGCCTCGGTGGGAAAGGCCTGATCGGTGGTGACCACGCGATTGCGCGTGCCGGTAAAATCCAGCGCGCTGATCAGACTGCTCAAGGATGCCGAGGCCGAGGTGGTAACCGCCACTTCGTCGGCATCTGCATTCACCAGTTTGGCAAAGCGGCTGCGCACGTCTTCGTGCAGCTCGCACCAATACATCCAGTCTGCGCCCTGGGTGCGCCGACAGTTCAGATATTCCCCATAGGCCGCCTCGACCTGATGAGACAGCGCCCCGTATGAGCACGAATTGATATAATGGGTATGCTGAAAAATTGAAAAATCTTCACGATAGTTTTTCATGGTGTGCGGGCTCACTTCCAAACAGCAATCAGAATGATGGCAAAGGGGATCAATAGGCGTAAAACCCAAATCCACAAGGTTTCTATCCGTGGGTTCAGGCCAAGATGGCCACGCACCAGATGGGGAACGCCCCAGCCGGTAAAGAGGGCAATCAACAAGCCATTAAAGGGCAGCAATATACTGGCAATGGTAAAGTCCATGGTGTCAAAAATGCTTTTGCCATCATAGCCCGGCACCAGATTAAAGGGATGAATATGCGACCAGATGTTAAACGATAACAGCGCCGCAATGCCCACAAACCAGGCGCCCATACCGGCCAGCAACGTACCCTTTGTGCGCGACATGCCGCGCCGCTCTTCCAGCCAGGATACCACCGGCTCCAACGTACCGATGCCGGTGGTGAAGGCGGCAAAGAAGAGCAATATAAAGAAGGCGGCCCCCACCACCATGCCACCGCTCATCTGGCCAAAGGCGGTGGGCAGGGTAACAAAAATCAGGCCCGGGCCACCGGCTGGATCCAGCCCTTGGGAAAACACCAATGGGAAAATGGCAATGCCCGCCACCAGCGCCACCGCCGTATCGACCAGCGCCACAATGGCAACCGAGCGCCCCAAAGAGATGGTGTTGGGAACATAGGCCCCGTAGGTGATCATCACGCCAACCCCGATGGCCAGCGAGAAAAAGGCCTGTCCGGCGGCCAGAATGATGGTTTTGCCGGTCACCGCAGACCAGTCTGGAGAGAACAGGAAATCCATGGCCCGGGCGGTATCGCCTACCTTAAGGGCATAGATCATCAGCCCCGCCAGTAACAAAAATAACAAGGGCATCAGCACTTTTGATATGGCCTCAATGCCGCCATGCACGCCCCGGATCAACACCAGCATGATGCCGCCCATAAACACGCTGTGCGCGATCAGCATACGCCACGGACTGGCCAGCATGGTATCAAAGCGCGCCCCGGCCAGCTCGCCATTGGCGCTGGCAACCTTGCCGATCATGCCATGGGCGGCATAGTCCACGGCCCAGCCACCAACCACGCTGTAATACGCCACCCCGATAAAGGGGATGAAAATGCTTAAAACCCCGATGAACTGCCAGCCGCGATTGGCTCCTGATTTGGTAATCAGGGTGCGGACACTGTGCATGGCGCTGCCGCCGCCGGTGCGCCCCAATGCCAGCTCGGCCAGCATGATCGGCATGCCGATCAAAAACACGCAGGCGATATAGATCAGCACAAACGCGCCGCCACCATTTTCGCCGGCCAGAAACGGAAAACGCCACAAATTGCCCAGGCCCACCGCGGCTCCGGCCGTGGCCAGGATGAAGCCCAGCCCCGATGACCAGCGTTTGTCTGTAGAGGCGTTGGTGGCCATACTAATATCCAGTTCTAGTAATTAATTGCGGGGCTGCCCGAGGGGTAAAACGCGCCCATCAGGCGCAGGCCGCGTGCGTCGGTGCATTCCAGCGAGTGGCCCTGACGTCTGGACAGGAAAATAATGTCGCCGGGTTTGACTGGGGCACGGCATTGTTCTGTCCACATCATGCCTTCCCCGGATAAAATGACGATGGCTTCCTCGTACAGATGGCGGTGAAAGGCGGCGCGGGACAATGGTACTTCGCCAATAAACTGGGTGATTTCCTTGGAGCCGACCTGTTCATCCACCAAAATCTGAAAAAACCGGTCGGCCATGACCTCAGCCTTGTCATGATCCACGCCGACGCGGCGTTCGGCAAAGGCCGCATTAAACGCGCCATTTGGGCCATCGGGCCAGCTCGGCTTTTCGCTTTGCGGACAAATGGTCGCCATGATGGTGATCGGCTCATCGGCGTGAATACAAAACGCCTCGCCGGCCTGCACAAAAACGCCGGTTTCCGGCCCAACGGTAAAGCTCTTTCCTTCAATGTCGACACTGCCCGTGCCCGAAACCACAAACATGACCGTGTCACTGTTTTCATAGCGCATCCAGGGCGAGGTGCCGGGGGCGGTGCTCAGGCGCAACAGGCTAAGGTGTTTGGCCCCGTCCTTGGCCCCGATCAGGGTTTGCCAGCTAAGCGTGCCTTTGTGTTCGTCCCGCACAGGATCCGGGCTCAGCACATAGGCCCCGCCATCCAGCATGGCTTTGCCGCCATTGCTGGCATCGCGCTCGATGAGTTTGGCATCGCTCATGGCGGCGATTTCTTCGGCGCTGGCCTCTTCATAGGTGTCTTGCAGATTATTGTGCGCCCCATCGCAAAACGGGGCCGAACGGGTGTGTTTGCAGGCACACAGCAAAACGTCTTCTGTTTTTTCGGCCACGAATTTCAAGGGCCTGAATTTGGTGCCCGCATGAGAGCCATCGCAAAATGGCTGCATTTTGCTACGCCCGCAGGTGCACCAGAAATAGCGCTTTCCCTCCTCCAAAGAGGTCAGGCAGGGCTTGGTGGCGGCAATCACGGGATCAGGATTTTGGGATTCATTGTTTGACATAAAATTACTTTAGCTCTTAACCATCATCTGTGCTATCAAAAACTTGAGTAACTATGCGACTCATGA
Organism: Robiginitomaculum sp.; assembly: GCA_030949705.1. Classification (GTDB taxonomy): domain Bacteria; phylum Pseudomonadota; class Alphaproteobacteria; order Caulobacterales; family Maricaulaceae; genus Robiginitomaculum_B. The sequence continues at coordinate 16,499 of JAUZSF010000019.1, read as the reverse complement.
ACAGGAATAATCAATGATATTTCACCTGTTTGCAGCGTGAATTAGGCTGTTGATGGTGTCGGGGAGGGGCCAATGACTGAGACCAATATGACGGCGCGGGAACGCGAATACACGCCCAGTTCCTGTGTTGAAAATCTTGACGATGTGCTGCTGGCGTTTGCTGAACAATGCATAAGCATGAGCGAGACATACAAAGCCAACACCCATGCCGACGTGCCCTATGGAGATGCGCCGCGCACGGTGATGGATATTTTTGTGCCCGGTGGGGATGGCCCATTCCCGGTACATGTGTTTGTCCATGGCGGCTATTGGCAGGAATTTTCAAAGGCCGAAAGCACCTTTGCGGCCGGTAATTTTCTGAATCATAACAGCATTCTGGTGGTAATGGACTATACCCTGGCGCCCGAGGCTAAAATGGCGCAAATCATAGACGAGGCACGTCGCTGTGCGGTGTGGGTAGCCAAAAATATTGCCGATTATGGCGGCGATCCGGACAACATTACCATGTCTGGTCATTCCGCCGGGGCGCACTTGCTGGCACAAATTTTGGCCACCAACTGGCAGGTAGAAGGCTTTGACACCTGCCCCTTGAAAGGGGCCACCCTGGTCAGTGGCGTATACGATCTGCGTCCGCTGGTGGGCACTTATATCAATGATGCGCTGGCCATGGATGCGGACGAGGCGGCTCGCCACAGCCCGCAATTGCATCTGCCTGAACCTTCCTGCCCAGTGGTGCTCAGCGTGGGCGAGGTCGAGACCGATGCGTTTAAGTCGCAAACCCAAAACTTTGCCGATGCCCTGCAAAAGGCCGGGCATGACTGCACCAATATTCCCATGGCGGGGTTCAACCATTTTGATATTATCCTGGAGCTGGCCAATCCGCAAAGCCCGCTGTTTTTGGCCATTAAGGCACAGATGCAGGCAAAGGGCTGAGCGTTCAGGTTACCCGGGCGCGCCGGGCATAGCGCGGATCCTGCCACAGGTTTTGATCCATCACCGTTTTGATGGCCTCCACCGCACCCCAGATATCCACATAGCGCGTATAGAGCGGCGTTAGCCCAAAGCGCAAAATATCCGGGGCGCGAAAATCCCCGATCACGCCCTGATCGATTAGCGCCTGCATAATGGCGTAGCCATGGGGGTGGGTGAAGGACACCTGGCTGCCCCGCTCTTGGGCCGATGGATGACTGGCCAGCGCAAAGCCGGACCCGGCGCAATGGGCCGCCATCAACCCAATAAAGACATCCCCCAACGCCATGGATTTTTGCCGTATCGCGTCCATATCGGCACGCAACATCATATCCAGCCCACATTCCATGACGGTGAGCGACAAAATTGGCTGGGTGCCGCTGAGCATTTGGTGAATGTCGCCCGCCGGGCGATAATCGCGCTCAAAGGCAAAGGGGTCTGCATGGCTCCACCAGCCGCTCAAGGGTTGTGTGGCTTTGCCTTGATGACGCTTGGCGACATACAAAAACGCCGGGGCGCCCGGGCCACCGTTCAAAAATTTATAACTGCAACCAACGGCAAAATCGGCATTCGCGCCCGCTAAATCCACCGGCAAAGCCCCGGCGCTGTGGCATAAATCCCAACAGATCAGCGCCCCGGCCTTGTGGGCCATTTGGGTGATGGCCTCCATATCAAACATCGCGCCGGTTTTATAATGCACTTGGGTCAGGGCCACCACCGCCACCTCGGGGGTGATCTGTACAGCCATGTTTTCACGCTCGGCAAAACGTATTTCGTGACCACGATCCAATTGGCGGGCCAAACCCTGGGCCATGTAATTATCCGTTGGAAAATTACTGCCCTCCATCAGGATCACTTTGCGACCCGGGCGCAAATCCAGCGCCATGCTCAACAGCTTATAAAGATTGATCCCGGTGCTGTCGGTGATCAGCACTTCGCCATTTTTCGCGCCGATCAGGTCGGCCAGCTTGTCGCCAAGGCGGGTGGGCAGGTCAAACCAGCCATGGCGGTTCCAACTGGTGATCAGGTCCTGGCCCCATTCCTGTGATACCAATTCCTGGCTGCGCGCCATGGCGGCTTTGGGCATGGCCCCCAATGAATTGCCATCCAGATAGATCACTCCACGGGGCAATATAAACTCATCGCGAAAGGCCCCCAATGGGTCTTTGGCGTCGCGTTTCGCAAGGGATTGGCGGCTGTAGGGCATTAAGGGGCTCCGATGGGTTTGGACCAAAACCGCCAATACCACAGCTTGTTGAAATGTACCATTAAGAGGCAGAAGAAGGATGACTGGGGGGTAAACCTTAGCCCTTATTGCCCTCAGGGGCGCTATGCGGGGATAAGTTTCTCGCCTTCCTCTTCTCGTCCTTTTCTGACTTGATCAGAGGTGGGTACGTCTATGTGTATGGTTATTGCACACATTAGCCCGGTGGAGGTACCAGCATCGCGTTAGCACAAGGAAACTCGTGCTCAAGTAGTGGGCTTTAGCGTCGCGTCCTTCGAGGGTGCTTCGCACCACCTCAGGATGAGGAGCACGAGAAAAAAGAGGCCAGATGACGTGTAAGCCGGGTTCTGTATCCCTGATGCGCACGCGCACAGGGCGACGATCATTCCTCTGGGATGCCTGTTACCAGACACCTCGCGCGACCGACCCGGATGACGGCGCAAAGACGCACCAAATGCCATCCCTATTTGGTCTTGCTCCGGGTGGGGCTTGCCGTGCCCTTCACATTGCTGCAAAGGCGGTGCGCTCTTACCGCACCCTTTCACCCTTACCATATCAGACGATATGGCGGTTTGCTTTCTGTGGCGCTTTCCCTGGGATCGCTCCCGCCGGGCGTTACCCGGCACCCTGTCCTTGTGGAGCCCGGACTTTCCTCGGCACGTTGCCGCACCGCGATCGCCCTGTCATCTGGCCCGAGGCTAAAGAAGCGTTTTTAACCGCGCCGTCAAGGGGCGGGGATCATCTGCCCTAAGGCATGGGCGATGGCGCGGGTCTGTGCATCGGCTTTGCCGCTGAGGTTTTGCGGGCGATAGCGGCGCTGAAAGGCGGTGGTGAGGTCGGTTTCGCTTGCCAGATCAAGGCCATAGCCAATATGGGCCAGATCATCAAAAAAAGCGTTCTTCTGGCGGGGCTTCGGCGGGGGTGGGCCAAAGGCCGATACCTTCGCGGGCCAGTCTTTGCCAGTCAAAGCGCTCGCCCGGGTCTTGCTTTCGTCCGGGAGCAATGTCGCTATGGCCGACAATATTGTGCGCGGCAATGCTGTGGCGCGCCATGATTCCCTGGCACAGTGGGATGAGGGCCTGCATTTGTGCCTCGGAGAAGGCCGGCAGGCCAAAATCATGGCCGCCATTGACGATCTCTATGCCGACGGAGGCGCTGTTTATATCGGTAATGCCGCGCCAGAAGCTGAGCCCCGCATGCCAGGCGCGGCGGTGTTCTTCGACCAGCTGGAAAAGCCGTCCGTCTTCTTCCAGCACATAATGCGCCGAAACCCTGGCCGCCGGGTCGCGCAGACGATCCAGGGCGGCCTGGCCACTTTCCATACCGGTATAATGTAGCACAAGCATGCTGACCGGCAAAGTACGTTCATTGTGATTGGGCGATGGGGCGTTGATCATCGCCATAGGGAAAAGGCCCTAGCGTGAGCCAAAAGGCCCAATGCCATCCACGGTCCAGCCATGGGGGCCGCGGCGGGCGTTCAGGGTGTTGCCATCGCCTTTTGGGCGTCGCGAGCCGGCAATGCGAAAAATCAGCCAGACCAGCGCCAAGGCACCAACAATGATAAAGGTGCCGGCCAGGGCCGCCAGGGCAAAGAAAAAGGCTGCCAAAGCTGCCAGCGCCGCAAAGGCCCCCGCACCCAGCCAAAGCGCACTGTTGCGCAGCGTATTCATCAGCCGGGATAAAAAGCCGGAAGGCCCGTGGTTTTCAAGTTTTGCCGTGGTCATGGCATTCTCCACTCATCAATGCCCCCCAAGGCAGGATGATCCTTATATCTTGGCATGAAACGCGCCAAGGTCAATGCACAGTGTTGTGACTAAATGCAGACACAGCCTCAGGCGGCAAGGCCCCGCTCAGCCAGAATTTTCTCGTAGGCCAGATTGATCATGGCCATTTTTTTACTGGCCAATCCCTGCATTTCGGCCGGCAGGCCTCGGGCGATAATGCGATCCGGGTGGTTGGCAGCGGCCATGCGCCGATAGGCTTTTTTGATGTCCTCGTCGCGAATGGTCTCATCAATGCCCAAAATCAGATAGGGGTCGTCGGGTTCACGGCCCAGGCGGCTGGCGCGAATGCGGCGGTATTCGCGCGAAGAAAAACCAAATATATCCGCAACATGGCGCAAAAAATCTTCTTCCTCGTCAGTCACCCGGCCATCAGCGCGGGCAATGTGGAAGAGGCCATCCAGTATGTCTTCCAATATGCACGGGCAACAGCGAAACTTGCGTGCAATGCGCTTGGCATAGGATTCATATCCCAAGGTGGTCTGGCGGAAGAGGTTGAACAGGCGGGCGACATCATTCTGGGCGCTTTTGGGCGCGGAAAACACTTCGCGAAAGGCGGTGATTTCTTCGGCGGTGACCAGGCCGTCGGCTTTGGCCAATTTGGCCCCCAGCGCAATCAGGGCGGTGGCAAAGCCCGCATCATCTACCCGGCGGCCGGGTTTTTGTTCGTGTTCATGCTCGACAAAAAAGGCTGCAGCCCCGGCGGCGATGTCGGTAAATTTTTGCCAAATGCCCATAATGCGTTATCGCTCCTCTTTATGTTTGAGCAAATGCATGAGGGTGTGGCAATGAGAAATGGAAGTCCATGTGCAGGCGGGGCATGCCAATGGTCTTCCCTTCGTCGCCAAAGTGCGCTCAATATCTGACCGATAAATAATTGAGCCGGCATATGCATAATCAGGGAAAATGGTCGTTCTGGATTGATCGCGGCGGTACGTTTACCGATGTAATCGGCCTGCGCGAAGACGGGTATTTTCAAACCATTAAAGTTTTGTCAGAAAACCCGGATCAATACCCCGATGCGGCGGTCGAGGGCATTTCGCGCATTCTGGGCGTGTCGGGCGGCAAGGCCCTGCCAACCTCTTGCATCGCCAGTGTTAAAATGGGCACCACGGTGGCCACCAATGCCTTGCTGGAACGCAAGGGCGCCAAAACCCTGTTTGTGACCACCAAAGGTTTTGGCGATGCGCTGATCATTGGTGATCAAACCCGGGCCGATATCTTTGCCATGGAGGTGCGCCGCCCGGCACCGCTTTATGAGGATGTGCTGGAGGTTGAAGAACGGATCGGTGCCGATGGCACCATCCTGCCCCCCCTTGATGAGATGGCGGCCAAGGCAGGCATGCAGGCGGCCTATGATCGTGGCTGTCGCGCGATGGCCATCTGTCTGATGCATGGTTTTTCCAATCCGGTTCATGAACAATGCCTGCACCGCATGGCCCGCGAGATTGGCTTTGTGGCGATCAGCACCAGCGCGGTGGACCCTTTGCAAAAGCTGATCCCCCGAGCCTCAACTCTGCTCGCTGATGCCTATTTGTCGCCGGTGCTGAATGAATATGTGGGCCGGGTGCGCGGGGCGCTGGGTGCGGCGCCCTTATACTTCATGAAGTCTTCTGGCGGCCTTGCCCCCACCGAAGCCTTTCGTGCTCGCGATGCAGTGTTGTCCGGTCCGGCAGGCGGCGTGGTCGGCATGGCCAAAACCGCGCTAAGGGCCGGTTTTGACAAGGTGATCGGTTTTGACATGGGCGGCACCTCCACGGATGTTTCGCGCGCTGAGGACGGCGATGTAGAGCGCATGGACGGTATGGCCTTGCAGGGGGTGGTTCTGCGGGCCCCCATGGTGGCGGTGCACACCATTGCGGCGGGGGGCGGCTCGGTCCTCAAATTCGAGGGTGGGCGTGCTCAGGTGGGACCGCAAAGCGCCGGGGCAGCGCCGGGGCCGGCGGGCTATGGCCGGGGCGGCCCGGCCACCCTGACCGATGCCAATCTGGTACTGGGGCGTCTGGACCCGGCCTTTTTTCCCAAAACCTTTGGCCCGCACAGCAATGCCGCCCCAGATGTAGCGGCATCCCGGGCGGTCCTGGGCGAACTGGCCGACTCTATGGGGGCCGGGAATGCCCACGAGGCAGCGCTGGGCTTTATCGAAATCGGTGTTGAAAATATCGCTCAGGCCATTCGCTCTATCTCTCTGACCAAGGGTATTGATCCGGCGGGGTATGCCTTGGCTTCTTTTGGCGGGGCCGGGGGGCAATTGGCCTGCGCCGTGGCCGGGGCGCTGGGGATGAAAACTGTGCTGGTGCACCCGTTTGCCGGGGTCTTGTCGGCCTTTGGGATCGGCTTGGCTGACTTGCGGGCCGAGCGGCGCCGCGCCCTGTTATTGCCGCTGGATGGCGCGAACTTGAAGGTGGCGCAGGCCCATGCCGAAGCGCTATACGAGGAGGCGGCGGCCGAGTTGCGCCGTCATGACATTGAGACGGCCAAGATAAAACGCCGCGATGCGGTCTATCTGAAATATGCCGGTTCGGATTCGGTGTTGCCCGTGCCGCTGGATACCGCCGCGGCAATGCGCACGCGCTTTGAGGGCGATCACCAGCGCCTTTACGGATTTGCCCGCCCGGGTGCTGCCATTGAAATGGAATCTCTGATCGTGGCGCTGGAGGCAGCTCCCCAAGACGCCATTGCCTTGGCGATGAGCAAGGCCAAAACCGGGGAGGCCTTGGCGCCTATAAAAACCGGCGTGTTGCACACTCGTACCGGTGAATTGCCCCTGCCGGTGTATGCACTGACCAAAATGGGGGCGGGGCAAAGCCTGTCCGGTCCGGCCTTGCTGGTCGATGATTTATCGCAAATCCTGCTGGAGCCGGGCTGGCAGGCTCGGATGCGCGAGGATGGTATGCTGGTCCTGACCGGCGGGGCCAAAGCGGCGCGAAAAGAAGACGCCGCAGTGAATCCGGTCCAATTGGAGCTCTATAACCGGCGCTTTATGGGCGTGGCGGTGCAGATGGGCCAGGTGCTGGAGCGCACGGCCTTGTCGGTCAATATGAAAGAACGGCTGGATTTTTCCTGTGCGGTGTTCGAGGCCGACGGGGCGCTGGTGGCCAATGCGCCGCACATGCCGGTGCATCTTGGCTCCATGTCAGCCAGCGTGCGCGAAGTGCTGGCCCGGGTGCCGGATTTGCGCCCCGGCGAGGCAGTGGCGCTGAACTCGCCCTATGCCGGGGGCACCCATGTGCCCGATATTACGGTGGTGATGCCAGTGGCCGATACGGCGGGGGAACGATTGTTTTGGGTGGCGGCGCGTGGCCATCATGCGGATGTGGGCGGCATTCGCCCGGGCTCGATGCCGCCGTTTTCATCTTCGATCGAGGAAGAGGGCGTGATTTTTGACTGCCTGCCGATTTTGCGTCGCGGCGTGTTTCAGGAGGCCGCCGTGCGCGCTGTGCTGGCCAGCACCAACTGGCCGGCGCGCAATCCGGATCAGAATATCGGCGATCTTCAGGCGCAAATTGCCGCCTGTACCTGTGGGGCGCAGGCCTTGATGCGCATGGTGGATGAACACGGGCAAGGGGTGGTGCAGGCCTATATGGGCCATGTGCGCGCCAATGCCGAGGCCGCCGTGCGCGGGGTGATTGATCGTCTGCAATCGGGTGCTGCCGAAGTGCCCATGGATTGTGGGGCGGTGATCAAGGTGCGCATTGAGGTGGATCATAAAGCGCGCTGTGCCGTGGTGGATTTCACCGGGACATCGGCGCAAATGTCCGGTAATTTCAATGCGCCGGCGGCGGTGACCCGGGCGGCGGTGCTGTATGTCTTTCGGTGTTTGGCCGATGCGGATATTCCCCTGAACGAGGGCTGTTTGCAGCCTTTGCAGATCATTATTCCCAAAGGCTCATTGCTGGATCCAAACCCGCCCGCCGCGGTGGTGGCGGGCAATGTGGAGACCAGTCAGCATGTGGTGGATGCCCTGTTTCTGGCCACCGGTGCCATGGCGGCGGCGCAAGGCACCATGAACAATCTGACCTTTGGGGATGATCGCCAGCAATATTATGAAACGATTTGCGGCGGGGCCGGGGCGGGCATGGGATATGATGGGGAAAACGCCATCCATACCCACATGACCAATTCGCGCCTGACCGATCCTGAGGTGCTGGAGCGCCGCTTTGCGGTGCGGGTCGAAGGCCATGCTGTGCGTCATGGCTCTGGTGGGGGCGGGCAATGGCATGGCGGTGATGGCAGTGTGCGCCGCCTGCGCTTTTTGGCCCCTATGAGCGTGGCTCTGCTCTCCACCCGCCGTGAAACCACGCCGCCGGGTCTGGCGGGTGGGGAGGCGGCCCAAAGTGGTCGGCAAATCCTGATCCGTGCTGATGGGCATGCCGAGGTGCAAAAGGGCTGTTTCCAGGCCGACATGGCCCCCGGTGACTGCCTGGAAATCCATACCCCCGGCGGCGGCGGGTTTGGCAGAAAATCTTAAACATTAAAAATTAGTCTGCTGAGGTTGAGGGCGCTGTTTACGGGCGACCCACCCCCTTCGTTATGCCTGTTCCTGTATCGTTCCGCCCAAAGTGTGGGAAAGCGCAAAAAAACGTACAAAAAGCCTAAAGATTTCCTTAATCGTCATTGTTTCCCATAAATTCCCATGCTATCCCATAGAGCATTCGCAAGGGGGTTCGGATAAGGGCGGGGTAGCTGTTCTGAACCAGAATTAGGGAGCAGAACGCGCGTGTTTTTATCGACGTCAGAACATACCGCTGATGCGAAAAACCGGGTTTCTGTGCCGGCGAGTTATCGCGAGGCGCTGCGCAATGATCCCTATGATGCGATCTATGTATTGCCGCATTTTGATGGACCGTATCTGGAATGCGGTGGCGAACAGTTTGTGCAGCAATACCGCATGGATATTGCCAATCTGCCGCGCTATGACCCGCTCAGAAAAGATCTGGAAGTGGCCATCCTTGGCTCTATCCGTCGCCTTGATTTTGACAGTACCGGGCGGGTCACCCTGCCCAAGGAATTCATCACCCATGCCGGTATAGAGGGGCGTTGTGCCTTTGTGGGCTGTGATTCTCATTTCCAGATATGGAACGCCCAAACCCATGCGGACCGGCTGGGCAATATTCGCGGTCGTCTGGCGGCGCGCCTGGCCGATCCGGCCGAAGCCGAACGCATGGGTGGTGGAGCCGATCTTGGTTCTTTATTGCGCGACAGCGAGTCTTTGCAGGCTCTCCTGAAGGGAGAGAAGTTGTGATCCACGCCCCGGTCATGCTGGAGGAGGTTTGCTCGGCGCTGGACCTGAAGGCCGGTGCGCGTGTGGTGGATTGCACCTTTGGGGCTGGTGGGTATTCCCGCGCCCTGCTGGAGCGCGAAAACATAAAATTGCTGGCGCTGGATCGTGACCCCACGGTCAGGCCCCATGCCGAGGCACTGGCCGCTGAGTTTGGGGACCGCTTTGCCTTCACTCAAACGCCGTTTTCCGGCCTGGAGGCCGCCATTGCCGGCCAGAGATGGGACGGCGTAGAGGGTGTGGTGCTGGATATCGGCGTTTCCTCCATGCAGATTGACAATGCGGATCGCGGGTTTTCCTTTATGCGCAATGGGCCGCTGGATATGCGCATGGGTGATACAGGGCCGACGGCGGCCGATGCAGTTAATCACTTGAGTGCACAGGCGCTGAGCGCCATTTTTCGCACCTTTGGCGAAGAGCGCGGGGCGCGCCGGGCCGCTGCCGCCATTGTTAATGCGCGTGCTGAGCAGCCCATACTGACCACCGGGGCGCTGGCCGAATTGATGGCGCAGGTGCTGGGTGGTGGCTGGCAGAAAATCCACCCGGCCACCAGGGTGTTTCAGGCTTTGCGCATATATATCAATGACGAGCTGGGCGAGTTGCACCGCGCATTACTGGCCGCCGAGCGGATGCTGGTGCCGGCCGGGCGGCTGGTCGTGGTGGCCTTTCATTCCCTTGAAGATCGCATCGTAAAGCAATTTTTTCGTGTGCGCTCGGAGCTGCCATCGCAGGGATCGCGCCATGTGCCGGTGGGCGAGGCAATCGAATTTTCGCCAACCTTTTCCATGCTGGGGCGCAAGGCCCAAAAGCCCGGGGCCGAGGAGGTTTCGGCCAATCCGCGCGCGCGTTCAGCGCGCCTGCGTGCCGGTATTCGCCAGAATACGGCCCCTATGGCGGCACCGCCACTTACTTTTCGCGATATTCCCGATCTTGATACTTTGGAGGCCCTGATATGATCCGTGCGTTTTATGTTCTGGCCAGTGTGGTGACGGCATTGTTGGCATTGGCGCTTTATGTTGCCAAAACCGAGGCGCAAAGCGCCCAGCAACGCATTGCGCGCATGGAAAACGGCATTATCAGTGAGCTTTCCCAAATTTCCCAACTGGAAAATGAGCTGGCCTATCTGGAACGCCCGGAACGGCTGGAGGCGCTATCGCGGGTGCATTTGCAATTGCGCCCCTTATCACCAGAGCAGGACATGACCTTTGCCCAGCTTAGCGGCCAGCACTTTGATCCTAACGGGGCCGTATTGGCAGGCAAGGCCCGTCCATAATGGCCAAAGCGGGGCGTTATACCATCCCGCTGGCGGACGTGGAGCGTATTGACGCCGCCGAGCTGTTCTCTATTTCAGGCGAACAAAGAGAAGCGGTGCGCGCCGCGCGGCCAAGATTGATGCTGATGGCGCTGATCTTTGCCTTTGGTTATAGCGTGCTGATGGTGCGCTCGGTCAGTCTGACCATATTTGATCACCAGAGCGTTTCGGTGAAAAATCGTGTGGCGGCCTCCACCCAGGTGCCCCGGGCAAAGCTGACAGACAGAAACGGTGAATTGCTGGCCTCCAGCATTGAAACCTATTCGGCCTATATTGCCCGCGCCAATATCCGCAATGCGGACCGGCTCGCCCGTCAGCTGTCGGCCATTAAGGGATTGGCCAGCGAAGAGATTTTGCGGGCGCGTCTGGAAGGTAAAAAGGGCCGCGCCCGACTGGGCCATCGTCTCACGCCGGCTGTCCGGGATGCGATTTTTTCACTAGGATTACCCGGTGTGGAATTTGTGCCCGAACTGACCCGCTATTATCCGCGCGGGCAATTTGCCGCCCATGTGCTGGGTTGGGTTAATGCCGATGGGCGGGGCACCGCCGGGGCGGAACGCGCCTTTGCCGAGCAATTACAGGATAAAAATACCAAGACTTTGGCCTTGTCGCTGGATACCCGGGTGCAATTTGCGCTGGAAAGTGAATTGCAAACCGCCATGACGGAATTTCGCCCCGAGGCGGCGCTGGGCATTGTTACCAACATCAAAACCGGTGAAGTGCTGGCCATGGCCGGCAGGCCAACGTTCAGCCCCAATGCCCCCGGCAAGGCATCGCCGCGTGAACGCCGTAACCGTGCCGCCACGGATCGGTACGAACTGGGGTCTGTGTTCAAGCCTTTGACTCTGGCCATGGGCTTTGATCAGGGCCTGATTAAGCCCGACGAACTGTTTGATGTGGTGCGCCCTTTGGTGGTGAGTACGAAACAGATCAATGATATGCACCATAGCCGCCATAAAATGAGTGTGCGTGAAATTCTGATTGAATCCTCCAATAAGGGGGCCGCCCTGATCGCATTAAGAGTTGGCGGTGAAAAACAACGCCAGTATCTGGCTGATTTTGGTTTGTTGGATGCCGCTAAAATCGAGCTGAAAGAAAGTGCGCGCCCCTATATGTCGTCGCGGCAATGGCGAGCGGTAAAAACCGCCACCATTGGCTATGGTCATGGCATAACAGTGACCCCGCTGGCCTTTGTCCAGGCCATGGGGGCGGTGGCCAATGGCGGCCATTTGGTGCCACTGACCTTGTTGGCACGTCCCCCCGGCTACAGGCCCGAGGGGAGGGACGTTATCTCACCAATGGCGGCCAAAACGGTGATAGATATCATGCGCGAAGTGGTGACCAAGGGCACTGGCAAAAACGCCAATGTCGAGGGCTTTGACGTGGCCGGCAAAACCGGATCTGCGGAAAAACTGGACCCCAAAACCGGGCGCTATGTCAAGGATCGCAACATCTCGTCTTTTGTGGCCATTTTTCCGGCACATAATCCGCAATATTTGGTGTTTATCCTGCTTGATGAACCTAAAGGCGATGTCCATACAGGCGGCTGGGAAACTGCGGGGTGGAATGCGGCACCGGTGGCGGGGCGTGTGATTGGACGCATTGGGCCGGTATTGCTGCCGCTGGCCAAACGTACCAGCCTTATGGCCAGCAACGGGGAGAAAAATCCGTGAAGTTAGGGCAATTAACGGACACCATTGCCGCTGCTGATAAGGCGGTCGAGATCTGTGGTCTGACGGCCGATAGTCGCGAGGTACAGCCCGGCTTTTTGTTTGCGGCCCTGCCCGGCGTGAATATGGATGGCCGTGCTTTTATCCCCAGTGCAATTGAAAAAGGTGCCAGTGCCATTCTGGCTCCCACGGGAACGCCGGGGGCGGGGCTGCCCATGGTACTAAGTGAAAACCCGCGTCATGATCTGGCCCTGATGGCGTCGCGTTTTTTTGACGGTCAACCCAAAACCATTGTGGCGGTCACGGGCACCAATGGCAAAAGCTCGACAGTGGAATTTTTACGCCAGATCTGGGCCTTTGCCGGACGCAAGGCGGCCTGTCTTGGCACCTTGGGGGTGATCACCGATGACGGCCTGACGCCCCTGCATCATACCACGCCGGACCCGGTCAGCCTGCACCGGGCGATCCAGAAGATAAGCAAAGACGGCATTGACTCATTGGCGCTGGAGGCCTCCAGCCACGGGCTGGTGCAAAACCGGCTGGACGGGGTTGCCATCACCCATACCGGGTTTACCAATCTGTCTCAGGATCATTTTGATTATCATGACGGGTTTGAAAACTATTTTGCCGCCAAGGCGCGCTTGTTTTCAGAACGGGCCAAGGCGGGATCCCCGGCGGCCATCATGGTGGACGGCCCCTGGGGGCGGCGCATGGCCGATCTGGCCCGTGCACATGGTCTTGAGGTGATGAGCGTTGGCTGGGAAGGCGAGGATGTGCGTCTGCAAGAGTTGCACCCACTGGCCAAAAGTCAAACCCTGACACTGGATATTCATGGGCAATTACATAGCGTTGAATTGCCATTGGCCGGTGAGTTTCAGGCGCTCAACGCGGTGCTGGCGCTGGCCCTGGCTTTGCAAAGCGGCGTGCCGGAGAGGCTCGCATTGGAGGCGTTAAAATCCTTGCATGGTGTGCGTGGCCGGATGGAAGCGGTGGGCACAACCGGCAATGGTGCGCCGGTATTTGTGGACTTTGCCCACACCCCGGATGGACTGGACAAATTATTGCGGGCGCTGAGACCTCACACCATGGGCGCTATTCATCTGGTGTTTGGCTGTGGTGGGGACCGCGACCCGTTAAAGCGCCCCAAAATGGGTAAAATCGCTGCCCAGTTGGCCGATCATGTGATTGTTACCGATGACAATCCACGCCATGAAGATGCCGCCAGCATTCGCGCCGCGGTGATGGCCACCTGTGATGACGCTACTGAAATTGCGGATCGCGAAGAAGCCATTATTACCGCCATTGGGGCGCTAAAGGCTGGTGATGCACTGGTGATTGCCGGCAAGGGCCATGAAAGCGGCCAGATTATTGGCGATGAATGCATCCCCTTTGATGATGCGCAGGTGGCGCGCACCGCGCTGGGCGTGGCTGGAGGCTCTCATGACTGAACCCCTATGGACCGCCAGAGAGGTAGCATTGGCCACCGGGGCCGCGCTGATTGATGGTGATGACTGGCAGGCAACGGGCCTGTCCATTGATACCCGTACACTGGTCCCTGGCGATCTTTTCATTGCCCTGCACGCCGAGCGTGACGGCCATGAGTTTGTAGCTAAGGCCTATGAGGCCGGGGCGGTAGCCGCCCTGGTGGATCATCGGGTGGGCAGTGGCGCCCAGGCGCTGGTTGATGACAGTCTGGCCGGGTTGCAACGCATGGGCGTGCAGGCGCGGATGCGTTCAAATGCCTATCGGGTGGCGGTGACGGGCTCGGTTGGCAAATCCAGTGTCAAGGAGGCCATCGCCACCATTTTTCGCGCCGTTGGGCCATCCCATGCCTCGGAAAAATCATACAATAATCATTGGGGGGTACCGTTATCTTTGGCAAAAATGCCAAAAATAACAATGCGTTCCGTTTTTGAATTGGGCATGAACCATGCAGGCGAGATTGCCCCGCTTAGCCAAATGGTATGCCCCCATGTGGGGCTGATTACCCGGATTGCCCCGGCCCATATCGAGGCCCTGGGCACGCTGGAGGCGATTGCCGATGAAAAGGCGCAAGTATGGTCATCCATGGCTGATAATGGCGTGGCCATTATTCCGGCGGATGATCCGCTGGGGGAAAAACTGGCCGCGCTGGCAATGGCACAGGGTGTCTCGCGCGTCGTTACCTTTGGCACGAACCAAGGGGCCGACGTATGGGTGAGTGCGTTTGATACGGGGCCCAATGAATCCCGCGGTCAGATGGTGGTGTTTGGCGAGCCGCATAATTTTTCCCTGAAAGTCAGCGGTACCCATTGGGCCGGTAATGCGGCGGCGGCGGTGGCGGCCACGCTATTTTGCGGGGTGGAAAGCGCTGATGCCGTTGCGGCGCTAGCGACGCTGGAACCCTTGCCCGGCAGGGGCGGCGCGGTTCAGATCGCAGTTTCGGGCGGTCAGGCTACGCTGTTGGATGATGCCTATAACGCTAATCCGGTTTCCATGGCGGCGGCTCTGGAAACCCTGGGCGGCTGGCCGGCAAAGCGGCGCATTGCGGTGCTGGGTGATATGCTGGAACTGGGTGAAGAGGCCCGCCAATATCACGAAGCCCTGGCCTGGAACCTGCAACAGGCGGGTATTGATCAGGTCTATTGTACCGGACCGTTCATGAAGGGACTGTTTTACAGCCTACCCAAAAAACGCCAGGGCGGGTGGTTTGAAAATATAGAAGATTTGCAGGATAGTCTTCACAAGATCGTAATACCCGGTGATGTCCTGTTGCTGAAGGGTTCAAACGGATCTCGCATTCACCAGATCGCCAGCGCTCTCAAGCGTGGCACCAGCTAAGAGGCCTATATGCTCCATTATTTTCTATATCCGCTGTCTGATCAATTTCAGCTCTTTAATGTGTTGAAGTATATCACCTTTAGATCGGGCGGGGCGATGATGACCTCGATGTTTCTGGCCTTTATGTTTGGCAAGCCGATCATTGACTGGTTACGGATCAAACAAAAACACGGCCAGCCCATTCGTGAAGATGGACCGGCCAGCCATATTATTGAAAAAGCAGGCACGCCCACTATGGGCGGGGTGCTGATCCTGTTTCCGGCATTGCTGAGCACGTTATTGTGGACGGATCTGAGCAATCTGTATGTCTGGATCGTGCTGGGTATTCTGACCAGTTTTGGCCTCATTGGCTTGCCGATGATTATGCCAAAGTGACCAAGCGCTCTCACGCCGGGGTTTCGGGACGGCTCAGATTGTTTCTGGAGTTCATCATTGCCGGTGCCGCCGTTTATCTTATGGTGAAAATGACAGCAGAATCCGTCACCTCGCCAGCAATATTTTCCACCGCGGTGGCCATTCCCTTTTTCAAGGATGTGCTGATTCAATCACAGGCCCTGCTCTTACCACCTGCTCTTTGGGGCCTTTGTCATTGTCGGGAGCCTCCAATGCGGTCTGACCGACCGATGGTCCGGACGGATTGGCCACATTGCGCCGGTGATGATCGCGGCGGGTTCTTTGGGCCTGATTGCCTATATTGTCGGTCGGGTGGATTGTACCTGGTATCTTGTAATTACCTACGTGCCGGGAACGTCTGAACTGGCGCTTGCTGGTGGCGGCGCGCTATTGGGGCGGAAGCTGGCTTTTGTGGTGGAATGCCCGCCGGCGATGATTTCATGGCATACCGGTCCTGTCAGGGGCCGCCATCGGGCCATTGGTGGTTTGGCCCGCTACGAGGTTGTTTTGGCGTGATTATCGGCGGCCTGTTTGTGTTGGAGGCGGTGTCGGTGATCATCCAGGTAGCTCCCGTTCAAGCGACTGGCAAACGGTGTTTCAGTAATGGCTCATTCACCATCATTTTGAAAAACTGCTGGGCCGAGCCAACCGTGGTCCGCTTTTTCTAGACCACAGGTGGTGCGTTGGCATTGCTGGGGCTGTCAATCTGAAACTGAGATAGGAAAAGACCCGTGATTGCCGCCATTGGGTTCAAAGATAAAACCGTTGCCGTCATAGGTTAACGCACAGGCTCAGCGCGCGGCAAAACTTTGCTGGCGGGCAAAGAAGGTCATTGTCTGGGACGATAACGAGAACAATCGCGAAGCGGCAATCGAAGCGGGCCTGACCTGTCAGGATCTGACCAAGCGCGACTGGTCGGACATTGCCGCCCTGGTGTTATCGCTGGGCATTGCCCATACCATCCGGAACCCCATCATGTATCAGGCTGGCCAAGGCGGTGGGGTGCCGATCCTTGGCGAGATCAGAGCTGCTCGCCATGGCTATCACC
>JAUZSF010000018.1 GCA_030949705.1 Robiginitomaculum sp. | reverse complement strand
GGATGACTATCTGACCTTCGCCCCCAAAATCGGGCTTTACCCATGACCTTGGCGATACGATCACGCTTTATGGCCGCTATGCCCGGGGCAACGGGCGCCACAGGTAACCGACGCCTACAGTCTTCAGATCAATCAGCAACCCGGCGATATCCGGCCGGAAACTCTGGATTCGGTAGAGGTGGGTCTTAAGGGGTATCTCTCCAAGATCCGCTTTGAGGCGGCGCTGTTTGCCATGCGCAAAAACAACTTCTTTTTCAGAAATGCCAATGGTTTTAACGTCAGCAATGGTAAAACCCACCATAAGGGGGCAGAGCTGAGCTTTGATGCCCCATTGGGCCGTTTTATGGCGCTGTCGGGGGCCTTTACTCTGGCCCGGCACACCTATGCCTTTAACGATCTTGTCCGCTCACCATCCAGCTCCATCCATCGGGGCGATCTGGTGGACACAGCTCCAAAAACGCTGGGGTATTTGCAAATGGCGGTGTTTCCAACCGGCAAAACCAATCTGTCTTTGAAGGTGCAACACGTGGGCAAGTATTTTACCGATCCAGGCAATACCACCCAATATGGCGGGCATGATGTGTTTACCCTGCGCGGCGGTGTGGACGTATCCAAATCCATCCATATGTATGGCCGCATCGATAATCTCTTTGATATTCGCTATGCGGATCGTGCGGATTTTGCCTTTGGCTCAGAGCGATATTTCCCCGGTCGCCCGCGCACCTTTTTTATCGGGATCCGGGTACAGCCATAACATAATTGTTTGCTGCCCTGCCGGTCATGTGCGCTCGGCGGCCAGCGCCTTTGCGGTGGTGGTCATGTGTTCGATAAAGGCGATCACCGCCGGGCTTTTGGCTTTGTGGGCCAGGGTGTGGATGCCGTCATTGGTCTGGAAACTGCCCGGTAATGGCCTCATGATCAGGTTGCCATTCTCGCACACCCGTCTGGCAAGCGAACGCGGAATGGCGGTTAACACGGTGCTGCCCCGCACAATCTCAAGACAGGCCGATATCACTTCAACCCGGTAATGGGCATAACCGGTTGGAAAGGCGCGTTGGCGCAGCTCTGTTGGCAGGCGGCGGAACAGGCCTGGCGAGGCGGTTGGCGAGGCCCAGGCATATGGCGCCAGCTTTTCCAGCGTGATCGTTTTGCCCGATAAGGGATGATACCTGTCATGGATCAGCACGATCGGCTCTGGTGGCAACACATCCACGGCGATCTGATCCGAAAACGGACCATGCTGATATTTGCTGATATCACAGACCACCAGATCCAGCGTGCGGTTCATCAGGCGTTCCAGCAAGGCATTGGAACTGCCAGTTTGCAGGGTGACGTGAATACTGGGAAAATGTTTGGCAAAATCCCGCAATGCCGTGGTGATCAATGGTTCCAGCGGGTAGGGGCCGGAACCCAGAGTTAAACTACCGGTATCCAGATCATTGATCGAGGCGGCCTGTTGTTCAAACAGACCCAGCGAGCTGATTACATCCTTGGCATAGCGGATCAGAATGTCGCCGGTTTTGGTGGGGGTTACGGAATGGGTGGTGCGGTCAAAAAGCGGTGCCCCTATTTCATTTTCCAAGGCCTTAATGCTTTTGGTCAGCGCCGATTGGGTGACTGAAGTTTCCTTGGCCGCGCGCACAAAACTGCGCAAACGGTACACCGCTTCGAAGTGCCTGAGATGCCGGATATCCAGATTCATAATCACCTTGCTTATGAAAATTATTCAATACCATATCGCCTTTGTTGTCGTATATAAATATGGCCAGAATGCGAAGGCTTCTTTTCATTCCTCACCCGGAAAGACTTCCTTATGAAAACTTCCTGGCTCAATTTTCTTGATCGCGATGTGCTCTTTCAGGACGTGGATGACGGGCACTATGATGTGCTGGTCATAGGCGGCGGCATTACCGGGGCGGGCATTGCCCGCGATGCGGCTCTGCGGGGGCTAAGGGTGGCGCTGGTTGAGGCCCGGGATTTTGCCTCTGGCACGTCCGGGCGTTCCTCAAAAATGATTCATGGGGGTTTGCGCTATCTCGCCCAGGGGCATGTGGGGCTGGTGCGCGAGGCGGCACGGGAACGGGCGATTTTGCGCGCCATTGCGCCCCACCTGGTACAACCCATGCCCTTCGTTTTGCCGGCCAAAAATGCGATGGCGAAGGCCAAGCTGAAAACCGGGCTGTGGACATTTGAAAAACTGGCGGAAATTGCCCCCGCAGATCGCCATCAAATCTGGTCGACAGAAGACATTCACCACCATGAACCCCTGATGCGTACCGAGCATGTGTGCGGCGCGCTTACCTATACGGAATACCTGACCGATGATGCGCGCCTTACCCTGGCCAATATCCGCAGCGCGCAGGAGGCTGGCGCCACCATTTTGAGCTATGCGCCGGTAAACGACATTATTCTGGAAGGCGGCAAGGCTGTTGGGGTGAAAGTGGCCGGCGCCCTGCCGGGCGAGACCTATACCGCCTCAATTCATGCCAAATTCATCGTCAATGCGGCGGGGCCATGGGTGGATGCGATCCGCGCGCTGGAGGATGAAAGGGCCGAAAAACGTCTGTTGCTGACCAAGGGCATCCATCTGGTTCTGCCAAGGGAAAAGCTGCCCATATCCCACACGGTGATCATGCAAACCGCAGACAAACGCAGCGTTTTTGCGGTGCCCAAAGGCGAGTTTGTTTATGTGGGCACCACCGATACCTTTTATCAGCATTCAGACTATTGGCCACAGATCACCCGCGCCGATGTGGATTATTTATTCGCGGCACTGGCCAACAGTTTTGCCATCACGGATTTAACGCCTGCTGACATTGTTTCGCTCTGGGCCGGTATCCGACCCTTGCTGGCCGAAGAGGGCAAAAGCCCATCCGAAATATCCCGTAAAGACGAAGTGTGGACCAGTGCCAGCGGCATATTATCCATCGCCGGGGGCAAATTGACGGCCTATCGTAAAATGGCCGAGCGCGTGGTTTCCACCATAGAGAGCAAGCTGGGCCAAGAGCCTTCGCCCTGTGTCACCGCCACGGCGTTATTGCCCGGCGGTGATGTCGATATGGATGCCTTGCGCAACATGCCTGAACTTCAAAAACTGGAAACCTCTGTCGCCAATCTGTTGCTAAATAAATATGGCAGCGAAGCCATAGCCATTGCAAAAGAGGGCGGCGATGTGCGCGCTGAAATGCATCAGGCTCTGCGGGTCGAGGGGGCGCTGAGATTAGAGGATTATTGGATGCGGCGATCCTCGCGCGCCTTGTTCAGCCAGGATGCCGGGCTGTCCATACTGCCCGAGGCCGCCGCCATCATGGCCGATTATTATCAATGGTCCCCGGCCCGCCGGGATCAGGAAATCGAGACGTGTAAAACCATTCACCAGCAAAACATGACCGCCATAGGCGAGGGATAAAGAAGACCGATCATGAGCGATATTATCACCAGACTGGGCGAGGTTATTGGCCCCCAAAACGTCATCACCGATGAAACCGCGCTGGAGAAACAGCGCCACGATTACTGGGTGGTTAGCCATTTGCGCGATTATCTTGCCCAGCAAAGCGAGCATGCGCTGTGCATCGTTCGCCCCCGGGAAACCGCCAATGTGCAGGCCATTTTGAAACTGGCCAATGAAACCCGCACACCGGTTATGCCCTATGGTCTGGGCAGTGGGGTTTGCGGCGGGGTGCTGGCCAATGCCAAGGCCATCTTGCTGGATATGGGGGCCATGAACCGCATCGTTGCTATTGACGAGACCAATTTGCTGGCAACGTTCGAGGCCGGCAAAAACGGGCTGGAGGCTGAAGAGGCGGTGGCGGCCAAGGGGCTGACCATTGGCCACTGGCCGCAATCCATCGGGGTTTCCAGCGTTGGCGGCTGGGTGGCCACGCGTGCCTCGGGCCAGTTTTCAACGGCCTATGGCAATATAGAAAATATCATTTTCGCCCTTGAGGCAGTTTTGCCCAATGGAGAAGTGGTCAATATCGGCATTTCGCCCCGGGCGGCCAGCGGCCCGGACCTGCGCCATATTTTTTTAGGCAGCGAGGGCACCATGGGGGTGATCACCAAGGTGACCTTTTCCTTGCGTCGCCAGGCCCAGGAACAGACCCATAGCGCCTTCTATACTCGTACCATGGCCCAGGGGATCGAGGCTCAACGACAAATAATCCAATTGGGTTATACGCCGCCGGTTATGCGACAGTATGACAATAGCGAAGTGCGCCGAAACTTTGCCGAAACCGTTCGGGATGAAGATGGCCTGTTGATTATGGTGCACGAAGGGCCAACCGCCATGGTCGCGGCCGAGAAGGCCGCCATTGCAGAGATTGCCAAAAAAGCAGGGCTGGAGGCAGCCCCCGAAGCGGCGGTGACCAAATGGCTGACCAATCGTAATCATGTACCTAGTTGGGCGTCCCTCTTTGAACAAAATGTAGTGGCCGAAACCATCGAAGTCGCGGCCCCCTGGACAAAAATAATGGATGTATATGATCAGGTGGTGGCCTCCCTGAACGAAGTGCCCGGCATTGTGAATGCCAGTGCGCACAGTTCTCATGTCTACCGTTCGGGGATCAATTTATACTTCACCTTCGCCGTCTATCTGGAAGACAAGGACGCGCTGGAGGCGGCTTATTTTGACTGTGCGGACCGGGTGCTGAAAGCCACCGCCGCCAATGGCGGCACCATTTCTCACCACCATGGTATCGGGCGGGCGCGCCGTGATTATCTGGTGCGCGATCTTGGCACATCGGGGATTGCCCTGTTGCAAACGATCAAACGGGCCATTGATCCCAATCACATAATGAATGCGGGGGTGCTGATACCTGATGACTGAGATTCTACTGGCCCTGGATGTGGGCACCACTTCATTGCGGGCCATTGCCTTTTCCCACGAGGGCGAGGTGATGGGGCACGGACATGCGCGCACCACCAGTTTTCACCCCGAACCCGGCCGGGTTGAACAGGATGCCGAAGCCATATGGCAGGAAATGCAAGGGGTAATCAAAAGCGCCCTGAAGGCTGCAAAACGTAAAAAGAAAGACATCACCACCATTGGCGTTACCACACAGCGTTCCAGCATTGTGGTGTGGGATGCCAAAACCGGGCGCACTCTCTCGCCCATGGTGATCTGGAGCGATACCCGCGCCGCGGGGGGCACAGACTGGCTGGCCAAAGGCTATCTGGTGGTGCCGCAAATGGCGGCGGCAAAGCTGCCGCTGGTGATCGAAGGCATATTGGAAGGCAAGCGCGCCAGCGCCAAAGATAATCTGCGCTGGGGTAATATAGACAGTTATCTGATCTGGAAACTGACCCAGGGCGCGGCGCATATAACCGATCGTACCCAGGCCACGACCACTGGCTATCTTGATCCACAAACACTGGAATGGAACGATGCCCTGATTGCTGAACAGGGGCTGCACCGGGCCCTTTTTCCCAAGCTGGTGGACAGTTGGGGGCCGCTGGCCACCACCTCGCGCCGCGCCTTTGGGGCCAGCGTGCCGATCACATCCATCCTGGCGGACCAGCAAAGCGCCATGATGGCCCACGGGGCGATAACGCCGGGGGCCTGCAAGGTCAGCTATGGCACGTCGGGGACGTTTAACGTCAATACCGGCAATGAAATGACGTGGGTCTCGCCCACGCTTCCCCCCTGGGTGCAATATGCCAAGGCAGGGAAGGTAGCGTATTGCATAGAGGGCATGGTGCTAAGCGCCGGGTCCGTGTTTGACTGGCTGGCCGGGGTGGACCTGATCGATAGCGTTCAGCAAAGCCAAAACATTGCGGCGCAAAGTGCGGATAATGGCGGGGTCTATATGTTGCCCTCTTTGCAGGGCATCGGCGCGCCCTTTGGCAATCCGGAGCGCAAAGCCATGATCGGCGGGCTGGGCAGCGGCACCACCAAGGCCCATATCGCCAGAGCGGCCATGGAGGGCATTTCCTTTAGAATTCGCGAGATTGTGGACTTTGTCTATGACAAAACCGACCTTACCCGCCCGGCGCAATTGCCGGTGGATGGCGGGGCGACGGCGAATGATCTGTTTATGCAAATTCAGGCCGATCTGTTGCATTTGCCGGTGGCGCGTCATGCGGTACGCGAGGGGGCGGCGCTGGGCGTGGCCATTGCTGCCGGGCTTGGCGCGGATGTGTTCGAGCTGAACAGTATCAACCGTTTTGCCAAATATGATCGTGTGTTCGAGCCGCAAATTTCCGCCGATGAAGCAGCCACGCGCCTGCACGACTGGCAGGGTCTGGTTTCTTCCGGTGCCGAGGAGTGATGATCCCGGCTCGTTTGTTTATCAGCGCTCGCCCTGCGTGACCGCCGGATCGATCACCAATTGGGTGGTGTCTTTGACCTCCTCCAGCACTGGAAAGGTCGAGGTTTGCTGCACCCCCGGCAAATAGGAAATGACATCACCCAATAAAGCCCGATAGGCGCTGACATCCTTGCTGCGGATTTTCAACAGATAGTCATAGCCGCCGGACATCATATGGCAGGTCAGGATTTCGGGCACCAGGCGCACGGCCTTATTAAACTTGTCGAGGGTTTCCCGGGCTGTGCTTTCCAGTTTGACCTGCACATAAACCAGATGACCCAGATCCACCTTGTGCGGATCAATATCGGCCCGATAACCACGGATAAACCCATCCCTCTCCAACCGGCGCAGACGCTTCAGACATGGTGATTTGGTCAGATTGACCCGCTCGGCCAGATCAACCACCTGGACCCGGCCATCGTTTTGAATCTCGCTTAAGATTTTCAAATCCAAAAGGTCTAATCTCTTCGTAAATGACAATATCATGTCCTTTTTCGCCGTTATTTGAAAAAATGCTATACCTTATTCCCAAAAATACAATGAAATAAAGCCACATTTCCTTTTCAAATCTGGCACACTGTCTCCCAAGGGAGAGAGCATGATGCGACTTGATTCTGTGTGTCCTCCATTGGCCAGCGATGGGGCCCTGTCGGCACTTTATCTCGCTGATGAAACTGCCCTGATGGCCCGGTTGATTGGTCAAACCGGGTTAAGCCAGCCGGAACGCGACCAGATCACCAAACGTGCTGCCGCTATGGCGCAACGTCTTAGAGACCAAACCGGCTCTATTGGGTTTGTGGATGCCCTTATGCAGGAATATGGCCTGTCCAGCACAGACGGGATCGCGCTGATGCGGCTGGCCGAAGCCCTGATCCGCACCCCCGACCCCGCCACTGCCATCCAATTGGTGCGGGATAAATTTATGAACCGCACCTGGGGCGAACACGCGGGCAACAGCCCGTCCTTCATGGTCAATCTAGCCACGCGGGGGATGCAGTTTGCCTCGCTTTGGGTGCAGTTGACCGGCGGGGTCCAGGTCCGGGCAATGCTGGCCCGTCTGGGCGACCGGGTATTTCTGGCCGCCATGAACCGGGCCATGGCGCTGATTGGCGAACACTTTGTGTTGGGCCATGATATTCAGGCGGCCTGCGCCAAGGCGCGCCATCACGAAAAAGCGGGCTATGGTTTTTCCTATGACATGCTGGGCGAAGCGGCGCTTACCGACCGGGATGCCGAGCAATATTTTCGTGCCTATACCCAGGCCGTTCGCCATCTGGCCAGCATTGCCGGCAATTATACTTTCGCAATGCAAAGGCCCAGCATTTCGATCAAGCTGTCGGCCTTGCACCCGCGTTACGAATATACTCAGGCCGACCGGTGCGTGCCGCCTTTGGTCAGCAAGCTGATCACCCTGGCGCAGATCGCCAAGGAAGGCGGCATTGGCATCACCATTGATGCTGAAGAGGCAGACCGCCTAGAAGTCTCTCTGATGGTGCTGGAAGCACTGTTGATGGCACCAGAGCTGTCCGGGTGGGACGGCCTGGGCTTTGTGGTGCAGGCCTATCAGCGCCGGGCCCTGGCGGTCCTTGATCACCTGATCCAGCGGGCGGAAGACACCCAGAGGCGGCTGAATGTACGGCTGGTCAAAGGGGCCTATTGGGATATGGAACTAAAGCGGGCGCAGGAATTGGGTCTGCCTAGTTATCCGGTCTTTACGCGCAAAGACTATACCGATGTCAGCTATCTGGCCTGTGCGCAAAAAATGCTGGGCGCGCCAGAACAGATTTATTCGCAATTTGCCACTCATAATGCACAAACGGCGCTGGCGGTTGATTATATGGCCAAAAAAGCCGGTGTGCCTTTTGAGTTTCAACGCCTGCACGGCATGGGGGAGCGCCTGCATGCGGCGCTTATTGAGCAAGGCGGGGTGTCCAGCCGCATTTATGCCCCGGTTGGCCAGCATCGCGATTTGCTGCCCTATCTGGTGCGCCGCCTGTTGGAAAACGGGGCCAATTCCTCTTTCGTTAATCAACTCACCGACAACAAAACAGATATCCAATCACTGGTACGAGACCCCATTGAGAGCGCGCAAACCAGTCTCCCCCCTGATAGCTATGTCATCCCCGAGCCCCAAAATGCCTTTGGCATGACGCGCCTCACCGCGCGCGGCGTGGATTGGACCCAGGCCAAAGAAGCCAATGCCTTGCAGGCGCTCTTGGCCAAGGCACCCCACTATGTGGCGGCCTCGATCATTGGGGGCAGGGAAGTGCGTGGCCCCGCCACTGCTATCCGGGCGCCTTTTGATCAGAACATCGAAATCGGCGAGGCCTTTTATGCAGATACCAAGGCCATAGATGCGGCGATTGATCTGGCCCAGCGCTCCGATTGGGTACAGGGGCGCAGCAGAGCTGAGGCCAGCGCCTGCCTGCGGAAGGCAGCCGATCTTTTGGAGGCACAACAGGATGAATTTACCCAGCTTTGCGTGTGGGAAGCCGGTAAAACCATTGCCGATGCCATTGCCGAAATTCGCGAGGCAGTTGATTTTTGCCGCTATTATGCGGATCAGGCCGAGGCATTGGACCATGACGAGCGCGCCCCCCTTGGTATTGTGGCCTGCATATCGCCGTGGAATTTCCCGCTGGCGATTTTTATCGGCCAGATTGTTGCTGCCCTCGCGGCCGGTAATACGGTGATTGCCAAACCGGCGGAACAAACGCCATTGATCGCCCACCGGGTGGTAAAGCTCTTGCACGAGGCTGGCATTCCTGTGGATACCCTGCACCTTGTGATTGGCGATGGCGCCACGCTGGGCAATTATTTAAGCGCGCATGCATTGGTTAAGGGGATTTGCTTTACCGGCTCTACCCGCACCGCCAAAACCATCGCCAATAATCTGGCGGACACCGGCCGCGCGCTGGTCCCCTTGATTGCCGAAACCGGGGGGGTGAATGCCATGATTATCGATTCAACCGCTTTGCTGGAACAGGCGGTCAGCGATATGATCGCCTCGGCCTTTCACAGTGCGGGGCAACGGTGTTCCTCGTGCCGTCTGGTTTGCATACAGGATGACATGGCCGATGCCTTTACCGAAATGCTTTCCGGCGCCATGGATACGCTGGTCATCGCCGCACCCACCAAGCGCCAATGCGATATTGGCCCAGTAATTGATGCGGTGGCCAAAACCATGATTGAAACATATGTGGAAAAAATGCGCGGCCGGTTCAACGTTTTGGGGGAAACCCCCCATGCCCAAAGGTGCCGAGGGCGGTCATTTTGTGGCCCCCATCGCGTTTGAAATTGCCACCGTGGCCGATGTGCAGCGCGAAATTTTTGGCCCGGTACTGCATGTGGTGCGCTATGCGGCCAATGGTTTGGAGGCGCTGGTGGACCAGATCAATGCCCTCGGCTTTGGCCTCACCCTTGGTTTGCACACCCGCAGTGATCACCGCATTGACGAAATTGCCGCCCGCGCCCGCATTGGCAATCTGTATGTGAACCGCAACCAGATCGGGGCGGTGGTGGGGGTCCAGCCCTTTGGCGGCGAAGGCTTATCCGGCACCGGCCCCAAGGCCGGCGGGCCGCATTATCTGCGCCGTCTTACCCGGCCTTTGACCTCCAGCGCCCCGGCCCCTTCGCCCAGCACAACAACCACAAAGGCAGAGCATGCCGCGGCCATAAAAACTTTTGATCTGAGTCAGGCGCGGGAGGCGGCGATAGACTGGGATCAAATGCCGCGCGAAGCTCTCTTGCGGGCATTGCTGAAGGCGGTCAAGGCGCACCATCCTTCGCAGACGGCGGCCTATCAGGAGGCGCTGGAGGATTATCAGCGGGCCTTTAAATCCCCCATTAATCTGCCCGGACCAACCGGCGAGACAAATCAGCTTTCCCTGCATGGTCGCGGCATCATGGTGTGTATGGGGCCAGAAAGCCCGGCCATACTGGACCGGCAGATTGCCAAATCCCTGGCGGCAGGCAATGCAGTTCTGGTGCTGTGCGGTGATGAGCACAGCCCTTATATTGAATGGATAGCCGGGGTCTTGCGCGCCCACGGTGCCCCCGATGGGCTGGTATCACATCTGTCACCGGCGCATATCCATACGCTGCTGGCCGCCGATATTGGCGCGGTCATTACAGACAGGGCAGATCGTCAGACGATTGCCAGCGCACTGGCGCGCCGCTCTGGTGCGATTCTGCCGGTGCTAAGCGCCGATGATGATATCGCGCTGTATGCCCGCGAGCGCACCTTGACCATCAACACCACCGCGGCGGGCGGCAATGCGGCCTTGCTGGCGCGGGTTGGTGTAAGTGGTCGCCACCATGGCGGCCCCGAAGCGCAGGTCAAACGCGATGCGGGGGGGGCAATCCCGGGCCGGTTCGTTCGTTTTCTCCATAAAAGAGGGTGTGTTGCGGATTCTGAAGCTGGCATGCCCGGGGAGCGGGCTTTATTTAGGTCTGGCAGAGTTGAAATGCCCCCACACCTTGAACCTGCCCGCAACCGGGGCTATATTGCTGACTTCGGTGTGGATCCGGGGCTGGCGTTGGCGGCCCTGACCACGTGAACGCAAGAGAATTCAGGTAACATGAATAAAGTCCCGATGACCGCCGAGGGTCGTGATGCCCTCGACGAAGAACTAAAATTTCTCAAAACCACGGAACGCCCGGCAATTATTGCGGCGATTGCCGAGGCGCGCGCCCATGGCGATTTGAGCGAAAATGCAGAATATCATGCTGCCAAGGAACGCCAGGGGTTTGTCGAGGCCCGGGTCAAGGATATCGAAAGCAAACTTGCCCGTGCGCAAGTGATTGATGTTCGTGAACTGGGTGGCAATACCGTAAAATTTGGGGCGACCGTCAAAGTCATCGACGAAGATACCGAAGAAGAAGCGGTCTATAAAATCGTTGGCGAAGACGAAGCCGAGGTGTCCAAGGGCAAGGTGTCGGTCACCTCGCCCATTGCCCGTGCTTTAATTGGCAAGGAAAGTGGCGACGTGGTCGAGGTCATAGCCCCCGGTGGTGCGCGCTCGCTGGAAGTGCTTGCCGTTGAGTGGGTGTGAGCCCCGGCTCACATGGCAAGCTCGTCATCTGGACCATCGATGATGGCCGTATCGGACTAGCCAACCAGACCCGCGGACTGGCCGAGGCCATTGGTGCGCTGGTGCCGGCAAAGATTCGCCCCTTTGTGGTCAAACGCAAGCTGTTCAATCTTGGCCGGGCGGGCAAACCGACCCCGGACATGACCACCCCGTGGCCGGATATCTGTATCGGCTGTGGCCGGGCCAGCATTCCCTATGTGCGCAGTATCCGCCATTGGACTGATGGCAGGGCGCTAACCGTGCAATTGCAGGATCCGCGCAAAAACCCCAAACATTTTGATCTGGTAATCCCGCCGCAACACGATGGTCTGGAGGGGGAAAATATA
Organism: Robiginitomaculum sp.; assembly: GCA_030949705.1. Lineage (GTDB taxonomy): Bacteria > Pseudomonadota > Alphaproteobacteria > Caulobacterales > Maricaulaceae > Robiginitomaculum_B. The sequence goes on along the minus strand of JAUZSF010000018.1, from coordinate 139,548 downwards.
TTTTCCATTTTAGGTTCGCCAACCAGGATCACCCCCGCTTTGCTGGAAGCGGCGGCGAAGGATTTTGCCGACAAAATGAAGGCCTATCCCCGACCGCATCTGGCGGTCTTGCTGGGGGGCAATTCCAAACACCACAAATTCACGCCAAAGATTACCAAGCGGCTGATCAAATCCCTGCAAGGCTTGCTGGGCAATCAGGTATCCTTATTGATCACCACGTCGCGGCGCACTCCAAAGCGGGTGATCCGGGCCCTGCGCCGCCAGTTTGCTGATCAGGACCAGGCCTGGTTGTGGACCGGGGCCCCCAAGGATGGTCCCAACCCCTATTTTGCCTTTCTGCAAGAGGCCGATGCGGTGCTGGTCACCAATGATTCCACCAATATGCTGACCGAGGCGGCCAGCGTTGGTCGCCCGATTTTGCTGTTCAATCTTGAAGGCAAGGAAGAAAAGTTTAATCAGCTTTATGAGTCGCTGGCCGGCGAAGGGCTGGCACGGCCCTTTACGGGCTCTCTGGCCACCTGGCCGGTCGAGCCGCTGGACGAAACCAATCGCGCCGCCAAAGAGGTGGTGTGCCGCCTTTATGTACGTTTGAAGGAAAACAAAAATGTCTGAAATTGCCCATTCCAGCGTTGCCATTATCGGTTCTGGTGCCGCCGGTTATACCGCCGCCATTTATGCGGCGCGCGCCATGCTGTCCCCGGTGGTGTTTGCCGGTATCCAGCCCGGTGGGCAATTGACCATCACCTCGGAGGTGGAAAATTATCCGGGCTTTGCCGAACAGATTCAGGGCCCCTGGCTGATGGAACAAATGCGCGAACAGGCGCTGGCCATGGGCACGCATATTATCGAAGATACCATCGTGAAGGCCGAACTGGGCGCGCGGCCCTTTCGGTTGACAGGCGATACCGGACGGCAATACAGCGCCGATGTGGTCATCATTGCCACCGGGGCCCAGGCCATGTGGCTGGGCCTGCCGTCGGAAGAAAAGTTTCAGGGCTTTGGGGTCTCCGCCTGTGCCACCTGTGATGGGTTTTTCTATCGCGGCAAGGAAGTGGCGGTGATTGGCGGGGGCAATACCGCGGTCGAAGAAGCGCTGTTCCTGACCAATTTTGCCTCCAAGGTAACGCTGGTGCATCGTCGTGATTCTTTGCGGGCCGAAAAAATCCTGCAAAACCGCCTGTTCAGAAACGACAAGGTGGAAATCCTCTGGGACCATGTGCTCGAAGAAGTGCTGGGCGATGAAGATCCCCTGGGCGTGACCGGCATGCGGGTGAAGAACGTTAAAACCGGTGAAGAACAAGTGCGCACGCTGGATGGTGTTTTTGTGGCCATCGGCCACAAGCCCGAAACCTCGCTTTTCGAAGGCCAGCTGGAAATGAAAAAAGGTGGTTATCTGGTCACCGCGCCTGACAGCACCGCCACCAATATCCCCGGGGTTTATGCCGCCGGCGATGTCACCGATGATAAATACCGCCAGGCGGTCACGGCGGCTGGCATGGGGTGTATGGCGGCCTTGGAAGCCGAGCACTTTCTGGCCGCCGAGGAATAGGACCAGGCGACAAAACCAAGCGTAAGTTGTGCAGAGGCCCTACACTAAAATCCGCGCCCGAAAACGGTATGCCTCTCTGGTTTCTGTGGTCACCTGACATCATATCGACTATATGTATCAGGCATCATAGCGGAGACGGTGTATGCATGATCTTGAAGGCATGTGTTTTATGGGTCCGAACCGGGCATCCGGTCGGGCCATGGTTTTACTGATACATTGCCAGTCTGGTCTGTGGTCTCATCAAAGCCGAGGGGGGTACCATGGCGCATAAGGGGCCGCTTTCCGGTATAAAAGTTATTGATTGCACGACGTTGATCGCCGGGCCGCTGGCAACCCGGATCCTGGCGGATCAGGGCGCGGACGTCATCAAGGTTGAACCCTTTGGGGGTGATCTTGTTCGTCATCTGGGGCCGACGCCGGCTCCAAATTTTTCGGCGGCCTTTTTGGCACTTGGGCGCAATAAGCGCTCGGTCTGCATGAATTTGTCGGACCCGGCAGCTCAAAAGCTGGTGGTCGCGCTAACCCGGGACGCGGATGTCTTTATCGCCAATTCCCGGCCCGGGGTGATGGCGCGCCATGGTCTGGATGCGAAAACCCTGCAAAGCCAAAATCCGCGCCTGATTTATGTATCCATCACCGGGAACGGGGATACGGGTCCCATGGCGGACCAGCGCACCTATGATCCGATTATTCAGGCGCGCTCGGGCATGGCGGCGGCGCAAAGTGGTGCACAGCCAGTTCGGCTGATGCCCCAGATGGTTTGCGATAAATTGACCGGCTTAAATGCGGCTCAGGCGGTATGTGCGGCCTTGCTGGAGGCACACAAGACCGGCAAGGGCCAGCAGATCGATATTTCCCTGCTAAGTGCCACGCTGGACTTTCTGTCCCCGGATGTATTCTGGCCGATCGCTACCCCGGATCAGGATTTGCCAATTGCTGACATCTCCAATGTCTATACGCCGTGGGATACCCGCGATGGTCAAATCGTTTTTGTCGTCCTGTCCGACAAGGAGTTTGTCGACCTGGTAGAGGCCTTTGACTGCCAGTCTCTGGCAGAGGATGAACGCTTTAACACCATGGCAGAGCGTTTTGCCAATTGGACAGATTTTCAGCAGATTTTTAAAGAAAAGCTGGCAAAACTTACCACCCGGGAGGCCCTGCAAATCCTGAAGGATGCCAACATACCATCCGGGCCGGTTAATCGCCTGACCGATTTGGCCGATGATGAACAAATCGCGGCCATTGGGGCCATGGGGGAAAGGCAACACGCCATTGCCGGACGGGCCTTGCAGGTAAAGCCAGCAGCGCGTTTTGGAAATCATCCGCAAGATCAGCTTGCCGACGCCCCCGAACTTGGCCAGCATACCCGCGAGGTGCTGTCCGATCTTGGGCTTTCTGATGCCGAGATTCAAAAACTGTTCGAAGCGGGAACGCTTGTCTAGGGGCCAGGCTCATGTCTTTTGAAACCATTCTTTATGATGTGGACCAACGCATCGCCACCATCACCCTGAACCGCCCGGCGGTCTTGAATGCGATAAACGACAAAATGCCAACCGAATTGCGCCAGGCGGTGGAAATGGCCGATGCGGATGCGAATGTGCATGTGATCGTCTTGCAGGGCGCGGGCAAGGGGTTTTGCGGCGGCTATGACCTGACAGAATATGCCGAGGCCGAGGGCGAGGTAGCGGGCAGCCAGGACATGCCATGGGATCCGACCCTGGATTACGCCATGATGGCGCGCAATACCCATGACTTTATGTCTTTGTGGCGTTCGCCCAAACCGGTTATCGGTAAAATTCATGGCGCTGCCGTGGCCGGGGGCAGCGATATTGCCCTGTGCTGTGATCTGATCATCATGGCCGATGAGGCGCGCATTGGTTATCCGCCCGCCCGGGTGTGGGGCATGCCCACCACCATGATGTGGGTGGTGCGTGTGGGAATTGAAAACGCAAAACGCATGTTGTTCACCGGCGACCTGGTTACTGGCCAAGAGGCCGCGGCCATGGGGTTGATTTTAAAATCGGTGCCGCTGGCCCAGCTGGATGCCGAGGTTCAGGCCCTGTGCGATCGCATCAAGGGCGTGCCGCGCAATCAGTTGATGATGAGCAAAATGAGCATCAACCAGGCCTATGAAGCCATGGGGCTGCACAATACCCAAAGATTTGCCAATCTGTTTGATGGTATCGCCCGCCATTCCCCCGAAGGGCTGTGGTTTCGCCAGCGGGCGCAGGAGGTGGGCTTCAAACAGGCCGTCAAGGAGCGCGACAGCGGCGATCCGATCGCCCCGGGGGCCAGCAAAACCCTGTAAGGCGTGCGGTCGGCAAGGCCCTGTTAGTGCCAATGTGTATCTTTTCGCGCATGGCACCTGAGGTCCCTTGTGATCCACTTGCCTGTCGGCCATCGCATACCGGGGTCAACCGATCATGTCGTCGGATTACGTGCTATAAGCCTCTTGCGTTTAGATCCTTTCGTCTTATAATGAGTGAATGCTCACTCATATTATGACCAGCAAGGATAAGGTTCAGCGCGCGGCCCTGTCTCTGGTGGCCCGCGATGGCTTTGCCGGGGCGACCACGGCGCGCATTGCCGCCGAAGCCGGGGTGGCCGAGGGGTCGATCTATCGGCATTTCAAAAGCAAGGACGCCCTGATGCTGGCGATTTACCGGCGCATCAAGGCCGAAGTCTATATGGCGGTGATGGAGGAATATGACGAGGCGGCCCCGCTCCATGATCGCTTTACCCATATCTGGCGTCATGTGTTTGCCGCCTATCGGGCGGATCCGGATGCTCTGCTGTTTGGCCAGAAATTTGCCGAAACCCCCTTGATGGAAAAAGAGGGCGGCCAGGGTCACAGGGAGATGGCGCGGGTGCTGACGCAATTGCGTGATGATGGGGTGGCTGCTGGGGCGTTCAAGAATATGGCGGCTGATCTGCTGATCAGCCTGTTTTATGCGCCCGTTGTGGCGCTGTTGCGGGCGGAAAATTCGGGCCGGCACTGGGATGAGGACGAGATCGTAAGCGCCTGTGAGGCGGCCTATGATTCCTGGGCGCTCAGCGAGCGGCATCCGGGGCAACAAAAATCATGAGGTTCATCCGCCCGGCGCAGGGTATGTATTGGCGGGCAAATGGCGCAGGGCATCGACAAGGCGGAATATCAATTATGTGGACTATGAGTAAAGGGGTCATGCATACGGATTTCAATTTTAAAACACACCTGAAAACGAGTGAGTGCTCACTCATATCATCGAGTCAAATACGTGTTTGGCTGACCTGAGAACAAACCGGTTGCCCCGAACGCCGTTTCCCTTGCCGCGCCTGTAGCGGTTCTGCTTTGTCGCGTTTTTCGTGGCCCCATGAATGGAGAAAGAAATGCAAAAACGATCCTTTGGAAAGAGCGCCCTGTCTGCCAGCCCGATCGGGCTGGGGTGTATGGGCTTTTCAGAATTTTATGGACAGCCCATCGAGGAGGCAGAGGCCATTGCCACGCTGAACGCGGCGCTGGACCTGGGGGTGGATCATTTCGACACCGCCGAAATGTATGGCATGGGGGCCAATGAAAAACTGCTCGGCAAGGCGTTCAAAGGTAAAATGGATGATATAGTGATTGCCACCAAATTTGGCATCGGCCGGGATCGCCAAACCGGCGCGGTGACCGGGCTGGATGGCTCCCGGGACAGCGTGCGTGCCTCCTGTGAAGGCTCCTTGCGGGCATTGGGGGTCGAGACCATTGATCTTTATTATCAACACCGCATGGACCCGGCCACGCCCATAGAGGAAACCATGGAGGCCCTGGTCGAATTAAGGGAAGAGGGGAAAATCCGCGCCATTGGTCTGTCAGAGTGTTCGGCCCAAACTCTGCGCCGGGCCTGTGCGGTGCATCCGGTGGCCGCTGTACAATCAGAGTATTCGCTCTTTAGCCGCGATATCGAGGACGAGGTGATCCCGGCCTGTATCGAACTGGGGGTGACGCTGGTGGCTTATTCGCCGCTGGGCCGGGGTCTTCTGACTGGCCGCTATGAGGCGAAGGACAAGGGGCTGAGCGATACGGATTATCGCAATATTCAGCCCCGCTTTGCGGGCGATAATTATGCCGCCAATCTGGCGCTGGTTGAGGTGGTTAAATCCATCGCTGTTCGTCATGATGCCCACCCGGCACAGATCGCGCTGGCCTGGGTGTTGGCACAAGGCGATCACGTGATGACCATTCCCGGCACTACCAAGCTCTCGAATTTGCGTAGCAATTTACAGGCGTCCAAAATCACGCTGAGCGATGAGGATATGGCGCAATTGGCTACCCTGTCGGCGCAGGTAAAGGGCGATCGTTATGGTGATATGAGTTCGGTGAACCGATAAGGAACCAAAGGGCCTTGGGTGCGGTTAAGGTGTTTTCCCGGTAATGCTGATCGCGCCGGTCTCGGTCAGCACCCAATCCAGGCTCTGATCGCCACCATCGGTGGGCACTTTGGCAATCTGCTGCGCAGCATAGCCAATGCCCACGGCACATACATCAGGGTCGGCGGCGCGCAGCGCCTTTAAGGTCCGGTCATAATAGCCGCCGCCATAGCCAAGGCGTCGCCCCTTTTTATCGAACGCCAACAGCGGCACCAGCACGATATCCGGGGTCATGGGTTTGGCCGTTGGCAAAGGCTCTTCCACGTCAAACTTGCCGATGTCCAGCTCGTCCCCCGGGCTCCAGGCGCGAAAGACCAATGGCTCTTTTTCGCCATTGACCACTGGCAGGCAAAGCTGTGCCCCCCGGGATTTCAGCTTTTCCATCAGGGCGGTGGGGTCGATCTCACTCTGGATCGGTACATAACCAGAAATGACCAGACCAGGCCGGGTCAGCAATTCGGCGGGAAAGCGCGCCGACAGTTGTGTTCCGGAACGCGGATACAGGGATTGCAAGGTTACGCGCTTGCGCTTCATACGGGCGCGCAAATCAGATTTTTCGTTGCTGGAATTAAAAAAAGACATGGTTGGCGGCTCCACAAACACCGTTGGGGCGATAATGCCCTGATGACCCAATAGTTCAGGTGGGTGCAACGTAAAAGAGACCACGATCTCAATTAGAGGTCGCTCCCTCAGGAGACGATACGGTCGCCGGGTATTGAGCCCCTGACGCGCGCCGCAGACACCGCCTCGTCTGAACTTAGGCCGGATAGACAAGAATTTGAAGGGGGGGAAGCAAAAGAATCACAGTAAAAGTGCGATTCTTTGCTCAGCTTTCACCCGGATCCAGCTGTTGGGCGATCTTTTCGATGCGCATGGCGGCCTGATCCAGTGCTCTGGCGGCCTTTCTGGTGGCGCTGGCGCTCTGACGCGCACCTTCAACGCCTGTGGATTCCAATTCATCGATTCGGGCCTGCAATTTGGCCGCGGCGTGTTTTGATTCGCGCAATTCATCGGCCAGTACCAGGGCCGCCATCAAAAACAGGCGCAGATCACCGATCTGCCCAACCTGATCGGCCAGTGTGCTGACATGTTGATCAAACTGGCGACCCAGCTCTGCAACGGCCTCTTCCTCGCCGTCTTCACAGCCCACTGCAAAGGCGCGGCCGTTTACATTGATGGAAACCTTGCCCACGACCTATACCTCCCCAAGGGCGCTGCGCACTTCGTTAATGGCAAGATCCAGAGCGCTGCCAGCCTCGCGTGCCGCTATTTCCAGTGCGTCGGCACGGGCCTGTGCGGCGTCCAGTTCGGCGGCCAGGCGGGCACGGTCCTCATCCACTTCACCGGCTTCGCGGGCATTTTTCATGCGTTCTAGCAGCGCGCTGGTGCGCCTATCCAGAAGATCCAGGGCCGCGCTCAGCCGGGCGCTGGCCACTTCCAGTTCGCCAGTACTTTCGGTGTTTTGCGAATCGTCAGTTTTCTTGGCCATCATAGGCCTATTGTGAACCCACTGGGCCCGGCTGCAAAGCCCCAAGTGTCACAAAGCCACAAGGTGCATGCATTCAACTGGACGTACCCGGCACGTCACGGTATAGCCCAAGTATAGATTTGGCGGCATGTTTCAGGGAGAATTCACATGGCGGTACGGGTGGCGATCAACGGATTTGGTCGCATTGGCAGATTGGTATTGCGCTCGATCATCGAGCATAACCGCACCGACATTGAAGTCGTTGCCATTAATGATCTGGGGCCGGTGCAAACCAATGCCCATTTGCTGAAATATGATTCCGTGCATGGGCGCCTGGATGCGGACGTGCAAACGCAAGACGGTGCCATGATCGTCAATGGTAAGTCCATCCGCGTTACCGCCGAGCGCGACCCGGCAAAGCTGCCCTGGGGCGAGCTGAACGTTGATGTGGCGCTGGAATGCACCGGCTTTTTCCTTTCCAAGGAACTGGCGGGTAAACATCTTACCGCCGGGGGCCAAACGGGTACTGCTTTCCGCCCCCGGCAAGGATGCCGACAAAACCATCGTGTACGGCGTTAATCACAATGTGCTTGGTGCCGATGACATGATCGTCTCCAATGCGTCGTGTACCACCAATTGTCTGTCGCCAGTGGCCAAGACCCTGAACGATGCGGTGGGTATTAAACGCGGCTATATGACCACCATTACGCCTATACCGGCGATCAGCCAACGCTGGACCGTCTGCACAAGGATCTTTATCGCGCCCGCGCCGCCGCGCTTTCCATGATCCCCACCTCCACCGGGGCGGCCAAGGCCGTGGGTCTGGTTTTGCCGGAACTGGCGGGCAAATTAGATGGCTGTTCCATCCGCGTGCCAACCCCCAATGTGTCGTGCGTGGATCTGACCTTTGATGCGGGCAAAGCCACCAGTGTTGAAGAAATCAATGCCGCCATTATGGCCGCCGCCGATGGCCCGCTAAAGGGCGTGCTTGGCTATTCCGACGAACCGCTGGTGTCGATCGATTATAACCATAATGCCAACTCATCGACCTTTGCTTTGCCGCAAACCCAAGTGGTGGATGGCACTTTGGTGCGTATTCTGACCTGGTATGACAATGAATGGGGCTTTGCCACCCGCATGTCCGATACGGCCATTGCGCTGGCGGCCTTTATCTAAACCGGAGAATCACCATGGCCTTTCGCACTTTGGATGATGCCGATGTGAAGGGCCGGCGCGCTCTGGTGCGGGTGGATTTTAATGTACCCATGCACGAGGGCCGGGTGTCGGATGATACCCGCCTGCGGGCGGCTTTGCCCACCATAAATGATTTGCGTGGCCGGGGTGCGAAAGTCATCCTGCTATCGCATTTTGGTCGCCCCAAAGGCGAGCGCGTTGCCGCTATGAGCCTGGCCCCGGTGGCTCCGGTGCTGGCCGATCTTTTGGGGACGCCCGTTGGCTTTGTCTCTGATTATGTTGGCGAGGCGGCGCAGGCGGCCGTGGCCGCCATGGCCCCGGGCGATGTGCTGCTCTTGGAAAACACCCGCTTTCATGGGGGCGAGCAGAAAAATGATCCCGCGCTGGGCCGTGCCCTGGCGGATCTGGGTGATTTGTTTGTGCTGGATGCCTTTTCATCGGCGCATCGTGCTCATGCCTCCACCGTTGGGATTGCGCAATACCTGCCCGCCTTTGCCGGGCGCGCCATGCAGCGCGAGCTGGAACATCTGGAAAAGGCGCTGGGGTATCCGGAACACCCGGTGCTGGCCGTGGTCGGCGGGGCCAAGGTGTCCAGCAAAATCGATTTATTGCAAAATCTGGTCGCCAAGGTAGACATGTTGTGCATTGGCGGCGGCATGGCCAATACGTTTTTACATGCGCTGGGCAAGCCCGTGGGGGCCAGCCTGTGTGAAAAGGATCTGGCCGGTACCGCCCGCGCCATCATGACCAGCGCCGTGCGCCATGATTGCGAGATATTGCTGCCCGTTGATGTGGTGGTGGCCACCGAATTTGCCGCCAATGCCCCGCACCGAAACGTGGGTCTGGACGAGGTGGGCGAAAAAGACATGATCCTGGATGCCGGGCCGGCCAGCGTCGCGGCGCTAAATGCCGCCATGGGCCGCGCCAAAACGGTGATCTGGAATGGCCCGCTGGGCGCGTTTGAACTGCCTCCCTTTGATGCGGCGACCAAGGCGGCGGCGCGTCATTGCGCCGATCTGACCCGCGCTGGCAAGCTGGTTTCGGTGGCCGGCGGGGGCGATACGGTGTCGGCCTTAAATCAGGCCGGTGCATCGGAAGGCTTTACCTTTATTTCCACCGCCGGTGGTGCCTTTCTGGAATGGATGGAGGGCAAAGCCCTGCCCGGCGTTGAGGCGCTGAGATCCGATTAAATCAAGCATAAATGGAGACCCCAATGGACCTAGATGCACTTTGTGAAACTGCCACTGCCATGGTGCAAAAGGGCAAGGGCATTCTGGCCGCCGATGAAAGCACGGGCACCATCAAAAAACGCTTTGACAGCATTGGTGCCCAATCCACCGCCGATAATCGCCGGGACTGGCGCGAAATACTGTTTCGCACGGAACCGGCCATGCAGGACAGCATTGCCGGGGTCATCCTTTATGACGAAACCCTGCGCCAAAGCGCGGCCGATGGCACACCATTGGTTGATCTGATCCGCAAAGCCGGGGCGATCCCTGGCATCAAGGTGGATATGGGCGCGCAGGACATGGCGGGCTTTATGGGCGAAAAAATCACCGCCGGCCTGGATGGCCTGCGCCAGCGCATGAAGGAATATTATGATCTGGGGGCGCGCTTTGCCAAATGGCGCGCGGTGATTGAAATCGATGCGGTGCGCCCCTCCGCCGCCTGTGTCATGGCCAATTGCCATGCGCTGGCACGCTATGCCGCCATCTGTCAGGAAGCGAACATCGTCCCCATTGTCGAGCCCGAAGTGCTGATGGATGGGGACCATGATCTGGATCGCTGTTATGAGGTCACGCAAGGGGTGCTCAAAGAATTGTATATGGCGCTTTATCATCAGCGCGTGGTGCTCGAAGGCACGGTCCTGAAACCCAATATGGTCATTTCGGGCAAAAAGTGCACCAATCGCGCCGGCGTTGCAGAGGTCGCCGCCGCCACGGTAAAAGTGCTAAAAGCCACCGTACCGGCCGCCGTGCCCGGCATTGCCTTTCTCTCTGGCGGGCAATCGGATATCGAGGCCACGGCGCACTTAAACGCCATGAATGCCGACGGTGATCTGCCCTGGAACCTCACCTTTTCCTATGGCCGGGCATTGCAAGCCGCGCCGCTGGCCGCCTGGCGCGGCAAGGCGGAAAACCGCGCCGCCACCCAGGCTGCCTTTAATCACCGCGCGCACATGAATGGCCTGGCAACGTTGGGTCAGTGGAGCGAAGCGCTGGAGGGGTAGTTTTTTCTTCTTTTGGTCTTGAGTTGCACCATCCTTCGAGACGATTGCTGCGCAATCCCTCAGGATGAGGACGGAGAATAAAATACGAACCTCATCCTGAGGTGCGAGCCGAAGGCGAGCCTCGAAGGATGGAAGGCAATATACCTCCATCCACGCCGGATGGGGATAAGGTTTATCTATCCCCATCCTTAAAATATCATTGGGCAGAAAACGCAATACTCTTTCCTCTCCCGGTGGGAGAGGAATAAGGTGAGGGGATAGGGCTTTGACAGGCGTGTGCTGATTTTCAAATCACCAGCCCCTCATCCCAACCTTCTCCCCATGGGAGAAGGAGTTATCCCGTGCACAGCCCCATAAGGGCTCACCCAAGGGGCAAAGAGGGGCATTTCTTACCCCTTGGTCAACCCTGCCTTATCCCAAAAATATACTTGAAAAGCACTGAATTAACCCTGTTTTGCCCCTAAAACGGGCCTTTTTACCCCTTTTTTCCCTTTAAGGTTTTGCGGGATAAGTCGGTGTCATGCCCGCCCGGCGTCTTTGGGCTATACTGGTTAATTTAGGCGTCGCGGTCATGGGCCAGCTCGCCTGCCACATAGGTTTTTTGCACGGCGCGATCATCGCCCAAAATCATCAGGGCGAACAGCATTTGCTCGAAGGTGTTGGCATGCGCCAGACGGCGTTTGATCAGGGGCGTGGCGGCCAGATCCAGCACGACAAAATCGGCTTCCTTGCCGGGGGCAAAATTGCCCACATGATCATCAATGTGCAGCGCTCGGGCCCCGCCCAGTGTGGCCAGATAGAACGCCTCATAGGGGTTCAGGCTGTGGCCCCGCAATTGCGAAACCTTATAGGCCTCGCTCATGGTGGCAAAGGGGCTAAGGGACGTGCCACCGCCCACATCTGTGCCAAAACCAATGGTAATGTCTGCTTCCTGTGCGGCGGCCAGGTCAAACAGGCCAGAGCCCAAAAACAGGTTCGATGTGGGGCAATGGGCCAGCGCTGATTTGGCACCCGCTAGCGTTTTTCGGTCAGCATCACTCAGGTGCACCCCATGGGCAAAGACGGAATTTTTAGTCACCAGTCCGGCGCGTTTATAAACGTCCAGATAACCTTTGGCATCCGGGAAAAGCTCTTCGGCGCGTTCGATCTCCTTGGTGTTTTCGCAAAGGTGCGTGTGCAGCAAAACGTCCGGGTGCTCGGCCAGCAAACGGCCAGCCAGATCAAGCTGTTCGGGGGTCGAGGTCAGCGCAAAGCGCGGCGTTACCGCATAGCCAAGACGGCCTTTGCCGTGCCATTTTTCGATCAGTGCTTTACTGTCGTCATAGCTGGATTGGGCGGTGTCCAGCAAATCATCCGGCGCATGGGCGTCCATCATCACTTTGCCTGAGATCAGGCGCAGATTGCGCTTTAACGCCTCACCAAAAAGGGCGTCCACGGTGTGCGTATGGACGGTGGCAAAGACCAGCGCCGAAGTGGTGCCATGGCGCAACAACTCGTCTAGGAAGAAGGCGGCGGTGTCTTTCGCGCGATCAGGAAAGCGCTTCAGGCCGACCTCGGCCGGGAAGGCATAATGGTCCAGCCAGTCGAGCAAATGCTTGCCATAACTGGCGATCATATCGATCTGGGGGTAGTGCACATGGGCATCGACAAAGCCCGGCATAATCAGGCCATCGGGCATGTGCTGCACGTGGGTGTTGCGGGTCAAATCGGCCATTTCTTCGGGGCTGCCGAGGGCCAGAATATGCCCGTCCTCGACCACCAGCACCCCATCATCATAGGCCATGATGGTGCCGGGCGCATTTGAGTGCGCCGGATCATCCATAAAGTGCAGGATTTTACTGCGAAAGGCGATTCTGCTCATTGGGGGATCTCCACCACAAGGGGGGGCGAAAGTTGTACCTCGTCACAATTCTCGCCATTTCCCAGCCGGTCAACCACCAGAAAATCGCTGACCGCTTCCAGTGCCAGCAAATAATGATGCCAGATACCGGGATGATAATTCACTCCCTGATCCGGTGCAGCCACAAAGGCGCAGATATTAGCGGGGTCAAGATCGCCCCTGGGCGCCACGACCACCAGAAACGGGCGCCCGGACAGAGGATAAAATGCCTGACTGGACAAGGGATGGCGCTCCATCAGGGCAATTTGAATGGGTTTTGCCAAGGGCGTGGCGCGAAAAATGCTGATCCCGGGGCGGCCGTTTTGCGCATCAAGGCTAAGGTGCGCGCCGGTGTCATAGCGCACGGTGTGGCCATAATTAATGGTCTTGGGTGTGGCACTGGTAACCGACAACACATCGCCAAAGGGGGCAAAGGCGGCGGCGGTCAGGGGCCGGGGAATGAGGGCGCTTTGGCTCATTTGATCGATTGCGCCCAGGCGCCAATCTGTGCGCGCTCCTCTTCGGTCATGCCGGTTTCATTGCCCAGGGGCATGATTTTGGCGACCACCACCTGGTCATAAATGCGCCCCGCGGCGGCGGTAATACTGGCCTTGTCGGTGAGGGTGAGGCCCGCAGGCGGCGCATCAAAACCATCATAGGTCGGCGCTTTCGCATGGCACATGGTGCAATGGGTATCCAACAGGGTTTTGACCTGGGTGAAGGTCACCGCACCGGTATCCTGCGGCTTGGCGAAGCCGTTCTGGCTGGCGGCAGCAAAAACAAAAGTGGCGATAAAAACCGCAGCCCCGGCGACCAGATAGCCATAATGTACATCGTTTTTGTGGCGACGATTGAAAAAGTGGCGGATCAACATGCCGCAAATGGCAAAACCGGCCAGCAAAGCCCAGTTATAGGGATTGCCAAACAGCAGCGGATAATGGTTGCTGATCATGATCAGCACCACTGGTAAGGTCATGTAATTATTATGTAAACTGCGTTGTTTGGCGGCCTGCCCCAGTTTTGGATCGGGTGCACGACCTGCCAGCATGGCGGCGACCACCTTGCGCTGGTTGGGGATGATGATGAAGAACACATTGGCGGCCATGGCGGTGCCGACAATGGCCCCCATATGCATCACTGCGCCGCGCCCGGAAAATACCAGATTTAAGCCATAGGCAAAGCCAAGGAGCACGAAAAACCACACTGTACCCAGCGCCGCATTGTTTTTACGCAAAGGCGATTTGCACAGGCCATCATAAATCAGCCAACCGGCCGCCAAAACAAGAAGGCCAAGGCCCGTGGCCTGAAGATTGGTCATGTCCAGCTTGGAACGATCCACCAGATACAGATCAGCGGACCAGTAATACATCAACGCCAAAAGCGCGAAGCCGGAAAGCCAGGTGGTGTAGGCCTCCCATTTGAACCAGTGCAAATCATCGGGCATGTGATCGGGCGCCACCAGATATTTTTTCTTGTGGTAAAACCCGCCGCCATGCACCGCCCAGAGCGCACCAAAGACACCCTTGTCTTTTTCGTCCTTTTCAGGGCGCAAGGAATTGTCCAGCCAGATGAAATAAAAGCTGGAACCAATCCAGGCAATGCCCGCAATGACGTGCAGCCAGCGGATCGCCATATTCAGCCAGGGGGTGATGTCGAGGTCCATATCTAGTCCGTTTCAATCAGGGTCAGAAGTTGCGCCGCCACCGCAATGGCAATGGCTTCGGGGGCCTTGCCGGGAATGCCGTCCATGCCGATGGGGCAGGTCAGACGGTCCAGCCTGTCTGGCGCGATGCCTTCTTTTTCAAGGCGATGGACAAACCGCGCCCGCTTGGTTTTCGAGCCAATCAGGCCGCAAAAGGAAAAATCGCTGCGCCGCAAAATCGCGCGCACCAGTTGATAATCCAGATCGTGATCATGGGTCAGGACGAGGAAAATCGCATCCTTGGGGGCGTTTCTAATGGCGTGTACGGGGGTATCAAGGCGCAGGGTTTTCACCCCATTACGGACCTTGTGCGCAAAGCTTTCCGGGCGTTGATCGACCCAGGAAATGGCAAAGGGCAAACCGTCCAGCACCCGTACCAAAGCGGTGCCTACATGGCCCGCGCCAAAAAGATAAAGCGGGACGGGCGGGGCAGCATTTTCGATAAGGCGTGCCCGAATGGCCTCCGATGATCCGCTAAAACGCTCATATTTCAGGGCCACCTGACCGCCGCAACACTGGCCCAGATCCGGGCCCAGTATCATGGTTTCGCTTAGGTTTTGTGGGCCGTTTTGCAAAATTTCTCTGGCCCGGGCCGCGGCCCCAAATTCCAGCGCGCCGCCACCTATGGTGCCATATTGGCGTGTGGCGGTGACCAGCATTTGCGTGCCGGTACCGCGCGGGGCCGAGCCTTTGACATCGGCCAGGCTGACCAGAACGGCGCCTTCTGTCTGGCCAAGTTCACGCAGTGCATTTTCGTGCCAGGCACTCATTTTTTGCCCCCCTCTTGCAGGGCCGTAATGGCGCGCAAAATGGCCTCTGGCGTGGCCGGGGCGTGCAGATCGGGCAGGGTCTTGTAATTGCCAATGCTGGCCACCGCATCGGTGATGGCGCTAAAGACGGAAATGGCCAGCATGAGAGGGGGGCTCGCCCACGGCCTTGGATTTGTGGATGGTGTCTTTTGTGTTTTCGCCATCTTCATAAAGCGCGATATTGAACACCGGTGGGCGGTCCGAACAGGCCGGGATTTTATAGGTTGAGGGCGCATGAGTGCGCAAAACACCCTGATCATCAAACACCAGCTCTTCGGAGGTGAGCCAGCCCACCCCCTGGACAAAGCCGCCCTCGATCTGGCCAATATCCAGCGCCGGATTGATGGATTTGCCCACATCATGGACAATATCAACGCGCAAAATCCGACTCTCGCCGGTCAGCACATCAATCTCAACTTCGCTGACCGCGGCCCCGTAAGCGTAATAATAAAACGGCGTGCCGATATGCTTTTCGCGGTCATAATAAATGTCTGGCGTGGCGTAAATCCGGTCGAGGACAGCGAAATGCGGGCCATATAGGCCGCCTTGACCAGATCAGCGAATGTCCAATTCTTTTCGCCTGCGCGCACATGACCGTTTTCAAAAACAACGTCTGCAGAGGTGCATCCGGCATCCCTGGCGGCAAAGTCCACAAGGCGGGTCTTGATGGTTTGCGCCGCCTGCTGGGCCGCCATGCCGTTCAGGTCTGTGCCGGAAGAGGCCGCCGTGGCCGAGGTATTGGGCACCTTGTCGGTATCGGTGGCGGTAATCTTGACCTTGGCAAAATCAATCTGAAATTCTGCGGCGACAATTTGGGCGATTTTGGTGTTCAGGCCCTGCCCCATTTCCGTGCCGCCATGGTTCAGATGCACGCTGCCATCGGTGTAGACGTGCACCAGCGCGCCGGCCTGATTAAGAAAGGTGGTGGTAAAGGAAATGCCAAACTTGACCGGCGTTAAGGCGATCCCCCGGCGCACATATTGGTGGCTGTCATTAAAGGCGCGCACCGCCACGCGGCGGGCTGCATAATCGGCGCGGGTCTCTAATTCCTCGATGATTTGCGGTGCCACATTATCCATCACCCGCTGGCCATAGGGGGTAAAATCGCGCCCCATTTTGTTGTAAAGATTGACCTTTCGCACGTCCAAAGGGTCTTTGCCCAAATGCAGGGCAATGGCATCCATCACCCGTTCAATGGCCATCATGCCTTGCGGGCCGCCAAAGCCGCGAAAGGCGGTGTTGGAGACGGTATTGGTGCGAAATCGCCGTGAGGTAATGTCGGCATTATTCAGAAAATAGGCATTGTCCGCATGAAACATGGCGCGGTCATTGATTGCCGCCGACAGGTCCATCGAACAGCCACAGCGCGAAGCCAGATCCAGAAAAATACCACTGAGGCGGCCCGTATCATCAAAGCCGACTTTATAGTCAATTTCAAAATCATGACGCTTGCCGGTCATGATCATGTCATCATCGCGGTCCAGCACCAGACGTGCCGGTCGCCCGGTCTTATGGGTGGCCAGTGCCGTCATGGCGGCAATCAAAGCGGCCTGGGTTTCCTTGCCGCCAAAGCCGCCGCCCATGCGCCGCACGTGCACGCGCACATCATGGCTGTGCTTGTCCAGCATATGGGCGATCAAATGTTGCACTTCGCTGGGGTGCTGGGTCGAGGAGGTGAGGACCAAATCCCCATCCTCGCCGGGCAGGCATTGCGCGGCCTGACTTTCCAGATAAAAATGGTCCTGCCCGCCGACGCGTAAATGCCCGCTAAGCGTATGTTGGGCAAAGCGCAAAGCTTCTTCGGTCGACCCCATAAACATCAGCTGTTCCGGCTCCAGATCAGCCTTGGCGGCGCGGGCGTCTTCAATGGTCAAAATGGCCGGCAGGTCTTCATATTCGATCACGGCCAGCGCCGCGGCATGGCGCGCGGCGGCCAGGCTGGTGGCGGCCACGGCAAAGATCGCCTGGCCCGCATAGACCACCTCATCCACCGCAAAGATGGGATCATCACCGGTGCCGGTGGGGCTGACATCATTGGCGCCGGGAATGTCCTTGGCAGTAAGGACGCAGACCACCCCCGGCGCGGCGCGCACGGCGGCAAGATCCAGTTTTGTGATCTTGGCATGGGCGCGGGGGGAAAGTCCCGGTTGCAAATGCAAAAGACCCGGCGGGCAGGGCAGATCGTCGACATAGATCGCCTCGCCGGTGACGTGTTTGTGGGCGCTGTCATGGGGCACGCCTCGAAATTTAACCATGGTTTACCCCCCTTGCCAGATAGGGGGCGGCCTCGCCCAGATAAAATTTCCACAAGAGATTCTGGGCCGCTTGCAGGCGATAGTTGGCACTGGCGCGCATGTCGCTAAGCGGGGTGAAGTCCTGCGCCAGCGCGCTCATGGCCGCCCGGATATTGGCCTCATTCCACGCTTTGCCAATCAGCGCCGCCTCGGCGGTTTTGGCCCGGGCAGGCGTGGCCGCCATACCGCCAAAGGCAAAGCGCGCCTCGGTCACGTTTTCATCTTGAAGGCGCACATAAAACGCCCCGCACAGGGCGGAAATATCCTGATCAAAGCGTTTGGATATTTTATAAACCGCAAAGCGTGCGGCCGGGTCCATTGCGGGCACAAAGAGGCTTTCGACAAACTCGCCCGGGCGGCGATCCTGCTTACCATAGGCGATGAAGAAATCTTCCAGCGCCATGCGTCTTGTGGTTTCGCCTTTTCGCAAAACCAGTTTGGCCCCCAGGGCGATCAGCGGCGGCGGCATGTCGCCAATGGGCGAGCCATTGGCAATATTGCCGCCAATGGTGCCGGCATTGCGGATCTGGGTGGAGCCGATGCGGCGCACCATTTCCCCCAGCGTGGAGTGCAGACCACCAAGCGCGGCATGGGCGGCGGCATAGCGTGCCCCGGCCCCGATATTCAGGCCGGTTTTATCTTGCGAAATTTCGGCAAAGCCCGCCACTCGGCCAATGTCGATCAGTGTTTCAAGGACGGCGTGTTTTTTGGTCACCCACAGACCCACATCGGTGCCACCGGCCAAAATGGTGGCATTTGGATGCTCCCCATACAGCGTGGCCAGCTCGTCCAGCGTCTGCGGCGCAAAATACTTTTTCATCGTGCCGGTTATTGGGCAGGTCATGGTCAGCGCCAGCGTGTCCTGTTTAATGGCCGGGGCCAAGACAATCTCGTCAATCTTGGGATACTCATACATGGCTTTGGCCGCGCGAATGATCGGCGCATAGCCGGTACAGCGGCACAGATTGCCTGCCAGAATGTCATTCAGCGTTTCTTCATCCACCGCGCCATCATTGCGGTAATGGGCATAAAGGCTCATCACAAAGCCTGGCGTGCAAAAGCCGCATTGCGATCCGTGATGCTCGACCAAAGCGCGCTGCACCGGGTGCAATTTGCCGTCCTTGGCCACCCCTTCAACCGTTATGACGGTTTTGCCATCCAGCGTGGGTAAAAAGACGATACAGGCGTTCATCGCCCGCCATGTCGGCGTCGCATCCGGATCACCAATCACCACCGTACAGGCCCCGCAATCACCCTCGGCACAGCCTTCCTTGGTACCGGTCAGGCTGCGTGTCTGTCGTAGCCAGTTGAGCAAGGTCAGGGTGGGATCGGGGTTTTGTACCGCAACGGGTTTGCCGTTCAAGGTAAAGCAAATGGTATCGCGCATCAGCTACCCCGGTATGTGGAATAACCAAAGGGCGAAACCAACAGCGGCACATGATAATGGGCGTCCATTTCCGCCAGGCCAAATTCAATGGCAACCACGCCTAAGAAGGCAGGCTCCGGCAGATCCACCCCCCCGGGCGCGGTAATAATCGGCCACGCCAAATTCCAGACGGTACAGGCCGGGGCGCATGTCTTCGGGTGCAATCAGCGGCGCATCGCAGCGCCCGTCCGCATTGGTATGGGTCTCAAGAAGAAGCTGGCCGCCCTCAAAATACAGGCGCAGGCTCATCCCGGCCGCCGGACAGCCATTGGCGGTATCCAATACATGCGTGGTCAATCCAGCCATTTTTTCTCCCAAGGTACAGACGCACGGCATTGTCAGGGCCGTGTAAAATCGGTAACCCCGTAGTGTTGCCAAATTGACCAAAAAGACAAGTTTGTTTTCTGCCCTTTGGCCCAAGAGATTCTAAAATGACACAAAACCCTTATCCGCGCGACCTTATCGGTTATGGCCCTAATCCACCAAAGGCAAATTGGCCGGGCGGGGCGCGCATCGCCATTCAGATTGTACTGAATTATGAAGAAGGCGGCGAAAATTCCATACTGCACGGCGATGCCGGGGCGGAAACCTTTTTGTCCGAAATCATTGGCGCGGCGCCGGTGCCGGATGCCCGCCATATGAGCATGGAAAGCCTGTATGAATATGGGGCTCGCGCCGGGGTATGGCGTTTGCTGGACCTCTTTGTGCGCACGGGCGTGCCGGTGACGGTGTTTGCGGTGGCCATGGCCTTGCAACGTCACCCGGCGGTGTGCGACGCCATCATGCGGGCAGGCCATGAAATTGCCTCCCATGGCCTGCGCTGGATTAACTACCAGAACGTGCCGGTGGCGGTGGAACGCGCCCATATGGATGAGGCGATGGAGATCCTCACCCGTCTGACCGGCGAGCGGCCGCTGGGCTGGTATACCGGGCGGACCAGCCCCCATACTCGCGATCTGGTGGCCGATTATGGTGGCTTTTTATATGATGCCGATGATTATTCCGACGATCTGCCGTTCTGGTCCACGCAAGTTGAAGGGCCGCACTTGATCGTGCCCTATACGCTGGATGTAAACGATATGCGCTTCTGTGCGCCGCAAGGCTTTAACGCCGGGGATCAGTTTTATACTTACTTGAAAGACACCTTTGACACGCTTTATCGGGAGGGCGAAACCTGCCCCAAAATGATGTCGATTGGCACCCATTGCCGCATTGTCGGCAAGCCCGGTCGTCTGGCGGCGCTGGAACGCTTTATCCGTTATGCGCAAAGCCATGAAGATGTCTGGTTTGCCCGGCGTGTGGACATTGCCCGTTACTGGCACGAGCACCACCCCTATGAAGGGACCAGAACATGAGTTTGAACCCTGATCCGACGTCATTGGATGAAGATGGCTTTGTTGCCGCCTATGGCGGCGTTTACGAGCATTCGCCCTGGATCACCAAGGCGGTCTGGCAACGCCTGGACGGCAAGGTGCCGGACAGCGCCCGGAAGCTGTCTTTGCTGATGGCCGGGGAGCTGGAAAAGGCCGATATGGATGCCAAACTGGCGCTTTTGCGCGCCCACCCGGATCTGGCGGGCAAGGCGGCTATTGCCGGTGACCTGACACGGTCCTCGCGCAGCGAGCAGGCGGGCGCGGGCCTTGATGCCTGTACAGCCGAAGAGTTTGCCCGCTTTGAACGCCTGAATGCCGCCTATAAGGAAACGTTCGGCTTTCCCTTTATTGTCGCGGTCAAGGGGCTGACCCGCCATGATATTCTGGACCAGTTCGCGGCGCGTCTGAACAATAGCCGCGATAAAGAATTGCAAACGGCGCTGAACGAGGTGAATAAAATCGCCCGCCTGCGTCTGGCTGCCATGGAAGATGAAACATGATTCCGGGGCTTACCCCCAATGTGTCATTACCCGGCGTGTCCGGGTAATCCAGAGGCAGTTTTCATTATTGACTGGATTGCCCGAATAAATCGGGCAATGACAGCGTGGAGCTAAACGACATGATCCCTGATTTTGCCAAAGAAAATATCGATCTGGCCCAGCCGCGTTTGGGGTCAGAAGTCGTGTATGCCACGGATGATTTTTTTGCTGACAAGGCCCGTTTGATCAGTCCCGAAGCGCCAGTATTCATCGAAGGCAAATACGATGATAACGGCAAATGGATGGATGGCTGGGAAAGCCGGCGCAAGCGGGTGCCCGGCCATGATCATTGCATTATCCGCCTTGGCCGCCCGGGGGTGATCCGTGGATTTTTAATCGATACCGCGCATTTTACCGGCAATTATCCACCCTTTGCTTCGCTGGAGGCTTGTATCTCGGATGCGGAGATTCCGGGCGAGGAGGGCTGGTGCGAACTGGTGTCTAAAATGGCATTAGACGGCGATTCCCAGCATTATGTGGCGGTGAAGGAAGCCGAGGCCTTCACCCATGTGCGCCTGCATATCTATCCCGATGGTGGGGTGGCGCGCCTGCGCGTTTATGGGACCATTCACAAGGACTGGTCGCAGGTGCCGGCTGGTAGGCTGGTCAATCTGGCGGCTTTGGAAGAGGGCGCGCGCCCGATCGGTTGCAATGATCAACATTTTGGCACGCCGGAAAACATGCTGGCGCCGACCAAGGGCATTAATATGGGCGATGGCTGGGAAACCCGGCGACGGCGCGAGCCGGGCCATGACTGGGCGGTGATCGCCTTGGCGCATTCCGGCGTGATTGAAAAGGCGGTGATCGACACTGCATTTTTCAAGGGCAATTACCCGGACCGGGCATTTTTACAGGCCGCCCTGATTACGGATAAAACCGATGAGCAAGTTTTGGCCGAGGCCGAAAGCTGGCCGGTTTTATTGCCAGAGCAAAAACTCTCCGCCGACACGGTGCATGAATTTACCGATGCCTTGGCGGCGATCGGCCCGGTCAGCCATGTGCGCCTGAACATCATTCCTGATGGCGGCATTAGCCGGTTAAGGCTGTGGGGCAAGCTCGCATAAATTATCCATACACCTGCCTTTACAAGCGGTAATTTGAGGCGCATAGGCGCAAATGGACACCAAAACCGGTGCGCCCACCCTCTATTTGCAGGCAGAAAAAACATGGAAACCGTGCGCAATAACCCGTTTCGAAACCTCAAGGGCGACATTTTTGGTGGTCTGACCGCCGCCGTGATTGCACTGCCTTTGGCCTTGGCTTTTGGGGTGGCCTCGGGCCTTGGCCCGGCGGCGGGGCTCTATGGGGCCATTGCCACCGGGTTTTTTGCCGCCATCTTTGGCGGCACGCCAGCACAGGTTTCTGGCCCCACCGGACCGATGACCGTGGTGATGGGCGCGGTGGTTGCCGCCCATGCGGGCACCCTGCCCGAGGCCTTTGCCATTGTCATGCTGGGCGGGGCGTTTCAGATCCTTTTTGGTTTTGCCAAGGTCGGTCATTATGTGCGCTATACGCCCTATTCGGTGGTGTCCGGCTTTATGACCGGCATTGGCCTGATCATCATCATTATCCAGACCCTGCCGTTTCTGGGTCTGCCGGCGGCCGAAGGCGGCCCGGTGGGGGCGGTGCGCGCCCTGTTGCTGATTGATCCCAGCACTATTGGTTTTAATGCCCCGGCGCTGGCCATTCTTTCACTGGTGACGATTGTGTTGTGGCCACAGGCTTTGCGCCGTTTTGTACCCTCGCCGCTGGCCGCTTTGCTGGTCGGCACACTGGCCGGCGTGTTCCTGCTTAAAGGCGTGCCGACCATTGGGGCCATTCCCGGCGGCTTGCCGGATCTGCATATCCCGGTGTTCAGCTTTGCTCATCTGGGCGGCATGGTTCAGGCCGGACTGGTGCTGGCCCTGCTGGGCTCTATCGACAGCCTGCTGACCTCTTTGGTGGCCGATTCCATCACCCGCACTGCCCATGATTCCAATCAGGAGCTGATCGGGCAGGGCATTGGCAATATGGTGGCCGGGCTGATCGGTGGTCTGCCGGGCGCCGGGGCCACCATGCGCACGGTGATCAATGTACGCGCCGGGGGGCGCACCCCGATATCGGGGGCCATCCATGCGCTGGTGCTGCTGACATTGGCACTGGGGCTGGGGCCATTGGCGGCGCAAATCCCGTTGGCGGTATTGGCCGGGATTTTGATGAAAGTCGGCTGGGATATTATCGACTGGGCCTATCTGAAACACGTACATATGGTGCCCCGCGACAAGGCGGTGGTGATGATTATCACCTTTTTGATGACCGTGTTTGTCGACCTGATCACCGCTGTGGCGGTGGGCATCATTCTGGCCGCCTTTGTCAATGCCCGCGCCCTTAGCGAGGAACAGCTGAAAGGCGTGCACCACCATAGCGGCGAAGGTGATGATGACGCCATATTAACCGAGGAAGAACGCAATCTGTTGCGCCAGGCCAAGGGCCGCGTGATTGTCACCCGCCTGCGCGGGGCGTTTTCCTATGCGTCGGCGCGCGAGCTGGGCCGCCGTGTCAGCCAGCAAATCCTGGGTCGTCTGGTGGATATTTATGATTTTTCAGAGGCCGGTTATATCGACCCCAGTGCCGCCATGGCGCTGGATGATGTGTTCAAACAGGCAAAATCGGGCAATCAGACCATTATGGTGGCGGGCCTTAGCGGCAAGGCCAAAAAGACCCTGGAGGGCTTTGGCATTCTTGATCTGGTAGAGCGCGAACACCGCTTTGAAACCCGTCACGAGGCGATTCTGGCGGCACTGGATCTGGTGGCGCGCGAAAACGCTTAAACTTCAAGTGTGATAAGGTCATTGCGGCTGATCTGGCCGCCGTTCAGCACCACAGCCAAAACGCCGCCGCGCCAATCGGGGCCAAGGGCCGCGCGCAGGCCCGGGCGAGCCGCCTCCATTCGCGAACAGGGTTTACACTCTTCGGTGATTTTCAAAGCCACCTTGCCAATGCGTATAACGGCGCCAATGCTGTCTTGCAGGTCTAATCCATCCACCAGCAAATTGGCCCGCCGGACTGTCCAGGGCAGGGTTTCGCCCAGCGCCGCGCAGGCAGCATCCCAAGAAGTTTGCGATAAAATGCTGATCTGCCGCCCGGGGCTGGCCCCGCGAAAATCACCAGACAGTCCGCTTTCTGCAGAGATGTCGATGGTTTCCAGTTCTTCCAGATCTCCATGAGAGCGCGCATGGCGGGCGATGGCGATCAGGCGTCCAGATGATGTGTTCATCAGTCGCCCAGGTTTTCCATCACCTCTTCGGAGATGTCGAAATTGGCATAGACGTTTTGCACGTCATCGGAATCTTCCAGCGCATCCATCAGTTTTAATAATGTGCCGGCCTTGTCGGCGCCCACATCGATGGTGTTTTGCGGTTTCCAGATCATATTGGCCGAGCTTGGCTCGCCAAAGCTGGCTTCCAGCGCCTTGACCACTTCGTGCAGGTCTTCGCGGGCACAATAAATCGTGTGGGTTTCCTCATCCGAAACCACATCTTCGGCACCGGCCTCGATGGCCGCTTCCAGCATGGTATCCTCATCGGCCACATCGGCGGCATATTGCACCTGGCCAATATGGTCGAACATAAAGGCGACCGAGCCGGTTTCGCCCAAATTACCGCCATTTTTGGCAAAGGCAGAGCGCACTTCGGCGGCGGCGCGGTTTTTGTTGTCGGTGGAAACCTCAACAATGATACCAATACCCGCCGGGCCAAAACCTTCATAACGGATTTCTTCGTAATCGGCCCCGTCTGCGCCGGTGGCCTTGTCGATGGCGCGCTGAATATTGTCTTTGGGCACCGATTGGGATTTGGCGTTATTGATCGCCAGGCGCAACCGCGGATTGGCATCCGGGTCGCCGCCGCCCATTTTGGCGGCAATGGCAATTTCCTTGGACAGTTTGGAAAACAGCTTGGAACGGGCCTTGTCCTGGCGTCCCTTGCGGTGCTGAATATTTGCCCATTTTGAGTGTCCGGCCATCGGGGCCTCCATCGGTATCGTGATCAATTTTGAAACTGTGTAAGACGGCCGCGCCGGCGCGGCAAGAGCCGTAACGCGCCAAGTTCAGCCCATGGGGTTAAAGCCCTTGGGCATCATTGCCGCCAGCGGCCCGGCCACTTTGGCCATTTGCTCCTTGGCAACTTCATCCACCTTGCGCCGGGCATCGTTGATGGCGGCCACGATCAGGTCTTCCAGAACCGTGGCGGCCTCTTCACCTTCCTCCATCAGGGTCGGGTCAATGTGCACGGTGCGGGCTTCGCCTTTGCCATTCAAGGTCACCGAGACCATGCCACCCCCGGCGCGCCCTTCAACTTCCTGATCAGCCAGCCCCTGTTGGGCGGCGGCCAGACGGGCCTGCATTTCCTGGGCCTGCTTCATCATGGCGGCAATATCGGTCATGATTTATCTCCTGATCCATCATTGGGCATTTTGATGCTGACAATCTTGGCCCCTGGAAATGCATCCAGAATGTGCTTCATCTCGGCGGATTGTTCCACTTCGAGGCGCAATTTTGCGTCTCTTTCTTTTTTCTGTTCGGCCAGGGTTGGGGCGCCCTTGGCCTTGCCGTCCAGACTGATCAGCCAGTTCTGGCCGGTCTGGTCCCGCAAAAACCGGGTCAGTTGCGGCGCCAGATCCGCCGGGGCATCCGGTTCAGGCTCGAACACAATAGAGCCGGGGCGAAAACTGACCAGACGGACACAACGGCGTACCATGGCGCTCAGATGCATTTCCCGTTTGGCCCCCAGCAAGGCCACCACCTCTTCCAGCGAGTGCAATTGCGCCATGGGTTCGCCTTCGGGCATCGGAGCGCTCTCGGGCATGACCTGCATGGCCGGGGCGGCACCGCCGCTGCTGGCCTGGGGGCCGGGCCTGGGCGCAGAGTTGTTGGGCGTGGCGGCAGGCGCCGGCGCGAGCTCTTCAGCCTGGTTTTGTGGGCCATTGCGCAACAATCGCGCCGCTTCTTCGGGGCCGGGTAATGCCGCGGCGGCACAGATACGGATCAGCGCCATTTCGGTGGCACTTAGCGGGTCCGGGGCCAGACGGGCCTCGTCCAGGGCTTTGAGCAACATTTGCCAGAGCCTGGCCAATTGCCCAAGGCTGAGATCGGCGCCCAGTTGGCGCACCGTGGCGGCGCTGTCCCCATATTCTTCCAGCGGCGTATCCTCGCCCATAATGCTGGCGCGGGTGCATTGGTGACAATGGTCCAGCAGATCGCGCAGGATGATCAACGGGTCGGCCCCGGCCTCGAACTGGCTTTGCAGTTCGGCGCAACACGCGGCCGCATCACCCTTGGCGGCCATGGCAAAAAGGTTCAGCACCCGGGTGCGATCGGCCAGGCCCAGCATGGTGCGAATATCTTCGCCGGAAACCTGTTTTTTGCCTTCTTCCTGCACCAGCGCCTGATCCAGAATAGAGAGGGCATCGCGCACCGATCCCTCGGCCGCGCGGGAGATCAGCGCCAGGCCGTCACTGGCAATCTCGGCGCCTTCTTTTTCGCAAATGTTCTGCAAATGGGAAATCAATTGTTCGCGGCCAATGCGCGCCAGATCAAAGCGTTGGCAGCGGGATAATACCGTTACCGGCACTTTGCGGATTTCCGTGGTGGCAAAAATAAACTTGGCGTGGGGGGGCGGCTCTTCCAGGGTTTTTAACAGCGCATTAAACGCCGAGGTGGAGAGCATGTGCACCTCGTCAATAATATAGACTTTATAGCGCGCCGAGACGGGGGCATAGCGCACCCCGTCCAGTATTTCGCGAATGTCGTTAATGCCGGTATGCGAAGCCGCATCCATTTCCATCACATCCACATGGCGCGAGGCGGCAATGGCGGCGCAATGCACGCCCGGCGGGTTCAGCGATATGGACGGGCCATCCACGCCCTCGCGCTCATAGTTCAAGGCCCGGGCCAACAGGCGCGCTGTGGTGGTTTTGCCCACCCCGCGCACCCCGGTCAGCATAAACGCATGGGCCACCCGGTTTGTCGCGAACGCATTGGTCAGGGTGCGGACCATGGGGTCTTGGCCGATCAGGTCTTCAAAACATTGCGGGCGGTATTTGCGCGCCAACACCTGATAGCCGGTGCCACCAGAGGTGGTTTCAGGCAAATCAAGGCCAAGACTGGCTTCGGCAGTATCGCTTGGTGTGGAAGAATCGTTCATTGTCATGAGCGCACTTTAGCCTGACCCGAAGGCACAGGCCAGCGTTTGCATTACAAATGCAGAGGATAGGGTGGAGACTGAACAACGACCCGCGCAAAAACTCGTTACGGCTGCTTCCTTCCGGACCTGACCGGGTTGGCGAGGAGCACGTCCGCTGCCAGCCTCCAAGGCCGAGTATATCAGGCCCCGGGCACAAGAAAACCAAGCAAATCAGGGAAAAACAGTTTGTTTTCTTGGCAAAAGCTCCCCTGATATGGCGGGGTGGAAACATGAAGTTTTCGTCATCATCAGTTTCTGGCTTGTTTAGTGCGTCGTAAACCGCCAAGACAGAAAGCAGGGAAAACGTGTGCAAGTTACAAAATAAGGGTCCGGACCATGAAACGAACACCGGTATTGGTGCTGGGTGGCCTGATCGTGCTCGCCATAATGGCCTTGTTTATCTTTCGCGGCAAAGGCGATGTCGCGGGTGGGCAATATGATATTGAGACCGCCAAGGTCAGCAAAGGTGATGTGGCGCGCATTGTTTCGGCCTCGGGTGCCGTGCGGGCGCTGACCACGGTCGAGGTTGGCTCGCAATTGTCGGGTCAGGTGGTCGAGTTGTATGCGGATTTCAACTCCAAGGTCAAAGCCGGGCAATTGGTGGCGCGGATCGATCCGCAAACCTTTGCCACCCGGGTGCAACAGGCCAAGGCAGATCTGCTGAGTGCCAAGGCCAATGTCGCCGTGCAAGAGGCCGGGATTGCCCGCGCCGTGGCAACGCTGTCGCAGGCACAAAAGGATTTTCAGCGACAGGAACAATTGCTCAAAGAAGATGCCATCTCGCAGGCGCTTTTTGATTCTACTGAGCGCGCCTTGGCGGTGGCTGAGGCAGACCTGGCCCTGGCCAAGGCCCAATACCAGAGCGCGCTGGCCTCAAAAACCCAACGCGAAGCGGCGCTGGAAACCGCCAATGTGGATTTTGAGCGTACCTATATCCGCTCACCCATTGATGGGGTGGTGATCGAGCGTTCCATTGATGTGGGCCAGACGGTGGCGGCCTCCTTTTCAGCGCCGGTGCTCTTTCGCATTGCTCAGGACCTGGGGGATATTCGCATTGATGCCGCGGTGGTCGAGGCCGACATTGGCGGCATTAGCGAAGGCGACAAGGTGGTCTTTACCGTGGATGCCTATCCCGATGACCAGTTTAGCGGCGTGGTGGAACAGGTTCGTCTGGCGGCAACCGAGCTGCAAAATGTGGTGACCTATACGGTGGTCATCGCGGCGCGTAATCCGCAAATGAAGCTGTTACCGGGCATGACCGCCAATGTGGAAATTACCGCTGATAAGCGTGAAGACGTGCTGCGCATTGCCTCGGGGGCCTTGCGCTTTTCCCCACCCAAAAATGGCCCGCCCGTGGCTCAGACCGGCTCTTCCGGTCGGGGCGGCAATGATCGCCGGGGCGGGGCCTTTGCCCGCCAGTTTGCAGAACTGGGGGTCAGTGCCGAGGCGCAAAAGGCCATTGGTGCCGATATGCGCAAGGAAATGCAGGCCTTTGCCAAGCTGGCGCAAAGCCCGGCGGCACAGTTTGATCGCAATGGCTTGCGCCAGCGCCGCCGCGCCATTATCGAGCGGGTCTTAAAACGCCACCTTAGCGCCGAGCAATATGATGCCTATGTCAAAACGCAAAAGGCCAGTGCCAATCTGAAACGGGCCCAGGCCTGGGAATATAAAGAAGACGGCACCCTGGTCCCGCACCCCTTGGTGCTGGGTCTGGATGATGGCGAATATGTCGAAATCATACGCGGTGCCAAGGAAGGCGATGCCTTTGTGACCCGGCTGCGGATCAAAAGCGTCGGCAAGAGCTGAGCATGGGGCCGGCACCAATCATTGAGGCCCGCCAGGTGACCAAGGTTTACACCATGGGTGATCAAAAGGTGCATGCCTTGCGCGGCATTGACCTGGAGATTGCGCCCGGGGAGTTTACCGCCATTATGGGACCATCCGGATCGGGTAAATCCACTCTGATGAACTTGATCGGGGCACTGGATCAGCCGACCAGTGGCGATATGCTGATCGAGGGACATTCCCTTTCCACCATGCGCCCCGATGATCTGGCGGACCTGCGCAACCGGACATTGGGCTTTGTGTTTCAGCAATTTAATCTGTTGCCCCGCGCCAATGCCCTGCAAAATGTCAAACTGCCGCTGCGCTATGCCCGTCATGAACACATTGATGCCGATGCACGGGCACGCGAATGTCTGGAACTGGTGGGGCTGGGCGAGCGCATGGATCACCGCCCGGCACAGCTTTCAGGTGGCCAGCAACAGCGCGTGGCCATTGCCCGGGCGCTGGCCGGCAAGCCGCATATTATACTGGCGGACGAGCCGACCGGGGCGCTGGATACCAAAACCTCCGCCGATATTATGGAGCTGCTGGTCACACTGAATGCCTCGGGCATTACGATTATACTGGTCACCCACGAGCCCGAAGTAGCCGAATTTGCCCAGCGTCAGATCCATTTTCGCGATGGCCTGATCGAAAGCGATGAAAGGCGAGCCTCATGAAGTTTTCCGTGGCCATTGCCTCGGCGATCGAGGCGCTGTTTGCCAATCTGCTGCGCAGTTTTCTGACCATGCTGGGCATTATCATTGGCGTGGCCTCGGTGATGACCATGATGGCCATGGGCGAGGGCGCCAAGGCGCGCATTGATGAACAAATCTCTGCCCTGGGGGCCAGCACCCTGACCCTGCGTCCGGGGGCCATGCGACGGGGCGGGCGCTCGATGGGGGCCGGGGCCGCCACCCCCTTTACCGAGGCTGATCTGGATGCGCTGGCCGCGCTTCCCTATGCGGGCGCTGTCAGTGGTCAGTTGAGCAGTTCGGTAACCGCCGTTTCCGGCCAGACCAATTGGTCCACGTCGTTGACCGGCACCGATGACGCCTATTTTGAAATCCATGACTGGCACCCGGTCGAGGGGCGGATTTTTACGCCCCGCGAAGTGCGTACCGGCGCAGCCGTGGCGGTGGTCGGTAAATCCATTGTGGAAAATCTCTTTGATGGTACCGACCCTGTGGGCCAGCGCATTCGCGTCAATAATGTGCCGGTTTCCGTGATCGGTGTGCTCGAAGAAAAAGGCCAGAGCAGTTTTGGCTCGGACCGGGATGATGTGATCATTATTCCCCTGCGAACGGCGCGAAACCGCATTATTGGCGCTCACCGCACCACCCCTAAAAATGTATCCCGCATCGAGGTGATGGTGGCCGATGGCTATGATCTGAAAGAGGCGCAAAATGAACTGGTCGAATACATGCGCGACCGGCGCCATATCAAGGCCGGTGGTGATGATGACTTTATGGTCTTTAACATTGCCGATTTTGTCCGCGCCCGTTCGGCCACCCAGGCCACCATGGGGGTGTTGCTGGCCTTTATGGCGGCGGTGGCGCTTTTTGTTGGCGGGGTTGGGGTGATGAATATCATGCTGGTCTCGGTGACCGAGCGCACCCGCGAAATTGGCCTGCGCATGGCGCTGGGCGCGCGCGGCAGCGATATTATGGTACAGTTTCTGGCCGAGGCTTTGGTGTTATGCGGCACCGGGGGCCTGATTGGCGTAACCCTGGGCTTTGCCGGCTCATGGATTGCCGCCAAAACCGGGGGATGGGAGATGGCCATCAGCCCGCAAATCACCCTGATTTCTCTGGGGGCCGCGGTGGCTGTTGGCCTGTTTTTTGGTTATTTTCCGGCGCGCCGCGCGGCACGCCTTAACCCCATTGATGCGCTTCGTTATGAATAATTTTTTTCCCTTACCGCTCTTAGCTGCCCTTGCTCTTGGGGCCTGTGCCTATGCGCCGCCGACGGCGAAAATCGATGCACAGACCGCGGCGCAAATGCCGCCGCCATCGGGGTGGACACAAGAAACCATTGCCGGTGAGATCGGCGGTCACTGGCTGGATGATTTTGCTGATCCGGCGCTCACCGCTCTGGTAACTGAGGCACTGAACGCCAATCGGGATATTGAAATCGCGGCGCAAAATGTGGCCCGGGCCAAGGCGCTGTTGGGCCAATCCCGGGCAACGCTGTTGCCCAGCCTGAATGTGAGCGCGTCGGCCAGTGAAAGCGGCGCGCTGGGTGGGGGCACGTCTTCGCGTACCGCTTTGCGCACTGGCCTGGGGGCCAGTTGGGAAGCCGATATCTGGGGCAAATTATCCGCTGGCAAAGCTGCGTCCGCCGCCGATTATCTGGCCGCCAGTGCCCGCTTCAAAGCGGCCCGGTTATCGCTGGCGGCGCAAACCGCGCGGGCCTATTTTCTGGCCATTGAAGCCCAATTGCAAAGCGAGCTGAGCGCCTCTACCCTGAAGGCCCAGGAAGAAACCTTAAGCATTGTCAAGGCGCGCAAGCGGCTTGGCTTTTCCGCCCGCCAGGATCTGGTGCTGGCCCTGTCCGATGTATCGAGCGCGCGCGATAATTTGACCGCCGCCAAAAATGCGCACCGCAATGCCCTGCGGGCGTTGGAGGTGTTGTTATGGCGCTATCCCGATGCCAAAATCGCCCTGAAAACATCTTTGCCTGAACATGCCCGCCCGATTCCCGCCGGTACGCCGGTGGCACTTCTGGAGCGACGGCCAGATATTCTGGCGGCCAAGGCCGATGTGCGTTCTGCATTTGCGCTGACCAGCCGTGCCAAGGCCGATCGCTGGCCCGCATTGAACCTGTCTGCGGATCTGGATGCGGCTGGGCAAAACCTGAACACGCTTTTTGATGGGCCCAATCTGGCCTTCAATCTGGGCGCGCGTTTGGCGGCGCCTCTCTTTGACGGCAATTTACGTAAAAACCGCATTGCCGCGGCCAAGGCCAGCCAGCGTCAGGCCCTGGCCCGCTATGGCCAAAGTGTCCTGAATGCCTATGCCGAGGTGGAAAGCGGCCTTGATCGCTGGCGCACCTTGCAGGAGCGCGGCGGTTATCTGGTGGAGGCCGAAGAGGCTGCCAATGAAACCCTGCGGCTGGCGCAATTGCGCTATCAGGCCGGGCAAAGCGATCTTCTGGATGTACTGACCCTGCGCCAGCGCGCCTTTGCCGCCAGCCGGGCCCGGCTGGCCAATCAGCGCGCCCGCCTGGATGCGCGGCTTGATGTCTACCTGGCCCTTGGCGGTGATTTTTAAGGGTAGGACTCTTGCGCCCGGCTTTTGGCTATGCCTCTATGACGCAAATTATAAATTCAGGGGAGGGGTGGGGCATGTTCGTCACCATTATTGGCATCGTAGTATTATTGGGCCTGGCGGTGGCGTTATCGGACAATCGCGGAAAAATTAATTTACGGGTTGTTGGCGCCGCTTTTGCCCTGCAGGCCAGCATTGCGGTATTCGTGCTTTATATCCCCTTTGGCAAAGGCGTGCTGTCTTCCATATCCAATGGCGTGCAGGTGGTGATTGATTTCTCCAAAGTGGGTATCAATTTTGTCTTTGGCGGGCTGGCCACTTCCCCAAATCTTGGCTTTGTGTTCGCGGTTCAGGTGCTGCCGGTGATTATCTTTATCGGCTCGCTGACGGCGGTTCTCTATCATTTGCATATCATGCAATGGGTGGTGAAGATCTTTGGGGGAGCCCTGCGCTTTGTCATTGGCACTTCGCGTGTGGAAAGCCTGTGTGCCTCGGCCAATATCTTTCTGGGCCAGACCGAAGCCCCGCTGGTCATCCGCCCCTATATTTCCCGCCTGACCGATAATCAGCTTTTCACCGTAATGGTGTCGGGTCTGGCCTCGGTTTCCGGGGCCATTTTGGCCGGTTATGCCCTGCTCGGTGTGAATATCGAATATCTGATCGCCGCCAGCTTTATGGCCGCACCGGGTGGCCTGTTGATGGCCAAGATCATTCGCCCCGATGTTGGTCCCTTGCCCGAAGAACATGTGGAACTGACTGACACCACCGAGGATGATGAAGACCGCCCGGCCAATGTCATCGATGCGGCGGCGCTGGGGGCGTCCGAAGGCTTGCGCCTGGCCGCTAATATCGGGGCGATGCTGATCGCCTTTGTGGCCCTGATTGCGCTACTGAACGGTCTGGTGGGCGGCGTTGCCGGCTTGTTTGGCTTTGACGGCATTACCATGAATTCCATTTTGGGCTGGATTTTCTCGCCCCTGATGTATCTGTTGGGTATTCCCTGGGATGAGGCCATGGCGGCGGGCGATCTGATCGGCCAGAAACTGGTCCTGAACGAATTTGTTGCCTATGCCAGTCTGGCGCAGGTACAGGAAAGCCTGAGCCCTCATACGGTGATGGTGGTAACCTTTGCCCTGTGTGGCTTTGCCAATCTGTCATCCCTGGGCATTCTGCTGGGCGGTCTGGGGGGGCTGGCCCCGGAACGGCGCGGCGATATATCCCGCATGGGAATGAAGGCGATTGCCGCCGGGTCGCTCTCCAATCTGATGAGTGCGGCCTTGGCCTCCATGTTGGTGACGGTGGGCTAGAGGCGGCCTTATTCCACCTGAAACGGGCGCGAGAGCAGGCCTTCAATGGCCGCATCAATGCCGATCTTGCCAGCCAGAATGGCGGCCACGGCTTCGCTGATCGGCATATCCACATCCTTGTGCGCCGCCAGCGCGGCCAGGGCCGGGGCGGTGGCTGCGCCCTCAATCACGCCGGTTCCCCTGGCATGAATTTCATCCAGACTTTCGCCGCGCCCCAATGCCAGACCGCAGGACATATTGCGCGATTGTTCGGACGAACAGGTCAACACCAGATCCCCCAGCCCGCAAAGCCCGCGCAGGGTTTCGGGCTGGGCCCCAAAGGCAATGCCCAGGCGGGTCATTTCGGCAAAGCCACGGGTGAGTAAGGCCGCATGGGCGCTTTTGCCCAGCTGTCGGCCCAACACAATACCACAGGCGATGGCCAGCACATTTTTCACCGCCCCGCCGATTTCCGCGCCCACAATATCGGTGCTCAGATAGGGGCGAAAACTGCGCGTGCCGATGGCGTGCATCAGGGCCCGGCCAAGGGCGGCATCCATGCAGGCCAGGGTCACCGCCGTGGGCAGGCCGCGCACTACATCCTTGGCAAAGCTGGGCCCGGAAAGCACCGCCGGAATGGCCTGGGGTAAGGTGGCAATCAGAACATCGCTCATCAATTCCAGACTTTGCTGTTCGATACCCTTTGAGCACAAAAGGACCGGCGTACCTTCGCGAATATGGGCCTTCATATCGTCCATTACCGTGCGGGTGAATTGCGCCGGCACCACCATCAAAACAATACCGGCCTTGGCGGCGGCGGCCAGATCGCCACTGGCGCGCACGTTTTCATGCAGCTTTGCCCCCGGTAAAAAACGTTTGTTTTCATGGGCGACATTGATGCTGTCCACCACATCATCTTCGCGTGCCCACAGGCACACCTCACGGCCCGCCTGCGCACAGGTCTGGGCCAGCGCCGTACCCCAGGCCCCGCCGCCAATGACACTGACATTTTGCAGATCGCTACTCATGATTTTGGTCCTTTTTTTCCGCTGCCCGAAGCGGGGCTGGCCTTGGCGGCCTGTTCATCCAATGGCCAGCGTGGCCGGGCGCTGACCCCCAGATCGCCCTGGTATCCGGCGCGCAGGTGCAAGGCCCCGGCATTGGCAATCATGCCGCCATTATCGGTACACAGGGAAAACGGCGGGGCTATAAAGGTAAAGCCTTTTTTGTCGGCCTCCTCCATCAGGCGCATGCGCAAAACCGTATTGGCGGCCACCCCGCCGGCCACGACCAGCGGGCGTGGACCGTGGGTTTTGGCAAAAATATCCATGGCGTTGGCGGTGCGATTGGCCAGCACATCGGTGGCGGCGGCCTGAAACGCGGCCGAGAGGTCGGCACGGGCCTGATCATTATGCACGGGCAGTTCTTCCCAGGCGCGGCGCACCGCGCTTTTCAGTCCGGCGAAGGAAAAATCACACCCCGGCTTGCCGGTTAATGGGCGCGGCAGGGTAAAGCGCGCCGCATCGCCCTTTTGTGCCGCCCGTTCCAGCGCCGGTCCACCCGGAAACCCCAGCCCCATAATCTTGGCGCTTTTATCAAAGGCCTCGCCCACGGCATCATCAATGGTGGAACCAAGGCGGGTATATTGCCCCAGACCTTCGACGCTCAGCAATTGGGTGTGCCCGCCCGATACCAGCAATAACAGATAGGGAAAGCGAAGGGGTTCGTCCCCGCCCTGTTGCGCCAAAAGCGGGCTGAGCGCATGACCTTCCAGATGATTGATCGGCAAAAACGGAATGTCATGGGCCAGGGCAATGGCCTTACCGGCCATCATGCCCACCATAACCCCGCCCACCAGGCCTGGGCCGGTGGTGGCGGCGACGCCATCCAGCTCGACAAAGGTGATATCGGCCTCGGTTAAAGCGCGCTCAATCAGGGCATCCAGCGCCCCCACATGGGCGCGGGCGGCAATTTCGGGCACCACGCCGCCATACAGGGTATGCTCTTCAATCTGGCTGTAAATCTGATCTGACAAGAGATGCGCCTTACCATCCGCATCCAGTTGCACCACCGCCGCGGCGGTTTCATCGCAACTGGTTTCCAGGCCCAGCACCATTAGCGGTTTATGCATCTTGCACCGCACACTCTTTGAGGCGTATGTCCATGGCTGGATCGATAACGCCCGGAGCACACTCTTGCAACCAATCTTGAAGCTGGGATCTCGTGGATCACCGTTGGCGCTGGCGCAAAGCCGCCTGACCCGCTCACTGCTGGCCGCGCAAATGGACATAACCGGGGATGCCGAGGCCAAAGCAGCCTTTCCCATCACCCGCATCACCACCACGGGGGATCGGATAACCGACCGCCGCCTGATCGAGGCCGGCGGCAAGGGGCTTTTCACCAAAGAGGTCGAACAGGCTTTGCTGGACGGGGATATTGATGTGGCTGTGCACTCCATGAAGGATATGCCCGTGGTGCAACCGGATGGCCTGAAACTGGCGGGGTTTTTGCCCCGCGAAGATCCGCGCGAAGCCCTGATCGCCCGCAATATTCCAACCTTGCAGGCCTTGCCAAAGGGCGCGCGTATTGGCACGGCCTCCTTGCGTCGTCAGGCGCAGGTGCAACAGATCCGGCCCGATTGCGTGGTGGAAACCTTGCGCGGTAATGTGGGCACAAGATTAGCGAAAATCACCGATGGGGATTTTGATGCCACGTTCTTGGCGCTGGCCGGGTTGAAACGGCTGGGGCTGGCCGATCGGGCCAGTGGCATTATCGATACCGATATCATGCTGCCGGCCCCGGCGCAGGGGGCCATTGGCTTGCAGGTGCGCGGTGGGGACGGGGTATCATGCGATGCATTGGCCCCCATACTTTGCGTACAAACGGCGATCCGGCTGGCGGCCGAGCGCGCCTTTCTGGCCGCATTGGATGGTTCGTGCCGCACGCCCATTGCCGCCTTGGCAGAGATGGAGGGCGATAACTTACGCTTTCGTGGCGCGGTCTATACCCCCAATGGGGATAAAAGCTGGGCCTGTGATGTGACCTTGTTGCTGGGTTCGGATCCGATATTGGCGGCCACCAGGCTGGGACAGGCCGAGGGGAAAAAGATCGCCCGGGCGGCCGGAGATGAAATGCGATGGGAGGGATAGGCGTCCTCATCACCCGCACCCAGCCGGGGGCGGAACGCACGGCGGCCACCTTGCGGGGGCTGGGCTATACCGCGCTGATCAGCCCAGCGCTGACCGTTTGCCCCTCACAAAACCCGACCCCGGCATTACATGATATTCAGGCCATAATCTGCACCAGCGCCCACGGGGTGGTGGCCATTGCCAATGCCTCCGGTGCCAGAGATTTACCGCTTTTTTGTCTGGCGGGGGGCAGTGTGGATATGGCCAGGGAAAGGGGGGTTGGCGGCCCCCTTCATGCCGATGCGATCACCGCCCGGGTGCTTAGCGAAACCATAATAGAGACATTAGCCCCTGATAAAGGACCGGTATTGTGGGTGCGCGGCCGTCATTTTGCCTTTGATATGAAGGCTGCCTTGACCAGCCAAGGCTTCACCGTGCGCGAATGGCAGGGCTATGAGGCCCGTCCGGCCAGTGCCTTGACCAAAGAAGCCAGCCAGGCGATTCGCCAAGGGGCGATAAAGGCAGCGTTGTTTCATTCTGCCCGGGGGGCAAAAACATTTCTGGCACTGGCACAGCAAAGCGTGCTGAGTTTGGAGAAAATCACGGCCATTGCCATGAGTGCCGAAGTGGCGGCGGGCCTTGAAAATCAGGGATTTTTTCAGGTCAATCGCGCCATTGTACCGGGCGAGGCGGCGATGATCGGAGCCTTGCAAAGTCATTTGCCGCTTCCCTAAGCGAAAAACTGGTAAATGCGGCATGTTTGCCCTTTCGGCACCGGGGCACAGCCCTTACATTATGCCCTCTATCAACCATCGAGCAGGCCATGACCGATTCCAGCACACCCGATGATTCCAACGCGCCGATTGACGCCGAGTTTGAAACGCTGGAGGAGGCGGGGGATGCGGGCAAGGCACCCCGTTCTGCGGCCAAAACGGCAAAGTATAAAAGCTGGTTGATTCTGGCCGGCGCTCTGGCGCTGGCGGCGGTGTTGGTGCTGGCGGTGAAATTAGTGGTTTTTAATACCGACAGTCCACCCGGCATCAGTGATCCGAATGCCGAAATTACGGCCCTTTCATCGCGGCTGGAGCAGTTGCAAAACGACCTAACGGTCTTGCAAAGCCAAGAAGAGGATGCCCGCCAGAGCGTGCTGGACAGGCTGGCGGCATTGGAAAACAAACCCGTTCCGGCGGCAGTGGATGATCAGGTTATTGCGGATCTGCAGGCCCGCCTCGCCGTGCTGGAAAGCGCGGTCCCGTC
This sequence comes from Robiginitomaculum sp., assembly GCA_030949705.1. Classification (GTDB taxonomy): domain Bacteria; phylum Pseudomonadota; class Alphaproteobacteria; order Caulobacterales; family Maricaulaceae; genus Robiginitomaculum_B. The sequence goes on along the minus strand of JAUZSF010000018.1, from coordinate 101,708 downwards.
AAACACTACCGATCCCGGTGCTTTGGATGCGCTCACCCAAAGGCTCGATCAGCTGGATGCACAAATGCTGGCTCTGAAAGGCTCAACAACCCCGGCTCCTGTGGATGAAGAACGCCTGCAGACGCTGGGGCGCCGTCTTGCCGCTTTGGAAAACGCGGCCTCAACGGATGGTGGGACTAGCCAGCCATCGCCATTCATTACTGATCGCCTGGAGGCCATGAGCCGTGATCTGGCGGCGCTGGAGGCGCGCCTTTTGACGCTGGAAACTCAACAAACCGATAGTCCCAAAACCAGCGCTTTGGCCCTGGCCCTTTTGGCGCTGGATAGCGCTGCACAAAGTGGAGCCCCGTTTGAGCGCGAATGGCGCACCCTGTCACAGCTTTTGCCGCAAAATGCGGATGTGCATATGCTGGCCTCCCTGGCACGCACCGGTGTTCCCGGCCGGGCCTCACTGGTGCGCCAATTCACCAAGGCGGTGCCGACCATTCGGGCCGCCGCCGGGCAGGACCCGGCGGCAAAGCCGGGTATGGTGAGCAAAATGAAGGGGGCCTTTGGTTCTTTGATCAGCGTGCGGCGCATTGATGACAAGGCCACCGGTGTGGATGCGGTACTGGCGCGGGCCGAGGCCGCCTTGCATGACCAGGATCTGGCGGGGGCCATTAATGCGCTGGAAACGCTGGATGCCGGGGCTCGCCAAGCGGCACAAGGCTGGCTTGCTCAGGCCCAGGCGCGCCTGACGCTGGAGCAGGCGCTGGCCCGGTTAAAAGCCATAACAGCGGAGGCAAACCCATGATCCGGTTGGCATTTTATGTGGCGATTGCCTTGCTCATTGGCATTTTTGCCTTTTGGCTGGCGGCCCATCCCGGGCAGGTGGCGATCACCGCCTTTGGCTTTGAAATTCGCACCAGTGCCGCGGTCTCCATGGTGGTCTTGCTGTTGCTGACCTTTGCCTTTGCCTTTTTCTGGCGCGGGCTGGGCTGGCTGATTGAATTGCCGGGGCAGGTGCGCAAAGGGCGCGCCCAATCGCGCCGGGACAAGGGCTATGACGCGCTGGAACAGGCCGTGATTGCCGCCGCCTCCGGGGATGCGCAAGGCGCGGTAAAGAACGCAGAGCGGGTTAAAATGCTGCTGGACCGCCCGGCCCTGTCGGGCCTGCTGGCGGCCCGCGCCGCCGAGGCGGTGGGCGATATTGCCGGGGCGGAACGCCAGTATCAGACTTTGCTGGAGGATAAGCGCACAGCGCTGGCGGCGCGACGTGGTCTGGTGCGTGCGGCCCTGGAACGGCGCGATTACAGCGCCGCCATTAAAGAGGCCATGGCGGCGCTGGACGCGGAACCGGGGGCAAAGTGGGCCTTTGATGCGCTCTTTGATGCGCAAGTGGCGGCCCGCGACTGGGTCGGGGCCATTGCTACCCTCAGCCGCGGCGAAAAACGAGGTCATATTGTACCCTTGGCGGCCAAACGCCGCCGGGCGGTTCTGCTGGCCGCGGAAAGTGGTGAGGCCGAAGCCCGCGGCGATATGGATGAAGCCCGTCGTCTGGCAGAAAAGGCCGTGGGGGCCGCCCCGGGCTTTGCCCCGGGCGCGGCACTGGCGGCGCGGTTGCTGGTGGCCGCGGGCAAGGGCTGGCGGGCCGCTGGCCTCTTGGAAGATGCCTGGGCGGCCAAGCCGCACCCGGCGCTGGCTTTGGCCTATCGTGATCTGAAAGAAGACGAGAAGCCCAAGGCGCGGGCCAAACGCCTGCGTGGTCTGGTGGAACTGAATCCCAAACACCGCGAAAGTCGTATTTTTGCCGCCGAAATTGCCCTGGATGAGGATGATGTAGAGGCCGCGCGCGAGGCCATCATGCCGGTGCTGGAAACCGAATCGCCGCCCTCTTCGCGGCTATGCACCCTGATGAATCAGATCGAACGCAAGGCCGGCAATCGCAAAGCAGCCAATGAATGGCTGACCCGGTCGCTCTCTGCGCCATCAGAGCCGGACTGGTCGGATCTGGACCCCGAAGGCCCGGCCTTTGGCTATCGCGATGAAGACTGGGCGCGACTGGTCTATTCCTATGGCGATGCGGGCGAGCTGATTCACCCGCGCCATGAGCGCTTTGAACGCATCCCGCTCAACCCGGATCAAATGCTGTTTCTGGAAGCCCAGCACGCAGAGGACGAAGCCGAAGATGATGTGGGCGAAGAGAAGGGCTCCGATATTGCTGATGCGTCTGAAAGTACAGAAGCGTCAGAAGCCATTGAGGAAGATACGCAACCAATAAAGATTATCGCGCCGGCCAAACCCAAACGGCCCCGGCGGCGCCGGACGGCAAAGCCCAAAGCCAAGCCCAAGGGAAAAGCAAAAACCCCAGAAATTGTTGTGGAAGAGAAAAAGCCGGAACCGGCCCCCAGCCCGGATCTGAATGTTGCTGGTTTTCCGCGCCAGCCCGATGACCCGGGTCCGCTGGTCGAAGATGAGGGTGAAGACGACGCCGATGTGCAGAGCCGTAAGCGCGAAGTGCATTAAATTTTCCGCCTCGGTGGCAAAACCGGATCTTTTTAGCAGAAATTCTGACGGTGAATGTACCCTTCTGTCCAGCAAACCCGTTCAGGGTTCACCCATAGGTAGTGTTCTTGAGGCGCACTCGTTTGGTGGTAAAAGGTGCGCCCCAAAATCCTTTTTTTCAAATCGGATTTTACAAGCGGTTGGCAACACTCGGTTTTCTGAAAATGTTCACAACTTATCCCCAGAAATCTTGTGCATTTGGTCAGAATTTTAAGGCGCGCGCTGTCGTAAAACTGTAAAGAATTTCTCAAGCGTTTTTCGCGTCTTAACGGGTTGTTAAGAAAAAAAGCATTTTTCTTGCTTCCAACATATTGACCCTTTGTGCGAAGCGAAACACTATATGTGGTGTCAGGGGCTAAAATTCTGACAATTCAGAGAGTAACAATCAATCAGGTATGCCCTGCCTCTGCGGGGCGTATACGAGGCAGATTTGTGCCAGCTGCCGGGGGCGGAGTGAGAATGAACAAGACGATGTCAATCGCCAAAAAAGCGAAAATTGCAACGGACATTTTGGAGACTTCCAAGCGGGCTGATGGCCAGCAGGAAGGGGCCAGAAAATCCGGCTTGCGCGTCGTCAAAGGCATTGAACTTGATTATTCCAAGGACGACAATCTGACCGATTTTGGCAAGACCACCTTGCGGGATCGCTATTTGCTGCCGGGCGAAAGCTATCAGGATATGTTTGCCAGGGTGGCCATGGCCTATGGTGACGATCTGGACCATGCCCAGCGCCTGTATAATTACATGTCGGATCTGTGGTTCATGCCGGCAACGCCGGTGCTGTCCAATGGCGGGGCCAAGCGTGGCCTGCCGATTTCATGCTTTTTGAACTCAGTCAGTGATTCGCTGGATGGTATTGTTGAGACCTGGAATGAAAATGTCTGGCTGGCCTCCAATGGCGGCGGCATCGGCACCTATTGGGGCCGGGTGCGCTCCATTGGCGAGCGGGTTGGCGAAAAGGGTCATACCGCCGGGATCATCCCGTTTGTGCGGGTGATGGATTCGCTGACCCTGGCCATTTCCCAGGGATCTTTGCGCCGGGGATCGGCGGCGGTCTATCTGGACATTCACCACCCGGAAATCGAAGAATTTCTGGTGATCCGTAAACCCTCTGGCGATTTTAACCGCAAATCGCTGAACCTGCATCACGGCATTAATATCACCGATGCCTTTATGGAGGCGGTGCGCGACGATACCGAATTTGACCTTCTTAGCCCCAAAACCGGCAAACCGGTAAAATCGGTCAATGCCCGCGCCTTGTGGCAGAAACTGTTGGAAATGCGGGTCCAGACCGGCGAGCCGTATATTATTTTTTCTGATACCGTGAACCGCGCCATGCCCAAGCATCAGCGCGATCTGGGGCTCAGCGTGAAGCAGTCAAACTTGTGTGCCGAGATCATGTTGCACACCGGGCCGGATCATCTGGGCAAGGAACGCACCGCGGTTTGCTGTCTCAGCTCGCTAAATGCCGAAAAGTTTCTGGAATGGCGCGAGGACGAGCACTTTATCGAGGATATTTACCGCTTTTTGGATAATGTCCTGCAGGAATTTATCGATACCGCGCCCAGCGCCATGGAACGGGCCAAATATTCCGCTGAGCGTGAACGCTCGGTCGGGCTGGGTCTGATGGGCTTTCACTCGTTTTTGCAATCACAAAACGCACCCTTTGAATCGGCCTTGGCCAAATCCTGGAACTTGCAGATTTTCAAACATATTCGCCGCGGGGCCGATGCCGCCTCGGTCAAGCTGGCCGAAGAGCGCGGGGCCTGCCCCGATGCGCAAGATGCGGGGCTGAAGGCGCGCTTTTCACATAAAATGGCCGTTGCGCCCACGGCGTCCATCTCGATCATTTGCGGCGGCACGTCGGCGGGGATTGAACCCATCCCAGCCAATATCTACACCCATAAAACCCTGTCCGGCTCGTTCACCGTGCGCAATGCGCAACTGGAACGCCTGCTGGAAGAAAAGGGCGCCAACACACAGGACACCTGGGACAGCATTTTAGAGCACGAAGGTTCTGTACAGCATCTGGATGTGCTCAGCGCAGATGAAAAAGCGCTTTTCCGCACTGCGTTCGAGGTTGACCAGCGCTGGATCATCGAACATGCGGCGGATCGTGCCTCGCTGATCTGTCAGTCGCAATCGGTCAATGTCTTTCTGCCCGGTGATGTCAGCAAATGGGATCTGCATATGCTGCATTGGTCAGCCTGGGAAAAAGGCGTCAAGTCGCTTTATTACTGCCGCTCAAAATCGGTGCAACGCACCGCCTTTGCCAATGGTACCAAGGACGACAACAAGGCAGAGGGCCTGCAAATGGCGGCCCCGACTGATTACGAGGAATGCCTCGCCTGTCAGTAGGTCTGACCTTAAAACTGTCGCCGTCTCCATAAGGTCAGTAAACCAGCCAAGAGCAGTACCAGTGCCGGTGCCAGCCAGATATTGGTTATTTCCAACAGAGTTTCCACGGCCTTGATCTGGCGGTGAAATTTCTGTCGCACAGCGCGTAAAGTCTGGCGGGCCTCTTTATCGGGGGCATTGCCCAGCCTTAATTCCTCTTTGCGCAATTGCTTCTGTGCCTGGGTGCGTAACGTGTCAATGCGGGTCAAAGTGCGTGATACGGGCTGGTGGGCGCGCAGGGCCAACACCTCGTCCGCCCCGGTGAGCCAGTCGAGGGCGTTTAAGACAAAGTTGGCATTGTCGGTCTGGGCGCGGGGCCCAAAGACCGGATCGTTTTGCACGTAAAAATCATCGTCCAGCATGTCGGCATCGCCCAGCACGATGACACCATCCTTGACCGCGCCCAGCCAATAGGATTGGCCAGTAGCGGCCGGTGCCTGCATCAGGGTAACTGGATCCGGGTCGGTGGCAAACACATTGACATCCAGCAAAGCGCTGTTGGCGCTGGAAAAGATCAGCGGGGTCCAGCCCGCCGCGGCATTGGTGCTTAATCTGCCGGCGCTGGCCATCACCAGACCGCGATGCAATTGGGGGGTTATGGGGCTGTCCGGTGCCATATTGTTGGTGGTTATGCCCAGCCAGGCGGGCTGGCGCAGGGTGCGGGTAATGCCCTTGGCCTTGCGCTCCACCGGCATGGCCGCATCGCGATCAAGGACAATGCGGGTGCTGGACCAGCCCAGTTGCATCGGCACCAAAAAGCCGGGGGCGGTGGAGGCCATATAGGCCCCGGCCTTGGGCAGACCGTTCAGCGCCGGGCGGGCCGAGGCTTCGCTATAGGGGTCCAAAAACACCAAAGCCCGGCCACCGGCGGCGATAAAATCGCTGATGGCCTGATCCTGGGCCTGCCCAAGGGCCGGCGGATGCACCAGCATGAGAATATGATCCTGCAGGTCTTCCAGACCGAAGTCCGGGCCCAAAAGGTCCACGTGAAAACGCTTGGCCATTTGGCGAAAGATCAGGCTTTCCTTGCGCCCGGTGACAAACCAGTCCCGCCCGGCAAGGTCGATACCGTCCCAAAGGGCGATTGGTGGTGTTGTGGTGGTTTGCTGTACCAGCACCCGGGCCAGATCATATTCCAGACTGCCGGCCCTTTGCGGATCAAACCGGGGAATAACGGCCCCGTTATCTCCGGCCAGACCAAAATATAATGGCTGGTTGCGATCCGTGGGCAGCGCCTTTATACCGGCGGCCATGGCCTGATCCTCGCGCGGGGTATCCACCCCCGGATCAATAATGCGCAGACGGATTTTGCCACCACTGGCATCGGCAAAACTGCGCAGGCTTTCTTCGACCTGGGCACCATAATTGCGAATCTCGGGATAGTTTGATGCCAGCGCCCGCGAATAGTAAAAGGTCCACTGGGTTGGTTCGTGCCGGTCATGGATAATTTTCCTGGCGGCGGGGCTGAGTGTGTAAAGATGCCCGGCGGTTACATCCAGCCGCACCGCGCGCAAGGCGGGCACCGAGAAACCCATATTCAGCACTAAAACCGCCAATCCCGCGCCGGCTATTTTTTGCACACGCCAAGACCCCTCTTTCCAGAGCACACAGGCGCAAAAAAGGCCAAACACGATCAGCGATACAAAAAACATGACATCGGTCAGGCTGATCACCCCCCGAATGAACGGCACCAGATGCACGGGTGTGGAAAAGTCGGCCAAGGCCCGCGAGATAGTCTGGGGCAGACGGTGCAGGGATGGCAAGGCGCCAATGGTGACCAGCGTATTGGCGACCAAGCCACCCAGAAATGCCATGATCTGGCTATGGGTGCGGGCCGAGGCCGCCAGTGATAACGCACAGGCGCTACCCGCCAATAAGGTTGATCCCAGATAGCCCGCCATAATTGCCCCGTGATCGGGCGTGCCCAGCCAGCTGATGCTGAGCCACAGGCTCATGGTCAGGCCAAGGGCAAACAGACAGACCAGCCACAGGCTCAGCCATTTGGCCAGAATGATGGCCAGCGGGTGCAGGGGCAAAGCATGTAACAGCTCTGCCGTACCGGCCCGGCGTTCGGCGCTAAGGGTTTCCATGGCCAGCGCCGGGGCAAAAATGGCAAACAGCCAGGGAAAGGTTGCAAATAACAGGCTAAGGTCCGCGCGGTTGGCATCAAAAAAACGCCCGGTATAAAATGTCAACGCCCCGGCACTGATGGCGAAAAGGGCGATAAAGACAAACATGGCCGGGCGGGCCAGTACCAGCCTAAGGTCTTTGCGTAAAACGGCCCAAAATCCGGTCATGGTGTATTGCCCACCAGTTTACGAAAGGCCGAATCCAGATTGGCGCTTTTCGTTTGCTTCAAAATATCTTTTGGGGCGGCATCGGCCCGGATCAGGCCATGATCAATCACCACCAGGCGCGTACACAGGCTCTTGGCATCGCTGAGCGTATGGGTGCTGATCAGGATCAGTTTATTGACGCTCAGGCGTTTGAGCAATTGGACGGCGGTATGTTTTTGAATGGGGTCAAACCCATCAAAGGGTTCGTCCAAAATCAGAATATGCGGATCCGGTGCCAGCGCCATGCCGAGCGCCGCGCGCCGCTGATAGCCTTTGGATAGCGTGCCCAGCACCAGATCGGCGGTATCTTCCAGATCCAGGCTTTGCAGAATTTCTGTGATGCGCAGGCGTTGGGCTTTGCCATGAATGCCATGAGCGCTGAGCGCAAATTTAAGGCAGGCGCGCGGGCTTAGTTCTTTATATAGCGGCGCGCCTTCGGGCAGATACCCAATAGTGCATTGTTCGGACCGCTGAATTTCGCCATCATCGGGATTAAGACAACCGGCAATGGTGCGCATCAAGGTGGATTTGCCGGCCCCGTTGCGGCCCACCAGCGCCACCACCTCGCCGCGTTTGGCACTAAGGGAAATGTTTCTTAGCGCCGGGTTGCCGGCAAAAGATTTTTTTTAAGTTGCGTATTTCCAGCATGGCGACATGGTTCGCCAGTTCGGCCAAGGAGGCAAGCGCTTAAAATGAGGGAAGAGGGGTCGGTTCGATGCTGCCGCCTGTCCCGGGGGGGGCTGGGGGGGGCTGTCTGGAAACCAGGGCGGGCGTTATTGCTGCGCCGAACCGACAAGTGCAAGATGGTGCCGGGATGGGGCGCGTTCAAGTTCGAAATGTGGCGGTTTTGTGGTTTTGCCTAAATTCGCTGTAATAATAGAAAAAAGATTCGTTTTTAGCATTGGATATACGTTTGAATCTCATCACCGCCGCCCCTATTCATTTTGATCGGCCTGAACTGACGGCCATCATGGCGCTTTATGGGCGTATGGTGGCCGCGGGGGAGTGGCGTGATTACGCCATTGATTCACTGCGGGATCGGGCCGTCTTTTCCATATTCCGCCATGCCAGCGAAATGCCGCTCTATCGGGTGGAAAAAATACCGGCGCTGTTGCATCGTCAGGGACAGTATCAGGTGCTGGCTCCGGGCAATCAGATTTTAAAACGCGGCAAGGATTTGCGCGCCGTACTCAAAGTTTTCGATACGCGCCGTTTTCGGGTGATTTAAAATAAAGACCCTTGCTCGGATGGGGGCGGGGAGGCTTTTCGTTTTTTGGGTGCTGGCTTTTTAGTGCCATCTTCGATACGCGCAGCGCGTTTGGTATCGGCAAATTGTAATTGCACCGCGTCGCCGTTTTGTAATTCTGCCCCCTTGCGCACCAAGGTGCCATCCGGGCGCTGCACCAGGGCAAAGCCGCGCGCCAACACCCCTTCGTGGGACAAGGACCGTAATAACTGCGCCGCGCTGGCCAGACGGCGTTCGCGCTCGGCAATACCGCGCGAATAGGCAATTCTCGCCCGATCTCCCAACCGTTTAAGGGCATCGGTTCGCCTTTGCACATCCTGACTCAATGCGCGCGGGCGCAATCTGCCGGCAATGGAGGTCAGTCGTTCCCGGCGCGCATCCAGCCCGCTTTGCAAGGCCCGCATCAGCCGTTCGGCGGCAAAATCAAAGCGTTGCGACAGCACGCCCAGCAAATCTTCAGGGCGCGGCAGGCCCCGGGCGGCGGCGCGCAGCTCGGTCTCCTTGCGTCCGGTCAGGCGCATCATGGCCCCGCCCAGGCGAGTGTGGTGACTTTGCAAGGTGCCCAGCAATTCAGTACGGACCGGCACGGCAATCTCGGCGGCGCCGGTGGGGGTGGGCGCCCGCCGATCAGAAACATAATCGATCAACGTCCAGTCGGTTTCATGACCCACGGCCGAGATCAGCGGAATATCCGAACGGGCAGCGGCGCGGACCACGTTTTCTTCGTTAAACGCCCATAAATCCTCGATCGAGCCGCCGCCGCGGGCAACGATCAGCAGGTCCGGCCGGGGCACCGGCCCATCCGGGGCAAGGGCATTAAAGCCATCAATGGCGGCACTGATCTGCGCGGCGGCGGCCTCGCCCTGTACCAATACCGGCCATAAGAGGACATGACGGGGAAAGCGGTCGCGCAGGCGGTGCAAAATATCGCGAATCACCGCGCCGGTGGGCGAGGTGATCACGCCAATGGTTTTTGGCAAAAACGGCAGGGGTTTTTTACGCGCCTCGTCAAATAGGCCCTCAGCCTGAAATTTTTTGCGGCGTTCTTCGAGCAGCGCCATCAACGCCCCGGCCCCGGCGGGCTCCATGCTCTCAATGATCAACTGGTATTGCGAGCGACCGGGATAGGTGGACAGTCGCCCTTCGGCGATCACTTCCAGCCCTTCTTCGGGGGCAAAGCGCAGGCGCGAGGCCACGCCTTTCCAGATAATCGAGGAGATCACCGCACGATCGTCTTTCAGGTCCATATACACATGGCCGGAACGGGCAATGACTACTCGGCCCAATTCGCCGCGCACCCGCACATGGCCGTAATTTTCCTCGACCGTACGCTTTAGCGCCCCAGCCAGTTCGGAAACCGTAAATTCATGGGCATTTGATGGAGATGGGTCTGACACGTTCGCGAATCCTAATAAGGTGGCCGTCGCCAGTATACGCAAGCTGGGCGGGAGGAAACAGATGAAAGTTCTGCTGATCGGTGGTGGTGGGCGCGAACATGCGCTGGGCTGGAAAATGCGGCAAAGCCCGCTGGTGGATGAACTTGTCAGCGCGCCGGGCAATCCGGGGCTGGCAAAGCTGGGCCGGTGCGTCCCGGTGGATGGCGAAGATGTGCCGGCACTGATGGCACTGGCCGAAAAGGAACGTCCGGATCTGGTGGTGATCGGCCCCGAAGTGCCGCTGGCCGCCGGTTTGGCAGACCGATTGCGCGAACACGGCATGTTCGTGTTTGGCCCTTCGGCCAAGGCGGCGCAATTGGAAGGTTCCAAAGCTTTCACCAAAGAGTTTTGTGCCCGCCATGCCATCCCCACGGCGGCTTATAAAGTGGTCAAAACGCCCCAAGAGGCCGAAGCGTTTTTGCAGACACTGACTGCCCCTTATGTGCTCAAAGCCGATGGCCTGGCCGCAGGCAAGGGCGTGGTGATCGCCGATACCATGGCCGAGGCGGTACTGGCGGCCCGCGATATGCTGAGCGGACAGTTTGGCGCGGCCTCGCAAACCCTGGTGATTGAAGAATTCATGCACGGGGTGGAGGCATCGTTCTTTGCGCTCAGCGATGGAAAAACCGTAATGCCCCTGATGGCGGTGCAGGATCACAAACGGGCCTTTGATGGGGATCAGGGCCCCAATACCGGCGGCATGGGGGCGTTTTCGCCGGTGGCATCAATGGATGCGGCCATGACCAAACGGGTGATGGACGAGATTATCATGCCCACGGTTTCGGGCATGCAGGCCGAGGGGCATCCCTTTTGCGGGGTGTTGTTTGCGGGTCTGATGATCGGGCAGGCGGGGCCGCGTCTGATCGAATATAATGTGCGCTTTGGCGATCCGGAATGTCAGGTGTTGATGATGCGCCTGCAAAGCGATCTGGTGCCGCTTTTACAGGCCTGTGCCACAGGTACGTTGGAGGCAGCATCACCGCCGGACTGGACCGAGGCCGCCTGCGCCACGGTAATCATGGCGGCAAAGGGCTATCCGGGGGCCTATGAAAAGAACTTGCCCATAACCTTGCCGGCAGAGGCAGGGCAGGACCGGAATATACAGATTTTTCAAGCCGGCACGGCCTTGGATGATGCCGGTCATTTGGTGTCCGCCGGGGGGCGGGTGCTGGCCGTGACCGCGTTGGCACCCACTCTGCCTGAGGCAGTTGCTGCCGCCTATCAGGAAATTGACCGAATTGATTTTGCCGGTGGGTTTTATCGTCGGGATATTGGCACTAAGCTAAACTCCTAAGGCCGGGAAAAGGCCATCTGGAGCCATCAGGGGAAAAGATTATGATCATGAAAACGGCAACACTATCGCTCGCCTTGCTGGCGGGATTGGCCACGTCGGCGCTTGCCCATACCAAAGCCGTGCAATGTGGCGCGGTGCTGGACCAACCCGGCCAGGCCCCGCGCGGGGCCAGCACCATATTGGTCAGCCACGAAGGGAAAATCCTGGAACTTCGCGACGGGTACAGCACCGTAAAGGGTGCTGAAATTGTTGATCTGAAAGATAAATTTTGTCTTCCAGGCCTGATCGACAGCCATGTGCACCTGACTTCCGAGCTGGGCCCCAAGGGGCGGCTGGATACTGTGACCAATTCGGATGCGGATTGGGCCATGAATGCCACCAAGTTTGCGCGCAAGACTTTGATGGCCGGGTTTACCAGCGTTCAGGATGTGGGGGCCAATGGCGAAGATGCCATCTTTGCGGTTCGTGATGCCATTAACCGTGGTGATTTGCCCGGGCCGCGCATTCGTGCCGCCGGCCAGATCATCACCGCCTCGGGTGGTCATGGGGATCCGCGTCATGGTTATGCCGAGGCCGTCGCCGCGGCGCTTTACCGTCCGTCCATTTGCAATGGAGCCGATGATTGCCGCCGGGCGGTGCGAGAGAACATTCGCAAAGGGGCAGATGTGATCAAAATCACCGCCACTGGCGGGGTGCTTTCCAATACCGCGGCGGGCACGGAACAACAGTTTTTTGATGATGAAATGCAAAGCATCGTCAAGGCCGCGCACTATATGGGCCGACAGGTTACGGCCCATGCCCATGGCAAAGGAGGCGTGGATGCCGCTTTGCGCGCCGGTATCGATTCTATCGAACATGGCACCTATCTGGACAAGGAAAGCATCCGCCTTTTCAAGAAAAACAATGCCTATCTGATCCCGACGCTGCTCGCCGGGGCCACGGTGGTGGAAATGGCCAAAGACCCCAAAGGGTTTTTACCGCCGCCATCGCGCAAAAAGGCACTGGAAGTTGGACCTCACATGATCAAAATGCTGCGCATGGCCCATGAGGGCGGCGTAAAAATCGCCTTTGGCACGGATTCCGGCGTGTCACACCATGGGGATAATGCCCGTGAATTTCCCCTGATGGTCGAGGCCGGATTCACCCCGATGGAAGCCATTCGCTCGGCCACGATTGTGGCCTCGGAACATCTGCAAATGGCCGATCAGGTGGGGTCTTTGGAGGTCGGTAAATATGCAGACCTGATTGCGGTCGGGGCCAGCCCGCTGGACGATGTTAACGAGCTGCTGGACGTCGACTTCGTCATGAAGGGCGGAAGAATATATAAAAACAAGAACTAACCCAGGTTCTGACCTTAGGCGGTGCGGGCCTTGTCTTTGAATGAAGTATCGGCACCGCCCAAAGGCTTTGCCGTCTTGATCGCCTCATAAAGGGCCGCCGGGTCGATGGGTTTGGACACATAACCGGTCATGCCCAGGTCCATATAGCGCTGGCGATCGCCCGGCATGGCATTGGCGGTCAAGGCAATGATCGGGGCGTGACGGCAAGGACCATTACCGGCACGGATTTTCCTGGTGGCCCCAATACCATCCAGAATGGGCATTTGTACATCCATCAGAATAATGTCAAAGGCCTGTGCCTGGGCCAGTTCCACTGCTTTGGCACCATTATCCACAAAGGTGAGGGCAACCGGCAGGCGCGATAAAAATGCCTTCAGGACCGATTGGTTGATTTCATTGTCTTCGGCAATCAGGATGGTGCGCTCAGCCTGCATCGTGGTCTGGGCATCATTGGTTTTGGCAGCAGAGGACGAGGTTTGTTTGGGGGTCACTTGTTCGGCGGGTTCAAAGACTACAGTAAAGCTGAAGGTCGAGCCTTGGGATGGTTTGGACGTAATTTCAAACTGTCCACCCATAAGGCGCACGATTTTATCGCTGATGGCCAGCCCCAGGCCCGTGCCACCAAAGCGCCGGGCAATGCTGCTATTGGCCTGGTTAAAGGCTTCGAACAAGCGCAATTGTTGGGCTTTGCTGATGCCGATTCCGGTATCAGAAACACTGAATTTCAGGGTCGGGTTTTGGCCGGTGCCAAGATTTTGCAGGGCGATGGTGATGTTGCCCTCTTGCGTAAACTTAAGCGCATTAGAGACCAGATTTGTCAAAACCTGACGCAGCCGGGTTTCATCGCCAATGACCATGGGCGGTATGGGGTCTTGAATATCAAGCGAAAATGCAATGCCTTTTTGCTTGATGGTGTCTTGCCAGAGCATGGCCACGTCCTCGACCACTTCGCGCGGTGAAAAGGGCCGTTCTTCAAGTTCCAGCTTGCCCGCTTCGATCTTGCTCAGGTCCAGAACATCATTGAGGATTACCATCATGGCTTCCCCGGATTTGCGGATGACCTCGGCCTGACGCTTGTTCTCTTCCGGAATGTCCGCCTTGGCCAGAATACTTGCCATGCTCAGCACCCCGTTCATGGGGGTACGGATTTCATGGCTCATGGTGGCCAGAAAGTCGCTCTTGGCGATCGAGGCCGCTTCGGCGGCTCGTTTCGCATCGACCAATTCTGATATATCGGTGATATCGCCGGCAATGGCGGTCATGTGTCCATTGGCATTGTACTGGGCTTTGCCGGTCATACGTAACCAGCGCGGATCACCATGGGGAGGATATACCCGAAAGTTTACATCATAGGGGGCTTCGCCGCGCCGATAGGCTTCGAACGCTTCTGCAATGATCCGCCGGTCGTTGGGTTGCAGGGTTTTGTAGGCACTGTTGCGCGGTGCCTTTTCCGGCATATCCGGATGGCCCATAATTCGCCGGGCGGCCTGAGAGAAGTATTCAACATCTTCTTCAAAATCGGTGTACCAGGCCCCGGAGGCCGCCCCGGCGACGGCCAGTTCATTGCGCGCCTGGGCTTCCAGTTGCATCATATTGACGGTCAACAGAGGAGCGAAATATTCCAACGCCTTGGTTTTAAGGCCCAGATCCTGTTGCGGCGTTTTCCACATGGCCGCGATCAGGCCAATGCATTTCTGGTTTTCATCAATCAGCGGAACGCCGGCATAGGCACACAGGCCCAGCACTTCCAGATCCTTGTCATCGGGAAAACACGCAACCACTTCCTCGTTAACCTCGTAAGGGCGCTGTTCGTTATAAACAATCTCACAAGGGGTGCCTTGCAAGGGATAGGAATAATGGGTGGTTTGTCCGCTGCGATCATAAAGGGCATAGGTTTCCACCGGCACATCTTTGGATTTGATCCGGCTGATGAACAGCATATCCGCGCCAATGACTTCGCCGGCGGCCGTGGCAAAATTATTGATGAAATTCCCGGCACCCAAAGCGATAATGCCAAGAGAAATATCCGCAAGCAAAGCATGAATTGCCTTGTTTTCGGGTAGCCGTTGCCGTTTTGGCAAGGTGGTTTGTTGTCCGTGCCCAGTTTGCAATTGGTGCTCCGTCATGCAGGTGCAGTTTGAACCGTTCTACCTTAACTCCCTTACGATAGGGTGAACGTGTATATTTTTTATAGGGATTTTGGGCGGGTTTTGTGCCGTCGCCGGGGCCGTAATAGAAATCGGTGTAACAGCAAACCGGCACCTGTAAGGGCAAAAATCAGGGCTGACGCGGCAAAGGCGATCAGCCATGGCGTATTAAAATTCTCCCGTTCGCCATAGTCCATAATATGCAGCATCCAGAAAAAATCATAAAGCCGCCATACCGAAGAACGGTGGGCACGCACCTCGCCGCTGGCCGGATCCACCCAGACCGCATAGCCCTTGGGTCGGTCAAACTCCACACGCCAGAAGGGACCATTATAGCGCACCTCAATCGGGCCTTTTTCTACCCAGCTCACGTCTTTGATTTTGCCTGATCCCGCATAATCGGTCCGGGCAATTTTGAGCGCAGTATCCTTGTCAATCGGCGTAAGTGGTGCGCCGGTGCGGGCATCCACCAGGTCTTTGCGCCCCGCTTCTCCTTCGAGGGTGTAAACGGGTCGGTCCAGCCAGGTGTGCAAGCGGGCCGTAATGGGAGCGGCCAGGCCTGCCTTTTGTGCTGCTTCAACGGGCGAGAGAATGTCCGGCGTGCGGATCGGGGTTTGGTTCGGGGCGGCAATCAGATGTTCTGAACGCACGGTCTCAATGGGAAAGACACTCATCACCAGACCACCAGCAGTCCAAAGGATGATTTGCAGGCCCACAAACAGGCCAGCCCATTTGTGGACACGGGTCAGAATGGCAAAAAACTTCATGATGGCATCTTCTTTTATGGCTGGTTGACTGATAGGCCGTGGCAGCAATCAAAGATGGGAAAGGCGGATGAGGCAGCCATGGCAATCTTAACGGCCGCGATGATCATCGTCACCGCTTTTTTTACCGCTTTTCTGTCTGGCACGTTCGGCATGGCGGGCGGGTTGGTGCTGATGGGAGTGTTGACCGCCCTGCTGCCTCTTGGCCCGGCCATGGTCACTCATGGGGTTTTGCAAATCTCTGCCAATAGCTGGCGCGCCTATTTATTACGCCGTCACATTCAATGGAAAATCATTAGCCTGTTCGCGCTGGGTACGATGGGGGCGGTTTTTCTGTTGGTTCTGATTCCCTTGCACCCCAACAAGGCCAGTGTGTTTCTGATGTTGGGGGTGTTGCCGCTTCTTGTTTGGGTACCGCGTCGCTGGTTGCATCTGAATGTGCGTCGACCGGCCCATGCGGTCTTGTGTGGGTTTCTGGCCGCGGGGTTCAGCGTTACCGCCGGCATATCCTCGACCGTGATGGATATATTCTTCGTTCGGGCCGCCCTGACTCGCCATGAAATTGTGGCCACCAAGGCCATTGGCCAGATGGTCGGTCATGGGGTCAAAGTGATCTATTGGAGCTGGGCGGTCATCCAGACGCTGGGGGTGGGGGCTTTGCCACCTTTATGGCTGTTTGCACTGGCCTTGCCACTGTCCTTTGGGGGGACCTGGTGCGGCAAGCAGATATTGGGAAAAATGACGGATATTGGCTTTGTGCAAATCGTACGAGTGCTCATCTCCCTGATCGGATTGTTTTATATATTCCGGGGAGTTCGTCTAGTTTTGGGTTAGCCTTTACGCGCACGCCATTGGTCGGCGCTTTGCCCCCAGAGGTTTAATTGCATGGGGCCAAAACCAGCCAGCTCATCTACTGTGCCGACGATCTGGCTGCCAAGGGCGCCGGCCAGTGCTTCGGAGGGTTTGTTCTGCGGGTCGATCACATGGATAACCCGGTCCCAACCCAACGTATCAAAAGCATAGTCCATGGCTGCTGTAGCGGCTTCGCGGGCATAGCCTTTACGCCAATGGGGGCGCGCAATGGACCAGCCAACCTCGCGCCCCGGCCAGCCTTCGGGGTAGTGGGTGCCGATGCTGCCTACCCAGTTGCCAGTGGTTTTTTCATAAACAAAAAAGAAGCCATACCCGCGTAAAACCCACATCCCGATTACTGAGGCCATGGCGCGCCAGGCCTGGGCCTGGTCTTTTGTGCCGCCAATAAATTTTGCCGCTTCCTCATCTGCATACAAGGCGGCATAGCCCTCAAACCCATCTTCGCCGGGAGGGCGCATAATCAGGCGTTCCGTTTCCAGTGTGGGGCCAAGGGGGGGCAAGACTATGCGGTCTCCAATGTGTTGGTACCAGCACCATCGCGGGCGCGTACCTGCATGGTGTGGGTGCCGCTTAAGGTCGCCGAACGGGTATCCGCCGGGCCGGTAAAGCACCATTCACATTGGGCGGTATCGGGGGTAATGTGCACCGCCATATAGCCGCGACTTTCAGTGTTGGCCCAGCGCAGTTCGGGGCTGACGGCAATCAGGTCGGCAGATCTCTTCTTTTCCTCGATGGGCAAATAGGCTTCCAGCCCTGGTGAGGATACGCTGTGGCCGGCAAATTCCACCGCCGCCGGATTTATGCCGGATTTATGTTCTGTGCCAGCATACAAATCATAGGCCCAGGCATTGTGGCTGTCACCGGCCAGCACCACCGCATTATCGGCATTTTGGCGCAAAGCATTGATCAGGCGGGTGCGCGCCGCGGGATAGCCGCTCCATGCATCACTGCTGGTCGGCAAGCCTACGGACGAGGCCAGCACGCTGCCCTGTATGCGTGCCTTCAGCCAGTCAGGGGTCTGTGCCGGCAGGGCATCCAGAAAGCTTTTTGGCCCATAGCTGCGCCCGACAATGACCTGTTGTGCCAGCACCTGCCAGCGCCGCCCGGACTGTTTCGATGCTGCCAGTGTGTCGGTCAGCCATTTTTCCTGTACGTCGCCCATCAGCGTGCGCGCCGGATCGGACCAGGGGCCATCACGAAACGCCTTCAGCGTTTTGATCACTGCCTTTTGGTCTTTGATATCTACGCCTTTTAAGGCTTCGCTATAGGTCAGTTGTCTGGTGCGCCCGGTCAGGCGGGTATCCAGAGTGATGATCGAGGCCAGATCGCCAAAATCATAACGGGCATAGGCACGCCCACGCATGGGCAGCCATTCAAAATAGGCCTGGCGCGCCGCTTTCTTGCGATCTTCCCAGGGGCCTTCGGTGGTCGGATCATGGTTCTGGGCGCCATCGCGATAGGTGTCATTGGCGATTTCATGGTCATCCCAAATACTGATCATGGGATAATTTCGATGCAGGGCCAAAAGGTCCGGGTCCATGCGATAGGAATTATAGCGCAAGCGATAATCGGCAAGCTGGATCAGCTCATGAGCCGGCTCGATATGGCGCCCCTGTACGCTTTGTTCCTTGGAAGGGTAGGTGCCCACCGGATATTCATAAAAATAATCACCAAGGTGGACCGCCAGGTCAAAATCGCCTTGTGCCGCGGCATGGCCATAGGCGTTGAAATACCCAAAAGGCAGGTTCGAGCATGAGAACACAGCGAGCTTTAATGAGGAAATCGCCCCATCAGGCAGGGTCCGGGTACGCCCGGTATCCGAATAGGTCCCATCGGGGGCCTTGAAGCGATAAAAAAACCAGGTACCGGCCGGCAAACCATCAGCAATGGTCTTGGCGGTATAATCGCTTTTGGGGCTGGCCACCACTTTGCCTTTTTGTACAATTGCGCTGAAATCCGTATCTCTGGCAACCTCCCATTCCAGAGCGGTATCACCATCTCCCACATAACGCGTCCACAGCACCACCGAACGGGCATCGGGATCGCCGCTGGCAATACCATGGGTGAAGCCGTGTTGCAGGTTGCTGGCCAATACGGGACGGCTGAGCAGGGAGGCACCGGTCATGCCGGCGGCTAGTTTGATGAAATCCCGGCGATGGAAAAGACTGTGCATGGGGAGGCTCCTGTAATCTGACTCTTGATACTTACCATGGCGCTATGTACGTGCTGTGACAAGGTGATGGCCTTTATCTCCTCATTACATGGCTATTTTTTAACGCTTTTAGCCGATGAATCAGGATAAGCAGCATGGTCTGGCCTTGGGGGGCAATCATGGATACCAAAAATATAGTGATCGCGTTTGCCCGGTTGGTTCTGCGCGGCGTGCTTTACAGCCTTGCCATTGGGGCCGTTCTGATTTTGTGTGCCCAGTTCAGTTTTGTCAGAAATATAGATCTGGACGAAGGCCTCATTGAATGGCTGCAATTTGTCATCCTGCTGGGGGGCATGGTGGCCTTGGCTCTGCGGGCCGATCCAACAGGGCGCTGGTGGCGTTATCTTGTGGTGTTGGGTCTTTTTGTGCTGGCCATGGAAGAGATTGACTGGGCGCAACCTTATCTGGGTTATCCGCCACTATCGGTGCTGGCCCAAAACAATGCCTATGGCGAAATGGCCTTGCACAATGCCTTTGGCATGGAAAAGTATCTGCGTATGGTTCTGCTTTTGGCGGTCATGGCCGGGGGCGTGACATTGTTGACTTTTGTTGCATTGCAACGGGGGCTGGAAGGGTTGATCGCCTATGTCAGAAAAATATTCCTCTTGCCCGGGGCCTTGTTTGCCGGGGGCGTATTGGCACTGGTCGCGGGCCGGTTGATGCACCCGGGAGATTATTTCAGTTTTGATGAATTTGGCGAATTGTCCATTTATGCCGGCGTGGTTCTGTTCATCCTGTCCCGGCCTTTTGAGGGATTAAAGCGCGTCTGGTAGGTGCTTCACGCCCGCAAAAACCGGCAATACTGAAACGTTTGGATGCTGCCGCCGGGGGTGGTGTGTGCCTCAATACGATCTTCAATCAGGGAAAATCCATCACCCATCTCAGCGGCCATGGTCTGGGCACTATAGCGCTGAACCGGCAGGCCAGAGCATTTTTCCGGCCCATCCATGGCAAAGGTTGCCATAATCAAATGGCCGCCAGGCACAATATTGGCGTTGGCAATTTCGCGGTATTTCTGCCGGTCTTCGGCATTAGTCAGAAAATGAAAGACCGCCCGATCATGCCACAGACGAAACGGGTGTGCCGGGACCCAATTGGTGGCATCTTCGCACAGCCATTTGACATCACTGGCCCGGTGGCCAAGGCGCGCTTGGGCGCTTTGCAGGGCTGCCTTGGAAATATCCAGCACGCTGAGATTTTTAAACCCGCGCTCCAACAGGGCATCCACCAGCACCGAGGCCCCGCCGCCAACATCAATAATGGCCTCACCATGGGCAATGGCCGAGGCCTCGATCATTTCCAGTGAATGACCGGCCTCTTCCTGATACCAGCTTTTGCTGGCCGGGTCTGCGCCTTGCCAGGCCTTGTCCCAATGGGCTTTGGTGCTCAACACTACTCCTTGGATGCAGACAACGCATCGATGGCTTCGACGATCGCACTGACCGGCGGGCGATCTTTATACCCTTTTTCAGCCAGTTTTGCCATCACCACTTTCTGGGGGCTGATGACAAAAATCATCGGATGCGGCACCCCATTGGCAAAGTGCATTTTGCCATATTTTTCATTGCGGATACCAAAGGCATCAATCACTTTGGAATGCCGGTCAGAGAGCATGGTGAAGCCGGGTTTATGCTCGTCAACATAGCGTTTGATGTCATCCAGCGAGTCATAACTGAGCGCGGCCAGCGTATAGCCGCGAGAGGTAATTTTGTCGACCTCTTTCGCCAGGCTCATCAATTGGCGTTTGCAAAACGGGCACCATTTGGCCGAGCGGAAAAACACCAGCACCAGGCCGTTTTTGCCGGTCAAGGTTTCAAAATTGCGGGCCATTCCATATTGATCAATGCTGGCAAGGTCCGAGGGGATCACGCTGCCAACTGCCGGCCCACGATCCGTGGGGGCCATATCTTCACCGGCAAAGGCCAATGGGGCAGAAAACGCCAGAAAAACAACCATCAGGGCAATGCGCATAACTTTCTCCATGTTTATGGCCTTGTCATGAAGGCTCCTGGACGTTTTGCCTAGATCAAAGCGCACCATCTCACGAAAGTTTGAGAAGAAGTGTTGGTCGGACCTAAGCGGCCTTGGCCATGATCATATCCGCAAAGGCCTGCCCAAAGCGGTGCGCATCGCCGGGCCAGCGTGCTGACAGGTACTGGCCATCCTGGACCACAAACCCGCGCGAGAGTTTTTTGGGGGTGTCGCGTAAAAGTGGCGTGGGGCCGTGCAAAAAATCATCGGCCGATTGCAAAGCGGCGGTCACCTCGTCCTCGACGGTGAGGCCTGGATAGGTAAGAAAATAATCCCCCAGCCTTGCCTTGGTCAGTTTATGGGCGAGCAATTCCTGACGGTTGAGCAAGGCCGTGGTCTTGCGGCCATACAGAACCGATTTACCGGTTTGGGGGTCTTTGGCGCGGCATGCCGCCACCACCCCATGGCAAATGGCCCCGATCGGTTTGTCAGCGGCAAAAAACGCTGTAATTTTTTCCTGCAAAATCTCTGATTCCAGATACGGAATCATGCCTTTGGCATGGCCGCCCGGCAGGATCAGGCCATCATAATCCTCTGGCTTGATGTCTTCAAACCGGATCGGATTCAAAAAGGCGGGTTCCTGACAAAGCCGCAAATAGGTCTGGCGGGCATTTTTGCGCGCAGCGAGCATGCCTTTGAAAATGCCAAGGCCATCGCCATAGAGCATGCGTGGGTCAGTTTCACCCGCATGGCCGGTGTCGGTGGCGAAACGAACCTCCTGGCCTGCCTCGCGCAATATTTTCCATGGTATGGCGACTTCCGTGGGGTCAAAATCGGTGGTGCCTATGGCAATCAGAACGCTCATGGCTTTTCTTTTCGTCCTTCCGTTGCCATCTGCGTGTTTGCAGGAGCTAGGTATCTCTTCAGGAAACCTTCCAAAGCACGCAGGGTGGCGATACGGGTATTCGCCCGGGAAAGCCAGTGATCCTCGCCCTTTAGATCCATCATCTGCACCGGTTTGCCGGTGCGATCCATGGCACGTTTCATGATCCGGCTCTGAGCAATAGGCACTACTGTGTCGTCCTTGCCATGGATCAGCAGCAGAGGCGCCTTGGCAGCCGCGGCGTGTTTGGCCGGGGAGATAGTGTCGAGGTGCGCCTTGCCCTTTTCGCCCATCATGGCCTCCTGCCAGTAACTGACCGACGAGCTTTTTCTGCCGGAGCCTTTTGCCCGGTCAGCAATGAATGCACTTGCATCTGATATCGGGGCGATGGCGACGGAGCAGGCATAAATATCTGGCGTGAACACCAAGCCGGCAAGAGCCATGTAACCACCAAAACTTGCTCCGACGATACAGATGCGTTTGGGGTCGGCATAGCCGGAACGAATCATGCCTCGGACCCCGGCAGTGACATCATCTACAATTATGCCGCTCCATTCGCCATCGCCGGCATTCTCAAAGGCGGCACCAAAACCATCGGAACCCCGAAAATTGGGTTGCAAGACGAGATAGCCCTGATTGGCAAGAAACTGTGCCAGCCAGTCCCAGCCAAGGCTGTCATGGCTGGCAGGGCCGCCATGGGGCAATACCACCATGGCAGCCGGGTGTTTTTCATAGCCCGGTGGCAGGGTCAGTAGAGCGGAGATGCGGGTGCCGTCCTTCGATTTGTAGGCAATGGTCACCACGTCGGCAATATCCTCGGGGCGAATGTCCGGATGCACACTGGCAAGAAAGCGAAACTTTCCACTGCTCGTATCATAGAGCATGTAGGCGCCAGCAGTGCGTCCCCCCTCGACATAGAGCAACCATTTGCGCCTGTTGGCGCTCCAATCCAAAGGCTTGACCACGCTACCAGCAAGGGCTTTCTTGATGGCTTTCCAGGTGCTGGCCATGTCCGGATCTATAAAGACATAATCGGTGCCGCTAATGTCGGCATAGGCCACGGCGCGGACTACGCCGTCCGCCCCATCGGCAAGAGTATGGTCTATATCAGCTTTTTCTCGTGCCTGTATTGGGCCGGTTATGCTTCCGTCTGCAAGGCTCATGGCATAAAGAGCAAGGGTGTCACGACCGCGATGGTCAAGTATCATCAGCGACTTTCCGTCGGTAGAGAGGCCGGTCACCGAAAGCGGATAAAATTTGCTGTCTTCAGTATAGAGATCCTGCCAGATACCGGTGCGTATAGCTTTGATGACGAACTTGCCGGTCTTGTCGGCGAAGTCGATGCGGGCGATTGTTTGCCCCTTGCCATTGACGATGAAATGATCGGTCTGTGTGCGATAGCCCCGCGCGACAATTCTCCCTTTGCCGGTCTTAAGGCTGACCTTGAAGAGAACGCGTACCCGTTCGCCAGCGACCTGACCGGTAAAGGCAGGCATGAGCACGGCATCTTCTTCGGGCAAGATGCGGTCAATGCGTCCGAGGCTGGCATTGATGCCAAGTTGCTTGCTGCCATGCAGCAATGGTCGTGCCTTGCGCGTAACCGTATCATAGGAAAAAACGCCGCCGAACTCGATCTTGTGGGCGGTAAAGACGGTGGTGTTCAGGGTTATTGATGTGTGCAGCAGCACATAACGGTCATTGGCCCAGCTGACAGCGCGGGCCTTGAGTTTGCTGACATCGATCCCCATAGGGCGAGCTTCGGGGTTATCAAGTTCACGCACCAGCATCATGGATGTGCCATTGCGGTGAAGGATGTAGGCAATCCGGCTGCCATCTGGGGACAGGGCCATGTCGGCAACTTTAGGCAGGGCACCGAAAGCTTCGAGTGATACACTTGCTCGGACTGGTGTCGCCCGGGATAACCCGGCAACAAGGCAAATCAACATCAGCGCAAACGTGCGCCCCCCTCCTCCAGACATGCCAGACCCCGGTTTATTGTTACGTAAAGCTGTGATTTCTCAATATTTCCATGTGTTGTCAAGTATCGTATAGAAGAAAAAATCCTGTACATGTATATCTTGAGAAAACTCAATAAATCAACGCCTCTTGAGGCCCTTTTGTTGCAGCCGCCATAACAGTGTATCGATGCGGTCCTGTCCAAAGAACGGCTCGCCTTCAAAAGCCATCAGGGGAACCCCCCAATGCCCGGCCTTGGTCTGGTCGGCTTCGTTCTGTTCGATCTGCGCATCCAGCGCATCGGCGTCCTGATCAATGATCTCCTCAAGAGTTTGCAGGTCCAGCCCGGCCTCGGTGGCGGCTTCGGCCAACACACTGCCCTTGTCCCAATCCTTGACGCCGCCCCAGAGGCGGGCGCTGACTGTGGTGGCAAAGGCCAGGCCCTTGCCGGATCGTTCCGCCGCCGCGCCAAGGCGGGTCAGACGGGTGATATAGGGTTGGTCTTTGGCCACCTCCATGGTGGAAAAATCCTGTACAATCGGGTCCGGGTCGGGCCAGTGGATAGGCAGGCCCAGACGTTCGGCCTCGCGCGGCACGTCCTGGATCAGATAGCCGGGCCAGAGTGGATTGACAGATTTGAAAAACCCCTCCACCCGCACGGCCAGCGGATAAACCGGGCGGAAATGACAAACCAGATCATAATCCTTTGTCATTTGCAAAAGTTTGGGGGCCGCCAGATAGGAATAGGGTGAACGAAACGACCAGAAAAGATCAAACTGCATACTCATTTATATTCTGCCCCGTGAAGTTCCAAAAAGCCGATAACCGTATCCCAGGTGGCGCTGGTATCTGCATGGGTGCGTGCCTTTACCAGCATGGAAGAACCATGCACGCCGTCTTCGGCCACAAAGGTTTGATAGCCCCGTTCCTTCAACCGTGCAAATTGCGCCTGGCGGCCCGCCATTTCGGAACGTGGACTAAGTGCCAGTACTGGTACCGCCACACTGTCCAGATAGTGATTGGCATTACAGGCCCCCATGGCCCCACCCGCCGCCGGTGAAAAGGCCAGCACGGCAGTAAGATCATTCTTGTGATCGCCGCCAAGTTTTAAAACCAGCGCCGCGCTATAGGAACTGCCCCAGGCAAAGCGCGGGCCGGTAAAATCATTCTGAATGGCATAGGCAAGGGCGGCCTCCATATCGGGATAGGCGTCACAGTATTTGGTGCTGTGGCCCAAAGCATTAACAGTGCGGTTTTCCGCCCCGAAATACGAACCGCCCGAACGCTGATCCACGGCCAGAACACTCAGGCCCAGCCCGGTCAGGCGCGGGATGATGGGGCCATATTCGCCGCGGGCATTGGAACCGGCCTGATGAAACAGAATGACCAGCGGCGCGCTCTTGCCGGTTTTGGCCAGATATTCATCCGCATAAACGGTAACGCCATCGGCAGCCTTAAAGTGGACGGCTTTTGCCGGTATGGCATCGTCTGCCCATGCGGGTGCCATGATCATGGCACCGATGGCCAGTACGACTAACCCAAGCTTTCTTAACCACATGATGATCCCCTTTTTGCTGGGGACAGTGAACGACAAAACGCGCCACATTCCAAATGACATTTAATTGAATTTGTCTTTTATACCGAGACAAAAGTTTCGGCACTGGCGCTGGCCCAGGAAGAGGCGAGATACGTGCTGTCCGGATCATCCAGCAAAACACCACGGGCCAGAAAGTCATAAACTTCATTGGCGGGGCGTGCCTCGGTGGCGCTGAGGCGGTGATAAAGATGACAGGGTCTGAGTTCGGATGGGTGCGACAGACCTGCCGCGGCCACCACTTCGCCCAGG
Organism: Robiginitomaculum sp.; assembly: GCA_030949705.1. GTDB lineage: Bacteria > Pseudomonadota > Alphaproteobacteria > Caulobacterales > Maricaulaceae > Robiginitomaculum_B. Next base: position 76,463 of record JAUZSF010000018.1, on the reverse strand, counting down.
GCATGGATGGTATTGCGGTGATAATTGGTGACCCGCACCGCCTTGTGATCCACCACCAGACCGCGTTGCAGGAGATTGTCTTGTGTGGCAATGCCGGTCGGACAGCGATTGGTATGACAATTCAGCGATTGCACACAGCCCAGCGCAAACATGAAACCGCGCGCCGCATTGCACCAGTCGGCCCCCATGGCCATGGAGGAGGCCAGGCCAAAGGCCGAGATCATCTTGCCGGACGCCCCAATCCGAATTTCCTCTTTCAGGCCCGCCCCCACCAGGGCATTGCGGGCAAAGATAATGCCTTCGCGCAAGGGCACGCCAATATGGTCCTGAAACTCCACCGGGGCAGCCCCCGTGCCGCCTTCGGCGCCATCAATGACAATAAAATCCGGGCGAATGCCGGTTTGCAGCATGGCCTTGATCATGGCCAGAAATTCCCAGCGATGACCAATACACAGTTTGAACCCCACCGGTTTGCCGCCGGAAAGATCCCGCAAATCTGCGATAAACTCCATCAGGCCAAGAGGGGTGGAAAAGGCCCGGTGAAAGGGCGGCGATTCACAGGTGACGCCTTCGGGTATGCCGCGGGTCTGGGCAATCTCGCGGGTAACCTTGGCCCCGGGCAGGACGCCGCCATGGCCGGGTTTGGCCCCCTGGCTGAGCTTGATTTCGATCATTTTGACCGCCTCAAAGGCTGCCGTATCCTTGAATTTTTCTGGATCGAACCCACCGTCTTTGGCCCGACAACCAAAATAGCCGGTGCCCAGTTCCCACACCAGATCGCCGCCCATGCGGTGATAGGGGCTGATCGCGCCCTCGCCGGTATCATGATAAAACCCGCCCGCCGCCGCGCCGCGGTTCAGGGCCTCGATGGCATGGGCGCCCAGGGCCCCAAAGCTCATGGCGGAAATGTTAAATACACTGGCCGAATAGGGTTGCTTGCAGCCTGGCCCGCCGACATCCACACGCAAATCCTTGTGTTCGGCCTGGCGCGCTGCCACGGAATGGTTCAGCCATTCATAGCGGTTTTCATCAAAGTTGAGATGGCTGCCAAAGGGTTCGACGCTGACTACGTTTTTGGCACGGCGATAGACCAGGCTGCGCTGTTCGCGATTATAGGGCATGCCATCGGTGTCGCTCTCGACCAGATATTGGCGCAAATACGGGCGCACAAATTCCAGTAACCAGCGGGCGCGGCCAACAATGGGGTAATTGCGCCACAAGGCATGGCGGCGCTGGGTTAGATCAAAAATGCCATAGAGCACTAAAATGCCAAATAAAAATGCGCTCACATAAAAATATGGTGATAACCACGCAAACTGAAGCGATGCTATGAATAGCGACACCGCAGCAAAGAAGATAAAAAAGCGCATAATGGACGGTAACCATCCATCTGATTCGGGTCAAATCATGCAGCGCCTCCTCCTTATCCGTCACGCCAAAGCAGCCGCTTTTGGGCGCGAACCGGGGGACCATGGACGCCCGCTTTCCGCAAAGGGACAGGCACACGCGCACCGGCTTGGCGACATATTGCGGCGGGAAAACTGGGTGCCGGATCTGGCCATCGTCTCCAGCGCCCAACGCACGCTGGATAGCTGGCAGGCCATGGCCATGGAAACCTGCCCCGCCATAGTCGAAGAAAAACTGTATCTGGCCTCACCCAAAACCCTGGACGAGGTGTTCCACCAGCAGGGAAAAGACGGTCAGACGCTGGCCCTGATTGGCCATAATCCCGGCATTGCCATATTGGCACATCAATTACTGGACGAAGGGTTCGATCATGACGGCCCGTCGGCTCGTCTGCTGAACGGCCAGTTCAAAACCGGCTGGGCCGCGGCCTTTGATATCCGGGAGCAAGGCCCCCGGCTGGCCGCGCTGTTTGATTCCAGAGAAATATGAATTGCTGGTTGGTTACCGGGTTTATTTGCGTCGCCAAAAATAATATCCGGCCCCGATCAAAACCAGCAGTCCCCACAACCACCAGGGGAATTGTCGTTTGGCCGTGGTGGCTTCCTTCAGGCGTTGACCCAGATCGCTGGCGGATTCCGCCAGAACGAAATCAACCCCCGCATTCATCGCCATGGCTTTCATATTACGCGCCTGGTTTTCGTCCAGTTCAACGCCAATCAGCGTAATGGCACTGTCCGCCTTTTCTCCCTCTGCCGTAAAAACCGGCGTTACCATCAAGGGTATCCAGCGCGTATAGCCGCGGTTTTTAAGCTCTATCTTTATGTCTTTCTTATCTACAGGTATCGGGCCGAAAATATCATAGCCGGCTCCTGGCCGCACAGATAAGGGTTTGCGTTCACCGTCTTTATCCAGAAAAAAGACCTCAATCATGCCGCCGGTAATACCGTCGTCCCGATTTAGATCCTGAACGCGCAAATAGAAATTGCCCCGGCCTTTGGCCTTCAGCGATATCCAGTCGGAATCGGTATAGGGATAGAGCGTCACCGGTGTTTCTTCCCCGGTTTTTAGCGCCAGCGCGCTTTGTGGCGTATCGTTTGGCTCGCTTGTATCGGTGGAAACCTCGGCTTCGGCAATCAGATAAAAGGGTGCCTTGGCCCCCTCTGATCCACTGCGGACGTCGATTTCATAGACCCCTTTGGCCAGATGTTTTTCAAAGCGCTTTGTCCCATCATTTTGGGGGCTGGCGTCGGTATCTGTATCGTCCGCTGGGGTCACAAATATCTTTGCACCATCGGGGACCGGCCCATCCAGACGTATGGTATACAGGCCAAATTGCGGAACTTTCAGTATAAATTTTTGTGACAGGCCGCTACGCGCCAGCCAGACTTGGGCTGGCAGACTCAGGCTGAGCTCGGTTGGCGTACTGGGAGGGTCAGGCACAAAGCGCAATCGCACGGGAAAGGAGTTTTCAGAGGCTGCGCTGCCCCAGCGTTCTTTGATTTTAAGAAAATGCTTGCCCGGTTCAACGGCAGCGGCCCAGCCATCCGAAAAATCAGGCGTGTCCGCGGGGCGAATCTGTACCGCAATGGCAACGGGCGGATCGCGAACGTCGGTAATGATGGTGCCTTTGGCGGGCACGTCAAAAGAGAAATAATCAACATCACCAACGGGCAACAGAATGACATCATTCCACGCGTCCAGGGTGAGGGGAAAGGCCTGTTCAGGTTGATCATTGGGCTCATTCAGGTCCACTTCCGGCTTGGTTTCTATGACCAGGGGAAAGGGATCCGGGCTGCTGAAATCGTTCCAACGGTCACGCACCACCAGCCGCACCCGGCCGGGAAAGTCTATCCGCGCCGCATTAATTCCCATCATGCGCCCTAGCGGGTCGTAAATCTCTACATACAGGCTAAAATCTTCGGCGGTATCGCCAAGGGATGTAAAGACATAGCCCTCTTCATCCATTTGCAAGGCAATTTCATCCTGGTCCGCAGCGGGAAACAGGGTCACCAGGACCGTGCCTGGCGTCACTGCTTCCATATCGGCAAAAGCGATATTTTCCCGCGGGTCATTGTTTTGGGCGTTGGAGGCCGTTTTATCGGTGTCTTGTCCCATGGCGGGCGCCGCCATGGCGCACAGGAACATGAGAGACAAGATGTTTCTTATGCCTTGCATCAGCGCTCCTTTCGTATCTTGATAGCATCGGCCATTTTGCGTGCGGCCATCAGCGCTGCCGCCGGGTTGCCGTCACAACTTTCTTCGCCATCGGTAACCACAACCAGAACGCCTTCTTTGCGTCGTCCCTCTTCAAACAGGGCGCGGGCACCGGTTAAGATACCGGCGGCCAATGGCGTTGATGCCCCAGTCGAGGCGTTATTAATGGCCTCTGAAACCTGCTTTTTATTGGATGTGAACGGCACGGGGTTGGCGATGCCACACCCGACAAATGTATAAAGCGCCACCGTATCTTTCTTTTTGATGGTCTTGCTGGCCAGCAGGGATTGCAGGGCACTTTTGGCCTGTCCAATGCGATTATTGTCGTCCATGGATCCCGAGGTATCGAGGATAATCGCGTAGGCTTTGCCGTCTTTAATGGGCCGGGTTCTGAATTTGTGATTGGTGTCGGGCCCGCTTTCATAGCCGCTAAAGCGATGAGAAAACGGGTTCCAAATCGCCCGACTGGCGGGATCATCCAATACCCGCGTGGATACCACGGGGTGTACTGCCTGAACGGAAAGTTTGGCCGGGTCAGGCAGATCGACCAGATCAAAACGCACCTCTATGGCCTTGCCGGTTTTTCCGGCGGTCTCTTTTGCTTCCTTGCTGCCCACCTGAACCGATTGCAGGTTTACCGGGCGATTGAAACCAAGTTTCAGTTTGAACTGCCCCTTACCCTTCAGGGTTTTGTTGACCTTGATTTCCAGTGTGCGAGCCTTTTTGGCGGTCAGGATTTCCTGGCGTAATTCCTCTTGTCGATCCAGAATGCTTTGCAAGAGCTGTTGATCATTACGGCGCATTGCGCCTTCGGCTTTTAACTGGCTGACCAGATAGTTGCGCTCTGCATCCACCACCATATAGGCAGTCCAGCGGGCAATCCGTTCGGAGTCTATGGCTGATATCAAGGCATCTTTCAGGGCAGTTTGAACCAAATCACGGGCGACATCTTTCCAATTGCCGGGATCAAGGAATTCGCTTTTGAAGTTCCTTGCCAGTCGCGATGGATTTTTCCAGAATTGCTGGATCACCTGGCTGGGCGAGGTTACTCGCGCCGCGCCGGTGTGCAGGGCCTTCAACACCGGTTCGCTGCCGTTTACCACCGAATCGCTAAGGGCGATTGCCACCACACCGCGTTTATGGCGTGCGGCCAGCGATTTCATATAATTCACACTGGCCAGGGCCTTGCCTTCTTGGCGAACAATGGCTTTGAGAGAGTTTTTCAGGGCGTTTTTCTGCGCGGTGCTGTTGGCATTGCCGCTGGCCCCGTCCATGGCCGCCTCCGCGGGGGTTGGCTGGCTGCCTGAATTGGCAATGCCTGGCAAGGCGGCAACATCCCATTGCGGGTATTTCTTGCCATCACGGGTCAGGGCATCCTTGACCTGAAAGGCCGCCTCAATGGCGACGGCGTATGGACCAAATGTCTTCCAGTCCCTGAAAACCGTAACGCCGGCATCCAGCAATTCGACCCCGATGGTCAGCCATGTGCCGGTGCCACCGCCCAGAAAGCCGATTCCCTCGCCGCCAACATAGGCCAGGTAATGATCAAGCTTTTTTTGCGCCCGTTTCTGTGCGCTGAGGGTTAGCTCGATCCAGTCATCAATGCGTTTTTTGCGTTTGGCCAAAACCCCGCTGAGGTCCTTGACCAGATATTCGGTCAGGCGCAGTTCCTGTTCCAGTTTCTCTTCGGCGGGCACCCATTTTGCGTCATAGAGCAATTTTCCGCCGGGGCTGCGCACCTGTACGGTCTGTAAAAACGGTGGCTCGCTGCGGGCAAGTTTTTTATCTATCTCCTTGCGCAAACGGTCCAGATCCGATCGGGCGGTGGCCAGCGCCGCCATGGCCGCATCGCGTTCTTTCAATCGCACCACGCCTTTGTCGGATATGGCTTTCTTTTTTGCCGTCAAGGTATCCAGATCCTGCATGGCGGTCTTCAGCCGGGCAGCGCGTATTTTAACAATGGACCGTTCCGATGACTTTTTCAGGCGCCGCCGCAACCAGTTTTCATGGGCGGTGACATAGCGTTGTGCCTCCGCAATCTTGTCGGCGCTCTGGCCATTGTTCTGGCGGTTCTCCAGCTCTTTTTTCCAGCGTTCCAGTTCTGAACGAATATGTGGCGCGGTGCGGCGGTATTGTGCCTTGGCGGCCTGCAGACTTTCGCGCAGGCGAGCCACTTTGGCGGCTTGGGCCCGGGCCTTGTCGCGTGCGGCCTCATAGGCCTTGATGGCGGCCCCGGCTTTCTGGTTGGCGGCATCATAGGCAGATTGGGCGGCAGCCACCTTGGCCTCGGCGGCTTTCAACTCGGCGGCAGCCTGGGTTTCTTCGGGTGTCTGTGCGCGGGCAAACACAGGCGTTATGGCCAGTAAAAGTGCTAGTAAGAAATAGGTGGCCAAAGGCCGTGCTGCCTGTGTCATTTAGCCGTCCCCCCAAGGTTTGGCTTGCATGATTTTGCCCTCTGGGGAGAATTACTATCATATTTTTGTGGTAAATGCACATGTGAAAAAAATGTCTGTGACGTTGGGCAATTGGTCGCGTCATCTCATCTGGACCTTTGCGATTGCACAGCGTATCACGCCAGGTGAAGGGTCCCCATGAAGAGGTGTCCAAAGATGCAAGGAATTCCATCATGACTCGCGAGCTAAATCACTTTATCAATGGTGAAACCGTATCCGGCAAATCCGGCCGGTTTTCCGATGTGTTTGATCCCAATACCGGGGCAGTACAGGCCAAGACGCCTTTGGCCTCGGTAGACGAAATGGGTGCCGCCGTAGCCGCGGCGCAAGCCGCCTTTCCGGCCTGGTCGGCGATGAACCCCCAACGCCGGGCGCGGGTGATGTTCCGCTTCAAAACTCTGCTGGAAGAACATTTGGACGAACTGGCCGAACTGCTTTCGGCCGAGCACGGCAAGGTGGTTGCCGATTCGCGCGGCGATGTACAGCGCGGTATGGAAGTGATCGAATTTGCCTGTGGTATTCCGCACCTTCAAAAGGGCGAATATACCGAAGGGGCCGGCCCCGGCATTGATGTTTATTCCATGCGCCAGCCCTTGGGCGTGGTCGCCGGCATTACCCCGTTCAACTTTCCGGCCATGATCCCCATGTGGATGTTTGGCGTGGCCATTGCGTGCGGCAATACTTTTATTTTGAAACCTTCCGAAAAAGATCCGTCCGTGCCTTTGAGGCTGGCAGAACTATTCCTCGAGGCTGGCGCACCGGCGGGGGTTTTGAATGTGGTCAATGGTGATAAAGAGGCGGTGGATGCCCTGCTAACGCATCCCGATGTACGCGCCATCAGCTTTGTTGGCTCCTCTGATATTGCGCACTATGTTTATCAAACCGGCGCGGCAAACGGCAAACGGGTGCAGGCCATGGCTGGGGCCAAAAACCACGGCATTATTATGCCGGACGCCGATATGGATCAGGTGGTGCGCGACTTTCTGGGCTCGGCCTTTGGCTCGGCCGGGGAGCGCTGTATGGCTCTGCCCGTGGCGGTGCCAGTGGGCAAGGCTACGGCTGATGAGTTTATTGCGCGCATCACCCCTGAGATCAAAAAGCTGAAAGTCGGTGTCTCCACCGATGCCACGGCGCATTATGGACCGGTGGTTACCGCAGCGCACAAGGCCCGGATCGAGAACTATATAAAGATGTGCGAGGACGAAGGCGGCAAATTACTGATCGATGGACGTGGTCTGACCGTGCCGGGTCAGGAAGGCGGCTTTTTTGTCGGACCGACTTTGTTCGACAATGTCACCGCCGGTATGAAATCCTATCAGGACGAGATTTTTGGCCCGGTATTGCAGGTGGTGCGCGCCGAAACGCTGGAGGAAGCCGCGGCGCTGCCCTCCAACCATCAATACGGCAATGGCGTGGCCATCTTTACCCGCAATGGGCTGGCGGCCCGTGAATTTGCCGCCAAGGTACAGGTCGGCATGGTTGGCATTAATGTGCCGATCCCGGTGCCGGTGGCCTATCACACCTTTGGCGGCTGGAAGCGCTCGGCCTTTGCCGATGTGAACCAGCATGGCCCCGAAGGCGTACGGTTCTGGACCAAGATCAAAACCATCACCCAGCGCTGGCCCGATGGCTCGGTAGAGGATCAAAGCTTTATTATCCCCACCATGGGGTGAGGCCGCCCGGAAAAGGGTCCGGGGGGACGCTTTTCAGGCCGAACGCATGTGGGCTATGCCCACAGGCCGGGCATGAGGCAATTTCAGCGTCCCGGACCCTTTTCCGGGATGACACGCTTTTATGTTTCGAGGGCGCTAACGCGCCACCTCAGCATGAGGTGTTGCTAATTACCTCCTCATCCTGAGGGATTGCGAAGCAATCGTCTCGAAGGATGCATTGCGCAGATCAAGTCCGGGATGACACGCTTACTTTTTAGCATTTTCCCGCATAAACACCTCGCCCAGCGGTACATCAAAAACCTCGGCAATGCGAAAGGCCAACTCCAGCGAGGGCGGGTATTTTGCCGCCTCAATCGCCAACACGGTTTGCCGGGTAACGCCGATTTTTTCGGCCAGCTCGGCTTGCGTCATCTCATTCGCATGAAAACGTAAAGACCGGATGGTATTGCGGATATTGCAGGGTGGTTTTTTGGCCATCTCAATAGCCCCGTCGATAGAAAACCAGCTGCGCGCTGTGGCGGGCAAAGTCCGAGGCGGTAATGGCCAGCACCAGCCCGTGAAAGACAAAAAACGGTGTGTTGATGAAACGGATCGCCGCGAAGGCAGTATCAAACCAGCTGCCCGTGAGAACGCTTCCCATAACGATCATCACGCCCAGCAATAACACCACATAGGCAATGGCATTGGCCTTGCCCTCAAAGACGCTATCGCGTTCATCCGCGGCTTCGGGATCTTTGCGTCCGTTGATCAGCATATGCAGCAAAATGGCCAGCACTATGGAGAGAACAATGGTTTTGCCGACCAATATCCCCATGGCCAGACTGTTCAGACTTGGCCCGCCATTCAGCGCCATGGCGTGTGAAAAATAATACAGCGTCACCGCCCCATCCAGCGCCATGGCGCCCATAATGTTCTTTTCCCGGTTTGAAAGAGACGACCATATTTTGAGGGACATTGTGTTCTTCCTAATGAATTTCCTGATTGGTATGTAAGAAATTATGAGCACAAAGTCAAAAACAATATATATTATGTTATAAATAATAGACCAAAAAGGCTATCGTAAAATGATAACCTCTTGTTTTGTTGCCCTTATCGGCATGTGTTTATTTTTGGCCTGAGAGGCTAAACCAGCACATCCAGTTGGATGTCCAGCGCATCACCGGTGCTGATTTTTTCTTTCTTGCGGATCTCTGCCTTGATGGGCAGGAAATAGCATCCGGATTTTTTATCGGGAAACAGCGAGGTGTTCCATTGGCTTTGCCCTATGCGCACGCCCACCCGCACCGACCCCCAGGCGGTTTTATTGGCGCTGGTAAAAAATTTGATCTCTTCGGATATGGCCTTGGGCACCGTGACAAAATGCCAGGCCGCCTTGCCGGGGTACAGCCACAGTGCGGCGGTAAATTCAAATTGCAGATCGGGTTTCAATTTTTGCATCCAATGTCGTTCGGGAAAGGCAGGGGTATGATAACAAACTATTCGTCATTGCGGCGAAGGCCGCAATCCATAGTGATGCCTCAATTTGGATCCCGGCCTTCGCCGGGATGACGGGGATGTTTATGTAGACGCCGACGATGCTTCTTCATAAATTTCTTTAGCCCAATCATCAACAATCTTGATGAACACTGATGTGTCGCTAAAATTCTCATTTCCCAAGGCTTTTGCTGCTTTACGTAAGTTACCTGTTGAGCCTAATCTAAGGCCGACAGCTTTGACTTCTTGCTTAGCTTCTGGATTTTTCCATATATCTTGAGTCCACTCTTCATTGTGTTTTACGTAATTTGCCAGTGCCCACAAGATTTCAATTTTAGAATAATTTTCATCGAAAGAAGGTCCTTTTTTTAGTATACGTTTCTTGTAATCAGCATGAGATTCATGAGAATTTTTGCAAAGTGCCTTTGCTTTCTCGAGGACTAAAGTAATGTAGGTCTGAATGACTAAAAATGAAGCACTAAGCAAGGTTTCAATAAACTCTATGTCCTCATATATCACGAATTGTAATTCTTCCGCGTCCATATCTTCAGATGCGCGCTCTATATCTTTAATAACCATTTTTATGGCATCAGCAAAAAAAGTAGAGAGGTTTCTCATAAGTTGGGTGGTTTATCGTCATATGCACCCAGTTAACTTAAGTTGCAAACCAATATCTTTTTTGCTCATGCTATTCCTCTCACCCACCCATAACGGCCTTCTCCACTTCTTCGGGGGTCTTTTCGATCACCCGCAAAAATACCCGCGCGGTTTGGTCGGGAACGCGCAGGCCGGTTTCCCAGCCGCGCAGGGTTTCGGCGGGGATGCCAAAGCGGCGCTCAAAATCCTTGCGGTTTTTAGATACGCTTTTACGGATGTGCAAAATGGCTTCGGCGGGCAGGGGATCAACACTGCGCGTTGGCAGGGTGATATCACCCTTGGTGTGCGCGATGGCTTCTTTTAAGCCTTCACGAAGATCATTGGCTAAGGTGGTCATCATATCTCTCCGCTCTTTTTTGAATGCCGCGCCAGCTCTTTTGCCAGTTTGGCGATTTCTTTTTTCTCGGCCGGGGTCAGGTCGGTCTTTTTACTTTTGGCATAGGCCGCAATCATAAAGGCGGTGTCTGGCCCGGCGGCATAATAATAAATCGTCCGTCCACCACCGCGTTTGCCTTTATTACCATAGGCAAAGCGAAATTTGCGCATGCCACCAAGACCGGGAATGAGCTTCCCTACCAGCGGGTTGGCCGCAATGGCATCCTCGAATGCCTCAACTTCATCCTGGCAAGCGCTTTGACATAAGGTGTCGTGCGAACAAATTTCATACATAATAGTGTGTCATTGACACGAAAATGTCAAGTTAATTGTGTCAATGACACTGTTTTCCGTCGATTGCCGCCAGCCGTTCCCGGATACTCTGTAAATCATGCCAGACATCGCGTTTGGCCAGTGGCGCACGCAAAAGGAAGGCCGGGTGGAAGGTGGGCAGAGCCGGGATGGTTTGATCGCTATTGGTGCCGTCCGCATTCTTGACCGTATAATCATGCCACTGGCCCCGGGCGCGGGTGATGCCGGCGGACAGGCCCAGCACCGCCTGCATCGGGCTGGCGCCCACCAGCAGGATAATTTTGGGGGCGATCAAGGCGATATGGCGTTCCAGAAACGGCAGGGTCATGGCCAGTTCATCCGGCGTGGGCTTGCGGTTTTTGGGCGGCCGCCAGTTAAAGGCATTGGTGATATAGATATCGTCTTCGCCAAAGCCCGCGGTGCGCAGCATTCGATCCAGCAATTGGCCGGAGGCCCCGACAAAGGGCAGGCCTTGTTCATCCTCATCGCGCCCGGGGGCCTCGCCAATGATCATGATGGGGGCCTTGGGATTGCCCCGGGCAAAAACCGTATGGCGCGCCCCGGCTTTGACCGGCCCGGCATCAAAATTTTCAAGCGCGGTTTTTAACGCCTCCAGCGATTCGGCGCTGGCGGCGGCTTGGCGGGCCAGTGCCGGGGCGGGCGCGGCTGGGCTTTTGGGTGGTGGTGAGGCCGGGGAGGCGGCGACGTGCGGCGATCTGGCCGGGGTGGAGGGTGACGTTGGTCTGGTAGGCCGGGCCTTTTTGGGCACAGGGGGTATGTCCACGCCGGCGGCCTCCCACCAGGCGTTCAAGGCCTGATGGGCCGTGGAAATGCTGTCGGGTGTTTTAACCGGATTGCTCATCACCATGCCTTTCCAGGCGAGTTTAGGATATTTTTCGAACAAATGCACGATCTTGCACCAGTGGGGCATCAAAGCTATGGCCCTGGGGGCAAGGGTCGGTTAAGAGAGGAAAAACCGATTAAAGTGAGGGCCGATATGAGTGATCAGGAAATGACGCGCGAAGCCATGGATTTTGATGTGGTGATTGTTGGGGCTGGGCCAGCGGGGTTAAGCGCGGCCATTCATCTTAAGCAACTGGCGCAAGACGCCGGGCAGGAGCTTTCGGTGGTGGTGTTGGAAAAAGGCTCCGAAGTGGGGGCACACATTCTTTCGGGGGCGGTGCTGGACCCCTGTGGCCTGAATGAGCTCTTTCCCGATTGGGCCGAGCGGGGCGCACCGGTCACCACCAAGGTGACCAAGGATCGCTTTATGGTTCTGGGCGAGGCCGGATCGCTCACCCTGCCGGGCTTTGTCATGCCGCCGCTGGTTCACAATCATGGCAATTATATTGTCTCGCTGGCCAATCTGTGCCGCTGGCTGGCCGAGCAGGCGGAAAACATGGGTGTCGAGGTCTATCCCGGCATGGCCGCCTCTGAAATTTTGTACAATGACGATGGCGCGGTGCGCGGTGTGGTGGCTGGCGTCTTTGGTGTGGCTGCCGATGGTTCGTACAAACCGGACTATCAGCCAGGTATGGAGCTGAACGGCAAATATGTCTTGCTGGGCGAGGGGGCGCGCGGGTCGCTCTCCAAGCAGATCATTGCGAAATATGAACTGGACAAGAATTCCGATCCGCAAAAATTCGGCATCGGCATTAAAGAGTTGTGGCAGGTACGTGACGAGGTCTTCAAACCCGGCCTGGTGCAACACACCTTTGGCTGGCCACTGGACAATACCACCGGCGGTGGCTCCTTCCTCTATCATTTTGAAGACAATTATGTGGCGCTGGGTCTGGTGGTGCATCTGAATTACAAAAACCCGTATTTGTCGCCCTATGACGAATTTCAGCGCTTAAAAACCCATCCGGCCATTCGCGAAACCTTTGAAGGTGGCAAGCGCATAGCCTATGGCGCGCGCGCCCTGACCGAAGGCGGGTTCCAGTCGGTACCGGAACTGGCTTTCCCGGGGGGGGCACTGATCGGTTGCGCCGCAGGCTTTATGAATCTACCGCGCATCAAGGGCAGCCATAATGCCATGCGTACCGGCATGATGGCGGCCAAGGCAGCGTTTGACGCGGTGCAAAGTGGCCGCGGCGGTGATGTATTGGACAGCTATAGCGAGGCCTATCAGGCCAGCCCGGTCCGCCGCGAGTTGAAAATTGTACGCAATGCCAAGCCGCTATGGAGTAAGTTTGGCACGTGGGCAGGCGGCATTGCGCTGACCGGTGCGGATTTATGGGTCAACACGATCACCGGCGGGTTTTCTTTCTTTGGTACGTTGCATCATGGCAAAACCGATGCCCAATCCACCGAGCCGGCCAGCGAACACAAACCCATTGCCTATCCCAAACCCGATGGGGTGCTGACCTTTGACAAGCTGACCAGCGTGTCGTTTTCATTCACCAATCATGAAGAAGATCAGCCGGTGCATTTGAAATTGGCCAACCCGGACGTTCCGGTGGATGTTAATCTGCCGGCATTTGCCGGGCCGTCACAACGCTATTGCCCGGCCGGGGTGTACGAATTCATTTATGATGACAAGGGTGAAAACCCGCGCTTCCAGATCAATGCGCAAAATTGTGTGCACTGTAAAACCTGTGATATCAAAGACCCGTCACAGAATATTACCTGGACCTGTCCTGAAGGGGCCGGCGGCCCCAATTATCCGAATATGTGATGTATCCATGACTTGCGAGTGTGAAGGTTTGGCGTAGGCTAGGAATATGAAATCCCCAAGGACCATAAAACGAAGTATAGCCTCTTTTGCGATTGCCGCGGGGCTGTTTCTGCTGGCTTCTTGTGCGACCACCTCTTTGGTGGATGAGGGTGGGGAACGGGTTACGGAATCTGCCTATGGGGACTATCTGGCCGCGCGTTTTGCCAGTGGTATGAATGATGTGCATGCCGCTGCGCACTATTATGCGGCGGCGCTGGAAAAAGAACCCGATAATGATTTGTTGCGCCAACAGGCCTTCTTAAGCGCGCTATTGGCGGGTCGGATTGCCGACAGCGCGAATTATGCTGCCCCGGCGCTTGGTACCGACAGCGAAGCCAACCTTATGCGTCTGGCCATTGCCACCAATGCGTTGGGGAAAAAGCGTTATGCGGCGGCACTTGGTGTGCTGGAAACCGGTAAATACGGCCCGTTTAACGGCGAGGTGAGGCAGTTATTGCGCGGTTGGGCCGCCTATGGCACCGGGGATGCAGACAAGGCCCTTGAATATATCAAAAGCGCTGGCGAGGCCCCGGTTTTTGCACGCATTGTGCATTTGCAACTGGCGCTGATGCTGGACCTGGAAAACCGCACGGACGAGGCCGAAGGTGCCTATAAAATTGCGGTCGAACCGGGCCAGGTCTCGGACCGCGCGCTTTATGCCTATGGCGCGTTTCTGGAGCGCCATGGCCGCATCGATGAGGCCAGGGCGGTGTATGAAAAGGCCAGCCACTTTTTCGCCCAGGCCCCCATGTCGACGATGGCACTGACCCAGCTGAATGACCATAAAACCACCAAACGCCGTCCGCGCCGTCTGGTGCGCAATGCCAGCGAAGGGGCCGCCGAGGCCCTTTATGGGACATCGCAGATCTTGGCAGCGCAGGCGCATTTTGACAAATCGCTGGTCTATCTGGAAATGGCCCGCTTTATTAATCCTGATCACGGGGCCGCAGTGCAATTGCTGGCCCGGGTGATGGAAGTTGAAAAACGCCCCGAAGATGCCTTAAGGGCCTTTGCCAGCATATCGCCAAAATCACCTTATCGTCTGGATGCAGACCTGAACCGCGCCCGGGTCCTGTTCCGCACGGATCATCGCGATGAGGCTCTGACCGTCTTTCGCAGACTTGCCGAAGAGAATCCCGACAATGACCGGCTGGTAACCGCCTATGCCGATGCCTTGCGCTCGGTGAATAAATATAAAGAGGCTTTGCCGATTTACGAGCAACTGATTGCCCGCCAGGGCAAGAGCACCGGTTGGCAGTTATATTTTGCCCGTGGTACGGTGTTGGAACGTCTGGGACGGTGGCGCGAAAGCATTGGTGCCTTTCGCAAAGCGCTGGAGATTAATCCGGATCAGCCGGATGTGCTGAACTATCTGGGCTATACCTATATCAATGCCGGGGAAAATCTGGATGAAGGGTTTACCCTGATTGAAAAGGCTCTCAGCCTGCGCCCCAATGCCGGTTACATTATCGATTCTCTGGGTTGGGCCCATTACCAGTTGGGCCAGTATGAACAGGCGGTGCGCTATCTGGAACGCGCCGTGGAAATGGAACCGGGCGAGCCGACCATTTCGGATCATCTGGCCGATGCCTATTGGCAGGCCGGACGGCATCTGGAAGCGCGTTTCCAGTGGAGCCACACGCTGAGCCTGAAACCCGATGATGATGTGGATTTTGACCTCATCCGGGATAAGCTGGAAAACGGCCTGCGTAATGCGCCCGAGATCGCCAACGCCAAGCCTTGACGTTCATTACTGAATTCGCGCGGGCAAAAATCAATCTGACCCTGAAGGTCGGCCCCCTTGGCCGTGATGGCTATCACCCGCTGGAAAGTCTGGTGGTGTTTGCCGATGCGGGGGACCGGCTGGACTTTGCTCCCGCGCCAGATCTGACGCTGGCGATCACCGGCCCGTTTGGCGAAGGGCTTGATACCGGGGTGGATAATCTGGTCCTGCGGGCGGCCCGGGCGCTGTTGAAGGCGAGCGGTAAAAGAGCGGGCGCGCACATAATCTTGGACAAAGCCCTGCCCATTGCCTCGGGAATTGGCGGTGGCTCTGCCGATGCGGCGGCGGCCTTGCGCGGCCTGAACCGGCTATGGGGCTGCAAGCTTTCATATACGGAACTGGAAAACATTGGTCAGGCTTTGGGAGCGGATGTGCCGGTCTGTGTGCAAAGCCGAACCCGGTTCATGAGTGGGCGCGGCGAAGTACTGCATGATGTAAAGACCTGGCCAGTTCTGGATGCGGTGCTGGTCAATCCGGGCTTTGCCGTCTCCACAGCGGCGGTGTTCTCTCACTTTGATGAAATGAACCATGGCGAAACGTTATCTGGAGAATCATGCACGGGCGCGAAAGATTTTGATGAGGCGATTGTGCGCTTACGAGGGTTTGAGAATTCTTTATCGGCGGCGGCCTGTGCGTTGGAACCCCGCATAGCATCATTACTGTCTGCCCTGGATGCCCAGCCCCAAACTCAACTGGCGCGTCTGTGTGGTTCGGGGGCGACCTGTGTGGCTCTGGTTCGTGACGCCTGCGCCGCCCGGTCATTGGCGCAAGACCTGCAAAAAACCTATCCGCAAGCCTGGATAAAATCAGTAAAGCTGGGTTTGTCGCCCTGCGTCTAACCTTCCTTTGCCTGTCCAGGTATAAGGCCATAAGCGATCATCTCTTTGGGGGTTGGTGCCAGCAGATTTCTTATTTCTACATCTTGAAAATAACTGACTGGTCAGTTATATATAATGCAAATAATCATACTCCCGATAGGAAGTCAGGTTAATGGGAAAGATTGCGTCGTCTTCGTCATCGGCTCCACGCTGGCAGCGCCAGCCAGAAGAGCGCCCGGGACAAATTCTGGATGCGGCGCTGGCGGTATTTCGGGCCCAAGGGTTCGGGGCGGCACGCATGGACGAGATTGCCAAAAAGGCCGGTATTTCCAAGGGCACGATTTATCTTTATTTTGAAAGCAAGAATGCTTTGCTGGAGGCCCTGATCGACCGGGCTATGGCCCCGGTGGCGGCACAGCTAAAGGTCATGGCAGACACCGTTCAACAGGGACCGGTGACCCCGTCTTTGCGGGCCATGTTATCCTTTGCGGCCAAACGGATCAGCGACCCCAAAACCGGGGCGGTGCCCCTGTTGGTGATCAGTGAGGCCGGGCAGTTTCCTGAACTGGCCAAACTCTACCGCACTCAGGTTATTGATGTTGGTCTGGGGGCCATAACCGACTTGATTGCCCGCGGCGTTAAATCTGGAGAGTTTCGCCCGTTTAACCCGGTCCATGCGGCCCGTTTGCTGGTGGCCCCGATGATGATGCAAATTGTCTGGAGTGGCATTTTTGCCCAGCCCAGTGATCCGCCATTGGACAGCCGGGCGCTGATTGAGCTGCATCTTGATATTTTTCTGAACGGGGCCTTGAACCCCAAATCCCAGGAGGTCAGCTCATGACCCGCCTTGTTATGCCCATTGCCATTCTATTTATCGGTTTGCTGGCGGCCTGTTCTCCAACGGATACAAGTGAGGAGGCTGGACAGCACTATCAGGGTTATGCCGAGGCCCGGCTGTTGTATCTGGCCCCGCGCACCTTGGGGCCGCTGACCTCGGTCATGGTGGAGGAGGGCGATCAGGTGGCGTCGGGCGCGCCCTTGTTTTCGCTGGATGATGGCACAGCAAAGGCACGTCTGGAGCAAGCCGAGGCCGCCCTGTCGGCGGCTCGTGCCCGGCTGGCCGATCTGCGGGCCGGTGGCCGCAAGGAAAACATTGCCGCGGCCCGGCAAGGTGTTGCGCAGGCCCGCGCCGCCTTGAAACTGGCGCAGGATAATTATGCCCGGTCCAAAGAGCTGGTGGCCAAGGGGCAGGCTCCGCAATCACGACTGGATCGGGACACGGCGGCACTGAGCCAGACGCAGGCCGCATTGCGTGCCGAGGAGGCAAGGCTGGCGCTGATCCGTGCGCCGGCGCGTAAAGATGCCATTGCGGCCGCCGCCGAAGAGGTGCGCCGCCAAAAAGCTTTGGTGGCACAATCCGCAAAGGCGCTGAATGATTTACAAGTTGTGGCCCCCACGGCGGGTTCCGTGCAAAGCCTGATCCGCCGGGTGGGCGAAATCGCTGGCCCGTCGCAACCGGTATTGGCGCTGTTGCCGCCGGCGCAATTGCGCATACGGTTTTTTATCCCCGAAAGAAAACTGGGTGCCATTCAGGTTGGCCAGCGGGTAAAACTCACCTGTGATGGATGCGATGAGGCGCGTCAGGGGCGTATTATCTTTATTGCCCAGGGTGCCGAATTTACGCCGCCGGTCATTTTTACGGAAAAAGAGCGTCAGAAACTGGTCTTTATGGCCGAGGTACTGCCCGATGATCCGACCCGTTTTCACCCGGGTCAGCCGGTATTGGTCGTTCTGCCATGACCCTGCAAACTGATAGTGCAGAACAAACGCCAGCTATTGATGTGCGCGGCCTGACCAAAATCTATGGCAAGCGCACAGTGGTTGATCATTTTGATCTGCGGGTGCCAAAGGGCGCGGTCTATGGGTTTTTGGGCCCCAATGGATCGGGGAAAACCACCACCCTGCGCATGATCTGTGGTTTGCTGAAACCCGAAGGGGGATCGGGCACCTGTCTGGGCTGGGACGTCATTGAACAATCAGACCGGATCAAAACCCAGGTCGGTTATATGACCCAGCGTTTTTCGCTGTGGGAAGATCTCACCATTGCTGAAAATCTGGACTTTGTGGCCCGCATGTATGGTCTGGATAACCGAAAAGATCGCGTGAAAACGGCGTTGAAGACGTTGGGCCTTTATGAGCGTAAAAATCAGTTGGCCGGCACATTGTCCGGGGGGTGGAAACAGCGGCTGGCCCTGTCGGCCTGCATGCTGCATGATCCCAAACTCTTGCTTCTGGACGAGCCAACCGCCGGCGTTGATCCAAAGGCCCGGCGCGAGTTCTGGGAAACCATTCACGATCTGTCGGATCAGGGCGTGACCATATTGGTCAGCACCCATTATATGGACGAGGCGGTTCAATGTGATTTTATCGCCTATATCGCCTATGGCAAAAAACTGATCGATGGGCCGTCCGGCGAAATTGCCCGCAAGATCGGCCTGAGCACCTGGAAGGTCGAGGGGCCGGGACTGGGCGCGCTTTCCAAAGCCTTGAAAACTACCCCGGGAGTTGAACAGGTGGCGCGTTTTGGTACCTCGCTGCATATCAGCGGGCCTGATAAAGCGGCGTTAGAGGCGGCCATTGCCCCCTGGCGGGATAAAAAGGAACTGGTCTGGACTCCGGTCACCAGCGGGCTGGAAGAGGCCTTCATCCATTTGATGAAAGAAGTGAAGGATAATTTCGCATGAGACGTGGTTTTTCCCTCGCCCGGATCAGCGCCATCCTGACCAAGGAATTCATCCAGATGCGGCGCGATCGCATGACCTTTGCCATGATGATCGGCATTCCGATCATGCAATTGATTTTGTTTTCCTATGCCATCAATTCTGACCCGCGACATTTGCCATCGGCCATAATTGACCGGGATCATTCGGCCTTTTCAAGGGCGGTGGTCACCGCCTTTGCCAATTCCACCTATGTGGATTTTATCATGGCGCCGCAAACGCCCGAAGAGGCAGAAAAAGCCATGTTGGCGGGCAAGATCAATTTTATTTTTGAAATCCCCGAACACTTTGGCCGCGATATTGCCCGGGGCACCCGCCCGCAAATGCTCATTATTGCCGATGCCACGGATCCTTCGGCGGCCTCGGGTGCGCTGGCGGCGGCGGGGGAGATCATCAACACAGGCCTGGCCCGCGAATTCTCCACTGCCCTGGCCTCTTTGGCCACCGGCCCGCCGCCGGTGGAGGTGGTGTTGCAACGGCGCTATAACCCGGCAGGCATTACCCAGTATAATATCATTCCGGGTCTGCTGGGCATTATTCTGACCATGACCATGACCTTAATGACGGCGGTGGCCCTGACCCGGGAGACCGAGCGCGGTACCATGGAAAACCTGCTGGCCATGCCGGCGCGTCCTCTTGAGGTGATGGTCGGCAAGGTGCTTCCCTATGTGCTGGTGGGTTATATCCAGATTATTGTGGTGCTGAATGCCGGGCGGTTTTTGTTTGATATTCCCTTTGAGGGATCGCGGCTTTTGTTTTTCTGGATTTCCACGCTTTATATCGTGGTCAATCTGCTGATCGGGTTTTTGTTCTCGACTGTGGCGCGCACGCAAATGCAGGCCATGCAGATGATGGTGTTCCTGCTGCTGCCACAAATCTTGTTATCGGGCTTTATGTTTCCGTTTCGGGGCATGCCGGGTTGGGCCCAGGTCATAGGCGAGGTATTACCTGCCACCCATTATATGCGGCTGGTGCGGGGCATTATGCTCAAAGGATCAACGCGGTTTGACCTGATTGCGGATATCTGGCCGCTCATTGCCCTGATTGTGGTGATCAGTGCCCTGGCGCTGGCCCGTTATCGTCGTACGCTGGATTAGCGTCGTTCTGGCTGGCCGCAAAAAGCGCCCGTGCCCACCAGTGTACGATAATGGCCAAGACGGCCACGGCGGCCAGGGCCAGCAATTCGCTGGTGGCGGAGGCCCGGAAAAGCCAGGCCAAAGCGCCGCACAACACGGTTTGTATGGTCATGACCAGCGTCACCCTGGCATGGCTGGCACCGCGGCGCAGGGCCAATTGGTACAGATGATCATTATGGGCCTGTAACAGGTTTTTATGATGCGCCAGCCGCCAGGCCATGGTCAGTAAAATATCAGACAGCCAGGGCATAAAGATCAGCACTACCGCATAGACAGCCCCCGGCGGGCCGTTATGGATGTACAAAAGCGCTAGCGCCCCAAACCAGAACCCGATGAACAACGCCCCAGTATCGCCCAGAAAAATCTGCGCTGTAGGCAGATTCAGCGGCAAAAATCCAATCAATGCCACCATTATGGCCAGCGCCATCAATACTGCCATGCTGTTGCCCGCCTCCATGGCCAACAGAGCCATAAAGGCGGCCGCCGCAAGGCTGCTGCTGGTGATCAGGCCATCGGCACCGTCCATAAAATTGGCCGCATTGCTGAGCACAAAAATCCATAAGGCGGTGCCCCCAAGGGCCACCCAAAAGGGCAGGGTGATCTGTGCCTTATCCAGGGCAAAGGATTGCACCGGGGCCAGATACAGGGTCGCCCCAAGGGACAGAGCCGCCAATATCAGAAATTTCAATTTCGCCGGAAGGTCATAAACATCATCATACAACCCCAATAATCCGGTCATCAGCGCCAGGGCGACCAGCGCCATGACCGGGGGGGAGAGCACACCCAGACCCGGATCCAGTGCCGCGATGGACAGGGTCACCAAAACCCCGGCCATAATCCCCAGCCCACCGGCTTTGGGGGTGGATATGCTGTGCATGGAACGGTCATTGGGATGATCCAGCACCCGCCATTTCATCACCATATTGGTAACCAGGAAGGCCATGATGGCACCCAAAATCAGGCCAAGGATGAGGGGAAAACTCAAAGACATGCGTTAACGGCCATTTCTTTCATTTACGGGTGCACACACGAAAGTGCCATGGGCAAAAGGATGCCGGAATTATTGCCCGGTTTCAAATGTAAATCCTGCGTTTGCCAGGAAAATCCGGCTTATTGACCCATATGCTGAAAGCGGATGATGGCCGGGCCAAGAATGACCACAAACAAAACCGGCAGGAAGAAAACAATCATCGGCACGGTCAGTTTTGCCGGCAGAGCGGCCGCCTTTTTTTCAGCCTGTGCCATGCGCATATCGCGGTTTTCCTTGGCCATCACGCGCAAAGAGGCCCCCAAAGGCGTACCATAGCGCTCGGCCTGGATCAACGAGGTGGCCACCGCCTTGACCCCCGGATGATTGGTGCGCATGGCCAGATTTTCATAGGCCTGTCGCCGTTCCCCCAGATAACTCAGCTCGGCAGTGGTTAGGGACATTTCCTCGGCCAACTCGATGGAACTGGAACCAATCTCGGCCGCCACCTTCTGAAAGGCGGCCTCGATCGACATGCCAGCTTCAACACAGATGAGAAGCAAATCCAGCGCATCGGGAAAGGCCCGCATAATGGATTCGCGACGCTTTTGGGCCACATTGGAAAGATAAATCGCCGGTGCGTAATAGCCCATCAGCGCCAGCCCCAGCGCCATGGCCAGGCGGGTAATGGGCGGCTTGCCCATGTCATTAAGAAAAAACAGGTACAGCGCCCCCAGTCCAAACAATACAATGGGCATGACCATGCGCAGGAAATAAAAGGTCACTACCGGCCCCTGGCCGCGAAGACCTGCCTGCATCAGCTTGGTTTGCAGACCACTGTCTTCCAGCAATTTTTGCAGGTTCAGCTTGGCCACCACATCGGTAATGAAGCCTTTGGACTCGCCGCGAATATTGGCCTGTTTTTTTTCCAGCGCCGCGCGGCTTTGTTTGCGTAATTGTTCCCGCCGGTTGGATACGGATTTTAACCGCCCGGCAAATTTATTGCCGACCAGCAGGGGGGATACCAGGGTCACCACGGTGGTAAAGACAGCAATGGCCGCCAGCAGGGAAACCACCATTTGCGGATCGGTGAGGGTGTTGATCAGTTTTTCCATTATGTCCCTTATGCCCCTCCCCTAAAAATCAAAGGCAATCATGCGGCTCATTACAAAAATGCCCAGGCCCATCCATATCCCTGCCCCGGCCAGCATCAGGCGGCCCAGATCCTCGGTGAACATCAAACTCATATAGGCCGGGGTAGTCAGATAAACGATGCCCATCACCAAAGGCGGCAAAGAGCCGATAATCCCTGACGAGGCCTTGGCCTCAGAGGACAGGGCACCGATTTTTTCGCGCATCATTTTGCGGGCTCGTAACACGGTGGAAAGATTGCTTAGGGCTTCGGCCAGATTGCCCCCGGTTTTTTGTTGTATGGTCAGCACGATGGCAAAAAAGTTCAGTTCAGACAGGGGCATGCGTTCATACATTTTGTCCAGTCCATGGCCCAGTTCTACCCCAACCGACATACCTTCGATCAGTTTTTTAAACTCGGGTCCAACCGGGGCCGGGGCTTCACGGGCAATGATTTTAAGGCATTCATTCAGGGGCAGGCCTGATTTGATGCCGCGGACAATGATGTCGATGGCATTGCCAAATTCCAGGCTGAACTTCTTGATCCGCCGCTTGCGCACAAAGCCCAAGAACCAGCGGGGCAGACCAAATCCGGCCCCAAAGGCAAAGGCCAGCGCAATCAGTGGTGGTTGGCCAGCCAGAAATAAAATCAGCATAACCACCACGCTAATGACCA
This sequence comes from Robiginitomaculum sp., assembly GCA_030949705.1. Classification (GTDB taxonomy): domain Bacteria; phylum Pseudomonadota; class Alphaproteobacteria; order Caulobacterales; family Maricaulaceae; genus Robiginitomaculum_B. The sequence continues at coordinate 53,892 of JAUZSF010000018.1, read as the reverse complement.
AAGTAGTCACATTAAACGCCATTGGAGAAAAGGAAAATCCGGCCTGGCGGATGCGTGATTTCAGGGTGATGGTGCGTTTGCGCTGTTCCTTTTGGTGCTGGTCCAGGTCTTTCAAGGTTTCCTGCAATTGCTTGCGCCGCGTGCTGGCCTGATCCAGGGCCGAGATTTTACGCTTGCCCCGCTTCATCTGGTCCCGCGGGTTCAAGGATCGCAGGCGAATGGAATTGGCCCGACTGTTATTGCTGCCAGCAAAAACCCAGCCCAGCCCGGCTACACTGATAAAGGCCAGCGCCGCGACCAAAAAAACGGAGCTATCGCCCATTTATCCCTCCGCCTCGTCCAGGGCTTCGGCCAGTTCTTTTTCCAGCCCGTAATACCGCACCCGATCCCAAAAGGCGGGCCGGGCAATGCCGGTGGAACGGTGTTCACCGATGATTTTACCGTTTTCGTCTTCGCCATCGATTTCATAGACAATAATATCCTGGGTGACGATCACATCGCCTTCCATGCCCAGCACTTCGGAAATGTGGGTAATGCGCCGCGACCCATCGCGCAGGCGCGCTGCCTGAACGACCACATCAATGGACCCGGCAATCATCTCGCGAATTGTGCGCGACGGCAGGCTGAACCCACCCATGGTGATCATGCTTTCCAGCCGCGAGAGGGCCTCGCGCGGGCTGTTGGCGTGCAGCGTGCCCATAGAGCCATCATGGCCGGTATTCATCGCCTGCAACAAATCAAAGGCCTCGGCCCCGCGTACCTCGCCCACAATAATACGTTCGGGGCGCATGCGCAGACAGTTTCTAACCAAATCGGTCATGGTGACCTTGCCTGACCCTTCCAGATTGGCCGGGCGGGTTTCCAGGCGGACCACATGGGGCTGTTGCAATTGCAGCTCGGCGGCATCTTCACAGGTGACCACCCGCTCCGCCGGATCAATATAGGCGGTCATGCAGTTCAGCAAAGTGGTTTTGCCCGAGCCGGTACCACCCGAGATCAGCACATTGCAACGGCTGGCCCCGATCACCCCCAGCACCCGGGCGGCAGCAGGGGAGATAGAACCAAACTTGACCAGATCCTGCATGGTCAGTTTGTCTTTTTTAAATTTGCGAATGGTCAGGGTCGGACCATCCAGCGCCAATGGCGGCGCGATGACATTGACCCGCGAGCCATCGGCCAGACGAGCATCACAAATGGGGCTGGATTCGTCCACCCGGCGGCCAACCTGGCTGACGATCCGCTGGCAGATGTTCATCAACTGGCCATTATCGCGAAAGCGCACATTGGTTTTTTCAACCTTGCCGGCCACCTCGATAAAGACGTTATTGGCCCCGTTGACCATAATGTCGGCAATGTCATCGCGGGCCAGCAATGGCTCCAGCGGGCCATAGCCCAGCACATCATGGCAAATGTCTTGCAGAAGGCTTTCCTGTTCTGCAATCGACATCACCACGTTTTTGATGGAGATAATTTCGGAAACAATATCGCGGATTTCTTCGGCAGCGCTGTTTTGGTCCAATTGTGCCAATTGCCCCAGATCGATGGTATCGATCAGCGCGTTAAAGATCATGGTTTTGATGGCGTAATATTCTTCGGAACGTGCCGCCGGTGCCGGGAGCGGTTTTTTCTTTACTGGCTCACTGACCTTGGCCCGATTGATCGGGCTGACCGCCTCAGCCTTGGGGGCAATTTTCGCCTTGGGGGCAGATTGATTAACTTCGGGGCTGACCTTGGCAGCCTTTGGTTTCTGATCGGCAAAATTGGATCCGGCGCGTTTACCAAACATGGCGCCTTATCCCCGACCCAGCAGTTTTTGCAACAAACCGCGCTTGCGCGGTGCACAGGCATGACCGGTCAGCAGGCCGGCCAGATGGCTCAGGCCTTCGGCGGCCTTGCTGTCGGCTTTGACCTCCTGAATCATTTGTCCGTTATTGGCGGCTTCACCAAAAATCTGTGGCTCAAATGGCAATACCAATACCGGTTCGGCGCCCAGAGCATCGGCAAAATCCTTGATCGGAATTTCGGGCCGTTTGGGTACACCGACCTGATTGACGACAATTTTGGGCGGTGCATCATTGCTGCGGCTGGCCTTGGCCAGGTCATACAGGTTTTTTGGCATTGCGCAGGCTGGCCAGATCGGGCGAGGCGACAATGACAATTTCATCGGCGGCAAACAAGGTGGATTTCACCCAGCGTGACCAGGTGTGCGGCAGGTCCAGTATGACATGGGGTACGGTGGCGCGCACTTGTGAAATGACCGTTTCATAGGCGGCGGGGTCCAGCTCCCATTCCTTGTCCAGCGTGGCCGGAGCGGTAAATATGGAAAGGTTCTCCGTGCATTTGGTCAAAAGACGTTCCAGCAATACGTCATCGACGCGCTCCGGCTCGGTCAGGGCATCGCCAATATTGCTGTTGCTTTCCTGGTTGAAATCCAATCCCGCCGTACCAAAAGACAAATCCAGATCCATAATGGTGGTACCGGCCTGGGCTCCCTCAGCAATTTGCCAGGCGACATTGTGTGCCAATGTGGAGGCCCCAACCCCCCCCTTGGCACCAATAAAAGCGGTGACTTTGCCAGCAAAGGGTTGGTCCGGGTCAGTAAAAACATCGGCAATCGAGCGGATCAGTTGCAAGGCGCTCAGCGGTGGTACCAGGTAATCGCTAATACCGCGGCGGATCAATTGTCGATACAGGCCCACATCATTGGCGGCCCCGATAATGATCACCTTGGTGCCCGGATCACAGACATTGGCCAGCTCTTCGAGCTGTTCAAACAGCGCGGGCCCGCGCATGCCCGACTCAATCAAAATCAGATTGGGGGTGTTTTCATCGTGATAATACTCGATGGCTTCGGGCAGGCCGCCAAGGCTGGCCTGTACATGGGCCCGGGCCAGCCGCCGGTCCAGCGCCGCACTGCCGATCATGGCCACCGTGTCCGGGCGTTCGCAAAAGGCCCGGATGGAAATCTGTGGCACCGGCTGATCAACCCCGTTAATCGCCCCGGCGGAAAGCGGTTCCTCCACGATCAATGGTTCTTGCATCGGCGTGGTATCTGCATAACCAAAGGCAGGCAATTCATCGGCAATCATGGCAGGCGGGGCGGGAAAGTCCGGCATCAACTCATCGGTTGGGACCATGCCTACCGGATCGATTGGAGGCGTTGCCTCCACGGTGTCTGCGGGCTTATCCAGACGCAGTTCCTCAGGCAAAACGAAAGGTTCTGTCGGGTCGAAATCGTCATCAAAGTCATAAGCGTCAGACATGGTGAAACGGGGTTCTTTCCTTGTGTGTATGGGCGTTAATTAACGGCACTGGAGACGGTGCCCTTTTCATCGGCGGTGCGTTTGCCGCCGGTGGCCTCACCAGCGATATATTTATCCATGACGGTCTGGCGGCGCGCCGTCGAGGCAGGCTCGGTGGCACGGGGGCGCACCAGATCATAGGGGTTGGCAATCATGGCGGCGGTGTTGGTGGCCAGTGCACAGCCAAAATGATCAGATTCGTTATTGCCCGGATGGGTAACCAGATTACGCCAGCGACCATCACAGCCCCGCGCCTTGGCCTCGTAACGGGTAAAGGACAATAATAAGGGCGATCCACTGGAACCATCGGCCTGGTAACGCCCTTTGGCGATCACCGCCCAGTCAATCCCGGCTTCGAACAGGATTTTCTGGGCCTGTTGAATGGCGCGTCCGGCCACCATGCTGGTATTTGCGCCCTGCGGGGCGGAAATGGCCAGCGGACCATAGCCATGATCCAGATAGGCGGCGGCATAACCTTGCAGTTTGCGCATTTGTGCCGGGGTCAGCCCTTCCATATTGGGGGCCAGCGCCAGAGTCAGGTTTTCCTGGGTTTGCTGTACCGTGATTTTGTGTTGGTCGCCGGGCAGACCCCAGGGGGTTTTGGGCGCCGTGCCACAGGCCCCCAGTGTCAAAAGAAGCGTACCGCCCAGAAGTGCGTTCAGGGTGCGATGGTGTAGATCATGACGCATTTGTGCTTCCTTTTTATTCCAGTACATAACCAATAGGTCCGTTCCAGCGCCTGCCATCGGCCTTGGTGCCGGGGGCGCGATAGACTTTGTTCAGGCGGCCAAACAGGATGGTGGCCAGATCCGAGGCATTGGAAAAACCATCCGCCGGGGTGGCCAGCGCGTCCGGGTGGGTGGGGTCGACCAGATAGGGGGTGACCATGATCACCAGCTCGGTTTCATCATTCTGGTAGTCGCGCGAACGAAACAGCGCTCCCAGAATGGGCAGGTCCTTGGCCCCGGGAACCCCTTCCAGTGCCTGTTTGGTTTTTTCCTGAATCAGCCCGGCAATCACCATGGAGCCACCCGATGGCAGCTCCACCGTGGTTTCGGCGCGACGCACTTTCAGCGCTGGCAGGGTCAGGCCTGGTACGGTACTGACGACATTGCCATTGGAATCGGTCACAGGCTGGCTGCTCAATTGCAAGGCTCCTTGCGTGGTCAGCTCTGATACTTCGGTCGAGATTTTCAAGGAAATCCGCCCCTTGCTGATCACCAATGGTGTAAAGCCAAGGCCAACGCCGAACTTTTTGTATTCAATGGTGATATTGCCATCGCGGTCCCGGCCCACGGGCACGGGAAACTCGCCGCCAGCCAGAAAGTTTGCCGATTCGCCGGTAATGGCGGTCAGATTGGGTTCGGCCAGCGTGCGCACCAGACCGACCCGCTCCAGCGCGCTGATCCCGGCACCGATGGAGGATTGCTGTACGCCCTGGCGAAAATTGGTATAGCCGATCGAGCCAGAGGTACCCCCCAGCGAACGCCCGGCCAGCGAAAATGCATTATTGGTGGCCAGGGCCGCCGTGGTGCCAAAACTGCCTGGAATGACGGTTTCAAAGATGGCATTGCCAAACTGGTCCAGCACCGGCACGCCGTTTTCCAACAGGGGCTTGGCGATGGGGGCCATGAAATTGCCAAAGGAAATGGAGCCGGAAAGATTGATGCCCAATTGTTTGACCAGGGATCGCTGCATTTCCACCACGCGCACTTTCAGCAACACCTGACCCTTGCCCTGTATGGTCAACAGCGAGAGTACGTTTTCAGGCTTTTCGACGCTCTGGCGGGCAATCTTCAACACCGAATCGGCGGTGCCTGCATCGGGAACCGTGCCCGACAAAATCAGGTTGTCGCCCATCGGCTGGATTTTTACCCGTGCCCGGGGTAACAGGGCGGCGATGGCTTTGCTAAGGCCGCGCACATCCTGGGCAACGGTGATTTCCAGATTAAGGATCTGATTGCCCTTGCCATCAAAGAAAAAGGCATTGGCCTGTCCCTGTTTCATCCCCAGAATATAAATCCGTCGGGGGGTGCGGATCACCGCATCGACGATTTTGGGGTTGGAAACCAGTACATCGCGCGCATCAATGGGCAGTTCGATCACGGCAGCCTTGTTCAGGGGCAGAGACAGAGATTGAGAAACCGGGCCATTGCCGCCAATATCCACCTTGACGTGGCGCAGTGAGGCCTCGCCGGCAAAGCTGGTCGGGGCGCAGGCCAGGCCCAATGCCAGGAGGCAGGAAGCAAAAAGGCAGGATTTTGAGAGGACGCTCATGCTATTGGTCCTTCAAGGCAAGCTTGGTGGGCTGACCATAGCGATAGACGATGACGGCCTTTTCTTTGCGGGCGGTGCGAGTGGCATGGCTTTGTGCGCCCCTTTGGGTGATGGGCAGAGCGTCGGCCACGCTGCGCAGGGCCAGCGATAAATTGCCACTGGCTTCGGCCAGGGCCAAAAGTTCCGCATCTTTGCGGTTCAAGGCCAAAGTGGCGGTCGAACCGATCACCACCTCTTCGTCCTCTACCTGTTTGAAACTTTGATCAATGGCCAGCACCCGCACATTTTCCAATATGGTTCTGGCGAAATAGCCCTCGGCCTGTTCGCCCCGGCGGTCTTTTTGCCTTTCTTGAGTGAGCAACACATCCACCCGGTCATTAGGCAGAATGAAGCCGCCCGCCCCGGTTTCCACGGATATGCGCACCGATACCGCCCGCATGCCGGGGGCCAGCACTGCGGCCATGAACCCGGCATCACCGGGATTGACCAGTTTACGATCCGAAACCGGCTCGCCGGCGGCGATATTGGTACGGGCGATGGCGCCAGCATAGTTTTGCAGGGCATCGGGTTTTTTCTTCTGGGTGACAAAGGCGTCATTCAGTGCTTCGACGGGCCATTCCTGCCAGGACAGCTCTTCGGGAGTGATGCGTCGCCCCACGGCAATGTCGCGCCGGGCCACCAATACCTGTGCCACGGCGGCTTTGGGAGCACGCACAGGAACTTCGGCAACGGCCTGGGGTTCCGGCTGGCGTGTAAGGTTGCGGGCCATCAGCGCCGCCCCCACCGCCGCCAGCCCGGCGATGACAAGAACGATAATCCTGCCAGGATTCATCTGAACACTCCTTCGTGCAAATCGCACGTGTACAGAAATGACCAGAAAGTCCTCAAAGCATGGTTAACAAAACCTCATCCAGTCGCACTGGCGGTAAGAAAAAGTGAAGTTTCGGGAAATGCCAACAGCGCCCCGGCGCAAATGCCTATGCCATAAGGTACATCGCCGCCATCCTTGAGCAGCCGGGCGGACCATTTCCAGCTCTCCAGATGGGATGGCATGGGGTATTTGCGGGCCAATAACAGCACAATCGTTAACACACCGCCGGCAATGGCGGCATAGGCCGCAAACATTAATACATCCGGCCAGCCCATCCACAGGGCGGCGGCGGCAAACAGTTTGGCATCACCGCCGCCAATCCAGTTCAGCGCAAACATGGTCACTGTCAGGGCCAGCGCGCCAACACCCACCAGGACATGCAAACCAATATCGTGCCAGCTCATGCCGCTTAAGGGGGCAACGGCAACAAACAGAAGAATCAGGGCCCCCGAAATCCAGTTCGGTATGGTCATGGTGGCGGTGTCGTAAAACGCCGCCGTCAGCATGGTGAGGGCAAAACCCATAAACAGAAAGGATAGCATGGGGTACTCCTGAGACAATACAGAACTTTTATGACCGCCTTACTGTTAACATGGGGTTTCGCCAGAGTTGTCAGAAGAGGGTGCAGTCATTGCCGGGTTGGTGAGGGCCTGCATGCTTCGAGGGCGCTAAAGCGCCACCTCAGCATGAGGGATTGCGCAGCAATCGTCTCGAAGGATGGGGTGGCGTTTTAACCTTCCCAGGTTTGCTGAGGGGTACTTCTCGACCATGCGTAAAAGAAAAAAGGCCGCCCCTTTCAGGACGGCCTGTTCTCATCTTAAAAGCCGGTTGGCTTATTTCATCGCATCAGCGACTTGCTGGAACTTGGTCGAGGCGTTGGAGCCTAGCGACGTTACAGCGCCGATAATGACCACAGCAATCAGCGCGGCAATCAGGCCGTACTCAATAGCGGTAGCACCAGATTCATCCTTGAAAAAACGTGCTGCAAACTTGTTCATAATCATTCTCCCGTTTGTTGCTAGCGACAATGGATCGCTAGAGCTCTGTCGGCTCTTTGTAGCGAACCTTGGAATGACCATAGCCGGACCGCTTTAACGGGCGTTTAAATGAGTTGGTTATTTTTTTGTGAATGCTCTTCTGAAGGATCACACGGACGAGTTTACTTTCTCTTTAGGAAGTCTTCACCAGTTCAGCGCATGATTCCCCTTTGATCTCTCGGTTTCATCAAAGGTGTACCCATGTTCCGGTCCGTGGTTTTTGGCCTTTTATTGTCGGTCTGGCTTTGTGCGCCCCTACAGGCGCAAGAGACAGGGGAAGATTTTGCCGTCGAGGTAGACAAGGCCAAGATCATGCGCCTGCCCCGTACCGCCTCGGCGGTGATTGTCGGCAATCCGGCGATTGCCGATGCGACGGTGCATGATGGACGCCTGTTGCTGATTACCGGCAAAATCTTTGGCGGCACCAATATTATTGCGCTGGATGCGCGCGGCAATGTTATCGTCGAACGGGATATTCAGGTCCGCGCTCCCAAAATGGCGGCCATTACCTATTATCGTGGTGGCCAGCAGCGCTCGTTCACCTGTGCCGGCACCTGCGAGCCCACCCCCAGCATTGGGGATGACAAGGATCACTTTAATACCTTGCTCAGACAGCAAAAAAGCAAATCAGAACAGGGCAAGGATGCCGCCCTGTCTGATTAGTCTTTTGTTGCGTCCCAGATTTAATCAGATGGATTTGCGCCGGGCATTGGCCAGGGCGTCCAGGGCCGCGGTGGCGCTTTCGGGGCCGCGACGGCGACGGCGCGATTGTGGTTGATAGGCCTGGGTGGCATGGGCATCGCAATAAGGCGAATTGGCCTTTGATTTGCGCCCGCAAAAGCGAAAGTTCTGATCCGTGGGATCACCGATCGGCCATTTGCAAATATGATTGGTCAGGGTCAGCACTGTGGCAAACTCGCCACTGGGAAGAGGCGTTGGTTCCAACGGTGGTGGGGCAACCGGGGTCTCACGACTGACCACTGGTGTGGTGGTGCTGGTGCCCGCACGCGGCGCGCTGGCGGTAATGCGGGGTTTGGGGGCCGGCTTGGCCCGTGGCCGCGGCGGCCGGGACGGGGTGGCCCGTCCGGACAGCTTCAGGCGGTGCACCTTGCCGATAATGGCATTACGGGTCACGCCTTCGCCCATTTCCTTGGCAATCTGACTGGCGCTAAGGCCCTCCGTCCAGAGCTTTTTTAACGTCTCGACCCGATCTTCAGTCCATGCCATTCCAGTCTCCCTCACCGTATCACTACTAGATATAGTATTCCGAGTGCCCTTAGGCTCTCCCCAATGCTATATATCGTATACCACGGCGGCTCACATACAAGATGCAGGCGTGAGCTATTCACAGTTTTCTATATGTTGTGGGTAACTTTTCTCAACCCGGTAAAATTCTGTCAGTGGCAAAAAAACTCCACATGGCACGATTGTCGCGCCATGCGGATCGGCATACAAGGCGGTTATGCATACTCATACAGAACAAACTACAGCCCCGGAATTTCCCGTTCGTCGCATTGGCCTGATCAACGGCCTCGGGCTGTGGACGCTTTATGTCAAAGAGGTGCGCCGCTTTGCCAAGGTGGGCTTTCAAACGGTAATGGCCCCGGTGGTTTCCACCCTGTTATTCCTGCTGGTCTTCACCCTGGCGTTTGGCGATCTGCGCCCGGCGGTAAATGGCGTGGCGTTTAACCAGTTTCTGGCCCCGGGTCTGATCATGATGGGCATATTGAACAATGCCTTTGCCAATACCGCTTCGTCGCTGATTATCTCCAAGGTGCAGGGCAATGCGGTTGATTTTCTGATGCCGCCCCTGTCCGCGGCCGAACTGTCCATTGCTTTTATTGGCGGGGCGGCCACCCGCGGCCTGGTGGTGGGCGGGGTCACCATTTTGTGCATCTGGCCATTTATGAGCATCACCATCGCCCATCCTGTGGTGGCTTTCTGGTTTGCTCTGAATGCGGCTCTGATGATGGGCATGGTGGGGCTGTTGGCCGGCATTTATGCCCAGCGTTTTGACCATCTGGCCGCGGTCCAGAATTTTGTGCTTCTGCCGCTGACATTTTTGTCGGGAACCTTTTATTCGGTAAAAATCCTGCCACAGATTTTCCAGAACCTGAGCGCCGCCAATCCGTTTTTCTATCTTATAGACGGGTTTCGTTATGGCTTTACCGGCATGGCCGATGGTTCCATCACCCGGGGGGTGATATTTGTCGGTCTGATCAACCTTGTACTGGCCGTTGCCTGTTATGCAGTTCTGCGTTCCGGCTGGCGTCTTAAAACCTGAATTTATAGCTGCGTTTCTCTTACAGGAGTATTGTCATGACCTCACATCTTATCCCCACTTATGCGCCGCCGGACCTGGTATTCGAGCGTGGCGAAGGCGTATGGCTGTATGATGCCAAGGGTGATGCCTGGCTGGATTTTATTGCCGGGATTGCGGTGGATTGTCTGGGGCATTGCCACCCGGCTTTGGTCAAGGCGCTGGAAGATCAGGCACATAAATTGTGGCATTTATCCAATATGTTCGAGGTACCGGCACGCGAAGAACTGGCTAGCCGCTATTGTGAAAACAGCTTTGCCGATCTGGTGTTTTTTACCAATTCCGGTACCGAGGCCATTGAAGGGGCGCTCAAAGCGGCGCGTAAATATCATGCGGCCCGCGGGAATGAAGATCGCATCGAAATTGTAACCTTTCAGGGGGCCTTTCATGGCCGTTCTTACGGGGCCATCAATGCCGGTGGCAATCCGGCCTATATGAAGGGCTTTGGTCCCCATATGCAGGGCTTCACCCAAATCGCTTTTGCCGATGAAGCGGCCGCCAAAGCAGCCATTACCAGTAACACCGCCGCGGTGCTGATCGAGCCGGTGCAGGGCGAGGGCGGTTTGCGTGCGGCCCCGGATGATTTTCTGCGCCTGTTGCGGGATCTGTGCGACGAGACCGGCGCGCTGCTTATCTATGATGAAATTCAATGTGGCGCCGGTCGCACCGGCAAAATGTTCGCCCATGAATGGTCCGGCGCCCAGCCCGACATCATGGCTGTGGCCAAGGGCGTAGGCGGTGGTTTCCCGCTGGGGGCATGGCTGACCACCAAGGCCGTGGGTGAACACATGGTGGTGGGTACCCATGGATCCACCTATGGCGGCAATCCACTGGCCATGGCCGTGGGCATTGCGGTTTGGGATGAGATTATGAAGCCCGGCTTTCTGGATCATGTGACGCAAATGGGCCAGCTCTTGAAACAGCAAATGGCCGGTCTGGCCGATACCTATCCCGATATGATCGAGGATGTGCGCGGCAAGGGTCTGTTGTGTGGCATCAAGCTGAAAGAACCCTATGTCAATCGCGAAATCATGGGGCTGGCGCGCGAGCGCGGCCTGCTCAGCGGCGCGGCGGGCGATAATGTTCTGCGCATGGCTCCACCCTTGATCATCACCGAAGAACATGCCCGCAAGGCCATCGCCGTGCTGGATGAGGCGCTGTCTGCGGCGCGCAAGAAAGACTGATCCCATGCGTCATTTTCTGGATATTGCCGATATTGCGGCGGCGGATTTAAAGGCCATTCTGGCTGATGCGGCGGCAATGAAGGCGGCGCGCCAAGGCCTGCCCAAAGGCACGCCGGATCCGGATCCGGCTTTGCCGGGCCGGGCGCTGGCCATGATCTTCGAGAAAAGCTCGACCCGTACCCGGGTATCCTTTGATATGGCTATCCGCCAGCTTGGCGGCTCGTCTCTCGTGCTGAACGCCGCCGATATGCAATTGGGGCGTGGCGAGAGTATTCCCGATACTGCCCGGGTATTGTCGCGCTTTGTGGATGCAGTGATGATCCGCGCCAATGCCCATGAAGATGTGGTCGAGTTTGCCCATTTTGCTGATGTGCCGGTGATTAACGGCCTGACCGATCGCTCGCACCCGTGCCAGATTGTCGCCGATCTTTTGACCCTGCAGGAACATTTTGGCGATCTTGGCGACCTGAAAATCGCCTGGGTGGGCGATGGCAATAATGTCGCGGCCAGCTTTGTCCATGCGGCGGCAAAGCTGGGTTTTGAACTTACCCTTGGCTGCCCCGATGGCTACGCGCCGCGCGAAGATGATCTGGCCTATGCCACCAATTCGGGGGCCAAGGTCGAACTGACCACCGACCCCCGCGCGGCGGTGGACGGGGCCGATGTGATCATTGCCGATACCTTTGTTTCCATGGGCGATAAATACGCCGAAAAGCGCCTTGTGGATCTGGCCCCCTATTGCGTCACCGAAGACCTGATGGGGCTGGCCAAACCCAAGGCGGTATTTTTGCATTGCCTGCCGGCGCATCGGGGCGAGGAGGTCTCGGCGGCGGTGATCGACGGGCCCAGGTCCCTGGTGTTTGACGAGGCCGAAAACCGCCTGCACGGGCAAAAAGCCATCCTGAAATGGTGCTTTACAGGATGAGCGATGCGGTTGAGGCCCTGGGGGCGCAAGATGATCAGGTGGTTCCGTTTGCGTTGGAAAACCGGCCCATACGGGGGCGCATGGTGCGTCTGGGGCCGGTGCTGGATGATATTCTGCACGCCCATGATTATCCCGAGCCAGTGGCAGCCCTGTTGGGCGAGGCGGTATTGATCGCCATCCTGGCGGGATCTTCCTTGAAATTTGATGGCCGTCTGATCATTCAGGTCAGCGGCGATGGGCCGGTCTCGCTGGTACTGGCCGATTATTCCACCACGGGAGGCGTGCGCGGCTATGCGCGCTATGATGAAGAGGCCTTGCAAAGCCTGAAAGGCTTGTCGCCGGATCTGGGCCAGTTGGTGGGCAAGGGGCGTTTCGCCTTGACCATTGATCCGGGCGCGGCGGCCGAGCGCTATCAGGGCGTGGTGGCGCTGGAGGGGGCCTCTTTGAGCGACAGTGCCGTGCGCTATTTTGCCACTTCGGAACAGGTGCCCACGCGCCTGAACGCCACCATAGCCCGTCTAACGAATGCGGACGGCACGCAAAACTGGCGCGGCGGCGGTGCGATACTGCAATTGATCGCGGGGCAAAGCGGCACTGATGATGCCAGAAACGAAGACTGGGATTATGCCAGCGCCCTGTTTGATACCATTAGTGCGGACGAACTGACTGATCCACAGCTGAGCGCTGGCACTTTGCTCTATCGTTTGTTCCACGAAGACGGAGTGCGGATTTTTGAAACCTCGCCTTTGCACAAACGCTGTCCCTGCACCCCGGATTATCTGAAATCCATCCTCAGCCAGTTTCCCCCCGAGGAACATGACAGCATGACTGAAGACGACGGGCGCATTCGCATGACCTGTGCCTTCTGCTCAAAAGACTTTTTCTTTGCGCCGGGAGAGCTGACTTAACTCACCCAGAAACGCGGCGTGAACAGCACCAATACGGTGAACAGTTCCAGCCGACCGACCAGCATGGTCAGCGACAATACCCATTTGGCAAAGTCGGGCAGGGAAGAGAAATTCCCCGCCGGTCCCACCACATCGCCAAGGCCCGGGCCAACATTGCCCATGGCCGTAGCCGCACTGGATAACGCGGTGGCGGTATCCAGCCCGGCAAAGGACAGCGCCAGCCCGGCCAGGGCAAAACAGGCAAAATACACAAAGAAAAAGTCATAAACCGAAAACAGCGCGCTTTGTGGCAAAGGCACCCCGTCATAACGCAACGGACTGACCAGATGGGGGCTGGCCATGCGCCGCACAAAGGCGCGCAGACCCTCGATGGCCACCTGAAAGCGGAAGATTTTAATGCCGCCGGACATGGACCCGGCACAGCCACCAACAAACATCAGCACAAAAAACAATGGCCCCAATGCCGGTGCCCAGAGCTGAAAATCCCCAAACGCATAGCCGGTGCCGGTGACCATGGAGATGACGTTAAACGCCGCCAGCCGCAGGGCGTTTTCACTGTAATTCTCGCCGGCCATGACCAGATAGATGGTCACACCGATAATCAGCACCAGCAACAGGATCAAAAAGCCGCGCACCTGGGCGTTTTTGAAAAGCGCCGCCGGATTGCCCCGTGCCGCCAGAATGTAAATGGCAAAGGGCAGCGCCCCCAGCACCATAAATATATTGGCGGCAATATCGGCCCCGCCATGGGCATAGGCGGCAAACGAGGCATCCGAATTGGCAAATCCCCCGGTGGCCAGTGTGGTCATGGAAAGGCAGATGGCATCAAAGGCCGAAATGCCCAGCATCCAATACACCCCGGCGCATAATATGGTCAGGCCCAGATAGGCCGCGCCAATGCCAATGGCGATGGCCTGGGCCCGGGGCAGGATTTTGCCCATGGGTTCAAACCATTCGGCGCGAAACAATTGCATGCCGCCCACGCGCAACATCGGCAACACCGCCATGGCGATCACAATAATGCCGATCCCTCCCAGCCATTGCAGAATGGCCCGCCACAACAATATGCCCTTGGGCAGATCGTCCAGCCCGCTCATCACCGTGGACCCGGTGGTGGTCAGGCCGGACATGGTTTCAAAATACGCATCAGCAAAAGACAGCGGCGTCTGGCTCAGCATAAAGGGCAGGGTGGCAAAGGCCGCCATTACCACCCAGGAAACCGTGGTCAGGATGAAGGCGGCGCGCAAATTCATGTGCAATTGGCCGCCGCGTGCCACCAGCATTAAAATCGCTCCGGCAAACAGGGTCAGCGCCGAGGCCGTGGCAAAGCTGCGCCATTCATCGGACCCGGTGACAAAGTCAGTCAGCATCGGGGCCAGCATGAAAACCCCCAACAGGATCAACAAGGCCCCTATGATCAGGGAAACAGACCGGGCGCTATTCATGGGGATGTATGCTCGTGGGCCATGGGCTTTCTTCGCTAATGCCTGCTGGTTGTGTCATGGGGGCTGTCCAGGGAAAAAAAGCGGGATAGGGGCGCGAAACACCATGCCGGTATTGCCCTGCATTTCATAATAGCCTTCCATCAGGCCCGATGGTGTGGTCAAGGGGGTCCCCGAAGTATAACGATAGGATTGACCTGGCGCCAGCACTGGCTGTTCCCCCACTACACCGGGGCCGTAAACCTCTTCGACATGACCATGGGCGTCGGTGATGCGCCAATACCGGTTGAGCACTTGTACTGTAATGTCGCTGTGGTTTTCAATCTCCACCTGATAGGCCCAGACAAAACGCCTTTCCGAAACGCTGGAGCGCTCGTCCAGAAAAAACGGCTCGACGCGAACCAATATGCCGTTGGTGGTCTTTTCCCAGGTCATGGTCATATCTCTATCCGGTTTTGGGCGATCATCAAGCGCTTGCGCCATGGGAACGAATCGCGTCTGTTTTGTGTAAACATAAAGGCAGAGTGAAAATGAGCACGGCCAAAATCCTTGCGGATCAGCAAATTCGCGAATGTGTTGATGATGGCATCATCACATTCCATACCCCGCCGGATGGGGACCAGATCCAGCCGGCCAGCATGGATTTGCGCCTGGGCCACACGGCCTATCGCCTGCGTGCCAGCTTTCTGCCCGGGCAAAACGTGGCGGTGCAATCGCGGCTTAACGCCCCGCTGGTCATGCATGAAATAGACCTTTCTCCGGGGGCGGTGCTGGAAACCGGGTGTATCTATCTGGTGCCCTTGCAGGAAACCCTGAACCTGCCGGATGATGTTTGCGCGCGCACCAATCCCAAAAGCTCGACCGGGCGCATTGATGTGTTCACCCGGGTGATCACCGATGGGGCCACCGCATTTGATACCATCGCGCCGGGCTATACGGGCGGCCTGTGGCTGGAGATCAGCCCGCGTACGTTTTCCGTGCTGGTGCGCCCCGGCGACCGATTGGCGCAAATCCGCCTTCGGCGCAAAGGTGATGGTGCCATTACAAATGCACCCAGTCGCTCGCTGGATGTATCGCTGGCGCTGGCTGCCGATACTTTGGTCGGCTATCGGGCCAAACGCCATGCCGGGGTGCTGGATTTGCGTGTCATTGGCGGCCATGACCCCCGCGATTACTGGGAGGCGCTTTGCCCGCGAAATGGTCAATTGATCCTGGACCCCGGTGAATTTTATATTCTGGCCTCCAAAGAGGCCATTTGCATTCCCCCCGGCGAGGCCGCCGAAATGGCCCCCATTGCGCCGGAAATCGGTGAATTCCGCGTCCATTACGCCGGGTTTTTTGACCCGGGCTTTGGCTATGATGGGGCCGGTGGGGCAGGGGCCAAGGCAGTGTTGGAAGTGCGCGGCCGCGATGTGCCCTTCATCCTTGAGGACGGCCAGACCGTCGCCAAACTGGTATTCGAACCCATGAGCCAAAATCCGTCCGCGCTTTATGGATCCACCGGCTCCAACTATCAGGGTCAGGGACTGAAGCTGTCCAAACTGTTCGGCGCGTGGGTGTAGGGTGCTTTCGACTCATTATTTCGCCATCCTTCGAGGCTCTCTTCGTTCGCACCTCAGGATAAGGGTCTTGTTCCTTTAACGACCGCCTCATACTTCGAGGCTCCCTTACGTTCGCACCTCAGGATGAGGGGTGGGTAATGGCATATAGTATACCCCACTAACGCCCCAGTGGGGTAAGGTTTTCCTATTCCCGCCCCAAAAGCATCGCACCGGCATGGAGACAATCTCTTTCCTCTCCCGGGCGGGAGAGGAATAAGGTGAGGGATCATAGACTTAAAGACAGAGCGCAGTCTTTGATTCACAAGCCCCTCATCCCAACCTTCTCCCCGGGGGAGAAGGGGTGCGCCGAGGATAACGAACGCAAGGGTCAATAAGGGGCAATCCTTACCCCTCGGCCAGCCTTCATTTATCCCTACAATGCCCCTAAAAGAGAACAAAATATCCCTGAAATGTCCCTCGATTATCCCTTTTTACCCCTATGTGTCCCTTGGCAAGGGCGGGGATAAAATGGACTTATTCACGCGGGATGGGGGCCTTGTATTATGGCCATTTCACCACGGGTGGCATAGAGGACAAAATGGTGGCGACATTGCCGCCGGTCTTCAGGCCAAAGGTGGTGCCGCGATCATAGAGCAGGTTGAACTCCACATAACGGCCCCGGCGGATGAGCTGTTCTTCGCGCTCCGCCTCGCTCCATTTTTCATCCATGCGCCCGGCCACAATGGCGGGATAAACCTCCAGGAAGGCTTCGCCCACGGCCTTGGTAAAGGCAAAGTCATCGTCCCACCGGTTTTGCAGACGGTCATAGAATATGCCGCCGGTGCCCCGGGGTTCGTCCCGGTGTGGCAGATAGAAATACCGGTCACACCAGGCGCGATAGGCTTCGTAATCACCGGACGAATGGGCATCACAGGCCGCCTTCATGGCCGCATGAAAGGCCAGGGTGTCGGGGGCATCCTGGCGCCGATCCACATCCAGCACCGGGGTCAGGTCGGCGCCGCCGCCAAACCAGCTTTGTGTGGTGACGATAAAGCGGGTGTTCATGTGCACGGCGGGTACGTGTGGGTTTTTGGGGTGGATGATCAGGGAAATGCCGGCAGCCCAAAAGCCGGGGTCGTCTTTGGTACCAGGTATCTGGCCGCGAAATTCGTCCGAAAATTCGCCCCAGACCTCGGAAACATGCACACCGGCCTTTTCAAACAGGCGCCCTTTGAGCATGGCCGCGGTGCCGCCGCCAAGGTCTTCCTTGCCGTCGCCACGTTTCCAGGGGGTTTTGACAAACCGGCCCGGTGTGTCGCCATACAGGGCCGGATCGGCCTTGTCCTCAAGGGTTTCCAGCGCGGTGCAAATGCGGTTTTGCAGGGCACAAAACCAGTCTCTGGCCGCCAGTTTGTGTGATTCTGTGTTCGACATTTCAGGCTCCTGAGACCTGTTGGTAGCGCGCTCTGGTGCTGCTTGCGACCGTAAACTGTGCTTTTTTGCCAAAACGGCTGCGTAAAAGCTCAGAATTTTGACCTCTTTTGCGTCCCGGCGGTTGAATAAATGCGCGGCACAATTTATTCCGCTTGTGAGAAGCGCTTTATTGGGGGGCGTCCGTGTCGATTGGCCACAGGTCAATATGGCGGCGGTTCGTCTATTCCTTTCTCATCGCCGCTCACATATCCCGGCCGGTGCGCCAGAGAGACGGGATATGGATTATTGTTCTGGCGCATCTGTATGCAAGAGGTTACCGTCGTGGCTGAAACTGTCTCAACGTCTTCTGAAAACCCAAGCCGCAGAGATTTCATCTATATCGCCACGGGCGCCGCGGGCGTCGTGGGGGCGGGGCTGTATGCCTGGCCACTGATTGACCAGATGAACCCTGCGGCCGATACCAAGGCGCTCTCGACTACCGAAGTGGATTTGTCCAGCGTCGAAGAAGGGCAGCAAATCATCGTCAAATGGCAGGGCAAGCCGGTCTTTGTGCGTCATCGGACGCAAAAGGAGATCGACGAGGCCCGGGCCGTTGATATTACTACCCTGCGGGATCCGGCAACCGACGAACAACGTCTGGTCGTCAATGGCGAAGGCAAATACGAGCCGCAATACCTCATCATGATCGGTATCTGCACCCATCTGGGGTGTGTGCCCATTGGCAATAATGCCGGTGACTATGACGGCTGGTTCTGCCCCTGTCACGGTTCGCACTATGATACGGCAGGACGCATTCGCAAGGGGCCGGCACCAAAAAATCTGGTACTGCCACCTTACCAATACCTCAATGACACACTTGTCAAAATCGGATAGGGGACATTATGAGCGGTTATCCTGGATACGATCCCAAATCTGGCTTTGAAAAATGGCTGGATGCACGTCTGCCCATCATTCGGCTGGGTTATGACACTTTCATTTTTCCAACCCCCAGAAACCTGAATTACTGGTGGACGTTTGGTGGCATTCTGGCGGTCATTCTGATGAGCCAGATCATCACGGGCATCATTCTGGCCATGCACTATGTGCCGCATGTGGATCTGGCATTTGACAGTGTTCAGCACATCAAGCGTGATGTGAATTTTGGCTGGATGCTGCAACCCATGCACGCGGTCGGGGCCTCGATGATGTTCCTGGCGGTGTATATTCATATGTTCCGGGGCATTTATTATGGCTCGTACAAATCTCCGCGCGAGGTATTGTGGATTGTCGGGGTGGTGATTTACCTGCTGATGATGGCCACCGGCTTTATGGGCTATGTGCTGCCCTGGGGGCAGATGTCTTTTTGGGGCGCCACGGTGATCACCAATTTGTTCAGCGCCTTCCCACTGATCGGCGAGAGCATTACCCAATGGCTGTGGGGTGGTTTTGCGGTGGATGATCCCACGCTCAACCGGTTTTTCAGCCTGCACTTTGTGTTGCCGTTTGCCATTTTGGGGCTGGTTATTTTGCACGTTTGGGCACTGCATGTGCCGGGCAATAACAATCCCACTGGTGTCAGTGTTAAAAATGTCGACAAAGATACCTTGCCGTTTCACCCCTATTACACCGTCAAGGATGGCTTT
Organism: Robiginitomaculum sp.; assembly: GCA_030949705.1. Taxonomy (GTDB): domain Bacteria; phylum Pseudomonadota; class Alphaproteobacteria; order Caulobacterales; family Maricaulaceae; genus Robiginitomaculum_B. The sequence goes on along the minus strand of JAUZSF010000018.1, from coordinate 35,029 downwards.
GCGATTGTGGTCTTTCTGATGGTGTTTGTGGCATTTGTGTTCTTTATGCCCGACGCTTTGAACCATCCGGACAATTACATCCGGGCCAATCCATTGGTGACGCCGCCACACATTGTGCCTGAATGGTATTATCTGCCTTTCTACGCCATGTTGCGGGCGGTGCCGAACAAGCTGGGCGGGGTGATCACCATGTTTGGGGCCATTGCGGTGCTGTTTGTGCTGCCCTGGCTGGACACCTCCAAAGTTCGCTCCATGCGTTATCGTCCGCTGGCCAAGCTGTTTTTCATCATCTTTGTTCTGGCCTGTGTTGGTTTGGGCTGGGCCGGTGCTAAATCGCCAACCGATCTGGTATTTGTGACCGGTACGGATGCAGCCACCGGGGCACCTACAGGGCTTAGCTTTTTGTGGTTTGCCCGCATACTGACGCTTTATTATTATGCGTTTTTTGTTGTCATTCTGCCGGTGCTGGGTCTGGTTGAAAAGCCCAAGGATCGACCGGAAAGTATTGAAAAATCTGTGCTGAAATCCGCACCTAAGGAGGCCTGAGATGCGCTTATCCAAACTGACGGCCACAATCTTTGCGACGGTCGCCCTGGGCACCACTGCCGGTTCGGCAATCGCATCGGAAGGGCCGGAGCTAAAGCATGTGGAGTTCTCATTCGAGGGCCCCTTTGGCACCTATGACAAGGCAGCGGCCCAGCGCGGCTTTCAGGTTTACCAGGAAAGCTGTTCCAATTGCCATTCCATGAAACTGGTAGCCATTCGCAGCCTGGGTGAGCCCGGTGGTCCGTTCTATGACGAGGAACACCCCAACGCTAACGACAATCCAGTTATCAAGGCCATTGCGGCCATGTTTACCGTTACCGATGGCCCGGATAGCGAAGGTGATATGTTTGAGCGTCCGGCCAAGCCGTTTGATCATTTTCCTTCACCATTTCCAAATGAACAGGCAGCACGGGCGTCCAATGGCGGTGCCTTGCCACCGGATTTTTCGGTGCTGGTCAGTGCTCGCGAGCACGGCCCGCAATATATCTACAGCATTCTGACCAGCTATGAAGATGAAGCCCCCGATGGGGTCGAGCTGCGTGACGGCATGAATTACAATCCGGCCTTTAAAGGCGGGCAGATTGGTATGCCGCCCCCCCTGTTTGAAGATCTGGTTGAATATTCGGATGGCACCAAGGCCAGCGTAGAACAAATGGCCCACGATGTGGTGACCTTTATGGCTTGGGCATCAGATCCTAAAATGGAAGAGCGCAAGCGCATGGGCTGGATGGTGATGATCTATCTCTTTATCTTTGCCCTGTTGATGTATGGCTCTTACAAGGCTGTCTGGCGTGACGTAGAGCATTAAGCCAAACGCTTTGCAGGTATGAAAAGGGCCGCTCTGATGAGCGGCCCTTTTTAATGGTGGCATGTAAAAGCCGCTAGACCTTGGCCACCGTGCGATAGACCTCTTCGTCCAGCTCGCCTTCCCATTTGGCAACGGCGGTGGCCACGGCGGCATCGCCGGTGACATTGGTCATGGTGCGCATCATGTCCAGCGGCCGATCAAAGGGCAAGATGAAACCCACCATCAAGGCGATCTGTTCTGGCGATACGCCGATCACCGGCAAAACAATGGCCAGCATGAAAAGAGAAGCCGACGGGATGGAGGCGGTACCAATGGAGGCCAGGGTGGCCGTCATGGCGATCAGAGCATAATCAGCCATGGTGACGTCCAGACCAAAGGCATTGGCGGCAAACAGTGCCAACAGGCCCAGATACAGCGAGGTGCCATCCATATTGATGGTGGCGCCCAGTGGCAGGACCGAGCCGGCCACCACCGGTTTGATGCCCAGATTGTCCTGTACACAGGCAATGGTCACCGGCAAGGTGCCGGCGCTGGTTGAGGTGGAATAGGCAACCACCTGCGCGTCCAGAATGCCCCTGAAAAACCGGATCAGCGGCAGACGCAAGACAAATTTGATCAGGCCGCCATACATCACCAGCATGTGGGTGATACAACCAAGATAGAGCGCCAGTGCCAGCATCAGAACCGAGCTGAACGTCTCAACCCCCTTGGTGGCGGTGACCCAGGTAATCAGGGCAAATACGCCATAGGGGGCCACTTCCATTACCCAATGGGTGATCTTGAACATGATCTCGACCGAAGCCTTGAAAAAATCCTCGACCGGCTTGGCCTTTTTGCCGACCATCAATATGGCCACGCCCAGCAGGAGCGCAAAGAAAATAATGGCCAGCATGTCGCCATTGGCCAGAGCATGGACCGGATTGGCCGGAATAATGTTGATCAGGCGCTCGGTCATGGACGGGGCCTTGCCCGCCAGAACATTGGGGGCAACATCGGTAAAATCGACCCCGGAACCAGGTTTGAAAATGCTCCCAAAAAAGAGGCCGATGGAAACGGCCACCAAAGTGGTAAAGACATAGAGCAAAAAGGCGCGCACCCCGATGGTGCCCAGTTTGGACGGGTGGCCCATGGAGGTGATGCCGGTAACCAGCGTGGTAAACACCAAAGGTACAACCAGCATTTTGATCAACTGCACAAAGGCGGTGCCAAAGGGCTTGATCCAGATGGTGACAAATTCAGCGCCCGGATAATGGGTGACCCCATCCACCACCACAGTGCCGCCAAAGCTGCGAAAGGCCAGGCCAACCGCCACGCCCAACAATAAGGCACCCAACACCCGTTGCCACAAAACCAGTTTAAACCACCAACCCATACCTGTTTCCCCTTTTGTTGTTTGCAAACAAACTAGGGCGCACACAGCGCGGGTCAAGCACGGAAAACTGATTTTACGAGGCGGTATTTAAACGGCGCCGGATCAGGCGGGTTTGGGCAATCCGAAAGAAGCACCAGCCGATGCGAACCAGCCAGAATATACCCAGTGTGGCAATGATGACATGACCACTGGCCCGCGGCGTCAATCCCAGCCCAGCGGCTAGTCATCTGGAACTGTAATTGATATCATTATGATGCTATTGATTTGGAGGTTTTGGTGGGTCGTGTTGCTGGTGTTGTTGTATTGAGTGTTGAAGAACGTTCTTTTCTGGAAAGTCAGGTCAGGCGGCACAAGGCACCGCGTTCACTTTCGGATCGCTGCCGGATGATCCTGCTGTGCGCCGATGGGTTGCCCAGCAAGGAAGTGGCCAGCACCATGGGCGTGCATGAACATACGGTTGGCAAATGGCGGCGACGATTTGTGAGGGACCGTGTGCAGGGTTTGTCGGACGAGTATCGCCCGGGCCGACCGCGCACGGTGTCTGATGCACAAGTGGCGAAGGTGATTGAGCGCACGCTGCACAGCACACCCAAAGATGCCACCCACTGGTCGATCCGCTCGATGGCCAAAGAGGTCGGTCTTTCGCATACCACCATCCGGCGCATCTGGAATGCCTTTGGCCTGCAACCACATCGGCGTGAGACCTTCAAGCTCTCGACCGACCCTTTGTTTGTTGACAAGGTGCGGGACATTGTTGGTCTCTATATGTCACCGCCCAACCGGGCGATTGTGCTTTGTGTAGACGAAAAGTCCCAAATTCAGGCGCTGGATCGCGAACAGCCGGTTCTGCCAATGATGCCTGGGGTGGCAGAGCGACAAACTCACACCTATATCCGCCATGGCACGACTTCCCTGTTTGCCGCCCTTGATATTGCCACCGGTGCGGTGATCGGCAAGTGCTACAAACGCCACCGCTCACAAGAATTTCTGGGCTTTCTCAAACAGATTGATGAGTGTCTGCCTAAAGGACCGGACGTGCATCTGGTGATGGATAACTACGCGACCCACAAGACCAAAGAAGTCAAGGCGTGGTTGGTCCGGCGGCCTCACTGGCATGTTCACTTCACGCCCACCTCCGCCTCCTGGATCAATCAGGTCGAACGCTGGTTTGCCGAGTTGAGCCGAAAGAAACTTAAACGCGGTGTTCACCGATCAACCCGCGAACTGGAAGCTGACATTCTCGCCTTCATTGAGACCCACAATGAAAACCCAAAACCATACAGATGGGTCAAATCCGCCGATGAAATCCTTGCCTCCGTCAAACGCTTCTGCCACAAAACACAGCAAACCTTATGCACCGAACTTTAGATTATGTGCCGAACTTTAGATTCGGGTGACTAGGATCAGCGTGGCAAAAGGTAATTGCACGGTCGGCAGCCAGACCGGATAGCCTTCATATTTTAGCACTTTTGCCCGGGTTTTATTGCCAAACCAAACGGACATTTTTTGTCTGAACGCCATGCCCACCTCCGGATTTTGGCACCCACGTGCGACGTACTTCTGTCATCATGATGCAAGCCTTTGATTTACATAGGATGAATAAGATTGATCTTCTTCGCCATTTGAAAACGTTCCGGATCACCTCTTGGTGTTTTCCCATGAGCGTGTTTCACTCATCGTAAGGAAGAAGGAGCACATCATGATACGAAATATACTGGCAGCGCTTGTCGCCGGTGCCCTGTTGGTGGCACCAGCCTTTGCAAAGGATAAAAAAGACAAGGAAACTGTTAATATCCCAGATCCGGTATTGGTGGAAAAAAGTGGTGCAGTGCAGATTGATGGCCAGAAAATCGGCTATGCGGTCCTTGCCGGTGAAACCTATTTAAAAAACGACAAAGGTAAACCGGTCGCCAGTATTTTCTCGACCAGTTATTTTCGTGCTGGTGTGAAGAATGCGCACAAGCGGCCCGTATTGTTCATCTTCAATGGCGGTCCGGGTTCGGCATCAATCTGGTTACATATGGGAGTTTTTGGTCCGCGCCGGGTGGCCTTGCCGCAAGGGGGCAAGGACGATGGCGCGCCGCCTTATGACATAGAAGACAACCCCTACACCCTTCTTGATATTGCCGATCTTGTTTTTATTGATCCGGTTGGCACAGGGTGGAGCCGGGCTCTTGGCAAAGAAGATCCCAAGAAATACTGGGGCGTGCGTGAGGATGCCCGTTCCCTGGCTGAATTTATTCGTATCTGGGTCACGAAAAACAAACGCTGGAACAGTCCCAAATACCTTGTTGGAGAAAGCTATGGCACCACCCGGGCGGCAGCACTGACCAAGGAATTACAAGGCGGGTGGACCGATATGGGTCTGAATGGCGTTATCCTGATTTCCTCCATACTGGATTTTCAAACGGCCCGGTTTGCACCTGGCAATGATGCCCCGCATATTGCCTATCTGCCAACCATGGCGGCAACCGCCTGGTATCATAACAAAATTGATCGTGCCGCCTGGGATAATGACCAGCAGGCTTTTCTGGATGAGGTTAAAACCTTTGCCATTGAAGATTATGCCCCGGCGCTGTTGCGCGGGTCTTCCCTTAGCGAAGAAAAGAAAAGCGCAATTGTGGAGGGGCTTTCAAAATATACCGGGCTTTCGCAAACCTATATTCGCCGTGCACACTTACGCATCAGTGCTTTTCGCTTTGAAAAAGAGTTACTGCGTGATGAAGGGAAAACCATTGGGCGACTTGATGGGCGCTATACAGGCAAGGATTATGACGAAGCCGGGGAAACCTTCGATAATGATCCATCGGGTTATGGTATCGATTCAGCCTATACGGCTGCCTCCATTGATTACTTTACTCGCGAATTGGCGGTGCCAATCGAGCGGCCCTTTAAAGTGCTTAGCGGCAAACCAGGTCAAAGCTGGAACTGGAATTTAACCAAGGAACGCAACTGGCCAGCTTATCCTAATGTAGCCCCGTGGATCGGTGAAGCCATGCGGGAAAATTCTGATTACCGGGTGTTTGTTGCTTCGGGCTTTTATGATTTTGCCACCCCGTTTTTCGCCACTGATCTGACCATGAACCGCAATGGAATTGATGTAACCCGGGTGACCACCCATTACTATCAGGCTGGCCATATGATGTATGTGGATGATTCCTCACTGCGGGCGGTGACCAGAGATATGCGTGCGTTTTTACAGGCGCGCTAGCGTTGGCGCCTGGGCATTAAAAGGGCAATACAAAGGGCGATGACAAAGGGCAACACCCGTTCCAGCCAGTCACCGGGCGTGTTGGGCTGTAGGTAAAAAATCACGGTCAGAATAAAGCCGGTGAGCATGGCGATAATCACCCCGGCGGGTCGTGCCGGGCGGCCCATGGCCATGACTATGACCAGCGGGCCAAAGGCGGCCCCCAAGGCGGACCAGGCAAACAGCACGCGCCCATAAATACTGGCCGGCAGCGCCAGGGTAAGAACGGCCGCGGCCACGCATAACAGCGCGGTCATCAGGCGCGAGATCAACAAGGCATGGCGGGGAAAGCGCCGTGCCAGCCCCAGATCATGGGCGGCGGCGGATCCGGCGACCAGCAACAGGCTGTCGGCGGTGGACATAATGGCCGAGAGTACGGCGGCCAGCACAATGCCGCCCAGCACCCCGGGCAGGATTTGCGCGCTGAGCGCAAAGAAAACCCCTTCGCTGGCCCCGGCGCCCGGCGCAATCAGGGCCCGGGCGGCAAGGCCCAAAACCGCCATGGCGCTAAACACCACCACGGCCCAGCCCAGTGCCATGGCAAAGCCGCGTTTGATATCGCGCTGGTCGTCTATGGCCATGAGCCGGGTCAGCAATTGCGGCTGGCCCACCGGGCCAATGCCAATGCCCAGCGAGCCGATGACAAAGCCTACACCGGCCAGGGTTCCGGCACCCGGGGCGGCGGTGCTGGCCGCGCCGCTGGTCACGGCATGCCAAAAAGCACCCGGCCCGCCCAGGGCAGCTATGGCGGCAAAGGGCAGAAGAATGGCCACGATCAGCATCAAACCGGCCTGCACCGCATCGGTAACGCTGACCGCCCAAAATCCGCCAAGCCAGGTATAGACCAGCACCACGCCAGCCCCGATCAGCACGCTGATGCTCATGGGCAGATCAAAGGCGCTGACAAAGGCGGTGCCAGCACCCTGAAACTGGCCGGCAACATAAAAGGAAAATGAAAAGATGATCATAAAAGCAGCCAGCCCGACGATCATCTGGCGGGCCTTGCCCGTCGCCCCCAGCGCCAGATAATCGGTCAGGGTGACCAGATCATGTTTGCCCGCCAGTGCCCGAAGGCCGGGGCCGATAAAGAGCCAGACCACAACATAGCCCGCCCATACCCCGGGCAAAATCCACAGGGCCCTTGCCCCGGTGGTGTAAAAATACCCGGTCAGGCCCAGCAACACCCAGGCGGATGAAGAGCTGGCCCCATAGGACATGGCGGTGATAAAGGGGCCGACATTGCGCCCGCCCAAAAAGAAATCCCGTTCATTGGTGTTGCGCCCCTTGGCCCAAAACCCGATGCCCAGCAATACCCCTTGATAGGCAATCAGGGTGATCAAGGTGATGGTCATGGTGCTCATGCGGGGGTTCCTTGGGGAAGGTCGTCCATTCGTTTGAATTATTGCGCGGTCCAGCCACCATCAATGGACAACATGGCGCCATTGACCGAGGCCCCGGCATCGGAGACCAGATAGAGCAACATGCCGGCCAATTGTTCGTAACTGACAAAGGCCTTGGTCGGCTGAGCGGCCAGCAACACATCGCGCACCACCTCTTCTTCGCTTAGGCCGCGGGCCTTGGCGGTAGGGCCAATCTGTGCCTCAACCAGCGGGGTTTTCACATAACCCGGACAGATGGCATTACAGGTGATGCCGTGTTCGGCCACCTCCAGCCCCACGGTTTTGGTTAGCCCGGCCAGACCATGCTTGGCCGCCACATAGGCGGATTTGAACGGCGAGGCCACCAGCGCATGGGCCGAGGCCATATTGACGATCCGGCCAGATCCTTGCGTCTTCATGATGGGTACGGCGGCGCGGATAATATGAAAGGCAGCGGAAAGATTGATCGCCAGAATGGCGTCCCATTTTTCCACCGGGAAATCCTCTATGGGGGCTACATGCTGGATACCCGCATTGGGGATCACAATGTCCAAGCGGCCAAAGGCGAGATGGGTTTGTGCAACCAAATCGGCAATCTCGTCCGGGCGGGTCATATCGGCCCCATGATAGCGCACATCCACGGCATGTTTTTGCGCTAATTCCGCCCGGGTGCGCTCAATCGCATTGCGATCACCAAGCCCGTTCAGCATGATGTTGGCCCCGGCCTTGGCCAGGGCATCGGCCAAGGCCAGGCCGATACCTGAAGTAGAGCCAGTGATCAGGGCCGCGCGCCCGGCCAGAGGTTTGTTGTCGGTCATGTCAGGCCGCCTTTTTGGCCGGTTGCTGACGCGCAAATAATGGTTTGTCCGGTGTGGAGCCTTGGGCATCATAGCGATAGCCGGCAACCGAGAAGTCTTTGAGCCGGTCAACATCATCAATACGGTTTTTGATGATCCATCTGGCCATCATGCCGCGGGCCGGTTTGGCAAAGACCGCCAATGTGCGGGCCTGGCCATCTTTGATTTCTTTGAATACCGGGCTGACCACCTGTGCGTTCAGGGCCTTTTTATCGACGCTTTTAAAATATTCATTGGAGGCCAAGTTTAGCAGCACCTTATTGCCAGTGCGTGCCAGATCGGCATTGAGTTGCTGCGCAATGCGTGGACCCCAAAAGTCATAAAGATCCTCGCCGCGCGGGTTTTTCAGCTTGCGCCCCATTTCCAGCCGATAGGGCTGCATCCGGTCCAGTGGGCGCAACACGCCATAAAGACCCGAAAGGATGCGCAGATGGTCTTGGGCAAAGGACAGATCGTCGGGGCTGAGGCTGGACGCATCCAGGCCCCGATAGACATCACCGGCAAAGGTCAGTACCGCCGGGCTGCCCTTTGCATCATCCTTTAAGTCCAGTGCAGCAAAGCGTGCCTGGGTCAGTTCCGCCAAGGCATCCGAGAGGCTCATGAGCTGTTTGATCTCTGTCCGGCTCAGTTTTTTGGCAATTTCACCCAGTGCCTGTGCCTCTTCAATCAGGGGGGGTGGGGTCGTGGTTACCCCCTTCGGGGCCTCCGGGACGGTAATTTTTTTGGCCGGGGACAGGACACACAGCATGGGAATCTCCTTTAGATGAAGATGTAATCAGGATTGACGCACCGTGCAAATCTAACCCAAAAAAATGACTGTATAAACACAAACCCCCGCCTGCGCATTGGCAGACGGGGGCAGTGCGGTTTAGAGGGTTTTTAAGGTTCAAACCTTTGTGTACATTTGAACCTTGGGGACGTTCGGGGAGGTTTAGCCACGCATGGCCCGGCGATCCCGGCGGGACCGGCGACGACCAACCGTGCTGGCACGGTAAGTACCGTTGGCAACGGATTCGTTGGCAGCTTCCAATGCCTTGGTGTTCAGATCGGCAGCCATGGTCATCAGACCCTGGGCATCCAGATAATCACGAACACTGGTGGTGTGTGGCAGATGCCGTACCCCAATGGTGCGGCGAACCCGCGCCAGGGCGTTGTCGAACATGGTGTTGGCATCAAAATGCGAAAAAGCTTCAGCGACCGACATGATAGTTTCCTTTTTTTCTTGTGGTGTTTTTATCTTGTGAACGGCATATGGGCCTGTTGCGCCGCAATGAGAACTGCCAGCTTGTCGGAAGAGGTATGCACATATGCATGGCTTGGTTGGAGCAGGTTTTGGTTAATTTGAATCTGACCACCAGAGCGTATCCCTTAAAATATTCGACTATTGATTAACGTGCCAATGCTCATGGATTCAGGCAGAAAATGGTGAGCTGGAACACCCTCGCCGACCGCTGCATAAATTCACAGATTTATGTTGAGAATGAGTTGCATAAACAAATTATACTGTGTAGATGAGAATCATTCGCAATAACGGAATGCCATATGGTCATTCCCAATCAGAGGGTTTTACAGAGTATGGGTAATCAACACAGGGGCATGTTGAAATTAGTGATGGGCGCTTTGCTGACGAGTACCGCCATGCCGGTCATGGCGGCGGAGCACGAGGGTGAGGAGCATCCCTGGCCATCGGATGACCTGATCATCATTACTGGTACCCATGCTTCGGTAGAGGATGTGCCAGGTTCGGCCAGTTTTATTGGTCTGGAGGAGCTGCAAAAACAGGATTACAGCGATATTAATCGCGTATTGCGGGCGGTACCGGGGGTCAATATTCAGGAAGAGGACGGCTTTGGCCTGCGCCCCAATATTGGCATTCGCGGCACCGGGCTGGACCGTTCGGCCAAGATCACCCTGATGGAAGACAGCGTGCTGATCGCGCCGGCCCCTTATGCGGCACCCAGCGCTTATTACTTTCCTTCGGCCGGTCGTATGAGCGGCGTTGAGGTGATCAAGGGCGCGGCGGGCATCAAATATGGCCCCCGGACCCAGGGCGGCTCAGTAAACCTGCTTTCAACGGCGGTACCTGGCGCGTTTGGCGCGTTGGCGGATTTGCGCCTGGGGGATTTTAATACCCGGCGCGCCCATGTCTGGGCCGGTGGTCCGGTGCGCGAAGAGGGCGTGCGCATCAGCCTGCTGGGCGAGGGTTTCTTTAATTCATCCGATGGCTTTAAACGCCTGGATAATGGCGGCAATACCGGCTTTGATATTCAGGATTATGTGGTCAAACTGCGCCTGCAATCACCAAGCACGGCGGCGCGCCAGCAAAGTCTGGAAGTTAAGGCGCAATATTCTGATCAAACCTCGGATGAGACCTATCTGGGGCTGACCGATGCAGACTTTGCCGCCACACCGTTTCGCCGCTATAGCGGCTCTTCGCTGGATGAATTTACCGGTGAGCATTCGCTGTTTTCTGCCCGGTGGCAGGGGGATCTGGGCAACGGCTTCACCGGCACGGTTTTGGCCTATCGCACAGACTTTTCCCGGGACTGGTTCAAGCTGGATCGGGTGGATGCCGCGGGCACGGTTTCCAATGGCGGCAAAAGCGGCGTTGGGATTTCTTCGATACTGGCCAACCCGAACCGTTATGGCGCCGAGCTGGCTATTTTGAAGGGTGAAAATGGCCTGGTTTCGGCGGACGGGGCCTTGCTGATCAAACACAATAATCGCGACTATTATGCGCAAGGTTTCCAGGGCGCGATGAGTTGGAATGGCGATTTGGGAAAGGTTAACCACACCATCGAGGCCAGCGCGCGCTACCATGAAGACCAACAGGATCGTTATCAATGGTGGGATCGCTATAAAAGCGAGGCCGGGACATTGGTCCGCACTGGCGTGGACACGGCTGGCACCGAATCCAATCGTATAGACAGCGCCAAGGCGCTGGCGCTTTATGTGCAGGATACGGCCATTATCGGGCGCTGGACATTAGTGCCGGGCGCGCGTTTTGAAAGCGTGGATTTACAAAGGCGCGATTATGGCAAGGCCGACCCAAACCGCCTTGGCGGGGCCTTGAAACAAACCGACAATACCGTTACCGCCTTTATACCGGGTCTGGGTATTATCTATGATGTGAATGACAATTATGCGCTGTTTGGCGGCGTGCACGAAGGTTTTTCACCGCCATCGCCGGGCCGTCAAAACGCCCGCGCCGAAACCGCCACCAATTGGGAGCTGGGCAGCCGCTGGCATCGCGATGGCTATCTCGTCGAATTGACCGGATTTTATAATGCCTTTTCCAATATGGTGGGCACGGTCACGGCCTCCACGGGCGGCAATGCGGCCATTGGCGATCAGTTTAATGGCGGCAAGGTGGATGTGAAAGGGATCGAGGCTACGGCCAGTATGGATATGGCCGATCTTTTGAACACATCCTTCAAAATGCCCCTTCGCGTTGCCTACACCTATACGGACGCCAGTTTCAAAACCAGTTTCCAAAGCGGGTTCGAGCCCTGGGGGGCGGTCACCGCCGGTGACAAAGTGCCCTATATTCCCCGCCATCAGGGATCGGCGGCATTGGGCCTGGAGGGAACACGCTTTGGCGGCGAACTGTCCCTATCTTATCTTTCCGCCGTGCGTACCCAGGCTGGCCAGGGCCCCATTCCCCCTTCTTCGCGGGTGCAAAGCCATCTGGTGGCTGATCTTAGCACCTATTGGCAGGTCCATGACCGCGTGCGGGTATCGGCCAGTGTGCGCAATCTGTTCGACACCACTTATGCGGTGGCCAGACGCCCGGCCGGCTTGCGACCGGGGCTGCCTCGCATGGCGCTGGTCGGCCTGACGCTATCCTACTGATGGCTCAGCTTTGGAGATCTTCTGGACGGACAATTTTCGAGCCCAGTTCTTTCAGGACTTCATCTGCCTGATAGGCTTTTTCGTTTTTGGCCGGTTTTTCACCATGGTACATGGCGATCTCTGCCGTTGCCTTATAGCGGGTGATCTGGCGGATATCATAGCCATCAAAAAATGGATCATAGCCATAACCATAGCCGTAAAAAGGGCTGTAATAGCTCCAGCCAAATCCATAATGGCCTAGATAGCCAAAGTGCGAGCCAAAACCGGCACTGCTTGAATAGCGTTCCTTTTTTTCGGTATTGCGATCGGCAATGACAAAATAGTCATAACCATTCTGTTTGGTCAGTTCGGCGGCACGGTACAGCAGATAGTTCTCTACGGTTTCCAGATTGGTAAGGGAGTTTCCCGAGAAAGAAACACGATAGCGATTGCTTTCAATGCGTTGTTCGCTATAGCCGCGCGACGAATCCACGGCGGCCTGATAGGGGGTGGCCGTAGCACAGGCCGTGAGGATCAAGCCGGCGGTTGCCAAGGCGAGGAGGGTGAGTTTGCGCATTAATCTTCTCCAGTATATGAGCGGAGGGGGCGTTGGTACTTCTTTAATATGGGACGATCTGGCCTCGGCGTCGAGGGTTATCACCATTTGTTCATCCGTCATTCATATTCAAGGCGCTTTATATGCGCTATAGGGCTCGTCTGTGTATTGCTTGTAGGAAAAGAGACTTCAATGTTAGCTCTTGTTTTTATTGCCGTGTTCAGTAATGCTGCCATAGGGTCTACCCCCCTGGTGACCGATGCACGCACCCTTGCCGATAGTTGTATTGCCGAAGGCGAAAGCGCTGCCTTGTGTGAATGCTATGCCGGTTTCATTGCGGATAATACCAATGACCGGGAGCTTTCTGCTCTGACCGTGCTGACCGACCCCAAACATCGTGGCTCACTGGAATCCGCCTTAAAGGCACTGACGGCCAAGGGACTGACGGCAGGTGAGATTTTTACACTGGCGATGAAGGCCGATGCCTTGCAAGACAAGGCCAAGGCCAGATGTGAGCCGGTGGAGGAATAGGGCGAGACAAGATAGGATCACTACGATGATCTTATTTTTCGATGATCGCAAATAAGATCATCATGTTGATGCTATCATGGATTTATGCTATATAAGGTCAATTAAGTGATCTTATAGGCGTTTTATGCTAGAAATTTCTGAAGATGATATTCTTGATCGGATGCGGGTCGATAACCCGTGGTGGAGTACTGGCCAGGTACTGACTGTATCCGATTATAAAAAGCGTGCGTATTATGAGAGTTTTGCTGAAGAAGCCATGCAAACGGCATTTCGCCGGGCTGTGGTTCTCATGGGGCCCCGCCGGGTTGGCAAAACGGTGATGATTCACCAACTCATTGCCGACTTGATTGAAAATGGCATGCCTCCCGAAGATATATTGTACATCAGCATGGATACGCCGGTTTACAATCGCTTGTCCCCTGAGCAGGCAATGAAAATATATCTGAAAAACCTGATCGGTGAGCGTAAAGCAAACCCTGTCATTTATTTTGATGAAATCCAGTATGTTAAAGACTGGGAAGTGCATTTGAAAAGCCTGGTCGATGGCTATCCATCCATCCGCTTTGTAGTCAGTGGCTCGGCGGCAGCGGCCCTGAAAATGAAAAGCGCTGAATCCGGGGCTGGCCGGTTTACCGATTTTTTGTTGCCCCCTCTGACGTTTTCAGAATATTTGAATCTTAAAGGGTTGGAAGATGAAGTAATTACGGTTGTAGGACACGATGAATATAGCAACGCAGAAATATACGGCGCTCAAGACATACAGGTGTTAAACAAGCGCTTTGTGGATTATATTAATTTTGGAGGCTACCCTGAGATAGCATTGTCTAATGAGGGGGCCGAAAGCCTAGCCAAGCGTCTGGGTGCCGATGTAATTGAAAAGGTCTTGCTGCGGGATCTACCTTCACTTTATGGCATCGGGGATGTAACTGAACTGCACGCTCTGTTCACGACACTAGCTTATAATACCGGCCAAGAGGTCACACTTGATGAACTGTCACAAAGTGCAAATATTTCTAAAAATACGCTAAAACGCTATTTGGAATATTTGGAATCTGCCTTTTTGATTAAGCGTGTTGAACGCATTGATCAAAATGCAAAACGGTTCAAACGAGCTATGTCTTTCAAGATTTACCTGACCAGCCCATCCATGCGGGCGGCTTTGTTTGGACCCGTTGATGAGGCAGATAATGCCATGGGTGGACTGGTGGAAACAGCCATCTTTAGTCAATGGTTTCATTCAAGTCATATTGATCAATTACGCTATGCACGGTGGGATAAAAGTAAAGACGGTGAAGTGGACATAGTATATTTAGACCGTCATTTACCAAAGCCAATTTGGTGTCTGGAAGTGAAATGGTCTGACCGATATTATGATGCCCCAAATAAATTAAAGTCACTTGCATATTTTATCAGCAAAAATCCACAGCTCATTGATGTTGCAGGAGCAACAACAAAAACAAAGCGCGGAATGCGACGGGTAATGGGAGAGGTTGTAGAATTCACGCCTTCGGCTGAATATTGTTACACCGTTGGGAAGAATGTCCTTAAGCACAAAAAAGCGGTCTCATCAGATGAAAACTCTGATGAACAGCCAGACTTGTTTCACCCTTAGCGGTTCTTGCCGCTGGCCCGGTTGCGCCGTGCCAGAAGTTTCAGGCGCAAGGCGTTTAGCTCGATAAAGCCGTCGGCGTCAGACTGATCATAAACCACATCATCTTCAAACGTCACATGATCCAGCGAGTAAAGCGAGCGAGGAGAGGACCGGCCTACCACATTGACTGAGCCTTTATAGAGTTTGACGCGCACCGTGCCGGTGACCATTTCCTGAGAGGCATCAATGGCGGCCTGCAACATTTTGCGTTCGGGTGAAAACCAGAAGCCATTATAAATCAGTTCTGCATAGCGTGGCATCAGTTCGTCTTTGAGGTGGGTGGCCCCGCCATCCAGCGTGATCTGTTCTATGCCGCGGTGCGCCTCCAGCAAGATAGTGCCGCCGGGGGTTTCGTAAATGCCCCGGGACTTCATGCCGATAAAGCGATTTTCCAGCAAATCCAGACGGCCAATACCGTGCTTGCCGCCCAGCTCGTTCAATCGGGTGAGCAGGCTGGCCGGGGACAGGGCAATGCCATCAACGCTGACCGGATCGCCGTGTTTAAAGCCAATTTCAATGGTTTGCGGCGCATCGGGGGCATCTTCGGGGGCCACGGTGCGCTGATATACAAACTCCGGGGCTTCCACGGCCGGGTCTTCCAGCGCCTTGCCCTCTGACGAGGTATGCAGAAGATTGGCATCAACCGAAAACGGCGCTTCGCCGCGCTTGTCGGCGGGCACATCAATGCCGTGTTCTTCGGCATAGGCGATCAGGTCCGTGCGCGAGCCAAAATCCCATTGCCGCCAGGGTGAAATGATTTGCACATCGGGGTCCAGCGCCAGATAGGCCAGTTCAAAACGCACCTGATCATTGCCCTTGCCGGTGGCCCCATGGCACACCGCATCGGCCCCGGTTTCATGGGCGATCTCGATCTGGCGTTTGGCAATCAATGGCCGGGCAATGGCGGTCCCCAGAAGGTATTGCCCCTCATAAACCGTGTTGGCGCGAAACATCGGAAAGACATAATCGCGGACAAATTCCTCGCGCAAATCCTCGATAAAGATTTCCTGTACGCCCAGCTCTTGCGCCTTCTTGCGCGCCGGTTCCAGCTCTTCGCCCTGGCCCAGATCTGCGGTGAAGGCCACCACTTCGGCCCCCATTTCGCTTTGCAGCCATTTGAGGATGATTGAGGTATCCAGCCCACCGGAATAGGCCAGAACCACTTTTTTGGGCGCATGCGCCATGTTCGCTCTCCGAAAAAAAGTGAGTATGATGTGGAAATGACGCAATTGCTCTGAAAGTCAATGCGTAATTCCACTTGGTGGCTGGAATTGCCCGCCAAAACCACATAAATGTGTTTGGAGACGGGTCGGCATAGCCTGGCCGGTGTGTTGGCAAAGGACAGACTCCATGCACGCTCTAGAGGCCGCTTTGGCAGCCTACCCATGGGGGATTTATGCTTTTTTGCTGTTGGCCCCGTTTATCCAGGAAGATGCGGCGGTAATCGGGGCGGCATCGGCCTCCTCCATGGGGCTGGGCGAGCCGGCCTGGCTGTTTGCCTCGTTGATTGTGGGCCTGAGCGCCAGTGATTTGTGGAAATACTGGGCTGGCCGTGCCGCGCGCACCCGGCACTGGGCCGAACGCTTTGCCGCCCGCGAAGGGGTGCAGGCGGCCCGCGACAAAGTGTTAAAGCGGCTGGCCCCCACCTTGCTGGCGGTGCGGTTTATCCCGGGCACGCGCATTCCTACCTATGTGGCCGCGGGATTTTTTAAAGCACCCTTTGGGTATTTTGCCGTGTGGGTTGTCTTGTCGGGTACGCTTTATGGGGCGTTGCTGTTTGGTCTTTTCCATGCTCTGGGCGAGGTTGGCGGCGAAAAGGCCAAGGCCATCTTGCCGTTGATTGCGATCGGGTTGGTGGTGCTCGCCGTCATTGTCCAGATTGTACGTGCCAAAATGAGCAAGAAAGAAACCGCCTAACTGGCTTTCTCGGGTATCAGGGGCTCGCGCTTCGGATCATTTTTCCAGATCAAAAATGAATAGCCAATCGCAACAACAATCTACAAAGCGATGCCGACGGTCATGCAGACAAAGGCCCAGCGCGGGATCAGGAAAAGCGCGGGTCTTAAACCACTAATTGACGGCGGAATTTTCCAGTTTGGCAAGCAGGGCAGAATCGATCCGGCCGGTCTGGGCCAGTCCTTGATCTCGCTCATAAGCGATAATGGCATTGCGGGTGGCCTTGCCGGGATTGCCGTCCGCGGGGCCAGGTTTATAGCCAAGCCGGGCCAATAAAATCTGTGCCCGGGCAATATTGGGGGCGGTATTAAGCTGGGGTCTGGCCCAGCTCACATTGCGAAATACACCATTGGCCGCTAGGTCCAGTGGCCGGGGACGGAAATTGGCAATGATGGTGTTGGCCTCATTTTTTGCACTGCTGGGCAAGGTGGCCCCGATTTCATCGGCCCGTTCCTTGGCGCCCTTATCTCCGGCTTTGGCGGCGATGGAATACCAGGCATAGGCCTGGGCAAGGGATTCGGGAACGCCCAGGCCCTGTTCATACAAAAACGCCAGATTGTACTGGGAATTGGTTAACCCCATACGGGCCGCTTCCTGAAACCATTTGGCGGCAGTTTCATAGCTTTGCGGTACGCTACTGCCCTCGGCATACATCATGGCCAGATTATGCATCGCCCGGCGATTGCCGCCATTGGCGGCCCGTTCTGTCCAGCGTCGACTTTCGGTCAAGTCTTTGGGCACGCCGGTACCTTCTTCATACAGCTTGCCCAGACGATATTGCGCAATGGGCAGCCCTCGATTGGCGGCCTGACGCATCAGGGCGACGCCATCCTTTGTATCACCGGCATCCAGTTTGGCGGATGCTAGCTGGAATTGGGCAATGGGGTCTCCATTGGCGGCGGCTTGTTGAATGCTAAGACGTCCGGTTGCACTGATATTGGTTGTTTGTTGGCGTACAGGTGTGGCTCTGGAGATCGCAGCGGTTTTGGTTTGTTGCGCCAATGGGGCCACGCTAACCGGTGTGGTGGGCTGTGATTTGGGACGGGCATCACGGGGGTGATTGGCGGCCTGGCGCGTTGGCCCGCTGTTCTGTGGCGCCGGGCGTGCCGGTTTGTGTTGCACGGTGGGTTTAACCTGGGCCTTGGGCGGAGTGGTGGTCGTATCGGCCTTGGCCATATGTGAAGGGGGGGAAGCATAGGCGGGCCCATCAAGGGCCTCGGCAGTATCATTCCCCGGGTCTGTCGTCTTGCCGACAGGGGCCGGTTCATTGTTCTGGGCGCTTTGTACGGGGGCTTCCGTACCATCAATCAAGGCATCCCAGCCCAGATTGGATGCGGTGGCGCTGCCGGGGGCATTGCCGTTGGCGCTTTTGCCAAATTCCAGAAATGTAATGCCGCCGGCCACACCGATAATGGCGATAATTGCCATAAAGCTGGCCGCCATAAGCAGCTTGCGCGAGCCGCCAGGGGCAGAGGGGTGGTTTTCATGGGACGGCGGGTTTTCTGCCCCGGACATGCGTACAGAACGCCTGGCAGCCGCCACAAAACGGGCATCTGCCGTGGCACCAGCGGGGGCATACTGGCTGTTGTCACCAGGGCCATAGATCGGAGAAATTACAGACTCGTCAATACCATCGGGCATAGAGGAAAAGTCCTGACCCAGCATTTCCTCAAGGCCGTCATCAATCTCATTGGGAGCGTCTGTCGATAGCGGTGGTAAAGAGGGAGGGGCATCTTCAGCAAAATGATGGGGGGGGCGTAATACTTCTTCCAGGGCAGGATTCAGATCAGCGCTGGCCGTCTCGTCCCTGGTGGAGGCGGGGGACTCGGTGTTTACGGTAGGGTCAAACGGAGGGGGAGCCTGATTGGCACTTTCCAGAGCTTCCAAACGGGAGGCCAGAGCCATCATGGCTTTTTGTACTGGTGAATCTTCTTCCTGTTCTTGTCTGGCATTGCTGTCCAAACGATCTTGCAGTCGCTGCAAGGCATCTTCGACCATTTTGGCGGTCCGCTCTTCGGAGGCAAGAATACGTGCCTCCAGACTGTCCTCTGTGCTGCGTTGTCTCTCCAGCGTATTGAACTTTTCTTCCAGACGGGTAATGGCCCCGGTCATGCCATCACCGATTTTATCAATGGCGGTGGCGTGATCATTTTGAAAATCTCTAAAGCGGGCATCCAGCATCTTATCCAGACTGATCGCGGTATTACGTTCGGCTTCTGAAAAACGGTGATCAATGGCACCGCCCAGCTTGCCAACTTCGCGGGCAATGCGTTCCAGAGTATCGGCATGGCGACGTTCTGCATTGGCAATATGGCCACGAACTTCACGCAAGGAGGCTTCGAATTGTTCCATGCGCGGGGCGGCGGCCTGAGCTTCAATCTGGGCGGCCAACTGGCCACGGGTCTGGGCAACCACCTGAATGAGTTCTTCGCTGAGGCTCTTGAACCGCCGGTTAAAGGTCTCGGACAGGCCGGCGGCGCTGTTCTCTTCCAGTTTCTTTTCGGTGCGGCGCAGCCGTTCATCCACCGAAGCAAAACTGGCCTCCAGCGTGCGTACCGCATTATCGGTCATACGTTCGGCGGCACTCAGACGCTGGCTCAGTTCGTCAGAGCGCGTATTGACCAGTTCCAGTTCTTTGGAAAGCTCATGACGGGCGCGGCCCAATTGCAGTTCTGTGTGCTCAGCAACCGTATCTATGCGCCGGGCTGAATCTTCGGTGGCGCGATCCACCTTGCTCACCACCCGGTCAATTTCATTGCGTGATTTTGTTACCACGGTCTCAAGGGTTTTTAGTGAGCTATCCAGTTTGCTGGATAATTCACCATTTACTTTTTCCACGCTTTCCAGACGCGTCAGCATGCCCAGCACGGATTGATCAATGCCGGTAATGGCCAGGGTGCTACGTCGTTCGGCAGCTTCCAGGCGGGCGGTCAGTTCTTCGACAATGCCATGCAGATCACGGTGTTCATTTGTGCCGTTAAAAATGGACAGGGCATTGGGGGCGCCAAACCGGGAACGGTCATAGGATTCACCATTGGGTTGCGCCCGGTTATATGGGGTGTGCCCTTCCGCCGGGTTTTCTGGCAGCAGGCGCTGGTTCATCCATTCGCCTAGGGTCAGGCCCTCGCGCTGGGCAGCGGCTTTGGCAGCTTCGCGCGCGCGCGGATCAATGCCTTTAACGCTCCACGGGCCGGTGGCCATCCGAATCACTCCCCTATTCCATAAGTCTTAAGTTAGTCACACCTAGATAAGGTGTAAATATGCGGTAAGACACACAATATACGGGCAATACCACCGGACACACCCTGGTAACCCCTCGTCAATCTTGGTTAACAAATGCACCGATAGCGTTAAGATCACGTAAATATGGTTAACCGATCTTCATACAATGAACGGAGAAATCTCTTTGCAATCAATACCTCATGCACACTTTGTCCCGTTGGAAAAACCACCGCACAGAGAGGTTGAAACCATGGAGGAACGAGCGCGGGCTTTCTATGAAGACATGCGATCGCGACGAACCGTGCGGGACTTTTCCAACGAGGCCATACCACAAAAGATTATCGAATATGCCATTCGTACCGCCGGTAGTGCCCCGTCGGGGGCTAATAAACAGCCCTGGTTTTTTGTGGCGATTAATGATTCGAAGACCAAAGCGCAAATCCGGGTGGCGGCTGAAAAAGAAGAAAAAGCCTTTTACGCCGGTAAGGCCGGCGAGGAATGGCTGCGTGATCTTGAACATCTGGGTACCAATGAACACAAGCCATTTTTGGAAACGGCGCCTTGGCTGATTGTGGTGTTCCAGCAAAATTACAGCCTTGATCCGGATACCGGCAAGCGCCGTAAAAACTATTACATCCATGAAAGCGTTGGTCTGGCTTGTGGCTTGCTGATTGCCAGCTTGCACCATGCAGGTCTGGCTACCCTGACCCATACCCCCAGCCCGATGAATTTTCTGCGTGATTTGTTGGACCGTCCAAAAAACGAACGGGCCGTCATGATTATCGTTGCCGGTTACCCGGATGATCATGCTATGGTGCCGGACATCACCCGCAAGGCGCTCGAAGAAATCGCCGAGTTTAAATAACGTAGGGAGTGAGCATGATGGAGCAATATCATGATCGACGATCTGCGTTTACAAGCCGATTATTGCCAGAAAACCTCCCCGCTATACGCGGCGCTCTATACACATTTGGCGGCCCTTTATCAGGATCGTGCCGATGGGCGGGCAGATCCGGACCTGCAGGTTTTTTTTGAAACGGTGGATCATTGCTGGGCCGGGCGCAGTTTCACCGCCTGGTTCGAACGCCCGCTTTTGCTGGCGGGGGCCATTCATGAACAGGTTTTGCAAGGCAATGCCCCTGAACTGTCGCGTTTTTATGCCAGTTGTGGTGGGGATTTTTCACCATCGCAAAGCGAGGCACTGGGCAATGCGGTCAGCCAGGTGCTGGGTGATCGGCATCGGCACATGGTGCCATTTTTATCGCAAGAGACGATACAGACCAACGAAACCTCCCGCGGGCTGGCCTGGCTATTGCCGGTGTTGGCGTACTGGCAAAAGGCACGGCCTGACATCACTTTGATCGAGCTGGGGTGCAGTGCGGGTCTTGGGCTGGTGGCTGATGGGTATGGTTATCGGGTGCACGGCCCGGCAGAACGGGTCTGGGCACAAGAAGGGGACCCGAACTTTGAGGTTACGCTGGGCGGTGCGGGCGCAGAACAGGCCTTTGCCTCGCTGGCCGATATGCCAGCGTTAAGTGCCGCCATCACCCGCCGTATCGGCTGTGACCTTAATCCGCTGGATTGTCGGCAAGAAAACCAGAAACGTATTCTGGAGGCCTTGATCTGGCCAGATAATGCGCCGCGCCTTGCCCGTCTGCGCGCCGCGATCAAAACGCAAGACCAGTATGATTTATGCTTTGAGCGCGGCGATATGGTGGCCTGCGTAAAGCATTTATCCGCACGAAGCTTTGCCAACACGCCCATGGTGGTGGTGTTCAATACGGTGGCCAGCTGTTATCTGGACGATGATCATTATACCACTTTGTGCCGCGCTATTGCTGATACCTTTAACGGCCCTTGGGCGGATAAAGAGTGTGTATGGGTGGAATTTGAAATGCCGCGCACAGGGGAGGCTTTGCCAGATTTTGCCCAGGGACAAGAACAATTGGTCAAGGTACACAGGCCGGACGGAAAGGGGGACTTGGGCACGCACTATTTTGGCGCGGCAATGGCGCACCCCACAGAGATTGAAATTTTTCAAGGGGCCTGATCGTGTAAAAGGGACAGCCATACGACGATGGCCAGACCCGCGAGTTAGGCACCGCTAGGGCCAGTCTTAGCTGGCCAGGGCTTCGGAAAGGCCACGCACATATTCCAGCCGGTCGCTGGCGGCAGCGCGTTTTTCATCAGTTTTGGCGTCGCGCAGATCTTCTTCGGCATTTCGCAGATCGATGGACAGCTTTTCTGCATCCAGATCGGCAATATCCACCGCTTCCTCGGCCAGAATAATCAGCCCATCGGGGGTGACATCAGCAAAGCCGCCGCGCAAAAACATACGGCGGGTGTCTTGTCCGTCTTTGATGGCGATGGTGCCCATGCGGATAGTGGTCATGACCGGCGCGTGATTAGGCAGAACCCCAAAATCACCCTCTTCGCCGGGCACATCCACGCCGTCCACTTCCCCGGAAAACAATTCCTTTTCCGGGGAAACCAGTGAGAATTTCAATTTAGCCGCCATAGCGCTTACCCTTGTGCTTTCGCACGCTTTAATTTGGTCTCGAAAAGGCTGATCGCCTTTTCAAATTTGTCGCGGCATCCGGGATTGCAAAAGCCAACCACTTCGCCGCGATAAGTACTCAAGGCATCCTTGCTGACCGGATCGCCGGACCAGGGACAGACATCATTGATGCAGTCCGCCAGTCTCAGCGCACGTTCAGCGCTAGCCATTTATGCCGCTTCGGCGGCCATTTTTTCCGCTTTCTTAATAGCTTCATCCATGGAACCAACCATATAGAAAGCTTGTTCAGGCAGGTGATCATAATCACCGGCAATCAGGCCTTTAAAGCCGGCAATGGTATCTTTCAGGTCAACCAGTACGCCTGGCATGCCGGTAAACACTTCGGCCACGTGGAAAGGCTGTGACAGGAAGCGTTCAACCTTACGGGCGCGGCTCACCACCAGTTTGTCTTCTTCGGACAGTTCATCCATGCCCAAAATGGCAATGATATCCTGCAAGGATTTATATTTTTGCAGAATTTCCTGAACCGAACGGGCCACTTCGTAATGGTCTTCACCCACCACGCGCGGCTCCAGAATACGGGACGTACTGTCCAGCGGGTCCACCGCCGGGTAAATGCCTTTTTCCGAGATCGCCCGGTTCAGAACCGTTGTGGCGTCCAGGTGAGCAAAGGAGGCCGCAGGTGCCGGGTCGGTCAAGTCATCGGCCGGCACATAAATGGCCTGCACCGAGGTGATCGAACCCTTGTCGGTCGAGGTGATGCGTTCCTGCAATTGGCCCATTTCGGTGGCCAGTGTCGGCTGATAACCCACCGCAGACGGGATACGACCAAGCAGCGCGGACACTTCGGAACCGGCCTGGGTAAAGCGGAAGATGTTATCCACAAAGAACAAAACGTCCTTGCCTTCTTCATCGCGGAAATATTCAGCCTGGGCCAGACCGGCCAGGGCCACACGGGCGCGGGCCCCGGGAGGCTCGTTCATTTGGCCGTAAACCAGCGTGGCGCGGCTGTCGCCGCCGCCGCCTTCTACGTTCACTTTGGATTCGATCATTTCCCAGTACAGGTCATTACCTTCGCGGGTCCGCTCGCCAACCCCGGCAAACACCGAATAACCGCCATAGGCCTTGGCAATATTGTTGATCAATTCCATGATCAAAACGGTTTTACCAACGCCGGCACCGCCAAACAGGCCAATCTTGCCGCCTTTGGCATAGGGGCAAAGAAGGTCGATGACCTTGATGCCGGTGACCAGAATTTCCGCTTCGGTGGACTGGTCCACAAAGGCAGGAGCTTCACGGTGAATAGGGCCGCGCAATTTGGTTTTGATCGGGCCGACTTCGTCCACCGGCTCGCCGATCACATTCATGATGCGGCCCAGGGTTTCCGGTCCCACGGGAACCATGATCGGTTCGCCCAGATCGGTTACGGGTGTGCCCCGCACCAACCCTTCGGTGGCATCCATGGCGATACAGCGCACGGTGTTTTCGCCCAAATGCTGGGAGACTTCCAATATCAGGCGTTTGCCCTGATTTTCCAGCTCCAAAGCGTTCAGAATGGCCGGCAGTTCGCCTTCGAATTCCACGTCGACAACGGCGGCAATGACCTGAGCGACCTTGCCCGTTGCCTTTGCCGGGGCCTTCGCCTTGGCGCTGGAAGTTTTCTTAGCAGTCATCTTTTTTTCCTCTTGTTCGGGCCTGGGTTCAGACAGGTCCTATACGGCTTCGGCGCCGGCAATAATTTCGATCAGTTCAGTGGTGATCATGCTCTGGCGTTTGCGGTTGTATTGCAGCGATAATTTGTCGATCATTTCACCGGCATTGCGGGTGGAGTTATCCATGGCCGACATTTTTGCGCCCATTTCACCGGCCACATTTTCCAGCAAGGCTTGAAAAATCTGTGTGGTCAGGTTCCGGGGCAGCAGAACTTTTAAGATGTCTTCTTCATCGGGTTCGTAATCATAGGCCGCGCCGCCAAGGTCAGGGGCCGCCACCTCTTGGTCGAGCGATTGCATGGCCGGGATCAGGGTTTGCGCGGTCGGAATCTGCGAGATCACCGACTTAAAGCGCGAAAATACCAGGGTACAGACATCAAATTCACCGGCTTCGAACATATGCAGAATACGCGCCGATATATCGGCGGCAACCGTGCTGTCTATGTCCTTGTGTTCGCGCAAGGAAATGATTTCGATAATCTTGTCTTCGTAAATTCGTTTCAGCTGGTCGGCAGCTTTGACACCCACACAGAGAATTTTGACGGTCTTGCCTTCCTGGACCAGGCGGGAAACCTCGGCACGGGCATGGCGGGCAATCTGGCTGTTAAAGCCGCCGCACAAGCCTCGGTCTGCGCTGGCCACCACCAACAGGTGCACATCGCTTTTGCCCGTACCCACCAACAGTTCAGGCGCGCCTGGGCGCCCGTCCATGGCCGATGACAGATTACCAACCACCGCGCTCATCCGCGCGGCATAGGGGCGGGCGGCCTCAACGGCCTCTTGCGCCCGGCGCAATTTGGCTGCGGCCACCATCTGCATGGCCTTGGTGATTTTCTGAATGGATTTCACGCTATCAATACGATCGCGGAATTCCTTCAAACTCGCCATGGGACTCTTCCTTTATACCCTGAGGTTATGCAAAGCGCTTGGTAAAGGCCTCAAGGGCGGCTTTGAGCTTGCTCTCAATACTGTCGGTCAGGGCCTGTTCCTTGGTGATTTCGTCCAACAGATCCTTGTGATCGGCATGCAGGTTCAAAAGCAGTTCTTCTTCATATCGCTGAACATCAGCAACGTCGATGCCATCCAGATAGCCCCGCGTCCCCGCATAAATCATGCAGGATTCTTCGGCCATGGAGAGCGGTGAGAATTGCGGCTGTTTCAAAAGTTCCGTCAGGCGTTCACCCCGAGCCAACATGGCCTGGGTAGAAGCATCAAGGTCTGAGCCAAATTTAGCAAAAGCCGCCATTTCACGATACTGTGCCAATTCACCCTTAACCGGGCCGGCCACCTTTTTTCATGATCTTGGTTTGTGCGGAGGAGCCCACCCGGCTAACCGACAGGCCGACATTCACTGCCGGGCGAATGCCCTGATAGAAAAGGTCGGTTTCCAAAAAGATCTGACCATCGGTGATCGAAATCACATTGGTCGGGATATAGGCGGACACGTCATTGGCCTGGGTTTCAATAATCGGCAAGGCGGTCAGCGAACCACCGCCGTGCTCGTCACTGAGCTTGGCAGCGCGTTCCAGAAGACGCGAATGCAGATAGAACACATCACCGGGATAGGCTTCACGGCCTGGCGGACGACGCAGAAGTAAGGACATCTGGCGATAGGCTACGGCCTGTTTGGACAGATCATCATACACGATCAAAGCGTGCATGGCGTTATCACGGAAAAATTCGCCCATAGCGCAACCGGTAAACGGTGCCAGATATTGCAGTGGAGCCGGCTCGGAGGCGGTGGCGGCCACAACGATGGAATATTCCATGGCGCCATTTTCTTCGAGGGTTTTTACAATCTGCGCCACCGTGGAGCGTTTCTGGCCAATGGCCACGTAGATGCAATAGAGCTTCTTGCTCTCATCATCGCTCTGATTGACTTCTTTCTGGTTCAAAATCGCATCAACGGCGATGGCGGTTTTGCCGGTCTGGCGGTCACCAATGATCAGCTCGCGCTGACCCCGGCCAATGGGGATCAGGGCGTCAATGGCCTTGATGCCAGTGGCCATTGGCTCGTGCACGGATTTCCGGGGGGATAATGCCCGGGGCCTTGACGTCCACACGGGCGCGTTTCTTGGTTTTGATCGGGCCTTTGCCGTCGATCGGCTCGCCCAGGGCGTTGACCACACGGCCCAGCAATTCCTTGCCCACCGGCACGTCCACAATTTCGCCAAGACGTTTGACCGTATCGCCTTCGCGAATGCTGCGGTCTTCCCCAAAGATCACGACGCCGACATTGTCGCTTTCCAGGTTCAGCGCCATGCCTTTGATGCCGCCCGGAAATTCAACCATTTCCCCGGCTTGCACTTCATCCAGGCCATAAACCCGGGCAATACCGTCCCCAACGGACAGCACCTGGCCAACGTCCGAGACTTTCGCCTTGGTGCCATAGCCTTTAATTTGTTTTTTGAGGATTGCAGAAACTTCCGCCGCACGGATATCCATGACGCCTAGCTCTCTTTCATTACCATCGTTAGTCCCTCAAGTTTGGATTTGAGGGAGCTATCAAACATACGGGACCCGATTTTTACAATCAGCCCGCCCAGCATTGCGGGGTCAACCCGCGTTTCAACCTTAACATCCTGACCCAGTACCTTTTTCAGGGTACTGACCAGGTCTTTTTCCTGTTTTGCACTCATCGGCTGTGCCGTGGTGGCCTCGGCCTGCACTGCGCCGCGCGCCTGGGCGCACAAGAAAGCAAAATGGTCAGCCATTTGAGACAATTCACCCGCCCGTCCGGCCATGGCGACGGCCCCGACAAAATTAATGGCAAGTTTGGAAAAGCCTGCTTTTTTGGCAATGGCCGTAATGGCGGACGCCTTTTCTGTGCTGCCTACAATGGGGGAAGCCAGAACCTGCATCAGCTCTGCATTGTTATCCAGCATGTTTTTGAGTACCAATAATTCTTTTTCAAGAACACCTGTACTTTTGGCATCCTGTGCCAATTCAAACAACGCTCTGGCGTAGCGGTCCGCCGCACCGGAAGTTTTTACATCCTGGCCTGACACTCTTTTCCACCTGTCGTCAAATTCGCCTGCTGTCGTATCGCAGAAGGTTAACACATTGATTTCACTCTGGTTTGTGAGGATGGCAAAAACTTGAATTCTTGCGTATTCCCACAGCCCGGCGGGGGCATAGCACGCCCTTCAGGGGGGGGCAAGATAGGCAGGACAGCACGATTGCCTGTCCTTTGCATTAACACCCTGTGAAACGGCATGGATAGAATAAATCCTCCGGCTCCACCCAATGTTAATATCTTTGTGCCAGCTTCCCTTCCTTGTCGGGGAAAAGGGCAGGAATAATGTCTCCCATACGGATTACAGAGCTGGCGGTATTTCGATCACGCACTGCGTTGGTTGTACTCGCGGTTACCTTGACCATAGCCATGGTTGCAGGGTTGGGGCTGACTGTACGTAAAGCCGCCATCAATATCGCTGATGCTTCTCATACCAGTGCCCAACTGGCACAGGTGCATGGGGATCTGGTTTCCATCAACCGCGAACGCGGGTTTGTGATCCGGGCCGCCAAGGAAAGCGGTGACCGGCGCTGGGAAAGCCGGTACCGCTCGCTGGGCGCCCAATTGGAAAAACGCCTGCATGATGCCAGCGAGTTGGCGATCAGTCCGGTGGTCAAGGCCGCTGCCGCGCGAGCCGGTTCCCTGCGACAACGGGTGGCACAGGCCGAATCCCGGGCGTTTGCCGAAATTCGTAAAGGCAATGCGGTCAAGGCCAGCCAGATCATTAGCGATCCCCGCTATGTTGCCAATGCCGATGCCTATAACAAAGCCGTGGATGATTTGCTGCGTGCCACCTGGACGCATGTAGAACAACAACGTGTGGCCGCCCAGAAAACAACGCGCATGGCATTAACCGGGGACGTGGTGGTGCTGATTATACTCAGCTTGATCTGGTATGCTATTTTGCGGGATGCACAAAAGCGCGGCAAGGCCCTGGCGGTGGCACAGGCAGAGCTTTTGGCTTATCGCGACAAGCTGGAACAGCGGGTGCGTGAACGTACACAGGCGTTAAAGAAAGCCCGCGATACGGCGGAAAGCGCCAGCAAGGCCAAATCGGAATTTCTGGCCGTAATGAGCCATGAAATCCGCACGCCTTTAAACGGTATTTTGGGCATGACCAAGGCGCTGAGCCAAACCGAAGTTTCATCAGAACAAAGTTCCATGCTGGAAGTGGTCGAGCAATCGGGGGCGGCCCTGCTGACCATATTGAACGATGTGCTGGATATGTCGAAAATCGAAGCCGGCCAGTTCAAACTTCATAAAAGCGAATTCACGATCCGCGAAATCTCTCATTCTTCACTGGAAATGTTTGGCCATGCGGCGCGTGCCAAAGGGCTGACCTTTGATGTGCAGAGCAATATTGATGAAGACACACGTTTTATTGGTGATGCGGCGCGGATCCGGCAAGTGCTGAACAATCTGCTCTCTAACGCGGTGAAATTTACGCAAAAAGGCGGCATCAAAGTCTTTCTGTCCGAAGAGACGGATAATGAGCAAACAACCTATCTAAGCGTTTCGGTAATGGATACTGGCGCGGGGATTCCCCTGTTGGCGCAAAAAAGCATTTTTGATCGCTTTACCCAGGTGGATTCCTCTCTTAGCCGCGAGTATCAGGGGACAGGCTTGGGGCTGGCCATTTGCAAGGAACTGGTCGAACGTATGGACGGCGAGATTAATCTCAAGAGCGAGCCGGGCAAAGGGTCCAAATTCTGCTTTTTTGTTTCCGTTAAAAAAGTCGAAAACATGCAGGTGTCTGAAGAGAGTAGCACCGATAAAGCCGGGGCAGAGAAAAAAACAAAACGGGCCTTGCGTATTCTGGTTGCCGAGGACAATCCCACCAACCGCATGGTGATCAAGGCGATTCTCAGCCATGCCAAGGCCGACGTTACCTTTGTTGAGGACGGGCAAGAGGCGGTGAAAACCTGGCAGGCTCAACCGTTTGATCTGGTGCTGATGGATATCCAGATGCCTCATATGAATGGGGTCGAGGCCACTCAGGCCATTCGCCAGATCGAAGCCAGCGAGCAAATGCCCAAAACGCCGATTGTGGCGGTGACGGCCAATGCCATGCCGCACCAGCGCCAGGAATATCTGGCCGCTGGCATGGACGACCATGTGGCTAAACCTATTGAGCCACAGCGCCTCTATGCGGCGATGAAGGGGGCACTGAGCAATCATAATCAGCCGGCCAATGAATCATCGCCGATCTGTGCAGCGAACGGCTGATCCACGCTTTTCATAAAAACGAATACGGATCGATATCCACTTTGAGGCGTATGTTGCGCGGCAGGTTTACCCGGCTGCGCCAGGCGCTGATCATGGCCGAAAGATCAATCTGGCGCTCGGCGCGCAACAATAATCTTTGCCGCCAACGTCCCCGTACCCGGCTAAGAGGCGGCTCGGTCGGCCCCCATATATCCACCCCCTGTACCAGGGGGGCCATGGCCACAAAATCGCGCGCCGCCCGTTGTGCCTCTGGCTCGGTGGGGGCCGAAAAGACCAGCGCCGCCAGGCGGCCAAACGGGGGGAAGCCCATATCTTCGCGCAAACCCAGCTCGGCACTGATAAAGGTTTCCCGATCGCCCGAGCATAGGGCCAGTATGGCCTCATGATCCGGTTGATGGGTTTGCAGCAAGGCCCGGCCTGGCCGGCTTGCCCGCCCGGCGCGCCCGGCCACCTGCATAAGCGTCTGATAGGTGCGCTCGCCTGCCCGCATGTCAGCTCCATGCAGCCCCATATCCGCATCCACCACCCCGACCAGTGTCAGGCCCGGAAAATTATGCCCCTTGGCGGCCATTTGCGTGCCGATCAGGATATCGATTTTACCTTGTTCCATGCGGGCAATCAGGGCGCGGACTTCCTCGGCATTTTTGGTGCTGTCCGAGGAAAATATCTCAATCGATGCATCGGGGAACAACGTCTCGACTTCTTCTTGCAAGCGCTCTACCCCCGGCCCAACCGGGTGTAGGCTGTCTGGGGTGCCGCACGCCGGACAGGCCTTTGGTTTGGGCATGGAATAGCCGGTTAAATGACAGACCAGCCGCCCATTATAGCGGTGTTCCACCAGATAGGTGGAACTGTCTGGGGCTTTCATGCGTTCGCCGCAATGACGGCAAATGGTCAGGGGCGCATAGCCGCGCCGGTTCAAAAACAACAGGCATTGCTCTTTTTGTTGCAGTGTTTCTTGGATGGCCTCGATCAGCGGCGGCGACAGCCAGCCGCCAGAGGCGGGCGGATGTTCGCGCAGATCGATGGTTGAGATGGGCGGTAAAACGGCGGCGCCGGGGCGCGCCTGCAACCGGACATGGGCATAACGGCCCGAGCGGGCGTTGAGCATGGTCTCAAGAGACGGGGTTGCCGAGGCCAGAATAATCGCCGCATCGGCAAATTTGGCACGGGCCACCGCCATGTCGCGCGCATGATACAATACCCCGTCTTCCTGCTTGTAGGAACTGTCATGTTCTTCATCGACGACAATCAGGCGCAGATTGGCAAAAGGCAGGAAGAGGGCCGAACGGGCACCGACCACTATGCGGGCACGTCCATTGGTCACTTCGCGCCAAACCCGGCGGCGCTGCATGTTTGTGCGTTCTGAATGCCATTCGGCCGGGGGTGCCCCAAAACGGCGTTCAAAGCGCGCCAATACATCCTGGGTCAGGGCAATTTCTGGCAAGAGCACCAGCACCTGTGCCGATGGATCCCGCAACAGCACATCGGCAATGGCATCAAAATAAACTTCCGTTTTTCCCGATCCGGTGACGCCATCCAGCAATGCCGGGGCAAAACGGTTTTGCTGGGTCAGGCTGATCAGGTCGCTGGCCGCGGTGCGTTGCGAGGCGGTTAGGTCCAGGCCGGTACGTTCGGGGTTGGGCGGCGCAAAGGGCCTGTCTACGGGCTGTGTCTTGGCGATCAGACCGCCAGCCTTGGCCAGGGCGGTAATTACCCCGGGGCTGACCTGGGCGCGCCGGGCCAGTTCGGTGATGCTGAAATGGCCTTTCCGGGCGGCCTGTAAAACCTTTTCGCGTGCCGGAGTCATTTTTTCTGGCAGAGTGTCGGCGGGGGCATAGAGAGTTTGTACGGGTGAAGGCTTTAGGGCTTCAGGACTGCTGAGCACCATACGCAACACCACCCCTTGGCGATGACAGCAATAGCGCGCGACAAAATCCACAAATTCAAGGCAGGAAACTGGCAAGGGCGGCGTGTCGACCACATTGGCAATGGGTTTGAGGGCGCGTTCCTGATCTTTTTCTTGGGCACGAAATACTTTCCACACCACGCCGCAAACCATACGCGCACCCAAAGGTGCATAGACAATGGAGCCTTGGCCCAGGGACAGGGTATCCGGGATCTCATAATCAAAAGGTTCGGGGACCGGCATCGGAAATAATACTGATGCCAGGAGCGGTGCAGACATGCTTATTTAACCTTCGTCTGGCAGGGCTGGAGAGCACAGGGTAGAGTGAGCGAATCAGTTTTCACAAGAACCATTATAGAGGGCAATGATCATGCAGTTTTTTCTCGACACCGCCAATGTGGACGAGATCAGGGCCATGACCGCCACCGGGCTGGTCGACGGGGTAACCACCAATCCGTCGCTGATTGCCAAGTCCGGGCGCGATCTGGTGCAGACCATCAAGGAAATATGTACCCTGACCACCGGGCCGGTCAGTGCCGAAGTTACCGCCAGTGATGCCGAGGGCATGGTAAAGGAAGGCGAGTTTTTGCGCGACATTGCCGATAATGTTTGCGTCAAGGTGCCGCTGACCTGGGAAGGGCTGAAGGCCACCCATGTGCTCAGCGGTAAAGGCCATCCGGTGAATGTCACTTTGTGTTTCAGTGCCAATCAGGCCTTGCTCGCGGCCAAGGCCGGTGCCACGTATATTTCCCCCTTTATCGGTCGTATTGATGATACCGGGGCCGATGGCATGGAGCTGATCGGCGAAATTCGTACCATTTATGATAATTACCCAGAGCTGGACACACAAATTCTGGCGGCCTCCATTCGCAATGTGCTGCATGTGAAGCAATCGGCTTTGCTGGGGGCGGATGTGGCCACCATTCCGGCCAATGTGTTGCAGGCCTTGGTCAAACACCCCCTGACGGATAAGGGCCTGGCGGCGTTTATGGCGGATTGGGAAAGCACCGGGCAAAGCATTTTGCCATGAGCGAGGATCCGGGCGCATCCATCATAGACTTTGATAGCGCTGCCAAACTGCGGCTGGAAGGCAAGGTGCGTCGCCTGACCATGGAACGCGATGCCCTGGTGCAAACCATGCGTACCAATCATGCCAGCACGGCACAAATTCACGGGGCCGTTCTGGCGCTGGTTGATGCCCGCGATCTGGGTATGCTGGATCAGCGTCTGGCCGGGCATGTGCGCCATTCTCTGGGGGCAGATGTGTTGCGAGTGCTGGTGGAGGGTTTGCAATCGCCCGACAATACACGGGCCATTATGGGCGCCCCCCAAAGGCCTGGTATTGCGCGTGCTGGATGGCCACAGCGAACGTCTTGGCCCGTGCCAGCCCTATACGGCCGATATTTTTGGACAAGAGGCGGAGGGCCTGAGTTCGGAAATGCTGTTGCGTATCCAGGTGCGGGGCCGGGAGGGTCTGTTTGCCCTTGGCAGTCGGGACCGGCTGACCTACCGCCCGGATCAGGGCACGGACCTGGCCGCCTTTCTGGCCCGGGTCGTTGAACGGCTGGTGGCCGCATGGGCACCGATTTAGACATACCCGCATACGAAGCCCTGGGGGCTTTTATCAATCATTTGCGCGCGGAACGACGCCTCAGCCCCAACACACTGGCAGCCTATGAGCGCGATCTGAACGCCTTTTTCGCTCATATCCGCGACCATGGTGGGGAAAGGGTGGATCTGGGGGGGGGCTGGGTCGCCTCAGCGCCCAGGATTTTCGCAGCTATCTGGCGGCGCGGCGCCGGGGCGCATTGCCATTATCATCGCGCTCACTGGCCCGGGCCCTCTCTTCCATTCGCAGTTTTTACCGGTTTTTAGAGCGCCGCTGGGGTCTCAAAAATGACCAGCTGTCTCTGATCGAAGGGCCGAAACTGGCGCGCACTACCCCCCGTCCCTTGTCGGTCCGGGCCGCCGGGGAGGTTTTGCAGGCCAGCGCCCGGACAAAAACAAAGGGCGAGCCATGGATTGCCGCCCGTGATGCGGCTTTGCTGACCCTGCTCTATGGCGCTGGTTTGCGCATTGCCGAGGCCCTGTCCCTGACCGGTGCGGATTATCCCTTTGGCGATACACTGCGCATTGTTGGCAAGGGTAATAAAACCCGCCTGGTTCCCTTGTTGCCGGCCACTATTGAGGCGGTGGATCAGTATGTAGGGCTCTGCCCCTGGTCCATAGAGCCATCACAACCCTTGTTTCGCGGGGTGCGGGGCGGCGCCATGGGGCCCCGTGCCGCCCAAAAGCTGATGCAGAGGCTGCGCGCCCAGTTGGGCCTGCCCGATAGTGCCACCCCTCATGCCTTGCGCCATTCGTTTGCCACGCATTTGCTGGCCGGTGGTGGAGATTTGCGAGCATTGCAAGAACTGTTGGGACACGAAAGCCTGTCTTCAACGCAAATCTATGCGGATGTAGATGCGCAATCGTTATTGCGGATTTATGATAAAGCACACCCGAAAGGTGGGGGTATCTATAAGCGTAAGGTGTAAAGTAAAAATTACGATCATTAATTGTAATATTCTGTAAGTTCTTTCTTTATGTAAAAATATTAATTGCATGAAACTTTCATGAATTACATGTAAAATAATTATAGTTCAGTAAAATAGAGAAAATGGGTATTTTTAGTTTATCTGCACAACAATTTTATTGCAGGTATTGCATTTTAGTAATGTTTTATGCATTATTTATTGTGTTCATTTGAAATGACTGGTGTGGATGAATGTGGATCCGGGTGTGATGACGACGGATGAAATGTCATATCTGTCGTATTTTAAAAAGCTTTTTGAAGCCACCAGTGTTGAAGAGCTGGTGAAGAGCTTTGACCAAGTGGTGAAATCCTTTGGTATGGATCGCCATTGTCTGTTCGAAATTTTGCCCCAAGCGACGCATTGGCAGCAGCATTTGGTGCTCGGTACCTTTCCTGAGGAATATTTGGCAAAGTTCTGGAATGAGCGGCGCACCTATGATTCTTCAGTCATTCACCAGACCAAGCTCAGCGGTATTCCATTTCTCACCGCCGATCTGATCAACAATCCCAATATTACGGACAGGGAGCGTGAAGCCTGGGAAAAGGCCAAGGATGTGGGTATTATCGTTGGAATTACTTTTCCCGTCAAAGGCAGGCATAACCGCATTGCCGGGGTGAGCTTGACTGGAGACCCCAGTGTTTTGAGCGAATACCAGATATGGCTGCTATCCTGTCTGGCGGCGGGGTATTATTCTAGGGCCTGTGCACTGGACGGCGGGGTCGAGCACCTCATTCTTTCCCCCAAGGCCTATGCCCTTACCGGGCGGGAGCGGGAATGTCTGACCTGGGTGGCTATGGGAAAGACAGACCGGGAGGTGGCGGCATTGCTGGACATTTCCGAGCGCACCGTGGTGTTCCATATTAAAAATGCCAAAGCAAAGCTGGGTGCCAGCACGCGTTTGCAGGCCGTTTTGACGGCTATTCGCAATGTCGAGGTTATTCTCTAGCAAGATGTTAGTTTTGTGACAAAAATAACAATATATAATTCAATAAGTTATTTGTTTCCGTCAGGGGTTACAGGTTTCAAAAGCGCGATTCTGGCGTCACTACTTAATCACTAAACTGTTGTGATCTCGCTGGGGCTATTCATGGGGCAGAAACTAGACAAGCATAC